>CAWATC010000022.1:0-57571 GCA_963784865.1 uncultured Verrucomicrobiae bacterium | reverse complement strand
CGTCGGGTGCCGATGGCGATGCGCGGATGGGTCGCGCCCGGGCTGCTCGAATGGTACGAGAACCGGCGGGCCCTGATGTTGAACCTGGTCGCGCGCCTCAAGCCGGGCGTCTCGATCTCGCAGGCGGAGGCGCAGATGAAGACCCTCGCGCGTCATCTCGAGCTGGCCTATCCGGAGTTTAACAAAGAGCGCAGCGTGGTCCTGAGCACGCTCGAATCGGCCAAGACGCAAGGTCTTGGCGGGCCCGACAGTGAGAACGGAGTGGTGAACATTTCGGCGCTTCTGCTGGTGGCGGCCGGAAGCATTTTGCTCATCGCCTGCGCGAACGTCGCCAATCTCCTGCTCGCCCGCGCGACTACCCGCCAGCGCGAAATGGCGGTGCGTCTGGCCCTGGGCGCGGGTCGCGGACGTATCGTTAGGCAATTGCTCACCGAAAGCATCCTGCTCGCATTGCTCGGTGGCATCGGCGGCGTGATTCTGGCCTACTGGCTGGGCGACGTTCTGCTCGCGCTCCTGCCAGTGACTCCGATGCCGCTCGCGCTCGATCCCTCGCCGGATTTGCGCGTGCTGGTTTACGCCTTTTTCCTCGCGCTGGGCAGTGGCGTCGTCTTCGGGCTCGCCCCCGCTTTGCAAACCACGCGTTGGGATCTCACCCAGGGACTGCGCGAACGCGCCTCGAGCAGTGGCGGCGGCACGTCGCGTTGGAATTTGCGGAATCTCCTCGTGGTCGCGCAGATTGCGGTTTCGCTGCTGCTCCTGATTGGCTCGGGTCTTTTCCTGAAAGCCTTTCACAAAGCGCAGGCGATCGATCCCGGCTTTCGCACCACCGAGCTCGCGCTCCTTTCTTTCGATCTGAACCTCGCGGGCTACGACAACGCCCGCGGGCTGCAAACCATCCGCGAGTTGCTCGAGCGTCATCCGACGCAATCCGCAAGTGCGCCGGGCCGAAGCCGGCGAATGGGTTCCGCTGGGTTTCGGAGGGCGCGGCCGAACGATCTATGTGGAGGGCCGCGATTCCGAGGCGGAGTTGAATCGCCGGTTTGCCAACTTCAGCACGATCACTCCGGGGTATTTCGACGCGCTCGGCGTTCCCTTGTTGCAGGGGCGGAAATTCAACGAGCACGACGCGGAAAGGAACGCGGCGACGGTCGCGATTATCAATCAAACGATGGCGCATCAGTTCTGGCCGGGAGAGGACGCGGTCGGGCGACGCTTTCATTTTTTTCAAAGCGAACCGGTGGAGGTGGTCGGCGTCACCAGGGACATCAAGGCGGTGAGTCTGGGCGAGATCCCGACGGCGATGGTTTACCTCCCGTTAGACGAGGCGCCGAAGGCGGCGGTGACGTTGTTTATCCAGACCGCCGGCCCGCCCGGTCCGATGCTCGCAGAGGCGCATCGACTCGTCCGCGCGATCGACACGCGTATCCCGATCACCTACGAAAAAACCGTGGCCGATCACATGGCCTTCGCGCTTTGGCCTTCGTGGATGGGCGCACTCCTGCTCGGCGCGTTTGGTTTACTCGCACTGGTGCTCGCGTCGATGGGCGTGTATGGCGTGATGGCCTACTCGGTCAGTCAGCGGACGCGCGAGATCGGAATTCGCATGGCGCTGGGTGCACAAGGTTGGGAAGTGCTGCAACTGGTCCTGCGGCAAGGGATGGTGCTGGCGGCGATCGGGTTGATCGTCGGTCTGGTGGCCGCTTTCGGGGTAACGCGCCTGGTCGCGGCGCTTTTGTATGGAGTCAACCCGAGTGATCCGATTGTGTTTGGCGGCGTGACCATGCTGCTGGCGGCGGCGGCGTTTGCGGCGTGCTATTTTCCGGCGCGCCGCGCAGTGAAGATCGATCCGGTGATCGCGCTGCGCTTCGATTAGGCTACTTCAGCTCGGCGCGTTGAGCGGGGGAAATGAGATCGTTCGAACAAGAAAACAATCGACAATCGAAAATCGACCATCGCAAATCTTCCCCATGCCTTCATTCGATATCGTCTCGGAAGTGGACAAACAGGAGATCGACAACGCGCTCAATCAGGCGCGCAAGGAATTGGCGACGCGCTTCGATTTCAAAGGAACCGTCGCGGAGATCGAGGCGGACAAGGACAAGATCACCTTGACCGCGGAAGACGCCTCGCGTCTGCGCGGCTTGCGCGAAATCGTCATTGGGAAACTAGCCAAGCGGAACATCGACTTGCGCAACATTGAGCAAGTCGACGCGGTCATTTCACCGCTCGGTCACGCCCGCCAGGAATTGAAGATCCGCCAGGGTTTGGAAGGGGAGAAGGCGAAGGAGATCATCAAGGCGATCAAAGCGCAGGGCTTCAAAGTGCAGAGCACCCTGCAGGAAAGACAGATTCGGGTGACCGGGAAAGAAGCGCGACGATTTACAGGAAGTGATCCAGTTCGTGCGCGGAAAGGACTTTGAGGTCGCGACGAGTTTTCAAAACTTTCGGGACTGATAGGTGTCGGAGTCATCGCGGAGAGGTCCACGCGACGACAGAGCGTCGCGCTCCAGGTTTAGCCGCCTTGCACCGGCGGCATGATCGCGATCTCTTCGTTAGGCCGAAGCAGATGGTCGCGTTCGACAAACTCCATGCCGGCGCCGATGAGGATGCTGCTGTCCCAGGCGCGGAGTGTCGGATACTCGGCGTAGAGTTGCTCGAGGAGATCGCTCGACCTTCGTGCCAGCGGCCATGTCCATTTCCAGCTCGGCCGTCCGGCCGCGTCCTTCAAGTGCGAAAAAAACTGCACCCGCACCTTCATGATGCGATCAGCTCTTTCCGCAGGACGCCGATGCAGGGCAAATTCCGGTAGCGCTCCATGTAATCGAGGCCGTAGCCGACGACGAATTCGTTGCCAATTTCGAAGCCGATGTAATCCGCCTCCACCGGTGCGGCGCGGACAATTTTCTTCTCCAGCAAAACGCAAACGCGCACGCTGCGAGGACTTGCCTCCTCGAGCCTTCCGGCGAATCGCAGCCAGCGTCAGGCCACTGTCGAGAATGTCGTCGAGGATGAGGATGTGCCGGCCTTGCACATCTGGCAGCACGACCTGGCGGAAGATGACTTCACCGGTGGATTTCGTGCCGCCGTGATAGCTGGCCACGCTGAGGCAATCCAACTTTAGCGGCAGCGGAATCCGGCGCAGGAGATCGGCCATGAAAATGAGGCTGCCATTGAGCACGGCGATGACTGTCAGTTCGCGGTCGCGATAGTCTTCGGTGATCTGGGCGGCGATCTCGTCGAGGCGACGGAGGATGGCTGCTTCGTCAAACAACACGCGTTCGAGATCGTCCTGCATGAAGGGTGGACTATCCGTGAATCGCCGAGAGACGCGAAGCGAATTGTCGCGCCTTATCTTCAGCGCTTTCGAGCGTTTTTGTAGATGATCTCCAGATCGCCCTCTTCGAACTTCGCGGGCGCGCGTTGTGCCTCCTCCGCGAGCAGTTCGAAATCTTTTCGACTCGAAGCGCGTCGGCCGAAGATGGCAGGCAACGATGACGTGGTGAGGGCGCGCACGAGGCGGACCTTCGGCTCGTCCGGCGCAGCCATGACCGCATCATCCATGATTGCCAGGCCACGTTTCAACGCCTCCAATTTCTTCGGACCCAAAGCCGAGATCGCGACTCCGCAGGGTGTAGGCGCTGCCGAGATAAACGCGCGCGAGTTGATTGTTCGGTTGATCCTTCAGCACGGCTTCCAGCTTTTCGATGCACTGTTCGACCGCGGCTTTGTCGCCGGCCAAACCGGCGCGATAGAGTTCGGTGATTTCCTGCTGCTGGAGCGCGGGCGTCGCACTCGATATCGAGAGGAGCGCCGCTATGCCGATGATGAACCAGAGTCTCTGCACACCGAAGGCTAACGCGGTGATAACACTCCCGCGAGTTGCGCCGCTCAAGCGACTTTGGATTGTCTGAGAGCGGCCTCGCAAGCGCTCTCCCCATGTCGGTCTATAACGAACAATCTGAGATCCGGACCAACGGGAAAGGAACGTATGAGATCACCGATGACGTGGCGGCGATCGTAACCAGAAGTCGAATCAAACTCGGCACCGCGACGGTCTTCGTGCAGCACACCAGTTGCAGCCTGATCATGATGGAGAACGCCGATCCGACGGCGCGCCGCGATCTGGAGAAATTCTTCGATCGGCTGGTGCCGGAAGAGGCGTCTTATTTTCAAGCACACCGACGAAGGACCGGACGACATGCCGTCGCATATTCGGATGGTGCTGACGCGTTCGAGCGAAGTCGTGCCGATTGTGGGCGGCCGGATGCAACTCGGCACGTGGCAGGGCATTTTTCTTTTCGAGCACCGCCGCGCGGCGCACCGACGTCGAATTCTCGTCACGGTGATGGGCGACGTGAGCGCGCGGCTCACGACGAATACAGCGCGTCCACCAGTCGCAACGACTTCTCGTTAGGCAAGAGCGATTGCTCCATCTGGTTCATGACGTAGGCGAAGGAGATCCCATTCTCCGGATCGGCGAAGGCGTGGCTGCCGCCGGCGCCGGGATGTCCGAAGGCGGAAGCAGACGGACCGAAAATTCGCCGCGGCGCTTCCGGCGGATCCTTCATGAAGCCGGCGGAGAACGCGGTCGGAATCTGGAAGACGCGGTCCAGGCCGGCAGTGAGCGTCGTGGTCATGTGCGCGATCGTCTCCGGGGTAAAGAAGCGCCGGCCGTCGAGTTCTCCGCCGTTCGCGAGCATGGCGTAGAATTTTGCCAGCGAGGAGGCGGTGCCGATTCCGCCAAACGAAACAAGCGGCGAGCGCGCGGATGGCCGGGGCATTCATTCCGCTGACGGCATGCAGACCCGCGGGCGAGGTGAAGACTTTGCGCGCCAGCGTTCCGGGCGTGGCGAGGTCGCGATAGAACTGCGCCGGTGTCGGGCGGTCGGCCCGCCTTGGCCGCGTAGATCGTCGCGACGCGTGCGTGCTTCGCTGTCCGGCAAGCCGATCCAGATATCGAGCGCGAGCGGATCGGCGAAAGTCTGCCGCCAATATTCGCTCAGGGTTTGCTTCGTTAGGCGGCGCAACGAGTTCATCGAGCGAGAAAGCCGAAGGTGCGCGCGTGATAACCGTGTGCGGTCCCCGGTGGCCAGAGCGGCGCCTGGTGTTCGAGCGCGGCGATGACCGCCGGATAATCGTGGACATCGACTCGCTCATCGAGGGCGCACAGACCCGCCTGATGGGAAAGCAGCTGCGCGAGGCGTGATCTCGCCTTTGCCGCCTTGCGCAAATTCCGGCCAGAATTCCGCGACGCGGCGCTCCAGCCCGAGATCGTGCTCCTGCAGGACATGCAGAAGACACGCGCTGCCGAGACCTTTCGTCGCCGACCAAAAAAGGACGAGTGTGTCTGGTGTCCAGGGCGTTTCGCGGTTCGCGTCGCGAAATCCGCCGTGAAGATCGAGGAGCGGTTGTCCGTGCTGCCAGATCGAAACCGCCGCTCCGAGTTCGCCGAACTGGGTGAAGTTCTCCTCGAAGAGTGGAGAGATTCGCTCCTTTAGTTCAGCCGCGTTCCACGTTGGCCACGCGGCAGCATGCGCTCTCCGAAGAGAGAACGCCATCAGATCACCGCGTGGAGTGCTTTCAGATCCGGATCCTTTTTCGCCAGGTCGCGGAAGCTTGCGTCCATTTTAAAGCTGATCTGCAGATTGATCTTCGCGTCGTGGACATTGCCGAGGAGCGCTTCGTAGCACCCCATGTTGTAGTAATAGATCGGCTCCTTCAGCAGAGCGAGCGGACCGGTGATCAAGAGTTTTTTCGCTTCCGCCGTCTTGCCGAGCTGGTGCAGGCAAAATCCGGCATGGAGAAAACCAGTGCTCAAGTCGGGGGCGACGCGACAGAGTTTCTGACTGATGCGCAAAGCGCTGCGCCCAGCGCTTTGCTTTGCATCAGATGATGCAGACGAAGCTGCAAGACCTCCGGGCGATTTTGCAAGCGCGGGGGGATCGCCTTGAGCTCCGCGAGCGATTCGCGGGGCATGCCCAGCTCTGCGTAGCCGCAGGCGGCCTGTATCTGGCGTTCGAAATGCACGCCTGCTTTCTTAGCAGGGAGCAGGCCAACTGACGGCGGACTTGCTAGAGCAGAAGTGCTTCGAGCTCGCCCAGCCGGCGCTCGAAAAACCGAAGCGTGCTTTCGACTGGCGCCGGAGTTGTCATGTCGACGCCGGCGGCTTCGCAAGGTTTCGAGAGGAAACTTCGAGCCGCCGGATTTCAGGAAGCCGAGATAGGCTTCCACGCTGCCCGGCGTGCCGGCGCAGAACCTGCTCCGAGAGCGCGACCGCCGCGGAGATGCCGGTGGCATATTTGTAAACGTAAAACGCGCTGTAGAAATGCGGGATGCGCAGGCATTCCAGATCGAGTTCCGGATCGAGCACGACGTCCTTCGCCGAAGTAGGCCTCAAGCAGCGCGCGATATTCCGATTTGAAAACATCGAGCGTCAGCGCATCGCCGCGTTCCTCGATCGCGTGGATGATCTTCTCGAACTCGGCGAACATCGTCTGCCGGAAGAGCGTGCCGCGGATGTCGTCGATCTGGCGGTTGATGATGTAGGCGCGCATCTTTGGATCGTCGGTCTGCTCGAGCAGATGATGAGTGAGCAGCTCTTCGTTGAAGGTGGAGGCGACCTCGGCGAGAAAGATCGGATAATCGTAATCCTGAAAGGTTTGCGATCTTTTGCGCGAACCAGGTGTGCATCGAATGTCCGGCTTCGTGCGCGAGCGTGTAGACGTCGGAAAAGACGTCGCTCTTGTAATTCATCAGGATGTAGGGCGGCGCGCCGTAACTGCCGGATGAAAAAGCGCCGCTGCGTTTGCCTTTCGTCTCGTAGCGATCGCACCAGCGCCCGCGCAAACCTTCGCCAGCGTGCTGACGTATTCCGGGCCGAGCGGCGTGAGCGCGGCGAGCACGTGTCTCGATCGCCTCGTCGAAGGTGACCTTGCGTCTCGATCTCCGGGACCAGCGGGACATAGGTGTCGTAATGAGTGCAGTTCGTCGAGACCGAGAACGCGCCGGCGCAATTCGTAGTAGCGAAAGAGCGGCGCGAGATTGCTGCCGAACCGCGGAGATCAAGCCGTCGTAAACCGCGGGCGGGACGTCGTCGCGAAAGAGCGAGGCCTCGAGCGCGGACGGAAAATTTCGGGCGCGCGCGCGAAAGACATCGGCCTTGACCGAATAGGCGAGCGACGAAGCGAGCGTGAACTGGTGATCCTGAAACTCCTCGTAGAATTGGTGGAACGCGCGTTTGCGCAGACGCGTGATCGCGTTTCACCAGAAACGAACTGAAGGAACTTTGCGTGAGCGGTCGCTCGTCGCCCTGTCGCGTCGGTGAGCACGCCGAATTTCATGTCGACGTCGGTCAGCTGCGAAAACGTGTCATCGTAGCCGTCGAGCGCCGAGCTCCCGAGCGCGAGCAGGCGTTCCTCCCGTTCGGAGAGAACGTGCGGCTTCATCCGCCGAATTTTCCGGAGCTGTGTTTGCCACGCCGTCAGCGCGGGATCGTCCAGGAACTGCGCGAATCTTTCGTCGCCGATCGCCTGAATTTCCGGCGCCGACAAACGCCGCGGTTTCGCTGATTTTCGTGAGCAGATTCTGCAACTGCCCCATGCGCGCGAGATATTCGGGATTCGCGCTGTCCTCGGCGAGCTGGAGCGAAGCGTAGTGGTAAACGCGCTCGATTTTTTGATCGAGCGATTTGTCGAATTCGAGGCACGTCCGCGAGCGTCTGCGGCTGATTCGCCGAGACGACCTTTCCACTCGAGCGAGTTGCGGATAGCGTGCGCTGAATCCAGCGCAAAATCCTCCTGCCATTTGTCCGGCGTCGGCGAAGAGATGGGTCAGATCCCATTTGTCGGAGTCGGGAAGTTCGTTGCGCGTTCGAGTATGCGCAGTGTGAGCTGGTCATCGACGCTGGCGAGACTTTCGCCGATCTGGTCGATGTCGGCAACGCCGGATGAGCGGCGATTAACCGCATCGCTTTGCCAACAATGCTTTTCCCGGCGAGGAATTCGATGCCACGGCGACGCGCCCGATGGATGCGGCAGCGGAATCAGATCGAACGCGCAGCGATTCCTGCGCATGGGGAAGGCTGCGACCGATCACGTCTTCCAGTTTCTCGAAGGCAATGAACTGCGCGATGGCAAACTTTCCGACCGGGAATGACGAGATGCGGGCGCAGAGATCGATCTCATCGTTCATCCAGATGAACAATTTTGGATCTCGTCCGGCGCGGGAACGCGATCGCCGCCGGCCGCGAGTTTTGCCGGGAAACAGCGGCAGACCGCGGCGAAATAAATTCGGCGCGCGCACGTCCGTTTCGGTCATGCCGCAGAATTCATTGAACCAACCGAAACAAAGTGCGTCCCGCCGTCCACGCGAACGGCCTGCCCAGAACCGGTTCTTTCACGCCGGGCGCCTGACCAACCAGCATGACCTTGCTGAGAACTGCGCCGCCGGAAACGGGTGGAGGCATCATCCGCGGACAGCGGCGACACTGGAGCAAACGCGCGACGTGTTGATCGAGCTGGCTCTGTCGGCGCGAAATCGGCGCGCATCCAGCGGAATTCGATTATCGACGGAAGAAAGTGAGAAGATCAGACTCAGCACGATGCTGATGATGATGCAGGTGACGATCGGGAAAGTAGAAGCGCGGAGTTGCCGCGCTCGATGCGGATGTCGCCGGGCAAACGCCCGAGCCACCCGCTGCCGACGCCGCTCCACAGAGCGCGCCGACCAATGACCACGACGACCAGCCGAAGATGACCAAGCAGTTTTCCGAGTTCAGGCATGGCGAACGATCATGCCGCAGCTAGAGTGCGGATCGAGTCCAAATCGCAGTTGCGCAACGCTCGCTGCCTGCGAGGAAACTTCGAGCGATCATCAATGGCTGTTCAATTCCGAGATTATTACGAGACGCTGGGCGTCTCGAAGACGGCGAGCGACGACGAAATCCGGTCAGCGCGTTCCGCAAGCTCGCGCGCAAATATCCATCCCGAATGTCAGCCGAAGGACAAAGCGACCGCGGAGGAGAAATTCAAGCAGATCAACGAAGCCTACGAAGTTCTGAGCGATCCGGAGAAGCGGAGGAAATACGATCAGCTCGGCGCGGATTGGAATCAGCCGGGTGGATTTCAACCGCCGCCCGGATGGGGCGGCGCGGCAACCCGGCGGCGGTTTCCAGCGTTACGGCGGCGGAATGGCGGTGGGTTGAATTCGAATTCGGCGGCACCGGGTTCAGCGATTTCTTCGAAGCGTTCTTCGGTGGCGGACGTGGACGAGTCGGCTTCGGCGGCGGATTTGGCCGCGACCGGCGCAGGGGCGGAACGCGGCAGCGATGTCGAAGCCGACATCATGGTCACGCTGGAAGAAGCGCTCCATGGTTCGAAGCGCACGGTTTCGCTCCGACGCAGCATTCGTCGAACAAGGTCGAAACGTATCAGGTGAAAATTCCGCGCGGCGTGCACGAAGGACAGCGCATTCGGCTGGCTGGACAGGGCGAAGCCGGAGCGCGGCGGCGGAAAGAGCGGCGATCTATTTTTGCGCGTGCGATTTGCGCGGCATCCGGATTTTACCGTGGAAGGCAGCGACCTGATTCACGAAGTGAAAATCGAGCCGTGGCAGGCGGTGCTCGGTGCCGAACTGCAGGTGCCGACGCTGGAAGGCGAGATGCGTTTGAAAATTCCCGCGGGCACGCAGGCTGGTCAGCGTTTTCGTCTGCGCGAGCGCGGGCTGCCGCATGCCGCCGGGAGCCGCGGCGATCTCTATGTCGTCACGCAGTTCCGATTCCGAAGAAACTGACCGAGCGCGAGCGCGAACTCTGGGCGCAACTAGCGCAACTGCATGGTGGCTAGCGGCGGCGTTCGCTCGCGTAAGCTTTAATCCCATGAAAATTTCCCTCGGAACCGATCACGCCGGGTTCGCTACAAGGAAAAAGTCAAGGAATTGCTCGTGTCGCTTGGTCACGAAGTGGGGATTTCGGCACCTTCGAGCGAGGAAACGGTCGATTATCCACTATTCATTCGGCCGGCGGCGGAAGCGGTGGCGAGGGCGAATGCGAGCGCGGAATTGTCTTCGGCGGTTCCGGCAACGGCGAGGCGATGGCGGCGAACAAAGTGCGCGGGGTCCGTTGCGCGCTTTGCTGGAACGAAGAAAGCGCGCGGCTCTCGCGCCAGCACAATGACGCGAATGTGCTTTCGCTCGGGGAACGCCTGATCCCGGAAGATCTCGCCCTGGCGATTGTGCGCATCTGGCTAACGACCGATTTCGAAGGCGGTCGGCATGCGCGGCGGATCGCGCAGCTCGAAGTTTAACTGATCGTCTAGCGCCAGACGGCGGCGCAGACGGCGAGGAGAAAGACGCGCTAACGAAAGCGTTGCTCTGGAAAAACGCGCGATTGATCCCGGCGAGATCGAGGCGTTGCGCGGAACTGCGATGTTCGTAGAAGAGAGCCGCTCGCGACGAGCGGCATCGCGCAGAAATAAATCGGGCCGAGGTTCGCAAGCGAAACCAAACCCGAGCAGCGCC
The DNA here is from genome assembly GCA_963784865.1 of uncultured Verrucomicrobiae bacterium. Lineage (GTDB taxonomy): Bacteria > Verrucomicrobiota > Verrucomicrobiia > Chthoniobacterales > UBA10450 > JACCTI01. The sequence continues at coordinate 47,056 of CAWATC010000022.1, read as the reverse complement.
ACGAACATCAGGAGATGCAGCCATTGCGCGAGGCGCAGGCTTTGCGGGATCCCGAGTCGTCACGACTAACGAGTGCAAGCCTTCGCGCCGATCGAACTCGAAATCCTGCGTGGCGTAAATGAGATCGAAACCCGCCACCCAACAGATGACGCCGGCACCGAGAATCAGCGGCGGCAAAGCGAGCTGGCCGGTTTGCGCGATCCAGGCGCCGGCTGGAGCGACCGCGAGCGCGAGGCCGAGAAAAAAATGACTGGCGTTGGTGAAACGTTTTGTGAGCGAGTAAAAAAAAATGATCGCCAGCGCGCAGGGCGAAAGGAGGCCGGTGATTCGGTTGATGGCGACGCGGCAGGATGAAGGCCGCGGACGAGCCGACGACGAGAAGCACGGAGGCGAGTCGATCTTGTTGACCAGGAGATGGCGAGCGGCCGTGCGCGGATTGCGCTGGTCGAGCGACCAATCGACCAGCCGATTGAAAAGCATCGCGGCGGTGCGCGCGAAGACCATGCAGGCGAGAACGAGCAAGCAGTGTCCGGAGCGACGGACGACCGTTGGCTGCGACCAGGAGCGCACCGAAGGCGAATGGCAGCGCAAAGATCGTGTGCGAGAATCGGATCAGCTGGAGAAAGCGACCGAAGGCACCGCGGTTGGTTGGTTTTGTTTCGAACCATGCTATCTGCGTGGAATCAGCTGCCTTGATCGAGTAACTCGCTCGAGCCGGCTGCGACCCCGTTGCGAGAATCGGTGTCCCGTGCGCGAAGAGCATGCGCTCGAAACGGTAATCGAGGAGTCGGCGCAGTGATTGCCGCATGTGCTTCGCGTTCGAGCAGTATTTCCCCGGCAGGAACGTGAAGCCGTGTGGCCGAAGTTGATCAGCGCGTCGCCGATGATGGCTGTTCCGCCGTCGTTGGCGCAATGGAGCGCGATCTCACCCGGCGGCCGCGCCCTTGATGCCAACGACAGCGAGTTCGTCCGACAACCTGGTCCCGTCCATGACCTCCGCGACCGCGGCTGGGTGCAGCGCTGCTCGCGCTTCGTGCATGGGCGAAAATCGGAACCGCGAATATCTCCGCGAACTCCGCGCATGAGCGGGCGTGGTTCGCGTTACTGACAACGATCCCGGCGACCTTCGCTCCAGCGATGGCGCCAGCAGATTGATGCCGTATTTGCCGCGAAGGGATCGACGAGGAAGATCCCGGCGGCAGTTACCAAGCCGGTGGAGAAAAGATCGGCCTTCACCTCGGGATCGTGTCGGTGCCAGACGAACAGGCCGGGAGAGAGCCGATCAAATTCGGCGGGCAGCGATCATCGCGATTCGGAGCCTCGGCCTTAGAGGAACCTGCGCTGAGATGCCACAGTCTTGGCTCCGGTAGTGCTCGGCGGGTTGGCACTCCAGCTGCTATACGGAATATAATTACCATAATATGATGACCTTCTCCTATCAAGCTCGCGATGCCTCCGGCAAGATCGTCTCCGGTATCCAGGACGCTCTCAACGAAGACAACGCCGTAACCAGTCTCATGAGCCGCGGGCTCATGGTCCTCTCGCTGCAACAAAAAGCCGCGGTGAGCCGCGGCAGGAACAAGAGTCTGGACAGTCAAGGAAACCGATCTCGTTCTGTTCACCCGGCAACTCTCGACCATGATCGAGGCCGGCATCTCGCTCGTCCAGGCGCTGACCGCGCTCTATGAACAGTGCGATCCGAAGCGGCAACGCAGCTTGCGTCACGTCATCAGCGACGTCACCGCGCGCGTGCAGGGTGGCGAAACTTTTCATGAATCAATCGCGAAACATCCGCGCGTGTTCGATCGGCTGTTCGTGAGCATGGTGAAAGCCGGTGAAGCACGGCGGTTTGCTCGCGGAGATTCTCGATCGTCTGGCCGGCTTCCTCGAAGCGAGCGCCCGCCTGCGCAAGAAGGTCAAGTCGGCCATGACCTATCCGGTCATCGTCATTTGCATCGCGTTTGCGATCACGACTTTCCTGATCGTTAAAGTCGTGCCGATCTTCGGCGAAATCTTCAAGGATTTCGGCGCCAAGCTTCCCGCGCCGACGCAATTTCTGATCGACGTCAGTGATTTCATTCGGAGCGAATGGTATTTCCTGATCCTCGGCATTCGGCGGCGCGTTCTTCGGCATCCGCACTTTCCTGCGCTCGACCCGCGGCAAGCAGATCTGAGCGATCGCTGGAAGCTGAAGCTGCCGGTCTTCGGTCCGCTCATCCACAAGATCTGCATGTCGCGTTTCTCGCGCACGTTCGCGCAACTGATTCGCAGCGGTGTGCCGATTCTCGAAGTGCTCGACATCGTCGGCGGCGCGTCCGGAAATTACGTTGTCGAGACGAGCATCAGCGGCGTGAGCGAAGATGTGGAGAAGGGCGACAATCTTTCCGTCGCGCTTTCGAAGAAGCCGATTTTCCCGCCGATGATGCTGCGCATGGTCGCGGCCGGTGAAGCGACCGGCAAGATCGACACGATGCTGGAAAAGATGGCCGACTTCTGGGACGAAGAAATCGAAGCGATGCTCGATGCGCTGACCTCGCTGATCGAGCCGCTCTTGATCGTGTTTCTCGGTGTGATCGTCGGCGGCATCGTGATCGCGATGTTCCTGCCGATCTTCAAGCTGAACGAAGTAGTTTCGCAGAGCAAAAGCTAGGGAGAAGCTTCGCTCGGTAATGGGAAGGGGTGGATCGCAAGGCCTGCCCCTTCTTGTTTTCCATCTTCTCCTTCCGCTTCCCTCTGCCCCGCTTCGCGAGACACCGGAGAAGTTCATGGGGAAGCGGAAGACGAAGTGAGACTCTGGACCCGTGCATACATGTCGGCGTAGATGCGTTCGATTGCCGCCGACGGATCCTCCAGCATCATGCTCTCCTTGATCTTGCTCGCGTAGATCGCAAACGAGAACGGCGAGACCACCGGCAGTTCGCGCAAGGTCCAGCGAAATCGCTGCACGTCGTCGAGATACAAATATGCTTCCTCCGCATCGAGGAAAGTGTGCATCGCCTGCCGGTAAGCTTCCTCGAGCAGGGGGTGATCCGGTTCGTGCTGTTCGAGCACGCGGAACAAGACCTCCGAACTCCAGGTCAATTGCTTTGGCCGCCTTTCCCGTCCCGGCAAGTGGCGCGGAACCATCAAACCCGTCTGGGCCACGCCGCGGAATTGCCATTTCACCAGCTCCGATCCTCGCAGCGCGGCGAGCAAATCTTCCTCCGCGCCTTCGCGCGCAAAACAGAGCCGCCAATCTTCCAGCGGCATTTCCTGAAACGGCCGCAGGGTGAGCAGAAAACCGTAGTCATCAATCGTGACCAGCGCGTTTCCACCGATTCGGTTCTTCACCCGCCAGGCGACGATCCGCGAAAGCGCATCGTTTGCGCTCCGGCCGATCAACGAGTGGAAGAAGTAATGCGAATGCTCGCCATCGCGGTAGAGCTCGATGAGCATTTTCTCGCCCACCGGCAATTCCGAGACGCTGAGCTGCGCTCGGAAATGCTCGAGGATCGCCTCCGCGTTCGCGATCGAGATTTCGTAGCTCTCGACCAGCCAATCGAGCGCGCGCCCATTCGCCTTTTCGTTCCCGAGCCGATCCGCGATTTGCTTGCGCAAGTCGCGCACTCCGCGCGCCAACCCGGAGGTGAGGGGCATCTTGGCCGCATTCCAGCGCGGTACGGTGGGCAGTTGACCATCCGCGCGCTCCACGTAGGCCGCCTGCAAACCGGTGTCGATCAAGCGAACAATTCGTCCGCCAAGGACGAAGAGGTCGCCGATTTGCAGCTGCTTAATGAAGTTTTCCTCCACCGATCCGAGCCGCCGTCGGCGCAAGAGGACGTCGACGAAACTCTCCGAAACGATCGTTCCGATGTTCACCAGAAAGTCCCGCCTGACTCGCGGATGAGCGAGCGAGATGATGCCGTCGTCGACACGGATCTTGCCGAAAACGCCCGTGTATTGCTTCTGGAGGGAAACTCCGCCGCCCTCCAGATACTGGATGACGCGATCAAATTCCTCCCGGCTCAGTTCGCTGAAGGGAAGCGCTCGCCGCACCAGCGCGAAGACTTCATCAACTGCGATGGGCGAACTCGCCGCGAGTCCGACGATGTGCTGCGCAACGACATCGACTGGCTTCTGCTGAATACGCACCGGATCGAGCGCCCGCTCGCGCACCCGTTGGGCGGTCACGGTGGCTTCGACGAGATCGTTGATATTCGTCGCCACGAGTACGCCGTGGCTGTTGCGGTTCAGGGAATGGCCGGAACGTCCGATCCGTTGAATGGCGCGTGACACCCCTTTCGGCGTCGCCACCATCACGACCAGATCGACCGCGCCGATATCGATCCCCATCTCCAGGCTGGTCGAGCAAACGACCGCGCGCAGTTCACCGTCCTTCAGCCGATCTTCCACTTCGAGACGAACATTCCGGTCTAACGATGCGTGATGAACTTCGATCTGCCTGGCGAGATCAGGCAACAGCTCCTTTAATCGCATGCCGACCTGTTCCGCGGCCGAGCGGACGTTTGTAAAGACGAGGACGGAACGTCGCGTCTTGATCAACTCAGCGAGCTCGGCGTAGAGGCGGACGCCGGTGTAGCCCGCTGGCGGATACGGGTGTCGGCGGATGGGTGAAAACACTTCGACGATCGATTTCTTCTCGATCTTCGCTTCGGCAATGCGACACGGGCGATCATTGCCGACGAGGAAGCGCGCGAGCAGATCAAGCGGCGCCGCGGTCGCGGATAGCCCTACGCGGCAGAGCGGCGGAGCGCCTGGCTCGGCCTGTTCACGAAGTCGTTCCAAACGCTCAAGCGAAAGCGTGAGATCGGCGCCACGTTTGTTCCCGGCGAAAGAATGCAACTCATCCACGATTACGAACTGGCACTCGCCGAGGTGAAGCGCATAACTTTCCTGCGCCAGCATCACGGCGAGACTTTCCGGTGTGGTGACGAGAATGTGCGAGGCGCGTCGCCGGAATCTCGCCCGCTCCGATGCCGTCGTATCGCCGGTGCGCGCGTGCACCAGCAGCTCCTTTTCCAAGCCCATTCCTTCGATCGGCGCGCGCAGAGTTTTTCCCGATGTCGTATGCGAGCGCGCGCAAAGGCGAAACGTAAATGCACTGCACCGTCCGACGCAGCGCTCCGGCGTCCAATTTGCGCAGCAGAAAATCAAAAATCCCGAGAAAACCGGCGAGCGTTTTCCCGCTGCCGGTCGGCGACGTCAGAAGAATGGACTCACGATCCAGAATCGCTGGAACGCAAAGCAACTGCGCGTGGGTGAAGTTCCGATAGGTCGCGCGAAACCATTTCCGCAACCGCGGATGCAGGCGCTCGTTCAGCGCGGTCGCCGTCGTCTCTCCCTCCTTCCCACCTTGATCCTGGGGCTAGGTTGCTCTGGCGTTTCTCCGCGCCACGAAAAATGACCGCACCGATGCGGTTCGCAGCCAGCGTCAAAGGCATCTTGTCGTCGTTCCCGCGGATAAGTGCTTCGATTACGTCCGCTCACTACTTCACCGGGAAGCCGCAGACATAGAATTCGGTAATTGCCGTGTCCTCGTAATCAGTTCCCGGATATACCTCGAGAATTGTGAACCTGACCCGGTCGATGAAGCCGCCGCCTTGTCCGTGGTTGAGCACCCAATCAATTGATGGAAGCGGGTAACGTCGATTGAGTTGCTCGTAGGGTCTATCAGGCAAGGTGACGTCCTTGACTCGATGGCGCTCGTTCGGTTCCGCGCCTTCTCCGACATCGACTTCGACGCGCAATTTTTTGATTCTGCCGTTGGCATAATACAAACGCCGGTCGACCGCATATCCATTCAGGATGCCGATGCTCTCGACGTACGTTTTCTTCGGTGGCGTGAAAACAATCGACTCTCCGATCCCTGCTCCTTTGGCCCCTTCGACCCAGGCGGTGTCCAGGTCACGATCGAGCATCGACTGCTCGGAGTACCGGTGGCCGCCGGCCGACGGCAAATTGGAGGAGACGTCGAGAGTCCGCATCTTTTCCTTCGGCACGAGATCCTTTGTGATCGCCTCATTGCTGTACAGTTCGGCGGGATTGTAGCCCACGCGCATATCCGGCAGGTCGCTCAACTTCTGATTGCGGAAATGCCAATGCATCGTGCCCTCCTCATCCACATACCCAGTTGGCTCCGTTCTGGTAATGGGGACTCCACGCTCTCGAAGCCATTTCGCGTCCACGGAAATGTTCAGTTCACGGACACGGCCGTCACCCCAGGTGGAAGCCGGGCGGAAGGTGTAGAAGAAACTGCGTTCGCCAAATTTCCAATCCCAACCGCGCTCGCTAAAGCCGTAGTCTTTTGCGATGCAGGTAACGCGATAACTCACGGTGACACGCTTGCGCTCTCCTGGTCGAAAGGTGAGCTGGACCAGCGACCAACGACGAACAAGCTGGATTTTTCCGTCCAGCCCGGGCGGCCTTTCGTCGGGTCCGAGCGGCTTATCGACGGTTTTCTCTACGGTGAGACGCACGTCGTTGTCGCTCACTTGGAAATCGCCGAAACTCTGGCTCAGAACGTAGTCGTAACCATTCACAGCTTCCAAAGTTTCAGGCGTGAATAGATCAACTGGAAAACCGAAGATCACTTCGTCGCCGCCTTGATGGTTCACGAGCTCGTAATCCACTTTTACAAACGCCGTGTCCCGTTCGAAACGAATCGCGAGATTTTCTCGGTCGAGCGAAATGCTCTCCTTTTGGAGAGGAACCAGGTTCCCGGTCCTCTGAACTGCCGATGAGTTGAAGACACCGCCGTTGGCGCGGATGAGCGGCGGTGATAAAGCAAATCCACTAGCGACGAGCGCAAGTGCAATCGGTAGTCGACCAATCGCCGTCCGCATCAGCCCTCCGGGTTTACCGGGAAGTGTTTGTTCTTCAGACGCTCGGGCACGCGCGCAGTTTGTTCGGATTCGATTTCTTCCGTCGCTGCGCCTAGCGAGTCATAGGCTTCGCGGTTTTTCGTCGCGCGACACATGTAGCAAACCGCGTGGGCCAGGGGAATGCGCGCTTCCGGCATGCCGACGAACTCGACCGCCTGCTGCGTGGCGATGGCGAGCGGCAGCGCCGCCGCATCGGCGAGGCCCACGTCCTCGCTCGCGAAGATGACGATGCGCCGCGCGATGAAGCGGAAGTCTTCGCCGGCGTGCAGCATCTTCGCGAGCCAGTAGATCGCGCCCTTCTCGTCGGACGCGCGCATGCTTTTGATGAAGGCGCTGATCGTGTCGTAGTGCGCGTCGCCCTGCGCGGTCGTAGACGATCGCCTTCTGCTGAATGCTTTCCTCCGCGACTTCGAGCGTGAAGTGAACGACGCCATGACTTGTCCGGCTTCGGTCGTCAGGACGCCGATCTCGAGCGCGTTTAGACATTTGCGCGCGTCGCCATCGCTGATCTTGGCGAGATGCCGTCCGCGCTTCCGGCATCGATCCTGACGCTGTGCTTGCCGAGACCGCGCTCCTTATCGGCCAACGCGCGATCGATCAATTCCTCCAGCTGCTCCACCCGCAGCGGTTCGAGTTGGAAAACCTGCGAGCGCGAGACGAGCGCGCTGTTCACGTAGAAGAACGGATTGTAAGTCGTCGCGCCGATGAGCCGCAGATTTCCGCTCTCGACATCAGGCAGGAGGATGTCCTGCTGCGCCTTGTTGAAGTGATGAATCTCATCCACGAAGAGGATCGTTTTCTGCCCGGAAGTGCGGATGCGGTTTGCGGCTGCGGCGACCACTTTGCGCATCTCCGCGACGTTGCTCTCGACGCCGCTCAGCCGCTCGAACTTTGCCTGCGTCATTTCCGCGATGATCTGCGCCAGCGTGGTCTTGCCGGTGCCGGGCGGGCCGGAGAGGATGACCGATGGCAGGCGATCCGCCTCGATCGCGCGGCGCAGAAGTTTTCCCGGCGCGAGGATGTGCCGTTGCCCGACAAACTCCTCGAGCGAGCGCGGCCGCATCCGCGCAGCGAGGGGCGAAGCAGCCGTCGGCGGCTTCACGGCTTTCACGTCCTCTTGGACTCTGAACAGATCCTCCACACCCGAACCTAGGGCGCAGGTATGTTTGCAGCAACGTGCCGGTTAGCCGCCGCCCACGAGCGATTTTTTGCTGGAGACAACTGCGGGAACGGCTCACACTGGCGTTCGTCTGGGAATAACCCCCGCGTACCCTCGCTTTATGAATACGCGCGTTCCTCGCGCGGCCCATTGGACCGTCGCGCAGCGCTGCGCTTTCCGCGCAGCCATCACCGTTCTATGCTTGGCGTCCGCTTTGCGCCTTCTCGCCAATCCCGACGCCAACCTCGGCCTCGCGATCACCCGCGCGCAGCGGCCTAACGGACCGGTCGCAGTGCTCACCTGGACGAGCGTCTCCGGCGCTCGCTACAAGGTGCAATACAGCCCCACGCTGATCCCGCCCGCGCCGTGGCAGGACTTCGAGGTCGTCACGGCCGCGAGCGCCGTGAGTTCCTCCGAAGTGCCGCTCGCCCTTCTCGGCGCCGGTGCGCCTAACGACGGCTTCTATCGACTGGTGCTGCCGCAACCGACGATCGATGGCCTTCACCCGGTGCTGCTCAATGTCGCGGGCGGTCAGCTTTTCATTACCGGCCAATGCTTCGCGCCGGGCGACATCGTGCGGATCAATGGCGTTGATATGCCGACGAATCTTCACGATCACACGCTGCTCAGCGCAACGGTTTCGGGGTTGGCGCTCGGGATTTACGATGTCCAAATCGTCCGCGGCGGGACCGTCATCGCGACCCTCACCGATGCGCTCACGATCACCAACGGGTTGGCGCTCGAGACGCTCGAGCCGCCGAGCCTGCCGCTCGGTGCGCCGGTGCCTTCTGCCCTGCCCGAGGTCGATGACGAAGTCCTCGTTATCTTCATGAATGGCGTCGCGGGCGGCTCCGGTGAAGTCGTCGCCTGTAGCGTCGATCTCGCGATTCCCGGACGCGGCCTCGATTTCATCTGGGCCACGACCTACCGCTCGCGCAACGGCGAAACGGCGACGATGGGCAACAACTGGACGCACAGCTACGACATCCGCGTCGCGCAGAGCGGCGCTGACATGCTCGTGCGCGACGGCACCGGACGACGCGACACGTATTTCCTGCAAGCGGACGGCTCGTTCGTCAAGCGCGGCTTTTTCCGGCGCGGCACGCTCGCGGGAAATGTCTTCACGCTCGAATTCGCCGACAAGGGGCGCTGGATTTTCAATCCGCTCGACGGCTCGCCTGCGGCGGGAAAGATCGCGCAGAGCATCGATCGCAATGGGAACGCGCTCCAGTTTTCCTACGACGGCTTGGGCCGGCTCGCGGTGATCGTGGACACGCTCGGGCGGACGTATCAGGTGCAATACGATCCGAACGGGCGCGTCGGCGCGCTGATTGATTTCAGCGGGCGCTCGGTCGTGTATTCCTACTACGGCACCGGAAATCCGCTCGGCGCGAATGGGATGTTGCGCACGATCCGCTCGCCGCTCGTGACCGGCACGCCGACGGGCAATGACTTCCCCGCGGGCAAGACGACGGACCTTCACCTATTCCGTCGGCTCGACGAACTCGGCGCTCAACGACAACCTGCTGACCGTCACCGATCCGCGCGGGCAGACCTGCGCGCGCTTCACCTACTCGCCGTTGCTCGTGCCGACGGATGTGAATTTCGACCGCGTGCTCAGCGTGCAACTCGGCAACAACGCCGACCCGATCGACAAGCCGGCGATGTTCACCTGGCTCACGCAAACGCCGTCGCCGGCCAACGGCTACGCGGTGCTGAAGCGCATCGCCAACGATCCCGTCGGCAACGTGCGCGAGACATTTTTCGACTCGCGCAATCTTCCCGTGCGCCAGCTCGACTACACCGGCCGCTCGACGCCGGGCGTCGTCGTCACGGAGACGGCGAACCGCCCCACGGGCCAGCTCCGCGCGAGTGATCCGCAGTTTTTTGAAACCCGGGCGCAGTGGAATCTGAACTTCCTGCCAACGCGAATCACGCTGCCGCGCAACAATGCGCGCGCGTTCGTGTGGGAGACGGATTTCAACCCCACCGCGACCGCGCGCGAGTCGGGCAACCTGCGCACGCTGCGCGAGATCGGACTCGCGAGCGAGACGCTCGACTGGCGGATGCAGCACGAGCCGGGATTCGGGTCGGTCGAGCAATGCTTCGTCTCGCGGTTGATGGAGGAGGAGGGGATCTTCTACAACCTCGAAGGTGACCCGGATCAGCCGATCATCATTGGCTCGGTCTACAACGCGTCGCCGAGGAGGAGGATCGAAGTCCTAGCGGCATTGGCAGGATCGTGCAGAGGTTGGGCGCCGGGCCGAATCGTACCGCTGGCTGTCGGCTGCTTGACGAGGAGCACGTCCGCGAACGTGGACGGTCGCGTGCTCGCAATGGACGCCGACACCGACTGACGGCGATCCCGACCAGCTTTCGGTTCGTCTGCGCGATCAGACGCGCGCCGACAGGCGATCGCGCGCAGATGTGTTCCGACATGTTCGGGGACACTCGTGGACGACCGCGTTTCGCACTGACGACACGTCGGCTGCGAAGTCAGAGGCGCGAAAACGCCTGTATTTTCCTGAAGCTATGCTGACCGAGATCAATCAGTCGGCGCTGCAGTCAAACAGACTTTACGTCGGCGGTCTCTCCTGGGGTACGACCAGCGAAGGCTCAAGCGGGCAGCATCCTGACTTGTATAAGAACATCTGGATCAACCAGACCGAGTTGCCGCGCCAGAAGCATCCTGATTTCGCGTGGTGGCCGACTGGCAAACCTGCGGCCGCGATCTCCAACTCCTCGGCCGACGTCCTTAGCGTGCGGATGCTGCACGGACATGGCGACTTTACGAGTGTCGCGCACTTCCCGCGCACCGTGACCAATCCGCGCGGCCACACCACCACCGCCACCTACGACGACGCGGGCAACTGCACCCAGATCCAGTCGCCGCTCGCCGGGACCGTGGACACTTTCAGCTACAACGGCTCCGGCCAGCTCACTTCGCACGTGCATCCCGCGAACGGCAGCGGCTCGCAGCGCAATGACACCTTCACCTACTACAACGGCGGGCCGCAGAACGGCTACCTCGCGGACGCGATCGCCGATGCCGGCGGGCTGGCGCTGACCACGCACTTTGAATACGACGCCGCGTGGCCATGTCGTGCGGGTGGTCGATCCGCGCGGCAACGACACGCTGCTCACGCGCAACCAGCTCGACGAAGTCGTGCGCGCGAGTTCGCCGACGGTGAACGGCGCGCGCAACGAATGCGATTTCATTTACGATGCGAACGACAACGTCGTCCGCATCGACGTGCAGAACCGGGATGAAAACGGCGCGCTCGGCGCGAACACCCATTTCAGCCGGACGTGGAGCTACGACTTCCGCAATTTCCCGACGCAGCGCGTGGACGAAATCGACGCCGCGACGACGCGCTCACTCCAGTTCGCCTACGACGGCAATCGCAACCTCACCCTGCTCACGTTGCCCGAGGCCGCGAACGGCACCGATCCGTTCAACATCGTGCGCTTCGCAATACGACGAACGCGACCTGCCCTTCCGCACGATCGGCGCGGCGGGCGCGGCGGTGCAATCGACCACGCAGTTCGACTACGACGCGAACGGCTCGCTCCTCCAGCGCAGCCAGGGACTGGAGAGCGCGCCGCGCATCACGCGCTACAGCTACGACGGCTTCGATCGCCCCATCGGCATGCTCGATGCCGGCGGCAATACCGCGGCGCTCACCCGCGACGGGATGGGCAACGTCACGCGCGTCGAGATCATGGGAAACGCGGAGCCGCTGCCCGCGCCCACGCGCCAGCTCTTCACCGCGGACTACAGTTACAACGAGCTGAACCGGCTCACTTCCTCCGCGGCTCGGCTTTTTCCATCCGGTCACCGGCATTCCGTTTGGCGACGGGGCGCGCACGACCACGCTCGTCCGCGCGCCTAACCAGCAGTTGACGATGATGACGGATGACAACAACCACACCACGAGCTTCGTCTACGACACCGCGAACCGCGCTCGTCCGGACGACCGACGCGCGCGGCAACGCGACCGACTACACGCGGGACGCGAACGGGAACGTCACGATTGCGCAGCTGACCGACAAGCGCGACAGCGGCGCGCCGGACGAGCAGTTCCGCATCACCTCGCATCTACGACACGCTCAATCGTCGCGTGAGCGCGCACGACAACGTCGGCAATCTCACAACCTATCGCTACGACTCGCGCGGCAATCTCACCCGGCTCATCGATGCCGCGCGGCACCGACACGATTTACACCTACGATGGCCTGAGCCGGCGCGTCCGCAGCGTCGAAGACATGGACGGCTCCGGCACCGAAACGACCCCCGACATCACGCACATTTTTCAATACGACGACGACTCGCGGCTGACGCGGATGACGGACGACAACGGCAACATCACTCGTTATACCTACGACTCGCTCAATCGCCCGATCGCCACCCAGCTCGCCGACAACACGCAAAGCGGCTGGACCTACGACGTGCATCACAACCGCATCAGCTCGCTCGACGCCAACGGCACCGCGATCACCTACACCTACGATCTGCTCAATCGGCTCACGCGACGCGACATCGTGCCCGGCGGCGGCGTGGCCGCGACCACGACCTTCGAGGAGTTTTTCTACGACGGGATGGGCCGCACGCTGCGCGCGGTGAACGACGGCTCGACGGTGAATTTCACCTACGACTCGCTCTCGAATCTGCGCAGCGAAAGCCTCGGCGCGCTCACCACGAGTTCGACCTACGACGCCGTCGGCAATCGCCTCTCGCTCACCTATCCGGGCGGGCGCGTGCTCACCTACACGTATGATGTGATCAATCGCTGCACGAGGGTGAACGACGGCGCGCTGACCCTTGGCAGTTTCCTCTATGCCGGTCGCGACCGGCTCGAGCGCGCGAACTTCGGCAATGGCACCCGCCTGGACATGACCTACGACGGCCAGATTGGCGGACCGACCATCATCGGCGATTTCGGATGGCGGCGGCCGGTCCTCGTTTCGCACACGAAGATCGCCGGCGGCGCGGTCCTCGACAATCGCGCGATGACCTGGGATCGGAATCAAAACAAGATCACGCGCAACCGGCCCACGCCTTTCGTCGCCGGCGGCCCGACGCAGACGCGGCTCTTCGACTACGACGCGGACGATCGCCTCATCCACTCGAACGTCGCGCTGAGCAGCGGCCCGATGCTCGACACGCAGTATCAGCTCGATGGCGAAGGCAACCGCGTGCAGGTCATCGGCGGATTGAATCCCGGCGCCTACACGCGCGATCCGACCACGCCCGTGCCCGCGGATTTTCAGGTGAATCAGTACACGACCACGCCCTTCGACGCGCGGCAGTATGACGAGAACGGAAACATGCGGCTAACGAATCCAACCGGTCCGAACGGCGTTTTCCGGTCCATGACGTTCGACTACGCGAACCGGCTCGTGAGCGCGCAACTCGCCGGCGGACTGCAGGCGCAATACCGCTATGACGCGCTCGGCCGGCGCATCCAGCGCGACATCCAGCCGCCCGGCCCGCCGGTCATCGTCACCACGCGCTTCATTTACGACGGCGCGCAGTGTGATCGAGGAGCGCGACGGCGGCGGCGCGGTGCTGGCGACCTTCAGACCCATGCGGATATAGACGGAGACGGCAATGTCGATCCGGTCGCGACGGTCTCTTACAGATGCGCCGCGGCGGCCAGGACTACTGGCTGCACGGCGACGACGCCGGCAACACCCTCGCGCTCACCGACGCCACCGGCGCGGTCGTCGAGCGCTACGACTACGACGACTACGGCGAGGTGCAGTTCCTCAATCCCGCGGGCGCGCCCATCCCCGGCGCGACCCAATCCGCCGCCGGCAATCCGTATCTTTTCCGAGGCCTCCGCTACGAACCGGAGCCGCGTTTCTTCCTCTTGGACGGCACCACCGGCAAGTACCCCGAGTACCACAAGGTCTGGGAGGACGGCGCCCTGGGCGCGGTCTCGAACTTCGGCATATACTGGGATCCGCAAGCGGCAGGTGCTATCGGCCGTCGGACCAACCTTCCGACCTCGTATACCCTAACCCTGCCTCGACGGATCGATTGACGGGCTGATCACGCGCCGCATTCCCCCGGTAAATTGGGGAGGAAAGCCACGCCCTACGAGCCGCGAAGGCACCACGCAGCACTCGTTAGGGAAGGAGGACTGATCTTCCCGTATGCTCCCGGTTCCATCACCGCTCGATGGGCTTCCGGCGCTTCCCTTAGTGGCAACTCTTTCCCGATGACCGGACGGAGTGTGCCGTCTTTCAATCCCGCCACGAGCGCAGCATGAATGCTCGCCATCTCGGCTGGCGGCGTATTGGGAAGTGCCATTCCGCGAATGTCGGCATCTCGTGACATCGTGTCGCGCGGATCCACTTCCACCCGCCCGCGGCTGCCAATAATAACGACCCGACCGCGCGGAGCCAGGAGGGTCAGATCTTTTCCGAGATTTACATTCGCGAGCATTTCCAAAATCACGTCAACGCCGCGCCCATCGGTTGCCTTCATTATCTGCTCCAGATAGTCCGGCGCGCGATGATCGAAGACTTCTTGCGCGCCCTGTTCTCGCGCGAGTTCGCGGCCGCGATCGGTTCCGGCAGTTCCGAGCACACGCAGCCCGTGAGCGCGCGCCAGCTGGATCGCGGCAATTCCAACACCGCCGCTCGCGCCGTGGACGAGCACCGTCTCGCCCTCCCTCGCCTGCCGCTCGCTGGATCAAACCGCGATAGGCGGTCGCGTACGGCGTGCCCATCGCGGCGCCTTGCGCGAAAGAAACATTCTCCGGCAAGGGATGTGCCTGCGCGACTTCGCAAAGCGCGAACTCGGCATATGTGCCAGTGATCGATCCTGCGCTGTAAACCCGGTCGCCCCGTCGCAAATCAGTGATCCCTTCACCGACACTTTCGATTACGCCTGCTCCGTCGTTTCCGGGCGTAAACGGCAGCTTGGGTTTTCGCGCGTAGGTGCCCGCACGAATGTAGCCCTCGACCGGATTAACGCCGACCGCGTGCATCCTGATGAGCAACTGTCCGGGGCCAGGTTGCGGTTGCGGCACTTCGACCAATTTCATCACCCCCGGCTCGCCGAACTCCTCTACGCGGATTGCTTTCATATCGGAGTAACGCTCCTCTTATCGACCGCGTAAATGCGCGAATCCATGCCATTGCGTTTCCCGAGGGCAGGTTGCGTGCTCTCAGGAGTGCGGGATATAATTCGCCACGCATGCGCAAAATTCTTTTCGGCCCCTTCCTGCTGCTCCTCGCCCTTCAGCCTCTAAAGGCCGAATCCAGCCTGCCGTTCTCGACCGTCTTCAAAGGACACGATCAATTCGGTCGGCTGGTGAGCCAGGCACGCGCGGGAAACTGGAGCGCGCTTCCGATCGGCGAACGCACCGCGACCGTCGGCCGCGCCATGGTGGGAACGCGCTATAAAGGTTTTACCCTCGAGATCGACAACCGCGTGGAGGCGCCTTCGGTAAATTTCGATGGCCAGGATTGCTGGACCTTTTTCGAAATCTCGCTCGCCTTCGCCCGGATGCTCGATGAGCCGCCGGAAAATTGGACGCCCGAGCGCCTGCTGCGTTACATCGAGCTCGATCGCTATCGCGGCGGGCAATGCACGGGCGATTATCTTTCGCGGCTGCATTATCTGGAAGACTGGCTGGCGGATAACGACCAGCGTGGTCTGGTGGATGACCTGACGCCGAGTCTGGGCGGTGTCAGAATTCCGCATGCCGCGAACGAGATGACGCGCGGCTGGAAGAGTTACCGCTATCTCAAGAGTAACCCCACGCTCCTCGGTCCACTCGGACAAATGGAAGCGCGCGTCTCCGGCCGGCCACTTTATCAAATTCCCAAGAACCGCGTCGCGTCGATCGAGCCCAAGCTGCACAGCGGAGATATCATCGGCATCATCTCGCGCGACGGCCGGCTCTTCGGCACTTCCCATGTCGGGCTGGCCCTGCGCACGGACGATGGCGTGCTGCGTTTCATGCATGCTTCTTCGCCGCGGAATTACGGCAAGGTCGTGATCGACTCGAGCCTCTCGAGTTATCTCTACCGCTACGGCAGCGACACCGGCATCCTCGTTGCCCGGCCGGTTCAGTAGGCGGATCAATCTTCGCTCGGCGCACCGACGGCGTGATAGCCGAAGCGCGGATTGAGATCGCGCATTGCCTCCGCGGCATACGCCTGATCTTCCGAGGAAAGGTAATCCTTGAAGCCGCCGACTTTGCCGCGACGCACGTTGGCCGATTCCGGGTCCTGCTGATCGCGCGTTTGCAGAATCTTGGAGTCGAACGCCCCCGCCGCTTCCAGTTTCTTCATGTTGCCGAATTGCGTGAAGCGAACCGCTTCCTCGAAATGTGTCTCGGAAATTTCGTTCTCTCCGATGGCCGTGAGGGCACGGCGAAAGTAATCGTTAGGCGTGATTTTCAGGTCTTCATAACGGAGGAGGGTCACGTTCGGGCGATCACCGATTTCGCGCAGCCAGTCGTTCATCGTTTGCACAATTTGTCTGATGCCGAGGAACGGATCGCGCAACATCTCGGAGGCGGTGATCGTTTTCAGTTCCTCGGGAGCATCCGCGCTCGGGCGACTGAGCTGCACGTAGTGCGAGACAAAGGCGTCCCGCGGATCGCGCACCAGCAGGATGATCTTCGCGCGGCGCAGTTCCCCAGCGGGAATCAGATATTTTCCGCGGACGCGGTCCCACCAACGGCCCTTCGTTCGCTGCTCAAAAAGATCATGCGAGTAAATGATCCGCGGGATGCGCGGGTCACCGTATTGCTCTGGGTCTAACGAGAAGGGGCGGTCGGCCCGCGCGCAGAAGTAGGCGGCGAAAAACGCCCGCAGCCAGGTGCGGCCGCTCTTGGGGATCGAGACCACGATGGCGTCGCCACCCGTCAAGGCCGCTGCGCGACTGCTCAGGTTCAAGCGCCACGGCATTCCGCGGGCGGATCGGCTTGCGCCATACATGCAGCGATATGAGTGCTATTCGGCGTCGAGATCAAGGACGCCGCTGCGCACCCGCCCGAGTTCACGCGCCAAATGCATGCGGGTGCGGGCGCGCCGGATTTTTCGGAGAAACGAATTTTCGGAATAGGTCCCCCGGAAGATCGGCGCAATCGTGACCTGGTTCTGCGCGCACATGCGCAGCGCTTCCGGCGTCCAGAGCCCACGCACAATCGCCGACATGAGATACGGAATGGGAGTCTTCTCTCGTGAGCTGTAGGAAAGGACGAGCATCTCACGGGTGCGTTCGCTCCCGCGCGCTTCCATGTCCCATGCGTTCTCGCCGGGGTGCAGAACGGAGAGCAGCGCGTCGCGTTTCCACAGGGTCACCTGGCAGCGCGTGCGGCCGTCCGAATCGCGCGGCACGACGCCGAAACGTTCGTTGATCGGCTGAAATCCGGTTTCCCGATCCGAGCGCGCGCGAAAGCAAAACGCGTCGGCCTGGTGTTCCAGCGCGTAAGCGAAATCGGCCGCGAGCTGTTCGCGCCGGACCGGGGCGTTCAGGAAATAATCCTCCTGAAAATAGAGCACGAGCGGCGCGGAAATTTGTTTCAAAGCGACCTGCATATTCGAGGCCCAACCGCGATCTTCGCCGACTGCGATCGGCCGGATGAGGCTCGAATGAATGCGCAATTCGTTAACGATCAGGTAAACGGGAAAAGGACAATCGTCCCAAAATTTTCGGAAGAAGAACGCGAACGGTCGCCAGCAATCGAAGAAAGCATCGCAGCTCGAGACGACAATCGCGACCGAGCCGCTGAAATCGTCGAGCTGTTTCATGCGAGAAACATGCGCGCCCATTCATTGAGCACCCACAGATTCCACAGTCGTTGCGCGTGGTTGGCGCGGCCGGCTTGATGGTCCTCCAGCAGCTGCGCGGCAAATTTTTCCTGAAGGAATGGCGTTAGCGCCGGATGCAGCGGAAGGATGCCGTCGCGGATTTGCTGCCGCGCCTCGCCGCGCCACCACTGGGCCAGCGGAACGGAGAAGCCGCGCTTGGGCGCCTGGAGCACCTCCGGCGGCAGATCGGCCGCGACGATCTCGCGCAGCATGAGTTTGCCTTGTCGGCGGTTGACCTTCCATTGGTTAGGCAAGCGGGCGCAAAGTTCCACCAGTTCGTGATCGAGAAAGGGCGAACGCACTTCGAGGCTGCGCGCCATGCTCGCAATATCGAGTTTCGTCAGGAGTGAATTCGGGAGCGGCTCGGTGTTATCCCACTGCAGAACGCGCTCGAGCGGTTCCATCTCGCCGGCCCAAAAATCCGCGACCACACGGACTAGAAAATCGTCGCTCTCCGCCCGCAACTGTGGCGTGCCGATGTGCCGGTAGAATGGTCCGGAGAAAAACTCGCCGGAAAACAGGCTCGGTGTTTCCGCGAGAAGCTGGCGACGCAGCTTGCCCAACGCTTTGCTGCCACCGCGCATCGAAGACAGCGTCCAGCGTTCGCGAATTCCGTGGGAGACCAGCGCGACAGACTGCGTTGCCACTGCGTGCAAACGATGTTTGGGATAACCGGCGAACGCTTCGTCACCGCCGTCGCCACTCAGCGCGACCTTCACCTGTTGCCGGGTCAACTCGCAGACGAGCATTGTCGGCAGCGCCGATTTGTCAGCAGACGGTTCGCCATAGTGCCGCACGACGTCAGGCAGCAGCTTGAGCAAATCGGTGTTGCCCATCAGAACGTGATGCTCGACGCCGAAGTGTTGGGCGGAAGCGCGCGCGATTTCGGATTCATCGTAATCCTTCTCCGCGAAACCAATCGTGAAGGTCTGCACCTTTTGCCTCAGCCCGCCGACGAGACGAGCGAGGAGCGCGTTGGAATCAAGTCCACCGCTGAGGAGCAATCCGAGCGGCACGTCGCTCCGCAAACGCAGGCGCAAACTTTCGTCGATCTCGGCGCGCACCCGTTCCTTCGCTTCTTCGTAATCGATTTTCAGTTTCGGTCGTTGGGTAAACGACCAATAGCGGCGCACGTCGATTCCGCTCGCTCGCCAGGTAAGAAAATGCGCAGGCGGCAGTTTCTTGATCTGCCGCACGATCGTTTTTGGCGCGGAGACGAATCCGAATTGCAGATACGCGGCGAGCGCTTCCGGATCGATCTCCCATGCCGCGAGCTTCTGGTCGAGCAGCGGCGCGAGCTCGGAACAAAAATACAGAACGCCATCGATCACCGCGTAATTCAGCGGCTTCTTGCCGAGACGATCGCGCGCGAGGAAGAGCGTCTTGCTTGCGCGAATCCCAGAGCGCGAAAGCGAACATCCCGCGCAGATACTGCAGCATCTCGACGCCGTGTTCCTCGTAGAGATGGACCAGCGTTTCCACATCGCCATGAGTCGTTAGGCGATGCCCGCGCGCTTCGAGTTCAGCGCGCAGTTCCACGTAATTGTAAATCTCGCCGTTGCAGATGACGTGAATCGTTCCGTCCTCGTTCGCGATCGGTTGCTGGCCGCCGTCGAGATCGACAATGCTCAGCCGCCGCATCGCCAGGCCGACGCCGGGCTCGACGAAGAAGCCTTCATCATCCGGTCCGCGATGGCGCAGCGCGTTGGCCATTTCGCGGAGGAGGGGACTGCGATCAGTTCCGTTTTCCGCGGAGACGTAGCCGGCGATGCCGCACATTCATTACCTCTACGGTTCTGGGCACGCGGCGGAAAGCCCCATCTCGTCCCGCTGGTAACGACCATGCGCGCGAGCAGATTGCGGGAGTGAAGGGGCGCTAGATCTTGAAGGTTTGCGCCGTCTATCGTATGATGCACGCGTCGGGGGCGCACTGGTTTCGACTCGTAGTTTGAAGCGCAGGCGGCATGTCGAGGATGGTTCGTTGGCCTCGTTAAAATCCGGACCAAAAAAAATAAATGCAGATCACCAAGATCTCGCTCTCGCGGCTTAATTGACCGCGATGTTTCCGGTTGGACGCCTGCTACGGCTGGAAACATGGACAGCAGGCTAATCGGTCGGCGGAGTGACCGCGCCGGACGGTGAAGGAATTTCGTGGTAGCTCGGGAGACGGCAGTGTGCCGGTGCAACCTTCGGCTCCTTAAAAATAAATCACCGGCTAAGCATGTAGAAGCTTGTGTAGACAGCTTCGAGGACAGGGGTTCGACTCCCCTCGCCTCCAATCTGGATGTGCAGGAGCATCATCATCGTTTTCGCCGATGTTGCCATTCGTCTCGTCCGTTATTCTGCAATCGGCGATCTCCGGCAACGTTTGGGTCGCCCGCAACGCAGGAACATTCGGTACACTGCGAAGTGGAAAACTTAGTGGTTGAAAACTAGCATCGCGCTGTCGGATAAGTCGCGCGCGAACGAGCGCTGGGGCAATACCTGAAGTTGGCTTCGGGTCGTACTTTCGCGAAGAACCGTCTTTGAACTATGCGACCGGGGCGACTTTTTGTTTAAATCGAGATTGGGCATTCGATCGCGGAGAGGCACGAACACTGCTGACGCGATCCGCGTGCTTTCATGCTGCCGAATCCTGGCCACATTCACTTTTCTTTTGCTGGCGGGTGCGTCATTTGGCGCGTCATCTGGGGCAAGCGTCAATCTTGCCTGGGACCGCAACTCGGAACCTGACATCGCTGGCTATCGCGTCCTCCTCGGCGTTGCGCCGGGACAATACACCCAATCCATCGACGCCGGGCCGGCGATCACCGCGACCGTCTCATATCTGTCGATCGGAAGAACCTATTTCTTTGCCGTCACCGCCTATAATACTTCCGGGTTCGAGAGCTTGCCCTCAAGCGAGGTCTCGTACTCCGTTCCGGGCGCCCCTTCGGGTCTGGTAAACGTGTCCACCCGCGGCTTCGTCCAGACTGGTGAAAACGTACTCGTCGGGGGTGTGATCATCGTCGGCGATACGCCGAAAACGATCGTGCTCCGAGCGATCGGTCCTTCGCTGGCCGCAGCCGGCGTGAGCGGCGTCGTGCCCGATCCGATGCTCACTCTCTACGACTCGACCGGGGCGATGCTCGCTGCCAATGACAATTGGCGCACGAGCGCCGCCGAGATCATGGCGACCGGACTCGCTCCCGGCGACGACCTCGAGGCGGCGATTGTGACGACGCTGACGCCGGGCGCCTACACGGCCATGGTCTCAGGCGTGGATGACAGCACGGGCATCGGTTTATTCGAGATCTATGATCTCGAGCGAGCGAACTCGCGCCTGGCCAACATCTCCACCCGCGGACGGGTGGAACCCGGCGACAACGCGCTGATCGGCGGTTTCATCCTCGGGGGCGCTCATTCCAGCCAGGTGGTTGTGCGCGCTCTTGGGCCGTCGCTGAGCGCCCACGGCATTGCGGACGCGTTGGTCAACCCGACCCTGGAACTGTACAACCACCACGGGACACTCATCTACGCCAACGACGATTGGCGCTCGGATCAAGCCGCGCAGATCATCGCGGTCTCCCTGGCCCCGAGCGATGAGAGGGAATCGGCGATGATTGCCACACTCCCGCCAGGTAATTACACCGCGATCGTTCATGGCACAGAAAACTCTACGGGCGTCTGCCTGGTCGAGGCCTACGACGTGACCCCGTGAGCTCCAGCCTTCGCGGAATCCCCGTGAACCCGCCGGCTCGATAGACACCAAGAATCCGCGGGCCTCTCAAATGCCCGCTTCTGCGGCATCATGTTTCCGGGAGCCAGGGGCGTCGACTCGGCGTCCCAGCCTGAATGGCATAAGGTTTCGTGCGTCATCTTTGCCGAGGTTGACTGGCGCCCACGCTTTACTTTTTTTGACTCTTGGATTGTCGTGGGCTGAGGACGCGGCCCGTTGGCGGGCGTGCAAACTACTTTGGCAACCCCTCTCACCAACCCTCAGCTTGATGTCATCCGTCGCGCGTTGCCGCGTTTGTTAGGCGATCTCGACCTGGCGACGTTCGAGGCCATCCGTCCGCATCTCCAATGGGAGTCGGTGGAACTGGCCGGCGGAGAAATGCTTTTCCGCGAGGGCGATCCGAGTGACGCGCTCTATTTGCTGATCAGCGGACGCCTCCAGGCGATGGTCGCGGCCCCGGGGGGATTGGGACAGGTGGTCGGCGAGATCGGACGCGGAGAGAGCGTGGGGGAGATGGGTTTGTTTAGCGGCAAACCGCGGCGCGCGACGGTGATGGCGTTGCGCGACAGTGTCCTCGCACGGATTGAACTGGCCGCCTTCCACAAGATCATCAAAGCGGTCCCGGCGTTGGCGCTCAATCTCAGCCGCGTGATCATCGAGCGTTTGCAGCGGCGCAATACTTCGCACAAGCCGGTGCGGAATGTGACCAACATCGCTGTCGTGAGCGTGAGTGCGGGGCTGGGGCCGCGCACCGTGCTCGGGCCGTTGTTGACGGAACTGGGGAAGATGCGGCAGACGGTCTTGCATCTGACGAGTGAATCGATTGAGGCCGCGGCGGGACGGGCGGGCGCGGCGCAAGTGACCGACGACGATCCGACCGCGCATCACTGGCTGGTCAATTACCTCGACGAACTGGAAGGCCGCTACTCGTTAGTCTTTTACGAAGCCGATCCAACTCCGACGGAGTGGACGCGCCGATGTCTGCGACAGGCGGACGAGGTGTTATGGCTCGCGACGGCCTCGGACCCGCCGGAGCTTTCGGCAACCGAGCAAGTCTGTATGAGCGGCCCGGCGACGCGCGTGCGGCAGACGCTGGTGCTGTTGCATCCCGCGGACGCACAATGGGCCGAAGGGACGACGCGCTTTTTGGAGAAGCGTCCCAACGTGCGACGGCACCATCATGTGCGCGCGGGGCGGAGTCGGGATATCGCGCGGCTCGCGCGTTTCCTGAGCGGCGACACCGTGGGGTTGGTGCTCGCCGGCGGGGGCGCGCGGGGCATCGCGCACATCGGCATTTTTCGCGCACTCGAGGAGGCGGGCATACCCGTCGATGTCTTCGGCGGGACGAGCATTGGCTCGGTCCTCGCCGCCTGCATGGCGTCCGACTGGGGTTGGGAAAAGGTCTACCAGGAAAACAAACGCGAATTCTTATCGAACCCGACGAGCGATTTTAATTTGATCCCGCTGGTTTCGCTGCTCGCCGGGCGAAAATTGGATCGCATCCTGGCGGGCTCGTTTGGCCGCAGGCCGATTGAAGAATTGTGGGTGCCATTTTTTTGCGTGAGCAGCAACTACACTCAGGCGTGCGAGCAGGTGCACACCCGGGGCGAGTTGAAGCGAGCCTTGCTCGCGAGCATGGCCATCCCCGGAGTGTTTCCGCCGATCGTGAGTGGCAACGATCTGCTCGTTGATGGCGGCGTGTTCAACAACATGCCGGTCGATGTCATGGCCCGCACCGGCGTGCGCACGATTCTCGCGGTGGATTTGCGCCCCGCTGAAAGGCAGCGCCAAGAACTGAACTTCACCGAAGTGCCCAGCCCCTGGACGTTGTTAGCTGATCGTTTCCGGCGGAAGGAACGGCGACGCTATCAGATCCCTTCGATGCTGACCACGCTGATGGCGGCGAGCACGCTCAACAGCCAGCAAAAAATGTCCCAGGTGGTCGCCGACGTGGATCTTCTCTTCAATCCTGACGTGGACCGCTTCAGTCTTTTGGAATGGAAGTCGTACGATTTGCTCGTGGAAGAGGGATACCGGCACGCGCAGGAAGTGCTCGCGAAGCATCCCTGGCCGTTTCAACCTTCGGCCTGATTCCGCGGCGCCCGACTTAGTGTGGTGGACTGGCGCTCGGGCGCTTTGCTGCCGTGCGGAGCAGCATCCACTCGATCAGGCGCGGGAAAACCCGATGGAGCCTCAGCGTCCAATCGAGTGACGCGGGAATAATGACCTGTCGTTTTTCCCGCTGCACCGCTTTGACCATGGCCTCGGCGACCTGCTCCGGCGTCAGCTTCCCGTAGAGCTTGGCGATCCCCGGCAAGCGCTCTTCGCCTCCGGGATTGTTTGCGAAGTAGGTCGAAGCGACCGCGGTTGGCGCGATCAGGGTCGAGTGAATCTGGGTGTCCGCGAGGTCAGACCGCAACGCCTCGTGAAACCCGCGCATGGCCCAGCGCGCGACCGTGTAGGCGGTCGCGTTCGGCCAGGCTACGAAACCCGCCGGCGAAGTGACATGGACCAGATGTCCGGTGCCGCGCCGGCGCATCGCCGGGAGAAACGCCCGCGTCACATAAAAGGCGCCGAAGTAGGGCGCGGCCATCATTTGCACCGCTTCTTCCGGTGCCGTTTCCTCCACCGGCAACCAGCGCCCCGCGCCCGCGTTGTTGATCAAAATATCCGGCACGCCCACTTCCGCCTGAATGGCCTGCGCGACTTGTTCCACCACCGTGGCGTCGGCAATGTCGACCGGATAAACCCACGCCTCGCCCCCTTTCGCTTTGATCTCGGCGGCGACCTTTTCCAGATCGGCCCGCCGGCGCGCGAGCAGAATGATCCGGCCGCCCTCCCGCGCCATGGCTTTGGCGGTGGCCGCGCCGATCCCGCTGGAAGCCCCAGTGATCAGCACCAGTTTTCCCCGGATGTTCATCGCCCCTCGGCTCGCAGCGCCATCCAAGTCCAGGCCGCGCCGATCCATTCGCCCACGGCAAAGAGGATCAGGACCCAGCCCGCACCGGTGAGGCCAAGGTAGACCAGAAAGAATCCAATCGCGGTCCGGCCATGCACAGTGGCACGGAAGAAAGCGGTCGCGTCACTTTGCACCGTGCGCAGGTAATAGTAGCCGACGACAACCATAAAGGCGCCGAGCAAACGGATCCACGGTTCGTGAGTCAGCGGCAGCCGCAGAATGGCGAGAAGCGTGTTCGGTGCGAGGACGAGAGTGAGGCCGGTCAGCGCCATGTAAATTGCGAAACCGACAATGGTCTTGGCTGTTTTGCTCATATCGTTCGTGCGCGTTGCGGCGCCAATCCGCATTGACGGGAGATCGTGTCGCCTGACATAGGTGAAGCTGTGTCGCCGTCCGATGGACAACGCCCTCCATGCCTAACGAGACGCCGTAAAGGTGTCAAGCGCCAAAGGCGGCTGCGGCGCAGAGGGAGGCTTTCGTGAAGCACGGGACGGAGACGTTGCTTTTTCTGCTCGCCGATCTCGCGGCGATCATCGTGGCCGCGCGCTTGTTCGGCGCGCTCGCCCGCAAGCTGGGCCAACCGGCCGTGATCGGCGAAATGCTGGCGGGCATTCTTCTGGGGCCGACGGTGCTCGGCCGGATCTCGCCTGGATTGCCCGCGCAGCTTTTTCCGGCGCAGGTGCCGCTGCGCCAACTCGCTGATCTCGGTCTGATTTTTTTCATGTTCCTCGTCGGGCTGGAGCTCGATCCGCGGCTCATTCGCAAGGAGGGCCGGCGCGCCTTCTCCATCTCGCTCAGCGGTGTGGCGGTGCCCTTCGCACTGGGCGCGCTGATCGGCATTCCGCTGCTCGCCTTGAATAACGGCGGACACTTTGCCGAAGGAGTAACGGGAACTCCGACGCCGCTGGCCTTTTCGCTCTTCATGGGCGCGGCGATGTGCATCACCGCCTTTCCCGTGCTCGCGCGGATTCTCGTCGAGCGCGGCCTTTACAAATCTCCGCTCGGGACGGCGACGCTCTGCGCGGCGGCGGTCGATGACGTGACCGCGTGGATTTTGCTGGCCGCAGTCGTCGGCATTACGCGATCGGGTTCGGTGGCCGCAGCCGGAACTTCATTCCTGCTCACCGCGCTCTTTGCGGGATTCCTGCTGACTGTCGGCCGCCGGTTGCTCGCGCTGCTCGCGAAGCGTTACGACGCACTTGGGCACTTGACCGTGGACCAGGTGGCGATCGTCGTAGTCGGCCTGCTTCTTTCCGCCTACGCCACCGAATGGATCGGCGTCCACGCGATTTTCGGCGCCTTCATTTTCGGCACGATCATGCCGCACGCTTCGCGGATGACGCGCGAGCTGACCGACAAGATCGAAGACTTCACCGTCATCGTCTTGCTGCCGGTATTCTTCACCGTGGCGGGATTGCGCACCAACCTCTTCGCGATCAACAGCCGCGAGCTTCTTCTTTGGACGCTGGTCATCGTGGGCGCGGCCATTTTCGGCAAACTGGCCGGCTGCGGCCTGGCGGCGCGAGTGAATGGCTATTCCACGCGCGACTCTTTTGCCCTGGGCACGCTGATGAACACGCGCGGGCTGACTGAGTTGGTTATTCTCTCAGTCGGCCTCAGCCTCGGTGTCCTTTCGGATCGCACCTTTGCCATGATGGTGGTGATGGCGCTGCTGACCACGTTCATGGCGGCACCCATCTTGAACCGGATCATGCCGCGCAAGGAAATGGTGCGCGTGCTCGCGGGCGGCGATCCCGAGCCGGTGGCCCGGCGCATTCTGGTCGCGCTCGGCAATCCGGAAAACGCGCGCTCGCTCGTGGACGCCGGCATTCGGATGACCGGGAGCGAGCGGCCGTCCGAGCTCCTTCTCGTGCGGCTCATCCCAACTCCGCGCGCGCCGGAGTTTCGCACTGGCTTGCGCGATGAGGAAAGCGTGGTGGATCGATCGGTGGATGCGATGGACCGGATCGCGCAGCAGGTTCTACGTGGCGGTGTGACCGCGCGTTCGGTTTCGTTCCTCTCGGAAGATGTGGGGAAGGATTTGGCCTACGTCGCGGAGACGCAGGAATGCGACGCGATCCTGCTCGGCTGGCATCGCGCGTCGCTCGAGCGCAATGTCGTTAGGGCGCTGGTCCATCGCGTCTTCAAGCTCGCGCCTTGCGACGTGGTGGTGTTTGTCGATCGCCGCGGCCTGGGCATCCAGCCGCGGGGCGGTCCAGTTCTGGTGGCATCGAATGCGACGGAGGAATCGATCACGAAGATCGGGCGCGCGCTTGCTGAGAGTTTGCAAACTGAGTTGCGCCCGTTTGGGCCTGAGGCGGCCGTGGCCGAAGCCTCCGCCGCGGTCGTCCGCGTGGGAGCGTCGTGGAATGACGCAGCCGAGTTCGGAGAACGGGCGACAGCATTTCGCCGCGAAATCGGAGTGCCCGGTATTGGTCGTTAGACCGGGCTCGCGGGAACTTCGTCCCGGTAGTACGACATGACTTCGGCGATCATGCGGTCGTAGGCGGCTTCGCCGTGTTCGGCGAAGCGCGCCTCCTCGAAGCAACCGATCGGCAACTCGAGGACGTTGACCAGGCACTTGTTACAGTAGGTGCATTCCTTGCCGGGCGGCGGTCCGTCCTCGCCCGCTTGGAACATTTTCGGCAAATCCGGATTTGCCAGGAGTGGACGCGCGATCGTGACCGCGTCGCAATCGCCGTCGCGTAGCGCGGAGGCGATGCGCGAGGCGCGCTGCCAGCCGCCGGTGCAGAAGACGGGAATCTTGACCGCCTCTTTGATGCGATGCGAATCCTTCGCCACCAGACCCTCGAGCAGATCGCGATCGATGCGCCCGTCGCGGATGAAATGCTGCCGCCGCGACCACATGAGGCCCAGGATCCAGCGCAACGCCGCCCAGCGCATGAGGAGATAATTGCGCATCGGATATTTTCCGACCGCGAGCATGCTCGGGTAAACGAGCGAGGCGTAGCCCCAGTCTAACGAGCCCGGCGGATTGAGCGGATGCGGGAAGGTGCTCCCGCCCGAGACATGAATCCCGTCCACGCCCGCGGCTTCGAGCCAGCGCGCGATCTGGACGGCATCCTCCACATTGTTGCCGCGCTTCCAATCGAGCGGGAACGTGCCCGCGTTGTGGTTGTCCTGCGCGTTGAGCTTGATCCCGAGATAAAAATCGCGGCCGATTTTCGCGCGGATGGCGGCGATCATTTCGAGCACGAAACGCGCGCGATTCTCGAGTGAGCCGCCGTATTTGTCGGTCCGATCGTTGATCGCCGAGCTGAGGAACTGGGTGATGATGTAGCCGTTCGCGCCCTGCAATTCGACGCCGTCCGCGCCGGTCTCGCGCACGCGGGCGGCGGCGACGGCGAAGAGTTCGATCACGTCATCGATGTCGCGCTGTGTCATCGCGCGCACCGGAATGCCGGTAAATTTATCGCGTTTGCCCGTCGGGCTGATCGCGACATACGGCCGGTTTTCCACTCCGCGGATGTCCGCCTGAATCCCGCCGTAGATGAGCTGGATGATGTATTTGCAATCGCGATCGTGCACCTGCCTGACGATCTCGCGCCAAAACGGGATGCGCTCGTCGCGATCCATCATCGCGTAGTTGGGCAATATGCGGCCGCGCACAGAAACGGGAGCGTGCGCAGAGATGATCGCGGCCACGCCGCCGTCCGCGAAACGGCGATCGAAATTGATCCGCGCGAGCGAGCCGCTGCCGTCGTAGTTGTCGATCCGTCCCGAAATGCTGGAGCGGATGATGCGATTCTTCAGCCGCAGATTTCGAGCTTCCAGCGGCTGGAAGATGGTGTCGGCGTCGCTCATGGCGGGCCTCCTATTTGGAATTGTCAGGCTGGGGAGTCGCGGTCGTCAGGCCGAGGAGTTCGGCGAAAAAGGTGTTCAGGAAACGATTGTTCGGATCGTGTTTGCGCTGCAACTGGCGAAAGGCGGGCAGGCGATCGCCCATCGCTTTCTCCACTTGCGGCGGAGTGACGCGGCCCGTCTGATTGAAGAGCGGCGAAGCGCCGTTGTCGCTGCAGAACTGGTTGTAGGCGTCGAGAAATTCGAACCAGCCGGGGCCGGCGGTCGAGACCGGGTCGAGGGTCATGGCGTTGCCATGCCAGGTGTAGGAGAAGAGCGAACTCTGATCCTGCAGGATGCGATAACCGACATTGAGCATGTCGCAGCGGTAACCGGTGGTCCGGTAATGCTCGCGGCAAAAAGCGAAATAGCCGCGCATGGCCTGGACAAATTTTTCCTCCGGAAAGGCCCAGATGCTGAAAGTATAACGAGTCGCGCCGGCGACGTCCGGATAACGAATCATCTGATCGGCGGGGAAGGTGTGACCGCCGCGGATGACATTGAGGAGGAAGCGCGAGACGCCGCCCACTCCCTCGAAGAGCGCGTAGCGCACCTTCGGGCTCGGGATGGTCTTGCGAATGGCCGCGCCCATGCCGGGCACGACCGTGCCCCAGGAAAGATTGCGGATTTTCCAGGCGAGGCTGCTGGCCGGCTGTCCGTCATCGACATACTTGCGAAACTCGACCGAGATTTTGTCCTGGAACGGAAACAGGTAATACATCATCGACTCGCGGCGCTCGCGCAGCGCGGGCAATTGCCGTTCGAATTCATCCACCGTGAAGGTCTCGTGATGAAACGCCATCGGCTTGAGCGGCTTCACCTTGAAGGTCACTTCGTAGACCAGGCCGAGCAGGCCAAAGCTGGTCCGCATCGCCTGCAGGAGTTCCGGTTGATCCTCGCCGACGACGAGAATGTCGCCGTTAGGCTGGACCGCCTTGAACCCGATCGCATAGGAGCAGACCTGGCCGAACTCCTCCTTGAACGAAGCATCCTTCGTGTGCGTGCAGGCCGCCGCGCCCATGGTCAGATTTCCGAGCTCGATGTTGACGTAAAACTGGAGGCCGTTGCGCTGCAGTTCCTTGGCCACGTCGATGTAGAGTGCGCCGACCTGCGCGGTCACGCGGTCGCCGGTGATTTGCAGGATGCGGTTCATCCCTTTCATTTCCACTTTCGTGCCCGGCTCGGAGACGACGCAGCGGGTGGTGGAATGACTCGAGCCCGCGGCCCGGACGGGTGAGGGATAACGAGCGGTATCCTTGACGATCTCGACCAGTTCGGCCTCGCTCGTTGGCCTAACGACTACCGCCGGGTGAAAACGGATGTCGCCAAACCAATTGTGGGCTTCCACGCCGGTCTGCGTTTCCATGGGGTTTTGTCAGTCAGTTTGTGCGTCCGCGTCAAGCCCAATCCCGGCCGGAGCCGTGGTGGGAATGTTGGACGATTGTCAGTTTTCCCTGCCAGCGTGGTTGACCGGGTGTGGAGCGCGACGCTCTGTCGTCGCGATGACGGAGCATCGCGCTCCAACGAAACGCCCTCTGCGGGTTCGGAGCCGAAGTTGGAAGAACGAACTAACGTCGCCGAATACGGCGGCCGTAAGCGGCCAGCCCGGCACCTAGCGCCCCGACGGCCATTAGCGCGAAGGAACTTGGCTCGGGTATTATCGTGATGTCGAAGTTCGAGGCGGCCATGTTGAACGTATTGCCATTGTGGTCGTTGATAACCGATATCCTGCCGCCGACGCTCGGTACGGTACTCGTCGTATTGCCGATCGTGTAATTACCCGGGAGAGCATTTGCGGCGACGGCGAACGTGAGATTCGCGATGAAATATGTGCCGGTTGGTAGTGGGGCCAATGCCAAAGCGCCCAGATCTGTGTTAACTTGGTTTGGCGGGAGGGCCAGGACGTCGGTTGATTGGGTCCAGCATCTGCGGAAATTCAAGAAACGGCGGGCCCATGTGGATGAACAAGCTGCCGGTGTCGTCCAGATTGGTAATCGAGAACGGGAATCCGCTCGCGGGACTCCGCTGCGCCATCCATAACGAGACACCCTGCACATCCGGGATGCCGCCGCCGGCGACAAAGACGAGGTTGATCCCGATCGTGAAGCTTGAGCCTGGCACGACAGGACCAGCAGGCACGCCGGTGTAGGTAAACATGGCGCTCTGGGCTGAGACCCGCGGCAGGGCGACTGTGCATGTCAGGACGATTACTGTGATTAGTGAGGAGTTTTTTCATGATGTTCTGGTGGGTTGTTGTTGGTTGGACTAAGTCACGGCAGAGAGGTTCTCGCTTCGCACGCGAACGATGAGTGTGTCTCCGTTGTTCACAAAACCGTCGGCATTCATATCGGAGCGGAAAGTTAACCTCGCCGAATACGGCGGCCGTAAACGGCCAACCCGGCACCGACCGCCCCGACGGCCATTAGCGCGAAGGAACCTGGCTCGGGTATTACCGTGATGTCGAAGTTCGAGGCGGCCATGTTGAACGTATTGCCATTTTGGTCGGCGATAACCGATATCCTGCCGCCGACCATCGGGACGTTGCTCGTCGTATTGCCGATGGTGTAAATACCCGGGAGAGCATTTGCGCCGACAAAGAACATAAGGTTGGCGATGAAATATGTGCCGGTTGGCAGTGGGGTCCGCCGCCAAACCGCCCAGATCTGTGTTAACCGTGGGTGCCGTTAGGATTTCGGTTGATTGGGTCCAGCATCTGCGGAAAAACAATTGACCCCTGGGTGAACAAGCTGCCGGTGTTGTCCCGACTGGAAATGAAGAACGGGAATCCGCTCGCCGGACTCCGCTGCGCCATCCATAGCGAGAGCCCCTGCACATCCAACGCCGCCGCCGGAAACAAAGACGAGGTTGACCCCGATCGTGAAGGTTGAGTTCGGATTCACTGGGCCAGATGGCACGCCGGTGTAGGTAAACATGGCGCTCTGGGCGGAGAGCCGCGGCAGGGCGACTGCGCATGTCAGGACGAAGAATAGTGCGACGAGTGGGAGTTTTTTCATGATGTTCGGTTGGTGGTTGTTGGTTGGACTGAGTTACGGCAGAGAGGTTCCCGATTGGCGTACGCATGGCGGGTAATCCCCGCTGTTCTGCGGCGTGAGATGAATCCTGCGTCGCCCGAAGGAACAACAAGTCGGGAAGATTCGCCGCAGATCAGGTGCAAGCCTGCTACACGAGCAGTTCGCACTTCCCGATGACAACCGTTCTACGGTCGTTCGGCAATCTTAATCGCAGCGAGGTGCTCTTCACCCGCGCGTTCGAGGGGAAGGAATTTCGGATCAACCACGACCGTCTCGGGCTTTACTTCCGTCGGCCATCCGAAGGAAACTGGAAACAGTTGTGCCATGAAGTCGTCCACCCGCCGCGCCCTCCTCCTCCTCGGGCTGCTGGTGACGTTGGGCCTGGCCGTCTGGTGGCAGCCGCTCGCCGGCCTCGCAATCGCGCTCGCGCTTGTCTTTGGGTTCCTGCTCTGGTGGCTGAGCTTGCGGCCGAGCAACGAAGGGCGATTGGGCGCCGGAATACGCCGAGACGCCCTGGGCGGAAATCGACGGCGATGAAGTCACGATCCACAACTTCCGCCATTGCGCCTACCGCAGCGCCACGGAGGTCATTCCGCATTGGGAAACCAAGACCGTCCACCTCGCGCAACTGCGCGGGCTGGATCTCCTGATCAATGACTTCGGCGCGCGCCACATCGCGCACACCTTTTTCAGTTTCGATTTCGGCCCGGAAGGCTGCGTCTGCACGTCGATCGAAGCCCGCCGGCAGCGCCATGAAACCTACTCGCCGTTGCGCGGACTCTTCCGGCAATACGAACTTTACTATGCCATCGGCGACGAGCGCGACCTGATCCGCCTGCGGACCGAGTATCGGCATCAGGGAGTTTATCTGTATCGCCTGGCCGGGACAGATATGGAAAGATTGCGCGCACTCTTCCTCGCCTACCTGCGCGCGGCTAACGAGTTGCGCGAGCATCCGCGCTGGTATCACGCCGCGCTCGACAACTGCACCACGAACATGCGGGTGAACGCACGGGCCAGCGGCTTCGCATTTCGCTGGACCTGGCAGATTCTGGTCAACGGGCACCTCGACGAATTTCTCCATCGCCGCGGATTCATTTCGTCATCGCTCCCATTCCCCGAAACCAGGGCGCGCGCCAGGGTCAACCAACGGGCACACGAGGCCGATAACGCCCCCGATTTTTCCCAGCGCATCCGTGCTCCGCTGCCGAACAGTTAGGGGCGCGGCGCCTTCAGTCCGGCGCTAAGGCTTTACATTGGCCGCCGATTCGGTGGAAGATTTTTCCCGTCAGCCATGGATTCGTCCCCCGACAAACAGAATCAGGTCCCGCACGTCGTCACTCTCGGCGGCGGTTTCGGCGTTATCCTCCTCTACAAAAAACTCGCCCCGCTCATCCGCCGCGGGCGCGTCCGCCTAACGATCATCGATCGCAACAACTACACCTGCTTCCACGGGATCGTCCCGCCCGTCCTCACCGGAAAAATTCAACCGGGCAATATCCTCAATTCGCTCCGCACGATCTATCCCCACGCGCAGTTCCGAAACGCGGAGATCGAGAAGATCGACCTCGCGCGGAAGGAGATTCTCTTCAGCCGCGCGCTCGACGGCCGGCAATTCACGGTCAACTACGACCACCTGGTTTTCGATGTCGGTTGCATCATCAACCTCAAGCTTTTTCCCGGGATGGCCGAGCACACCCTGCGCTTGAAGGCCTTCCAGGATATTCTCGCCGCGCGGCATCACATCATGACCATGCTCGAGCTGGCCGATATCGAGGACGATCCGGCCGAGCAGGAACGTTTGCTCAACTTCGTCGTCGCGGGCGGCAATTATGCCGGGATCGAAGTCGCGAGCGAACTGGCCGATTCCTTGCCCGCGATCGCGCGCAAACGCTACCCGAATATTCGGCCGGAAAAAATTCGCGTCACCGTGGTGCATTCCGGCGACAAAATTCTGCCCGAGCTGGGCCAGCAATATCCGAAGCTGCAGGGTTACGCCGTGCGCGCTCTCGGCGAATTGCCGAACTTGCGCATCGTGACCGATTGCCGGCTCGCGTCGGCCACGCCGGAGGAGGCGATTCTCGATACCGGCGAACGTATTCCCACCCGCACCATCATCGCCTGTGCGGGCACGACCGCTTCGCCGCTGCTCGATCTTGTGCCCTTCGAGCGGGCCGCGAACAAGAGCCGGCTCCTGATGGATGAATTCTGCCGCGTCAAAGGCCAGGACCACATCTGGGCCGCGGGCGATTGCGCCGCCGTTCCGCGCCGCGACGGCTCGGCCGCTCCGCCGCTCGCGATCTGGGCCCTAACGACTGGCAGCCGGGTCGGCGCGAACATCCGGGCCACGATCGAAGGTCGTCCGCTCAAGCGCTTCCGCTTCGGCGGCATCGGCGATGCCTGCACCCTCGGACGAAATCGCGCTGCGGCTCATCTCCGCGGCTTTCCGCTCCATGGCAAGATCGGTTTCGTCGCCTGGTTCTCCGTGGTTCTCATGTATCTGCCGGCGTGGGATCGAAAATGCCGGCTCATCCTGGACTACTTGATTCTGCCCATCTTCGGTCGCGACGTGATCAACATGAACGTGCATAAGCCGGTCGGCCTCATGCCGGTGCATTACGAGGCTGGGCAGGACATCGTGCGCGAAGGCGATGTCGGGCAGAGCCTTTACATCATTCGCAGCGGCGAAGTCGAGATCTTGAAAGGCGGCGCGGTCGTCGCGACGCTCGCGGCGGGCGATCATTTCGGCGAAGTCGCGGTTTTCCAGCGCGTGCGACGCACTGCCACGGTGCGGGCGAAAACCAGAGTCGAGCTCCTGCACGTGCGACGCGAAGCCGCTCTCGCCTTGAGCGAATCGAAGGCGCGGATCGGGGAAACGCTTTCCGCGTCGCCGGGCGAAATTTCCTGAGGCAATGCGAACGGCGCGCCCGATTCTCGTCTCGTTAGCCGGCACCCTGCTCCTTATCGCCGGTTGCACGCCGAAGGACGCGGTCGATGAGGCGACGGCCAGCGGCAAGACGGTGGCGGATTTTCCGCAAACGACCGTGGACGTCTTTCGCGAAATGGATCTCGGGGTCGCGCTCACGCCCGAGGAAGTGGCGGGCCGCAACACCTGGATGCTCTGGACCGGAGGCAACGAAGCGTTCTGGGATTATCTCGCGCGCAACGGCTACGGCTTGATTGATTTTCTCAAGGTGGTGGACTCGCGCCACCGCCCGGAGCGTTTCAAGAAGTTCGGGCTGATGAACGAGCCCGGCTATCAACAGGCGTCAGCACCCGATGAGTTCGGGATTTATTTGGATAGGCCAATTTCTCCGGCGCCTGATGGAACCAATCCAGCGGTGGACGGATTATCGACCGGCGTGATCGGCTTCCGGCTTTTCCCGAATCCGAATTTCGACGAGGCGGCGAAGAAAGATTGGGATGCAAAACGCTACTACACCGATCCCTCCTACTTCCAGAACCCGAAACTCGTTAGGCCATACCGCGTCGGGATGACCTGCGCGCTTTGTCACGTGGCCTTCCATCCGCTCAAGCCGCCGCAGGACCCGGAGGCGCCGCGCTGGGAGAATCTTTCCTCGACTCTCGGCAATCAATACCTGCGCACCCGCGGCGTTTTCGGTGGCGATCTGAAGCCGGATAATTTCATGTATCACATTCTCGAGTCGGCCCATCCCGGCACGGTCGAGACTTCGATCATCGCGACCGACAACAACAACAATCCGAACATCATCAACTCGATCTACAACGTGCGCGCGCGCCTCGCGATCGCGACCGAGGAGACGATGGCCGGCCCGGCAGTCGATTTTCCTCCCGGTGGAGAAAACGCGCCACGTGCCGCACGTCCTCGTCGACGGCGCCGACTCGATCGGAGTCGCCGGGCGCGCTCGATCGCGTCTTCGTCAACATCGGCATGTTCGGCGAAGAATGGGTGCGCTGTCACAACCCGATCGTGGGCGGTCGAACGCAGAAGCCGTTCTCGATTCCGAACGCGCGCAAGCATTCCGTTTATTGGCGGGCCACGGAAGAGCGCACGCCCAATCTCGCCGCTTACCTCACGCGGGTGAGCGAACCGATGCCGCTGCGCGATGCGCCCGGGGGCGAGAAATATTTGACCACGGATCAGGCAATTGCTCGATCGCGGCAAGATCGTTTTCGCGGAGAACTGCATGGCCTGCCATTCGAGCAAACGGCCCGACGAACGTCGCCTACGCCGGACGCGAGGAGTATCTGCAATGGGCGCGCACGGAAGTCATGAAGCCGGATTTCCTGGTCAACAATTACCTCTCGAACGATGCGCGTTATCCGATCACGCTCCTGCAAACGAACGCCTCGCGCGCGCTGCAGGACAACGCCACCCGCGGAAAAATCTGGGAGCAATTTTCCTCGGAGGATTACAAACAGACTCCGTCCGTGGGCGAGATTCAGGTCTACGATCCGTTCCGCAAGGTCAACTACTCGTTCAAGGTGCCGGGCGGCGGTCCGGGCTTCTACCGCGTCCCGACGCTCGGTCGGGATTTGGGCGGGCGCGCCGTTTCTGCATAACAACAGTCTCGGCGACTACAACGGCGATCCCTCGGTCGAGGGCCGGATGCGCGCCTTTGACGACGCGATCGACAAGATGTTCTGGCCGGAGAAACGGCGCGGCCTGGCGAGCATCGCGCGCCTCGGGCGAGCGCAGCTCGTTTGTCATTCCGGCGGTTTATCTACCGATCGCGGTCGAAGGCATTGTCGGTCGCATTGTCCGACCTTTTGTCGCCGTGCCCTGGCTTCTTGCCGCCTCCTGGTTCTGCTCCTCGGCTGGGCCGCTGATCGCTTTCGGCCGGCGCCGGCGAGGGAAGTTTGGCCGCTTTGTCTTCTGCTCGTTAGGCGGGGTGATCATTTTGCTGGCCGCTCGTCCTCGTGCCGGTCAATCTCTTCGCCGCCGGCAAAATGGGCGACGTCATGATCGGGCCCTTCCCGAAGGGCACGCCGGTCAATCTGATGGCGAGCATGAATCCGCAGGCACCGCCCGCTCGATGCGCTTTCCGCGATTTGGAAAATGAACCGCGTCTGCCGGCGAATCGAGCAGGAGAATTTGTCCGATGAAGAAGCGGCCCGTCTCTTCGACGCGGAAGCCGGACCCGCCCTGCTAAAGGTCAGCAAGAGCCCCGACTGGGTGGAGGATCGCGGGCATTACTTCGCTGTCCCGCTCTCCGATTCCGACAAAGCCGCGCTGAAGGAATTCCTCAAAACCTTCTAGCGGTCAATGACGCGTTACTTGATCCACTTCAGCCGCGCGCAGAAGACGAAGTAGAGCACTGGCAGGAGCAGGAGCGTGAGGATGGTGGCGAGGAGCAATCCGAAAATGTGCACCGCGGTGAGCGAATGCCAGAGCGCGCCGCCAGTATAGAAGAGCGGCAGCAGACCGCCGACGGTCGCGAGCACGGTCACGAGCACCGCGCGCAACCGCACCAGCCCGGCCTGCACGAGTGCCTGCTCCAGCGGCATGCCCGCTTCGCGCGCTTCCTCCACGAAATCGCTCAGCACGATGATGTGACTCACGATCACACCCGCGAGACTGACAATGCCGAGCAGCGCCATGAAACCGAGCGGCGAAGTGGTCACCGCCAGCCCGAAAAACGCTCCGATCAAACCGAGCGGCACGGTCAGCAAAACGACCACCGCTTTGCTCACGGAATTGAACTGCAAGACCATGGCGAGCGCGATGAGCGTGAGCGAAATGACGATGACGCCGCCCATTTCGCCCTGGCCTTTCTTCAGCTCCTTGTCTTCGCCGGCGATCTCGAAGTTGTAGCCGGGCGG
Source organism: uncultured Verrucomicrobiae bacterium (assembly GCA_963784865.1). GTDB lineage: Bacteria > Verrucomicrobiota > Verrucomicrobiia > Chthoniobacterales > UBA10450 > JACCTI01. The sequence goes on along the minus strand of CAWATC010000022.1, from coordinate 9,804 downwards.
CAACTTGATCGCGGCCAGTCCGGGCCGCGAGCGATTCAGAACGGTCGAAGCCAGTTCGCCCGCGGGCGCGTAGGCATCCACGGTCACGGCGCGGAGCTGGTTGTAATGCGGAATGATGGCGAACTCCGGCTTGACCTCGAGGTCGCGCGAAGCTGGCGAACGGCACCGGCTCGCGGTTCGCGTTGTGAATGTAGAGCGCGCGAATCTTTTCCGCTTCGTTCCGCTCCTCGATCCGCAGGCGGATGACGATCGGGATGAGGTGATCGCCTTCCCGCATCTCGCTGATTTGCACTCCACCGAAGGCCGTCTGCGAGATCTGCCCGATCTGCTGGTTGGTAATGCCTAACGAGTTGGCGCGGTCCTGATCGATCTCGATGGAAATGTTCGGGGTGCGATAACCGAGATCGTCGTAAACATGATAGCCGCCCACCTCCCGGAGGACGGCGGCGCATTGGTCGGCCAGACCGCGGAGGACGTCGAGATCCTCTCCCTTGAAGCGAATCTGAATGGGCGCGCCGATCGGCGGACCTTGTTCGAGCTGCTTCACGAGGCAGCGCGCGCCGACGATTTTCGCGTCCAGCTCCGCGCGCAGCTTCACCAGCAACGGCGGCACGTCATCCTGCTGGCGCGTGTTGATCAGGATTTGCGCGAGATTATTGGCCGGTGCGTTCGGTTCGACGTTGTAATAGAAACGCGGCGCGGTCCCGCCGCTGAAGACGCGCGGTGCTGACGATTTCCGGATGCAATTTCAGATCGCGCCATCACGCTCTCGACCGTTTCGCCGCGTGCTGGTTAGCGAAGAGGTCGCGGGGAGTTCGAGATCGATCAGCATCTGGTTGCGCTCGGCCGGCGGAAAAAATTGCGTCCCGAAAAATTTCGTCAGGCCAAAGCTCAAGACGAGCAGCGCGTAGGTCAGCGATGATGACGAGCCACGGGCGATCGGAGCGACGCTTCAAGCCCGGCGCGATAACGCGGCAGCACGCCGCGCAACGCGAGATCGATCCAGCGGAAAAGCGGAAGAATCGCCGCACGTCGCCGCCTTCTTCCAGACCCTTTTGGCCGCGCAACAGGTAGAAGCCGAGGAGCGGAATGAAGGTCATCGAAACGATGCGCGACGCGATCAGCGCCATCGTCACGACGGCCGGAATGCCGAAGACGAACGCGCCGGTGTCGCCTGGCAAGAAGCATCAACGGCAGGAAAGCGACGATGTTGATGATCGGTGCCGAAGAAGATTGCGCGCCGCATGCGGAACGGCCCGAGCCACGAGGCGCGCCCGGCTGCTTCGCCGTGATGGAGCTCGCGATTGATCGCATCGGACGCGACCACCGGATCGTCCACCAGCATGCCGAGCGCGATGATGAGCGCGGCGATCGAGATTTGGTGCAATTGGATGCCGGCGAGATGCATTCCGCCGAGCGATCATCGCGACGGTCAGCGGAATAGCGGCGGCGACGACGAGCGCGGAACGCCAATCCATCAGCAGGAGCGCGACGAAGACCACGATCACGACCGCTTCGAGAAACGAGCGAATGAAATGATGCAGCCGATGCTCCACCGCGGCTCGGCTGGTCCGAGAGCGTCTCGATCTTCCATGTCTTCCGGCAACCGCGTCTCGCAGTTTCTCCGCGACTGCCTGCACCGCATCGTTGAACTGCCCGATGATGTTGCCCGTCTTCATCTCGACCGCGACCATGACCGCGCGATGCTTCGCGAGCGGCGCATCGGGCGCGGCGCGATCGAAGACATCGACCTTGAACGGAATGGGCGCTTCGTACATGCGCCGCACTTCGAAGATGTCGCGCAGGTAAACCGGTGCGCCCGATTTGCCGACGCCGACAACCGTGCCTAGCAACTCCTGTTCGCTTTGAATTCGCCAGAGAGTTGCACCGGAAAATTCTGGCCCTCCGCGCGCAACGTCCCGCCGGGAATGATGGCGTTGCGTTCCGCGATGGCTTTCGCGATCGCTTCCGGCGCGAGCCCGTAGCCGGCGGCGGCGGCGGACGAGTAGAGCAGGTAAACCGTTTCCGGCACGATCGCCGATGAGCGTCACTTTGCCGACGCTTCCACCTGCTTCAGGTCGTCCTCGAAAGCGTCGGCCGCGTCTTCGAGCTGCCGATAACTGTAACGCGGCGCGGCCGTCTCGCGCACTTGCGGGAGCGGATCCTCGTCGCCCATGAGCAGAATCGGCGCGGTGAAATCGGGATGATTTTCCTGCATCGGTTCCGGTAACGCTGCGGGTGAAGCCGGCGATGAATTGCTCGATCTGCGCGCGCGTTGCGGGCGTGGCCGCATCGGCCATCAAGAAGGAATGCCCTGCGCGAATCTGCACATCGCTCGCCATGCCGGTGGCGTCGAGCGCGGTCTTGAACCGCCGCCCGATGAAGTCGCGATAACTTTGCGAAATGCTCGGCGGGAAAAACGCCACGACTGCCGCGCGACCTTGCGCCGATTTGCCGGCGCGCAAATCCGTCAGCTCATGCCGGATCAAGTCCGCGCGCGCGATGCATTCCGCTTCGCTTGCCGGTGGACTCGTTATACCGAAAAGAAGCGTGATCGTGGTTCCGAAATCGGAGGCGAGAAACGGCGGCTGCGCGCCTTCCGGCAGCGGGACTTCGCGCAGTTTGGCGCGCAGTTTTTCCCAGGTGATGTCGATGTAGCTCTGCGAGCCGGCGTAGAGCCTGATCTTCAAAGTCGAAAGACCGGGGCGTGATTCGGAAGTGATTTCCTCGACCGCCTCGAGCTCGGAAATTTTTCGCTCAAGCGGTTTCGTGATCAGCTCTTCGACTTTCGACGCGGTCGCGCCTGGAAAGACCGCGACTACGAGTCCGGCGCGTTGCGGGATCGACGGGTCTTCCTGTTGCCCGAGCTTGGTGAACGAAACCGCGCCCCAAATGAGGACCGCGATCAGCGCTGTCCAGGTGACGCCGCGATGCTCGACGCAGTACTGCGCGGTGCCGCCGCGTTTGATTTCGGCTGAAGGTAAATGAGCCATGCCGCTGTCGATCAGCGCACCGTCACCGGTGCGCCGTCATAAAGCTGGCTGGCTCCGCGCGTCACGACCTGCTCGCCCGCCTGCAGGCCTTCGTTGACGATGATCGAGCTGGCAACGATGTCGCCCGTCTTCACCGGCCGGAGTAACGCCTTGTTATCCTTGACCACGAAAACGGCGAGCTGCGTCGGCGGTTGTCCGGATTCGCCCGTGCCCGGCGGCGTGATCAGAGCCGACAATGGCACCACCACCTGGCCGGGCGCAGTCGAGGCCACGCCGCCGGCTTTGACGGTCGCGGTCATGCCCGATTTGATGATGCCGTCTGGATTCGGGACTTTGATCACGACGCGATAGAGGCGGCCGGCATTGTTCGCGGACACGCCCACTTCCGAGATCTTCCCGCGAAACGGTGGACGCCCGGGCAACGCCGAAATGTCCACGTCAATTTCCTTGTCGACCGCGAACAGCCCGACGATTCGATCCGGCACGCCCAGTTCCACCGACATCGTGCTGATGTCACCGAGGCGGAGAACGGGCTTCCCGGAATTCACCGTCTCGCCGGAATTCACATAACGAGTAAAGACCACGCCTGCCCACGGCGCGTGTAGCTCGGAGTCGCGCAAATTCTGTTCGGCCTGGCGGAGCTGCGCTTCCGCCGTCTCCGTGTCGGCTTCGGCCTTGTCGGCCTCCTGTTTGGAAATCACTTTTCCGGCACTAAGTTTTCGCAGCCGTTCGGCATTGCTCGCGGCCAGTTCCGCGGCCGCTTTGGCCGAGGCCAGCGCATTCTTGAAGTCGCCCTGTTGCAGCCGGGCGAGCACCGCGCCCATTTGCACCGGGGTTCCTTCCTCCCAATCGCGACGTGCTTCCGGACCGATCAACTCGACAACCCCGCCGACTTTGAAACTGAGATCGGTTTCCTCATTCGCGCGCACAGTCGCGATATATTCCGGGGCGGAATCCGCCAGCCGCGCGCTGCTCAGCGCCTCCGCGGGCTGAGTCCCGACGGTTTTCTCCTGCGCCTTCGGCGCCGTCACCGGCTTGGAACAACCGGAAAGGAGCGGAAGCAAGCCTAACGACAAGAGTGGAATGATGAGGAAGCGCACGGAAAGGTCGATGCCGGATGATGGCAAAGCGAGGGCGGGCGGTTCAATCGCTAATTCCACTCGACCGCGGAAGCGGACGACGTCAAGCGGCGTCAGCGCTCGATTGCTCCCAAAGCTCCGTTTGCAATCGCGCGACCATGCCGATCAACTGGCGATGGTGTGCCGGCTTATCGATGATCGCTTCCACGGATAACTTGGCGAGGCGCTCGCGATCTCGCGCCGTCAAGGCACCGGCGAAGACGATAATCTTCCCGCGGAAACCGACGGTGCGGGATTGCACGATGAGATCGTGGCCATCGAGTCGCGGCATTTGCATGTCCGTGATGAGCAAATCAAATTTCGCGGGATCGGCGGTGAGTAACTTGAGCGCCTCTTCGCCATCCAGGACCCATTCCACCCGATAGCCGTAGTGCTGCAGGCTCTCGGCAATCAACTCGACCAGCTCGGCATTGTCATCCGCGCACAGGATGCGCAGGGGTTGGCGGTGCTGCTTTTGGCGTGTCACGAGCAGATGTTCTCAGCAAACCGGGTTTCGTATCGACCTCAAGCCGATCCGAATAGAGATTTTGCTCCAGAATGATCGAGCTGCGTAAGTCGGGCGATACCCGTGGGAAGATGCACCAAAAAGAGCGGGGGAGGCAAATGAAGAAGTTGCTTCCCGGAAGGGGGATTAGTGCTATAACGAGTATAAGTGTCGTAAAGTGACCGTTTGCGCGACCGTATGTCCTTCAACTCTTTTCACCCCCTGTTTCGCGTCGCTTGTCTGCTCGCGTTGCTCACTTTCTCCGGCTGCGGCCGGCAGCCCGTGGTTTTGCTCGAGCCGAAGGAGGATGACCTTGTCGTGCTCAACGGTTGCGTCGTTTCCGCATGCAACTATCTCGCCCTCGTCAAAGCCAAACACACTCTCGAGTCCGATTTCTGGACGCGGATTCTCCTGGTTCGATACGACAATCATCCGGCCGGCCATGCCTACTGCGTCTGGGAGACGGACGGAACGATCTACGGTTACGATCGCAACTCGGGAGGATTTCCCATCCCGGTCTACACCCGGGACCCGCGCGCGATCGCCATCGTGCTCTCCCTGGAACTCTCGAAGATCACGAAGAAGGCGCTCACCGTCCGCAGCGCCGAGTTCGTCGAGCCGAACGAGGCGAAGCTGGAAAAATTTTCAAACTCCGAACGCCAGGCACCGACTCGCATCCTCGGGACCGCGCCTTTCCGGACGCGCTCGCTATCGCTCAAGAGCGCGGCCGATCCTTTCGCCAAAGAGTAGTCATCCCGCGCGCTCCGCGAATGCCAGCGTGATTTTTGGTGAATGGAAGTAGCAACGCGCTCAGGCGGGCGTTGGGAAAGTTGTTTGAACGCCGCAGATAATATGGCGAAACGGTCGACCTGCGTGATAGCGTGGTTCCGAAGCACGGCTCATTTCTGGTGATGAGGACGAGCCGTTTAACAGACCATGCCTGCTTCGCTCGAACACATTTCCGACGACACGCCGATGGGAGCGAATCTCTCGGACGGCGGCGCAACTTTCCGGGTTTGGGCGCCGAATGCACACCGCGTGCATGCCTGCGTCAATGGCGCCACTGCCGGGCGAGGCGAACCTGCTGACCCGCAATGAACAGGGCCACTGGCAGGGATTCCTGCCCGGCGTGCAGGATCGCGACCGCTACAAGTTCTTCGTGGTTGGCGATGGCGGCTCGGGGCCGAAGCGCGATCCGTTTGCGCGGGAGCTAGCCACTCCTTTTCCGGGTGATTGCGTCATTCGCACGACGGATTTTCCCTGGCACGAGACCGGATACGTCACGCCGCAGTTCCACGATTTCGTCATCTACCAATTGCATGTCGGCGTGTTTTTCACTCCGAACCTGCCGGCCAAAGCGGGCACGTTTCTGGATGTCGCCCGCAAGATTCCGCACCTCGCCAGTCTCGGCGTGACGGCGATTCAGCTCATGCCGATCCAGGAATTCGCCACTCAATTCAGCCTCGGCTACAACGGCGTCGATTATTTTTCGCCCGAGATGGATTTCGCCGTCGAGGATGCGGACCTGCCGCCGTACGTCGCTCACGTCAACGCGCTCCTCGAGGCCAAGGGTGCGGCGCCCTACGCCATCGATGACCTGCGCGGAGAGATGAATCAACTCAAGGCGTTGATCGATCTCTGCCATCTCCACGGACTGGCTGTCCTTCTGGACGTGGTTTACAACCATGCCGGCGGCGATTTCGGCGACGAAAGCCTTTACTTCTTCGATCGGCAATCGACCGCGGGCGGGAATTGGAATTCGCTTTACTTCACCGACCGCGGGCATGCCGGCGGACTGGTCTTTGATTTCGGCAAACCGGAGGTGCGCGCCTTCCTCATCCAGAACGCGCGATTCTTCCTCGAAGAATATCGCGTCGATGGGTTCCGCTACGATCAGGTGAGCGTGATCGATCACGACGGCGCGCCGCACGGCTGGAGTTTTTGCCAGGACCTGACCTCGACCCTGCGCTACCATCGGCCGCAGTCGTTAGGCAAAGCGGAATATTGGAGCGTGAATCCGCTCGTCGTCCAGCCGCCGCCGGCCGGGGCGGGCTTCGACACTTCGCTGACCGACGGATTGCGCATCGCGATCCGCGACGTGATCGGCAACGCCAGCGCACCCGACACTCGCCCGCTTAACATGAGCGGACTGGCGCGCAGCCTGTGGCCGGATGGGTTCCACGAACAATGGCGCTTCGTGCAGGGTCCGGAGAATCACGACATCGTCTACGAGGGACGGGAGCAACGGATCGCGCGCCTCGGGGATCCCGACGATCCGCGCTCGTGGTTCGGGCGCAGCCGCGCCCGCGTGGCCACCGGCATCGGGCTGACCGCGCCGGGGATTCCGATGCTCTTCATGGGACAGGAATTTCTGCGAGGACAAGCAGTGGTCGGACAATTTCAGCTTTCACCCGGACTTGCTGCTCAATTGGGCGGGCCTCGACGCGGGCGACAAACAAATGGTCGATCACCTGCGTTTCACGAGTGAGCTGATCGCCCTGCGCTGGCAGCATCCAGCTCTACGCGGACAAGGTTTCCGCGTCATCCATGTGCATGATGAAAATCGCGTGCTCGCCTTCCAGCGCTGGGTCGAAGGGGAGGGGCACGACGTGGTCGTGATCGTGCATCTCTCCACCTTCAATCGTTTCGACTATCGCATCGGCGTTCCCGGCAGCGGTGTCTGGCGCGAGGTGTTTAACAGCGACGTCTACGAGTCGTGGGTGAATCCCAGCGTTGTCGGTAACGGTGGCGCCGTTCTCGGAGACGGGCCGGCCATGCACGGCTTCGGGTAGTCGGCGTCGCTCGTTTTGCCCGCGAATTCGATCCTCGTCTTCGCGCGGTAGGAATTTCGTTAGGCGCGGCGAATTTCCTTGTTGCAAAAAGACGGAAGGTTGTAATTGCGATATGGCAACGTCTGGTTGGAGCTTTGACAAGGTCACGATTTGCAGCGGCCACATGATCGATGCGCCGGGTCGTGAAACGCCGCGCTTTCCGGAGGAAAAGGCCGCAGCGGTTCGTGAAAGAATCGCCCAACAGCTCGGGCAATGGGAGATCGGAGAAAACGACCTGGCGATCTGCGGTGGTGCGTGCGGAGCCGATACTCTTTTCGCCGAGGAATGTCTGCGCCGAGGGACCCGGCTTCGTTTGCTCCTCGCGCAGGGGGCCGATGATTTTGTCCGTGACTCGGTGCGCCATGCAGGGGAGGACTGGGTGCGGCGCTTCTACGCCCTCTGCGAAAAGGCCGAGGTCGCGATCCTATCGGAACAGCTCGGCCCGGCGCCTAACGACACCTCGATCTATGCGCGAACCAATCTATGGATCATCCATTCCGCCCAAGAGGAGGCCGCTGATCCTGGGAAGATTTTCGCGCTGCTCGTCTGGGACGAAAAACCCACTGGCGACGGGCCCGGCGGGACCTCGGATTTCCAGCAAAAAATCTGTCGTCTTGGCGGACAAATCGAAATCATCAATCCCACCAAGGTGTCATGACTCCGTCATTCGAATATTTGGAGCGCCGGCTCGAACCACAGGAAGAGTGGCACAACAAAAGAGCGAGGCTGAACAAGTGGCTCTTCTATACGCTAGAAGTTGCCACGCTGTTGGCCGGAGCTGCGATTCCGGTCGTCAACCTTTGGGCGGTTAAAGACGCCTACCTGGCGGGAGTGCTCTCCCGCCATTCTCGGAGGCGTCGTGGTGATGGCGGCGGCCGTCGGGAAACTATTTAAGTTTCACGAAAACTGGCTGCATTACCGGGCCCTCGTTGAAGCGCTCGCGCGGGAGAAAGAGCTTTATTCGGTAGGCGCGGGCGACTACGCGACGGTTGACGGAGACGTGCGCAATCGGCTGCTCGTCGAGCGGGTGGAAAACCTTATCGCCAACAAGACCGCGCAGTTCATCGAGACCCACAAACGCGACGGAAGTTCCGTTGCGGAAGCAGAGTCTTAAGGAGCTGGCGGTAGTCGGAGGTTGGTTAAACAAAGGATCCGAAGTGCTCGATCGCGACTTCGTTCTGCGCGACCGCCTTACCGACGCGCGAGAGATTGTCGATTTGTCCGACGGCATCCATCTTTTGCACCGTTGCCGCCTCGATGTCACTGAGGCCGAGGTCGTTCAGGCTCTTCTGACTGAGGTCGGCATTGTAGCGAACGTAACGAAAAAACCGACCGTGATCCGGCGTCCCCGCGGGCAGAACCAGATTTCCCATCTCGCGATCAATCTCGGAACCATAAACGCAGCGGCCGAAGGTTCGGCAATTGATGTCCTGCTCTACTTGAATGCCGTACATCAATTCCGAGGGCAGATTTTGCATGTTGCCAAAAAGGTTGCGCTCGACCGCATCGGTCACCCCGGCCGCCGCGCCGGTGCCGACGGAGACAAGAAGCAAATTCTGCTCGCCGGTTTTCCAGTTCAATCGATAAGCCGGTTGCGTCGCCATGCGGAAGAGCAGGAAGGCGGGGTTGTTGTACGGCGTCAGACCGCCGTCGACGAAAACAAAAGTTTTGTTCGGATCGTCCGGGTCCCAGTTCAAAATTTCCGGCGGGAAAAAGACCGGCGCCGCCGTGCTCGCCCGGACGAGTTGCCAAAGAGGAATGAGGCGATTGCAATCTTTGCGCTCCGGATCGTTATATTTCGCAAACGGATTGGAGCTGATTGGCCACGGCGAATCCGTCGTCAGGTTGCGGGTGACGACGAGGAGAAGGCAACGCAGTCGCGTCGCTCGTTAGGTTTGCTTGGTCGCCGTTCTTCTCCCCGAAGATACCCTGCAGCTTCACCTTCAGCGGTTCGTCGGTGTAAAAGCTTTCAACCGTTTGAGCAACGCGTTTTTCTCGAACATCGACACGCCTGCTTCGCGGTAAAAATCGAGCAGCTCGGCGGCGCTCATCCCGATCGAAAGCCCGGCGGCGATGATCGCACCGGTGCTCGTCCCACCAATGTAATCGAAATAATCGCCCAGCCGCTTGATGCCGGTTTTGTCCGCGATCTTCCTTTCGATCTCGGCCAGAATTTCGAGCGAGAGAACGCCGCGAATTCCGCCTCCATCGAGGGCTAATAGTTTTCGTGGCCGCTCGGTGCCGAAGCGTTCCCCCAGATGGCCCCATGAGATCATAATGAACCTTTCGTTAAACCGATCCCGGTCTACCAACTCCCGAATTTTTTTCCAAGCCCAACTTGTTGATCGCGGAGAAAT
>CAWATC010000021.1:0-49379 GCA_963784865.1 uncultured Verrucomicrobiae bacterium | reverse complement strand
CGTACAGTGGGAATATGGGCGCACCCGACAGGATTCGAACCTGTGACCTCTGCCTTCGGAGGGCAGCACTCTATCCAGCTGAGCTACGGGTGCTTGCGCCGGCCGGTTTGATACTCCATTTGACCACGGGCCGCAAACGCCGCAAACCTCGGCCTTGAATTGCGGCGGCCGAAGGATGGTCTCGAGATGAACAGCAAAAGCGATGTCCGGCCCGGCGAGGTTGCGGTCGAGCTGCCGGCGTCGTTCGATGCGGGCGTGTATTTCATCGGCCGCATCCGCACACCGTTCAAGACCCGCGGCGAATGCCCCCGGCAATACCGCCCAGTCGGATGCCATGGGCCGGGTGGAACTCGATCCGCGCTACGCCGCGGGCCTGGCCGATCTGCGGCTCTACTCGCACGTCTTCCTGCTGTATTGGATGGACCAGGCTCGGCGCGACCTGATCGCCCAGGTGCCGGCGCATCTGGGACAGGCCGCGCGGGACCTTTGCACTGCGCTCGCCGGTGCGGCCCAATCCGATCGCGCTGGCCGCGGTCGAACTGCTGGGCATCGAGGGAACGACGCTGACGGTGCGCAACGTCGACTGCATCGACGGCACGCCGCTGCTCGACATCAAGCCCTATTTCGCCTCCATCGACAGCTTCCCGGACGCCAAACGGCCGTGAGTATGGTCCCTGTCGAACGGGCTGACATTCCGGCGCCCGGGCCTATAGTGCGCCCCCATGGCAACGACATCCGCAAAACCCAAGACATCAGAGAAGCGCGCCGCCGCATCTCGGTGCCGCCGGGCGAGCCGGTGCCGGTGATCAAGGGCAGCCACGTCTACCTGATCGACGGTTCGGGCTACATCTTCCGCGCCTTCCACGCGCTGCCGCCGCTGACGCGCCCCTCCGACGGACTGCCGGTCGGCGCCGTGCACGGCTTTCGCAGCCATGCTGTGGAAGCTGCTGCAGGACGCGCGCAAGGGCCGCGGACCCACGCATCTGGCCGTCATCTTCGACGCCAGCGAGAAGACGTTCCGCAACGAGATCTACAAGGACTACAAGGCGCATCGTCCGCCGGCGCCGGAAGAGCTGATCCCGCAGTTTCCGCTGATCCGCGACGCGGTGAAGGCCTTCAACATCGCCTGCATCGAGCAGAACGGCTACGAGGCCGACGACCTGATCGCCACCTATACGAAGGAGGCGCTGGCCGCCGGCGGCGACGTGACGATCGTCTCCTCCGACAAGGACCTGATGCAGCTGGTCCAGCCCGGCGTGTCGATGCTCGACACCATGAAGAACAAGACCATCGGGCCAGACGAGGTGCGCGAGAAGTTCGGCGTGCCGCCGGACAAGGTGGTCGACGTGCAGGCGCTGGCCGGCGACTCCACCGACAACGTGCCGGGCGTACCCGGCATCGGCGTCAAGACGGCGGCCGAGCTGATCAACGAGTACGGCGACCTCGAGACGCTGCTGGCGCGCGCCGGCGAGATCAAGCAGCCCAAGCGGCGCGAGCGGCTGACCGAGTTTGCCATGCAGGCGCGACTCTCCCTCGAGCTGGTCACGCTCAAGGACGATGTGCCGCGCGACGTGCCGGTCGAGCAGCTCGGCGTGCGCGACCCCGAGCCCGAGCGCTGCTCGGCTTCCTGCGCGAGATGGAATTCGCGACGCTGACCAAGCGCATCGCCGAGGGCCTGGGCGCGGAGGCGCCGCCGCCGATCGGAGCGGCCGGCAGGATCGACCGGAGCCACGCCGAGGCAGCGCCAGCCGATGCTCCGCCGAAGCAGCACGGCCCGCGGCGGCCGCCGGCGAGGATCGACGCCGCAGGCCGCCGCCGCGGCAGCGTTGAAGGCGGCGAAGGCCGAGACGATCGATCGCTCGAAGTACGTGACGGTCACCGACCTTGCCACCCTTGAAGCCTGGATCGCGGAGGCGCGAGCCGCCGGCCATTGTGCATTCGACACCGAGACGACCAGTCTCGATCCCATGCAGGCCGAGTTCGTCGGCTTCTCCTGGCCACGGTGCCGGGCAGGGCCTGCTATGTGCCGCTCGGCGCACCGTGCCGGCAGCGGCAGCTTCGACTTTGGCGACGGCAATCCCCAGCAGGTGCCAATCGGAGAGGCGCTCGCCGTGCTCAAGCCGCTGCTCGAAGATCCTTCCGTCCTGAAGATCGGCCAGAACCTGAAATTCGACTGCCTGGTGCTGCGCCGCCACGGCATCGAGCTTGCCCCGATCGATGACACGCTGCTGCTGTCCTACGCGCTCGACGGCGGCCGCGGCCAGCACGGTATGGATGCGCTCGCCGAGCGCCATCTGGGCCACACCTGCATTTCCTTCACCCAGGCGCTGGAGCACGCGCCGGGCGCCAAGAAATCCGACAAGACCTTCGCGCAGGTGCCCCTCGACAAGGCGACAGAATACGCCGCCGAGGATGCGGACGTGACGCTGCGGCTGTGGATGGTGCTGAAACCTGCGCCTCGTTCCAGAGCGCATGGCCACCGTGTACGAGACGCTGGAGCGCCCGCTGGTGTGCATCCTGGGCGACATGGAGCGCGCCGGCATCAAGGTCGATCGCAGCATCCTATCGCGCCTGTCGTCGGCATTTGCCGCAGCGTATCGCCCAGCTCGAGGAGCAGATCTACGAACTGGCCGGGCACAAGTTCAATCTGGGCTCGCCCAAGCAGCTCGGCGAGTTCCTGTTCGACAATCTGAAGCTGCCGGGCGGCAGAAAGACCAAGACCGGGCAATGGGAGACCCGGGCGGGCCTGCTCGACGACTTGGCCGCCAGCGAGGATCTGCCCGAGCGTGCGCAAGCTGATCACCGTCATGCTGGAATGGCGGCAGCTGGCCAAATTAAGATCGACCTACACCGATGCGCTGCCGCATTTCATCAATCCCGAGACGGGGCGCATCCATACGTCCTACGCGCTGGCTTCAACGACGACCGGGCGGTTGGCTTCGACCGACCCAACTGGACACACGCGCGCCGATAACCTACGGGGACCGTCGATCAAACCCGGGCACGCGCGCGGTTGGATCGGCGGCCTTGCGTTCCAGCGTGAGACGCGCCGCTTTTTCGGGCGCGAGTTCCGTCACGGCGTGGCCCTGGCCGGTGCGCACCCGTAACCAGATCAGGAGACGTTGCCGGAGGACGATGATCGGATTGGTATAGATGATCCGCCAGATGCGCACGCCGCGCGGTTGCAGCCGGCTGAGGTCGTGCTCGTCCGGCGGCACGAGGTCCGGGCGATGCCAGAGCTTGTGTTTGCACAGATGGTAGAGATCGCCCGCCTGTAGCTCTCGCAACAGCCAACGCACGGGCGGCAGCCGGAGAGTCCAGCGGGGAGGGGCGAAATAGAGCTGAAAATCGACCAACACCGGACTGCCGTCTTCCGCCACGATGAGGTTTTCGCGCTTGTTGAGGTCCGCGTACGCGAGGTCGCGTTGATGCATCGCGGCCATCATTTCGCCCAACCGGGTAAAGAACGCGTCGCTCGGACGCTCGTCGATGTGCAACGGATGACCCTCGAGATAAGGATGCGCGACGGCACACGACCAGCGCCGGCCGTTTATCCGCACCTCTCCCCATCGCGCGCAATGCCCGGCACATCGTGCAACATGCGGTAAGCCCGCGTTTCGCGCCGCGCAAACCCGCGCCCGAGCCATCCTGTCGGCAGGAGAAACAGCGGATGGCGCCGGTGGAATTTCACCACCATCCTGCCGCGAACTCCCTGGTAAGAGCAGTCGCCGCCCAGGAATCATGCTTGAAGATTTCGATCAGTTCATGCTTCTCGCCGCCGATGGTCACAACCGACGGCGGCTCGTCGCGACCCAGCGCCCGAAACAGAGCGGGACGCGGGCGAACCAGTTGCGAGGAAGACCTCATCCGAATTCCTGAACGCGCTGGACGATTTCCGCGGCGGTGATTTTTGGATCGAGGAGGCGGCGAATGCTGGTGGCGGCGCGTGCGCCGATTTCTTCACTCTCGGCCCGATGCTCGTAAACCCAGCGCATGAGCATGGCCGCGTGATCCACGTCCGGCGCGGCCCACCGCGTGCCGCGTTCGTAAGGGCCGGAGTCTTCCTCCAATTCAGTCATCTCGTAATTCACGAGCAGACTGTTTTCGGAGTTCATGAATTCCAAGTTGCCGGAGTATCCGGTGGCGATCACGGGTTTACCGAGATACATCGCCTGCACCATGCCGAGGCCGAGTCCTTCCGAACGGTGCAGCGACGCATAACAGTCCGCCGAGGCGAAGAGGGCCATCACTTCCGCTCCCGGCTGGTGCGCCTCGAGAAAGACGACGCGCAAGCCCTCGCTCTGTCGCTCCAGCAGCTCCCGCCCGGCGCGATCGTGTTCCCAATTGATCGACTTGATCACGAGCACGGCGGAGTCATCCGGGCGGAAGGCACGACGGAATGCCTCGATGACCGCGCCGGGATTTTTCCGATGCGTCGTGCTGAGGAAATCGAAATTGAAGAGAAAGACGTAGTCATCATTCGTTAGTCCAAACCGTTTCCGGTCGGGCGTCGCCTCGGTTTCGTTGAGATAAAATGGATAGGTGATCTTGCGCACCGGGATCGGGGAGACGGCCGCGATCGCCTCCCGCGTGAAATCCGAAGGCACCCAGATCTCGTCGTAGTAATCGAACGCCGAATGCCACCGCACCGGAAAGTGTTCCTGTTCCCAATACCAGAGACCGATGTTGTGACGCCCCGCGAAAAATCGCGGGCCCCATGTCGCGATAGAATCTGCGCGCGTAATCGAAAGAGAAGGTCATCAGGTTCACGCGGAAAGGATTGTCCCGCGCGAACTCGCCGAGGCTCGCGTCCGCGTTGCTGTGCATGCGGCTGCGCACGTTGACCAGCACAGAGGGCAACCCCGTCGCTTGCACCGCCCGCCACATCGCGCGGGATGATTCGCCGATGCCGTAGACACTCTGCGCGAAGCCCGCGACGTTGATGCCCGGAGGACGCGGCCGAAGATCGCGGCGCGCCGGCCGCCGCAGATGTCGCTCGTACAAACGCCTGATCTTGAGCAGGACCTCGCGGTAGAAGTGCTTTGGCGCCTTCGCGCGATATCTGCGCCATCCGCCGAACTGACGGACGGCTTCCGCGGCCTGCTCTTCGCCGGCGCGCAATTTCTTGCTCCGGCGCACGATCCGGCGCACCGCATCGTATTCGAGATATCTCCTGATCCATCGCCGCAGGCGAACGTAACTTCTTGTCGAGATACCGGCGCAGAAGCTCGCGATTCTCAAGCGCAGGCGCGAGCGCGGAACGATCCTTCTCCGTCTGCTGGCGGCGATGGCTGCGAAAGGCGCAGAGCGGCTCGTCCAGGTATGCAAAGCAACCTTGTTCGAGCAAATGAAACCACATCTCCAGATCGGCCATGACGAAGAACGCCTCATCGAAACCGCGCGACGCCAGCGCGTCGGCGGAACATCACCGCGCTGGGGCCGCCGATCAGATTGCGCTGCTCGAAAAGACATCGATTGATCACCGTGACGCCGGCGATCGGCCGTTGCTGCTCGAAGCACGACCACGTCTCGATCGGCTGCGATTTCTCATCCACGATCCGGCGCGCTGACGCCACCAGACTGACCGCGGGATTGCTCTCCAGCGCCGCCACCATTCGGCTCAAGGCTTCGGGAGAACAGAGGAAATCGTCCGCGTGCAGAGTCTTGACATACTCCCCGCGCGCGAGCGCCAGACCAGCGTTGCGATTCTTTACCATCCCTAGATTGTGCGCGTTCTGCGTTGCGCGAATCCGGCGGTCCTGCTCCGCATAGCGCTGCGCGATCGCGAACGAATCGTCCGTCGAACAGTCGTCGGAGATGATGACCTCAAAGTCCTGAAAGCTTTGGCCGAGCACCGACTCGATCGCTTCCGGGAGAAAGCGGCCATAGTTGAACGAATCGATACAGACTGAAACCTTGGGAGACGTCATCGTGGCAATTTGTCCTGTTCGATGCTCCCGGAGACTGAGGCGGTGACGGACGGCGCGCAAAGTCGCGGGCAAGCCAGCACGACCGCGAGCAGCCCCAGAATGGAGAATGTTTCCACGTGGTAACTCTCGAGCAACAGAGAGAGGTTGCGTCCGACGAGGTCTCGGCTCAACAGCGGGACAAACAGAATGTAGGCGCCGAGGAGGAACATCATCCAGCGCGGCAATCCACCGCGGGTCAAGATTAGCGCAGAAATGAAGTAGCACGCCGGGATGAGTGCCACGCAATGCTGTCCCCAGGTGATCGGCGAGAACAGCAACATCAGAATCGAGACCGCAGCAAATTCCCACAGGAGGCGCGGATCATTTCGCCTAACGACTGGTCGGCGCGACCAGCACATGAAGGTCGCGAGAAGTGCGAGCAGGATGACCTTGATCACCCAGCCGGCCGTGGCGGGCCGCAAGTTTAGAAGATCAACGTAGAGCGGATGAGACGCGCGGCCTGGATGCCCGGCGGGTAGATGAATGAGGTAGCGCGCGAGCGCGGGCCGGAGTGCCATGTTTTGCAGCTGCTCGGGGCCCAGCACCCCGACCGAAGGATCGACACTGCCGAAGCCTTTCCACGCGTTCATCGACCACGTCGTCATGTGGTTCCAGTAAGAGGCCGGTCCCTGCCAGACGATGGGAGCGAGCGTGAAGAGCGCCGTCGCCGCGCACGTGGCCGCGACCATTCGCCATTGGCGTTTCCAGAGAAAATAAGCCACGAAGATCGCCGGGGTGCATTTAAGTGCGATGGCCATTCCAAGGCTCGTCCCGGCGAGCAAATCCCGCCGCTGGGTCCAGAGGTAAATCGCCAGCCACGAAAGCGCGACAAGCGCCGTGTTCACTCCGAGTTCGGCGAGGTCGCGGATGACATACCGGCCCGCGAGGAGCATCGCCAGCGCCGCCACCCAGAAAGCGCGCGTTCCATCCAGAGAAAACGCAGGCGCGGCCAGACGGCGCAGCGTGCCCAGCAAGAGCGCGAGCGCGGCGATCCCGACCGGGAATAGAATCGCTTTCGCGATCGGCATCGACAAGCAGCGCGGCGGGCGCGTGCGCCATCCCCCAAAACGGCGGATAAGGAAGGTCGTGCCCGCCCGCGTAAAGAAATTCTCCCGCCAAAAATCGACGGCCAAATTCCCAGTGCAGCTTGAAATCTCCGTCCCACGATTTGGAAATCGCGCGGAACGCGCTGGCGAGCACGATGAGAATCGCGACAGCAATGACGAGCCTCCTCCACAAAGGCTCCCGGCTGGAGATAGCTGCGGCCATGGACATCGAGAATTTATCCGATCAGGGGTTGGCGAACGCGCCTGTCTCGATCCGGAAAAGCGTAAAGCGATCGGCTGGACTTTGTTCTTTGCGCGTCTTCTGGCTTTCGGACACGACCTCGACTCTCCCGATTGTCGTTAGGCGCGACTCTTCGCTTCGCCGCGTGATGAGATAAAACACCGGCACATGGTTAAACCGGGGCGCGATGTCATCCGCGTTCCAGATGCCTTCCGGCGGAGGATCGACATAAAATATGTGCCGGGCGATTTCCAGGCCGGACGTCGCCGCCAGCGGAGTCCCCGGCGAAACGAAGCTGCGGACGGAGCGCAAGAAAATCGCGGTCGTCGCGCGATCGATCGGACGCCGGCAGAATGCGCGCGTGGACAAAAAAGATTCCCCCGATCGCGACGGCTACGCTGGCCGCCGCAAAACGAATTCCGAAGCGCAGAAGACCAAGCGCGCAAAGCGGACTGAAGGCGCAGAGACAACTGATGATGTAGTGATGATGTTTGCCATGGAAGAGCGAGAGCAACACGATGGGAACAATCCCCCAGCACCAAATGAATCTGTCCGGCGAATCCGGGCGCTGCCAGGCCCGCGCGAAGGAAGGTCCAGCCGCGAACAAAAGCGCCAGCGTCCAGGGCAGGAGCTGCCACGGAACCGTGGTCAGGTAATACCACCATGGTTGTTCGTAGCCGGTCCAGCCGACCGCGCGGCGCACGATTTCCGCGCGCCAAAGCTCTCGTGCCTCTGGAGCGGAGATCACGACAGTCACCGGCCAGGCGAGGGCGATGGCCAGGCCAAGCGCCAAACCAGGCCATGAAATCATCCGTCGCCACGCGGCGCGGTCGCGCTGCAAGATCAAGAAGGCCACGCACGGAGCGAGAATGAGCGCCGGGCCAAATCCCAGGCCCTTGGCCATATTGCTCAGACCGACAAGTCCCCAGAACAGCAGCGCCAGGTGCCGATGCGGTCGCGGCCACGCACCACCGATGGAGTGCAAGCGCACAAAAACAAAGAGCGCGAGAACGACAATGAAGGCCAACAACATCTCCGCCTCGACCAAACGGGCATAGGTGATGAAGTAGACCATGGTTGTTTGCAGCAGCGCCGTGAAAATGGCCACGCGCGGACCAAACCAGCGGAGGCTCAGCATTGTCATCACGATGACGACGCCCAAACCGGCGAGAACGGAAGGCAACCGCACGGCCGTTTCGGAGAATCCGCCGAGGAGTTTGGCCGAGACGACGACCAGCCAATGAAGCAACGGCGGCTTCTCCAACCAAAGGCGGTTGCCGATCTTCGGAAAGAGCCAGTCGTGATCCAGCGCCATTTGTTTCGCTCCGCCGGCGACCATTATTTCGTGCTCCGTCAGCGTGCGGGTATCGCCCAGCTTGAAGCAGCACGTCGCGACAGAGATCGAAAGGATGAGGACCCAGGCACGCCAGCCGAGTGACGCGCGGACAGATTTCGCCGCATCCAAATCGTCCGCGGTTGGTTGAGTGTCAGTAATCAAGCTGATAAGCCTGTCGTAGACGCGCCTGGAGCGGTTCGAGATAGTTAGCCCCATTCACTGCGCCCACGGTTTCGTTACGCACTGTTTGCGTCTCTTTCGCAACGCGGGTGCCGTACCACGCATGGAAGACGCCGGCTGCGACCGTGGGAAAATGCGGGTGACCAACCGAAAAGCGGCTGCAAAAGATCAACGGATGACCGATCACGCCGAACCCTTCATTCAACAGTCGAACGGTCGCCGCTTCGCCCGTATCCAGGTCCTGGCCACGCACCTTCCGCAGCGTCACTTGTCGCCCCAGGTCCTCTTTGTGAAAGGCCATGAAGTGAGGATGAATGTACCATCCGTGGGGGTTGCTCTTGTGCATCCCGTGAAAGACGGCGCCGGCCAGACGGTGGTGTCCATCGAGCCGGTCCACCGTCAATTCCAGCCACTCCGGATCCATCGGGTGCGCATCCGAGTCGAGCAAAACAATGTGGTCGTAACGGGCCGTTTCGGCACCCAGTTCCGCGGCCTCGCCGTGCCCGTGACCGCGTCGATTCGGTTTTACAGTCAGAAGGCGAACATCAGCTTGCGCATCCAGCCACTCGCGCGTGCCGTCGCGACTTCCGCGATCAACGACGATCAATTCGTAGGCTCGAGGGCCGACCAGCTCGCGCACCTTTTCCACCAGGAGGCGGACAAAGAAGAAAGTATCGTAGCTCACGGTCACGATACTAATCGGTCTTCGCATCTGGTGGTTGTCTACCTGGACGCTCTTCTCCGCTAAAGAATCTTTCATGACCACGATGCAAGAAAGCACCAGCGTAGCCGTTCGCGGCTAGGACTTTGCCGATCGGCCGAGACGTTTCGCAAAATTTGCCAGACAAGCACTCCGCGTCGGGTCGGCTGAAAGCCGTGCGGCGATACGTTACGTCGATGAAGATGCGCCCGCGGAGGGTTGTGATCATGAAGACAATCGGCACCAGGGGACCCGTGGGTCCGACTCTGCGATACTCCGCAATCGGGGTCTGCTCGATCCAGCTTCCGGTGAGATTCACATTCGAGAGACCTGCGGCGAATGGCGCGCCTCGCTGAAAAAAAGTCGCGCGGGCGCGGCGCGAGCGAGAGAGCCGAAAGAGCGTGCGAGTCGGCGCAAAAACATCGCTGCCGGGCGCGGCCTTCCAAGGGCGCGTCTGGGCCGAGATGCGCGCGATCAACTCCGCGAGGGAAATCTCCTCCGGCCGCCGCTCGACGATGGTGTATTGATTGATGAGAAATCCGAACCCGCTTTTCGCCTCGCCGGTTTCGAAGCGACGCAAGTCCATCGCGGAAGCCAGTGCCACTGCGTCGCGGTGATCGCCCGGTCCCCGTGCGCGAGCGCCAAAGGTCTGCGCTGCCGCGGCGAGAAATACATCGTGCACCGTCGCGTTCTGCTGCTTCGCCAGGGTGCGGATCGTCTCCAGTGCGCCTAACGGCAATTCCGTGCGGAAGATGCCCGCCCGGAAATCCAACGGGTCGTTCAGGGGAACCCGGTGCGCCCGGCGCAGCGCCAACGCCTGTTTTAGAAAACTGCTCCACGCAGCCAGTCGGCCGCGCTTCCTCGGACGAAGCGTTCGTCCATCGCAAGAGTGGACGGCCCCCGAATCCATCGGCGATTGGTAGAACGAATACATCCAGTGAAGCAACTCCCGGCACGAAAAATCGTCGGCCAGCCAGTGATCGACCACGGCGCCGAACCAGTGTCCTCCATCCGGCGTGGCAATCGCAAAAAAACGAAGAGGCGAATCCTCCGGGGCGAAGGGTCGATTGAGCTCCGCCTCGAGGTGGGTCTCAATGTCGATCGGAGGCGTTTCGATCGAGGCCGGCGCTCTCAGTTCCAAGATTCGCAGCGCCTCCGCCGCCGCGCGGCCCCAGCGTTCAACGTCCGCCGGCTCCTCCAAGCGCAGCGCATGAATGAAGTTGTAAGGTGCCAACTCGGACCAATCGCGCATGAGCGATTGGAACGGGGTGAGTCGTCCGGGGTCCGACAGTTTCATAAGGTTGCTGTTTGCGGGCGCGCGCTGGGCTCAGCGCAATCGCCGGCAGGCGAAAAGCTGAATGCGCCGGATCTCCACTCCGTGGTTGTCGTAGACCGAACGCATTCCCAAATCGGAGACCGTCTCGAATTCCTGCTGGAGGCGCCGAGGCGGAGGGTGAGGCTCGTCGGTCTTTTGCACGAAGATGGCGTCCTCGCCTTTGCGCGCAGAATATCCCGGCCAGAAGTAAAACTGGTTGACCGGTTCATCGGAAGCGACGCAATAAATAATGGGTGCGCGCGCCGCCGCCGCCTTGGCCGTGGGCGTATAAAAAGTAAGCAAGCTCGTAATCCCATAATGGTCGCCGATGACGAAGGCAGGTTTACCTTCACTCGTTAGGCGCTGTCGCTCAGTCTCCACGGTTTCGGCGGCAGACTTCCAGCCGCGAACGCGCCGCAATGGATCGAGCTTTGGCGGCAAAGAAAAGCCGGTGATCTCGCCGATCAGGCGAGTCTCGTGCCCGAGGACGACGGCAGCCAATCCGAAGGCGATGCCCGCCGTGAGCCATTTTCTGCGGCCTTGGAAAGTAATCGCCATCAGAGCGATCGCCGGCAGCACCGCGGGTGCGATCCAATTCGGCTGCACGCGGGCGCGCAGGGAAAACAAAAGACATCCCACGAGCAGTGGCATGGACATGCAGAAAGAGGTAAAGCGCGAGCGGAGAGCTTTGCCTGCGCGGCCAGAATTTGATACGCGGCCAGGACGATCCCGATGCAGAAGATCGGTGTGAGCAGCCCCATTTCGGCGCCGACGAACTCGCCGAAGAAGCGGAGCGTCGGGTGCCAGGAGTCCGCCAGGCCGGAGCGGCCTTGCAGATGAATGGCGGTCGCCCAGCCATTCTGGATGTTCCAGCAGACGAGCGGCAGCGCACCGAGAAGGGTGATCAAAAGTGCGAAGTAAAAACCGGCGCGGCGAAGGTGGTGCCGGGCCGGAGGGTAAAGGCAGAAAAAAACCAGCCAGCAGAGCCATTGATAGAGGGCGACCTGTTTGCTGAGCAAGCCGAGTCCCATCCACAAGCCAGTCAAGAGCCAGGCGCGAATCGAATCGCCACGCAAGGCGTGCCAACCGCTAACGAGAGCGGCCGTCCAGAACAGGATCGCGAGCGAATCCGGGATAAACAGAAGTCCGGTGCCCGCCAGAAGCGGCGTGGCGGTCGCGACCAGGAGAGTGAGGAAGGCGACGCGCCCGTTAACCTCACGAGACAGGAAGCGAAGCAGCACCCAACCAACGACGGCGGCGCAGACCGGCGAAAAGAAACGCACCCCTAATTCATTCTCGCCCCACAGATGCGTGCCGACGAACTGCATCCACGCGATGAGTGGCGGTTTGCTGTAGTAACCCCAGGCGGGATGTCTCGACCAGAGCCATTGGTAGGCTTCGTCCTCGCATAGTTCGATCCTCCCGGAAGCGATGTAGATCAAATTGGCGACCAGCGTGGAGGCGATGAGCAGATAACCCAGACGCTGCCATTGCAGATCAGCTGA
The DNA here is from genome assembly GCA_963784865.1 of uncultured Verrucomicrobiae bacterium. Lineage (GTDB taxonomy): Bacteria > Verrucomicrobiota > Verrucomicrobiia > Chthoniobacterales > UBA10450 > JACCTI01. The sequence goes on along the minus strand of CAWATC010000021.1, from coordinate 37,087 downwards.
TCTCTGCTGATGCGCGGGAAGAAAATCGCCGCCACGCGGTTTCCACGCCCAGGAGCACACCCACGCCGACTCCCATTCCCAAGACCGCCCCGACGAGCACATCCCCGGGATAGTGCGCTCCGGAATAGACCCGCGCGAAACCTACCGTGCAGGCCAGCGCGGCGAGCCAGGGCAGGCTGCGCCGGTAGTAAAAGCTACAGATGATCAAGGCCGCAAAAACAATTGGCCGCATGCGAGGAGGGCATGCTTTGCTGGCTTCCGCCACGACCGACTAACAAGTGAAGATCCGCGAACACCTCATACGGGCGTGGACGGCCTAACCAGTTCTTGAGTGGAGAATAAACCAGCCCCTCGCCGAGAATCAGCGCGAGCGCGAGCGCGACGAGACATAACCAGGCGCGCTGGCCTCCCTTCCACGCGAAGACCACCGCGCCGAGAACGAGAGCGATTTTGAAACCTGGCGGCGGCGCGGAGAAGAGCGGCATGACCGCGTCCAGCACGGGATTGCTCAAGCTCCCGTTGATGAACTCGAACAGCGCAGAATCGAGAGCGTGCAGCATGGGCGTGCAGAAATCTTCCGCCTAACGACTCTGTCTGGCGGCGACGATTTCTTCGTAGAGTTCCAGAAACTCCGTCGTCTGGTGGTCGAATGTATGTTCCATTGCCATCGCCCGGCCAGCGGCTCCCATCTTCTCGCGCCTCGCGGGATCCAGCAGTTCCTGCATTCGGGAAGCGAGCGCTGCAACGTCAGCCGGATCATCGAGCACGAATCCCTCCTGGCCATTTTTCATCAGCGCGGACGCGCCATTATGCCGCGTCGTGATCACCGGCAATCCGGAGGCCGAGGCTTCGAGCGTGACCAGGCTGCACGGGTCGTACCAAGTCGGATGAACGAAGACATCGGCGGCGGCGTAGTACGGCACTGGATCCACCAGACCGAGGAACGAAACCGTGCGAGCAACTCCGAGTTTCTCCGCCAGCCTAACGAAACGCTCCGGTTTCTTTCCACCGGCGATCAAGACCCGCACGGGCGCTCCGGCCGCGGCGAGTCTGGCGGCGGCGCGGATAAACGTCTCCGCGTTTTTTAAGAGAAGGTTGTGCGCCAGCATGAGAAACAGCACCTCGTCGCCCAAGCCAAGCTCCCGACGCGTCGCAGCGCGAAACATGTCCCGGCTCTCCGGCGTGAATCGTTCCACGTCCACGCCATTGATAAATCACTCTCATCCGGTTGGCCGGGAGACGATGCCATGACGCGAAATGCTGCTCCGACATACGCGAGACCGGGACAATGATCGCGGAGCTTTCGAGCTGGTGCCGCTCGATCTCCGCCAGCTCGCGGTAGCGTTTCTCCCTCCAGAAGCGAATCTGCCGCCACTTCGGAATGCGCATGAGATTGTGTTCCCAGAGCGCGCGGGTCGAACCGGAATGCGGCTGGATGATATCCGCGGACCATCCAATCCCCATGTCGTGCGCGACGTCAAACTGCAGCGCCGGCAGGTGGGCAGCGATGGCCGCGGCGCGTTCGAGCCGGGAGCGCGGCATCTCCAGTTGATGAGCGACGATCCCGTCGTCGCGGGCGCCGGGATAGAATCCAAAGGCGACCACGTGGACCTCGTGTCCGTGCTTGAGCAAGCGGCGGGCGAATTGCCAGGTCCAGTGCTCGAGACCGCCGCGCTGGGGGTCGAAATGCTCTAGAATGAGTCCGATTCTCACACGTAAATTTACCCGACACTTCCTGTTTACCATCCGCGATAACGAATCTACCGTGTCGCTGCGTGTTAATTCATCCAACGGCCATAGTTAGTCCTCTGGCAGAAATTGCATCCGACGTCCGGGTCGGACCGTACGCCATTATCGAAGAGGGCGTGCGGATCGGTGCGGGCTGCGAAATCGGGGCGCACGCCGTCATCAAGCGCTACACCACCATGGGAGAAAGGAACCGCGTCTTCGAACACGCCACTCTCGGCGGAGAACCACAGGACGTGAAGTTCAAGGGCGAACGCAGCTACCTCATGATCGGCGACGACAATCTGATTCGCGAAGGCGTGACCATTCATCGAGCGACGGGCGAGCATAAGGTGACGCATATCGGCTCACGAAATTTTCTCATGATCGGAGTCCACATCGCACACAACTGCCGGCTCGAAGACGATTGCACCTTTGCCAACGGCACCGCTCTCGCCGGGCATATCAAGACAGAGGATCATGTTTTTCTCTCGAGCGAAGTCGGCGTCCATCAGTACGTGCGCCTGGGACGTTACGCCATGGTCGGAGGAAAAACCGCGATTCGGCAGGACGTCATTCCGTTCGTCATTTCGGATGGGAACCCAGCCCGCGTCCGCGGGTTGAATACGGTCGGGCTGCGGCGCGGCGGTTTCTCCCGTGAGGCGCGACTCAACTTGAAGCGTGCCTGTCACCTCCTGCTTCGTTCCCATCTGCCCTTGGAAGCGGCGCTCCAAAACATGGAACGTCTCGAGGACAAGAACGTCTCGCATCTCATCCAGTTCGTCCGGGACTCGCGGCGCGGATTTTGCCGCGAGCCGCGGAGTCCTGTTTTGGCACAAGGCCATGGGATTGGCTGGAACGAAGGCTCTCCGCTGACTGATTTTTCGCTTTGAGGGCGGAGGTTAACGACCTGTTTCAATTTTCTCGATTCGCTCTCGTAGCTCCTTGATCGTCCGCGCGAGCGTCTTAATGCGCTTGATCTGCATGAGGCTATTCAGGAATTGCTTCCGTGGCTCTGCCGGAGTGCCGCCCACATAGGACCGCGCAGGCAAATCCCCGGTCACGCCGGCTTGCGGCATGATCAAACAGTCATCGCCAATCTTGGCGTGATCGGGTATGCCCGCCTGCGCCGCAATCACGACCCGGTCACCAATGGTCGCGCTCCCGGCGACGCCCGCCATCGCGACCACCACGCACTTCCGACCCACCTGCACATTGTGCGCGATCTGGACCAGGTTATCGATTTTCGTCCCGCGGGCGATCCGCGTCTCATGCAGCGTCGCGCGATCGACACACGAGCACGCCCCGATCTCGACATCATCTTCGATCACGACCGTGCCGACCGAATTGATCCGCAAGATTTCGGATTCCGTCGGAAGCACCTTGCCCGTTTGCCTAACGACTTCGGCGCTCCCCGGCTCGACCGTTTGGAAACTAAACCCGTCGTTTCCGATGGCCGCGTTCGCCTTGATGATGACGCGGGCGCCGATCCGCACCCGATCCCCGATGCAGACGCCGGAAAAAAACAGGCAGTTGGCGCCGATCTCCACACTGGCACCGATGTGAACTCCGGAGACCAGCGTTGTCCCCGATCCGATTTTGGCTTTGGGACCCACCCAGCAGAGCGGGCCCACGGAAACATCCTCCGCCAGCTCCGCCGTCGGGTCGATCACGGCGGAGGGATGGATTCCCGGAGCGACCGACGGAGGACGCGCGAAGATTTCCAGCAAACGGGCAAGGCTGACGCGCGGACGGGCGACTTTGATTTGGTTGGGAATTCCTGGCACTTCCGGCTGCAATGGGACCAACGCGGTCTGGATCGCTCGCGCCTTGATGATCGGAGCGACCGACGCACTGTAAACCAGCGCGAGATCGCGCTCGTCTTCCGCATAGGCGGGGTGGACGACCCGTCGAATTTCTATTTCAGGATTCCCTATTAACTCACCGCCGAGCTTGGATGCCAGCCAACCCAATGTTGTCACCATCGCTGCATCATTATGTGCCGAGCAGAGAAGAGCAATAGCGATCCCTTCGGCGATCGGTCGATTCGCGGAGGGCTCGGTGAAGGGCGCGTCGCCAACCGGTCGCGCGACGAGCAATCGCCGATGGATCATTACGGCATGCGCGCTCCTTCTTCTTCTAACTCCTGTCCTTCTTACTCGATGAAACAGTCGATCGCTGGGTCGTGGCTCATCAAATCCCGGAGTGGAAAACCGCCGCCAGGATCTGTAGTCGCTACTTTGCCTGGCCCTGGTTAATGCTCGGGGCGAGCGGCGGTCTGCTGATCGCGTGGCTCCGGAGTCGGCGCGACTGGATGCGGGTCCTCTGTGCGATGATGATCGCCGCGTCACTGGCCGGTTTGTCGGCAGATTTTCTCCGGGGCGTCACCGGCCGCACACGTCCCTACACACATGCGCCGCAAGGTTGGTATGGTGTGCGCCGCGATTCGCAATGGCTGGTCTTCCAGCACGCCTACAATTCGTTCCCTTCCGGACATACCACGACCGCCGTCGCCTTCGCGTTGCCGCTTTTCTTCTGGCGACGCCGGCTCGGCCTGGCGGCGTTTCTGTTCATCGCCGCGGTGGCGTGGGCGCGTGTCTACGTGGGCGCGCATCACATTTCCGATGTGGTCGCGGGCGCGGCTCTCGGAGGCCTGATAGCCGCGTGGATTTGGCGACGATCCGCGGAAGGCGAGCGAATCGTCAATGCGTTTCCGTGGTGGCGGGAGCGAGTGTGATCTTCTCGTCAATCGCGATGAAGTTGTCGACGCCGCGGATTTGCGCGGTGACGACCGGCGGCGACGCGTCCCAATCGATCTGGAGCAGGCCGAAATTCAGGGCCACATAATTGTGGCCGACCCGGAACCGGTTCCGCTCGCGATCGAAATTGTGCCACCAGCTGTTGATGGCGTGGTGCGTCATGCCGCTGGAGGTGATGTCGTAAAGCGGGCCGGGAATTCGCGGATCGGTGCAGCGCGAGATTTCGCCGAGGTGCCGGTCGCCGCTGAGGAAAATCACATTCCGCGGTTTCGTTTTGGCGATGAGATCGAAGAGACGCGCGCGCGCATGCGGAAGCTCGGCCCACTTCTCGTAGGGCTGCTCGGTCGCGATGACCTGAATGCCCGATCCGATAAGGTTGATGTCCGCCGTGCTGGTGGCGAGTTGCTGCTCGAGCCAGGCCCATTGCTCCGCGCCGAGAATGTCCGCCGTTGATTCCGGGGTTCCGCGGATCCAATCCCAAAAACCCGACTCCTCGCGATGATAGCGGCCATCGAGCAGAATGATTTTCACCTGCCGACCCGGCGGTCCGAAAGTGTAGGCGGCATAAACCCCGGCCTGCTGCCGGCGCGGACTGTCGGGCGGTTCGTCGAGAAAATCGAGCAGCAGCCGCTGGCTCTCCTTCTTGTTCGCGTTGTCGGCGCCGCCGTTGCTCACGCCGTAGTCGTTGTCATCCCAGATGCCGAGCACGCGGGTCTGCTGCCGCAGCGCGGTGTATTCGGGTTGCTCTTTTTCCGAGCGATAGCGGCGCGCGAGATCGGTCAGATCATCGGCGCGACCGTAAACAATATCGCCGAGCCAAATCCAGAGATCGGGTTTGCACTCGATAATCGATTTCCAGAGCGGGTGCGGTTTGTATTCTTTATTGCAGGAACCGAACGCGATCCGCGTTACCGGTTGCGCGCTCGGAACCTCTTCGCCAAACGCCGTGACGGCGCTGAGGAAGAGCGCGAGGAAAAGCAGCGGCCGGCCGCGCATTTTTCTACATCTCGACATTCACCACGGCCGATTCCGTCGTGAACGCTTCCGGCCGCGCGACCGCGAGTCCCTGCTGCCGAGCCATGCGCGCAAATTGCCCGTTAGCCTCCAAGAGTTCTTCGAAGGTTCCGTCTTCAATCACCCGACCCGCAGAGAGAACGATGATCCGATCCATCTCCGCAAGGGTGGAGAGACGATGCGCGACGCAGATGACGGTGCGGTGTTCCTCCAGCCGGTCGACGGTCGCCTGGATGTCGGCTTCCGCGCGCGCGTCGAGTGAGGCGGTCGCTTCATCGAGAATGATAATCGGCGCATCGCGGACGAAAGCACGCGCGATGGAAATGCGCTGGCGTTGCCCGCCGGAGAGGCGCACTCCGCGCTCGCCCACGCGCGTCTCGTAGCCTTGCGGAAGCTGGGTGATGAATTCATGGCAACCCGCCTCGCGGGCGGCGGTTTCTATTTCCTCCTGCGTCGCACCCAGTTTGGCGCAGCCGATGTTACCGGCGATCGATTGATCGAAGATCACGACTTCCTGGCTAACGAGTCCAATCAAATTCCGTAAGTCGCGTACCCGAACGTCGCGCAAGTCGATCCCATCGATCTCGACCGCGCCGTCCTTCGGATCATAAAAGCGCAGGAGCAGATTAACGAGCGTGCTCTTGCCGGAGCCGTTATCGCCCGCGATTCCGATCTTCAATCCGCGCGGGATGTCGATATTGATCCCGTCCAGGACCAGTCGTTCCTCGTAAGCGAAGTTGACCCCGCGAAATCGAATCCCGGCTTTGAAAGTCGGAAGCGGCACCGCATCCGCTCGCTCTTTGACCGAAGGTTCCGCCTCCAGGACCTGCTTCAGGCGGTCGACGCCTATCTTCGATTCCTGCAAAAGGAGATGCAGCGCCGCCAGCCTCTTCACCGGAATGAAGAATAAGAGCATGCCGGCGAGAAAGCCGACCATGTCCGGCGTGGTCCGATGGCTGTAGAAAACGTAGATGAGGAGCATGCCCAGCCCGAGCATCGAAAACGTCTCGATGATCGGATTGATCTGTGATCGGGCCGATACCGCCTTGAGCTTCCCGCGAATCAGCTCCTTCGAGTCCAAACGGAAGCGTCGGGCTTGTTCATCCTCCAGGTTGAGGGCTTTGACCACGCGGATGCCGGGCAGCATTTCCGCCAGCAGACTGGCCTGGCTGATGGTGGCCGCGAGACCGATCGCCGCCGCCGCCCGCGCCTTCTTGCCCAGCGTCGAGATCGGGATCAAACACAAGGGCGTCAGAATCAACGCGGCGATGGTCAGTTTCCAATCGATCGCGCACAAGGCGATGGTAATGCCGATCATCGAGAACGGCTCTTTCACTGAATCCATGAACCCGTTGCTGAGACATTGGTTCAGGGCCGCGGTGTCCCCATTGATCCGCTGGAGCAAATCGCCCATGCTGGTGCGGTTGAAATAATCCAGCGAGAGACTCTGCAATTTTTCCAGGACGTCGGCGCGCAGATCATTCACAGTCCGCTCGCCCATGGACGCCATGAAGATGGCGCTCAGGTACTGTCCGAGGCCGCGTAGTCCGACGAGAAGAGGGAGGAAGAGCAAGCCGCCGATAATTTGCCTGCCATCGATCGGCCGTCCTGTCCTGGGCAACCACGGGTCCACCACTTTGAAGGTCACTTTTTCCATCGTCCCCAAGTGCGAATCCGAAATGACGGCTTCGATCGAGGGAGGGTTGAAGCGGTCGAGAATGGTCTTGGTTCCCCAGACAACCGCGCCGTTCGAGAAGCCATAAAGCACGCCGAACGTGATTCCCAAGGCGAAGGCGAGCCAGTAGCGGCGCAGGTAGGGCGCGCCGAAGCGGAAGATGTCGATGATGTAGTGCAAGCGAGAGGTGCGGAGTCTAGATCAGCCTGTGGGTCAGCGCCACCGCCGACCCTGCGCCCCCAATATGCGCCTTGAAAATCGATCTTCCACTTGGCATTGAAGGGATCCGTTAACGTCCTCTGGCGCGTTTCCGTTCCATGCCCCCTTCTCCGCATTCCATTCTCTTTATCGCCGGCGATGTCTCGGGCGACGTGCACACCGCTGCTCTCGCGCGGACTTTGCTGAGCCACGATTCCAGTTTGATTCTCTACGCCATGGGGGGCGCGCGGCTGCGCGAGGCGGTCGCAAGATCGCGCGGCGGGCGATTTATTGGGGATACATCGCACTGCAGCGCGATCGGTCTCGTCTCGGCGATCAAAATATATTTCCGCTGCTGGCGGCTCCGCGCCCGCATGCGCCGCTTTCTCCGAAAGCATCACGTGGACGCGGTGGTCCTCTGTGATTGGGGGGCGTTCAACGGACGAATTCTCCCCGAGTTGCACGCGCGCGGCCTCCCGATCCTCTATTATTTCCCGCCCCGATCCTGGCAGCGATCAGGCTCATCCGGGCTCGGGATCGTTCCCCACGTCAGGCGCGTGGCCACGCCCTTCGCCTGGTCGGCCGAACGACTGCGGGCGGCCGGTTGCCGCGCGGAATGGGTCGGGCATCCGTCCCTTGAAAATGTTCATCCGCCAGAGGAGCGCGCGGCGCTTCGCCTCCGCTTTGGGGTGCAGCCGGGCGAAACGCTGGTGGCTTTGATGCCAGGTTCACGCCGGACCGAGATCAGCGTCCTCGGTCCCCGGATGGCACAGGCCGCCGCGCTCATCAACGCGGAACGGCCTGTTCGCTTCATCGCCGTGGTCCCGCGCGAACTCACCCCGGACGCGCGAAAATATCTGCCGGACTCCGTGCAGATCGTAACAGACTGCGCACCCGATCTGCTCCAGGCGTCAGATGCAGCGATCGTCAAGACGGGAACGTCGAGCCTGGAAGCTGCCCTCGGCGGCGTGCCACATGTCGCGGTCTATGATGCCTCGATCGTCGGACGAATTGAATGGTGCCTGCTCTGGGCTTGGAAACGCATCCGGTTTTACGCCATGCCAAACATCATCCTGCAGCGGGAGGCGGTCCCGGAGTTGATCGGTCTCCAATGCCAGCCAGCGAAAATCGCGGCCGCCGTGCATAGCCTGCTCGAGGAGGGACCGGTCCGCCGCCAAATGCTGGAGGATTACGTTTTGATCCGCCAGGCGCTCGGGTCGGAATTGCCGGTGGCACCCACGGAAAGGACCGCCCAGATCCTCGAAGAAATGCTCCACGAGACCAGCGGATCGCACCAAAATTCTGGCGGCTGCCGTTTAGTCGGCGGGCCGAAAGGCGAAATCCGCGTAGGATGAAATCATGGGAGCGGTCTTTCGCCTTTTTTATTTTTGCTCTTACCTGCTCTTTCGAGTGTGCGAAGGCCTGGTCCGCTTCCTCCCTCTCGATTTCATTTTCCTGGCAGGAAGAGCTGGCGGAGAACTCGGCTACCGAATTCTCCTGAGGCGCCGCGCCGTCGCGCTCCGCAATCTTCGGCTGGCTTTCGGCTCCGAGATGTCGGAGGGCGCACTCCGCGCCCTAAATCGCGAGCACTTTCAGCTCCTCGGGGCAAACCTGCTGGCGGGTCTGAAGGCCTCTGTGATGCCAGACGAAAAAATCTGGGAACGGGTCACGGCGGACGTGCCCGAAAAACGGTCGCAGGAGGGCTGGGTGGCGCTCATCAGTCACATCGGCAACTGGGAGATTCTCAGCCATCTCGGAGGAAGATTTCCGGAATATCGTTTCGGAGCAATCTATCAGGGACTGGCGAATCCATACATTGATCGCCACCTGCAGCAGACGCGAACCCAATCGGGGAATGTGCTCTTTGATCGACGGAGCGAATTACTCAAGTGTGTCCGCTTCCTTAAAGAGGGTGGAGTGGTGGGCGTGCTGGTTGACCAAGGCGCCGGATATGCCGGACTCTGGACGCCCCTGTTCGGCCGGCTTACTTCCTCGTCGACCCTGGCGGCCACGCTCGCGATCCGCACCGGGCGGCCGGTTGTGCCCATCGCCATCAACACCTGCGGCCGGGCGCGCTGGCGGATGATTATCTCCGACCCCGTCTATCCGGAGCATGATGACACCGAACTCCTCACCGCCCAGATCAACCGCTTGCTCGAAGCGCAAATCCGGCGCTCGCCGGCCGACTGGCTCTGGGCGCACAAACGTTGGAAGCCGCTCCGCCCTCATTTCCTTTTCGCGCGCGATCAGCGCCGGGTTTTTTTCCCGCCGGATTTCGACCGTGCGACGCTCGACCCCTTTCGGATCCTGCTCGCATCGCCGAATTCGCCGGAGGAAGCCGCCGCGACTTTGCCAGCGATGCGCGCGATCAAACAAGGCCGGCCCGACACCTGGCTGGCGGTGCTTACTCCGGCGACCCTCGCCGACTTCTGGCGGAATATTCCTGAGGTCGATCGAGTGATCGAATGGAGCGGCGCCGAATCCGCGTTTGCGCTGGCTGCGCAAATCCGGCGGGCCGGTGAATTTGACGCCGCGATCTTCTTCGCGCCGTCCTGGAGAACTGCGCTGGCCGTTCGGGTTGCCGGCATTCCCATCCGCGTCGGACGGCGACGCGGTCTGATTGCATGCCTCTACAATCAGCATCCGCGCGGAGCCAGCGGAAGCCCTCGACTCCGTCCAGGCAAATTTGCGCATCGCGCAAAGCGTGGGCGCAAATATCAACCAGTCCATTGTGCACCCGTGAATGCCGCAGCGCGGCGCGCGTTCCAGTCTAGTCATCCGCCCCATCCGGCCAGGCCGCGTTCTGAAGCACGATGCGGTGGCCATCCGGATCTTCGAAGGTAACGCCCGCTCGATCCCAATACGGGTTCGCCGACTGAACCGGCTCGCAGCCCTGCGCTTTCAGTCGCTCGACCGCACTCTGCCATTCCACGCGGTCCGGCAGGTAGAAGACAAGAAGATCTTCGCGGCGTCGGTGGCACGACCGACGCATTCGTCCGCGATGATGCGTGAACTCGAGATGATAACCAGCAGCCGCGATGGCCGAGCATCACACCATCAAATCCGTCGTGATCCTCGAACGAGCCGAGCACCTCAAAGCCGAGTCCATCCCGATAGAAACGCACCACTGTCCGGAAGTCTGTTCGTGGCGCGCGCGACCCGGAGATGAGCTAAGCGCAACATTCGGCTACTGGCTGCAGCCACTCCTTCGCGGCGGCGACATCCTCCTGCACCAGGCCGTGACTCGCCTCCTGAATCTCCAGGCTCACGTCGCCGCCCGCGTTCTTCAGCAACGCGGCCAGGCGCTGCACATTCTCGAGCGGGATGATCGGATCATGGCGCCCCGCGCTGATTAGCATTCGTTTGCCATTCAAATCCGCCGCCGGTGGATTCGAAAGCACGACCATGGCGCGGAACAAGATCGCCGCCGGGAACACTTCCGGGCGGAGCAGCATCATCGCCGCCGCGATGTTGGCGCCGTTGGAATAGCCGACCGCAATCACCTGGCGCGCCTCGAACTTGTAGTGCTCACCAGCCTGCGGCGACAAAGTCGGCCAGCTCATTTGCCCGGTGGATCACGTCTGCTTCGTCGAAGACGCCTTCGGCGAAACGGCGGAAAAATCGTGCGACTGCCATTTTCCGAAACCTTGCCGCGCGGACTGAGGAGCGCGGCGCCGGGATCCAACTCGCGTCCGAGCGGGAGGAGATCGGATTCATCGCCGCCCGTGCCGTGCAGCAGGAGAAGGACGCGCTGGCTCACTCCCGTTCCGGGGACGTAATGATGGATGAAGTCGATCTCGTGCATGAGCGGCGCTAAAGATTATGCATGCGACGCAACGCGCCAATCTACATCTGGCGGAAATCGGCGAAGCGCGAGTGGTTGACGAAGCACGAAACGAACTCGACGCACTGTCGGGCGGGCGTCTCGCAGTGATCGAGCAAACGGGCCGCAAGCAGTTGCATCTCGAAGCGTGCGTTAGCCGCGCCGCGGCTCAGCGTTTACTCCGGAACTTCGGCGGGAAAATGGAGAAGCTTCCGCGAGATTGGCTGACGCGATTTTCCCCAGCCGAGACAGCAAAGCCGATCCGCATTGGAGCGAGGTTGGTGATTGTGAACGTCGAAGGGAACCCGGCTTCCAGGACGTCACACTCTTCACATTCCAGCCGGCGCGGCATTCGGGACCGGCGAGCACGCGACCACCGCAATGTCACTGCGACTGCTCGAACGCCTGACGCGAGCGCGGCCTGCGGGCTGGCGCCTGTTCGATGCCGGGACGGGATCAGGCATTCTCGCTCTCGCCGCCGCGCGTTTCGGCGCGGAGGAAGTCGTCGCGATCGACAACGATCCGACGGCCATCGCCACGGCGAAGGAGAACGCGCGCTCGAATCGGATCTCCGGTGTGAGATTCGTCATCGGTGACGTGAAGCAGGCGCTGCGCGGCCGCTTCGATTTCATCACGGCAAACCTCTATTCCGAGCTGCTGATCGCGATGCTGCCGAAGTTCCGGCAATCCCTCGCGCGCGATGGACGATTGATTCTTTCTGGCGTCCTGCGTCAACAAGAGTCCGGACTGGTTCGCTCATTGCGAGCCAATTGTTTTCGCATCGAAGAAAGCCGCCGACGCGGGAAATGGGTCGCGCTGGTCGCGCAGACTCGCGCCAAAAACCTAGTTGACGCGAAAGACGCCCAAAAGCACCTTCCCCCACCCTTAGGCGGACTTCGATTTCCCTGCACCGACGCGGTTGGATCTGTGGCCGCCGCGAGGAAATCCCATGCAGGCCGAAGAACTTTCCTACGTCATCGTCACGCCGTACTCGATGCGCAAATCGCGCACCGGCGGCATCATTTCCCGACTGATCTCGCGCACCGGACTCGATCTCGTCGCCGGCACGCATGTTCGCGCCGAGCGAAGAACTCGTCAGGCGCTATGCCGAGACGATCGTCACCGAGACCGACCCGCGACATCGCGCCACCCAGGAATTGATCCGCGATTATGTGCTGAAGAATTTTACCGGCAACGTGAACGGGCAGCGTCCGCGCGTGCTCATGCTGGTTTTTCGCGGACCGGATGCGGTCGAGACAGATGCATCGCGTCGTCGGCCACATCGTGCACGAGCGGACCAGCGGCGAAACGATTCGCGACACCTTTGGCGATTACATCACGGACGAATCCGGCAAGGTGACTTACTTCGAGCCGGGCGTGCTCGCGGCCTTCGGCAACGAATCGGTCGAACAAGGTCTGAAGCTCTGGGCGGAATTCTCCGACAGCGACGGCGGAATTCTCGATCGCGTGATCGACTTTCCCGACAGGCGCGAAGGTCGAAAAGACGCTCGTCCTGATCAAGCCGGACAACTTCAAGTTTCCCAATCTCCGGCCCGGCGGCGTGATCGAAGTTTTCTCGCGCACCGGTCTCTACATCGTCGGCTTCAAAGTCCACCGCATGAGCGTGGCGCAGGCGGAGGAATTTTACGGACCGGTCCTGCCGGTCTTGGAAGACAAACTCGGCGCCGAGAAAGGCCGCGACGCCTGGGAAGACATTGTCGAATTCATGGCCGGGAGGTCGCCCGAGCGCAGTCCAGCGACGAGCAACGCGACGCGCCGGGCACGGAGAAGTGCATTGCGATCGTTTATCAGGGCGAAGACGCGGTGCGAAAAATCCGCGAAGTCCTCGGGCCGACCGATCCGAGCAAGGCGCCGCCCGGTTCGATCCGGAAGGAATTTGGCCAGATCGATCATGATCAACGCCGCGCACGCCTCCGATTCGGCGGAAAACGCGCAAGCGCGAGATGGGGATCGTGCAGGTCGACGAGAATAACTTCAAACCTTTGATTGAAAGTTTCTACGCGCGCCAATAGCTTGCGCTCCCATTTTGCAAACTCTTAACTCTACTCCCTACGGCCATGGAAATTTCCGACGCGCGCCGCCCAACTGACTCCCTCCCTCACCCTCTCGATCGACAGCAAAGCGAAGGCGATGAAAGCCGAAGGCATCGACGTCTGCGGCTTCGGCGCGGGCGAGCCGGATTTCGACACGCCGGAGCACATCAAGGCGGCCGCGATCGCGGCGCTCGAAGCCGGTTTCACCAAATACACGCCGAGCGCCGGCCTGCCCGAATTGCGCCAGGCGATCGCGGAAAAATTGCAAGCCGACAACGGCCTCAACTACGAGCCGAGCCAGATCGTCGTCAGCAACGGCGCGAAGCATTCCTGTTACAACGCCATCCTCGCCACCTGCCAGGCGGGCGACGAAGTGATCATCCCCGCGCCGTATTGGGTCAGCTATCCCGACATGGTGCGACTCGCCGGCGCGGAGCCGGTGATCGTGCCGACGACCGAGCGCAACGGCTGGAAGATGCGCGCGGCCGATTTTGAAAACGCGATGACCCCGCGCACGAAGATGCTGATCCTGAACAGCCCGGACAATCCGACCGGCTCCGTCTACACGCGCGAGGAATTGGAGGCGATCGTCGAAGTCGCGGCCGAAGAGGACATCTACATTTTGTCCGACGAGATTTACGAGAAGCTCGTTTACGACGACGCGAAGCACGTCAGCATCGCGTCGCTCTCGAAGGAGGCCTACGATCTCACGATCACGGTCAACGGATTCAGCAAAGCCTACGCGATGACCGGCTGGCGTCTCGGTTACATGGCCGCGCCGGAAGCGGTCGCGAAGGCGGTCGATCAATATCCAAAGCCACAGCACCTCGCATCCCTGCTTCGTTCGCGCAGAAAGGCGCGGTCGCCGCGCTCAAGGGCGATCAGCAACCGCTCGCCGACATGCGCGACGAGTTCGACATGCGCCGCAACTACATGTACGACCGGATCACGAAGATCCCGAACATCACCGCGGTGAAACCGCAGGGTGCGTTCTACATTCTGGTCAACATCAGCCAGCTCGGACTGAGCTCGCAGAATTTCGCCGATCGTCTGTTGAGCAAGGCAAACGTCGCGGTCGATTCCCGGGCGTCGCCTTCGGCGACGATCGCACGGTGCGCCTCAGCTACGCGACCAGCATCGACGTCATCAAGAAGGGTCTCGATCGCTTCCAGGATTTCTGCCGGACGCTGTAGCGAACGGTCGGAACGGTTGCGGAACGGTCAGGAATCGCGTTGAATCGATCCTGTAATCTTCCGAATTCCGCATTCCGAAATCCGAGATGCGCCGGTTCTCTCGCGCTCGTTCTTCACGCGCATCTGCCATTCGTCCGGCATCCCGAGCACGAAGAATTTCTCGAGGAAGACTGGCTCTTCGAGGCGATCACCGAAACCTACTCCCGCTCATCGGCATGATGCAGCGGCTGTACGCGACGGCGTCCCGTTCAAGCTCACGATGACGCTCACGCCGACGCTCTGCGCGATGCTGCAGGATCAATTGCTGCGGGCGCGCTACCTGCGGTATCTCGACGCGCACGATCGACCTGGCCGAGCGCGAAATCGAGCGCAATCGCGAGCAGGCAGCGCTGCAGGAGCTCGCGCGATTTCTATCACGACCTGCTCATCGGAAACACGCCGCCGCGTTCCGCGATGAATGGCAGTGCGATTTGCTTTCGGCCGTTTCGCAAACTGCGGGACGCGGGCTGCCTCGAGATCATCGCCTCGGCCGCGACGCACGGGTTGCTGCCGCTGCTGCAGCAATCGCCCGAAGCGGTCGCGCGCGCAGGTGCTGATCGGATGCGATGTCTTATCGCGACACGTTTCGGCGCGATCCCGCGGGATTCTGGCTGCCGGAATGCGCCTACTCACCCGGCCTCGAAGAGATCCTGCAGGAAGCGAATCTGCGCTGGTTCATTCTCGATGCCCATGGGCTCGATGTTCGGGAAGCCGCGTCCGCGCCGTGCCATCTACGCGCCCTGTTTTACCGCCGCCGGTCCGGCAGCCTTCGCGCGCGACCGGAATCCAGCCGACAAGTCTGGAGCGCAAAATCGGTTATCCGGGCGATCCGGCCTACCGCGATTTCTATCGCGACATCGGCTTCGACTTGCCGCCCGAGCAATTGTTTCCCGGCACGGCGACGAAGACGCCGAGGTTCACCGGGTTGAAATATCACCGCATCACCGGCGGCGATGAGCGAGAAGGAACTCTACGATCGCGCGTGGGCCGAGGCGGCGGCGCAGGCGCACGCGGATCATTTCCTCGAATCGCGCCGGCAGCAACTCGACGGAACTCCGCGCGCTCATGACTTCGATCCGATCATCGTCATGCCGTTCGACGCCGAGCTGTTCGGGCATTGGTGGTTTGAGGGGCCGCGTTTTCTCGAGCATTTCATCCGCACAGCGTCGCCGGCCGACTCCGATGAACTTGCAGCTCACCACCCCGAGCGATTATCTCGCGCAGCACCCGACGCAGGAAATCGTCGCGCCCGCCGCCTCGAGCTGGGGAGAAAACGGTTACTGGGGTGTCTGGCTCGATGAGAGCAACTCCTGGATTTATCCGCACCTCCATGCCGCCGCGCGCCGGATGACGGAGATCGCGCGGCGCATGTGCCGATTCGCCCACAGCGCTTGACGGATCGCGTCCTGAAACAACTCGCGCGCGAATTACTCCTCGCGCAGTCGAGTGATTGGGCCTTCCTGATGAAGACCGGAACGGCCAGGCATTATGCGGCGAACGCGGACCGCGGATCACCTGATGCGTTTCAATAAACTTCACGACCAATTGAAAGCGGGAGGAGTCGATGAAGCTTTTCTTTCCGACTGCGAGACGCGAGATAACCTCTTCCCGAATGTGGCGTGGCAGTATTATCGATAGGGTTGTCGCATGCGAAGCGTTGTAGCGACGGCGCTCTGTCGCCGTTCAACTGCGCGGCTCGCATGCAACGCCGTGAAACGCCGACGGAGCGGCGTCGCTCAGCGCGCAGCGTTCGCGACGTGCGGTCGTGATTTTTCTGACGACCGTCGTCGCGGCTGCGCAGGATTCGCCATCGCCAACGCCGCCATCGCCGTCGCCGCGCAGCGTTCGCATCAGCTTCCTGCCCCCGCCGCTCGAAGGAGCGATCAGCCTCGGGATTTACGACGCGAAAGGGAAACTGGTTCGCGTCCTGCATCGCGAAGCGGACATCGGAGATTTCGAGATCGGCAACGACGCGCTCAGCACGACCTGGGACGGAAAGAACGACGCGGGCGAAAGTTTTCCGGCCGGGAAATATCACGCCCGCGGGTTTGTCGTCGGTGAATTGGTCGTGGAAGGAATCGGTTTCTTCTTTAACGATTGGGTGACCGAGGATCAGCCGCTGCACATCGCGAAGGTCACCGCACTCGCGGTCGAAAACGGCGTCCCGTTCCTGACCGTGCAGCTTCCGGCAAACGAAACTGCGACCGTCGTCTGCGACGGCAACGGCAACGTCGTGACCACGGGCAAACCGCCGGCGTGACGAACGCCGATTGTCAGATTCCAGCGTTGCCACAGCTGATCGATCCGATCGCCTGCGCCTCCGGCAAAGACGGCACGCTTTGGATCATCGACCGGGTCGCGAAGGGATCAGCGGAGACGCGAAGTGAAGCAGTTCTCCGCCAGCGAAGAACTTCTCCGGCGGATGAGCGTACCCGCGCAGAGATCCGCAGCCGCGCGCCATCGCCGCTTCGAAGATCCGAAATCCATTTTCCTCCTGGAAGAAAACAGCGCGATGCAGCGCGTCCGTGGCCTGTCTCTCGCTCGCGACCAAGAGTGACGGAGGTCAATCGATCTCCGATTGGAAAATCGATTTCGAGAAAAAGATTGTGGCGCATCAGAGATTTCCGATCGAGAACGGCAAACCGGTTCTCAGCGGTCGGGAACAAGCGTCCGCCGGAAAAAATCTCGATCAAACTCCAGGCCAATCCGCTGCAGAAGGACGAGCAGGGAAGCGTCGAGCTTGCCGTGGGCTCGGATGAAGAGGGCAGTTTCTTGCAAACCGCGGATGGCTTGCCGCTCGAAAGCATCAGCGATACGCCGCATCTCAAGCGCGTCGTCATCTCGCCGCAGAGTGGAACGCGGTCGATGTTTTCCAGGATGACGACGCGGTCGTCGAGCAATTTCGGGTCACCGGCGCTCGATCAAATGATGGCGTTTCGATTGCGGGGAATTTTGAATTGAAATAGCGGGCGCCTTGTTCACTGTGAACGGATGCCGCGCGACATCGTTTACTTCGACCTCGAAACCCAGCGGACCGCGAACGACGCCGGCGGATGGGAGCGCAAAGGCGAACATGCGGATGTCGGTCGGCGTGATTTTCAGCACGGCCACCGGCCGCTACGAAGTCTTCGGCGAAGCGCAGGTGAATCGATCTGATCGAGCGCCTGCGCCGCGCCGATCTCGTCGTCGGATTCAACGTGCTGAACTTCGATTATCACGTCCTGATGGGCTACACGATTCTCGATCTCGTCGCACGAACTGCCGACCGCCGATCTGATGGTCGACATGGAGAAACGGCTCGGCCATCGGCTCGGCCTCGACGCCATCGCCCACGCCACGCTCGGCGTGCAGAAAACCGCCGCCGGGCTCGACGCCATCCGCTGGTGGCGCGAAGGCCGCATCCTGGAGATCGCGGAGTATTGCTGCTTCGACGTGAAGGTGACGCGCCTCGTCCATGAGCACGGCTGCCGGCACAAGGAACTGTTCTTTCACGACCGTTTCGCGCAGCGGCAACGCGTCGAGATCGATTGGGCGCACCTCGATGGGGAGAGTGCGCGCTCGTGGTCCCGAGCGACCGGCCGTCAGTTCTAATCCAGCGCGTACGCCTCGACCAACGCCACGCCGGTCGTGTTGTTCGCTCCACGCACGATGGCGGTGTAATTGCCCGGCGTGAGATCGCGCACAATCGCTGACTCCAGATCGTTCGTCGGCGGGATCGTGGTCGCGATGATCTCGGCTTCCTGATCGCTCCGCCAATTGTCATTGGCGACGATCAGCGCGCCATTGCCGTCGTGCAGTTCCAGCGTTGGATCGCCCAGCGCTCCGGGAACGGGCAGCGATGGGCCGATCGCGCGCACGATCACCCTGCAGCGGATTTTGCCCCAGCACGATCAATCCACCGATCAAGACGTCGTCCCCCGTTTGGACCAAGCCGCGCGTCGAGATGTTCGCCAGCTTCGAATCAACCGTTCGATCCAGATCGTACGCTTCCACCACTCCGATGCCGGTCCCGTTGTTCGCCCCGCGCACGATCGCCGTGTAAGCGGAAGTGTTTGCCGGCAGGGTCGCCACGATGGCCGACTCCAAATCGTTGCTCGGGGGAATCGTGCTCGCAATGATCTCCGCTTCCTGATCGCTGCGCCAGTTGTCGTTCGACGCAATCGGACCTCCGGCGGAACCGAGCAGCTCGAGGATGGGATCGGCGAGCGCGCCGGCGAACAGGCAGGCAAGCGACGGACCGATCGCGCGCACGATCACTTTCTTCGGCTGCGTGCCGGTGATAATGAATCCGCCGATCAGAACGTTGTCGCCGGTTTCCACGCGCAAGCGCGTCGAGATGTTTGCTAAGGTAGTCGCGGGCGGCGGCGCTTGTATTACACTCTGCGACCTCAAGACTCCCTCGCCGAAGGTGCTCGTATAAAGGTAGCCGCCGTCCCAGGCAACATCGGAGAAGTACCTTGGGACGGAGTTCCCGCTAACGTTCTGCCAATGACTGCCGAAATCTTTACGCAGTGTGGCGAGATGGGCTAATTCAACCCGTATGCTTCGACCAACGCCACGCCGGTCGTGTTGTTCGCTCCGCGCACGATGGCCGTGTAATTGCCGGGCGTGAGATCGCGCACAATCGCCGACTCCAGATCGTTCGTTGGCGGAATCGTCGTCGCGATGATCTCGGCTTCCTGATCGCTCCGCCAATTGTCATTGGCGACGATCAACGCGCCATTGCCGTCGTGCAGTTCCAGGGTTGGATCTGCAAGCGTCCCGGAACCGGCACCCCTTGCACGTTCAGCGATGGCCCGATCGCGCGCACGATGACCCTGAGCGGATTCTGCCCCAGGACAATGAAACCGCCGATCAAGACGTTGTCCCCGGTTTGCACCAGACCGCGCGTGGAAATGTTGGCCAGCTTCGAATCAACCGTTCGGTCCAGATCGTACGCTTCCACCAATCCGATGCCGGTTCCGTTGTTCGCCCCGCGCACGATGGCCGTGTAACCCGAAGTGTTTGCCGGCAGGGTCGCCACGATGGCCGATTCCAAATCGTTGTCTGGCGGAACCGTGCTCGCGATGATGTCCGCTTCCTGCCCGCCGTGCGCCAGTTGTCGTTTGTGGCGATGGTTCCGCCCGGGCCCACCAGTTCGAGGGTTGTATCTCCGAGGCGTCCCGGAACCGGCACTCCTTGCACGTTCAGCGACGGACCAATGGCGCGCACGATGACCTTCTTCGGTTGCGTGCCGGTGATAATGAATCCGCCAATCAGAACGTTGTCTCCCGTTTCCACGCGTAAGCGCGTCGAGATGTTGGCCAGAGTCGTGGGTGTGGCCGTTGGCGTGGGTGTCGGCGTCGCGCCCAGCAACTCAGTGGAATCGCCGGCGTTGTTGGTGAACGTCGCCGCGCTCGCCGTGACCGAGTAATTCGCTGCGTTGTTCGTGCTCATGGCACCGGCCGAGCCGTTGAATACGAAGCGCGGAAGTCGACGTGGAAGGCAACGCACCGGCAAATGGAGGACCGAAGTTTCCGTCGGCGTCATTGTCCATCGTGCCGGTGTTCGATCCGGTGTACCCGGCGCCACCCCAACTGACCGACCATCGAATGCCAAGTTTTTCAAACATGAGACGCCCGGCCGCGAGATAGCTCGGCGGGATTGCAATCATCGTGAAATCCGCGGTGATCGGAGTCGATTCATGCGACGCGAAGCTGGACGTCGTAATCAGAATCCGGCTACCCGCAGCGGAATTGGTAACGTTGGAGGGAAAGGTGGCCAAGGTGATCGGATTATTTCCCGCCGCATCAACCGCGATTAGGTGCGCATTGTTGACAAGATTTTGCCCCGTAAAGCGCATCCGCAACTGGACCGCCTGGGCCGTCGTGTCGCCATTCACCCCGCCGATCACCTGTTCAATTTGCATGAGGTGAAACGTGGCTTGGACGGGAAGCGCGAGCGCCAGGGAAGCGAGCGCGGCAAGAATCCGCCATCGATGAGCGCCTGATTGGAAAACGGCCGTGCATTCTCATAGCGTAAACCTCGGTGGCTACACACGCTCGATCAGCCCTACCAAACCGCAAGACTTGAGCGAGCAGGAAAAAGTAACGACGTTGTTACCTGACTACGGATTCAACCGGTAGACCTCGACCAGCGCGACACCGCTGGCATCGTCTGCGCCGCGAACGATCGCGGTGTAGTTGCCCGGAGCCAGCGTGCGCACGATGGCCGCTTCGGCGTCGTTCTCCGGAGCGAGGCCGGTCGCGATAATTTCCGCCGCTTGATCGGAGCGCCAGTCGTCGTTGAAAGCCAGTCTTGTCCCGGATGAATCCAGCAACTCGAGCGTGGGGTTTTGCAATTCGCCCGTAATCCCGCGCGCCGCGAGCGAAGGTCCGATCGCGCGGAAGATGACCCGCTGCGTTTGCGTGCCGCCGACGATCAAGCCTCCGATCATGGCATTATCGCCGGTCTGCACACGCCCTCTGGTCGAGACATTGACCGCATTCGCGGGAACGTCACTGGTCACATCGTAGAGCTCCACCAACCCAATCCCAGTAGCCTCGCCGACGCCGTGCATGATCGCGGTGTACGCGCCAGGCTGGAGCGTCGCGACCAAAGCGGACTCGAGCGGGTCCGCAGGCGCCAAACCGAAATCGACCAACTCCTGCCTCCGCGAAGTTGTCATCCAATCATCATTCGTTAGAAGTTGCGCGCCACTGCCGTCACGCAGAGAGAGCGTGGGATTCGACAACCGGTCGGGCACGGGCTGCCCGTCGGCGGCCAACGACGGACCGATGGCACGGATCACAACGGTCTTGGGCGCGCTTCCCGTCAAAATGAAACCAGCGATGGCAAAGCCCTTGTCATCGGTCTCGATGCGCGCGCGGGTGGAAAGATTGAGCAGTGCCGGCGCGGCGGGAATGGAAACGATCTTGAGAATTTGTCCGGCGGTGTTGCTGGCGTTATCCGCCACCAGATAGAGCTCATGCTGCGAGTCTTCGCCGAATCCTTTGACGCGAAGCCCGAGCGGACGCGGATTCCCGCCGAGGCGAAATTCTTGAATATCGGTTTCCCCATAAAAGAGACGGCCCGAGAAATCGCCGAAGACATATTTCCCGGAGAGTGCCGCCACCGCGGTGCCGCGATAAATGAACCCGCCGATCACCGAGTTGCCGTCGTCATGGTCATATTCGAGCACCGGATTCGCGAGAAATGGATCCGGGTCCTGATCAATCGAAACCGTCCCGGTCACGGAGTTGAAAAGGAAGCTCCCCTCCTTGCGATTCCACCCGTAATTCCTCCCGATTTCGACGATGTCCACTTCCTCGATCGAGTTCTGCCCGACATCGCCGACGACCAACTGATCTGCCGGCGCATCAAAGCTGAAGCGGTAGGGATTACGAAAACCGTAGGCGTAGATCTCCTCGAGTCCGCTTGCGCCGAAGAAAGGATTGCTGCTGGCGATGCGGTACTGGGCGTTGTGGCTGATCGGGTCCGCGCTCGCCGGGTTCGCGAGCGGCTGCAGCGGATCGATACGCAGAATCTTGCCGAGAAGGTTCGTCTTATCCTGCGCGTTGCCGATGATCGGCGTGTGGCCATCGCCAACGTCATTCGCGCTCCCGCCGTCGCCCATCGCGATGTAGAGATAGCCGTCGCTGGGCCGAAACGCGATCTTGCCCGCGTTATGATTTGCCTGCGGATGATCGATGCGGAGAAGAACGCGGCGAGTCGCGGGATCGGCCACATTGGGATTCGCCGTCGAGACCTGCCACTCCGCGATCACCACCTGATTGGCGAAAGCGCCACTTTTCGGAACGGTAAAATCGGCTGCCACGCTGGGAGTCTCGGTGGCAAAAGTGTAGAACTTTCGAAAGCCGCCGCTCGCCGGATTGCTGAAGCCGGGATGAAAAGCCAGGCCCAAAAAGCCCTGCTCACCGCCGGATAGAACCTGCGCCCTCATGTCGAGGAACGGGATCGCGTTCAGAGCGCCATTCTGCAAAATCCTGATCCGCCCTGCCTGTTCGACGATGAACAAGCGTCCGGTGCCGTCATTTGCGGTCACGATGTCAATCGGAGACGACAACCCGCTGGCGACGGCTTGCAGCTCGATGCTAATGTTGCCGGTCGGAATCGAAGGCAGTTGCCCAAAGGTAGTTTGTGTCAGTGCCGCGAACGCCAAACCGCAAACAAGTTCTTCAAGTTTTGTCATACCGTAATATCCCTTTCGACTCTTCTCGTCGGCATTCACCGAAAGCGCTTTTGCCGCAAACAACGTGCCACCAACCTAAAACACGTGAATGCCTCGGGCGAATGGAGAAAGATCAACCAAAGGCACTCGTGTTTTCGGTTCAATGGACCCGCCCGGAGAAACGCTCTCTAGTCACTCGACGGAATCTTTGTTACTTACCCGCCTATGTCTTCCACGCCGGAGCTGCAACAAACCGTCGCCAAGTCCGCGAGCGTCAGCGGCACATCGCTGCACACGGGCGAGAAAGTCACGCTCCGGCTCCAGCCGGCGCCGGTCGATTTCGGGATCAAATTCAAGCGCAAGGATCTGCAGGACGAACCGACGATCGACGCCAGGATCGAGAACCTGAAGACGGTCGAGCGCGCCACCACCATCGGCGAAGGCGCCATGCGCGTGCACACCGTCGAGCACATCCTCTCGGCGCTCTCCGCGATGGGAGTGGACAACGTCATCATCGAGATGGACGCGAACGAACCGCCGATCGGCGACGGCAGCGCGCAGCCTTATGTTGAGTTGATCAAGAAGGCGGGCGTCGTCGCGCAGGAAGCGCCGCGCCGGAACTTTGTCGTGCGCGAGCCGATCCACATCGAGACGAAAGGCGGATCGCTGCTCGTGGTTCTGCCCGACGACAAGTTTCGGATTTCCTGCACCCAGGTCGGCCCCGAGGGGCGCTTCTCGCAGTTTCTTTCCACCGAGATCACGCCCGCGATTTTCGAACGCGAAATCGCCCCGGCGCGCACCTTTGTTTTTTACGAAGACGTGCAGCCGCTGATGGAAAAAAACCTGATCAAGGGCGGCAGCCTGGAGAACGCCATCGTCGTCCGCGGCGAGGCGGTCTTGAGCAAGGAGCCGTTGCGTTTCCCGATGAATTCGTCCGGCACAAAATCCTCGATATCATCGGCGACCTCGCCTTGCTCGGGCATCGGATCGTCGGCCACGTCATCGCGGTCAAGCCCGGCCATGGCCCGAATGCCGAGCTCGCGCGCGCCATCGCCAAAGAGCGGATCAAGAGCTTGCCCACGCTCCAGCCGCGCGCGTTTCCGCCCGGCGAAGGCGGCCTCGATATCAATCAGGTGATGGAGGTCCTGCCGCATCGTTATCCGTTCCTGATGGTCGATCGGATCCTCGGTTTCGACGGCGAAACGAAGATCACCGGAGTGAAATCGGTCACGATCAACGAGCCGTATTTCGCCGGGCATTTCCCCGGCCACCCGGTCATGCCCGGTGTTCTTGCAAGTCGAAGCGATGGCGCAAGTCGCGAGCATCCTGATGATGAAAATCACCAAGAGCGCGAGCCGGATCGGTTACTTCATGAGCGCGGATGACGTGAAATTTCGCAAGCCGGTCTTTCCCGGCGACACGCTCTTCATTCATGCGGAGTTGACCAAAGCGCGCGGCAACCGCCTCGCGAAAGCGAAGTGCCGCTGCCGGGTGAACGACGCGGTCGTCTCCGAAGGCGAGCTGATGTTCACCTTCCTCGATCAATGAGCGACGCGCAGATTCATCCGACCGCGATCGTCGATGCCGGCGCGGAGATCGGTGCCGGCACGATCATCGGACCGTACTGCATCGTCGAAGCCGGCGTCGTCCTCGGCCCGGAATGCTGGCTGCAACATCACGTGACGCTCTGCGGCCCGACGCGCGTGGGCGCGCGGAACAAATTCTACGCCTATTGCTCCATCGGACAGCAAACGCAGGATCTGAAATATCAGGGCGAGCCGACCTACCTGGAGATCGGTGACGAAAATTCCTTTCGCGAATTCGTCACGGTCAACCGGAGCACGACCGCGGAGGGCAAGACGCGCGTCGGCAGCCGCGGAAATTTCCTCGCTTACAGCCACATCGGTCACGATTGCACCGTGGGCGACGCGGTCATTTTTTCGAATAACGGGACGCTCGCCGGGCACGTGCAGGTCGGCGATCACGCGGTCATGGGCGGGCTCACGGCGGTCCATCAATTCTGCCGCATCGGGCGCTTCGCGATCACCGGCGGCTGCTCGAAGATCGTGCAGGATGTGCCGCCGTTCATGATCGCGGACGGCAATCCGGCCTGCATGCGCGGGATCAATCTGGTCGGCCTGGAGCGGAACGGCTTCGCGCCGGAAAGCGTGAAGTGGATCAAGGAGGCGTTTCGGATCATTTATCGCTCGAAGCTGAACACGCGCCAGGCGGTCGAGGCGATCCGGAAAGAATTGCCGTCGAACGAAGAGATCAATCAGATCGTCGAGTTCATCGAGCAGAGCGAGCGCGGCATCATTCGTTAGGCTGAGCGTGGCATTTCGCTTGCAAGCGCACGCGCCGATGCGCTCCGACGCGTCGAGGCTGCGCACTGGCGTTGCGACGTCGCTTGCTGGTCGCGAGCCCAACGGCGTCGGCGGCGGCGCCGTTATCCAGCTCGATCTTCTTCAGCAGCGCTCCAGTCGGCGAATCCGAGACGATCTTCAAGACGCTCCGGACCAGTTCCACCGCGCGCTGCGGTTTCCCTTGTTTGATCCAACAGTCCGCTTCCTCCAGAACCACTCGCAGGATGTCGTCGCGCTTTGTGAAGATGGTGCGGGCCTGCTGAAAGTGACTGGTGGCGGACGCGAAATTCTCGTCGCGCGCTTCCATCAAGCCAAGATCCTCGATCATCGATCCGTTCCCCGCTCGCGAGGCCGCCTGCAGCGCCAGGTTCCGATATTCTGCTGGAGGTTTCGCAGAATTTTGCACCGCGAATTCGTGGTACATCTGCCAATCGGAAAGTTTCTTTGCGGGCTCCTTTCTGGCATCGAGCTGCAGCCAATTCGCATACGGCCGGTAGAGCGGATCGCCCACCATCACCGTCATCCAGGAGAGCGCCTGGGTCGCCATGTAGCTGCTCTCCGCAAAGGTAAATCCGTGCAGCAGGCGATCATTGAAGATGTCGAGATGCGTCGTCAGTTGCAGATAGGGTTCGTAGACATTTCCGAGCACGGCCGCCGCGCCTTTCATGACCAACGGGGCCACCCAAGCCGCGTTCGGATCGCGCAGGGTGCTCGCGCTAAAAGAATGAATGTGCACCGCGACCGCTCCAGGCAGGAAACGAAACGACGGCTGCGTGAACGGACCGGCCACGCCAGCCGGAGTACCAACCATAATAGAGCGCGCAATCGCTCATCGGATAACCGTCCGGAAACATCGCGGGACGATCATCGTAAACGACCGGAATCCCGACGCCGTGGAGTTGCTCCACGATCCCCGCCATCCAGCGGTCGCCCAGTCCCAGCGCGGAGTCCGGCGCGTTATGCGCGCCGTCCACGTAAGCCCGGCCCCACAAACCATTCTTCTCCGTCGCAATCGCATCCGTGATCATCTGCCGGACGGCCCCCGCGGTCGGCGCATCGAGCCGGCAGACGAGCATGAACGGCATGTCGTTCGCCTCGATCGCCGCGCGGTAGCTCTGGTAATAAGGATTTGTCACCGCGCCGGAAATCTGCGGAGCGAAGCGCGCGAGCACCGCCACTTCAGAATCCACCGAGGCTTCGTTACGGCTCCCGATCGGACCCGGCTCGGGTTTGTCGCCGGGATAGGCTTCCGCCGCGCGAATCTTCATCGGCATTCCCTTGATCAAAGCGACGAAGCGAATCGAATTGCCGTTGATCGTCGGCGGATCGCCGGATGCTCCGAGCATCGTCCACCACTTGCGCTGGCGAAAGACTGCGCGCAGCGGCTTCGCGATCGTGCGGTCGTAATCTTCCCGGCTGATCTCTTCGTCGCGCGAGCAGGCCAGACCGACGAGATGATCGCGCGCGATCCCGCGTTTTTGCGCGTAGAACTTCGCCAGCTCCACGGACTCCGGAATGGTGCTGTTGAAGACGACAATCGTCGCGGGCGCGAGCGGCTGTTCCGCGCGCGCAAAGTGCGGGGCACCGACCGCGAGAACGATCAGGAGCGCGAACGTTTTCATAACTCCAGCCTCAACCCGTCGTAGGCGATGTAGGTGTTTGGCGGCAAGTCCGCCTCCGCGGTTTGCGGCAGTTCATGTGAGATATGGGTGAAATATGTCCGCTCAGGTTGCACCCG
This sequence comes from uncultured Verrucomicrobiae bacterium, assembly GCA_963784865.1. Taxonomy (GTDB): domain Bacteria; phylum Verrucomicrobiota; class Verrucomicrobiia; order Chthoniobacterales; family UBA10450; genus JACCTI01. The sequence goes on along the minus strand of CAWATC010000021.1, from coordinate 10,336 downwards.
CGACGCCGCTTCGAGCGCCTGGTCCACGCTCAGATGTGTCGGATGCGGCTTCGCACGCAAGGCGTCGATGATCAAAACTTTCACCCCGCGGATGATTGCGGCAATTGGGTCGGGCAGCGCGCTGCAATCACTCAAATACGCGACCAGTTTTTCGCCCGCGCGCGTGAAGAGATAACCGTAAACCACACTGTCGCCATGCGGCACCGGCAACGGCGTCAGCGTCGTGTCGCCCAACATGAAAGGACCTTCGACGAGATGCGGTTCCGGTTTCAAATAACCTGGAAAGGGATTGCGCCCTTCGAAGGCAAATTCGAAGACGCGCTTCAGATCCGCCATCGTTTCGGCCGAGGCATAAACCGGCATGCCGCCGCGGAACGCCGAGAAGCGGCGCAGATCGTCGAACCCCATGACATGGTCGGTGTGCGAGTGCGTGAAGACGGCCGCGTCGATCTTGCGGATATTTGCGCGCAACACCTGGGTGCGAAAATCCGCTCCGGTATCGACGACCCAGGAGCATTCCGGCGTTTCCATGTAGAGCGAAGCGCGCAGCCGCTGGTCGCGCGGATCGCTCGAATGGCAGACCTCGCAATCGCAGCCGATCATCGGCACGCCCTGCGAAGTGCCGGTGCCGAGGAAGGTGAGCGAAAGTTGACCCCGAAAGCCTTCGGGGTTGAGAGTCTGATTAGTTGAGTGTTGAGAGTTCAGAAGCGGACGGCCACTCTCAACTCTCAACTCTCAACTCTCAACCTCCCCGATGCCTGCCGTCTTAAATCTCCTGCGCATCAAGAACCTCGCGCTGGTCGAGGATCTCGAGTGGCAGCTCGAGCCCGGCTTCACCGCGATCACCGGCGAGACGGGCGCGGGCAAATCGATCATCATCGGCGCGCTCCAGCTGTTGCTAGGCGAACGCGCCGACAAATCACTCATCCGCACCGGCGCCGAGCAATGCACGGTCGAGGCGGTTTTTTCCGGCGACGACCTGGCGAAACTGAACGCGCAGCTGGAAGAAGCAGGCGTGGAAGCGAGCGACGATGAGCTGATCCTGAAGCGCAGCTTCACGGCCGCCGGCGGAAACCGCCAGTTCATCAATGGCTCGCCCACCACGCTCGCCGTTCTGAAAAATCTCGGCGACGAATTGGTCGATCTCCACGGTCCGCACGATCACCAGTCGCTCCTCTCGCCCGAGAAACAGCTCGCGCTGCTCGATGCTTTCGCCCATGCCGGCGAAGCGGCGAGTGAATACCGGGCGCGTTTCGCGCAGCTGCAAAAATTACGCGCCGAACACGCCGCCCTCGATACCGCCGAGACCGCGCGCGAGCAGGAGCTCGAGCTGCTGCGCCATCAGGTCGGCGAAATCACGGCCGCGAATCTGATCCCGGGCGAGGAAGAAGAAATTGCCGCGCGCTACAAACTGGCGAGCAGCAGCCAGCGTTTGCTCGAGCTGGCCAGCGCCATCACGCGCCGGCTTTCCGAAGCCGAGGACTCGGTTCTCGGCCAATTGTCCGAGTCGCAGCGTCTCCTGCGGGAGCTGGAAAAGATCGATCCCGCGATGGCGGAATTTTCCGCCGCGCACGCGGCCAGCGTGGTCGAGCTCTCGGAGATCGCGCGTTCGCTCTCCCGCTACGCAGAACGCGTCGATCTCGATCCCGCGCAACTGGCCGCGCTCGAAGAACGCGTCTCCCTCTTCGAAACCCTCAAGCGCAAATACGGCGGATCGATCCCGGAAGTGATTGCTTTTGGCGAAAGCGCGGCGGAGCGCATGCGCAAAATCGAAGGACGCGATGCCGAACTGGAACGGCTCGCGGCCGAGATCGAGAAAGCGCGCGCGCAGATGCAGCGCAGCGGCGACGCCTTGCACAAGCTGCGGGCAAAAGCAGCACCGAAGCTCTCGGAGAACATCCGCCGCAACCTGCGCGATCTTGGTTTCAAACAATCGGAGTTCGAAGCCGGGCTGACCGCGCTTGCGGAGCCGCGAGCGACCGGGTTCGACAGCGTCGAGTTACTCTTCTCGCCGAATCCGGGCGAACCGCTCAAGCCGTTGCGCAGCATCGCCTCGAGCGGAGAAATCTCGCGCCTGATGCTGGCGATCAAATCTTCCCTCGCCGCGCAGGATGCGATTCCGCTGCTCGTCTTCGACGAGATCGACGCCAACGTCGGCGGCGAAATCGCCCACGCCGTCGGCGCGAAGATGCGGGCGTTGGCGGAAGAACATCAGGTGCTCTGCATCACTCATCTGCCGCAGGTCGCGGCCGCGGCTTCCTCGCATTTCGTCGTCACGAAGGAAGTCTCGTTAGGCCGAACGCGCTCGGCCTTGCATGAAGTGAGCCGGAAAACCCGCAGCGAAGAAATCGCGCGCATGCTCGGCGGCCAGACGCAGTCCGCGCTGCGTCACGCGGAGAGTTTGCTGAAAGCAAACACGCGCTAAGCGCGCGCGCGTGTCCGTGACCGCGCGCGAACGTTGCGTCACAATCGGACACGATGATGACCGTCTCCATTCGCTGAATTACATCAGAAGACCGCGAATGAGTGCGCCTGGCCGAGCGCGCATTGAGAGATTGTTATCACGCGACCGGGCACGGTCGGTGGCGTCGCTTGCCGCGTTTCGCGAGTCCTGCGAAGGCTGACATCGTGGTTTCAAAGACGCAAGATCTTGCCGGCCTACGCGACAATACGAGGCATGCTCTCCCGCGGAACCGTGCGGCTGCTGACTCATTCCCAGGTCGAGATCAGGCCGGGTTATGTTACTTCGACGCTGCCTACCATGGCGAGTTCTGTCTCGACGAACCCGATTCGGCTCGCGTCGCACGCTGGCTGAAGGCGCCGGTGAAGTGGCCTCTTGTCTTCACGGCCAGGTCGAGGTGTTGATCGCTTTTCACCGCAAGCTTCGCGAGGCGCCCTTCCGCCAAAGCATTTCGCCGCCTTATGCGAACAGTTTGCGGCCGACTGCGAGTCGGCGGTCTGGAGGTGGCTGCCGATTAGCGCGAAGCTCATCGCGCACTGTCGGATCGCATCCCTCGCCTGCGGGCTAGCGTCTTTCTTCGCTCGGCTGACGCGTTGCATTTGGCCAGCGCGGAAGAGCAGGGCTTTAAGGAAATTTACTCCAGTGACCGTCATCTTCTCGCAGCCGCGTCGCACTTCGGGCTCCGCGGCCTGAGTGTCTGAGTGGCAGGAACGCTGTAGCGTGGCGACTTGCGGTTGCCTTATGAGCGCACCTATCCGCCTGACATTAACGACGCTGCTGACGGTCGCGCTGCTGCCGGCGCGCGCGGGCAAGAGGCCGTGCTCGATACCATTACCGTATCGGCCGATCGCCTGCCCGACCCAAGAGTGAGCGGACCCTTTGCGATCACTTCGTTAGGCGAAGAGGAACTCCGCGACGCGCCGCAACTGCGGCTCGATGACATTCTCCGCGCGGAGGTCCCGGGCTTCAGCCTTTTCCGGCGGAGCAGCAGCCGGGTCGCGAATCCCACCACCCAGGGCGTGACCTTGCGGAACTTTGGCCCGAGCGGCGCCGGCCGCACGCTCGTCCTGCTCGACGGCATCCCGATGAATGATCCCTTCGCCGGTTACGTGCCCTGGAACCAGTTGCCGCCAATCGGGCTCCAAAGCGTCATCGTCACGCCGGGCGGAGGAGCGGGGCTCTTCGGGAACGCGGCGCTCGCCGGGACGATCTTTCTGAACTCGGTGCGCCCAACGGAAACGACGGTTTTCGCGCAGGGACTGCTCGGCAATGCGGACACCTACGGCGGCACGCGTGGCGGCAAGTCTGGTCGACCAGCGAGCGGCGATTTCCGTTTTCGCGGATCGTTTTTCCACCGGCGGCTATCCGGTCTTGCAAGACAACCAGCGCGGCCCGGTGGACAACAACGCCAGCGCGGATTCCAATTTGCTGCAACTCGGCGCCGCCTTCGCGTTCGATGCCGACACCTCGCTCAAGGTGACCGGCAGATTCTTCGACGAGGATCGCGGAAACGGCACGATCTACACCGCCAACAGCACCAAGGGTGCGGACGCGAGCGCAGTTCTAACGAGACGATTCCCCGCGCTCCCGGCCGAGCTCAGCCTAACGACTTATTACCAACACCGAAAATTCCAGAGCACGTTTAGCTCGGTGAACGCCGACCGCGACGTCGAAACCCCTTCGCTCGATCAATACGATGTCCCCGCGGACGCCGTGGGCGGGAGCGCGGTCTGGACGATGCAGCTCGGAGCGCAGCACGCGCTCATCCTGGGCGCGGATGCACGTTGGGTTGAAGGCGAGACGAATGAATTATTCCGTTTCATCGGCGACGATTTCACCCGCCAGCGGACGGCCGGTGGCCAGCAAATCTTTGTCGGCGCTTTCGCCGAGGACACCTGGAAGATCTCGCCCGCGGCCACGATCGTCGGCGGGTTTCGCCTCGATCGCTGGGAGCTCTACGATGGATCGCGCAACGAGTTCAACCGGGCCACCGGCAGCCCGACGCTCACCTCCATTTTTCCAGATCGCAGTGGCTACAGCCTGAACGGGCGGCTCGGCGCGATCGGCAACGTCACCGAGCAGATCGCGCTGCGCGCGGCCGCCTACACTGGCTTCCGCGTCCCAACGCTCAACGAACTTTACCGGCCTTTCCGTGTCGGCAACGTCATCACGGAAGCGAACGCGGCGCTCGACCCGGAACGTCTCGTTGGCGGCGAAGCTGGAATCGATTGGCGGCCACTCAAGCCGCTGCATTTCGAGGCGACCGTCTTCTACAACCGGCTGGAAAATGCGATCGGCAACATCACGATTGGTGTTGGTCCCGGGAACTTTGATCCCGGCGGTTTCATCCCCGCGGGCGTCACTCTCCGGCAACGCCAGAACATTGATTTGGTCACCGCCCCGGGCTTCGAATTTACCTCCGACTGGCAAGTGGCGGCGCCGTTGTTCCTGCGCGTGAGCTATCTCTTCACCCAGCCGACGATTGCTCGCGCGAGCGAGCTCCACGCTCGTCGGCCGCTCGCTGGCGCAAACTCCGGAGAACGTCGTCACGGCCGCGGTCGAATGGAAACCGGGCGCGAAGTGGCTGTTAACGGTGCAGGGGCGCTACAACAGCCAGCAATTTGAGGACGATCAAAACGCGATCGTGCTCGCGCCTTTCTTCACCGTCGATGCGGCGATCTTCTACGAGTTCTCGCACAAAATCTCTGCTGGTCTGAAAGCGGAGAATCTTCTCGACGCCGACATCGAGACCGGCAAATCGGCCGATGGTTTGGTCTCAATCGGAGCGCCGCGGCTCGTCACCCTACAGTTGCAGTGTCGTTGGTGAGGAGACTAGGCCACGCACCCTCGTGTTCCAGCGCGTGACGATCCCATTTGGCGAGCGTGGCCGCGGCTTCGTAGGTGCTTTGCAGGAAGCTCATCAACGTTTCGTTAGGCGCGCTGGCGGTGCGCACGGCCTCGTAGGGTAAAACGAACTCGCGCAAGGTCGTGTTCCAGATTGCCGCCGATGGCTGCACCGTTGCTTCCGCAAATCCTTCCGGCGCCGGATAGGCGTAGGAGTAAAAGATCGGTTGCGGCATGGCTTCGTTTCCCGGCCAGAATCCGCAACTGCTGACCTCATGCGAGTAAGCCTCCTGCGCGACGGCGTTCGGCAGGTGCGGAACACCGCCCGGATGCGTCGGCGCGGTGCGGCCGGAAAATCGCGTGACCGCCAGATCGAAGCTGCCCCAGAAGAAATGCACCGGGCTGCACTTGCCGATAAAGCGCGAGCGAAACTCCTTGAAGACGCGATCCGTTTGCAGGAGCACGCGCCAGAAGCGATTCGCGTAGTCGGGATCGTAGGTCGCATGCTTGCGGTCCTCGCGGGAAAGGCGTGGCGTCTTCGACTTCGTTCGGCGCCGTCGAAATCTTCACCGCGAGATCCAACTCGCGCAGAGCGCTCATCAGTTGCTCGTAGAATTCCGCCACCGACATCGAGCGCAGCGGAATCTCCCGGTGCGCGCCGTCGCTGCAACGGATGAAGAGCGTGTGGGCCACGAAATCGAATTCGATCTCGAAGCATCTTGAGTCGTGTCCGATGGGAGAAGTCGTTAGGCCGCGCGCCGTGACGTAGAGGGTGACGTGCCAGGAATGGTTGATCCAGGGCGTGAGCGCGAGGCGAATCTTGCCCACGATCTGCGTCCACATGTGCAGGGTGGCGGCGGTCTCTTTCCATTCCGCGAACGGCAACGCCGGCCAGGTCTCGAGGTTGTTTGTCATCAGCAAAATTAGATCAGAGTGCGGAAGAAAACGAAACTGATGAGCACAGTGTGGATGGTAAAATAGATCGCCAGAAAACCGTGCACCCGCTCGTTACGCGTGATCGCGGCAGTCGTGAAAAGCGCCAGGAGAATGACGGCGCTGCCGATGTAAAGGGGGCCGAGGGAAAGAAAGTGCGTCGTGCCTTTCAGCAAGGTGTCGGCGACATCCACCGGGACCCAGAGCCCGAAGAGGATGAAGAAGCTGCGGCGGTTCGCGTAGTAGTGCGTTCGATAATCGGTCCCGCCATGCGTGCCTTCTGGCGGGAAGAGGACGACGGCGGCCAGGTAGAGAAGCGTCGGCGCAATCAGGACGAAAAGGAAAAGGAAGTAGGTCCACTGCTCGAGGTTGCGCCAGCGATAGAAAATCCACCAGGCGACGACGGTGAAGAGAAACAGATTCAAGACCCAGACGGCGTGCACCCAATAGATGCGGCGATGGGCGCGCGCCTGCAGCATTTCGCCAATCCCGGCGAGGATTCGCGTCATCGCCAGGGCGAGGACGATCGAAATCAGCACCGAGAGATAGCTGAAGGGATCCATCGCGCGTGGGATTGTCCAACGGCGGAGCAGCGATGACAAGATCCGCCAGATGCCAGGCGAAGCGTCTAACGAATTCGCTTGCCCTTTGGCTTCGAGACGCGGCTAGCTGGATCACCCTTATGAAGATCAAATTCCTCTCGCTGTCTCTCCTCGCTGCCACCTGCATCTGCTCGCCCGCGCTTCAAGCCGGCACGCCCGAGCAGGAGAAAGCCTTCGTCGATAAATACAAGACCGCCTATGAAGCCGGCGACAAGGCGACCTTGGAATCGTTCCTCTACACCAAGGGGGCGAACCCGATGGCGCTGGAGTTTTACAAGATGATGCACACGGAGGGCGCGGGCGGAAAAATCACCAAGATCGAACTCGTCGATCTCTCACCGGAAGACGCCAAGAAGGCCGACGAAGTTATGGAAGGGCCGGGTGGTGAGAAGACGAAGCTGCCGCTCAAGCCGACGAAGAAGCTGAAGATCACGGTCGAGACGAAGGACGCCAATGGTTCCTCGTCCAGTTCATCCGAGAGCTTCATCGCGGAGTACGACGGCAAGTACGTCATTCCTGTTCCGGCGTCGGTGAAGTAATCGCAGAGAGCGGCGGCGAAAGCGACGCGACCGCGGCATCGGCCCGCTTTGCGCTTCCGCATTGCGCGCGGGCGACTAGGATGCGCGCTGTGAAAACAATTTTTCTCTTCGCGAGCGGGTTGCTCCTGGCCGCAGTCGCCGATGCGCAAACGCCGCCGGCGCGAGCGTCGGCCCGATGTCTCGAACAAGGCTCTCATTTCGAAAGCGACGCCCGGCAAACTGGCCGACCCAGCCATGAAGACCGACACAGCCGCGTTGCACAAAATGGCGGACGACTACTACGCCTGGCGCAACGAGAACTATCCGGTGCAGAGCAGCGACGCCGGCCTGCACACCTGGGACAATCGCCTGACCGATTACGCGCCCGCGAAAATCGCCGAGCGCGCGCAGCATGTCAGCGCCCTGCTCGAAAAGGTGCGCGCGATGAAGACGGAGGCGTGGCCGAAGGACGAGCGGATCGATTGGATTCTCTTCCGCTCGCAACTGGAGGGCGTCGATTTCGGCAATCGCATTCTCAAGTCGGAGCGCACCGATCCGCAGCTCTACGTGAGCGAATGCACGAACGCCATTTTCTCGCTCCTGAAGAAAGATTACGACACGCCCGCGGAACCGCGCCGCTGGCCGCGACCGCGCGCTTGCAGGCGATGCCGGCGCTGCTCCAGCAAGGCCTCGGCAATCTGCAGAACCCGGTGAAACTCTACGCGCGAGCTCGCGATGGCCTCCGCGCGCTCGGTCGATTCCCTCTTCACCGGACAGCCTGATGACGCTCGCGACCGACCTGCCGCCAGCGGAACGCGACGCTCTCGTGAAAGCCCGCGACGGCGCGATCACGGCCTTGCATCAATACGCGGATGAACTCGAAAAGCGGCTGCCGAAGATGGTCGACTTCGCGCCCATGGGCGAAGCGAATTACAATTATTATCTCAAGCACGTCCTGCTCTTGCCGATCGACGCGACGCAGGTCGAGATGCTCGGCCGGGCGGAGCTGGCACGTTATCGCGCCCTCGAAGCGATTGCTGCCCGATCCCTCGCTGGCCGATCCCAATCCCGCGCGCAGCAAGAACATTCCGCCCGATCAGGCAGCCTTCCTCGCCGCCTACGAAAGCCGTGCAGCAGGAGATGATCAGATTTCTCCAGGAGCACAAACTGATCACGCTCCCGGAATATCTCGGGCCCTTTCAGATCAAGCCAGTTGCCCGACGCGTTCAAACCGACCAGCCCCGGCGGCTTCATGAATCCGCCCGGCCTCTACGACAAGGATGCGAGCGGCTTTTATTTCATCCCGACCTACAACCCGGAGTCGAAGAATTTTTACATCCGCGCCGCGATCGAAGATCCGCGGCCGATTCTCGGGCACGAAGGCATTCCCGGACATTTCCTCCAGATCTCGATCGCGAATCATCTGACCGATGAGATCCGGCGCCAGCACGGCGACGGCGTTTTCGTGGAAGGCTGGGCGCTCTACGGCGAAGAAATGCTGATGCGCACCGGCCTCTATCCGGCAGAACTCCGCGGCGCAGGGCCAAATCCTGCGCCTCTCGCGTTATCGCGCCGCCCGCATCGGCGTGGACGTGAACCTGCACACCGGCCGGTGGACCTTTGAACAGGCGGTGCAAGTATTTCATGGAAGCGGGCGGGCTCGATCGCGAAGTCCGCGGAAGGCGAAGCGGCCGGCGCGGCTTCCATCGCCGACCCAAAAAATCTGCTACATCACCGGCAAGTGGCAGATCATGAATCTGCTCGGCCGATATCGCGACCAAGCAGGGAGCGAACTTCCGCCTCGGCCAATTCCACGACGACCTGATCAAGAACGGCAGCCTCCCGCTCTCCGTGGTCGAATGGATCATGCTCGACGACCCGACGTCACTGGAGCAAGCGATTCGTTAGGCGAATGTCGTGTCCGCACCCACTCGCGCTCGCCGTGGCCGTAGTGCTGGCCAGTTGTCATCGCGATGTTTACGATTCCGGAGACTTCACGCGACGCCGCGCCTCTGCGTTGGCTCGATCACGCGGATGTGATCGCCGATTTCACCGAGAGTGGGTCCCTTCGCTCCGGTTCACGCGCGCGCTCGGTGGCTGCTCATCTTGTTGCCTTAGGCGAAGTCACAGAGATTTTCGCGCCGCCGACTGATCGACCAAACATCTCCGCCGCCGTTGGCACGCCGCCAGTGGCCGAGACTCCCACTCTACGCATGGGTGCTTATCGGCGTCGCCGCGGACATCCCCCGCGTCATTTTCAAGACCAGCCCGATCGTGGCCGGGGTGCGCAACGAAGATCTCGGCCTGCTCGGTCTCCTCGTTATCCGACTCCTCAAAGCGCTCGCAGTGCCACTGATCGCGATTCCCGACGCATTCCTGCAGGTGGAGATTTCCGTGCGGCGCGGCGGCTGGTTGATCTTGATCTGCCTGGTAAACGTCTCGGTCGCTTTCGCCATCGGCCTGACCCTGCTCAACACCCTGCGACCGGGCAACAAATGGCGCGGCCGATTAAATGAAATCGCGGGAATGGTCGGACATGACGGCGGTTCTTTATCAACCACGAATCCCGAGGCGCCGAAAACCACACTCGATCCGCTGAAGAACATCGCGGGCTACGTGCCGGAGATGACGGGTCTAACGATAACCATCGGCGCGATCGTCACGCTGGCAGTGCTGATGATCACGACCGCAAAGATGAATTGGCCGATGTCGGCCGGACAGGTAATTTCCGGGGGCGAATCCACGTCGGGCAGGATGGTGATCTCACCGATCATCCCGAGGCCGGCGTGCGAGAAGATGTGGCAGTGGTAGAGCCACCGGCGAACTACTCCACCGCAGGGCGAGTCGGCGACCGCGGTTCGCGAATAATTGCGACTGGTGGCTGGTGAGTCGCAGGAGTTGCGATTCCGTTCACATTTTCAAATTCCAAGCCGCGCCGGATCATCCTAGATTCGGTCGCATGTACCGCCGCTGCGGAT
>CAWATC010000020.1:0-19908 GCA_963784865.1 uncultured Verrucomicrobiae bacterium | reverse complement strand
GGTATCGAACATCCAGTCGCTCTTCTTTCCGCGAAGATACATCCCGGCGCCGGCACCGAGATCCAGCGCGGTGATCTCGGCCACGGCCCCGGTCGGCCAGGATGGTAACTCGACATAGATATGCCCCGCGGGCGCATGCGCGAAGAAATTCACGATGACGAGCATCGCCGAAGCCAGAGTCCAGTTCGCATTGTTAAAAATGAGCGCCAGCCAGGGCGCCACCGTTGCGCTTAGGAGCGACATCAAGCCAACCGCGAGGACGAAGAACGCAATCGGCACGACGGCCAGATTCGCGAACAACGAGATCGGCGTGATCAGGTAGAAATAGGGCAGGATCAGGAAAAGCGATCCGATCCAGGCCGCCAGCGAAACAGAGGCACCGCGCGCGATTCCCCGCCAGAGGTGCAGACCGAGGCGCGATATTCGTCCGAGCAGGACTCGCGGGAGAAACGGGTCCGGCTGGACCCAGTTCACCATTGTTTTGAAAACGCGATCTGCCATCAGAATGATCGTCCCGACGACGGCGAACGATAACTGAAAACCCATCGAGAATAGCTGCTGAGTATTTGTGGCTAACAAAAGAAAGGCCGCCGCCGCCAGACTATTGCCCGCGGAGACCCTGCGCTCGAGGAGCGCTCCGCCGAGAACCACCGTCGCCATCGTAGCCGCGCGGACGCTGGCCGTGTTCCAGCCGGTGATCGCCGCGTAAAAAAAGAGGGCCGGGACGATAAGGCAGATCGCGATTTTTCGAGGCGCGCGGAGCGCATTCGCGATCGTCCAGAGGAGAACGGCCACGATCCCGACATGCAGTCCGGCGACCGCAAAAAGATGAATCGTGCCGGTTTGCTGAAATTCCTCTTCCACCTCATCCGGGGTGGCGTCGCGCAGACCGAGAACGATTCCACTAATCAGGCTGCGCTGCTCGGGTGCGTTCTCCAGGCCACGACCGAGCGCCGCGTCCATCATTCTGCGAGAAGCCTGCGCGGCGCGGAGAAATCGATTGCCGGGCGTGTGCCGGAGAATCCGGCCATTCTCCGCATAGCGCGCGATGAACGCGGTCCGGACATCATGACGCGCGAGGTATCGGCGCAGATCAAATTCGCCTGGATTGCGTGGACCTTCGACCGGCGTGAGGACGCCGAAAAGCTGCACCTCGTCGCCGTAGGCCACGTCTCCGTGCCAGCGGGCCAACAGCGTCACGACGCCCAATCGCTCGACGCCGTGGATTTCAATCGAGGTCGCGCGCAGGAGGAACGACGCCGTGTTGCGCTCGGAAATCTTCGGCTCGCTGACCACGAAGCCGCGGACGATCGCGGCATGCGTCTCACTGCCCAGCTCTTGAGCGAGTCGCATGCTGGGCGAACTCACCTGGCTCTGGCTGTGCAAGAAGAAGAAAACCGCGACCACGAACCCGTAGGTCGCAACCGATCGGCGTGTGAATAGCGCGACGATCGCCAGCGCCAGGGCTGCGATCAGGCCTAACGATGGATGCGGCGCGATCTCCGCCGCGGCGATGCCCACGATCGCCGCCAGCGTCAGCCCCACGAACGGTTGCCGCGGCCAGCGATCCTTCGATGACGTCATCTTGACTAAGGACGCCGCGTCGTTCGCGACGCACCGCGACCCGGCGAAAGATTTTGATTCACCCTCCGCAGCTTATATGGTTGCGCACCAGTGCCGATTCCTTTTTCCAAGAAGAGTCCGCGGAGCCTCGCAAAGGCGTCGGAAAACGGCGGCAAGAGCAGCTCCACCCGCGTCGGTTTGCGACCCGGCGCCGATTGGCACAAGCGCAACTTTCTCACCAGGTTCTGATTCCGTCGCTCTTCACCAAGCGCGCCGGCAAAGGCGGACTGCCGCTCTTTCCCAAAGGTCAAGAAGGGCGAACTGAGCATCACCTGGATCGGGCACGCCTCGTTTCTTGATTCAAACGCCGGACGTGAATGTGCTGATCGATCCGAACTGGTCGAAGTGGCTGAAAGTGATCAAGCGCCTGAAGAAGCCGGGGTTTCAATTGATTCCACCTGCCGGAGATCGATCTCGTCCTCGTGACCCACGCGCATTTCGATCATCTCGATCGGCGCACCCTGCGCAAGGTCGCAGCGGATCAGCCGATCGTCGTCCCGATCGGCGTCGGGAATCTGGTGCACGATCTCGGTTTCAATATCGTGCACGAGCTCGATGACTGGCAGCGCGTAGAAACTTGGGCCGCTCTCCGTTTCGCTCACGCCCTGTCACCATTGGGGCGCGCGGATGTTGCACGATTCGCATCGGGGCTTTGGTGGTTTCCTCATCGAGGCGGAAGGCCGCTCGATTTTTCACTGCGGCGACAGCGCCTACTTCGAGGGTTTCGAGGAAATCGGAAAACGATTCGACATCGAGATCGCGCTCCTGCCGATCGGAGCCTACGACGCGCCGAGCGGCCGCGAAGTGCACATGAATCCCGAAGAAGCCGTCCAAGCATTCCAGGAACTCGGCGCGAAAACGCTCGTGCCGATGCATTACGGCAGTTTCCGCCTCGGCTACGAACCGTTGCACGAACCGCCCGCGCGTTTGCTCGCCTGTGCGCGCGCGCACGGCATCGAGAAGAAGGTCCTCGTCATGACTGAAGGCACGCCGGTCGTGTTGTAGGGCGTTTCTGTGGAACGCCAGCCGGGGCATGATCCGATCCCAGTAGCGCGTCCGAGGCGGACGCCCCGCGACTTGTTAGGGGCGCTTTCGTGCGGCGGGCTCGTCCTTCTCTTCTTTGCCATTCTCCTCTGGCGCGATCCGTTGCTTTTTTGGAACGACGACTACGAGCTCTCGATCCTGCCGGTCTTCGCCGATGTCGCGCGGAGTTGGTCGGAAGGCCACCTGCCGCTCCTGAGCCCGTACTCCTGGGTCTGCAGCAATCTCGCGGGCGAGTTTCAATACGGCACCTTCTCGGTCTTCGTGAACGCCGCGGTCGTTCTCATCTGGAAGTTGCCGCTAAGTTTCCCGCAGCAAGCCGCGGCGCTTTCCCTCGTCCATCTCTTCGTGCTCGCGATGGGCGGATACGTCCTGGCACGCGGCCGGCAATTGGCGCAGCCGCTCGCCGTGATGGTCGGCCTGGTGGCCGCGCTCAATGGCTGGATGGTTTGCTGGGGCGCCACCGATTGGTTCGGCGCGCTCGGCGCCTTTACCTGGCTCCCATGGGCGTGGTGGGGGCTCGAGCGCGCGCTGGATTCCCGCCGCGGCCCGTATCGGTTTTTATGGCCGGCGCCATTCGTCTATCTGCTCATCACGGGCGGATTTCCCTACACGGTCGTGATGCTGAGCTTGCTCGTCGCCTGGCTGTCGCTGAAGTCGCTCGTGCAAACCCGGACGCTCTCGTCGATCTGGCCGCTCGCAGTCGGGATGCTTCTCGGTGTCGGGCTTTCCGCGCCGGCCTGGCTGGCACTTCTTGATTACGTCAGCGGCTCGGCGCGCCAGGCTCAGGAAAGCTCGGCGCATTTCCAATGGATCGTCCCGCCGGCCGCGCTTCCCGGCTTCATTCTGCCGGCGTGGACGGTGAACTGGGCGGATTTTTTCACGCACCCGGTGCCGCACAGTGCGACGGAAATGGCCAGCGGTTTCGTCCCGCCGGTGGTCCTTCTCTTTGCCTTGTGTTCGCGCGGGCTTACAGTCGTTAGGCGACTCAGGTGGGAACTCGGGCTGCTTGTGCTCGTGCTCATCGTTTCGATGCTGCCGACGGCGAATGTCTTTCGCTGGAGTTTCCGCTGGCTGCCGTTTCTGCATCTCATCGTCGCGCTTTGCGCGGCGGAAGCAGGACGACTTCTCGCCGCTGATCGCTCCCGCCGATGGTGGAACGCGGGATCGTTCGCCATCGTGCTGTTGCTGGCGATCGGCGCTGCGATGTGGCTGGGGCGGACCGCCGGCCCGTTCGGATGGCAACTTTATCCCTGGATGCTGGCCATGGCGCTCGCCTGGGCGGCGGTCCAAACGTTGCCGGTATCGGCCGCGCTGAAATCATGGGCCCTTCCGACGCTCACCTTCGCGGCGTTCCTTGCGACTTACCTTTGCCTCCCGACGAACGGCGGCGTCCCGAAATACAACCTGGATCAAAAGCTCACGCAGCCCGCGCCGCTCGACCCGCAACGCCTTTATCTCAGCATCTATCCAGCGCCGGAGTTTGATTATCGCCTCGAGAAAAGACCGATGCCCTTCGGCACGACCCTCCGGCCAGGCAGCACATCCATGTGGGGCGGCGTGCGTTTGATCAACGGCTACAGTCCCATCCGGCCAGCCGGAGTGGCGCGCGAATTCGATTTCGCGATTCACGGCGAAATCGCTCCCTGGGCAGGCGAATTCTTTCCCGAATGGCAGGGCGGTCCGGACGGCGAATTGGCGCGGATCGGAGTGGATGGAATCATTGTCGCGAGCGAACTCGCAGTGACACCGCAGCCCGCTGCGGAGTGGAAACTCGTCCATTCCTCAGATGAAGGCCGCGTCTATCATCGGCGTGGCCCACCGTTCCCGAGCATTCGATCCGCACACAGCATGGCCGCTCGCTCAGGAGAGGAATTCTTCCGGCGCGGCCACGGTCCGGGTCATCGAAAACTCACGTAACCGGGCCATCGCCGAGATTGCCGTGCCCGCCGGCGGGCCGCCGGCGCAGATCGCTTTTTCGCGTCCGTATTTCCGCGGCTATCAGGCGCACATCGGCCGGCAAACATTCGAAGTTCACTCCTACCGAAACATGATCCCTGTCGTAGAAGTTCCCGCCGGAACGAGCGGCGAATTGGTCCTGCAATATCGTCCGCGCTGGCTCACTTACGGCGGAGCGATTGCCGCTCTCTGCGCACTCGTTTGCCTGGCGGCCGGGGCCAAGGCCCTGTTCAACCCGCGCAGGTAAGGCTTTCGCCCAGCGATCCGAAGCACTTCCGACCAGCTGCGATTGGTTAGGCTAGCATTAGTTTCAAACCCGTTTCGCGTGAATGAAGCTTCGGATCACAGTTTTTCTGCTCTCTTCCCATGATGACGATAAACTCTCTTTGGCCGTGGCCAAGGGCCAAACGAGAAGTTCCCAGAGCCTGCATGAAGCCAGGATCAGCGTCAGATCAGCGCCGCCTTCCGCTCCCTTCGTCGGCCCCTGACGTTAGCCACGCGCCTAAGACCCAACTGCTAAAGGGCGGCGCGCATCGCGGCGAGCGGCGCTTCGCCTTCGAACCAGGTCTCGAACGAGAGCGCGCCTTGATGCAATAACATCGACAGGCCATTGGCTCCGCGCGCGCCCGCATCGGCGGCGGCGTTGAGCAATGCCGTTCGCGCCGGCGCATAAATGGTGTCGTAAACCATCAGGTGCGGAGCGAGGAGCGCTGGCGGCAACACGGGCGGATCCGAGTGCTTGAGGCCGAGCGAGGTGGCGTTGACCACGAGGTCGATATTTGCGATTTGCGCCCGCAGCGCTCGCTCTTCCCAAGGCACCGCTTCCAATCGCCGCACCGGCGCGGAGACGCGCGCATCGATGAAGAACGGCTTCAGCTCTGCCGCGAGCTGCTGCGCTTTCGCGATGGTTCGGTTCACCAGCACCAGTCGTTCGCAACCTTCGAGCGCGCATTGCATGGCGATCGCGCGCCCGGCGCCGCCGCCTGCGCCTAACAAGAGGACGCGCAGATCGCGCAGATCGACCGAAAACTCGCTCCGGATCGCGCGGGCGAATCCGGGGCCGTCGGTGTTTGAGCCGATGAGCTTCCCGCCGTCGATGCGCACGGTGTTGATCGCGCCCACCCGGCGCGCGAAATCATCCAGCCGATCGACCAACTGCGCGCCGGCGATCTTGTGCGGGATGGTTAGGTTCACTCCGACAAAGTCGAGTGACGGCAAGAGGCGCAAGGCGGTTTCCAATTCGTCGGAGGCAATCTGGAAGCGCGCGTATTGCAGGTTGAGCCCGCGGCTTTGCAAGGCGGCGTTCTGCAATTGCGGCGAAAGTGAATGAGTAACGGGATCGCCGAAAACGCCGAGACGAATCGGCGGATCGTCCTGGGCGGAGTTCGACTTCCAGCTCTGAAGGTCGACGAGGGTGTAGCATTCCTGCACGGGTCATTGTAGCGGCGATGGCCCGGTCTGCTACTGCCGCCTAAACGCGCTCAAGAATTGTCTCGACAAGCGCCAGTCCGATCGCCTTAATAATTTTCGAGCACTCTGCTAGTTCGGAATAGGAGGAAATGATTATGATCAAATCCCTGCTACGAATCGCTACAATTATCGCCGCGATCGCCCTTGTGGCCGAGCCGGTATCGGCGCAAGTGACTTTGAATGCCAACGCCACGGCCAACAACGGTGGCTCGTCCGCCTGGGGTATCTTCTTCGATCTGAGCGCTGCGGGCAGCGCCATTACGGTCACTGGGATGACGACTGCCAGTACGGCGCTCGCAGGAGGGATGTTTACGATTCAGGTTTTCACCCGAATCGGCACCAGTCTCGGCGGTGGATTGGGTGGCGGCCCCGGCAGCTCCCCGGCCGGCTGGACCTCGCTCGGCATGGTATCGGTGACGCAGGGAGCAATCAGCAATGACATTTCGTTGCCGTTCGCTCTTCCTCCGATCAATATCGCCGATGGGCAGACCGTCGGCCTGGCCCTCGTCTTTACCGGAGCCGGCCCGCGCTATTTCGGAACCGGCAGCCCGCCGATCCAGCAGTTTACGGACGGAACGTTGACGCTGGCGACTGGTGATGCTCGATCGGTCCCTTTCACCACGACAGGAAGCTACTTCAGCTCGCGTGGACTAACCGGCTCGATCATTTACAGCGTGATTCCCGAGCCGTCGTCGGTTGCGCTCGTCGTTCTCGCCGGGGCGGGTCTCGCGCTGCTCCAGCGTCGGCGGGGTCGCAAGTGCGCCTGATTCAATAAGAGGATCTCGAGGCAATCGATCCCGCGCCTCGCGGACAGTCTGAGCGTGAGCGCAGCGCCGACCTGCCAACTTCCGCTTCGTCTGCTAAGGTCGAGTCACTGATGATCACGGACGACGAAAAGGAATCTGCTGCGCCTTCCGATTTCATCCGCGAGATCGTCGCGGAAGATGTGAAAAGCGGGAAGCACACGAGCGTGCACACGCGTTTCCCACCGGAACCGAATGGCTATCTGCACATCGGCCACGCGAAGGCGATCTGCCTCGGTTTCGGCATCGCGCATGAGTTTGGCGGGATTTGCAACGTGCGGATGGACGACACCAATCCGGCAAAGGAAGAAAGCGAGTATGTCGATTCCATCCTCGCCGATCTGAAGTGGCTCGTGAGTGGGTGGGCGAATGAAAACCTCGGACTCAAACCAGCGGGCAAAACTCCCGAACTCAAGTTACTCCACGGCAAACAGGACTTCGAGCTTTCCGCAATCCGCAATCCGCAATCCGCAATTCCCACGGAGCCGTTTCACGCCTCGGATTACTTCGAGCAATTCTACGCCTACGCGATGCAACTGGTCCAAGCCGGCAAGGCCTACGTCTGCGACATGACGCCGGAAGAGACCGACGAGTATCGCCGTATCGGCAAGGCAAGTCCGTTCCGGGACCGCTCGATTGAGGAAAATGCCGATCTCCTCACGCGGATGCGCGCCGGCGAGTTTCCCGATGGTGCACGGACTTTGCGTGCGAAGATCGATATGTCCGCGCCGAACATGTGGTTACGCGATCCTGTGCTCTACCGGATTCGGCATGCGGAGCATCATCACACCGGCGCGGCGTGGTGCATTTATCCGATGTACGATTTCGCGCATTGCCTGAGCGATTACATCGAGGGCATCACGCACTCGCTCTGCACGCTCGAGTTCGAAGTGCATCGCCCGCTCTACGATTGGATCCTGGAATCGCTCGATCTGCCGCGAAAACTTCCGCGCCAGATCGAATTCGCGCGCCTGAACATCGATTACACCGTGATCAGTAAGCGCAAACTGCTCCAATTGGTAAACGATGGCTCGGTCAGCGGCTGGGACGATCCGCGGATGCCGACGCTCTCCGGCCTGCGCCGCCGCGGGATCACTGCGAGCGCGATTCGCACCTTCGTTTCCGAACTCGGCGTGACCAAGTACCCGAGCCTGACCGAATTCGCGGTGCTGGAACATGCGGTGCGGAATGAGTTCAATCGCGAGGCGCAACGCCGCTTCGCCGTCCTCCGGCCGATCAAGGTGGTGCTGACAAATTATCCAGCCGATCAGGTGGAAGAGCTGAGCGCGATCAACAATCCCGAAAATCCGGCGGATGGTTCGCGCCAGATTCCGTTCAGTCGCGAACTGTTCATCGAGAGCGCCGACTTCATGGAAACGCCGCCGCCGAAGTATTTTCGTCTCAAACCGGGCGGCGAAGTCCGGCTGAAATACGCCTACATCATCAAGTGCGACGAAGTCGTGAAGGATGATGCCGGCAACGTGATCGAGCTGCGCTGCACGGCGGATCTCGAGAGCAAGTCAGGCGGTCCGACCTCCAATCGCAAAGTGAAAGGCACCATCCACTGGGTGAGCGCGGCGCACGCCATCGACGCGGAAGTGCGCCTCTACGATCGGCTCTTCACCGTCCCGGAGCCGGACGCCGATGGCGATTTCAAGGCGCACCTGAATCCGAAGTCGCTCGAGATCGTGCAGGCGAAATGCGAGCGCTCGTTAGCCGAGGCCAGGCCTAACGAGCGCTACCAATTCGAGCGTCTCGCCTATTTCGCGCTCGATCCCGATTCGCGGCCCGGCAAACTGGTCTTCAACCGCACGATCACGCTTGAAAGACACCTGGGCGAAGGAAGCTAGGAAGTCCGGATAATGCACGCCTCTCGGCAGGTAAATCTGCCAGGCAAACGCCCGCGGCGCCGCACCATCTACTGCGTTAGATGCACGATTCCGACTTGCCTGCCCGACGTATTCGCCTCATCTTGGTGAGATCGGTCGGGCAGAGGTTGTCCGGTTACGGAGAGCTCTCGCGCGGCTAAAAGCGAAAGGAGTAACGGATGTCAAAACACCTTGCGGACCTTAAGAAGCTTTGCAAATCAGCTCCCTCCAGTCGGGACAAGGAACTGGTTGAAATCGGAGACACGATGTGGCTCATGGGCCGCCCTGTTAGCTCCGACGATGGTATGATCGCGATCGCCCAGACTGAAGATCTTCATCTCATTGTGCGCGAGCGCGACATTATCGAGGTCGACCGCACCGAAGAGGTCGACGGCACCAAAGACCTCTTTCTCGTCAAGGTACGATCTGACGCCAACGTCATCGTCCGGTTTCAGAAAGTTGTAAAAGCGGTGCCGCAGGGTTGCAGCTGTGAACCATCTGGCGAGAAGGAAGCCGCACCATCCATGATGCTTCAGCAACAGGGTGACACCGGGCCCTGGGGTGTACCCTTAGGACCGTGTCGACTCTTCACCTACTGTTACATTGTCGGAGGCAGAGTTATCTGCTGGTGGTGGATTACTTGCCCCGGGAGAGTGGGACGTATTTAGCAACGCGCTTCGTCGTCCCGCCCATCGAGCTCGTCCTCCTTCTAGAACGGCTTACCTCGCCGTTACGGCAGCGCGTTGCCCGAGCGATTGCGAACACTGATGGCGTCGCCGCTGTTGAAGACGCCGTCGATATTTACATCGGAGCGGAAGTTATTGCTATCCACCAACTGGCCTGAAAGGTTCCGCGTTCGCAGCGAGTCGCCCGAGTTCACCACACCATTGCCGGTGACGTCCCCGAGCAGCAGGCTGAGCGACACGGTGGTATCCGGTACGATGCCGCTGGCCACTTGCACACCGCTCAACGTCAGGGCCACGGTCTGCGCGTCGGTGGCACGCAGCACGTAGGTGTTAAGGCCGGAGGCGCCGCCGTTCATAACCTCCCCTACACCTGAGGTGACGACAGCTGTGCCCTCGTGTGGCGGCTGATTCGAGTTGAATGTGATGGTGTGCAGTCCGTCCGAGCCCGGCGCCCGCGGCTCAATCCCGGCCGTACCGGTAAGGGGTAGCTGCACGCTGTACGTGCCGGCAGCGCCATGTGTTTTTGTCGACTGCGCTGCAGTGATCTGAGGAGGCATCGCTGGCGCCTGCACCAGATTCAGGTCCACACTCCCTGCTCCGTCGTAGGAAAACGAGCCCGCAATGCCGAATCCGGTGATGAACCACGAGCCACTAACCCCCGGATTCCCGGCCAGGCCGGTTATCACCCCTTTGTAGAACCCAGGTTGCGCGCCGGCGTTGATAACGGTGAACGGCTGGGAAAAACTGCTGAACGTCCAGGTCCCTCCGCCACGATGCAAGGTCGAATGTGTCCCATTAGGGCCGAGCATAATCTGGATGGTGCCGTCGCCGTTATTTGCCATGTTCAGGTTACCCGTGATGGTGAGGGTACCCGTTGATGTGCTGCCGTCGCCCAAGAGCAGCGCACCGCCAGTGCCGACATTGACTGCATTCGGGATAACACCGTTCCCACCGACGACCGGATAATCTGACCCACTGAAAACCGTGATTGCACCTGTACCTGCCGGAGTTCCGCTGGTGCTGTTAATGAGCAATCGGCCGCCTTCGACATAGAAAGAGCCCGTCGTGTTGCTCGATCCATCGAGAATCACCGTACCGCGGCCGGATTTAACAAAAGAAACGCTGCCGGTGCCCTGCATCGTGCCGGAAAAAAACGACCGGGTGTAGCTCCCAGCCACGGCGAGACGGTTGCTTCCGAGGAGGACTGTTCCATCCCCTTCCAACGAACGAATGGATTGCCCTTGGGTGTAGCCGGAGATATCCAGAACACCATTGGCGCGGAGTATCACTCGTCCAGTGCTACCGCCCACGTTTGCTAGGAACTGCACCCGTCCGCCCGGTGCTCCCGGAATCTCATTGCCAGCGATGTATATGGCGTCGCCCGGCGCCGCTTGCCCAGCAAACTGGATAGCCGCCTCCCCCAACGCGCCGCCGGGCGCACGGAACATTTGCGCCTTCCCAGAGTTGTTCGTGACGCCCCGCGCGACCATTTGCAACGTCATGAGTGGCAATATGGTGATGTTGTAAGTCGGTGCGCCGGCTTCGAAAACGATCTCTCTGATTTCTGTGTACGTCGGCACAGTGACCTCTGTTTGCGAGCTGGGACCGAAGGTGGCGACGTCTTGCTGGCCGTTTGGTACCGTCTGCGGCACCCAGTTACGAACGTCATTCCAGTCCGGCGAAACCGGTGTTGCTGACCAACGCGCGCTCGCGCCTTGCGACGACTCTGCCAAGCCGAGGAGCGCCGTCAGGACGACTACAAGTCGCCGAACCTGACGTGAGAAATTATCCATCCGCATTCTTACGCGCCGCCACGAGAGAATCAACGCCAGGAGGCGAAAAATGGTTTTGCAAGATGTCGAACGTCGTTCGACATCCTGACGTCGCTCGGGCACTCGGGCGGGAGATATTGCGCGGGGCCTTTAGCACCGCTCGTGCAGAGCGTCGTTTCTCGGAAGACTCACGCGGGAGCGGGCAGTTACGATGTCAATCTGTCGCTGACGGGAACGCCGGGAGCTGAATGTCGCAGCGGGGGCGACACCAATGATTACACCGTAGTCATTACCTTCCTTGCTAACGTGTCCGTTACCAGCAATCCCCAGGCTACCGTCACGTCTGGAATCGCGACTATCGGGAATGGAGGCGCGAGCAATGGTGGAATGATCACAACCACCGGGAACGTCGTGGCGATTCCGTTAACGAACGTAGCCGATGCTCAGACGATCAACGTCACGCTGAACGCGGTAAATGGAGGGACGAATGTCGTAATCCCAATGAGTCGACTGCTAGGTGACACGAACAGCGACGGTTTTGTCAACGCGGGCGACGCGTTGCAAACGCGGAGTCGCTCCGGCCAGGCAACCAATCCAACAAACTTCCGCTCGGATGTGAACACCGATGGCGTGCTCAACAGCGGCGATACCTTCGTCGTGCGTGCATGGTCGGGAACGTCTCTGCCGTGAGCTATCGCTCATCCGCGAGTGCTATCTGCTGCAGCGCACGATCCATACGCGCGAGCACGCGTTCTTTTCCGAGAACCTCGAGCAGGTGATATAGGCTCGGTCCGGCAGTCGTGCCGGTCATGGCCAGGCGCGTCGGGTGCACGAGAGCGCCGACCTTTATCTGCATGCTCGCGGCGATCGTCTTGAACCGCGCTTCGAGTGCGGCCGCATGAAAGTCTTCCGCCTCATCGAACGCCTCTCGCAGAATGGTGAGGATCTGGCGGTTAGCCGGGATGAAATGTTTCGCTGCCGCCGGGGTGTCGTATTCGAAGTCATCCCGGAAATAGAAACTGCAATAAGCGGGCAGCTCCGCGAACGTCCGGACTTTTCCAGCGCATGTCGCCAGCGCCCCGCGGACGTAATCCGTCGGGAAGAGTGAGAGATTGATTCCCGCCCGCGCGAGCGCGGCGCGCGCGCATTCCTCAAATCGCTCGCCCGACAGCTCCCGCAAATATTCGCCGTTCAGCCAGGTGCATTTCTCGAGGTCGAAGTGCGCGTTCTTGCGATGAATTTTCTCCAGCTCGAATAGGCTGACGACTTCTTCGATTGCGATTTTTTCGCGGTTGTCTTTCGGCGACCAACCGAGCAGGCAAAGATAATTGCGCACCGCTTCCGGCAGATAGCCGCCTTCGACATAAGAGTTGAGACTCGCGCCCACGTCGCGCTTGCTCATCTTCGAGCCGTCTTTATTCAGGATGAGCGGGATGTGCGCGAAACGCGGCGGCTCGGCCCCGAGGGCGCGATAAAGCTCGATGTGCTTGGGCGTGTTCGAGAGATGATCTTCGCCGCGAATGACGTGGCTGATCTTCATCTCGATGTCGTCGACCACGTTGACGAAATGAAAAATCCACGAGCCATCCGGACGCCGGATGGTCATGTCGGGATGCGTCTCTTCGTTCGTTAGGTCGAAATCGATCTTTCCACAGACGACATCGTCGACAATCACGTGCTCGCGCGGGGAACGAAAACGGATCGCGCCGCCATCTTCGAAAAGATGGCCCGCGTCCTGTAGCCGGCGCAGATGGTGTTCGTAAATGTCATCGCGTTGACTTTGGAAATACGGCCCGAGGTCGCCGCCGGCGTGCGGGCCTTCATCCCAATTCAAGCCGAGCCAGCGCAAGCCATCGTAGATCGCGGCCGTTGCTTCCTCGGTGTTGCGGGCTTTATCGGTGTCCTCGACGCGCAGAACAAACGTGCCGCCGTGATGGCGTGCGAAAATCCAGTTGAAGAGCGCGGTGCGCGCGCCGCCGATGTGCAAGTAGCCGGTAGGTGACGGAGCAAAGCGGACGCGAATAGGATTCATCGAAGGATGACACTAGCCACAGATGAACACAGATAAAACACAGATGGATCTTATTCGATAAACAACTTCCCCGCTCGGCGGCGCGCGTGACGGTCGCCGGGCAGATTGATTTTCGCGATGCCCGCATCGACATCGAGCATTCCGCGAACATTCTCGATCAAGTCGAAGCTGATCTCTGCGATGTCGTGCGCGCGCAGCCAATGGCGGATCGCGCGGCGTTGCAATGCGATTGGCTGATTGCGCAACTCGGCGACGGGCAAGGTCCCGCTCGCGCGAAGGGCTGCGGGCAGGAGACTCTCGAGGATCGCGTCTTCTTCGGCCGCAATAGAGGCCGCCCGCCAGATCGCTTTGCGAATCGTCGCGACCGAATTCCTTTTCCAGCAATGGAATGATCTGGTGGCGCATGCGATTGCGCGTCGCCTCGACGCTGGCGTTGCTCGCGTCTTCGCGGAAACGCAGTTTCGCCCCGGCGATGTATTCGTCGATCTCCCCGCGCCATACGCCCAGCAGCGGACGCACGACCGTGAGCTGCGTGGCGCCGACGGCGTGGATGGACACACTTTGCAGCGAACGACTCCCTTCCGCGCCCGTTCCACGAAAAAGATTCATCAGAAAAGTCTCGACCAGATCGTCCGCGTGATGCCCGAGAAAAATTGTCCGGCACCGACGGCGTTGCGCCACCGTGGCAAAAAACTCGTACCTCGCCGCACGCGCAGCCGTTTCGATTGATCGCCTGGACTCCTTCGCCAGGCGCCGCACATCCTTCTCGGCGTGGACAAACAACAACCCCAGATCATCTGCCAGATGCTCGACAAACCTCGCGTCGGCCGCGGCGGAGCGGCCTCGAAGGCGGTGATCGAGATGGCAAACAACAAGACGCCGATAGCCTTGGCTGACGAGCCAATGCAGCAGGGCGACGGAATCCCGGCCGCCGGAAACGCCGATCAGGTATCGCTCTTCCGCCGGAAAGCGCCGCAAGATCTCCGTGTTCCAATCCGAATTTTTGCGCAGACGCTTTGGCACAGAAGGCAGCAGGCCACCGCGCCGAGCAGGCGTCAAGATCAGCGATTTGACAATGAATGAACGTTCATTCATTGTGCCGCAGATTTCCCGATCAGATGGCTACCGCACGCACCGAGATTCCAGCCGACCGCCGCCAGCAAATCCTGCAGGCGGCGATGGTTTGCTTTGCCAAGCACGGCTTTCACCAGGCCAGCATGCACGACATTAGCGAGCAGGCGGGCATCAGCGTCGGCCTGATCTATCGCTACTTCGAGAGCAAAGAGGCGGTGATTTCCGCGATGGCCGACGATCATCGACGCGAGCTGCAGGAAATAATGGTGCGCGCACGGCAGGCGCCGACTTTGCTCGAGGCCTTGGAGATTCTGTTCACGGCGCATTGCTGTGAAAACGCGCCGCAGGTGGTGGCGGCGTTTGTGGTTGATCTGTATGCGGAAGCCGGACGCAACGCGCATATCGCCGAGCTCGTGCGCAGTTTGCTCGATCAAATGGTGGCAGACGTAACCGACCTGATCGCGCGCGCGCCGGAGATGCGAGGCGGTAAAACATGAATTGACACCGCGCGACATCACGGAGCTGATCTTCGCGACGATTCGCGGAACGTTGATGCGCGATGTTCTGCGAATCCGCCGATTTCACGGATGCCAAACGCCGGGATCGTCAACTGAAGGTGGTGCGCAATCTTTGGCGGCTCTTGTTCGATACCGAAACACGCTGCAACCTATGCATGACGTGGCCAAACCAATTCCGGAGGAAAAAGTGAAATCGACCGCGCAAGGCCATCGTCCTCGCGGTCGTCGGCGTCGCGGGCCTGCTGCTCTTCGTTCGGCGGGATCAAGGACCTTCAGGTGCGCAAGCATGATGGCCGTGAAGCCGATGATGCCAGCGACGACAGTCTCAAGCGTCGCAGTCGAAGAAGCAGGATTGGGCGCCCATCCTGTCCGCGGTCGGCTGCGTTTCTCCGGTGCAGGGCGCCATGATCGCGACTGAACTGGCTGGCGTGGTCGCGGAGGTCGGTTTCTCGAATCCGGCGGCGCTGGTGAAAAAGGGTGAAGTCTGCTGTTGAAGCTCGACGCTTCCGCCGAGGACGCGCAGCTGCACTCGGCGGAAGCTGACGCGGAATTGGCGCGCGCCGATGTCGAGCGAGCGCGCGAGCTGGCGACACGCAAAGTCGTTTCGAAAGCGGAACTGGATAGCGCTGAGTCGAAGTTGAAACAGAAGGAAGCGCACGGTCGAGAACATGCGCGCCGATGATCGCGAAGAAGGAAGTGCGCGCACCGTTCGACGGGCAGCTGGCATTCGCCAGGTGAACGTCGGGCAGATGATCAACCGCCGGACAGCAGGTCGTGTCCTTGCAAGCGCTCGATCAGGTTTTTGTCGATTTCGCACTGCCGCAACAGGATCTGGCCCGGCTCGTCCGCTGGTCTGGAGGTGCGGGTGACGACGGACGCGGTCCCGGATCGCGAGTTCACCGGCAAACTGACCGCGATCAACTCCGCGGTCGATCAGTGCAACGCGCAACGTCAGCGCTGCAGGCGACGCTGGATAATCAGGATCACGCTTTGCGGCCGGGCATGTTCGCAAAGGTCGAGGTGGTCCTTGCCGGAAAAAGGCCCCGCGCTGGTCATTCCCGGCTCGGCTGTTTCCTATGCGCCCTTTGGCGACTCGGTTTTCGTGATCGAGAAAAAGAAGGATGAGAAGACCGGTGAGGAGTCGCGGGTCTTGCGGCAGCAGTTCGTGCGGATGGGCGAAGCGCGCGGCGATTTTGTTTCCATCACGAAAGGATTGGAAGCGGGCCAGGAGATCGTGAGCGCCGGGGTCTTTAAGTTGCGCAACGGCAATGCCGGTCGTGATCAACAATGACGCTTGCGCCCAAAGCCGCAGCTGAATCCGAAGCCAGCCGATACGTAACGTGAAATCATTTACCGATCTGTTCATCCGGCGGCCAGTGCTCGCGCTGGTCGTGAGCTTTGTCATTCTCATCGCCGGATCGAAAGCGCTCCTCCCGATCATCTTTCCGAATCTGCAGGGACTTGGCGGTCTATCGTCCGCCAATATCCGCGGAGCGATATTGCCGCCATTCAAGTCACGACCGTTTACGTGGGCGCGAGACGCCGAACTGGTCCGCGGCTTCATCACCACGCCGCTCGAGCGCGCGATCGCCGCGGCCGACGGGATCGATTACATCCAATCGCAAAGCAAGCAGAGCGTCTCGACCATCACCGCGCGGCTGAAGCTGAATTACGACGCGAACAAGGCGCTCTCCGATATCAGCTCGAAAGTCGATGCCATCCGGCGCGACCTGCCGCCGGAGTCGGAGATCCCGGTCATCGCGATTCGAGGCGGCCGACTCGCAATTCGCTTCGGCCTATCTTAGTTTCACCTCGGACATTTTGCAGCCTAACGAGGTGACCGATTATCTCGTCCGTCTGGTGCAACCGCGTCTGACCGCGATCAGCGGCGTGCAGAAAGCGGACATTCTCGGCGGCCGCACCTTTGCCATGCGCATCTGGATGAAACCGGAGCGGATGGCTGCGCTCAACATCACCCCGGCGCAGGTGCGCAGCGCGCTCGCGCGCAATAACTACCTGGCGGCCGTCGGCAGCACGAAAGGTTCACTCCTCCAGGTGAACCTGACCGCGAACACCGATCTGCACACCGTCGAAGATTTCAAGAAGCTCGTCGTTCGACAGGACAAGGGAACGCTCATCCGGATAGGCGATATCGCGGACGTCGTTCTCGGCGCGGAGGATTACAACACCGAAGTGCGTTTCTCCGGACAGAAGGCCGTCTTTATGGGCATTTGGGTCCTGCCCAACGCCAACTCGATTGATGTGGTCAGGCGCGTTCGCGCCGAGATCGAGCAAATTCAAAAGGAATTGCCCACCGGCATGACCGGCGAGATCGCCTACGACGCGACCGCCTACATCAACGACGCCATTCACGAAGTCGTGAAGACCCTGATCGACACGCTCCTCATCGTCATGGTCGTGATCTTCCTTTTCCTCGGTTCCGTCCGCTCGGTCATCGTGCCCGTGGTGGCGATTCCGATCTCACTTATCGGCGCGCTCTTTTTCATGCAGATCTTCGGCTTCAGCCTCAATCTGCTCACCCTTCTGGCCATCGTGCTCTCCGTCGGGTTGGTCGTCGATGATGCCATCGTCGTGGTCGAAAATGTCGAACGACACATGCGCGAAGGGATGTCGCGCACGAACGCCGCGATGCAAGGCGCGCGCGAACTGGTCGGCCCGATCATCGCCATGACAATCACGCTCGCCGCCGTCTACACGCCGATCGCGCTGCAAGGCGGTCTAACCGGCGCACTCTTCCGCGAGTTTGCGCTCACCCTGGCCGGAGCGGTGACCATTTCGGGAGTGGTCGCGCTCACGCTCTCGCCGATGATGTCGGCCTACCTCCTGCGCCCGGGTAAATCCGAGCACGGATTCACCGGGCGTGGTAAACCGGACCTTCGATCGCTTTCGCGATTGGTACGGCGAACATCTCGATCGCACGCTCGCGGCGCGTCCGGCGGTTTATATCGTCTGGGTCGGGCTCTCTTTGCTCGCAGTGATCTTCTACATCATGTCGCCGAAAGAACAGGCCCCGACGGAAGACCAGGGAGTCATCTTCGGCATCGTGACCGCGCCGGCCAACGCCACGATCGACGATACGATTCGTTATGCCGACGCGGCCGGAAAGGTTTTCAAGGATATCCCCGACACGCGCTTTACCTTTCAACTCACATTTCCGGATAACGGCTTTGGCGGCATGGTCCTGAAGCCATGGGGCGAGCGCAAGACTCCGACCGCCGCCTACTTGCCAATGGTGCAGCAAAAACTCGGCGCTATTCCCGGCATCCAAATGTTCCCGGTGATGCCGCCCGCCGCTTCCCGGTGGCGAAAGTTTTCCGGTCGAGCTTTGTCATCGCTTCGACCGCCGACCAGGAACGCATCCTCGAATTCGCCAAGCAGCTTTTCGCGAAAGCCATGCAGGCCGGCATGTTTCGCTTTGCGCGATATCGACACCAAGATCGATCAGCCGCAATCGCAGATCATCTTCGATCACGACAAGGTCGCGACCATGGGTCTCGATATGCAGCAGGTCGGGGCCGATCTTTCCGCCGCCATCGGCGGCAATTTTGTCAATCGCTTCAACATCGAGGGACGCAGCTACAAAGTGATCCCGCAAGTGAAGCGCGTCGATCGACTTAATCCGGAGCAACTCGAGAGCATTTACGTCACCGGGCCGGACAACAAGGTCATTCCGCTAAGCACGATCGCGACCATTCGAACGCCGGACGGTGGCGCGTTCTCTCAATCGCATGCAGCAGCTGAACGCGGTCACGATCAACGGCGTGCCTACGCAATCACTCGACACCGTGCTCACGTTCCTCGAAACGGAAGCGGCCAAGATCCTGCCGAAAGGCTACGTGATCGATTACACCGGCGAATCGCGCCAGCTCCGCGGCGAAGGCAACAAATTCCTGCCCGCCTTCAGTCTCGCCGTCATCCTGATCTTCCTGGTTCTCGCCGCGCAGTTCAACAGCTTCCGCGATCCGCTCATTATCCTGGCTCGGATCAGTCCCGCTCGCGATGTTCGGCGCATTGTTGTTTACGTTTTTGAAAATGCCGATTCGGAAAATTTTTCACCGACGGCTGGACGACGACGCTCAACATTTACTCGCAGGTCGGCCTCGTGACGCTGGTCGGCTTGGTCGCGAAGAATGGCATTCTCATTGTCGAGTTTGCGAATACGCCAGCAGCGCAACGGGCTGAAAAAAATCGACGCGGTCAAGAAGGCCGCGCGCATCCGTTTGCGTCCCGTCATGATGACGACAATGGCTACGGTCTGCGGCCACTTTCCCCTGACGCTCGTCACCGGCGCGGGCGCGGCTGCCCGAAATTCCATCGGTCTCGTGCTCGTCGGTGGCATGACCATCGGCACGCTCTTCACGCTCTTCATCATTCCGTCGCTTTACGTCTTGATTGCGCACGATCTCCACGACGGCAAACCAATGGGCATCGACATTGACGGCGACGGAATTCCAGATGGACGCGAAATGCCCGAATTCGCCCTCGCAGAGGCGAACGGCGCGACTGGAAAGGGTAGCGGAATTCAATCCAATGGAGCGCGACGCTCTGTCGTCGCCAGCGCTCGCCTGACAGAGCAGCGCCTCCACGCCGCGGTCACTTTGCCTAACGAGTCGTTGGTAGAGCGCTTCATATTGCGGCACGATCTTCTCGGCTGAGAATTTCACCGTCGCCTCGCGATGTCCCGCTTCGCCCATCGATCGCGCGAGCGCAGGTGATTGCGCGAGGCGGGTGAGCGAAGCTGCCATGCCCTCGATGTCGCCGAACGAATGCAGAAAGCCGCTCGCGCCATCGGTGACGACTTCTGGAATTCCACCGACCCGGAACGCTACCACCGGCTTGCCGTGGAAGAGCGTTTCCAAAATACTCAACCCGAAGCTCTCCGACTCTGACGTGTAAAGGCCCGCGTCCGCCACAGTGAGATACTCCTCAACGTCGATCACGCCCTCGCGCACGATCACGCTTTCACCCAATCCCAATTCATCCAGCAGCGACTGATAGGGCGCAAACGGTCCGCCCGCGAGAATGAGCAGCCGCATCGGAT
>CAWATC010000019.1:0-119247 GCA_963784865.1 uncultured Verrucomicrobiae bacterium | reverse complement strand
GGCGTGCCACTGCCGCCGAAGTTCACCATCTGCGGACTGGTGCCCGAGATCATTCCGTTCGGCCCCGCCGTGTAGGTCACGGTGTAGGTGTTGATCGTCCACTGCGCATAGAGCGTCACGTTGGCCGTGATGCTGAAGGTCGCCGCCGGGCTGTAGCTCGTGCCGCTGTCGTCGGCTGCCGTGTTCCAGTGCGCGAAGGTGTAGCCCGTCTTCGTACAAGCGTCCCGGTGCCCAGCACGGTCACGGTCGAGTTGTAGTTGTACGGACTGTTCGGATCGACCGGCGCCTGCCGCCCGTGTTGCCGTTGGCGTCATAGGTCACCGTGTAGGTGTTGATCGTCCACTGCGCATAGAGCGTCACGTTGGCCGCTGCATGCTGAAGGTATCCGCCGGATTGTAGCTCGTGCCGCTGCCATCGGCCGCCGTGTTCCAGCTCGCGAACGTGTAGCCCGTCCTCACGATCGAGCCGGTGCCGAGCACGGTCACGGTCGAGTTGTAAGTTGTACGGACTGTTCGGATCGGTCTGCGTGCCGCCGTGCCGCCGTTGGCGTCGTAGGTCACCGTGTAGGTGTTGATCGTCCACTGCGCATACAGCGTCACGTTGGCCGTGATGCTGAAGGTGGCCGCCGGATTGTAGCTCGTGCCGCTGCCGTCGGCTGCCGTGTTCCAGTGCGCGAAGGTGTAGCCCGTTCGCACAATCGTCCCGGTGCCCAGCACGGTCACGGTCGAGTTGTAGTTGTACGGACTGTTCGGATCGGTCTGGCGTGCCGGTGCCGCCGTTGGCGTCGTAGGTCACCGTATAGGTGTTGATCGTCCACTGCGCATACAGCGTCACGTTGGCCGTGATGTTGAAGGTATCCGCCGGATTGTAGTTCGTGCCGCTGCCATCGGCTGCCGTGTTCCAGTGCGAGAAGGTGTAGCCCGTTCGCGTCAAGCGTCCCTGTGCCCAGCACGGTCACGGTCGAATTGTAGTTGTAGGGACTGTTCGGATCGGTCTGCGAACCTGTGCCGCCGTTGGCGTCATAGGTCACCGTATAGGTATTGATCGTCCACTGCGCATACAGCGTCACGTTGGCGGCCGGCATCGCAAACATGTCAGTCGGATTGTAGTTCGTGCCGCTGTTATCAGCCGCCGTGTTCCAGTGCGAGAAGGTGTAGCCCGTCCTGGTAATCGTCCCTGTGCCCAGCACAGTCACGGTCGCGCCAAAGTTGTAGGGACTGTTCGGATCGGTCTGCGTCCCCGTGCCGCCGTTGGCGTCGTAGGTCACCGAGTAGCTGTTGATCGTCCACTGCGCATACAGCGTCACGTTGGCCGTGATGCTGAAGGTGTCCGCTGGATTGTAGTTCGTGCCGCTGTCATCGGCCGCCGTGTTCCAGTGCGAGAAGGTGTAGCCCGTTCTCGCAATCGAGCCGTGCCTAGCACGGTCACGGTCGAGTTGTAATTGTAAGGACTGTTCGGATCGGTCTGCGTGCCTGTGCCGCCGTTGGCGTCGTAGGTCACCGTGTAGGTGTTGATCGTCCACTGCGCATACAGGGTCACGCTGGCGGCGGGCATCGAAAACGTATCCGCCGGATTGTAGCTCGTGCCGCTGCCATCAGCCGCGGTGTTCCAGTTCGCGAAGGTGTAGCCCGTCCGCACCAGGCTGCCAGGCCCCAGCACTGTCACGGTCGCGCCCGCGAGGTAGGCGTTGCCGTCGATCGGCGGCGTGCCGCCGGTACTGCCATTGCCGTCGTAGGTCACCGTGTAGGTGGGCGCCGCGCGTGTCACCGTGACGGTGTAAGTCTTCGGTGTTCCCGCTGTCGGGATAGTAGGCGGCCCAAACGGTCCTTCCTGAGGCGTCACTCTTACCTCCACCGTGTTCGGGCCGACGTTCAAGGCCAGCGGCCCACTGGGCGTACCGGAGGTAACCGTCGAGTAACCGCCGCCATTGACCTGAACCTCGATGACCGCGTTAGAATCGAATGCCGTCGGGGTGACGGTGATGCTGTTGGTCGCGTTGGACACACTGGCTGTGTAGCTGAGCACGGTTGTATCGAACGCCGGTGAAAGCGTTCCCATGTTCAAGGTCAGGTTCGACAGATTGTTCGACGCAATCTCATCCGCGCCCATGTCCGGCGCTGTCGTGCTGCGCGAGTTGCCATCGAAGTCAACCGTCACCGTCGGCGCAAGCGAGACGCCCTTGTTCGCTGCCGGGGATGTCTCCGTGCTCAGGTGCAGATCGGTGTGTCGACGACGAACAACGGATCGACCGCGACAGACTGTGCATCCTTACCGTTGCCGGTCTGCCAGTGCGCCGATGTGTGCTGACAGTTGCTGCGATCAGGCCAACGCCATTTGTCCGCTGAACCCGTTCGCGGCTGACGAAGTAAGTCGTTGTAATTGCTGTGGACAATTGCGAAGCGGCGGATTGGCCAGCCTGATCCCTACCGCGCCCACCCGACCGCCGAAAACAGGCCGAGGTTATTTACAATAGATATTGTCCGCGCACGTCGGCCGTGGTCCAGTGTTCAGGGATAACCAGCGACAAGGCGTTAGTGTGACTCCGGTGCCGCCAAGCGTGTTGCCAGTGAGATAAATCGAATTGGAGTAAATCTTCGACGTCCGGTCTGAGTGCTCGAACGCGTAGATTCCGAACGGGTTATCCGGCGAAGACGCTACCGGTGTAGCTAAATCCATCGCCGCTCAGGTTATAGAGCATGTTGTTCGAGACAACGACGTTCGCGCCGGTCGCGCCGGTTGAGACCGCAATACCGTGGCCGCCATATCCGCCTGTGCCGGTATAGTTCAGATTCTTGATCGTGTTACGATCAACCGTGGCGTTGATTGTTCCCGTGGCCAGCCAGATGCCTTGGTCGTCTTCGGATTCAGTGCCGCTGAAGTTGCCGATGGTGTTCTGGCTTACCGTCGCCCCGTTCACACCCTGCATGTACAATCCGGTGAAGCGAACGGCGTTTGCCCCGCTCGTGCTCAGGTCGTTCTGCGTGTAAACGAGATTCGACCCGTTCTGCGGCGACGTCCCGCCATTCGCATAGACGCCGATATACGCCTTCTGCACGCTGTTATTCTGAACGGTCATGTTCGAGAAGTAACCCGCGTTGCCGATTGTCGTGCCGTCGGAAATCACCACCGCGGAGCTGGTGTTCACCCCGTTAACGATCACGCAATTCTTGAGAGTACCGTTCAGTGATCGGGGTCGTGCCGGTTGAGCCGAATGCGATCACGTTCGGAGTCGTTGCGCCATTGTTTGTAATCGTCAGGCTGCGATCGGTCCCGCCGCTGTTCGAGCCGTCGATCGTTACGTAGTTGGCCTTGATCGTAATCAATGGCCCGCTGGCCACGGTCCCGGTGATTGTCGCCGTAACGCCGGTATTCGGCTTGATCGTGATGGTATTGGTCGCGCTCGAGCCCGGGTTGGCGTTGATCGTAAGCGGGAGAGCCTGTATCACCTGCGGGGCACTGCCGTGTAGCTGGAGTCGAGCAACAGGAATGTTACCGGCCCGGTAAGAACATTGTTATTCAAGCCGTTCGGGCCGTTGATTGCCGCGGTCAGGTCGGCGTAATCTCCCATCGCACCAATCGTCTTCGTGCCCATGATCGTGCCTTGGATCATGTAGCTGTTGGGCGTTGTCGGCGGCGTCGATGCTGCCGGGGGATTCGCGGTAAAGCCGGATGCGCCAGCCGATGGATTGGCGGAAACGTTAGGCGTCCCTGCCGTGTCCTGCGCGACGACATAGTACTGGAATCGTGTCGCCGACCATTACGCTTCCGCCGTGACGAGCGAATTATCAATCGTAAAGGTGTAACTACTCGGGGTCGTCCAAACTGCCTGGGTTGCAACAAAGGGATCTGATACTCCCTTGCGAAGTAAAGAACAGGCAAGCCAGCGCCGACTTTGCGGAACACCGATACATCGGTGATCGTGTGGCGAGCGTGCGATTGGCGGTGCTGGTCGTGTTACCCAGCGGCGTATAAGCTAATTGTTGGTCCAGCAATGTCAATGCCCGCCTTCGTAAGCGCCCATAGCTGGGCGGATCCACCCTGGTCGCACCGGTGATATCGACATACGGTGACCGTTGGCTGGAGCGACGTGCCTGAATCCAGCACGGGCGAGCCAAGTTGCGCTGCAGGTGGGTTGATGAATTAAACGACGGATCACTCGGAGATCGAATTGGGCGTATCTCTGCCAGTTGCGGTTGTCCAATTGCTCAGCAGAGTTAGTCCCGTTCCTGGTCCCTGCGACAGACTGCCGATCTTGCCAATCTTGAAGAGCCCCCCGCCGGCCGTGACAAACAGGTCGTTGTAGTTCGAAGTCAGATTACCGGAAGAGCTATAGCCATAGCCGATCGCATAGTTATTGCCCGTGCCATTTTCCGGCGTGTTGTAGAGTATGTTGTCCTGGACATCAACTATCGGATCGGGAGTGGCGACTCCACCAATCGCCAATCGCGTAGCTCTTATCGCTACCGCCTGTCTACGTGCCGGTCATTGACACGGAATTAAAGTAAACCTGGGTGGTCGAACCGAGGCCGCCGCCGACCAGGATACCGCACCGCAAAGTCGCCGCTGGTGCCATTCGCGGAAACTCCGTCAGATGAGTTATTAGAAATCTGACTGGTGCCTGAAGTAGCCGAGACGACGCCAATACCGCACAGCGGAGAACGTGCCCGTGTTCCTTATCGAGCCAATGAAATTGCGCGAAACGGTTGCGTTGGTAACTTCGTTGCCGCTGAAGGTTGATGTGCTAATACTCGGTATCCCGAGAGTATACCGAACACGTCCGGCGAAGTCGCCTGAGCTATTTCGCTCAATCGTATTTCGCGTGATTTGAATGTTGTTTTCGAACCGCCGACCTGAATTCCGCCCTTGGACACGTTGTTCGGCGAAACCGTGTTGATCAGGTTCTGCGTGATTACCGTGTTCTGGTTCTTGTTCGCGATACTCGCGCCCTGCGAGTAGATGCCGAACTGCGTCTTGCTGATATTGCAGTTCTGGATCGTGTTGTTATTGTTTGCCGTTCCCGAGGCTGGTAACGCTAATCGTGGTACTGCCGAAGCCGACACCGATAAGCGTTGTCGTATTGCTGTTGCCAACGAGGTTGAGGTTCTTGACCGTGTTGTTAGTAGCGGAATCCGCCGGTGCCGCCGTCGTCTGACCCCAAATCACCGCGCTCGACGTGCCCGTGTTCGTGTTGGTCATCGTCAAATCGCGCGACGACGTTCCGTTACTGGAGCCGTCAACGGTCACCCAATCGGCGCCGTTCAAAACGATCAGCGCGCTCGCACTCGATCCAGTCATTGTAGTGGCGGCAGCGTTCGGCTTGATGGTTAGTGTGTTCGTCGCGCTGGCGCCAGCATTGGCGTTAATCGTGATCGGATACGTCTCCACCGCTTCGGGGGCGGTCGCGTTCTCGATAAGGTTGAATATGACGGGGCCGGTAACAATCTTGGTATTGTAATCGGCGACAGCCAACGTCAGCGTGGCGTAGTTTCCGCCACTGCCAACCGTATAAGTTCCGCCAGGCAGCACGGCGCTCGCGCCAATATTAAAGAAGTCCAGCGACGTGACCGAACCTGAAACGATAGTCGAGTTCCCGCCGAGCGTGCCGCCAATCGAGTTATACGTGCCCGACTGACTGGCAGATTGGCCGATCAAGTTCCCGGTGGAGACGAGCTCAGTCAATCTGACAGTGGTGTTCGTAAAGTTAGCGCCGCCGGTTGTTATCGAAGATTGCCAGTAGCGGTTGGTATTCAGCGCAACCAAACCAGTTCCCGGCGTTCCACCAGAGTTGGCATCGAAGACCTCTGTCTGAATAACAACGGTTCCACCGGCGTTAGTAGTCGGGTTGACCAACTCCAGCATCTTGAAGGCGCTTTTGCCTACCGGGAAGGTATACGTGCTTCCAGTGACCAGACTGGCAGGCAGAGTCCGGGCAAGCGGGCCATTGACGTAGGATGTCACCGAGCCACCCGAGACGCCGGTTGTGGCCGTATTGCTAATCGTCATGAGATTAGCGGCAGTGGTAGTGACGGTTCCTGATGTTAGGGTCAAGAAACTTGCCGTGAAAGCCCGATCGGTCGTAATGCCGTCTAGATCGTTGATTGGGAATGTCCCCACCGTTTGGGGACCAGCGGGCATTTCATTGAATGCGCCGGTCGTCAAGCGTGGTGCTGGTATTTGCGTAGAGATATGAGGTAGCTCCGAATGTGTTATCAAAGGCAGGCAGCGTTGTAAACGAACCGGCTGGATAATTATTGGGAGCCGCGGCGAAGCCGCCAATCTGCACAACGGGAGCTATCGTCGCGCGGCCAATCGTGAACGAGGCGCCGGGATTGAGGGAACCGGTGAACATGTTTACGCGGCTGGTTACAAAGGGAAGCGTGTTTGCAAATGTGACACCCGTACCAGTGTTTTTCACGGCCAGGGCTGGAATGTTAGTGTAGGTTCCCCCGCCGCTCACGGTTTGTGTCCCGGTAAAGCCTTGCAACAGCTAATATGCCGACAAATTGCGTGCCGCCTGGCTCGGTTCCCGCCAGCGTTCCGCCCTGCGCAAGGTCACCATAAAGAGCGAGACGGCCTCCAACCGGAAATCCCCCCGAATCCAGGAATAAATAGCTATTGGCCTGGAGCGTGAGTTGATTGTAAACGATCACGTCGCCAGTCATACGCGCCATGCGTGTATTCGAAGCATCCGTCCGGTTATTAATATTCAAATTCCAGACGCCCATCGGAATTTGCAAGCCAAAGCCGGTATTGTTCGCGAAGGCGCCGCTAGCTGTGGTTGACGTGCCGTCGCCAATGTTGAGCGTGCCACCGGTAATCAACTTTGCGGGACCCGGATTGGCATTGAAAGCCACGCCGGCGACGGCGCTGTGTGGATCAACAATCGTAATGTTCCCGCCCGTCCAGTTAACCGTCGCATTAGTGCCAATTAAGAAAACGGGTGTGCCGGCGGCGAGAGCGTTCGTCGCGTTCGGATCAACGTTAAAGCTGCCGCCACTCATGATGAACTGCGTAGCCAACATTGCTGGCAAATGAGACCGCGCCGAGCATGTTGAGCGTGCCGCCGTTAATCGTCAGGATGCCTGTCCCGGTCGAAATGGTCAGCGTGTTGTTACCTGAGCCGTAGTTGAAGGTTCCAGTAGTCAATTCTCAGCTCACCCGTCACAGTCGGCGAACCAGCGGAACCGGCACTGTAAATCGCTCCAGCATTGTTGAGCCACAGGCGCCCCGGCGCCGCGCAGACTGTTTGCGTTCCGCCAATCGGTGTGATGCTGGTGGCGCTCGACAGTCGGAACGTGCCGCTGGTGAGAACGAGCCGATTTGTCGACGTCGAGACCGTTGACATCGTGATGACGCTCGTCACGTCGAGCATCGGCGCGGAGGTAGTGCCTTTGTTCAGCGTAATGGAGAAGAAATCAAAGGGCGTGCCGCTACCCGACAGCGTGCCGTTGATATTACCGCCAAAAGTCACGTTCGCGCTGGCAGTGGTGTTCATATCGAACGTGCCGTTGTTCGTGATGCTGCCTGCCGACACCGTGGTCGATGTGCCGCCTACGGCGAGCGTATGTGTCGTCAACGCGCTGGCGCCGGCATCGAACGAGGCGCCGGTATTCACAGTGACGCTACCGCTAACCGTTAACGCTCCCGCATGGTCGCTCCATAAACAAGCGTTCCGCTCGTTCCGCCACCCACTATCAGGTTGTTACAGACTAACCCGCTCGAGTCCATCGTAACCGTCACGCCATCCGGGATGGTAACGTCGTCAGTAGCGGCTGGAACTCCGCTCGGCGTCCAGGTACCCGGCACGTTCCAGTTACCGGTTGCGGCCGTTTTGGTTCCAGCGGCGGTAGTCGTGGCGTTGCCCGAAGTGGCCGTGCTCAATGTGCCTTCGGTCACCGCCAGCACACGCCAGAAATAATTCACGCCAGGCAGCAGGCCCGTGACCACCAGTGAGGTCGCATTTGCCGCGGTCTGTTGGATGAAGTTGTAAGTCGTGCCGCCATCATCGGAACGATAAACAGCAAAGCCCACTTCATTGGACGAGGCATCTGTCCAATTCAGGGTCATGCCGGTCTGCGTGATTGCAGTAACGCCGAAGCCACTCGGAGCTACCGGAGTTGTCGGCGTAAAGGTGTATTTGGTGCCACTGGCGATCGCAGCGATATTCGACTTGTTGGCTATGGCATATGAGACACTTGGCCCGATCGGTTGTCACGCTGGCAAACACGGCCGCGGCCGTGCCGAAACCTACCGAATAGCCACTATTAACAAGGTTGGTTACAAGCCCCGAACCATAGACGAACTCGATCTTGCCCGTTGATTCATACAACCACGCTTGATAGGTGGCTGTGCCCGGCTGCAAGGCCACGGCCAGACGCGGCACCTGCACTCCCGTCCATTCAACCACCAGTTTGCGAGTTGGTGCGGTGCCAACAACTTTGTAGTGGACCTTTCCGTTCGTCCCGATCCGAAGATTATCCCAATAAGGTGCAATTTGCGGGGTATCGGTCGCGCTTGCCAGATTGTTTGTAGAAGCCAGCCGAGACGGGGGTCGAGCCGAGCCGCATTAAGCCGTTGGCATTGGCTGAAAATCGGTTCTGTCGCACTCCGTCAAACCAGAAGTCAAAACCCATATCGAATAAGGGCGAGGCAGTGT
This sequence comes from uncultured Verrucomicrobiae bacterium, assembly GCA_963784865.1. Lineage (GTDB taxonomy): Bacteria > Verrucomicrobiota > Verrucomicrobiia > Chthoniobacterales > UBA10450 > JACCTI01. Next base: position 110,591 of record CAWATC010000019.1, on the reverse strand, counting down.
CATCCTGGTCAAACGAAACCATCGTGGTTGTCCCAGTCGACATATTTTCGAGCACCTCTCCTGTCGTCGATGTGAAAGTATAAGTCGCAGCCGTTATGGCTGCGGAAGCGGCCGAGGCAAAGAGCGTGAGCCCGAGAAGAGAGAGGAGGATTCTATTCATACAAAAAAAAGCCCGACTGGGTCGGGCGGTGGAGGTTGGCGATGTGCGGAAATTGGTTTCTGTTATCATCTTCATCGGACTTCGTGATTTCTAACGGCGCAGGGGTCGCAAGGAGAAAAATATTGCACCGGCTCTTCGGGGAAGCAGCGGGTGCTGCATCTGACTCTTGGATTGGATGGGGTAACGCTGAGATCTGGTCACCGGAGTCCAGATAAACTTTCGCTCTGATGCGCAAAACAGGGCGCACCCGAACGGTTTGTCGGGGGATCAAGTAACGTAAATCGGCGGCAAATGTAACAAGTTGTCTCGTGCGCGAATACTCCCCAAAAACACGTATTTGTTTCAGGAGATTCCTGTAGGCCAAACCTGCCTCCGAGGGCCAGTTTCCCGCTTTATGCTTGTGTTTGGGCCCGCTTTTGGCTCATGGTTTTCCTGTAGAAGAAAATCATGAGGTCGAAGTCAGCCGCAGACGGTAAGGAAATTCTGGCACATCATCCCCTTCGCATCGTCGTGGTGGATGACCACGTCTTTATGCGCGAGCTCATCAGCGCGACGCTCAGCCGGCAGGGCGAACGCTACATCGTTCTCGCATCGGTGGGGACCGCCGCGGCGGCGATCGCTTCCTGTGAGAAATTTACGCCGGATCTCCTGATCCTGGATATCAACCTCCCGGACGAAAGCGGCATCGACGCTGTGCCGGCGATCAAGCGCGTCTCGCCGCAAACCAACATTCTCCTCTGCACGGCGTTTCCGACCGCGGACCGTCTGAGCGAGGCGTTGCAAGCGGGTGCGAAGGGATTCGTGGAAAAGACGAATACGTGGGACGATTTTCTCCATGCAGTCGAACGCGTCGGCCGGGGTGAACAATATTTTTCCTCGAAAAGCACCGGGGTAACGCCCCTTCGCCGGGAAGCGCTCGCGCGACGGGCAAAAGGCTATATCGGAGCTCCTCTGAGTCCGCGCGAACAGGAGGTGCTCCGCTTGATCGCCCTGGGGAGCACGAGCAAGGAAATCGCGAGCAAGCTGTTCATCAGCGCGGCCACGGTCGAAACGCACCGCACCAATCTGATGAGCAAGCTGGGTGTCCGGAATGTGGCCGGCCTGGTCCTCTACGCGTTTCAGAACGGGCTCCTGGAAGCGACGGAGATCGCGCAAACGAGAAACTGAATCGGCGGGAAAAAGGGGCGTCGCCCTCGGTGCGACGCGACGACGACCAGGCATTTGTCGCGCAATGCCCAAGAACGCTCGACTCTTGGACCGCCCGGGAAGTATCGCGATGGCCTGTGCTCGCGGTATCCCAAGGCTAATGCTCCAAGCCTGGACAGCACAAACCTTCCGCAGACAGCGCCATCGCTGTCTGCGGAAGGAGTTTCTTTCTGTGATTCGTTTTCTCTCGCTCGCGCGCTAGGGCAACGCAGTGCCCGAGCGCGATTTCACGGCGGAGGAATCGCCGGCATTGATCGTGCCATCCGCATTGACGTCGGAGCGGAAGTTCGTCGCAGCAGTCGTCTGACCGGAGCGGCCTTTCGTTTGGGTTGTGTCGCCGGCGTTGACGGCGCGCGTTGGCGTTCGTGTCACCGACGAGCACACCCATGCTAATGGCGATGTTGCCGCTGCCCGCGCCGCCACTGACACCGTTGAGCGTGACGGTAATCGTCCTGGGCGTTGGTCACGCCGGTGAGATCCACCGTGAGCGTATTCGTCCCGCTGCCGGTCGCGCATTCGAAACGGAGCCGGTGCCGGCAGTGACGGAGGCGCCGCTGGCAGTAACGGCTGAGGCGAAGGTGACGACGACTTGATAGTCGTTGGTGCGCGCCGCCGCTGCGGCATTCGATTCCGACCGGGCCGCTCTGCGGCAGGTCAATATCGAACGGGCCCGCGGCGCCATGCACCTTGCGCGAAACCACGCTGGTCGGCGTCGGCGCCGCTCCCGAAGAAGGAGCGAAAGCGATGCCTCGAAATGCCGTGTTGGTCGGCTGCGGTCGCCAAACTCGTGAGCGTCCCATTAATGGCTGGCATTGTAGCCGCTCGTGTCAGTCAAGGTCTGATAGCGTCGTGCCGTTGGTCACGTAAAGAGTGACACTGGAGCCACTCACCACACCGGTCAGACCTCTCGAGCCTGCCAGACCGACGATGCCATTCGCGACCCACGTGCCGCCCACGAGCGAATATTTCTGAATGCCGCCGCCGTTTACCAGGCTGCTGTCATCAGCGACATAGACCGTATCAACACCCGCAACCCCGGCATCCAGGTCGGCAAAGAAGAATTGATAGGGACTCAACGGATTGCCCCCAGTCGCAACGGGAAACCCTGGAAGACTCGTGATTGTCTCGCCAGTAGTTGTTGGCGTCCCGGTGCCGACAGTGCCGAGCCGAAAGGCAGCGAGTCCCGCAGAAGTATAAAGCTGCCCTCCGAAGATATTAGTCGCGCGGAGATTGGTGGGGGTCGTTGCTTAACTGAAGGGACGTTGTCGATCCAAGGGTCGTGTAGCGGCTGCCAGCGCTCGCAACGGTAGCAGCCGTTTCCAGATGTCCAAAAGTTCATGCCGTCGGTGCTAACGGCGCCGCGTGGGTTGCCAGCGGTGCCGGCCGTTCCCGAGTAGGCGTCGGTCAATGCCGTCGTCGTGTCGATGGTTGCCGTCCCATCCACGCGCCCGATAACCCGGTTCACTGCCGCCGAAGCGGTGTTGGCAACAGCTTGCAGTTCCAACGGTGGCATCATATCCGGCAAGCACCAAATATTGCCCGTCGCTGGACAACGTGAGAAGGCCTTCGCTGGTCGCGGTGCCGCTCCCGGTCAGTATCCGGTTCGCACCGCTGACGGCAGTCGGCATAGGGACCGACTGCACCAGAGCTCCGGCTGGGGTGTATTCGTCGAGAAACACTGCGGTCGCCGCATTGGTCAGTGCTGCCGCACCGTCGCCGATGCGATAAATCACCAGATTGCCTGGCGTAAATGGTGCCGCGAATATCGTTGCTGCTCCTCCGAGCGCTGCAATTGCCAGTAATAAAGCTCTCTTCATCATAATCTTTTGTTTGGGGGTTTAATCTTTGTATTTCTATCTGATCGATCAGACGCGGATGGACTTCAGGGCTACGCCAGAGCGCGCCTGATGAATTCATGCGGCGGGGCTTTTTTAACGATTGCCGAACGAACGATCAAGCCTTTTCGCACGAAGATCCGAGGATTTTGCGGCCGCTCCGAACAAGTGAGGCCATTTCCGCGCGGACGGATTCCGGCGACTAACGAGAAAGGCGCACGCGCTCGGCGTTCGGCGCTGGAATCCAGCCGCGAAGATCATTCGGGAGCGCGGCGTAGGTCCAATCGCCGCGCGTGCTGAGAATCTTGATCTCACTGCCGGGCGGCAAGGTTAGGACAGTGCCCGCATTGTCCGCGGTCGCGAGCCTGGCATCGGTGTTCTTGAGGACCACGATCGCGAGGCCGCGTCCGCCCGGACCTGTCTCGTGCGAGTACAATCCGTAAACCGCGACCGCCAATGCGAGCAGCGAAAATACAAACAGGCCAACCAACGCGACGGAACGGCGGCGCGCGAAAAATAGTCCGACGAACGCAAACGCCGCCACCCAAAAAGCAATCGCTCCGGCGATCGAAAACTGCGCTGTCGTTAGTCGGCCAGCCCAGTGTTCGATCCAGTTTCGCTTCAACTCCAAGGCGCGCGCTTTGTCGCGGGCCAGACGCAGGTTGGCCGCTGCCTCCGGGTGCTGAGGTTCGAGAGCGAGCGCGCGTTCGTAGTTCAGAATCGCCTGCCCTAGCTCCCCGGTGCGGAAGCGCGCATTCCCGAGGTTGTAGAACACGGCCGCGCTCGTCTGACCGGCCTGCACGAGGCTCTCGTAGAGATCAGCCGCTTCGCGGAAGTGACCGGCGGCATATTCCTGGTTTCCCTTCGCCCAGGCATCGCTCTCCTGCGCAGAAGCCTCGACGGCCAGAGCGCAGACCATGGCCAGGACTACGCAGGCAAAATTTCGGAATGGTCGCGACGAAATCATGCGTGCAGGTTCTCCACCAACTCCAGAATCTCCCGGCGCTTTTCTGGAGAAAAAACGTTCCTGCCGTTGCCTTCGCCGCTATAGCGCATCTCGTCGCTGTCTTCGAACAGTTGCCGGAGTCGGGTGCTGTGTTCTTCGTCCAGGTGAAAAGCCTCCACTGCGGTCTCCGCGTCGACCTGGTTCGGATCAAGATTGCGCGCGAGCGCGGTTTTCAACTGCACCGCACGCGAGGCGTTGGCCGCGTATTGTTGCGGGGCTACGTCGTCGCGCCGCAGGCCTCGTTGCAGTTCGGCAGCCTCGTGCTGCAAACGTGCGATGCGTTGCGCCGCGCGATTGTCGAGGCGCGATCGCCGAATCTTCCAGCCCGCTAATCCCAGGAGCGCAAACAACGGAAACGCCTGCGCCGCCCAAAATGATCGTTGCGCATACAGTGGGGTGAAGCTTTCGATCGCACCGGGCCGATCGGTCAGTTGATAGAGGATGTCCTCTTCCTGTTTCGCAGGCACCGGGGTCGCCGCTGCGGAAGGTGCCGCAGTCGCAGCGGGACCGGCGGCCGCGATCGCGGGTGTCGCAGTCGGCGCAGCGCCACCTTCGATCCGCAGCGGGATCTCTTCACTCTTAAGGGTGACGTACTGTTCCTTGAGCGGATCGAAGAATGTAAACGCGACTCGCGGAAGTTTGTCCTTCCGCTCCTTCGCGCTCAGCACCGTCTCAAACGTTTTCGCGCCGCTGATCCCGACGTCGTCGTCTTGTTTGAAATTGTCCGAAGGCGGGTACTTGTGCCAGCCGCTCTCGTTCTCCAAGGTGGGCGCGGTGACTCGATCGAAGTTGCCCCGGCCGGTGATGGTCGCGTTCACCGTTATCGGATCGCCCACCTGCGCCTCCTTCGGTTTGGCCTCGACTCGCAGCGTGAACGATCCGACCGCGCCGGAGAATCCTGGTGGCGCATTCGGCGGCAGCGGCTTCACTTCCAGCGTTGCCGGGTCGCTCTTCAAATGAATCTCCCTCGGCATCGATGGTGCGAAGGCGGGATCGTTAAAGAAATTGTTGAAAAACGGATCATCGAAAAGATCGCGCGGCAGGCTCGGATTCGCTCGACCCGAACGCGCGATGCGCACCACCGGATTTACCTCCGCGGGCCCGATCTCGATCTTGCCGGAGCGCGCGGCGGCGATCGCCGTGTTGAAGATGAACACCTGGTAGGAACGGCCATTGATCGACTCGACCGTCTGCCGAGGCTCTGTCATTTTTTGGGTCGTGAAGCCCTGGCCCGCGATCTGGATTCCGCTGCCGAGCGATTCGACCGGGGCGCGCATGTTGAACCCGAGCCGCACCTGGACCGGAACCATTTCGCCGACATAGGCGATCGTTTTCGGCAGGATCATCTCGACGAAACCAATCTGCGACGGATCGATGCTGGCCTGATCCCTGGGGTTGTTACTCCGGCCGGAGCGTGACGATTGCCCCGATCCGCTGACCACGTTCAAGCTAAGCTCCGGAGTGTGAAGCGATTTGCCGCCCGCTTCGATCGTCTGCGGCGGGAATCTTGAAGGTGCCAGCCTTTAACGGCATCACCGTGAAGTTGTAGGTGAAGCTGTAGCTCATGCTGAAATTATTCAGCTGATACTGCCGGGAAACGCCGGCGGAACGGATGTCCAATCCATCGACGGAAATCTCTCCCGGCGGCTTCGGGTTCGAGGCGCCGGTCACCTGAATCTGGAGTTGAACCGGACGGCCGACGGTTGTTTCAGATTCTGTCAGAACTGCGGTGACGCTCGGCTCATCAGCGCGCGCAACAGTCGCGCAGGAGAGAGCAAGAAGCGCGACAACAAATTGCAGTGAACGCATGGGTTTTTCCATCGACCAGAGTCTGAATCTACCAGTCCTTATAGACACGGCGAGCCGCCTTGTGTTCATCAAGCTGGACCCGCTTCTCCTCGTCGCGCATCGATCGCAGCAATCGTTCCGCCTGTTGTTCGCTCATCTTCCCATCTTCGGTCGCTTCCGCCTCGGCCGCATCCTCGGCGTTCTTTTCCGATTGATCTTCCGCCGCGCCTTTCACTTCACCTGTCGGTTTCTTATCGGGCGTGGCGCTTGGCATTGCCGGACTCGGCGTCGCGTTCGCGTCGCCCTCGCCGCCTTCGCCTTCACCGGGAGAAGGGGAGGGCGCTTCGTTTCCTTCGCCGGGTGACGGCGAAGGGCTCGCCCCATTCTCGCCCGGCGATGGCGATGCCTGACCCTGCTCGCCGGGAGACGGACTGGGACTCGATCCTTGCTTGCCCGGGCTCTCGCCCGGCGAAGGCGACGGTGACTCGCCTTGCTGCTGCCGCTGTTGTTGCTCGCCAGGCGAAGGAGAGGGGAGGGCGTCGGCGTCTGACCGGGTTTTTGTTGGTCGTCCTTTCCTTTGCTCTGATCTTTTTGCTCCTGCGATTGGTCCTGATTCTCTTGCGGCTTCTTGTCGTCGCCGCTGCCGGATTGATCCTGCTGATCTTTCTTGTCCTTGTCCTGCTGGTCCTGCTTCTTCTGATCTTTCTTGTCCTGCGGGCTCGGCGAAGGCGTCGGCGTCGGACTTGGTTGTTCCTGCTGTTTCTTCAGCTCCTCGATCTTGTTCTTTACGTACTCGTAGTTGTCTTTCGCCTCCTTGTTCTCCGGCTCGATCTTCAGCGTTTGCTCGTAATGCTGGAGCGCGTTCGTCCAATCCTTCAGTTTTTCGTCGGTCTTTTTCTGCGCCTCGCCGCGTTGGTAAAGCGTGTTGCCGAGATTGTAATGACTCCTGCTTTGCAATTGCAGATCCGGCGAGAGCAGCGCCTGGCTGAACGACTGCAACGCCTTGTTGTAATCCTTCATTTTGTAGGCCGCGGCGCCGGCATCGAATTGGATCTTATCCGTGGCCTTCGTATCCGGATATTCCTTCAGGGTTTCCTGAAATCGATTGTAGGCCTCGCCAAATTTTTCCTGGCGATATGCGTCCAGACCCGGAGCCGCCGCCCGCGCGGAGGCGGCGGCGAAAAGCAAGACGAGCAGTGCAGTTGCCGCCGTGGCGGCGGGCGTTCGGCGCTCAGGCACCGGCTGCCGCGGAACGAGCGTCGGAGACGCGCGCGTTCGCTGATCAAGAGCGAGGCCGCCAACGCGAGCAATCGCCGCGGCCAAGGGCCATTGATAGCGCTCGATCGGTTGACGCGCCATCCGCGCATCGATGTCGCCGGCCTGCATCTTGGCCAGACCGTCGGTGAAAAGTTGCTTCATGGTGCGCGGACCATTCTCGAGAGGCAGGTAAATTCCGCCGGTGGTCTCCGCGATTTCGCGCAACCGTTTTTCATCCAACTTCGATTTCACCACCTGGCCGGTGCTGTCTTTGACGAAGGCGGTCCCGCCATTCTGGCTCTGGATCGGAATGAGCGAACCTTCTGGCGTGCCGACGCCGACCGTGAAAATCCGCACGCCGGCGTCGGCGGCCTTCTTCGCCGCCTTGACCGCATCGCCGCTAGTTCCTCGCCATCCGTGAAGATGATCAGCGCGCGATTACCGATCGCGATCTTGCCAAAGGTGTTGGTCGCCAGGGTGATCGCCTCGGAAATATTCGTTCCCGCCTTCGGGGATGGTATTGGTGTCGAGATCGTTGATCGCCTCGACCGCCGCGTCGTAGTCGATCGTCAGCGGCGCCTGCAGAAAGGCGCGGCCGGCAAACGCGATCAGGCCGACGCGATCGCCCTGCAGTTCGTTGATCAAATCCTGCGTGGCGAGCTTCACGCGCTCGAGGCGATTGGGCGCGACATCGTTCGAGAGCATGCTGCGCGAAGTATCGACCGCGACGATCAGATCGAGTCCCTTCCGTTTCGCATCCTCGTAGGTGTAGCCCCAGCGCGGTTGCGCCAGACTAACGAGTGCGAGAGCGACGCCCAGGAGGACGAGCGCGAACCGCAGACCACGCCGGAATCGGCTCACCGTTCCGCCAAGTTGTGCCAGCAATCGCGGAGCGACGAATTCCTGCAAGCGCACCGCGCTGCGCCGCTCGGCTGCGACGAAGAGCAACGCGAAAACCGGGAGCGCGAGCAATGCCCAAAACCAGCTGGTGCGCCGAAAGTCATAGCTGGCATTTCCTCACGGCAGCTTCTTCCAAATCGTCTGCGACAACAGAATCTGCGCCAGGAGCAAGCCGCAACCGGCCATGATGCAGGCGGGGAAAAGATCGCGGTACTCCTGATACTTCTTTACGCTCACGGTCGATTTCTCCAGCTTGTCGATATCCGCGTAAATCTGTTCGAGCGATTTCGTGTCGGTCGCGCGGTAGAATTGTCCGTCCGCGATCCGGGCGACTTCCTTCAAGCCGGCTTCGTTGAATTGAACCCGCTGGTTTTGATACATGATGTTGCCGGAGAGATCGGTCACGGATTCCGCCGCGGCGATCGAAGACCGGGGCGGGCGCGATGCCATTGATGCCGGCGCCGATCGCGTAAAGATGAATCTGCAGAGCCTTCACCGCTTCCGCGGCGGTATTCGGCGGAATCTTGCCGGCGTTGTTTTCGCCATCGGTCAAAAGCACGAGCACGCGGCTCTTTGATTGCTTGTCATTCAACCGGTTCGCGGCCGCTGCGATGCCGGAACCGATCGCGGTGCCGTCTTCCACCAGGCCGATGCGCACGCGCTCGAGATTCTGCAGGAGCCAATCGTGATCGAGCGTCATCGGGCTGACGACATAGGGCCGGCCGGCGAAAGCGATGATGCCAATCCGGTCGTTAGGCCGGCCTTCGATAAACTTCCGCGTCACTTCGCGAATGGCGTCGACGCGCGTTGCCGGATCGCCGCCGACGGTGAAATCCTTGGTCAACATCGAGCCCGAAACATCGAGCACGAGCATGATGTCGATCCCGCTCGCCTCGACCTGGGTCAGACTCTTGCCGAGTTGCGGCCGCGCCAGCGCGATGACGAAAAGCGCGAGGGTGAGAAAGAGAAGCGCGCGGAGAAATTTGCCCGCGCGCGCCGCGCTCGATTTTCCGAGTCCGCGCAGAATGGTCGTCGAGGAAAAAATGAGCGCGGCGGCGGGGCCGCGTTGGCCGCGCAGATAGGCGAGCACGGGAAGCGCGAGCAGGAGCAAGAGCAACCACGGATGCGCAAAGGTCAGCGCGTTCCCCTGCGGCAGCCAATTAGGCAGGTTCAAGCTGCCTCCCTTGCACGAACCGTGTGGCTTCCTCGAGCAAGAAGCTCGCTGTCCGCCGTGGTCGCTTCGTAGCGCGCGAACTTGATCAGGTCGCAGCGGTTCAGAAAGTCGTCGAGGAGCGAGTGCTCATCCTCCGAAAAGGGCGACGCCTTCGCGAGCGCGGCGAGAAACTCGACCGAAGTCTGACGCGTGACCGGCAGTTGATACTGCTCGGCGACATAGCGACGCAGAATGTCCGAGACGCGGATGCTGAATTGATAAGGCGTCAGATGTGTCGATCTCTGCGCGCGCGCGTTGCAGCAATTCGAGCGCGCGCGCGCGCGGCGTTTGCTCCGGTTTCGGCCGCCGTTTCCAGCGAATGAAGAGCCAAACGAGCAGTCCGAGAAACGCCAGGGTGACGAAAGCGGCGAGGAAAATCACCCACGTCGGCAGGAGCGAGTAATCGACTGGCGGCGAGATGTCGTGAAATTCCTGGGCGAGAAAAGTGGCATACGCGAGCAGGTTCATCGCACGGCCAGGCGGCGCTCGCGTTGTTTGAAAAATGAGCGCAGGCCCGGGAGATAATCGTCGTCCGGTCCGGAGCGAGATGGTGTCGATGTTGTTGCGGCGCAGGGTGCGGTTCAGATCGGCCGACTGCGCTTCCGCGAGTTCCGCGAAACGCGTCCGGGTCGAGCGATCGGCGGTGTTGATCTCGATCTGCTCGCCGGTCTCGGCGTCTTCCAAGGTGATGATCCCGATGTTCGGCAGGACTTCTTCGCGTTCGTCCTGGACGTGGATGGCGATGAAATCGTGTCGCCGTCCGGTGACTGCGAGTTCGCGCGAAAAATCGCCCGCCTGGAAATCCGAGATGAAAAAAACGACCGCGCGCCGGGTGACGACCTTGTTCAGATAATCGCAGCGCGAGCGCGGGAGCGGTGCCGCGGCCTTGCGGCTCGAAAAAGAGAATTTCGCGAATGATGCGCAGCGTGTGCGAGCGGCCTTTCTTCGGCGGGATGAAAAGCTCGACGCGATCGGTGAAGAGAAGCAGACCGACCTTGTCGTTGTTGCGGATGGCGCTGAAGGCGAGCAGACAGGCGACTTCCGCCGCGAGCTCGCGCTTCGATTGCGATGTCGCTGCCGAAATTTCCCGAAGCGCTCACGTCCACCACCAGCATGACCGTCAGCTCGCGCTCCTCGGTGAATTTCTTGACGAAGGCGGTCCCGAGCCGCGCGGTCACGTTCCAATCGATCGCGCGGATCTCGTCGCCCGGCTGATATTCGCGCACTTCCTCGAAGTTCATCCCGCGTCCTTTGAAGACGCTGTGGTAATCGCCGGCGAAGACGGTCTGGACGAGACCCTTGGTCTTGATCTCGAGCGCGCGGATTTTCTTCAGGATGTCCGCGGGTGTTCTCGCCTCGTCATCTCGAGCGAGCGCAGTGAAGTCGAGAGATCCGTGGCATTAGCGAGACCTGCGACGTCTTATCGCGAGCATCATCAGCGAGGAGATCTCGCCATGCAGAATTCGCTTGTGCGATTTCGTGCCACGGGGTCCCTCGACTTCGCTGCGCTTCGCTCGGGATGACGAGATCATAGCGTATGCTCCACTTCGCCGAATCACGGCACCGGCAGCCCGGCGAAAATCCGATCGATGATCGTCTCGCTCGTGATCGTCTCCGCCTCGGCTTCGTAGCTGACGATGATGCGATGGCGCAGGACGTCGTGCCCGATGCTCTTCATGTCCTGCGGCGTGACGTAGCCGCGGCCATTCAGGAACGCGTGGGCGCGCGCGGCGAGCGCCAGGTAAATCGTGGCGCGCGGTGAAGCGCCGTAGCGAATCAGGCCTTCGAGATTCAAGTTGTAGGTCGCCGGTTCGCGCGTCGCCCAGACGACATCGACGATGTAATCCTTCACCCGATCGTCGATGTAGATGCTGTTCACGACCGCGCGCGCCGCGATGATCTGTTGCGGATCGACGACCGGCGTGACGCTCAGATTCGGCGCGGAGGTCGCCATCAAATCCAGGATGCTGGCGCTCCTCGGCTTTTTGCGGATAACCGATGTTCAGCTTCAACATGAAGCGATCGAGCTGCGCTTCGGGCAGTTGATAGGTGCCTTCCTGTTCGAGCGGATTTTGCGTGGCGAGAACGAGGAACGGATCGGAGAGCGGATAGGTCTGTGTCGCCGATCGTGACCTGCCGTTCCTGCATCGCTTCGAGCAGCGCGCTCTGCACCTTGGCGGGCGCGCGATTGATTTCGTCGGCGAGAATCAGGTTGGAAAAAAGCGGACCGAGCTTCGTCGTGAACTCGCCAGTGCGCGGATTGTAAATGAGCGTGCCGATCAGGTCGGCGGGCAGCAAGATCGGGCGTGAATTGCAGACGCTGGAAACCGGTTTGAATGGCAGGCGCCAGCGTTTTGACGGTGAGCGTCTTGGCCAGGCCGGGCACGCCTTCGAGCAGGATGTGACCGTTGGCGAGCAAGCCGAGGAGCAGCCGATCGACGAGATATTTCTGCCCGATCACGACGTGGCCGACCTGTTCGCGCAACGGCGGAATCCATTGGCCCAGCTCCTGCACTTGGTGCGTGATTTCCTGCGTCGATTTCATAGAAATGGTGAGACAAATAGACAACGCCCGCGTTCGATTTTCCACCTCCGTGCTTGGCCGCGCGGTCAACAGTAGCTAATTTTTCCGCAAGTGAAGCTCTACGTGCTGGCGGCCATCGCTCTTTCGATCTCGTTCGTGGGCGGAATCACACTTGGTCGCCACACGACATCCTCGCCGAAAACATCGCCGGTGGTAGTTAATTCCTTAGGCGAAACTCCGCCGCCGCCGAGGAACAAAAATTCCGCCAAGACTTCCGCGCCTCCGGAAAAGAAAGAAACCGCTGCGCCGTCGAGTTTGGATGACGTGATCGGAAATCTCGAACGCGCGCTCGCGCACAGCACGGAGCGCGGCGGCATCTCCGAGTTGAGCAAACTTTGCAATGCGATCGGGCGTGAAAATTTTTCAGCAGTGATCGAAGCGGTGCAGCGTCTTCCGGATCGAGGCAAAAAGGAAACGCTGCTGGAAACGCTCTACGGCAACTGGGCCGAAGTCGATCCGCGTGCCGCCATCGCTAGCGCGCAGAGCATCAGCAACAGCGGAAAACGCTCGACGATGCTTTACGCGGCGGTGAATGCCTGGGCCGCCGAAGACGCGGATGCCGCCAAGTCTTGGGCCATGCAACTGCCCTCCGGCCCAGAGCGCGTGCAAGCCCTGCGCAGTGTGATAGAAGCCATCTCCGAAACTAACCCGGCGGCCGCCCTTGGCTTCGCGCAGACGTTGCCGGCCAGCGACAATATTCGTCAGACCTATTGGTCGCTTTTTTCCACTTGGGCCAGCGCCGACCCTGCGGCCGCGGCCGCTAGCGCGTTGAGCTTGTCGCCAGGTGAAGGTCGCGAGAGCGCCATCAGCGTCGTCGCCAGCGACTGGGCCAAACAGGATGTGAACGCTGCATTTTCGTGGGCGCGAAATCTTCCCCCGGGACGCGAACGAAGCAGCGCGCTGCGAAATGTGTGGTCGAATTACGCCAGCACTAACCCGCAGCTTGCCGCTGAAGCCGCGGCGGCTCTCCCGCCCGGCGCGGAACGCAACGGCACATTTTCCTCAGTCGCATCGGCGTGGGCGAGAAACGATCTGACCGCGTCGTTGGCGTGGGCGAATAGTTTGCCAGCCGACAAGAGTCAGCGGCAGGCGATACAAGCCATCGCCAATTCCTGGGCCGAACAGGATCCGCAGGCGGCGGGTGATTATGTGGCGGCCCTTCCACGCGGCGCTTTACAAACTGAAATCGTGCGTTCGTTTTCGTATCGTCTGGCCGATTACGATCCCGCCTTCGCGGCGACTTGGGCGCTGAAATTACCGGAAGGCAGCCTGCGCGATGACACGCTCGAGTCGGTTCTTGATCAATGGGGCCACAACGAGCCGCGCACCGCGCTGGAATTTGCGTCGCGCAATTCCAGCGGCGAAACGCGTGGTAATTTGCTGGCGGGTATCGCCCGTAACTGGGCGGAGAACGAACCGCAGGCCGCCTTGACCTGGGCGCGGAGCCTGGATGCAAATATGAGTAATAAAGTCGTGGCCGGCGTCATTTCCGCGATGGCGGCGAGCGATCCGCAGGCGGCAGCGCAAGCCGCGGCGCAACTTTCTGGTGACGCCTACGACAAGGCGGTCACCCAGATCGCGCCGCGCTGGGTGAGCAACGATCCGCAAGCGGCTGCGGCCTGGGCTGCCTCCTTTCCCGAAGGCACGACGCGCGCGGCAATTTTCCAGGGTCTCGTCAGTCGTTGGGCGGAAAACGACCCGCGCGCCGCGGCCACGTGGCTGGGAAATTTGACGGAAGGCGTGTCGCGCGATCGAGCCGTCACCGCCTTCGTCCAGCAGGTGATGCGAAACGATCCGCCGGCTGCGATGCAATGGGCGGCCAGTATCGGCAACGAAAATATGCGCCAGCAACAACTTGAAACGACGGCGCGGGTTTGGCTGCGGGGCGATCGACAAAGCGCCACCGCCTGGATCACCAATTCGACTTTGCCCGACAGCATCAAGTCGCGCCTGCTCGCGCCGACGTCGGGCGCGCCCGGCAGGTGAGGAGGATAGGCAATCCTGGATATGGCTCGGCTTGCCGAATGCGGCCCTCGATGTAACGGCCGTAGCCGTCGCTCAACAGTTTGGGCTGATTGACGAAGAGGATGAATTTCGGCGGGTCGATCGCGCGTTCGCTTTCGCCTTTGGATTGCGCGGCGTAGAAAAGCTTCAACCGGCGCGTGCCGATGGTGGGCGGCGGGTTTGCATCGAAGGCTGCGCGGAGCATGCGATTGAGCACGCCCGTGCCGATCCGCGCACCGGAAGCCCGCTTTATTTCGGTGATCAATTCAAAGAGCTGCAAGACGTTCTCGCCCGTGACTGCGGAGGCGATGAGCACGGGCGCGTAATCGAGGAAGAAGAGATTGGCGCGCGTTTCTTCCACGAGCCGCTTCATCTCGGCCTTCGCACCGCGCGCGGGTTTCACGAGATCCCATTTGTTGAGGATAACGAGTGACGGTTTGCGTGATTCTTGAATCAGTCCCGCGATTTTCTTGTCCTGCGAAGTCACTCCGCTGGTGACATCGATGACGAGCACGCAAAGATCCGCGCGCCGGATGGTCCGCTCCGCGCGCATCACGCTGAAGACTTCGACCGAGGTCGAATGTTTGCTGCGCGCGCGCATCCCGGCAGTGTCGATGAGCAGGAACTTCTCGCCGCCGCGCTCGTAGGCGATGTCCACCGCATCGCGCGTCGTCCCGGGAATTTCGCTCACGATCGTGCGCTGATCGTGCAGGATGGAATTGATCAGCGACGACTTGCCCGCATTCGGCCGACCGATGATCGCGAGGGCGACCGGCAGTTCGACGTTCGACGTTCGATGTTCGACGTTCGATGTGTCCGGCAACAGCTCATCGATCGTCGTCAGCAATTCGGAAATGCCGCGGTTATGCGCCGCGCTGATCGGAATGGTGTTCGCAAAATTCAGCCGCGCGAAATCAGACTCGAGCGCCTCGTGGTTGGGATGATCGATCTTGTTGATCACCAGCACCACCGGCGTGCGCGCTTTGCGGAGCATCGTCGCCAGTTCCTGGTCGACCGGAGCCAGGCCGTGTTGCGCATCGACCACGAAAAGGATGACGTCGCTCTCGCGCATCGCGGAGTCCGCCGCGCTTCGAACTTGCGCGGTGAGTTCCGTCTCGCCCGCGCCGCCGATTCCGCCCGTGTCCCAGATGACGAACGGGCGAATGCCCTTGGTGCACGGAGCGGCCAGCCGATCGCGCGTGATGCCGGGCTGATCGTGCACGATCGCGATGTTGCGTCCGGCAAGCCGATTGAAGAGCTCCGACTTGCCCACGTTCGGCCGGCCGACGATGGCAACTTTACCGATGAAATGTGGGGCGCTGGGTTCGTTCATCACTGCGAGCGCCGGGGAGTTGCGCGCTCAGCCAACCTTCGCGTTGGCGTGCCCCTCGGCCTGCAACTGCCGCACTCCGTCCATCACATAGATGACCCCGGAGATGAACGTGAACAGCCCAGCCGCTGCGACAACATACACCAGCGGCAGGAAACGCAGCTGCAGCATTACCCACGCAATCGCCGCCATCTGCAGAACGGTCGCGACTTTACCCGTCCAGCTTGTGCGCACTTTTACCTTCCCGTTCAAGAGCTGAAGCACCGCGCTGCCGACGAGGATGACCGCGTCGCGCGTGATCACGAGCACGGGAAACCACGCGGGAAACTTCCCATAGCTCGGATCGCCCTCGCTCCAATTACTGATGCTTAGGGTGATGATCGCACTCAAGAGGAGACCCTTGTCCGCGATCGGATCGAGAATCTGGCCAAGCGTGCTGCGCTGGTTGTAACGACGCGCGATGAAACCATCCAATCCGTCGCTCACCGCCGCGACCAGGAAGATGGCGATGGCGGTGAATCGCTGCCACTCCAGCGGCTCGCCGCTTTGGATGCTCTGTCCGTAGTAAATCGCCATCGTCACGAAGGCGGGGATCATGAGGATGCGGACGATGGTGATCTTGTTCGCGGTGGTCATGACGGCGCGGCGCTGATGATCAAACCAAGTTGAGAGTCGCGCCTGGGAACTTGCAAGGGCTTTTGCCCGCAAATGAAGTGGGCATTCCCGATTTGATAATCAGTCCCGACCCAGGAGGGCGAAAATTTCCGTCGGCTTTTGCTTTCCTTTCACCGCGACTTCGCCGAGCCGCCGCGTGCGATATCGCTCCCTGGCCTTCGCCAGCGTCGAAGCGCTGATAATGATGCGCGTTTCGTACTCCGGTGTTTTCGTTAGGCCCTTCCAAACGCGAGGCCAGATTTACCCCATCGCCGATCACGGTGTAATTGAGCCGCGTTTCCGATCCCATGTTTCCGGCGACGACGACGTCGGTGTTGATCCCGATGCCAACGCCGATGGCCGGCAATCCGCGCTCATGCCATTGCCGATTCAATTCGTCCAGCGCCTCAGTCATTTCGAGTGCCGTCTTCATCGCGCGATCGGCATCGTCCGGATTGGCCGAGCGGTGCGCCGAACAGCGCCATGAGAGCGTCGCCCACGTATTTGTCGACCACGCCGCCGTGCTTCTCGACGATCGCGCTCATCCGGGTGAAATAGTGATTCAAAATTCCCAGCATCTCCTGCGGCGAAAGCGCTTCGCTCATGCTGGTGAAACTGCGCAGATCCGAAAAGAGAACGGTCACCTCGCGTTCTTCTCCACCAAGGGTGACATCTTTGCGCAAGAGCTCCGCGGCCACTTCCGGCGAGACCACTTTGCCTAACAAGTCGCGGACACGATCGCGTTCGGCCAGACCTTCGCTCATGTGATTGAACGAAGCGGCGAGCGAACCGATCTCGTCCTCCTGATTTCACCTCGACGCGATGCTGATAATCGCCGGCCGCGATCTTGCGCGCGCCTTCGGCGAGTTGCAGCACCGGCTTGGAAACGCCGCGCGCGATCCAGATTCCGAGCGCGGCGGAGATGGCGAGTCCGAGGAGCGCAGACTCAGAGATAGGTGCGCTCGAGTCGAAGATAGGGCGCCAGTTCCTTGTCGAGCGATCGCTGCAGAAGTGCGATCGCATTTCCGTTTTCCGCCGGCAGCGGCACCGAATAACTCAAGAATGTTTCACCGCCGACGTCCAAGATCGACAATCTGTTTCTGCCGGCAGCGTGCTCCCTCGCAGGATCGACATCAATCGCGGCGCGCCGCTCTTCATCGAAGGTGGTGGCGAAGAAATTCTGCCCGCTCAAAAACGTGATCTCCAAATCGGAGTATGCCTTGATCTCGCGCGCGAAATCATCGTCGATGCGAAATCCGGGACAGAGCCACGCGATTGGATCGGGCGCGAGCAGCGGCGTGACCGCCATCGGCGTAAAGTTCATTGTCGAGGAGGACAAACGCATACGTCGATTCGGTCGTTTCCGCCTGATCGATCAATCTTGGAAAGGGAAATGGAACACCGTGCAAGTCCGGCCGACGCAAATCGAAAAGAAGTTCCTTTTCGAGCGACGCAATCAGAATCACATCGGCCTTCACCCGGCCTTGAAGACTTTCCAAAGCCGACAGGGTGGTTGCGCGATCCTGCTCCGCGCCGGCGAAGGCTTCCTGAAAGGCGTGATCGCGGGAAAGAATCGCCGCCGCGACGGTGATCTGTTGATTGCGTTGCTCGATCAGCTTCTCGAAAACCTGCGCGCCGGCCCGCAAGCTCGAGTCAATCTGCGCCAGGCGTGCTGCCGGTTGGCCTGCCTGACCACGAGATAGGTCGCGCTTTGCAGCAACGTCAAGCAGCGCGACGAGGAAGAAAAGCAGCCGGCTCCTGAAACCTGCGGAATCGAAATTTCAGCGATATCCTCCGGTCGATAGGCCGGGCGCGCGCTTGGCGCGAAAGTCCGGCTTCAGATCCAAAGTGAAGAGCAACTCTTTCGCGCTGCTCCCGGCAAGATCGACCTGTTGCGCGAATTTTTCCGGCGCGCCTTTGAGCGACGGTTGCCAGACCTCGACAGTGTATTGGCCCGGCGGCAGATTATTCAAGCAGCGCACGGCCATCTTTGCCCGTGACCTGAAAATAGGGCGTCGCCAGCACGGCCACGTAAGCAATCATCCAATCGTGAATGTTGCATCCGAGGGTGACGAATCCTTCCTTGTCGAAAATGACCGGCTCGGCCGGAACGCCGGCGTAAAGCGGCAGCTCGAATCTTTTCGCCGGCGAAAACGAATAGACGTGATGGCGAATGTTGTCGTTGTTCGGAAACAAGACCGACGTGCCGACCTGAAGCGCGGTCACGTAGGGAATGAATTGTTTGTCTCGCTGATCGATGACCGTCTGCTTCCTCGGCGCAGATCTCGCGGCACTTCCGGTCAGCGTAAACGACTGCGTCCGGCACGGGCATGCCTTTAGCTATCTTTAACCGTGACCTCGAGCGAACCGGCGTGCAGATCGCGGCACAAACCAACAGCCGCGAGTAAGAGCGAGCGCGCGAAGCAGGTTCATTTAATAAGCAAACCCGACCTTGGCCTCAACGAAATGGTTGTTCGTATTGCAGCGGATCGTGCGAGGTCGCGGCGTATTCATACGCCAGCTGCAACGGAAAAATATTTCGTCAACCGCATACGACGCGGAAACGGAAACGGCCTGTGTTTGACGCTCGCAGTCGATACGCGGTGTAGAGTCGGATCGGTGCCAAAGGTGGTGACCTGCTCGCGCTCGGACGCAATCAGGAAAAGATCGGGACGCGGCGGAACGGCATAGGAAATGACGTCACCATACGCGATAGCTGTAACCGAGCGCGATTTGCAGTGACGAAGTCAGGTCGACAACGAGACGCACGATCGCCACGATTTCCTTGCTGATCGAAGAAATTGTCGCGCGCGGCAAAATTTCCAAACGTATAGCCGGCTTCGAGCGCAATCCGTTCCGAGAGTGCAACTCCGCCGCGCAGACGAAGCGATTCGTCCCAACCGCTTCGCATCGTCTCGTGAAAACCGTCGTAGCCGATTCTTTCCTCGAGCAGTATCCATGGCGCCCGGCGGCCCAGGCCAAAGCGATAACGCAAGCTGGCCAACGCGCCACCGCCGATCTCGTTGAAATCATCGTATTGGTCGCCAGACCGCGCCGTGCAAATCGGCCGCGAGAGTCAGTCGAAGATCGCGCGACAACTGAAAACCGTCTGCGGCGCGCGCATCGCTTTTCCAGGCCAAATCGTATTTCTCATCCGCCGCCCGATCCGAATTTGAGAGATTGCTGTCGTAAAAGACGCCGGTCTCCGCGTCAAAACGCCAATCGGCTCGCGCGCAACTCAAGATCATCGTGAGGAGCGCGCCCAGGAACGCGGTTCTTAGCGCTTTTCTGCGCACAGACCGTCCGCGGGCTCTGCGTTTCCACAGGCTGCGTCGACTGATCACCTTGGGCGCCGCATTCATCATTCGTTAAGCCGAACAAGATCCTCGTGTGAGGCGTTTGCGAGTCAGACGCAATCGAAGCACGCTCGACAGCCGTTAGCAAACTACTTGGTCTTGCCCCGGCCCGCGGTTAAGATCACGCCGCCGCCGATGTGGCGAAATGGCAGACGCAACGGACTTAAAATCCGTTTCCATTTACCTGGAGTGTGGGTTCGAGTCCCGCCATCGGCAGCCCCCCAATATGGGGTTTGGCGAGGGAGAAGCATCGTTCGCCATGAATCAAGCCGTTGCGAATCGTCGCGCATGGAAACGCGCGAAACTACCGCCTTTCTGTCAACTAATTGGCAACTCGGTGAGACGTGTATTTTCGGCGCCTCAGGCAGCGAGATCATTCTTGGCAGGGGTAGCCGCAAGGGCATGAACGCTGCTCTGGATATTAGGGTTCTTATAACCCTTTATGTCCCTATTTTCTCGGATTCTCGCCGCTTGCTCGTCCCTTCTGCTCCTGGTGGCAGAAACTTATGGGGCAAGCGTTAATCTTGCCTGGAACCCCAATGCAGAACCTGACATAGCTCGTTACCACGTCCTCCTCGGCGTTGCTCCGGGACAATACACCCAATCCATCGACGCTGGGCCGGCGACCACCGCGACCGTCTCAAACCTGTCGGCCGGAACGACCTATTTCTTTGCCGTCACCGCCTATAACACCTCTGGGTTCGAGAGCTTGCCGTCGAGCGAGGTATCTTACTCCGTCCCGGGTGGCCCAACCCCCACACCTGTGCCCAGCCCAACCGCCACGCCAACTCCGACGCCAACCCACCACCCACGCCAACACCCAGCCCTTCCCCCACGCCCACGCCTTCTCCAGCTCCATCGCTGGTCATTACCGAACAGCCTCGTGATCTGACGGTAAATGAAGGCCAAACAGCCACATTCAGCGTGACCGCGTCGGGGCCAGGATCTCTTACCTACCAGTGGAAGCGGAACTCCCAGACAATCGGAGGAGCAACCAGTTCGTCATATACCACTCCACCAACGATACAGGCGGACAATCGCGCGAAATTTAGTGTCGTAGTCAGTAGCAGCGCTGGAAGCATCACCAGTAGCAAACGCGACGCTCACAGTCAAGAGAGCAAGGAGACTGGCAAACGTGTCGACCCGCGACTACGTCCAGACAGGGGAAAACGTGCTCATAGGAGGTGTGATAATCATCGGGGACACTCCGAAGAAGGTCGTTCTCCGAGCGATCGGTCCCTCTCTCGCGGCCGCTGGCATGAGCAACGTCATGCGTGATCCGATGCTCAGTCTACACGATTCGACCGGAGCGAGCATCGCTTCCAATGACAACTGGCGCACAGACGCCGACAATGTCACGGCAACCGGACTCGCTCCCACCGACGATCTTGAGGCGGCGATCGTGGCGACGCTAGCGCCCGGTGCATACACCGCCATTGTCTCAGGCGTGGGTGACGGCACGGGCAACGCCTTATTCGAGGTTTACGATGTCGATCCACTGAACTCGTCCATTGCCAACATTTCCACTCGCGGGCGAGTGGAAGATGGGGACGACGTTATGATCGGAGGCGTAATCATCGGCGGCGATCAACCAGGCACGGTGGTCGTCCGCGCTGTGGGGCCTTCCCTCGGTGCCTCCGGCATTGCAGACGCGTTGGCGGACCCTGTCTTGGAATTATACAACGACCATGGGACCCGCATATTTGTGAATGACAACTGGCGTTCGGATCAGGCCGAGCAGATCGCCGCTACATCCCTCGCACCGACCGATGACCGTGAATCCGCGATAATCGCGACCCTCCAGCCGGGCAATTATACCGCGGTAGTACGCGGAGCCCACCACTCAAGGGGCGTCTCTCTGGTTGAAGTCTATGACGTGACCGATGAGCAGGTCCCCTAGCGAATCGCCCTGGAGGGCCTGGTCAATGCCCTACGCTTGACGGCTGATGGGCTGGCGTGTCTCACTTTGTGAGACATAGACGACAGATGGCTCGGAACTGAAATGGTTTCAGCGGCTCGTAACGTGTTGTTCGCAGTCGCGATATTTCTGGAATGTTCGGTTCCAGTCCCGTCATCGGCAGCCTTCGGACGGTCTACCTTATAAGCCGTGTCGGTTGGCCCGGGGCACACCCGTTGGTTGCCGGCAAATACTGCGCCATAGAAATGTTTGACGTTGGTCTTGATGAGAATAGGCTCCGAGTTGACGCCGCTTTGGCCTGTCGGTCACAGCGACTCCTAGTGAACGAAAGAACCACCACCATGAAAAAACATAAGACATCCTTCCTCGTTCGGGCCGCCTTTTCCCTGCTTCTCTTTCTAAACGTGCTCGCTGGACCGCCCGGGTTGCGGGCCGCTAATCGCCGACCCGGACACGCTCTTCAACTGCACTTGGAGCAGCGCCGCAAACTACCCGATTACTGTGCTCGACAACGCGGTGACGGCCGTGGGCGCCAATCTCTACAGTTTTGGCGGTGTCAGCACCAATATCATCGCGACCTCATTTAGGTTCGACGGTACCACTTGGACGGCGATTGCGTCCTTGCCGGTCGCTTTGGAATATCCGGCCGCAGTCAGTGACGGCACCAATATTTACATTCTCGGTGGTTCGAATGGAGTCCGGAGTCTCCCAGACGACTTTGAACAGATATAATGTTGGGACGAACACCTATACGGCGCTCGCTCCGTTTACGACCGCCACCTGGAATCACGCGGCCGTCTATCTGAATGGGAAGATTTATAAATTCGCCGGTTCAAATAATACCGCTTCGACCAACGTGCTCGAAATCTATGACATTGTTTCCAACACCTGGAGTGCTGGGCGCGCCCTATCCGCTCGCGCTCAGTTTCGTAAGTGCGTTCGTGCAGGGAAACTTCATCTATGCCGCGGGCGGAATTGATGTGTACCACCTCAGTGGAGTCGGCGAAAACGTATCGTTACGACCCGATCGCAAATACCTGGGACGACGCGGCCATCGCCGACCTGCCGGCCTCGCGCTGGGCCGCCGCCTCGGGCGTATACCAGACTGACGGAATTCTGGCTGGGGGATATTCCGCAGGAGTCATTTCCAATACGGCAATTTCCTGGGACTCAGCCAGCAATACCTGGCAAAGCGCAGGCACTATGAGTGGGAGAACGATCGCGCATGGGTGGTGCGGCTTTGGGCGCCAGTTTCTATACCGTCGGCGGACGCTCGAACGCATCGTCTGCGTTTGTCGGCACGAACACCACTCAGAAGTTGCTTTGCGTGAATGGGCCGGGAATTGGCAATGGCGGTTCATCGATTGTTTCGGCCGGTCCTAATGGAACTCTCGATCCGGGCGAAGTCGTCACGGTCGCGCTCGGCCTGTCAAACATCGGCGGGCCCGGTGTGGTATGCACAACGGCGGCGCTGACTGGGACGCTGCAGGCAACTGGCGGAGTGACCAGTCCTCCTGCCCCTCAGAACTACGGCATGGTTTGCTCGGGCAGTCCGGCGACTTTCCGCAATTTCACTTTCACCGTAGCCCCGGCCCTGGCGTGCGGCAGTAGCGTGACAGCTTCGCTGGCGGTAACGGATGGAGCGACCAACTACGGCACCTTCACGTATACATTCCTCACGGGAAATTTGAGTGCCCCGACCCCGGTGCAAAACTTCGACGGGGTAGTTGCACCCGCTTTGCCGGCTGGGTGGACGCCTACGGCTTCAGGTACGGGAACACTACCGACCACCTCAACCATGTTTCCTGACACGGCTCCGAACGATGTCTTTCTCTCGGAGGGTACCAACACGGGCCTGTCCGAAATTACCTCGGCGACTGATCGCCGTACCGAATGGGACGTCGAGTTTGAGCTTCAGGAATCTGTTCAATACTGAGCAAGACTTCGATGGATTGGTCTTGGAGATCAGCATCAATGG
This sequence comes from uncultured Verrucomicrobiae bacterium, assembly GCA_963784865.1. GTDB lineage: Bacteria > Verrucomicrobiota > Verrucomicrobiia > Chthoniobacterales > UBA10450 > JACCTI01. The sequence goes on along the minus strand of CAWATC010000019.1, from coordinate 87,402 downwards.
TGGCGCGTTCAACGACATCATCACCGCCGGCGGAACCTTCCTCAGCGGCGGATATAACTCGCATATCGGTCCTGACCCCGGCTTCAATCCGCTCGAGAACCGAGACGCTTGGACCGGACTCTCCGGTGGCACCGCGGCGGCGCCTACCTACATCACCAGTATCGTTCGGTTACCGGCGGCGGCTGCTGGACAAAACGTGCAGTTCAAATGGCGCCAGGGATCCGACGGCAGCGTCGCGCCAGCGACCAATCCCGGATCGCGCATCGATACGATCTCAATCTCAACTGCTGTCTGCAACACTACTGCGCCGGTGCCGACTAGTGCAGTGTCGCGCAAGACTCACGGGGGAGCGGGCGCCTTCAATGTTAATCTCCCGCTCGGCCCGCTGGCGGGAACGATAGGGATCGAACCTCGGAACACCGGGGGCATCTATCAGATGGTGGTGACCTTTGCCAACCCGGTCACGTTGGGTGGAGCATCGGTCACAACGGGAACCGGAAGCGCGACCTCCAGCGTGGCTGGTAACGTGGTCACGATCGACCTGACCGGGGTCACCAACGTACAGAGACTGGGCGTCACCCTCTCGAGTGTGAACGATGGGACCAACCTGGGCAGTATCCTGGTGCCGATGGGAGTCCTGGTGGGTGACACGAACGAAAACGGCGCCGTCAACGCCGGCGACACGACCCAAACGAAAGGCCGCTCTGGTCAGACGACGGATGCGACAAACTTCCGCTCCGATGTGAACACCGATGGCACCATCAACGCCGGCGATAGCTCCGCGGTGAAGTCGCGCTCGGGTACTGCGTTGCCGCCTTAAAGAACAGGTTCCATGCCGGGAGTGCGGGTTCGAGTCCCGCCCCCGGCAGCGTCCTGGAAATCATTGGAGGCAGGCAAGATTTCGCTGGCGCTCGCGTCCTTTCTGCTGTGATTTCCCTGATGATGAAACGCGCGTTTCCCGCCGTCATCGGCTTTCTCAGCCTTTGTCTGCCGCTCGCGGCGCAGGATGAAACGATCACAACCGATGAGTTGAGCGCCACAGGCGAGGTGGATGTCGCTCCCGCGTTGACCCTTTATCGACCGGACATTTTCAGCACGGTGGACGGTTTAGTCCTCATACATGACCTCCCTGTTCTGACCCTTTTGGACGGGCGGCGTTTTCCCATCTCGAGCTCATTGGGGCGGATGGGCATGACCGCCGTCGATTTTGTTCCCCTTGCTTTCCTGAGCGCGGTGGAAGTCCAGAAAGCGAACCCTTCGCCGATGTATGGGACGGATCGTCCTGGCGGGACGGTGAACTTGCAGTTGAAGCGCTTTTATGGCGGCGGGGAAGCCGGCGTTTTCTACGGGAAATCGGGCGGCAAGTACGGCCGCGAGGATTTCCAAACGTATATCATTGGCGGTATCGGCAACGATAAGTTCAATATCACCGCTGGCGCCTCTTATCAGGAGTCGAACGGACGCGTGTACTATCCGCGCCGTTAGCGGGGCGACCGAGATTCGTCCCGGGCGGGACGCTGCGAAGATCGAGCCGACAGGCCCGCCAACGCTACCATCTTGCAATGGCGTGCGAAGAATGGATGGGTGTCTATGGTCCTTTTGGTGTAGCCTTCCCCGTCGGCTGGAGGATCTCATCATATGTCTAAAGCAAGCGTCCTTACTTGTTTGATTTTGCTAACTGCCTTGGGCAGCGCCTCGGGTCAAACCGAGCGACCCAAGCCACTCCCGAGCGAGGCGCTCGAAAAATACGACGACCCGCCCGCCTCTACCTTTGGCGGACCGGGCGTTTCGCCGGGAATGATCTCGCAGCACGACACCTTCACCAGCTATCAGGTGAACGTGAACGCCAACGGCCAGAACATCACCGGCGACGCCGCGAACGAGCCGAGCGATCTGCGTCGACCCGACCAACCGCAACAAGATGGCCATCGGCTGGAGGCAGTTCAACAGCGTGGCTTCCAACTTCCGGCAGTCCGGCGTCGGGCTACACCAGCAATGGCGGCACGACCTGGACGTTTCCCGGTGTTCTCGAAAGCAACGTCTTCCGCAGCGACCCGGTCTTGTACTCCGATGACACCGGCCGTTTTTTCTATCTCAGCCTTCTGCAGACATTTTTCGACAACCATGTGGCGCTCGCTCAACGGCGGCCAGACCTGGACGAACATTGCGCCCGCGACGGGCGGCGACAAGCAATGGTTCGTGATCGATAACACCGACCAGCACCGGTCACGGATTCCAGTACCAGTCCTGGAGCACCGGCGGCAACAACTATCGGCGGCCGACAATTCAGCCGTTCCACCGACGGCGGATTCACCTGGCTGAATCCGATCAACATTCCCAACTCGCCCGCATGGGGAACGCTCGACGTGGACTCGAACGGCATCCTCTTTATCGGCGGAGTCAATCTGAACACGAACCAGTTTTGGTGCATCCGCTCGAGCAACGCCAAGAACGGGGCCGTGACCCCGACCTTCGACCAAAGCACCCAGGTCAACATGGGCGGCAACATCGATTTCGGCGGCCGATCAATCCGGACGGACTGGTCGGGCAGGTCTTCCTGGCGGTGGACCGTTCGGGCACCAGCACGAATAACAATGTTTACATGCTGGCGAGCGTGCAGCCGACCGGCTTCACCACCGGCAAGCGACGTCATGTTCGTGCGCAGCACCAACGGCGGACAAACCTTCAGCGCCCCGCAACGGATCAACGACGATCCGGTCAATCACAACAAGTGGCACTGGATGGGAACGTTTGCGGTCGCGCCCAATGGACGCATCGATTCCGTTTGGCTGGACACGCGCAACGCCGCGAACAACACCGATTCGCAGCTCTTCTATTCCTACAGCTTCGACGGCGGCATCACCTGGTCGCCCAACGTCGCGGTGAGCAACTCGTTCAATCCCTTCCTCGGTTATCCCAACCAGAACAAGATGGGCGATTACATGACCATCGTTTCCGATAACACCGGCGGCGATGTCGCCTATTGCGCCACCTTCAATCAGGAAGAAGACATTTATTACGTCCGCGTCGCTCCCGTCGCCCCGACCGCGCAAAGCGCCGTCTCACGAAAGACCCACGGCAGTGCTGCCGCCTTTGATGTCCCGCTACGCCTTTGATATCCCGCTGCCGCTTACCGGCAATGTCGGCATCGAATGCCGGCAGGGTTCCGGGATCAACCTCGATGGCCATCAAATGATTGTTAGCTTCGCGAGCACGGTCACGGTCAGCGGAGCTACCGTTAGAGTAGCAACGGACTCGCCACCGCCACTCCGAGCGTGAGCGGCGGAGTCGGTCACGGTCAACCTGTGCCAACGTCGCCAACGGGCAAACCATCACGGTCACGCTCACCAGCGTTAACGATGGCACCCACTTTGGTGATGTCTCCATCCCGATGGGCGTTCTCGTCGGCGACACCAACGGCGACCGCTCGGTCAACGCCGGCGACGCGCTGCAAACGCGCAACCGCTCCGGTCAGACGACCGATGCCACCAACTTCCGCTCCGATGTGAACACCGATGGCTTCGTGAATAGCGGCGACACGACCGTCGTGCGCGCGCGCTCCGGCAGCTCGCTGCCGTAAGGCATAGGGCGGCTGCGTCCGGCAGATTCACTAAGCATGTCCGCGGTGGTCTTGCTGTTGCTGTTTGTTGGCCGGGATTGTTAGGTGCAGAGGCATCAGGCGCAACTGCACCCCGACGTTTTCCCGAGAGAGTTTTTCCTCTTGCCTAACGATTCCGCGCGGGATCAAAGTGTGCGCAGCCTCAGCCCCACCTAGATACACTGCGCTGCAAGTGCGCGATCGGAAACGTCCCTCCCGTGGGTGCCCACTGCCGGCGGCCCTGCACGATTTGCAGTCGCAATGCGTGACCAGAAAAACGCAAGAACCGCACAGTCGAAAAATCGCGGCGACCTTAATGTATCGCGAATCAATGAATACTCGAGCCTTCTCCCTTTCCAGAACATCACTCGCGCTTGCCCTTGCGGGAGTCCTCGGCCTTGTCTCCTTCCGTTCGGCAAACGCGGCGAGCGCTAATCTCAATCCCAGCAAGGACAACACTCTCTACGAGTACGTTCCTGCTGACGGCGACCGCAGCAATGGTGCCGGGGATCGCTTTTTCGCCGGCAAGACAGATCAGGGTTACATCCGTCGAGGCGTGCTGGCATTCAACATCGCGGCCAACATTCCGGCGGGTGCCACGATCACCAGCGTCAGCCTGAGCATGCGCATGTCCAAGACGAACGTCGATACTGCCCGGTCCATCAGGTTGCACAAGCTGCTCGCCGATTGGGGAGAAGGGACGTCCAACGCCAATGCCAATGAGGGTAAAGGAGCGCCCGCCGCCACCAACGATGCGACCTGGCGCCATCGTTTCTACAGCGCCACTTTCTGGACGACGCAAGGCGGAGACTTTTCCGGCACCGCGAGTGCGAGCCAATCCGTCGGTGCCATTGGGCAGTACACGTGGAGTTCGGCCCAGATGGTCGCCGATGTGCAGTCGTGGCTGGACACGCCGGCCAGCAACTTCGGCTGGCTGGTCCTGGGGAACGAGTCGACCAGCACCACGGCGAAGCGCTTTGAGGCGCGCGAGAGCAGTAACCCGCCGGTTCTGACTGTGCAATACACTACCTACACGACCCGACCCCAACACCTACGCCGACACCGACACCTACACCCACACCTACACCGACGCCTGCATCTTTTTCGCGTCCGTTGCTTTCCCGCCCGTTACCACCGACGCGAATGTGTCGGTCAGCATCGATGAGGTGTGCGTGCAGATACTTGATGGACCGTGCACCAACATGTGGACGTACGGAGGGACCTACCCCGGCCTGACGATTCGCAGACCTACCGGGCAGACGACCTAACGTCACCTTCACGAATAACCTCGACGCAGCCGCCGGCGCGATGACTGTCGCACAACCACGGCAACCACTCGTCTGCCAGAGAACGATGGCCAGACAGACGATTTCCTCATCGGAACCGGAGGGTCTCGGACCTACACCTACGATGGCCTCGATGATGGTGGCAATGAGCGCGGGAACGATGCAGTTCTACCACGACCACCGCATGGACGTCACCGGCCGTAACGTCTGGATGGGGCTCGCTGGTCTATACATCATCGATGACCCGGCTGATCCGGCGACGCTGCCCTCCGGTGCCTTCGACCTGCCTCTGGCGATCGCCGACCGCCAGTTCGACGCGAACAACCAGATCCCGTACGTCATTTAACGCCGCGGGCGTGACTGGCGACAAGATCCTGGTTAACGGCGTCTACCAGCCGTACCTCGACGTGGGCGACCGCAAATATCGCCTGCGCATCTTGAACGCGTCCAATGCCCGCATCTATAACCTCACCCTGAGCACGGGCGATCCGTTCACACAGATCGGCACGGAGAGCGGCCTGCTGCCCGCGCCGGTGACGCGAACGGCGATGCGGATGGGGCCAGCGGAACGTCTGGACGTTGTTGTCGACTTTGCCGGCAAGACTTGGGCCAGGACGTCTATCTGACGGACACGCTCACGAGTACCCAACTGCTTAAGTTCCGAGTGACTCAGCACCTCATCGACGGCAGTACGATTCCGTCAACGCTGCGCGCGCTGCCCGACATCGGCGAGCCCACGGTGACGCGCAACTTCAGCTTTGATCGGACTTCGGGCCACTGGACAATCAACGGCTTGAGATTCGATCCGAGCCGGATCGATGCCCAGCCAGTCCTGGGCACAACCGAGAAGTGGATCTTCACCAATCCTACAGGAACGCCCACACGGTCCACCTTCACGACGTCGATCAGCAGTGCCTCAGTCGCGACGGAGGGCCGTGCTACCCGTACGAAACGATGAAGGAGACCTGGTACCTTGGCTCCCGGCGAGACCCTCGAGCTCAAGATGAAGTTCACGGATCACACTCGGCAAGTACATGTTCCACTGCCACATGTTAGAGCACGAGGACGACGGAATGATGTCGCACTAACTTCCGCTCCGATGTGAACACCGATGGCTTCGTCAATAGCGGTGACACAACAGTCGTGCGGGCGCGCTCAGGAACATTCCTTCCTTAGCGCCACGGTCTTCTCAGACCAACGCAAGATTCGAACAGTTTTTCGCAAACGATGCCCGGTGGACTGAGATCAAGGCCGGGAGATTTGAACAGGTGTGAAAGGCGCCTGTTGAATCATGAAAACCAAAACGAAATTCGCCGCGATAGCTCTGGCTCTGATGGCTGCGCTGGCAAACTTGACGGACGCTGGACTTGTTGTCAGCGATCTAAACCATGGCGTGACACCGCAAGACCTCGCCAACCTGCTCGTCGGGAGTGCGGTCTCGATTTCGAACGTGACCTACGTCGGCGGCAACCCGCGGGGCGGGAACGTTCAGCGGTGGGCTGACGATTGTTGGCTTCGACTCTGGCCTGATCCTCGATTCCGGCGCGGTCCAGACTGTCAGCGGTGATGTAGCCGTGCAGCGGCGGCGTCGAGGGTCCGAACACCTGCTTTGAATTCCTCGGCCCGGACGGCTGGTCGAACAGCACCGATTTCGGCCTCGCCGGTGACCCGGACCTGACCATCCTCTCCGGCAATCCCACCTTCGATGCGACGATCCTCGAGTTCGATTTTGTGCCGCAGTTCTCGACCGTCCAATTCCGCTATGTCTTCTCCTCGGAGGAGTACAGCGATTATTCGAATACCGGGTTCAACGACGTTTTTGCCTTCTACATCAACGGCGTTAACACGGCAGTTGTGCCCGGGACGAATGAGCCGGTCTCGATTAACACGATCAATAACGGTAACGACAACGACGGAGACCCGACCCCGCACCACCCAGAGTTGTTTATCGACAACGTCCGCCCCACCGTCACGATCGACACGCAGATGGACGGACTGACCGTCATCCTCACCTGTTCGGCGACGGTCACGCCGGGCGAGGTCAACCACATGAAACTGGCGATCTCGGATGCCAGTGACGGCATCTTTGATTCGGCGGTCTTCATCCAGGCGCGGAGCTTGATCAGCGGGATCGGGATCGAGACCGCAGCTGACGGACGGTGTCCAAACGGCTCCCATGATCACGGTCCCGCAGGGGACGGCGGTCTGGGATGAGGCCGAGCTGGAAGGAGTGAACTTCAACACCGCCACCGGCACAGTAACCTACACAGTCTACTCGGACGAAAACTGCACGACGCTGTATGCCAACGCCGGGACCAAGACCGTGACCAACGGGATTGTCCCACACTCCGATCCGATCACCTTCAATCAGGTCGGCACCTATTACTGGAAAGCCGCCTACAGCGGCGACGAGACTCACAACCCGGTCGTCAGCCGCTGTGATGACGAGATCCTGACGGTCACGCCCTTTTTCCTGCTCACCTCGGCCGTCTCGCGCAAGACCCAGGGAGCCGGGACCTATGATATCGATCTCCCCAAGACCGGGAACCCGGGCGTCGAATGCCGGTCCAGTGGCGGTGCGTACACACTCGTCTTTACCTTTAGCAGCGACATCGTCAGCGGCAGCGCCCGGGTGGAAAGTGGCGAAGGCGAACGTTTCGGGCACTCCCATCATCGCCGGCAACACCATGACCGTGAACCTGACCGGCGTCCTCAACGCGCAAACGCTGAGGATTGAGCTCAGGGATGTCACGGATGTCCTCGCGCAAGTCCTGCCGGTGACCTTGGTGAACATGGGTGTGCTGATCGGCGACACGAACGGCGACCGTTTTGTAAACACGGGCGACGCGCTGCAAACCCGCAATCGTTCCGGTCAGGCGACCGATGCGACAAACTTCCGCTCCGATGTGAATGCCGATGGCTTCGTGAATAGCGGCGATACAACCACCGTGCGTTCGCGATCAGGGACATCCCTCCCGTAGGCTCCTCTGGGCGCTGCCGCCGGCGCTCGCGCCGGTTAAGCTTGACCTCCTGCTCGAGCGAGGAGTAGAACTTCCTGCGATTACGTCACCCGGACGTTTCAACGCATCTTCGGCCGGGCTGAGTTTGCCCGTGTGGACTGGACCTTCGCTGGGACTCCGCCTTACGCGATCCCCAGATCCAACTGGAGCCCTGAATCAGCCGAAGTGAGGCCGCTCCTGGAAGTGCCTCGCGAAGGTGTTCCTGGTTCCGCGCGGGCCTGCGAAACAATTGCGCCATTATCGAAAACTCTCATGAAAATCCATTCTTCACGTCTGGTGATCCTGTTTGTTCCAATCCTCTCGTCCGTTGCCGCGCTGCTGCTCATGGCGAATAACGCCTCGCCTCCGCGCCCCGACTCCGGTTCGGTCGCTGCCGCGCCCCAGGTTAACGAATGGCATGTCTGCCAGACCGGCGGTGCGAACTTCACGACGATTCAAGCCGCGGTGGACGCCGCGCAACCCGGCGACCTGATCAAAGTGGCCGCCGCGATGTACACCGAGGCGAAATTGGTGATCGCGACACAGTACAATCTCTACATCACCAAAACCGTCACCATTCGCGGCGGCTACACGTGTGCTGATTTCACCAATCAGAATCCCTCGGCGAATGTCACGACCATTCGCCCCTTCACCGCCAATGAATCAGTCGTTTCTATCTTTGGAGTATTTCGGAACAACGTCGCAGGTCGCGCCAACAATTGACGGCTTCACGATCACGGGCGGCGGTGGCGGCAATCACGGTGGCGGAATCTCCATGCGCGATAGTGATGCGACGATCAGCAACAACAACATCACCGGCAACATCGGCTACCTGCTAGGCGGCGGCATCTGGGCGCAGCGCGGCACGCCGCGGATTCAGTTCAATCGCATCCAGAATAATACTGCGGATGCCCAGGGCGCCTTCGCGCAGGGCGCCGGGATCGGGATGGAAGGCGCGGGAGGATTCGTGCTCAGCAACATTATCGCGAACAACACCTTTATCGGCGGGACGACCGTAAATGGTGGCGGCATCGACACCACCGCCGGCGGCGGCCCGGTTGTCCTGGCGAATAATACGATTGTCGGAAATGCCGTGAACGGCGTTCACGCGGACTTTGGCATCACTCTCGTCAACAACATCATCATGACCCATCCCGTCGGCGTCAGCGCGGGTGCGACGACAAACACGAGCTACAACATCTATTTTGGCAATACGACGAACGCCCAGGGCTTTGCTCTCAGTGGGACCGATCTCACGGTGAATCCACAACTCACGGCGAACTATCATCTCAACGCTGGATCGCCGGCGATTGATGCGGGTACCCACACGAACGCGCCCAATCGCGACATCGATCGCGAGCCGCGGGCGATGATCGGTACCTCCGGGTTGTACAAGATCGACATTGGCGCGGATGAATTCACCGGTGTGCCTCAAGTAAATCGCGAGCTCGCGAACCAGCCGGCGGATTTCACGCTCATCGGTCCGGGCAATCCTGTTGAAAACCCAAACTCGACCGGGCCGAATGAGTGGATTGGTTATTCGGTCGCGGCGGGCGATGTGAACGGCGATGGCCGAGCCGATCTTGTTGCCGGGGCGTTCAACCATGCGGACGATTTCGATAACGGCATCGCCGATAGCGGCCGCGTCTACTCGCTCTACGGAAACGGCTCCCGGCGGCTCGGCACGGTTGATTTCTTCAACAGCACTCCAAGCCTGGAGATACGCTCATACCTTAATCAGCTGCACATCGGTTCTTCGCTCGCCTCGGCGGACTTGAACGGCGATACGACGCGCGATCTCATCATTGGCGCGGTAGGCGCGGCGGGTTTCAACGTCAAGGGTTCCATCTACGTCTTTCAGGGTGGCATGGGGTTGTCGGGCACGAAGACACTTTCGCCGACGAATCAATCCTCATGGCAATTCCGTGCTGCCGGTGCCACGTCGTCGTTTGCCGAGCCGAACGGATTGGCCGCAGGAAAACTCAACAACGACGCGATTGACGATCTGGTCGTGACGGAAGGAAATGTCACCGGCCCCGGCAATCGGACTGGGGCGGGCGCAGCTTTTGTTTTTTTCGGGAGCGCTGCATTGCCCGTCTTGTGGGATTTGGCCACGATGCCCGCAAGCCTCACCATTTATGGACCGGCGACCAATTCCAGCTTGAGTCGAGTGGCTGTGGGCGATGTGAACGGTGACGGCAAAGCGGATTTGATCGCACGTACCCCGACGACTGCGTACGTTTTCTATGGGCCCTTGTCCGCGGGGACGATTGATCTCGCGTCCACGCCGGCGAACGCCACGATTACCGGTCTGACCAACGATTGGGTTGCGACAGGCGACGTGGATGGCGATGGCAAGGCAGACATCATTCTCGGCCTAACGAACGAAACCGACGTGGTGCGGGGCGGCACCTTGGTCGCGACGCAAACGATCGGCGCGGCGGCCGCGGCGAGATTTCCCGGCGTCACGCCACAGACACTGCATGCCTTCGATTGGAACGCCGATGGCAAAGCAGAAGTGGTGGTCGGCGATCCGAACAATAATCGCACCTATGTGGTCTTCGGAGGGGCGTTGTCTGGCACGGCGGATCTTGCCGATCGCGCGCGCTGGATCATCACCGGTGAAATAGCCGGCGATAAATTTGGTTTCTCGATCAACAGCGGCGACCTCGACACCGACGGCACCGCCGATCTGATCGTCGGCGTCCGCCAGCACAACGTAACGAATCACACGCTCCACTTTGAAGACGCCGGCGCGGTGTATGTCTTCTACGGCGTCCCACCGCCCGCGCCGACGCAGGTCGTCTCAAGAAAGCTACACAGCGGCACGCCCTTCGACATCAATCTGCCGCTAACGGGTAGCTCCGGCATCGAATGCCGCAGCGGCGGCGCGACCAATGATTACCAGGTTGTCTTCACCTTTGCTGGCTCCGTTACTTTCAACAGCGCCGCCGTCACCACGGGCGCGGGATCGGTGAGCAGCGTCGAGCGGCAGCGGGACGAATACTGTTACCGTTAACCTAACTGGTGTAACCAACGCCCAAAGGATCACCGTGACTCTGTCCGCGGTAAACAATGGCACGAGCACTGGCGACGTTGGCGTGCCAATGGGTGTGCTGGTCGGTGACACCAACGGCGACGGCGTTCGTCAACGCGGGCGACGCGCTGCAAACGCGCAAGCCGCTCCGGACAGGCGACCGATGCGACTAACTTCCGTTCGGACGTTAACGAGGATGGCTTCGTGAATAGCGGCGATACCACCGCCGTGCGCTCACGCTCGGGGACTGCGCTGCCGTAAGTTGTAGTGGCAGCCGCGTCAGCCGCGCGTGGTGGGTTTGTCGTTAGGCGATGGGTCAGACCCTTGGCACATGCGTCTCTACATTTGAGTCGATGGGCGAGGAAAGTTTGATGGGACGGGAAGTAAATTTCGTCTTCCGGATGGAAAACTCGCTGGCTCGTTAGGGATCTATTTGCTCACGAGCGCTGAAGGTAAATCAAAACTCGATTCCTTCATGAAATGTGAATCGGCCGGTGCCCACGAGTTGAAAGGATTCGAAGGGAAATACGAGTTCTTCAGTTGCTGAGACTGGGTCCTGGTGACGTCGTTGCGCCGGGATGTCTGGCCTCCGGCTCGATCAAATTGAAGGCGCTTTGCGGCGAGCAGCGCGCTTGACTTGCCCGAGGTGGAGAGCTGCCAGGCGTTTTTGGTTTGCCAAACCACTCCCAAGGTTCTCACTTTGCCCGCGAGATGGAACTGAAGAGCTACCTCGCGGCGCGACAGAGGGAGGTGGATCGCGCGCTGGACCGCTTTCTGCCGAAGGAGAGCGCCAAGCCGTCCACGATCCACCAGGCGATGCGCTACAGCCTTTTCGCCGGCGGCAAACGGCTGCGACCCATTCTCTGCCTGGCGGCGGCGGAAGCGTGCGGTGGCAAATTCGAACCGGCTCTGCCGCTCGCCTGTGCGGTCGAATGCATCCACACCTATTCGCTCATCCACGACGATCTCCCGAGCATGGATAATGACGATTTCCGCCGCGGGCGTCCGACCTGTCACAAGGCTTTCGGCGAAGGCATGGCCGTCCTGGCGGGTGACGCCCTTTTGACGGTAGCGTTCGAAATCGTCGCAAATGTTAAAGCTCCAAAGCGCTATGAGTTACGTGAGATCTTACGCGAAATCGCGTCTGGCGCTGGAAGCCGAAAATTGATCGCCGGACAGGTCGCGGATCTCGAAGCCGAAGGGAAAAACATCAACCGCTCCCAGTTGCGCTACATTCACGAGAACAAGACCGCCGCGCTCCTGACGACGGCCGTGCGCCTGGGCGCGATGAGCGCGAATGCCTCGGCCCGGCAGCTCTCGGCGATCACCGAATTTGGCCGCGCTCTCGGCCTGGCGTTTCAGGTCATCGACGACATTTTGGATGTAACTCAGACGTCCGAGAAACTCGGCAAGAGTGCCGGGAAAGATGTCGCGGCGAAGAAGGCGACCTATCCGGCCGTGATCGGCCTGGAGAAATCTCGCGTGGAAGCGAAGCGCCTGACGACCCGGGCGGAGTCGGCTCTCGCTCCGCTCGGTTCGCGAGCCGCACGATTGCGCGAAATCGCGAGCTACCTGCTCGCGCGCGAATATTAGCCGGCAATCACGCGAGGACCAGATTCGGATCGATCTCTTCCGTCACGTCCGAGACGAAGCCATGCTCCGATCGCAGCATGGCGGCAAAGGCGATCATGGCGGCATTATCCGTCGCGAGCGATGGCGGCGCGGCCAGGAACTTCAGGCCCGCCGCCGTGCAGGCCTCGCCCATCCGCGCCCGGAGCTCATGGTTGCAACTTACGCCGCCACTCAAAGTGACGAACGAAATTCCCGACACGCGAGCGGCGCGGATAGTCTTGCGGACCAGAACGTCAATGACCGCGCGCTGGAATGAGGCGCACAAGTCGGCGATTGTTTGTGGCTCGTTAGGCGCGGCGACCTTCGCGAGCATGTAGCGCACGGCCGTCTTCAATCCGCTGAAGCTGAAATTGTGATCACCGGAATCGAGCATGCTGCGCGGAAAAGCAAAGCGCGCCGGATCGCCCGCGCGCGCGTGCCGCTCGATCTCCGGCCCGCCCGGATAGGCGAGGCCGAGCATCTTCGCCACCTTGTCGAACGCTTCGCCGGCAGCGTCGTCCACCGTGCGGCCGAGGATGCGATAGTCGTTCACCCTGTGCACTTCGAACGAGCAGCGTGTGCCCGCCGCTGACAATCAGAGAAAGGTTCGGCTCGATCTCGTCTGGCGTGCCGAAAAACGGCGAGAGCAGATGACCTTCGAGATGATTGACCGCGAGGTATGGTTTGCCCTGTCCGAGCGCCAACCCTTTCGCGAGCGACGCGCCGATCATGAGCGAACTGGCGAGACCTGGGCCGCTGGTCGCGGCGAAGACATCCACGTCGTCCAGCGAGAGATTCGCTGTGGCCAATGCCGCCGTCAGTAAACGCGGCGCCTGCACGAGATGATTGCGGGAAGCAACCTCCGGGACGACGCCACCGTACGGTTCATGCGCGGCGTTCTGCGACGCGACTTCGCTGGCGAGCAAATCGCGCCCGCGCAGGATCGCGACCGCGGTTTCGTCACAGGAGGTTTCCAGCGCGAGGATGGTGCTCATACCGAAGGAGTCATGCTACACGCGCTTCCGTCCGGCTCGTCGCGCAGCCGACTAGGAAACGGCGCCCGTTTCCTGCTTTCGAACAGTTGACGGCCGCATTCCGGACACATGCCGTGCGACACATCCACTCCCAACTCCTTTGCGCAATAATCCTCCAGCGAAACCCAGTCCTCCTTGTAGTGCAGCTTGCGACACCACGCACACAGCGTGAGCAGATCTTCCAGGTGGCGAAAACGCCGCAACACGCGCTGTGTCGCGAGATAGACGACCAGCCAAACGATGCAGGTGACGAGCGATTCCCACGCGCTTTCGCGCCAATTGGATAGTTGCGCGCCGCCGAAGAGGAGACGTGGCAAGTTGAACAATTCATCCACCCAGGAGAGCAGAATGATCATGGTGAACCCGACGCATTCGATCCAAAGAATGCTGCTGAGGACGCGTCTATTGCGGGTCGCTTTCATCAACAAACCGGGCCGTTGGATTCAATACGAACAGTCACTCATGCCTACTGGCGGACAAACGAACGAGGAGCGGCAGCGCTGCGAGCCCGCACCGATGACCTTTCGATTCTAGCTGCTAAGAGCGAGCTCGCGTTCCTGCTCCGCACCCTCGGTCGGGAACTTGCGGCCCGGCCTTCTTGCGCGGCGCGAGCTTTGAGTTCGCCGTCCGCACCTTTCTCCGAGGCCAATCTCATTCCGACCAACTTGCTCACGCCGCGCTCTTCCATGGTGACGCCATAGAGCACGTCCGCTTTCGCGATCGTGCGTTTGTTGTGCGTGATGATGATGAACTGGCTCTGCTCGACAAACCGATCGAGCACTTTGATGAAGCGATTGATGTTCGATTCATCGAGCGGCGCATCCATTTCGTCGAGGATGCAGAACGGACTCGGCCGCACCATGTAGATGGCGAAGAGCAACGCGACCGCCGTCATGGTGCGTTCGCCGCCGGAGAGGAGGGAGACGCTTTGCAATTGTTTGCCCGGCGGCTTCGCGATGATGTCGATGCCGCAGTTGAGCGGGTCGCTCTCGTCGAGGAGCGACAGGTCCGCCCGGCCGCCGCCGAAGAATTCCGCAAACATTTCGCGGAAGTTGATCCGCACCTGCGCGAACGTCTCGGCGAAGAGTTTTTGCGTCGTGCTATTGATTTTCGCGATGACGTCCAGCAGCTCTTTGCGCGAGGCGATGAGATCGTTGTTCTGCGTTTCCAGAAAACGGTGACGCTCCTCCAGTTCGTCATACTCGTGGACCGCGTCGAGATTGACCGGGCCCATGTTGTCGAGCTGGCGGGTCAGTTCGACGACGATCGCCTCGATCTGCGCTGCCATCCGCATCGCCGGCGAAATCGGCCGCATCCGTTTCGGCCATCGTTTCGTCCGTTGACGATTCGCCGGCCTCGTTAGCCGGCTTGCCGCGGCGTTTCAATTGCACGCGCAATGTTTTCTCAAAGCCATACGGATCGGGATTGAATTCGCGGAGATCGATTTGGTAGCGCCGCGTGACATGCTCCAGCAAGTTGTCGGTGCGCAATTGCAACTGCGTCTGGCGCACCTGTTCCTTCCCGCGCAGATCGTGCAGTTCGTTGAGCGAATTGCGCACCGCGCGCAGTTCCGCCTCGAGACTGTTCACCGCGGCCAAACGCCCGGCGCGTTCCTGCGAAATCGTCGCGACGTTTTCTTCCGCGGCGCGCAACTGTGTCGGCCTGCGATTGCAACGCAGTCTCCGCTTGCTCCGACTCGATCGACTGCAGCTCGAGCCGACGCTCGATAGTTCGCAATGTCCGCGCGGCGCGCATCGATCAATTCCCCGAGTTCGGCGGCGCGCGCTGCCATCGGTTGCCGCTGACTGACCAGATTCTCCTGGCGCTGGCGTTTCGGTCGCGACTGCGAGTCGCAAGCTCTGGAGTGACTCCGTCGTTTCCTCTTCATGCAGGCGCGCCTGCGCGCTCGCTTCGGATGCGGCTGCCCTGCGCGCCTGCTGCTCGGAAACCGACGCGGTCAACGCGGTCAGCTCCTCTTCGAGTTGGGCAATGCGTTCGTCGGCGCTGGTCGTCTGTTGTTCCAGAGTGGTGCGCTCGCTTTGCACTTGCCGGAGCTTTTCCTCCGCCGCGCGCAGCTGATGGTTCAAGAGCAGAATTTGCGCGGCCGAATTCGATTGGCTGAGATGAGCGGCTTGATGCCGGCGGCGTGCTTCCTCCAGCGTTTGCTGGGCGAGTGCGACGGCAGCGTTCGCTTTCTTGCGTCGCTTGCGAGACCGTCGAAAGTTCCTTCTCCAAGTGCGCGAGCTCGGCCGCGGTTTCGCTGATCAAGACTTTGCGGCCGAGAAGCGACTCGGTTTGAGCGTTGGCCGTGCCGCCAAAAATCACCCCCGCGGTCGAGATGAATTCGCCCGCGATGGTAGCGAATTGCAAAACCGGGTGTTCCTTTTTGAGGCGCAGGGCGGTCTCGAGATCGGCCACGATGGCGACTCCGCGAAGCAAACGCCTAACGAGTGGAGCGATCGTGGCTGGCGCGTCGAGTTTGTCGATCGCCCACGCGATCGCTCCTTGCGGCAAGATCGACCAGGTGATCGTCGGTCGCGATCGCGGTCAGCTCCGGCAGGGCGAGCGCCGCCTGGCCGAGATTTCCGCTGACCACGCTGCGCAGAATCTCCGTCGCCAATCCGGCATCCTGCAGCACGACCGCATGCATGTTGCGACCGAACGCCGCTTCCAGTGCCGGGATGTAATCGCGATCGACATCGAGGTGGGAGACAAGCGCGCCGGCGAGCGCCGGCCGGATGCGCTCCGGATCATCCAATCCCTGTAGGACCGCCTGCGAACCTTTGGCCAGGCCTTCGCCTTCCTCATTGAGCTGCCGCAGAATCTCGAGCCGCGATTGTTTTTCAGCCGCGGTTCGTTCGATCCGGAAGGCTTCCTTCTCCTCGTCGGCCAGCGATTGTTGATCAGCTCTCAACCGTTCTTCAGCCGCGTGCAAGGAGTTGAAAAGGTTCTCGACTGTTTGTTGTTCCGCGTCGATCGCGTCCTGCGCGCGCGATCGACCGCGACCTGTGCTTCATCACGCGCGGCGGTGGCCTGTCCGATTTCAGCGCCCAATTCCGAGATCCGCGAAAGCGTTGCGTCGCGCCGGGTCTTCGTCCCGGCAAGATCGTCGCCGAAGCTGAGGATTCGGTTCTCGGCCTTGGTGAGCGCGATCTGCAAAGTTTGCAGCTCTGTCTCGCGCTCCGCTCGTTCTGTGCGGAGGGCGAAGGACTTTGCGGTCAACTCCGCCAGCTCTTTCTGCTTCGCTTCCAACAGGTGCGTCGTCCGCTCGATGAGCGCGTCAGCTTCCTGGATGTGGGTCGCCTGCTCGGAGCGCCTGGCTTCTGCTGCGGTGACGTCCTGCGTGTACCGCTCGATCAGCTCGCCAATCTCCTGTGCGCGCTGCCGGTTGAATTCGATCCGGCTGCGATGGCCGGACATGTCACTTTGCAACGACTGGACCGCGGCCCGCGCATCGCCAATTCGCGCATCGATCGCATCCAACTCGCCGCGCTTCTGCGCGAGTTCATTCTCGCTCGATTCGATCCTGGCCAGGGTCGCGCGTTCTGATTCCTCAAAGCGCGTGATCTCTGCGCGACAGCGCTCCAATTCACCCTCGAGTTCTTCGAGTTTGCGGCGCGACTGATGCGTGTCGAGGACCTGCAAATCGGCGAGCAAAGCCTGATAACG
Organism: uncultured Verrucomicrobiae bacterium; assembly: GCA_963784865.1. Lineage (GTDB taxonomy): Bacteria > Verrucomicrobiota > Verrucomicrobiia > Chthoniobacterales > UBA10450 > JACCTI01. The sequence continues at coordinate 70,168 of CAWATC010000019.1, read as the reverse complement.
CCGCGCCTTCCCGGCCTGCCGTTGGAGCGAACCGATCTGGCGCTTCACCTCTTTGATGATGTCGCCGATGCGCAGAAGATTGGCTTCCGTCGCTTCGAGCTTGCGGAGCGCTTCCTTCTTTTGGCCTTGGTATTTTGTGATCCCGGCCGCTTCTTCGAAAACCGTGCGTCGATCTTCCGGCCGCGAACTGAGGATGAGGTCAATCTTGCCCTGCTCCATGATGGAGTAGGCGCTGCGGCCCACGCCGGTATCGGCGAAGAGGCTTTGGATGTCGCGCAACCGGCAGATGGTCTTGTTCAGCAGGTAATCCGAGTTGCCATCGCGGTAGACGCGCCGGGTCACGCGCACTTCGTGCCAGTCGATCCCGAGCTCCTGCGAGCAATCGGTGAAGGTGAGCGAGACTTCCGCGAAGCCGAGCGGCTTGCGGGAATCAGTCCCGCTGAAAATAACGTCGGCCATTTCGCCGCCGCGCAGCGCTTTGGCGGATTGCTCGCCGAGGACCCAGCGGACGGCGTCGAGCACGTTGGATTTGCCGCAGCCGTTCGGGCCGACGACCGCAGTAACGCCTTCGTGGAACTCGAAGATGGTTTTGTCAGCAAATGACTTGAACCCGATAAGTTCGAGAGATTTGAGATGCATGAAGGGGTGACGTCGTGCGTCGGCCTGAAATAACGACTGATTGCCCGGTGTGGGCAAGCAAATAATACCAGATAGCGGGGCGGGCGGCGTTCGCGACACCCAGATATTGTGGCTTACCCGTTCGTCCGTCCTTTTACCAGCACCTGACGGAGGAAGTACAGAAGCGACGCGACCACAAGGGCGATGCCGGTGACGGCGAACTCGTCCCGTGTCGCATGCGCCATGATCCACATGATGACCAGGATGGCGGCGACCGGGATTAAGTCGCCCCCAGGAATGTGAAACGGGGTGCCGTCACCGCGGACATCGCGCCGCTTCAAGACGCAGAGCGGCGAGGCAGCAGAGAATGTAGAGCAGCAGCACCGCCATGTTGGAGAGGACGGCGAGTTTTTGAAATGAGGAGCTGTAGGAAAGGACGCACGCGATCGCCGCGTAGGTCATAATGGCGACGTGCGGCGTGTGAAACCGCGGATGCACCTGGGCGAACCAGCGTGGCAGGAAGCCGTCGCGACCGAACGCGAAAATGATGCGCGGCGAGCTGAGAATGTCACTCGCGATAAAGCCGAAGGCGGAAACGGTCAGACCGATGAGCATCAGGATTCGGCCGGCGTTTCCCAGAAAACGCGCGGCGGCCTGGGCCAGAGCCTCGTCGCCGCGCGGAGCCAAGCTCGGGGCCGAGCGAACCTTGTGCGACAAATTGAATCAGCGATGTAAAGCACAGTCGTTAGGGCAAGCGCGGTAAAGATCGCGCGCGGAACCGTGCGCGCCGGATTCTTCACTTCGCCGCTCGGCACGAGCGCGACTTCGACCCCGACGAAAGCGAAGAGCAGTTGCAGCACGCTGCGCCCCAGGTGGTCGCCCGGCGGCCAGCCGGGCCAGGCCATGCGCCGACGGCCGGAGAAAGAAAATTCCCGCGATGATGAAGATCAACAACGGGGCCAGCTTCAGGATCGTAACCGTTTCCACGGCCCGCGCGCCGACACTGACGCCGCGAACGTTGATGGTCGCCAGAAAGAGAAGGATCGCCAAGAGTGACCACGAATCGCCCAGCCGGTGTGGCCAGGGCGGGAATCAATCCGCCGACGGAAGCCGCGGTTAAACTCACGATCCCGGAAATGGCGAGGATGGCGGTGAGGAAATAAAGCGCTCCGGCCAGAAAACCGAAGTAGCTGCCGAACGCGACTTCGACATAGGCGTAGAGCCCACCGGTGAGGGACACGCGGCTGCCGGCCATGGCGAACGCGCTCACGAAAAGGCACATCGCGCCGGCGCAGATCAGGTAGGCGAGGGGCGCGGCGGCCCCAATCTGGGCCGCGACCACTGCCGGCAGCGCGAAGATGCCGGCGCCGATGGTCGAGTTGACGATGTTGGCGGTCAGCGCCGGATACACCGATCGCGCGCACGAGCTTGCGCATCGGGATTTTGAGGTGCAACGGTGACCGCGGATTTGCCAGGCATTCAATGCCAATAGCAAAAGGCGGAGAACGTGTCTAACGTCACCGCATGCGCGCAAGTCATCTCGAAGATTATTATCACTTCCTCCGGTTCCCGAGCGTTTCGACCGACGAGGCCTACACAGAAAAGGTCACTGAATGCGCGCATTGGCTGGTGGAAAAACTGACCGCGATCGGCTTGGAAGCGAAGCTCGATGCCGACGCCGGGCCATCCGGTTGTCTGGGCGAAAAACAAACATCAGCCCGGCCGCAAGACGGTGATGATTTACGGACACTACGACGTGCAGCCGCCCGATCCGCTCGAGCTTTGGGATTCGCCGCCGTTCGAGCCGGTGTTGAAAGATGGCTACGTCTTTGCGCGCGGTTCGACCGACAACAAAGGTCAGATCCTCGCGCACATCCTCGGCATCCAGGAGACGATCGAGAAAGACGGCGATCTGCCGGTTAATCTGCACCTCATCATCGAAGGCGAGGAAGAGATCGGCAGCGGCAACCTGGGCAATTTTCTCTCGCAGAATCTCGACGCGCTGCGCTGCGACGTGGTGGTCGTTTCCGATACCGGCATGATCGCGAAAGGCACGCCGACTTTGAGCTACGGCCTGCGCGGCGTGACCGCGCTCGAACTGAAGGTGACGAGCGCAAAGATGGATCTGCACTCCGGGATGTTTGGCGGCGCGGTGGCGAACCCGATCACCGCGCTCGCGCAGTTGCTCGCGACCTTGCACGACGAGAAAGGGCGCGTCGCGATCGCAGGCTTCTACGATGCAGGTGAAGCCGCTCGAAGATTGGGAGCGCGAGGCCTGGCGCAAATTGCCGGTCGATGGCGACAAGGAAATTCTCGACGAAACTGGCTCGCCGGCGCTCTTCGGCGAAGAAGGCTACAGCACGCTCGAGCGACTTTGGGCGCGGCCGACGGCGGAGATCAACGGGATCGGCGGCGGCTATCAAGGGCAGGGGACGAAGACGGTCATCGCCAGCCATGCGATGGCGAAGCTCACCTTTCGCCTCGTGCCGAATCAGGATCGGCGAAGAGATCCTGGAACTGGCGAAGACGCATTTGCGGAAACATCTTCCGCCCGGTGTGACGTTGGAAATGACCGACGGCCACAGCGGCCCGTGGTATCTGACCGATCCGCATTCCGCCGTCGGACAGGCGGCGCAACGCGCCTTGCGGGTAGCGTTCAATGGCAAGGAACCGGCGCTGATTCGCGAAGGCGGCAGCATTCCGATCACCTCGCAGTTCCGCACTATCCTCGGCGTCGAAACCTTGCTCCTCGGGCTCGCGCTGGCGGATTGCCGGGCGCACTCGCCTAACGAGAACTTTCCGCTGGAAAATTTCGAAGCCGGAATTCGCTTGAACAAGGCGGTGCTGCAGGAATTGGCGCGTTGAGTTTGCGCGCGACGAGCCTGGCCCTGCCTGTCCTGTTCGCCTGCGCGTTGATCACGGGCGGGGTGGCGCGTCTGGCCCGCGGCGAAGAGGATCTCGGGACGAAGATCAAGCGGATCTTCGAACCGACACCGACGCCGTCCCCGAGGAAGCGAAAGGCGTCCTCCAAGAAGGAGCCGTCACCGACGCCTTCGCCGACTGCTTCGGCAAAAAAGAAACCGACTCCGGAACCCTCGCCGAGCCCTTCACCGAAAAAGAAAAGCGCCTCGGCGAAGAAAAGTCCCACGCCCAGTCCGACTCCCGACGCGTCCGAAACGCCATCCCCGAAGCCGAAAACAAAGAGTTCGCCGTCACCTTCTCCCAAAGTCCAAACACAAGAAGAAACCGTCGCCTTCGCCCGAGCCAAGTGTGACCCCGAGTCCGTCACCAAGCGTTTCGCCCAGCCCGGAAGAAAGTCCAAGCCCGACTGCCACCCCCAAGAAGTTGCAGGCGCCCGGTGCAACCGTTTCGCCTAACGACATCATCGGCATCGATAAGTATTCGCCCGAAGTGCGAAAGGTGATCGATGCAGCGCTCGCCCTAACGACGAGAAATCTCGCATACAAATACGGCTCCGCCGATCCGGACAGCGGCGGCATGGATTGCTCCGGTTTCATCTACTACGTGCTCACGCAAAACGGTCTGAACGACGTGCCGCGAGACGCGAGTGGTCAGTATTCCTGGGTGCGGAAAGCGGGGAAATTTCAGGCCGTGCTCAGCCGGAACGACAGCACGTTTGAACTGGATGAGCTGAAGCCGGGCGATCTGCTTTTCTGGACCGGTACCTACGACGCCGAGAAAGATCCACCGATCACCCACACGATGATCTACCTCGGGCGCGAAAAGAAATCGAACCTGCGGATCATGGTCGGCGCGAGCGACGGCCGCGTTTATCACGGCGAATCGCGCTATGGCGTCGGCGTCTTCGACTTCAAGCTATCGCCTTCGGGCGCGAACCGCGAAGGCCGCACGCCGACCTTTGTCGGCTACGGAAGAATCCCTGGGCTGGGCGAGGGCTGAGCTGTCGCCGGTACCCGCGACAGCTTGTCGGCTCGATACGTTTTCGCCGCGGCGAGCGCAATCAGAATGCTCAAGAGTACAACGACCGCGCGCTGCTCGGGCACGGTAAGTTCGAAGACGGCGAGTAGTCGTTTCATTTCGCGGCGTAGCGGATCGAATCAACGAGACCGGCTTCCTGAAATCCTTTCAGCCGCAGCAGGCAGGAATCGCAACGACCGCAGGCTCCTCCTTCGGAAGGTGGATCGTAGCAACTATGGGTGAGCGCGAAATCGACGCCCAGGCTGGCGCCCTTGCGGATGATATCCGCTTTCGAGAGATGAAGCAGAGGAGCACGGATTTCAAAACGCGCGCCGTCAACACCGGCTCTCGTCGCGAGCGCGGCCAGATCTTCAAACGCGCGCAGGAATTCCGGCCGGCAATCCGGATAACCGCTGTAGTCGACCGCATTCACGCCGATGAAAATGTCGGTGCAGTTGAGGACCTCGGCCCACGCGAGCGCATAGGAAAGAAAGATGGTGTTGCGCGCGGGAACGTAGGTGACGGGAATTCCCTCGCTCATCTCATCCACGGACCGTCCCTGCGGCACGGCGATTTCATCCGTGAGCGCAGAGCCACCGAAGATCCGCAGATCGATTTGCGCGACGCGATGCGCGCGCGCGCCGAGCGATGCGGCGACCTGCCGGGCTGACTCGATTTCAATCCGATGCCGCTGCCCGTAATCGAACGAAAGTGCGTACGACTCGAAGCCTTCTGCGCGGGCAATCGCCAGCGTGACGGCGGAATCGAGTCCGCCGCTCAAGAGGACGACCGCGCGTTTCATTGCGCCTACTTTGCCCTCACGCTCGCGGCGGTCGAGAAGATTGCTTAAGCTGCGCGCGTGAAGGCTCTGTGGAAGCGAGTGCGGTACCGGCTCGAGTGGCTCGCGTTGATGGCTGCGCTGAAGGTGGTGCCGTTGCTCTCGCGGAACGCCTGCTACCAGCTCGCTGGAGCCGCCGGGAGGCTCGCGGCGACTTTCGACCGCGCGGGACGGCGAGTGGCCTTGAGCAATCTCAAGGCGGCATTCGGCGAAGAATTTTCTCCCGCACGCCGCGAGCAGATCGTGCGCGAATCATATCAACATTTCGCCCGCACCATGCTCGACCTGTTTTGGAGTCCGCGCTCTGAGCCAGGAAAATTTCCGGGATTACATCGAGTTTCAGAACGTCGAACGGTCTCAGGCGGACATCGCTCCGTCTAACAGCTGCGTGGTCGGCACATTTCACTATGGCAATTTCGAATGGCTCGGCCTGGCCACCGGCTGGCTCGGTTATCCCTGCGACATTACCACTCAGGAATTCAAGAATCCGTTGCTTGATTCTTTCTTCCAGAAACTGCGCGAGCAATCCGGGCACGTCACGGTTTCGCGCGAAGGCGCGATCATCCGGCTCTACAAGACCTTGCGCAAAAAAGGGCGGGTCGCGTTGCTCGTCGATACTACCCTGCCGCCGCACCATCCCACTGTGGTCATCGAATGCTTTGGCCTGAAGACGATCGTCACCGTCGCGCATGCCTGGCTGCAGGAGCGAACGGGCGTCCCGCTGGTGCCCATCTATTGCGAACCGCTGGCCGGTGGGCGCTACCGAGTGGTCACGCTGCCAACCTTGCGGCCCGCGAAAGGCGCCACGCACGAAGAGATCGCGCAGGCCTGTTGGGATGCGTTCGAACCGATAGTGCGCAAGAACCCCGCGCCGTGGCTTTGGATGTACAAACACTGGCGCTACAGGCCGACCGGCGCGCAGCGGGCCTATCCGTTTTACGCGCAGGAATCTCTCGAGTTCGATCAGATCGCCGCGCGGTCGAACTATGCCAAGCTCGATCGCGTGCCGATCCAGATCGCGCGCGGGCGCCAACCGGACACGGCGCCTCGTTCCGTGCGGCGCGTTCGATGAACTCTCCCGGGAAAGCAATTCGGCATCGCGCCGAGTGGCTGGTGGTTCGAGGACTGGCTGCACTTGTGCCGCGCCTGCCCCGGCGGATCTGCCATTTGCTGGCGGATGGGCTTGGATTGCTTGCATCCTGCTTTCACCGGCCAGGGCGGCGGGTCGCGGAGCAAAATCTCGAGGCGGCGTTTGGCTCCGAGCTCTCTCCCGGCCGGCGAAAACAGCTCGTTAGGCAATCGTACCAGCAATTTGCGCGGGCCATGGCGGACCTCTATTGGAGCCCACGCCTGACGCACGAAAACTTCACCAGGATATTTGACCTTGCGGACGTGGAGCGGCTGAAAGGTGAACGCGGCGCGTGCGAGGGAGCAATCTTCGCGTGCCTGCACTACGGGGGATTTGAGTGGATCGCGCTCGCGCTCGGTTTGAGTGGACTCAAGTGCACGGTGGTCACGCAGGCGTTCAAGAACCCGCTTCTCAACGCCACCTTCAACCAACTGCGCGAAGTGTCCGGCCATCAGACGATCCGGCGGGAAGGCGCGCTCCTGCGTTTATACAAAGCGTTGCGCGCCGCGCGCAGCGTGACCCTCGCGGTCGATCTCACGGTTTCGGCAAAACTCCCGAGTGTGCCGATTACCTGCTTCGGCCTGGAAACCTGTGTGACCTTCGCCCATGCCTGGCTTCACCGGCGAACCGGTGCCCCGATTATTCCGACGCACTGTGAACCGCTCCCGGGTGGCCGCTATCGCCTGGTTCTGCATCCCGCGCTCCAGTTGCCGCCGGACGCGAGCAATCGGGACATCGCTCAAGCATGCTGGGACTGCTTTGAACCGGTCGTTAGGAGAAACCCGGCGCCGTGGTTGTGGATGTATAAGCATTGGCGCTACCGGCCGCCCGGCGTGCGCGGACGCTATCCGGATTACGCAAACGAGTCGCCGCATTTTCGCAAGCTCCTCGCTGCTCGAACCGCGCGTGAGGAAACGGCGCCCGTTCCACCCGCCTCCATCTGATCTCGCTGGCTAGGTTTTGTGGCTCATGCGTAAAAAAGAATTGGACCGTCGTTCGGGCCTTTCTAGATTATCGCGCGTTGAATATGTGTGCCGCCAATTGCGCAACTCAGTGCATCCTTCGGCAGATTTCATCCAGAGACTCCTGATTCGCCAGATTCCTGTAGAACGACGATCCCCGTCGAGATTGGCCCTGGCGCGAACCGTAAATCCCCAAATCACCATGCTCCGAATCATTTTCTTATCCTTCATCTCTACCAGCTTCGCCCTCGCCACCCTCAAAGCGGATCCAACGCCAACACCGCCGGGCTCACAGCATTCATCCGACGAGAACGTGGGAACGAAGACGACAAAGAAGCAAACCGCGAAACACGGCTCAGCAAAAAAATCGACGGCGCACGCTGCGACAACATCATCGGCCGGTGGGAGATGGTCGGTGGCGAACGGCGTCTGGACCCATCCTGATGGCTACAAATATGTCAACGGCCAGGTGGTCAGAATAGGTTCCCAGACTCACAAGCAACCGCCAAAGCCGCCGACCAAGGCCGAACTTGATGCTGCCAAGGAAACGACGGCGCCTGCCTCGGCGGCCGATGCCGCCGCGGCGAAGGCGGCCGAACGGCAGCGCAACCTGGCGCCAAGGCCCGCATCGCAAACCGGCACCCATTTGTAACGCCCGCACCCAGTTGCGGCGTTGACAAATCATCTCGCATGCGCTTTCCAATATCCACACCTATGCGACTACTCCCTCGACTCTTCTTGCTGGCTGCTCTCACCTCCAGCACCCTATTGACCAGTTGCGAAACAGCGCCCCAGAGCGGCGGGTCTTACCACGTCACCGCCTATCGCCCGAAGGATCCTTCCAAGGTGGTCGTGAAGCTCTCCCTCTCCACCCAGAACGTTTACGTCATGGAAGGCGATCGCCTTCTGATGGCGGTTCAGGGCAACGTGGGCAAACCTGGCGCGGCGACCCCGACGGGCAATTTCACCATCATCGACAAGAACAAGACCAAACGCCGCGTCAGCGAGCCCGATGCCGGCTATCCGATGGCTTACTGGTGTGAATTCAAGCCCGCCTATGGATTCCACGAAGGATTTGTCCATCCCTATCCGCACACCCACGGCTGCGTCCGGCTGCATCGAGAAGCCGCGGCCCGGCTCTTCGCGCTGGTGAGAATTGGCACGCCCGTGCATATTGCGACATCCCTTCCCGAAGACTCCAAGTACGGCAGCCAGGTCCGCAAACTCGATCAGAGCCGCGACCCGGATCCGCCACGATCGCAGATGATGTCGCCAAGCTGGTTCACCGATCCTCCCGGGCCGCTCCTCGTCGACGGCTAATTTTCCCTCGGGGAGAAAAAGAAACTCGAAGGCGGAGTGGGGCGCTTGGCACTGGAATGTGCTCGGCGATCGGGTGTCCCTTTAGCAGCATGAGCACACCTGCTTCACCAATTGCGGCCGTGCCGGCGCGCCAGAAAGTGAACCTCCGCACGCCGGAGGTGATGACCGCAGTGCAGGAACAGGTCGAGTCGCACTACCGGAGCGACATTGTTGACAAGATTCGTCGCAACGGCGGCATCCTGACGGTGGGTGACATCACGGTTCGGTTGGCGAAGCAATTCGGATTTTGTTACGGGGTCGAGCGCGCGATCGATCTGGCCTACGCGGCCGGCAAGGTTTTCAAGGGGCGCCGGCTCTTCATTCTGGGCGAGATCATTCACAATCCCGAGGTCAACGAGCAGATTCGCTCGTTAGGCATCAAGAATTTGATGGGGCAGAACAAGGAAGCGGACATCGCGGATTTGCGACCGGAGGATGTCGTGATCGTGCCAGCCTTCGGCACCGAGGTCGCAACCATGCAGCAGATCAAGGAACGCGGTTGCCAGATCGTGGACACGACCTGCGGCGACGTCATGAGCGTCTGGAAGCGGGTGCGCAAATACGCCAGCGAATCCGTCACCTCCATCATTCACGGCAAAGCCGAACACGAAGAAACCAAGGCGACCAGCTCGCGCGCGCTGGGCGACGGCAAGGGACATTACCTGGTCGTCTTGACCCTGGCGGAGACGGATTACGTCTGCGATTACATCCGGCACGGCGGAGACAAAGCAGGAGTTTCTGGAGAAATTTCAGAACGCGCATTCGCCCGGCTTTGATCCCGATCTGCATTTGCGCACCGTCGGCGTGGCCAATCAAACCACGATGCTGCGCGGCGAAACGGAGGAAGTGCAGCGTCGCATCCGGCAGGCGATCATCGATCGCGACGGAGCCGAAGCGGCCGCGAAGAATTTCCGCTTCTTCGACACGATTTGCGGCGCGACCCAGGAACGGCAGGATGCGTTGCGCGAGTTGCTCGACGTGCCGGATGAATCTGCTCCTCGTGGTCGGCGGTTACAATAGCTCCAACACCTCGCACCTCGCGGAAATGGGCGAGGAGAAATTGCCGACCTACTTCGTCCGCAACGCTTCGCGCCTGCTCTCGGAAAAGGAAATCCTCCACTACGACCTGCACCAGCGGCAGGAAGTCATCGCGAGCAACTGGCTGCCCGCGGGTCCGCTCGTCGTCGGCATTACCGCGGGCGCGTCGTGTCCGAACAATCTCATCGAAGAGACGCTGATCCGATTGTTCGAGCTGCGCGGGATCTCCCGCCGAGAACTCGAGACCGCGGCGTAAGGTCCGAAATATCCGCGCAATCGGCCAGCGAGAGCCGAAACATCTTTGCGATGCCCCCGATGAATCGGCGTTCGTCAGCCACTGACGCACAGCGCATCTCGCTGCTCACCGCGACGTGCATCGTGATCGCGAACATGGTGGGCACCGGCATCTTCACCAGTCTCGGGTTTCAGGTCGGCGATTTGCCGAGCGGCTTCGCCATCACCGCGCTCTGGGTGGTCGGCGGCATTTGTGCCATGTGCGGCGCTCTCTCCTATGCGGAACTCGGAGCCGCCCTTCCGCGTTCCGGCGGCGAATACAATTTCCTGCGCGAAATCTATCATCCCTCGCTCGGTTTCCTTGCAGGCTGGGTTTCCGGCACGGTTGGTTTCTCTGCGCCGGTGGCAATCGCGGCGATGCCATTTGGCACCTACCTCGCCGAGATTATTCCTGGAACGAACCCGCTGCTCTGGGGTCTTGCCGTGGTTTGGATCACGACCTTCGTTTTGCTGCTCGATCTGCGGCTCGGCAGCGCATTTCAAATCGGATCAACGCTCCTGAAGGTCGGGCTGATCGTCGTGATCATCGTCGCGGGTTTCTCAATTATCGGAACACAACCCATCTCGTTCTTCCCGGTGAAAAACGATGCCGGACTGATCGTGAGCACGCCGTTCGCGGTCAGCCTCTTTTGGGTCATGTACGCCTATTCGGGCTGGAATGCGTCCACCTATATTACGAGCGAAATCCGAAATCCGGCGCGAAACATTCCACTCTCCGTCGGGTTAGGAACGCTCCTCGTCACGTTTCTTGTATGTTGGCCTGAACACGGCTTTTCTGCGCACCACACCGATCGCCGAAATGGTCGGCAAACAGCAAGTCGCACTCATCGCAGGTGCACACATTTTCGGTGATGCGGGCGGCCGGATTGTGACCTTGTTCATCTGCCTCGGCTTGATTTCGACCGTGAGCGCGATGATGTGGATCGGTCCGCGCGTGACGGTTGCCATGGGGGAAGATCTGCGGGTCTTGCATCGGCTCGCGCGACGGAACAGCCGCGGCATCCCGGTGAATGCGATCCTCACGCAGTTCGTCATCGTGAACGTGATGCTGCTCACCGCCACCTTCCAGGCCGTGGTCAATTACGTCCAGTTCAGCCTCACTCTTTGCTCGACCCTGACCGTCTTCGGCGTCTTTGTCCTGCGCTGGCGACAACCCGATCTGCCGAGGCCTTACAAAGTCTGGGGTTATCCGGTGACACCGCTGATTTTTCTCGCGATCAGCACATGGATGTTAGTGAACCTGCTCTCCAATCCATCCACGCGCGGACCATCTCTTCTCGGTCTGGCAACGACGCTGCTCGGGCTCGTGATCTATTTTCTTTCGCCGAAGACCACGCCTGCGGAAATTCGCCTTGCGTCATGAAACTTCGCCCGCTCTGGCCGCTCGTGTTTGCCGTGAGCTCGGCGTTCGCGCAGAGCCCGGTAACGGTTGACGAGACGGCTCGTTTCCTCGCCGGCCTGCCGGTGAATGGCGCGCTCGCTCCGCTCATGGCGACGCCCGGCTGGCAGCAGCACGCGCGCGAGATGGACGAAGCATGGGCAAGAAAACAAGCGCAACAAATCGTGCCGATTCGCGAATGGATGTGGACCAACGCGGCGCCTTATTTTCGCAGCACCGGCACCATGTATTACATGTTTGCCGGCCCCGATTTTCTCTACGCCAACATCTTCTTTCCTTACGCCAGCACGTACATTCTGGCCGGCCTCGAACCGGTCGGGCAAGTGCCGGATCTCGCCCTTCTGCCGCCTGAAGACTCGCCGTCGATCTGTCCGCGTTGCGCGGCTCGATGAGCAGCATCCTGCGTTTCCAATACTTCATCACCAAGGATATGCGCGCGGAGCTCGGCCGCGATGGTGTCGCCGGCACGCTGCCGATTCTCTACGTCTTTCTCGCGCGTCTCGGCTACAGCGTGCTCGAGGTCACGCCGGTCAAGCAGCCCGGCGGCCGGAGTCAAGATTACGTTTCGCGACCCGGCGCGCGCGCAAGCGCAGACGCTCTATTATTTCAAGACCGATCTGTCAGGCAATGGGAGCAGTTCGTTTCTGAAATGGTGTGCCGCGCGCGGGCCGGGTCTCAGCTTGCTCAAGGCCGCCTCATTCCTGATGCATGGCGACGGCTTCAACGGTGTGCGCAATTTCCTCTTCGAACACAGCCGCGTCATTTTGCAGGACGATTCCGGGATCCCGCTCCGCGCTTTTCCCAAAGGGTGGGATGTCCACTGCTATGGTCGCTACGTCCCGCATCGAACCGACTTTGCGAAGTATACCCAACCGGATCTCCTCGCGGTTTATCAACAAAATCCGCCTTCGCCGTTGGGATTTGCCTTTGGTTATCACTGGCAGAAAGAAGAAGGCATGCTCATGCTGGCCACGCCTGGTGGAGCTGCGCCGGCCGTCGAAAATGCCTCCGGTGATGAAGGCTCTACCGGTCACGCCCGAGGATGAGGCGCAGGAAACGCGCGTCCGAAAATGAGCCGCCGTTGCCGTGGCGCGCGATCACGAGATCAAGCGAAGGCAGCACGTAAAGCCGCTGATGAAGCGAACCGACGCACATGATCAGGTCGCTCGGCGCGTCGCGACAAATGCAGGCCTGGTTCCAGTCTTGAGCGGACCATTTCGAGATCAACATTTCTTCAAAATCGAATTCGCGCCCGTCCGGCGCGGCCCGATTATTCCACCAGCCTAACGAGTAAGCTCTGTTCGCGGCCGAGCCACGCCAGGACTGGGCGAGTGAGTTCGCGGAAATCACCGGTGCCCCATCGTTCAGAACAAGCTGGCCGAGCTTCGCCCATTGCCTGGCGCTAAGCATCCAGCCGGACGCGAGCAGCGGATTGCCGGCTCGATCCTGCAGGTAACGTTGCCGGCCAAGCCCAAGCCGACGCAACACCCGGCGCTCGAGATATTCGCGTGGTGGCTGGCCATGCAGCTTCGCCTTCAGGACCGCGTGAAACACCTGCAATGAACTCGGCCCGTAGATGAACGCAGTGCCGGGATCAGCCACCATGGGGAGTCGGAGCGCGATCGCGTCCCGATCTCCGGGATCATCGTTATGCAGGCGAAAACCGGGATCGAGCCCGCAGGAAAAATCGAGCAACTGCCGGATCGTCACGCGCGCCTTGCGCGGATCATCTCGCCAGGCCGGGATCGTATCCGCCACGCGATCGTCCAGGCTGAGCAAACCATCTTGAGCCGCGGCAAGCGCGGCCAGACACCAAAAGGCCTTCGTCCCGCTGTAGATCTTGTGCGCCGAATTTGCGCCGCTCTCATACAGAGTTTTGCCAGCCTGGAGAACGAGAAGTGACTCGCCGCGATGGCTCGCGGAATACGCGGCCGCGGCGCGGACTGACGTTGGGTCCAGAGCCGCATGCGCTGACGCGGCTGTCGCGATCGCGAGTAAAAACGCGAGAACGCCGCGTTTCATCAACGCAATTGTCTCAGCGCTTCCGCGACAGCGTGCGGTAGAGCGCTCGCCCCATCGCCGCCCAGATCGGAATCGATTTGTTCCAACCGATGAATCAAGTCTGCGACCTCACGTCGCGCATACGGTCCGCCCGCGGTCGGGCAAAAATGGGTGCGGCAACCAAACGGTCGATCCTGGTAGATCAAACAACTGCCACTCTTCGTCTCCAGCAATGGGCACATCCCACCGGCCGCAGCTGGCAAATGCTTGCGTCCAGTCGCGCGGAGCGCTCTCGCCGCCAGAACGGCTTCCCCTTTGGTCAGGAAGGGAGTTCTCCCGGTGAGCTTGAAGTGGCAGCATTCCTGCAGGCGAACACAGTTGCGTTCGATCGGGCGTTCGGCCAGATCCGCATAGACCTGCCGGACTTCGGCGACCGCCGCACCCTGAACCTGATCGTTTTGTCGTTTCATGCCCTAACGAGTGTCTCCGCATCAGCCATCGCCCGTCCCGCGATCCATCCCGTGCTCCACGCTGACTGGAAATTGAAACCGCCGGTAATGCCATCGATATCGAGCAGCTCGCCCGCGAAGTAAAGATGCGGCACCAGCCGGCTTTCCATGGTTTTGAAATTCACTTCCGAGAGTCGCACTCCGCCGCAGGTGACGAATTCATCTTTGTTCAATGATTTTCCTTCCACCGGGAATTCGCTCGCGGTCAGAAGCCTAACGAGAGCAAGCGAGTGCGCGCGGGTGAGTGTGTTCGAAATTGTTGCGCGCGGGATTCCGGCCGCGATCACGAGTTGCTCCCATAGTCGGGCGGGCAGGGGAGCGATCGGCGACGACGCGACCTGTCTCTTCGCTTGCGTCATTCGACGGGATTGTAATTCTGCGGCGATCGTTTCCGCATTCATTTCAGGAAGCCAGTTGATCCGAAGAGTGAATTTGTAATCGCAGCGCGCAAGCTCTCTTGCACCCCAGGCGGACAGTCGGAGAACAGACGGACCGCTCACGCCATTGTGCGTGATCAGGAGCGGCCCGCGTTCACGCAAGTTGGTTCCCGGGAACGGTGAGCTCGACCTCCGGAACTGAAACTCCGGGCAGCTTGCGCAGCCAATCCGTTGCGACATGAAGGGAAAAAAGCGAAGGCACCGGTGGCTCGATGCGTGTGACCGAAAGATTCCGCGATTTGCGGTCCACTCGCTGTCACGCGCCCCGCCGGTGGCAAGGAGCAAACGATCGCAGGACATCGTGCTTCCATCGGAAAGCGTCAGTTCGAATGCGCCGCCGATTTTCCGGGCCTTCTCGATTCCCTTGCGCGCGAGCAATCGGACGCCCGCAGTCTGCGCTTCGAACATCAGGCAATCGATCACCGTGCCGGACGAATCGGTCACCGGAAACATACGGCCATCTCCTTCCGTCTTCAGGCGCACGCCATGTCGCTGAAACCATTCCACCGTGTCTTCTGGCGAGAACCGATGGAGTGCACCGAGCAGCACCTTTTCACCACGCGGATAACGAGAAGCAAACGCGCGCGCATCCAGGGCGGCGTGCGTGACGTTGCAGCGTCCGCCGCCGGAGATGCGCACCTTGGTGAGGAATTGCGATCCGCGCTCAAGGATGCAGACCTCGTTTTCCGGACGCGCCTGGGCGCAGGCAATCGCGGCGAAGAATCCGGCCGCGCCGCCACCCGCGATAACGATGCGTTCTCCGGCCACGGCCTACGCTCGATCACCCTGGCGAACAAGCAACGCTACTTGTCGTTAGCCGCAGCCACGGGCGCCGCGGGCGCTGTTGTCGCCGGAAGGATGGTCGCCCGGGATGCGCGCGTGTGGCCCAGGTATTTTTTCGCGAGCTCACTGAGTTCTTCGGTGGTGATCCCTTCAATATCCGCCTGGCGGGAACGCGCCCAATCGAGCATCTCCGGTTTTTCCTGCGCGCGCGAGAGGACGTTGGAAAGCCAATAGCCGTTGTTGCGCAGCGATTCCTTGAGCGCGGTGAGCAGCGGCTGCCGGGCGCGGTTGAGTTCGTCCGCGGTGATACCGTTTTGCGCGAGGTCGTCCGCGATTCCGATGACCAGCTCGGACATCTTTGCGGCGGTCGGCGGATCGACGTCGATGTTGGCCGCGAGATAACCGTAACCGGGGAACGTGTCGCTGGCGTTGCTTCCCGTGCGTGGGCTGTAGGTGCCGCCGATTTCCTCGCGCACTTTCACGCGCAAACGATCGCCGAAGACGGCCGCGAGGAGGTTCAGGCGGCGGTTCCGATGGACATCAAGCGCGTCATCGGTCGGCCAGTAGAGGAGCACCGAGCCTTTTGGAATCGCAGAATCGATCAGGTAATCCTTCGCGAAAGGTTCCGCAGGAAAGGCGATTTTTTTCAACTCCGCGAGCGCCGGCTTCGCGTCGCGCGGTGGAAGAGCGCCAATGGTCTGCGCGGCGGCGGCGATGGTAGCTTCGATGTCCAAATCGCCGACGAGCGCGACCTCGAGCGCGCCATTGGCTAACTGCGGCGTCAGCCATGCTTTCACCTCATCAAGATTGCGCGCCAGCATGACTTCCTTCGCCGGCATGCCGAAGCGCGGGTCGCCGCTGGCGAGGAGGTTGGCGATCTCGGTCGCGAGCGGACCGCTCGCGGTGTGGGCAAAGGAGAGGTAGAGCTGTTCGAGTCCTTTGCGCGACTGCCGCAGGGCCTCCGGCCGATAACCGGGATCAATCAAGTGCGCCGTCAGGAGCTGCAACTCCAGGAGAAGATCATCGGGCGTCGTGCTGCCGCTGAAACCGAAGGCGTCGGATTCGGCGCGGAATTGCGCGCCAACATTTTTGCCGGCAAGAAGATTGCGCAGTTCATCGACGCTGTGCTTGCCGAGACCGCCCGCGTTAAACGTGCCGCTGGCCAGCGCCGAAAGGCCGCGCTGATCAGTAGGCTCGGTGATTGTGCCATTACCGACGCGCGCATTGACAGATATTCGCCCGGCCTCGAAGTCGGTTTTCTTGAGATTCAATCTCACGCCGTTCTTGAAGGTCACGAGTTCCAGATCGAGATCCGCAACATGCTCGCGTTTCGCGACCTCGCCCGGCGGGCCGAAGTCAGTATAACCCCACACGTTCTTCGCATCGGCATCAGGCGGCGCGACCGCGACCGCGTGCGCGCTATCGTAGGCGGCCGTAATCGCCGCGGGGGCGTCGCCGGAAATGATGGCGTTGCCGGTGACCATGACGAAGCGGCCATTGCCGGCGAAGTCGGCCCGCAGTGCGGCCTGGCAATCCTCCGGCGTGATTTTCTCAAGCGCTGGTTTGAAGAGTGCGAGATCGTCCGCGGGAGTGGTGGAGACTTCGCCGGCGAGCAGATTCTGCACGATATCGTCGGCCATCCGGTTCGAGTGCCGCGTGGGGGCGGTCTTCACGGCTTGCTCGAGTCGATTGACCATGTTGGCGGTGGCCTCGGTCAGCTCCGCCGGCGTGAAACCGTGTTCGAGCGCACGACGCAATTCCTGTTCGCCGACCGCGAGCGCGGCGCTCCACTGCTCCGGTTTGCAGGTGATCTCCACCTCGGCGGCGCGCAAAAAGTCGAACTGCTCGGCGAACGATGCGTTGGCGGAAACAAATGGTGCATCCTCTTTCTTCGCGAGGATGGAGAAGCGGCGATTCAGCATGGCAAGGGCGAGAAAGCGCGGGAGCCGTTTCACCTCGCGCGCGGCGGTGTCGGGCTCGCGTTTGTAGGGCGTAATGCTGGTGAGCGAGATGCTGGTCGCGGGTGCCTCCGGTTCGGGATGGAAAATGGCGCGGACGCCGTCGAACTTCGCCGGTTGCCCTAACGAAGGATCCGGCCGCGCTGGCGCGCGTGCTTTCAGCGGCGCGAACTCAGACGACACCAGCTTCTCGACCGCGGCCTCGTCGGTGAAATCGCCCACGACCACGACGACCATTTTTTCCGGACGATACCAGGTGTTCCAAAAATCGAGGAAGCGTGCGCGTTGCGCTTTCGTTGATCACCTCCGGGAGGCCGATCGGCAACCGCTTCGGGAGGAGCGTGGTCCCGAGCATCGACTCAAATTGTGCGACAAAAGTGCGATAGCCGACGGAATCGCTCGCGCGTTTCTCGGAGAGAATAATGCCGCGCTCCCGGTCGATCTCTTCGTCGGTCAGGAGCAGTCCGCCGGCATAGTCGCCCATGACACGGAGACCTTCCGCGAGAGTGGCATCATCAGCGTGCGCGAGTTCGAGGAGGTAGAGAGTGCGATCGAAAGTGGTGCTGGCGTTGGTGTCGCCGCCAAAGCTCATTCCCATGCGCTGAAAGAATTCCACCAGCGTCCCGGGCGGGTAGTGCTTGCTGCCGTTGAACGCCATGTGCTCGAGGAAATGCGCGAGCCCGCGCTGGTCGTCGGTCTCGTGCAATGAGCCGGCCGAAACAAGCAGGCGAAGCGAGGCCCGGCCTTTCGGTTCGTGATTCGGCATGATCACGTAGCGCAGGCCGTTGGGAAGTTTGCCGAAGCGCATCCCGGGTTCCGGCTTGAGATCGCTGCCTTCCTGGGGAAACGGCGGAGCCTTCGCGCTGGATGGTGCGGTCTTGCCGTGAGCGACCGGCGCAACCAGGAGCGCGAGCGCGAGGAGAAATCGAAGAAGGAGCTGGGTCATGGTGCGGCGGATGATTCGACAATCGTCCCCAAAAGACGTTCAGCGAAAGAGCCAGTTCCGTGCGCGCGATCCGCGCGCGTCGTCATCCCGAGGCGGCGAAGCGCGCCGAGGGACCTCGCCTACTCGCCGCTGGTTACACCAACGCCTAAACGTACTCCACTCTCCGGCGCGAGGTCCCTCGCCGTCTGCGCGGCTCGGGATGACCCAATCGTTGGCGGCGCGTCTCCGTCGGGATGAAACCAGAACCTTGACAAATTGAATCCGAATCGCGCAGCCTCGCGGACGTGAACTCAATCGAAAAATACTCCGGCCACGTCTACGCGATCATGCGCCTGATCGTCGGGCTGATGTTTGCCTGTCACGGCGCGCAAAAATTGTTGGGCCTGTTCGGCGGCAAAGGCGGCGCTCAAGGGCTCATGATGGTTGGCGGCATCATCGAACTCGTCGGCGGTTTCCTCATTGCCCTCGGCCTCCTCACCCGACCGGCCGCATTCCTCTCGAGCGGCATGATGGCCGTCGCTTACTTCATGGCCCACGCCTCGAACGGTCCTCTTCCGATCATTAACAAGGGCGAGCTGGCCGTCGTTTATTGCTTCGTCTTTCTCTACATCTTTTTCCGCGGCGGCGGCCTTTGGAGTCTCGATGCACTTATCTTCGAAAAGAAAACCGCCGTCGAAGAGGTTGGAGGACCTGCGCGAATCGGAAGGAGTCTCTGATGCGTCACCCATTCCTTTCAATCTTTGCGGTCACGGCGCTGGCCTCGATTTTTTTCTCTTCGCAGAACGCTGAGGCGCAGGACTGGGCGAAGCCGCGGCTGAATAATTCGCCGCGGCACGGGGAATGGGTGGACCTCAAATCGGGCGAGCGCACGCTCAAGGCGTTCGTCGTTTACCCGGAGCGGAAGGAGAAGACGCCAGTCGTTCTCGTCATCCACGAGATCTTTGGAATGACCGATTGGGTCCGCGGCGTCTGCGATCAACTCGCGGAAAACGGCGTCATCGCGATCGCACCCGATCTGCTCAGCGGTCAGACCTATCCCGATGTCGATGGCGCGCGCAAAGCGATCGCGGCTTTGCCGAAGGAGCAGGTGATCGCCGATCTGAACGCGACCGCGGAGTACGCGCAGAAGATTCCGGCGAGCAATGGCAGCCTCGCGGTCTGCGGCTTCTGCTGGGGCGGCGGCTGGACGTTCGCCTACGCCACCATGAATCCAAAACTGAAAGCGGCGTATTCGTTTTACGGTCCGATCCCCGAGGACATGGCGGGATTCGCGAAGATCGCCTGTCCCGTCTACGGCTTCTACGGCGAGAAAGACGAACGCGTGAACGCGGAAATCCCGAACGCCGAGGCCGCGATGAAAGCCGCCGGCAAGAAATACGAGCCCGTGATTTACAAAGGCGCGGGGCACGGCTTCATGCGCGCGGGCGAGTCGCCCGAGGGCCCCGCGGACGACAAGAAGGCACGCGACGATGCCTGGGCGCGCTGGAAGACCCTGCTGAAGGAGCTGTAGGCCGAGCGATCACGCGGGATGAATTCTCTCCGCATCGCCTTCCTTCCCGGCCTCATTGCCGGAGTCATTTCGATCTTCACCAGTTGGTTCTGGGTTGCCGTCGTCTTTCACAAATACCAGCGTCGAACTCCGCAAACCTGGCGCGCGGAAACAGCGGTGAACCATCTCGTCTCCAGCCTGGTCCAACTAGGCGCCTGCCTCGCCTCGCGACCATGTATGTCATGGTCGCGCGCGGGAATGGAGGCATCCTCGGCGAGGGTCTCTACTGGCGCGATCTGGTTTGCCTTCTTGGCTGGGGCGCCTTCGCCGTGCCCGATCCTGATCAACAACGCGCTCTACGTGAACCTGCATCCGCTGGTCACGCTTGGGCTGCTGCTGAATTGGCTAACGACAGCGCTGCTGGCGTCGCTCATCACCGGTTGGTGGCTGGTCGGCTACTGAATCGTCGCGCTTACTTTTTCGTTCCCTCCAGCTCATCGCGAGCGCGTAGGCGTAGTAAGTAAGCGTAGTCATTATGTTACCAATTTCTTAGTCTCGACAGTAAGCTCTGCCCCCTGGTCCCGACACCCTGACCCCTGGTCCCCGACACCGCCGGCAAAACGCGAAACCTCCATGTGTCCGTCCCCAAAAACCTCGACTTCGACGCGCTCGCCCGGAACCGTGATGGCGACGCGAATGCTGTCCGGGCTATCGCGCGCGATCCTAAAGTGAATACGCGCCAGCCTCTAGCTTCTGCAGGAGATCGAATATTGGATGCGACACGCTTGGAAGGAAAGGCGAAGTAGAGGACGAACGCGGTGACGTGTTTCATCATAGGCACGCGGCAATACTCGTTGCCGTCGGGGTCCAGGATGACGCTTGCGCCGTCACGTTGCGCGTGGCTGCGCATGAAGCGTCGGTTCTTCTTATATTAATATTATTGTTTACGGGGCGGAGGGACTTGTGAGAAACTCGTGGTATGAGACTTCTCGCCAAGAGACTGCTACTTTTCGCAATTGCCGTCACCCCTCTCCTGCCCAGCGTTTCTCTACGCGCCGTTACTATTGCCGAACATATCGAGGGGACCCTGTTCCTCGGTAATACCGACTTCGTGGGTCAATCGTTCACGACCACCCCGGGGGGCGCCTTCAACAACATCGCGTTTAAATTTTTCTCTCAATCAATGACGTCGTTCACCTGCGGAAACCCGGACCAGATGGGAGCGGGTTTCTCTTGAGCTTGCCGTACACCGGACCGGCCAGCGCCTTGAGCAGCATGGCGGCTGGCTCGCCTGGCTTTCTCGGCCAGGCCAGCGCAGCGGGCGGCTTCTGGACTTTCGCCCCAGGCATGACTCTGCTCGGTGGCACCCAGTATTACTTCTATACGGGTCTTATTGGGCAGGGTGTGATCACGGTGGGGGGCGTCTATGGAGGTGGCACGGGCTATGTCGCCTCCAGCGGTTTCGGCTCCAACCCTTTTGCTGGCGGAGTAGGATCGCGCAATTTTCGCGTTACAGGCAGCCCCGTTCCGGAGACCGGCATGACCCTTTGGCTTTTGGGGCTTGGCGCTTTCGGACTCTTCGTTTGGCGTCAATTGACTCCTGCGTTTTGCCGAGCGCAAAGATCGGCATAAGCACGCAACCGCCCTGCGCAAAGGCGCGCGAGCTGGCTTCCGCCAGCCGCCGTTCCTCGGCGGCGCTCCGCTCGCCTCGTTCGCACCTAAGTTAGCCCCCTAAGGCTCCGCCTTCCGGCAGCCGCGGAAGACGTATCACGAAACTCCAGTCGGAAAAAGTGTCCGCTGCGGGGTCCAGGGGAGAACTACACTTTATCCTTGATTAAGAGCCTCCATCGTATGGTTAGGCCACGTTGCTCGAACTCTGGCCATCGCGTATCCGTCGCTGTTTCTTGAAGTGGGCATGTCCCGAGGGCGAAAAGAATATGATGGCGCAGAATGGAAGCCGCAAGCCCCACTAAGAACACGATCGGTGCGACTGCCACACCCCACACCCGGCCCAATCGCTGAGCAAGATTTACTGACACGCCAAGCGCGATACCGAGTGCCGCTACCGTGCATATCAGTTCGGTGAGGTTCCATCCAACCTCGCTTTTGGGCGTGATCATCATGAGCGCGTAAGGGGCCTAATGAGACCAAAGATCAGCGACAGCGAGCCCCTGTGAAGGTCGGCGAGATCGGGTCGAGATCGCGGTCGAGATCGGGCTCAGAGCCGACCATCGACACTGGCTTCGGTGGATAGGCTTCACCCTATTTCTTCGCGCCTTCCAGCTCATCGGCCAGCGCGGTCGCATCATAGACTTTGCGCAGTGCTTCGGTGATCGCCGCGGAATCGACACTGACCGCGCGTCCCTGTTTTTCAGAGAAAATGCAATCGAGGACGAGCGACTGGATGTTGCCGTCAAAGATTATCCCGACGAACTCGTTCGCTTTGTTGACCACCGGGCTGCCGCTGTTCCCGCCGATGATGTCGGCGGTGGAAACGAAATCGAATGGCGTGGCCAGGTTCAGCTTCGATTTGCGGTCGATCCAGCGCCGCGGGAGATCGAATGGCGGCTCGTTTTTGTGTTCGGCCGAACGCTCGTAGAGTCCGGCAAACGTGGTCAGCGCGGGAATGGTCTCGCCCTCCTCGGTGTAGCCGGATGTCGTGCTGCACGCGCCGCGCATTTTCAAAACTGCGCTGGGAGAAGGCCGCGAGGCTTCCCGCTCCGCCTCTTCCGGGGAAGTCGATCATCGCCGCGATTCTGCCGGTCGAGGCCGCGCAAGGCAAGCGGTTAGAATGGGCGGCACATCATGGACCACGGCCATCGGCTCCTTCGGGAAGCTGCTCCGAGAGCGGCGAATCACGCAGGGAGCGCTGAAACCACGCGACGTCGTGCCAGGTGCCGAATTTGCGGCCGACAGCTTTGAATGTGCCGATGAACTCGAAGCCGACGCTGCGGTGCAGCGCGATACTGCCCTCGTTGGGCAGGGTCGTGCCCGCGTAGGCGTTGCAAAAGCCTTTTTGAGCGAGCTCTTCGAAGAGCCGCACATAGAGCGCGCGGCCCACACCCTGGCGACGGTAGCGCGGATCGATATAGGCCGAGACCTCGACCGACCAACGGTAGGCGGAACGTTCGCGGTGCGAAGATCCGTAGGCGTACCCGATGCACTGACCGTCGTGCTCGGCGACGAGCCATTGCCAACCTGCCAGGGCTTTGGCAATGCGAGCGGCGAATTGCTCGACCGTGGGAACGATGGTTTCAAACGAGACCGCAGTTGTCTCGACGAAGGGACGATAGATGGCCAGAAGAGCAGGGGCATCAGCTTCGGAGGCCGAACGAATGATGATTGGCGCGGCCACGAGGCGATCGGCCCGATCACTTGGATTGTCGCGCACGAACCACCAGCCAAATCTTTCGCGCGATAAAGAGCGCGACCAGACTCAGGATAGCCGCGCCGTATCCAGAGAGATAAATGGCACCGAGCCATAGCGCGACGGCAATGATGGCGAAGACCATGCCTGCATACATCCAAAACCCAGAAAGGATAAGGACAGGAATGGAGACAAACCGGACCACGGGGGCGTAATCTGGAAGTTCCGCAAACGGACTATAAACATAACCGATGATCGGAATGGCAAGGATGAGGTGAATCCAGCGAAGAATCGAACGTTTGGTGGCGTTACTGATCATTTAATCCCTTTCCATTGAGAATCTGCGGCATCCATTTTTCAACCCTTTGACTCCCGAGTTTTGGATTGTTTAAGCCAGTCCGCGAAACGCGTCGAACCTAGGCGTGGATTGTCGCCGGGCGTTAGGCTTTGGTCGTTCACGGCTGCGCCGGAATAAAGCGCCTTGGGATCGGCGACTACCGTCCGTGCGTCCCCGGTTGCGGTCAGGAATTGGCGCACGAGCTCGTCTTGACGGATCGGTTCGGGACCGGCCAGATCGACCGTGCCGTTCAATGGCTCCGCGAGGGCCACGTCGGCCACGACGGCGGCGACATCATCCGACACAATGGGCTGCATCAGGACCGGTGGAAGCCGAACCGTCTGCCCTTCAGTCGCCGATTGGGCGATGCCGCCCACGAACTCGAAGAACTGCGTGGCGCGGACGATCGTGTAAGGAATCGGGGAAGCCTTGATCAGATTTTCCTGAGCCATCTTCGCGCGGAAGTAACCGCTCGCGAGCAGGCGGTCGGTGCCGACAACCGACAACGCGACATGATGGCCGACGCCCGCGGCGGCTTCCGCGGCCAGGAGGTTGCGACCCGACGTTTCGAAAAACTCCAGGACGGCCTTGTCCTCCCACGAGGGTGCATTCGCGACATCGACAACGACCTGCGCGCCGACGAGCGCCGCAGCAAGTCCCTCGCCGGTGACTGAGTTGATTCCCTTCGAAGGTGAGGCGGCCACGACCTCATGGCCCTTGTCGCGAAGGTTCTTTACGACTTTGGTTCCGATAAGTCCAGTGCCGCCGATGACGATGATTTTCATGTTGTTTTCCTATTTTTTTTGGTTTGCCGGTTGCTTACTGCGTGGAAATTCTCGGCGCGCATATAGCGACGCCTAACTATTTCTTCGCGCCTTCCAGCTCATCGGCCAGCGCGGTCGCATCATAGACTTTGCGCAGCGCTTCGGTGATCGCCGCGGAATCGACACTGACCGCGCGCGCCTGTTTTTCAGAAAAAATGCAATCGAGAACGAGCGACTGGATGTTGCCGTCAAAGATAATCCCAACGAACTCGTTCGCTTTGTTGACCACCGGACTGCCGCTGTTCCCACCGATGATGTCGGCGGTGGAAACGAAATCGAATGGCGTGGCCAGGTTGAGCTTTGATTTGCGGTCGATCCAGCGCTGCGGGAGATCGAACGGCGGCTCGTTTTTGTGTTCGGCCGAACGCTCGTAGAGTCCGGCAAACGTGGTCAGCGCGGGAATGGTCTTGCCGTCCTCGGTGTAGCCGGCCACCGGCCCGTAGGAGAGGCGAAGGGTGAAAGTGGCGTCCGGATAAGTGCTCGTGCCTTCGACGGCGAAGCGCGCTTGCGCGATCTCCGCGTAGGCCTGCTGCTTGATCTCGTCCTGCGCTTCCCAGACTTTGCGGGCCTCGCGCGCCGGACCATCGACCAGGCGCGCCAGCTCGATCATGGGATCATTGGCCGCGGCCACCGCGGCCGCGCCGCCTTCATACAATTGTTTGCGGAACGCGACATCCTTCAGCTTCGTGCCCTTGACCAACTCGGCCGCGCGATCGGTGGGAGATTTGTCGGCGAGGACCTTCTTCACCAGAGGATCGTCTGCGCCAAAGCGCTCGGTGAAATCAACCAGCGAATCGGCCAGGGTGAGTTGCTCGACGTCTTCGTGCACCGGTTCGGTCGAGAAGAGATCGAGCTCGAGCGATTCGCGATTGCTGTCGCGAAATTCCGGGAAGCGTTCGCCGTTCGGTTTCGGGCGCTCGTCTCCGGCGCGCAAGATGCGGCGCGCATATTTGAAGAGCGTGCTGTAGAAGGCGCGCGGCGCGCGATAGCTCGCCCCGGCGCGGCCGCGGTACGTCTCGAGATAGTGATAGACGGGGAGAATCTTCGCGGTTTCGTCCTGCGCTTCCTTGATGCGGTCGTAGGCGGTCAGCGTGCCCTTTAGTTTCGCGTCGGCTTTCATGGCCGCTTGCAGGCGCAGTTGGCGCTGCTCGATATCCGCCCAGATTTCCGGGTCGAGGAGCGCGGCCTGGTAGCCGTTGTAACGTTTGCGATTGTTCTTGATGCCGAAGAGGTCCCGGCGCACGCGGCGCGCGTTTTCGAAACTGCGCTCGGCGAAAGCAGCCGAGCACCACTTCGCGACGGTTGAACATGTTCAGGAGGTAGGGGACCTCGACATCGCGGGTCTCCGCCAGCTCGCTGGTGGTGAGTTGCCGGTCGGTCTTGCCCGGGTGTCCGCTCACGAAGGTCAATTCGCCATCCGCCGGACCTTTCGTATTCCACTTCAGGAAATGCTCGACCTTCGCCGGCTGGCCGTTTTCGTAGGCGCGGAAGATGCAGACATCGAGATCGAAGCGCGGATACTCGAAGTTGTCCGGATCGCCGCCGTAAAAGGCGATCTGTTGCTCGGGCGCGAAGACGAGCCGGACGTCGTCGTAACGTTTGTAGCGATACAAATTGTAGACGCCGCCCTGGTAGAGCGTGACCACGTCGGAGCGAAGACCGGTCTTGTCTTTGCTCTCCTTCTCGATCTCGGCGATGACGTTTGCCCGCGCCTTGCTGGCCTCGTCCGCGGACAGGCCGGCTTGCACGCCCGCGTTCACGCGCTCGGTGACGTCTTCGATCGACATCAGGACGTTCAGTTCG
The DNA here is from genome assembly GCA_963784865.1 of uncultured Verrucomicrobiae bacterium. Classification (GTDB taxonomy): domain Bacteria; phylum Verrucomicrobiota; class Verrucomicrobiia; order Chthoniobacterales; family UBA10450; genus JACCTI01. The sequence goes on along the minus strand of CAWATC010000019.1, from coordinate 44,138 downwards.
AGGTCGGTCGCCTTTGGTTCCTCCGCGCGCGTCTTCGCGTAGAAACCGTCGCGCACGTAATTGTTCTTCTCGCTGCTGATCTTCTGCAGGGTGTCGAGGCCGACGTGATGATTGGTAATCACGAGTCCATCCGCGGAGACGAACGAACCGCTGCCGCCGGAGTTGAAACGCACGCTCGATTTCTGCAGATGTTCGAGCCACTGCGGGGTCGGCTCGAATTGATACTTCTCCTTGAGTTGCTTGAGCGGCGGCTTGTTGAAGAGCCACATGCCCTCGTCGGCAAGGGCGGTCGAGGCGACGACGAGGAGGAGCGAGACGATTTGGAGACGACGAAACGGGAAGCGCATAGGCGACGAATTTAGAGCGATGTCGCGCGCGAGACAAAACGAAACCCCTGCCGATCGCTCGACAGGGGTTCGTGAGACTAACCAGCTAACAACCTGCGCTTAGCGCAGGCAGCAGCTGCTTTGCATGAAGCAGCAGATTCCGCCGCCGCAGCAGTCGGAAGCCGAAGGCGCCACCGCCTGGGCCGATCCCATGACCAGCGCCAGCGAAGCGATCGCTAAGAATATTTTCATGATTTCCTTTCATTTCGAATGGAACAAAAACCCCGCCGCAGGAGTTGCGGCGGCCAAGTTGAAGAACTCGTTAGGCGCGCGGCGGCGGCACCGGCGGTCGATCGGCCCGCGTCTCTCCGCGGCAATCGAAAGCGTCCCACTGGAACTCGGCGAAGTCAGGTTCCAGGCGGAGCTCACGCGTTTGCAGAAAGAGTTGGAAGCAAATCTGCATGTTGCAGCAGGAAGTGCCGTTCATTCCGGACGAGGCCGGGCACGCGGGGAAGTATTCGCCATCCGCGCGCAGCAGCTTCCTTCCGTCACCGGGCGAGCAGCGCTGTCCATGGCCAACGGCTTGGCTTCGATCGTGACGAGCGCAAAGGCGATAATGCTGAGCAATCGGACCGTCCTTCGAATCGAGGAGAGCGTCGGCATTGCGTCAGTGATTTGCATGGCCAGACCAATGAATCGCGCGGATGCGCCATCCGTCGGGGGTCTCCGATGATACCATCGGCGTGGTGCCGGCGCCATCATTCTCATGGCTAATCATCCGCTCACGCGTTGCGCCACTGTTCCTTCCGGATGTTTGAACCAGCCGGGATCATCATAGTTCGAAATCCCTTCGCGGATCTTCACGATGGTAAACATCCCACCCATCGCGATCGGCCCAAACGGACCATCGCCTGCCATCATTGGGAGGGTGTTCTTCGGCGTGCCCATTTTCATTTCCGCCATCTCGCCCATGCCAGTCGAACCCATCGCCATATAGCCCGGCACGATTCCGGACACCTTCGCGGCCTTTTGGTCCACCCCGATCATGTTCGGAATGTCATGGCTCATGGCGTTCATCGCGTGATGACTCTTGTGGCAATGCAGCGGCCAGTCGCCCGGATTATCCGCGATAAACTCGATCGTCCGCGTGGTGCCGGGCGGAACGTTGGTGGTGACCTCCGGCCACCACCCAGATTTCGGAATCTCCCCGCCATCGGTCCCCACCATCCACCAGCGGTGTCCGTGAAAATGGATCGGATGGCTGTCCATGCTCAGGTTCGCAAAACTGAGTCGCACGCGCTGTCCCAGCTTCACGATCAGGGGATCGGTTCCCGGATAGACGCGACTATTGAAGGTGAAAATATTGAAGTCGGTCATCACGTTCGGATTCGGGGTGTAGGTCCCCGGCTCGATCAACCATTCGTTCAGAAAGATGCAGAAGTGTCGATCGACCGGCTCGGGATAACCGGTCTTCGGATGAATGACAAAAAAGCCCTGCATGCCCATGGCCATCTGCACCATTTCGTCCGAGTGCGGGTGATACATTTGCACGCCATTTTGCTTGAGCGTGAACTCGTAGGCGTAGGTCTCGCCGGGCGGAATGTGTTTCTGCGTTAGACCGCCGACGCCATCCATTCCATTCGGGAGGATGAATCCATGCCAATGAATCGAGGTCGCCTCCGGAAGTTTGTTCGTCACCAGAATCCGCACCCGGTCGCCTTCGACGGCCTCGATCGTCGGACCGGGCGTCTGGCCATTGTAGCCCCAGCAATTCACCATCATGCCAGGCGCGAACTCGCGCTTTACCGGCTCAGCGGTGAGATGAAATTCTTTCACCGCTCCGACCATTTTCCACGGCAAGGTGGTGCCGTTTGGGGTCACAACCGGCACATACCCTGGGTTGGCTTGCGCGATCGGAGCAGGGGAGCCTTGGGCAGCGATCGTCTCAGCTCCGCGCGCGAATCGGCTGGCGAGCGCCGAGCCACTGATGAGCGCCGCCGCGCCAGTGAAGAATTTCCTTCGTGTAAACATAATTATTCCCGGTTTTGGCCTTCCTTGAAACTGTCGCCGGTTCTCCTGTTCCGATTCGTTAGACTACCGCCCACGGCGCGATCCAATTCTGCGCGTGCGATCCAATAATCGCGCAGCGCCTCGATGTATCCGCGCTCCGCTTCGAGCTCATTCTGCTTTGCGAGTAGCAGATCGTATGGGCCCTTCAGCATCGCGTTGGAATGCGTCAGGGTGAGATCGAGCACCCGCTTCCGTCCCGGAATTAATTCCTCGCGATAGAACCGGGCGAGATCCTGTTTGGCCAGCATGCGGTCGCGGGTCTCGCGCACCTCGGCCCGGATCTCGATCGCTTCGGCTTCCATCCGTCGCTCGGCCTGCCGCAGTTGCGCCCGGAGTTTCTGGATGCGCGCCTGTCCCTGATTGAACACCGGAAGCTCGAGGCGAACGCCTGGGCCAGTCACGCGGGTGCCGTCTGGCTCCTGCTCGGTGCTCACGCCCAGCTCCACCTCGGGAACGAAGCGATAAGTTTTCGTTAGGCCAAGATTTTGCACCAGACCGGTGATTTCCGCTTTGGACGCAGCCAGATCGCGCCGCTGCCCGATGGCAAGGGTTTCCAGGCGATCCACGGGTAACGATTGCGTTGGAATTTCCGGCAACCGTTCCGCCGCCTTCCATTGCGTGGCCGAACCCGAGAGACCCATCAGCCGGTTAAGTCTCTCGCGTTCGCTTCGAATCTCGGCCGCCAGTTCAGCTCCCTCCAGCCTGGCCTGCGAATGTGTAGCTTGCTGGTTGGCCAACTCCAGATCGCTGATGTTGCCCGCATCGTGCTGCTGCAGATAAAGCTCGAGAGCCGCGATGTTGGTTCGGTTGATTTCCGCGACCCGCGCCGCGAGCTGCTGCTTCCCTTGAAGGGAATAAAACGCCGCCTTCACCTCCGAGGCCAGTTTCAGGACAGCGTCGGCCGCGCGAAACTCGGCGCGAGCCACTTCACTCGCGGCCACCTTTCTCCGCAGCGGAATCTTGAAAGCGTCGAGGAGATCGAGAGCGACGTCGACTTCGTTATTTGTCCCGGAACCTTCATCCGGAAAACGCACGCGGGCATCGAGAGTTGGGTTCTTGAGCAGCCCGGCCTCGAGCAGATCGGCCCTGGCAACACCAATCTCCTCGAACGTGCTCTGCAGTGTGCGGTTGTTAAGCAGGGCAATCTGGGCCGCGCGATCGGCGGTTAACGTGGCCCGCAACAGCGTCTGCACGCGGCCGGCGAACTCGACCTCGGCCCGCTCGCTCTGAGTCGGACCAGCGTCGGCGGTCTCCAGCGCCACAGCGGATAATAGCGTTAGGGCGAAAACATTCCGTTTGGTCATTTTTCACTTCATTTCGGTATGCCTCTCGGTTTTCAGTTTCGTGATTTCCTTATCATCCCGCAGGTCGGCATCGAAGCGCCGGCATACGGATTGGAGATTGTCCCGCTCGGTTGCACCCAATCCTTCTTCAGCATCGGGCAATTCACGACGTAGTAGCCGTTCCGGTCTGTAGCGAGTTTGATCGCGTGTTCGCTCAGAACCGCGAACGCGTCGCGCGCGATGACAATGGTTTCAGCCTTGGCGATGGCGGCGCCTTCTTCCGCCAGCGCGACGAGCTGCTTTCTTTGCCTGCTCCAGATTGTCGGCCGCGAGAGCGGCGCGGACGTGTTCGTAGTTGGTGAGGAATTGCTTGTCGGCTTCGGATAAGTCTGCCGAGCGAAGGGGAGGGACGGAGGCCAGCGCGCAGAGAACGATGGCCGCGAGTCTTGGGAGAGGTAATTTCATTGTCATTAGTATGGTTATTCTGTGGGTGTGGATTTGCTGATCGATAGAGTGACCGACCTGCATGGTTAACGAGGAGTCCGCAGACTCACCCGAGGACGAGCAGGAAGACGCGGCCGCAGACGAATCCCGTGCAAACGGGACGCGGACGCTACGCGAAAAGAGGAGGAGCGTGCGTGCGCACGCTGTGCTGCAAAACTAGCTGGGCAAACGTGCGGCAGTAGGGCGGCCCGGTGTCGAGCTCCGAGATCGGCGCATCGTGTTGCTCGCGGAGAAGAGTGCCGCTGCTCTCGGGGTAATCCCGGGCCACGAACGACGTGGCATCATAAGTGACGGGATTTTTCGCCAGGGCAGTGACGGGTGCGAAAAGGGATTTGCAGCAATTTTGGCCATCACATCCGCCGTCCTTGTCTTTCTTCCCCGGCGCTTCATGGCCGGGGCAATGCTCGTGTCCCGCAGCCGCGACCGAGGCGACCGGACGAAGACTCGCCACGGCGCAGTGATTGGACGCAGCCAGCCACGCGAGCACAGCCACAGCGGACACCATCGCGCGGAAAGCGCGCGTCATCGGGCTCCGTTGCACAGGGAATTAGTCACGGAACAGGGCTATCTGTTCAACTTTTATCTTCGCCGAACTCACGCGACGACCACCGTCTTCACGTTCATGAACTCGCGGATTCCTTCCGCGCCGAGCTCGCGGCCGAAGCCGGAATGCTTCATGCCACCGAAAGGGAGGCGCGGATCCGATACCACCATGCCGTTGATGAAGACCATCCCGGATTCAATCCTGTCGGCGAACAGTTCCTGCTCCGCCGTCTCGTTAGTCCACGCGCTCGCGCCGAGTCCGAAGTCCGTGTTGTTAGCCACTGTGATTGCTTCCGTCGCGTTTTGCACGCGGAAGAATGCGGCCACCGGGCCGAAGATTTCCTCGCGCGCCGCCGGTGAGTCGAGCGGGACGTCAGCGAGAACAGTCGGTTCGTAGAAAAAGCCGGCGCGCTCGATTCGTTTTCCGCCGCACAAAAGCGCCGCACCTGCAGCCACCGATGCCTTCACCTGCGCATCGACTCCGCGCAGAATCTGCTCGTTCGCGAGTGGACCGATCTCCGTCGCGGGATCGAGCGGGTCGCCGATTCTGAGCGCGCGCATCCGTTGGACAAATCGCTCGAGAAAGGCGTCGTAGATTTCATCCGCGATAATGAAGCGCTTCGCCGCGATGCACGACTGGCCAGTGTTTATCGTGCGCGCTTTGACGCCGGTGCTGATTGCCGCTTCCAAGTCTGCGCTCGGCATGACGATGAACGGATCGCTGCCGCCGAGTTCGAGAACGCTTTTCTTGATCAGGCGCGCGGCGGTGCTCGCGACTGCGCTGCCAGCGCGCTCGCTGCCGGTCAGGGTCACCGCCTTGACCCGCGGATCTTCGATGATCGCGCGCGTTTGCTCAGTCTCGATCAGGAGGGTTTGAAAAACGCCTTCTGCGAATCCCGCTCGCCGGAAAATGTCTTCGATCGCGAGGGCGCACTGCGGGACATTCGGCGCGTGCTTGAGCAAGGCGACATTGCCGGCCATCAAGGTCGGCGCGGCGAATCGGAAGACCTGCCAGAACGGAAAATTCCATGGCATCACCGCGAGGATGACTCCCATCGGCTGATAGCGCATATAGCTGCGCGCGGCGTCGGTAACGATAGTTTGGTCGGCCAGGAAACGCTCTGCATTCTCGGCATAATAGCGACACCCTCGCGCGCATTTCACAATCTCCTCGACGGACGCCGAGAGCAGTTTGCCCATCTCCAGCGTGATCGTCCGTGCGAGCGAATCCTTTTCCGCTTCGAGCAAATCAGCCGCGGCGTGCATGTCTTTTGCACGCGTCGTGCGAAAGTGCTGCGTCGATGTTGCTGAAAGGCGCGCTCCGCGGCTGCGAGTTTTCTCTCGATCTCGGCCGAACTTATCGGGCTGAACTCACGAAGCGTTTCGCCGGTCGCCGGATTGATGGAGGCAATGGACATGAGCGAACCTACAGGCGCAGACCCTTGGGAATCAAAAGCCGGTCGAGGAGATCGAAGGACCATTGCACGAGAAGCGCGAGAATTGCCGCCGGAATGGCGCCTTGCAGAATCGTCACGTGATCATTCAAGTTCAGGCCGCTGATGATCGGCTCGCCGAGACCGCCGGCGCCAATCAACGCGGCCAGGGTCGCGGTGCCGATATTGATGACCGCGCTGGTCTTGATCCCGGCGAGGATGGTGCGCGACGCCATCGGCAGGTAAATTTGCCGGAGGCGCGCGCCACTCGTTAGGCCGAGGGCGATGGCGGATTCGCGAATGGGTTGCGCGATGTCCTGCAAGCCGGTGGCGGTGTTGCGCACGATCGGCAGCAGGCCGTAGAGAAAAAGCGCGGCGATCGCGGTGCGGGCGCTGATTCCAAAGAAGGGCACGGGCACGAGCAGAGCGAGCAAGGCGAGCGATGGAATCGTCTGCACCGCGCTGGTGCCGGCGAGAATAACATGCCCGAAGGACGCCGCCGCGACTCGCCACGATCCCGAGCGGAATGCCCACGAGCACCGAGAGAAAAAGCGAAATGCCCGCGAGTTGCAGATGCCGCGCGGTCCAGCGCATCATTTTGTGCGTGAGCGATTCGGACTGAGTGTGCGGTGATTGTTTCGCCGTTGTCCCGGAAGTATAAATCGGCGGCGCGTGCATAATTTTTCGTGCGCTCCGCTTCCGCGTTCAGCCGGATCATCCGCGCTTCGTCGAGCGTGCCGTCGACTTTCTGCAAAGCGGCCACCGCCGCGGACGGAAGCGAGAGCCGATAAAGGAAGACCGCCTTGTATTGCGGGAAGAACCCGAGATCGTCTTCCAGCGCGACCAGGTCATTCTCCGCGATCTTCGCATCCGTCGAATAGGCATCCTTGACATCGATCGACCCATTCCGGAGCGCTTCGTAGCCGAGACCGTGGTCGATCCCCTTGAGATCTTGCGCGGTCAGCTGGTAACGCGCGGCCAGCGGTCGCCAGCCGTCGCGTCGATCGAGAAACTCGTGCGTCAAGCCGAACTTCAACTCCGGATGCGCGCGCAGATCGCTGATCGTTCGAATGTGGCGAGCCGCGGCGGTGTCGCGTCGCATGACCAGCGCGTAAGTGTTGTTGAAGCCGAGTTCATCGGAAATCCCGACGCCGAATCTGGCGAGTTCAGTCCGAAGCGCCTCGAGCGAAACAACGCCCGGCGTTTTCAAAATCTCTTCGGCGATCGTCCCGGTGTATTCGGGATAGAGCGCGATCTGGCCGGTGCGGAGCGCTTCCCAGAGAATGATCGTTCCGCCCATTCCCTGGCGGTGCTCCGCGTCGAAGCCAGCGGTCTCTAACGAATGCTTCGCGATTTCCGCGAGGACGTACGACTCCGTGAATTTCTTCGAGCCGATGATGATGGGATCAGCGGCAGCGGAAGGAGGAAGAAGAATCAGGCAAGCAGAAAGCAGGAAAAGAACGAGGGCAGGAGCCGCTACCGTTCCGCTTCGACGCTTTTCCTGCGTTCCTCATTCCTGATTCCTTCATGCGAACGTCAGGCTGCGTTGCGCGTTGATGAAGTCGGTGACGAAATCGTTCGCCGGTCGATCGCGCAGATCAGAGAGCGTGCCGTTTTGCACGACGCGGCCTTCGTTCATCAGGACGATGCGATCGCCGAGATAGGCGGCTTCCGCGAGATCGTGCGTCACGAGAATGGCGGTCTGTTGAAGGCGTTGAAAAATTTCCTTCAAATCCTTCTGCAAGGCCGCGCGCACGAGCGGATCGAGCGCGCCGAGCGGCTCGTCGAGCAAAAGCAATTCTGGCGAAAGAGCGAGCGCGCGCATGAGGCTGACGCGCTGGCGCTGGCCGCCGGAGAGTTCGGCCGGATAACGATCGAGCGCGTCATGCGGAAAGCGTGTGAGCGCGCAAAGTTCGTCCAGGCGCGCGGTCGATTCGCCTTCCGGCTTTTGCAGATGCCGCGCCATGAGGAGCACATTGGCGCGCGCGGTCAGATGCGGGAACAAGCCGCCATCCTGAATGACGTAACCGATGCGATGCCGCAGCTCGGCGATGTTCTCGGCCGACATCGTCGCGCCGTTGAGTTCAATCCGACCGGTATCCGGCTCGAGCAAACGAATGATCAGGCGAAGAAGGGTGGATTTGCCGCAACCGCTCGGACCGATCAGCACCGTGGTCTTTCCGCGCTCGAAGTCGAGATCGAGCGGATGAAGCGCGGTGGCGCTCGCCGTACTTTTTGCTGACGCCGACGAGTTGAACCAGCGCGCTCACCGGTGCTAATCTGCGCACGACGAAATGGAAGACGGCAAACAACTGCTGCGGATCTGTCCAGGTGCGGGAGAGACGAAAGCCAGCCGACGCGGCGAGGGCAGCGAATCCTGCCGGCGTGTATTTGTAGGAAAATTCGGTGATGATCTTTTCTCCCGGGGCGAAATGAAATTCCCGGCCGCCGAGATGGACCGTCTGGGCTCCCTCGCTGATCAGATGCATCTCGATGCGTCCGAGCGTCTGATTGTAAATCGCGCGATGTCGCCAGGAGCGAAAGATCGAAATCCGCGCCGAGTTCGCGGTTGGCCCGAACGAGCAGATTGAGATTGAACTCCGCGGTGACGCCCGCGCTGTCGTTGTAGGCCGCTTCCAGAATCTCGCGCGACTTTCTGCAAGTCGACGCCGATGATCAGTCCGCCGCTCTGGCCGCAGAGCCGGCAAACTCGTCGCGAGAAAATCGCGCGCGATTTCCGGCTCGAGATTTCCAATGGTCGAGCCGGGAAAGTAAACCGCGATGTGCTCCGGTTTGCGCGACGGAATCGGCAACGGATGCGGCTGAAGGTAATCGGCGCAGACCGGCAGGATTTCGAGCGCGGGCATGTCGCGGCTCAGATCCGCGGCAGATTCGATCAGGCGCTGCTTGGAAATATCGACCGGAACATAGGCGATCGGATTCTCGAGAGCTTCGAGCAGCATGCGCGTTTTCATTCCGGCGCCGGTGCCGAAACCGATCAGCTCCGCGTTGGCGCCAATTGACTCCGCCATTTCGCGGCGCGTGTTTCCGCAGAATCTCGGTCTCGGTGCGCGTGACGTAATACTCGGGCAGCTCGCAGATTTTCTGGAACAACTCCGCGCCGCGCTCATCGTAAAAAAATTTGCGACGGCAGAGTTCGTGGCGAACTGGAAAGACCGGCGATCGCTTCCGCGAGAAAATCCGAGCTGCCGGCTCGAGATCGAGCACCGCGATGCCGGCCGGAGTGCGCCGCTCATGCCGGATCGCGTGCCAGTCGAATGCCGGTGAATTGCCAGCGTTTTTCCGGTTGAAAGAAATTGCGATAGGTCGGCCGGATGTGATCGCGCGAGGTCGCGCACGAACCGCCGCGCAGGACCATTTGGTTGCACATGAACTTGCCGTTGTATTCGCCGAGCGCGCCCGGCGCCGCGCGATAACCGGGGTAGGGGAGATAGGCGCTGCGCGTCCATTCCCAAACGTCGCCGAACATTTGCTGCAGCTTCTTCGAAGACGTTTGCCGGAGCAGGGGCGGGATGAAAACGTTGCGCGTCGACGAAGTTGCCATCGATCGGCAATCCGGCGCTCGCCTGTTCCCATTCGAACTCCGTCGGGAGACGCGCGCCGCTCCAGTTGGCGTAGGCGTCCGCTTCGAAATAGCTGACGTGCGTCACCGGTTCGGATTCATCGACCGGTCGAAAGCCGGAGAGGGTGAAGTTCCACCAGGCGCCATCGCGTTTCACCCAGTAGAGCGGCGCTTCCCAGCGTTGTTCGTTCACCGTCGTCCAGCCGAGCGAAAGCCAGAATTCGGAGCGTCGGTAACCGCCGGCTTCGATGAAACGCGAGGTATTCGCCATTGGTGACTGGCCGGGTCGCGAGCGAGAACGTCCGGACCAGGGCGCGATGTTGCGGGCCTTCGTTATCGTAGGAAAACCCGTTGCCGTCGTGGCCGATCAGGACGGTCTGCTCATCGAACTCGACAAAATGCTGGCGGCGCCGTTTTCGTCTGGTTCGCGGTCAGCGCGGATTTTTCGAAAGACGGGGTAAAGCGGATTTTGCGCGAAGACATGTTTGATGTCGGTGACGAGCAATTCCTGATGCTGCTGTTCGTGATGGATGCCGAGCGTCACGATCGGTTCGATTTCCGCGAGGAGTGCGTCATCGGCCTCTTCAATCAACTCGATGACGCAGTCGTCGATCGATTCGCGATAGCGATAGGTTTCCTGCACGGTCGGGCGCGAGATCAATCCGCGCAGATCGCGCCGATGCATGTCGCCGGCGGCGTTGTAGTAGGAATTGAAGAGGTAGGCGTACTGCGGGACTTCGGATCGATAGCGCTCGCATCCAAACCTTCAGCACAAAGGTTTCGAAGAACCACCTCGTGTGGGCGAGATGCCATTTCGTCGGGCTCACGTCCGGCATCGATTGCACGACGTAATCTTCCGGTTGGAGACCTCGGCAAAGACGCGTGCTGAAATCGCGGACCTGCCGGAAGCGCGCGATCAATCCATCTTTGTCGTCGGAAGAACTGGGCGCGCTCATGGCCCGCCGCGGCTCGTCGACGACCAGAGTGTTCGAGGCGCTCAAAGGATCAGCCTTCTTGTTCCTGATCCTCTTTGGCGCTTCCAGCATCTGGTCGTGCGCGGCTTCTTCCAGTCCGCCGGTGACGAGTTGCTCGCCGAGACTCTCGTCCTCATCGAAACCGGCGCGGGGCGCGCGGTGACCGGATTCGCCCGGCACGATGTCCCATTCGCTCGACCGTATCGATGACCTCATCGGTTTCCTCCGGGGCGTAATGGCCTCGGCGCCGAGAATCTCCCGACGCGCCTGATCCCAATCCGCATCCGTGAATTCATCCGGATCGCGTTCGTGCGATCAGCGCAATCTCACGCGCGCGTGTTTCGACTGAGCTCGGGCGAGGGCGCGCCGACTCCATTGCCGTGGACGGAAATCTTGCCGAAGGCAGGATGGGAATTCTCGTTCATAAAAGTTAATTCGGATGGTGGACGTTCATTGTGTGCATGAGTCGAAGTAGTGGATGCTTCGCGCGCTCAAGATATGCACCCTTCCGGCGACCGCGACAATCACAGAGAATGAAAACCGACGGCGCGTTGATGCAATTGGCCGGAGGCGGGCAGATGGCCTTCAGCGAGTACGGTGATCCGAACGGCGAGCCGGTTTTGTTTTGTCACGGCTGGCCAAGCTCGCGCACGATGGCGCAGCTCACCGATGAAGCGGCGCAAAAGCTCGGTGTCCGCATTATTTCGCCGGATCGACCGGGCATCAGCGACTCGTCATTCGAGGCCGGGCGGACATTGCTCGATTGGCCGACGGCAGTGCGCGCACTCGCTGGCGCATCTGCGGATCGACCAGAGTGCGGATGCTCGCGATCTCTGGTGGCGCGCCCTACGCCTATGTCACGGCCTGGGCGATGCCGGAGCAGGTGGAAGCGATCGCGATTGTCAGCGGCGCGCCGCCGATTGCCGAACTGCGGGATCGCGCCGGGTTGCTCCGGCTCTATCGCTGGATGCTCGCGCTCCATGCGCGGCAGCCGGAATTGCTGCGGATGCATGTTTCCGTCTCGCTCGACCGTTCGCCTCGGTGAAGATGCCGCTCCGCTTCCGGCCCTTGGTGCTCCTCAACGTTGCAACGCTGCGACGCGAAGGTGCTGCGCGATTCGGAAGCCTTTGAAGCCTGTTTCGAAAGCTCACGGCAAGCCTGGCGCGCCTCGGCCGAAGGGCGTGATGCGGATGCCGAGATCTACGCGCAGCCCTGGGGATTTCCGCTGGAGGAAGTGCAAGTGCCGGTGCGCTTGTGGCACGGGAAGAAGGATCGCACTTTCTCCTTTCGGCTCGCCGAGGAACTCGCGCCGCGTCTGCCGAATTGTCGAGCTCCACCTGGTCGAGAATGCTGGCCATTATTCGCTCCCGATCCGCCATATCGCAGCGAAATTCTCGCCGATCTCATCGCGGTCTAGAGTGGCCGCGAAAAGGGCGATGCCGCATTTTTCCCGTGCGTAACCGCGCTGCCGGTAGAAACTATGCGGTGGAAGATTTCACCGCTGGCACGACGCACGAGCAACCTGCGCGTCGGCAAACGTCATTGGGTCCGGAATGGGACCAGCGCATTCGCCAACTCGTCGCCGATTGGGGCGCGGAAAAATCGCCGGAGCTGATCGAAGAGATGATCATCACCGCGCTGAAGATGGCGCGCGACCAGATGGGCACGGCGGACCTGAAGTTGATGAACCGGTCGCTCAAGGAAATGCGTTACGCCGCGAAGGTCTTTGCCGGTTATCGCGAATTCCGGAAGGTCTGCGTCTTCGGCTCAGCGCGCACGCCTGCCCAGCGCAGCCGAGTATCGCGTGGCGGAAGAATTCGCGCGCGAGATGGTGGCGCACAATTTCATGGTCATCACCGGTGGCGGCGACGGCATCATGGGAGCGGCGCAACGCGGCGCCGGCCGCGAGCACAGCTTCGGTCTGAACATTCGTCTGCCGTTCGAGCAGCGCGCGAATGAGACCATCCACGGCGACGCGAAGCTGATCAACTTCAACTACTTCTTCACCCGCAAACTGAACTTCGTGAAGGAAACGCATGCCCTCGCGCTTTTCCCGGGCGGCTTCGGGACGATGGACGAAGGCTTCGAAGTCTTGACGCTCATGCAAACCGGCAAGGCGCGCATCATTCCGGTGGTGCTGCGTGGACGCCCGAATGGCACCTATTGGGAGACGTGGTTGAAATTTCTCACCGAGCATCTCTTCGAGCTTGGTCTCATCGGTGCGGAGGATTTTCATCTCTTCAAGATCGTCCATAGCGCGAGCGAAGCGGTGCAGGAAATCCTGCAGTTCTACAAGGTCTATCAATCCGCGCGCTGGGTCGGCGATCAATTGGTCATCCGCCTGGCGCACCGGTTGGCACCGGCCGCGCTCGTCGGAATTGAACGAGAAGTTTGCCGACATCATCCGCACCGGCCAGATCGTCCAGGGCAGGGCGCTGCGACAGGAGAAAAATGAACCGACGATTTGGGATTTGCCGCGGCTCATCCTCTCGCCACATCGGCAAAGCTTCGGCCGGTTCCGGCAACTGATCGATGCGATCAATCTCGCCGAGGTCGATGTTCCTCGAATGTGATGAGTTTCCGGCTACCTGGATGATCCAGTGGCACCGGCGGTCTGCTTCTCCACAATGTAATCGTGGATGGTATTCACAGTGCGGAGCGCTTTGCCCGCGACCTCCGAATTCGGCACGCCGACGCCGAAAGTCTTTTCCATGCTCACAACCAGTTCGAGCGCGTCGATCGAGTCCAGGCCAAGACCATCCGGGCCGAAGAGTGGAAGGTCATCGCCAATCTGATCAGCCGTCGTCTGGAGCATCAAATTCTTGACCAGCATTTCCTTAATGCGGGTGCGGAGATCTGCTTCGGCCATACGCGAGCCGCGAAGGTGTCGTAAGAGGCAGCGAAGTCAAACCGTGCAGCGGGCGGGATCGAATGACGAAGCCCGAATCAATGACCAATGACGAAGTGAACCGGCGACGATTTTCGTCCTTAGGATTTCGTCATTGTCTCTAAGCTTTGCTCGCGTCGTTGCCGCGGCTCGACCACGCGGCCCGATTCCGGCTTGACGGCTGTGTCGCCGGTCACATTCTCGATCCGGGGTATTGTAGCCGAGGCGGGTTTTACATCGGGCTTGGCCGCGACATCCGTTTTCCCAGCGGAATGCAGTTCGTCGCTGAATTCATCCTTTGCCTTTTGGAATTCTTTAATGGCCTGGCCCATCCCACGAGCGAGCTCCGGCAATTTCTTCGCGCCGAAGAGCACCAGGATAATCAAGAGAAGTAAGATCAGCTCCTGGCCGCCGATGTTCATGAAGGCGAGAAAGATCATAGCGCTTGGGTTAAGCATCCGCCCCGCGATGGAAGTTGCAAGGCAATATGTAGCCGCGGCTCATGGCGGCTCGCGATCGAGACTCAGTTGGCGCTTGGCCGGAACGGCCCACAGGGCCGTCGCTCCAGCCGCCTTACGGCAAGAACAACGCCCTCCGCACCGCGACGGTGAGCGCCCCATTCTACACGCATCGCGTACCCTTTCTGCAGACGGGCGATCGCGTCGCTCACCTCGTCCGAAAAAATTCCATTGATCGGGCCGCAGTAATAGCCATTGCGGCGTAGCGCCACTTGCAACGCGCCTACGTAGGCCGGGTCCGCCATGATCTGGGCTCTGGATTTGGTATAATAGGGAGAACGGAAGTCGTGGCGTGGCTCGAAGTCGACCTGTTCGAGCGGCACCGGCGTTTGATGCAACAAGCCCCAGTAATCTCTCTGCGCCAGCGGATCATGATCATTGCAGGCCAGGACGGGCGAGACGCACAGGACGAAGGAAAGCGCGACGAAGATGCGGCGCAAGGTTTTCATCAGCATTAGCATGAGCCAACTGGCCGGGAAGGGCAAGTCTCCGCGCACAGACTCGTTTGAACGCGGCGAATTCAGGACAGAGCAGAAATCGCGGCATGATAAGCGGGACGTGCTTCAGCAAAGGCGCTCACGGTGACGTTCAGGTCCCGCAGCAGCCCGTCGCCGAGTCCGTAAATCCAGCCATGCACCGCCAACTCCTGTCCACGTTCCCACGCATCGCGCGCAATCGACGTCTGACAGACGTTCGCCACCTGCTCGATCACGTTCAACTCACACAGCCGGTCAGCGGTCTCGGGATCACCAACGACGCGCGTTAGAAGATTCTCATGCCTCTCTCGGACGTCTTGCACGTGCCGCAGCCAATTATCGCTCAGGCCCAGCCGGTCGCGTCGGAGTGCCGCGCCCACGCCGCTGCATCCATAATGTCCGCAGACAATAATGTGACCCACCTTCAAGATATCGACCGCAAACTGCATGACCGACAAACAATTGAGGTCGGTGTGCACGACGAGATTAGCGACGTTGCGGTGGACGAACAATTCTCCGGGCGCGAGCCCGACGATCTCATTGGCCGGCACCCGACTGTCTGAGCAGCCGATCCAGAGATAAGCCGGCGACTGGAGGCGTGAGAGCTTGAGGAAAAATTCCGGGTCCTTCTGTCGGATGCGCCCGGCCCAGGCCTTATTCTTGGCAAAAAGATGGCTCAACGTTTGCATACACGTCCGCGCGATACCCTACTGAGACAGGAACAACCCGGACGCCGGTCATTTGAAATGGAACCACGTGACGCGTCAATCCGCGTGTGAAAACGCGCTTCCCTGAAGGCGGAGGTCAGAAATCAGAAGTCAGAACAAGGGACGACGGTCGAATGCTGAATGTCGAACGGGGAACGCAGAGCGGGAGTACCGCGAAAGCGACCTTGCGCCTACGGGAGGGAGTTTCCCGAGCGCGCGCGCACGGCGATTTGATCGCCGCTGTTGATCGTGCCGTCGCGGTTCACGTCGGAGCGGAAGTTCGTCGTATCAATTATTCAGACTGATATGCTTCAACCTGACCGACACCATCGCCGTGCGCGCCCTCTGGCGCGTCCCTGTCTTAGGGAAGGGCATAAATTTCCACTAAGTCCATTTCCAATGCCATCATTGCTGCCGCGGAGCTGGACCGTGTAATTGCCCGGTTGCAGCGTCATCACAATGGCCGACTCGAGGTCATTCGTCGGTTGCAAAGTGGTCGCAATAATCTCGTCGGCCTGCGTGTCTCTCCAGTTGTCGTTAGCCAAAATCAACATGCCGTCGCGATCGCGCAACTCGAGCGTCGGGTCGGCCAGGGCGTTCGGAACTCCCAGCGCGGTCAGCGAAGGCCCGATCCCGCGAATCACCACTCTGACCGGATTATTAACGAGAATGAATCCGCCAATCATGAGGTTGTCTCCGGTTTGGACAAAGCCGCGCGTGCTGACGTTGGCATAGCGGGCGAGTGAGGGCAGGCTGAGGTCGTAAGCCTCGGCCAGGCCGATCCCGGTGGTGTTGTTCGCTCCCCGAATCTGCGCGGTGTAATTGCCCGGAGCGAGCGTCGCGATCAGAGCCGACTCCGCGTCGTTCGTGGGCTGCGGCGTTCGTCGCCTCGATCTCCGCGACTTGATCGCGGTGATGATTCCGCCGATCTGGGTCGTTCGCCAATTGTCGTTGCTCGCCAGGAGAGCGCCGTTGATGTCGCGAAGTTCGAGGGTTGGATCAGCCAGCGCGCCGGGGACGTTGGTCGAAGGTCCAATCCCGCGGACGAGCACTCTCTTGGTCGAACCCGTCGGCCCCGTGATGATGAATCCGGTGATGAGAATATTGTCGCCCGTGCCGACCGGCAGCCTGCGTCGAGATGTTGGCCGCGGAACCGGGCGTCGGAGTCGGCGTTGGTGTCGGAGTCGGTGTCGGCGTTGGAGTTGGTGTTGGCGTCGGAGTTGGAGTTGGACGTTGGACGTTGGTAGTCGGAGTTGGTGTCGGTGTTGGTGTTGGTGTTGGTGTTGGTGTTGGTGTCGGCCCCAGGTTGGTGTTCGGTGTTGGAGTTGGTGTCGAGTGGGTCGGCGTTGGCGTCGGAGGTCGCGCTGGGTTGGTCGGATCGCATCGGTCGGAGTCGGGTTGGCGTTGGCCCATTCAGGACGTATTCGGTGATCGCAGTTGGCCTCAAGTTGCGCCCATCCTGGACGCGCCGCTCACATCGTCGGTGTTCCGATGCGAAAGCGCAGCTGCTGATCTGCCCGATGACGTTCAGCGGCCGAGGTTGTGATCGCTTGGTCACCGAGTGCCGTGACCCGCTGACCGCCGGAACTGGCGGACCCACTAAGCCTGCTCGACGCGTTCCGACTCGCGGTTCACCGCCGCGCTCGAAGAACGCTGCCACTGATCGGGTTCATCGAGTCAGGCATTGGCGTGTTGACCTCCACCGCCTGCTGACAGAACTGCCGCCAACGGCTGGATCGAGAATGGTCGCCGTGCGTAAGCGCCGCCATTGATATTGGGCGAGGAAACTTCCAGTACGCAGCCATCGTAATCCTGGTCGCTCGATTCCATGTCCCAGTTATTGCGGAAGATCAGCTGGGCGGCCGCTGAGCTAATCATGAAACTCGGTGTCTCGAGAACCTTGTCACTGATCCCACCTTGGTCGGGTAAAAATACGCAATTAGGCGCGCTATCGGGACTGTTTATCGAGGTGACAAACTTGATGCCATTACCATTGACTATATTTGTTGCCACCCAGTTTGCGGGTAGTGCGGGAGCGATCACTCCATCGAAGCTCTCGGGGAGGCATGCGCCCGGTGTGGGTGGAGTTGGAGTTGGCGTTGGCGTAGGCGTTGGCGTTGGCGTTGGCGTGGGCGTTGGCGTGGGCGTTGGCGTGGGCGTTGGCGTTGGCGTTGGCGTGGGCGTTGGCGTTGGCGTGGGCGCCACAGGACGCATTCGTGATCGCGAGGTTGTCAATGCGCCATCCGACGGACCCGACGGCCGCGTCGGTCCCCATGCGAAAGCGCAGCTTGATCGTCTGTCCGTTGACGTTGGGTCCGAGGTTAACCACCGTCGGGACGTAACCGCCCGAAGTGGAACCCCAAGCCTCTCGCCCTTCAAGTGGGTTCTGAGCGCCGACGAAGAGCGTGACGTTGTAGCCACCGCTGACAAAATTGCCCCCGACGGCTGGATCGAGTAATGTCGGTGAAAGCGCCCCCATTGATATTGGGCGACGAAACTTCCAGCACGCAGCCATCGTAATCGGCGTCACTCGATTCCATGTCCCAGTTGTTGCTGAAGCTCAACTGCGCCGTCGCCGAGCTAATGACGAAGCTCGGGGTCATCGAGCACCTTGTCACTAACACCCCCCTGATCGGACAAGAACACGCAGTTGGGTGCGCTACTGGGCAGACTTGTCGTTGTGGTAAACATGATCCCATTACCCTGGATTAGGTTTGTCGCCACCCAGCCTGCAGGTAGCGCAGGCGCGGTCACTCCATCGAAGTTCTCGGGGAGGCAAGGGCCCGGCGTTGGCGTCGGCGTGGGCGTTGGGGTCGGCGTTGGGGTTGGCGTCGGAGTCGGTGTCGGCGTTGGAGTCGGAGTTGGTGTCGGATCGGTAAGAAATGCATTCCGCACTGATTCCGTGATGTTGTCCGAGCCGTTGAAATAGCCGCTGCGATAATAACCGCGGGCGCGAATGTAGATGTTCTGTCCGGTCGGGAGGTTCAGACCGGTCAGAGTCCAGTTGCTGCCAGCCGCCGTGCCGTTGCCGAGCAAAAGTGAAGGTCACGTTGTCGGTGGAAGACTCAAAGGTCAACGCGGGCGAATTGCGGGCTGGAGCCGCCGCGCGTCCAGGTAATGGTGGTTTGCGTCACAGCCAGATTTTGCAGCGCGGCAGTGTCGTTGGTCAAACGAGCGAAAAGATTGCGCGGCTGTCCGCCGATCGTTGCGAAACGTCGCCGCCCACCAGCATCTTGCCATCCGCCTGCATCGCGATTGAATAGACCGGTATTCTGCGCGTTCGGGTTGAACGAATCGGCCAGGCCAGTCGCGGCATCGAGCCGGGCGATGTAGTTGCGCGTCTGTCCGCCGATGCTGCTCGCTCCGTTGAAAGCGCCGCCCGGCTAAGAATCTTGCCGTCCGCCTGTACCGCGATGGATGAAACAGTGTCGTTCGCGTTCGGGTCGAACGAATCGACCGATCCGGTCGTCGCGATCGAGCCGCACGATGCGGTTTCGCGTCACTGTCGCGCCCCCGTTTGCGCGAGCGTGGTGAAAACGCCGCCCACTAGAATCTTGCCGTCCGGCTGCACCGCGATTGCACGACAGCACCGTTCGGATGCGGGTTGAACGAATCTGCCAAGCCGGTCGTGGCATCGAGCCGAGCAATGCGGAAAGCGCGTCTGTCCCGCCAATGCTCGAGAAAAAGCCGCCAGCTAAGATCTTGCCGTCCGCCTGCACGGCGATGGAATTGACCGTACTGCTCGCGTTCGGATCCCACGAATCAGCCGCGCCGGTCATGGCATCGAGCCGGGCGATGCGACTGCGCGTCTGTCCGCCGATGCTCGAGAAATGGCCGCCAGCCAAAATCTTGCCGTCCGCCTGCACCGCGATGGCATCGACCGATATTGTTCGCGTTCGGGTCGAACGAATCAGCTAAGCCGGTCGTGGCATCGAGCCGGGCGATATAGTTGCGCGTCTGTCCGCCGATGCTGTCGTCCGAAGGTGCCGCCGACTAGAATCTTGCCGTCCGCCTGCAGCGCGATTGAAACGACCTAATCGTTCGCGTTCGGGTTGAAAGCCATGTCGAGCGTGCCGTCGGTGTTCAGTCGCGCGATGTTGTTGCGCGCCACGCCCAAAACGGTGGTAAAGTTGCCGCCGATGAGAATCTTGCCATCCGGCTGAACGGCGGTAGCGTCAACAAGGGTGCCGACGGTGCTGAGATTGAGCGTCTGGTCGAGCCTGCCATCGGTTTCCACGCGGGCGACGCGGTTACGCGCTACGGCCGCACCGCCGTTAGGCGAGAGATTCATGAAGGCGCCTGCAAGCAGGACCTTGCCGTCCGGTTGGACCAAAATTGCATAAAGAAAATCCATGAACCCCGCCCCACGAGGGCTCGGGTCGAACGAATCCGCCAGGCCGGTTGCGGGGTCGAGCCGCGCGAGGTGGTATCGGGGTTGTCCCCCAATGCTGAAAAAAGTGCCACCCACCAGAATTTTTCCGTCTGGCTGCACTGCGAGAGAAGAGACATAGTTCACAAAAGGGTTCATGTCCGGATTCGGGTTGAATGAATCTGGCGCACCAGTGGTGCCATCGAGCCGAGCGATCATAGTTGCGCGGTTGGCCGCCGACGTTGGTAAATGTGCCACCTATCAGGATCTTGCCATCCGGCTGCACGGCGATTGTTCCAACGCCGGGGACATTCGGGTTGAACGAATCGGCCAGACCAGTCGTGGCATCCAGGCGGGCGATACCGTTGCGGGATTGCCCGCCGATGGTGGTGAAACCACCAGCCACCAGGAGTCTGCCATCCGCCTGCGTGACGATCGTATAGACGGAATCATCGGCATTCGGATCAAAGGAATCCGCCAGGCCAGTCGTGGCATCGAGTCGTGCAATACGGTTACGCGTTTGTCCGCCAATCGATGTGAAACTGCCGCTCACCAAGATTTTGCCGTCCGCCTGCACAATCAGACTGCTCACACCACCGTTTGCGTTTGGATCGAACGAATCTGCCAAGCCGGTGGTACCGTCCAACCGGGCGATGTTGTTGCGCGTTTGTCCACCGATGCTCGTGAAACTCCCGCCCACCAAAATCTTGCCGTCCGCTTGCACCGCGAATACCGAGACGCCACCGGTCGGATTTGGGTTGAACGCGGTGTCGAGCGTGCCATCCGGGTTTAATCGCGCGATCGAGCTGCGCGGTTGGCCGCCGACGAAGCTGAAAGTGCCCGCTATCAAAATCTTTCCGTCCGGCTGGAGGGCCATGACCGAAACGGCATCGCCTTGGAACTGGCTTGCCACATTCGGATTGAAACCGTCGAGCGCGGATTGCGCGCGCATCGCCGCGGTGCCGGTCGCCAGCAGCGCCGCGATCGAAAACAGGATTGAGCGTAGCTCTCTTTCGAAATGAAGTGAACTCAGAGCCGGGCGTGCAGGGATTGGACGGATACATTGGGATCTTCAGACGGGAAGGATTGGTTGTGAGTGGTTGCGACCGATTGGGATGTTATCGGTTCCAATCCCCGACAGAGCGACGATTCAAACACGCGGATGCCCGCGCGTCGAGTAAGAACGGGCGTAAAGACAGATGTTGTTTAGCGAAGTTTGGATTCCTGAAAGCGGCAATTCCAAATTCTGTCCACGAATACTGGTAGGTTGTGGCATCGAGGCGGGCGATACTGTTGCGCTCCAGTCCGCCGATGCCGCCACCACCGGCCTGGCTGATCCGGTCAACCCGAGCGCGAGCGGTTCCGCTGTCTCTTTCCGGCAGGGCGCCCCAACTATTTCGAGTTCAATTATTGGACTCGCTGCCGAAGAGGCAGAGTGCCTACGGCAGGAAGTTGCCCGAGCGTGATCGCACGGCGGTTTGATCGCCGCTATTGATGACGCCGTCGGTGTTCACGTCCGAGCGGAAGTTCGTTGTGATCGGTGGTTTGACCGGAGCGACTGCGCGTTTGCGTTGTGTCGCCGGCGTTGACAAACCGATCGCCGTTAGTGTCGCCGATAAGGAAATCCACGCTAACGACCGTGTCCGGCAGAACCTGAAGGAAGCTGTCGGTTACGCCGCTCAGGGTAACGGTAAGCGTCTGCACGTCGGTCACGCCGGTCAGGTTCACCGTCATGGTATTGCCGAAGAAGGCGGGACTTCCCGAGACACTGCCCGTCCCGGTGGTCACACTCGCATTGCCGCTGACGAGGTTGTTGTTAAGCGTAAACACAAGTGTGTAATCGCCGCCTGCGCCGCCGCTGCGACATTCCACCCCGGGCAACGCAATATCAAAATCGCCGGCGGCGCCATGGGTCTTTCTGGAGACAGCGGAGCTAAATTGAAACGCCGGGAAGGGAACCTTGAACGCGTAAACTTTGTTGTCGCCCGCAACATAGATTCGGCCGCGCGCGGCGATGCCGGTATTAAAGGTGCGCGTGCCGCTGATCGTATCGTTGGCGCCACCGCCAGCGAAAATCACCGCGCCTGTTTCGCCGTTGTATCCAAACAAGCGCTGGTTCGTGCCGTGTCCATATGCCCACACGATCGGGTTGCTGGTGCCATCGGTGGATGTGACAAAGGGCGAGGTGCGCCCAGTCGAAGCTCACACTCCAACCGGTCGCAATCGTCGGCGGATTCGTTGGCGTTATCTTGAACGCGGTCAATGTCCCACTGACCGGCCGCAGCGCGACGAAGGTGCCCTGGCTTGTCCGATAAGTTGCCGGCTGAATTGATGAGTTGGCCGCTGCCGGAGACGACTCCTTGCGCGACCGGTGCGCCTATGCCGCCGAGGTTATTGCGATTAAGCAGGTAAGCGTTCCGATCCTTGCCAATCGCGACCACCAGCGCCGAAGGTGTCGCGCCCGGGACATCGACAATGATTGGATTAGAGCCGCCCAGATCGATGTCGCCGGTGTCGAGCGACTGCCAAGTTGTCGGCGCCCAATAATCCGTCGTCGATCCACTGAAAACCGGACCTGGCTGGAGGCGAATGACTGCCTCGCTGCCACCCCATGGAGTGGTCCCGCCGGGGGCATTGCCGGTCGCGACGTAAAGATTCGTCCCGTCACTCGCGATTCCGCCGGGTGTCCAGATTCCAGACTTGAGCGAAGTCGTCGCCCACTTGCCGAGCTGTGAACCGTCCAGCGAAACGCCAAGCACGCGTCCGTGATAATTGCCTACATCCGCATATCCACCGTAGGGGACATAAACCATGTTCCCGAGGAGCATGAGCGCGCCGCGCTGCATGTGGAGCGACGAGCTGAAGTCTGGAAAACTGGCGTTCACGTCGATAGGAAAACCGGGATTGATCGCACCCGTATCAACGTTCAGGGAGTAAATCATATTGTTAGGACCGCTGATCACGGCGACCAGAATGAGCGCGCGCGAGGCCAGATCGATTACCGGTGTGCCGGTAATGCCGACTGTCGAGATAAGTCCCATGCTTCCCGAAGGCGTGCCCACGTTACGCTGCCAGATGATCGCGCCGGTGACCGCGTCGAGCGCGTAGACATTATCGGATTCCGTGACCGCGATCACTTTCGCACGGTTGTCCGGCCCGCCTTCGACGTAGAGCGGCTGGGCGTAGACGTTGCCCACAATCGTGCCGTTAAAGTTCACATCCCTCGCCAGATTCGCCGCCGCCGAAGGCGTAAACGCCGGATCAATGAACAATCCATCGCGCGAGGGATTATTGTGATGCTGGGTCACGTTGACCGACGTGGACGACTGAAGCGCTGCGCGCGATACGGCTCGCGTTTGGTTGTTAAAGTTTTCGCGTGGCGCACTCGACTCGGAGCCGGTGCACAAAGCAGCAATCAAGAGTGAGAGAGTGGCCAGGAGATGCGTTTTCACGGCAGGAATTGCACAGTATTCGGACGCTGGTTGCAACAAAAAGGCGCCGACAGGCCCGTGGATCCAACTACGCCGCTACGACAGGGCACGTCTCCCGAGCGCGAGCGCACGACCGTGGTATCGCCGCTGTTGACGAAGCCATCGGTGTTCACGTCGGAGCGGAAGTTGGTCGCAGTCGGTCGCCTGACCGGCGCGGTTGCGCGTTTGCGTGGCGTCGCCGGCGTTGACAAAGCCGTCGCCGTTGGTGTCGCCGAGCAACAGGCCCATTGTTTGCGAGATCAGTGCCGTCTGGTTTCCGAGCGCATCGACCACATTACTCAAGGTCACCTTCACCGTTTGCGCGTTCGCGACGTTGCTTAGATCCACGATATAACGTTGCGGATCGCTCGGATCGATCATGCTGCTTAGGATGTTGGCACTGCCGCCGGTCACCGTCGCTCCACCCACGCTGGCGAGGTTCTGTCCGAAGCTAAACACCATGGTGTAATTCCGATTCGCACCACCACTGCGCGGCTCGATTGTGCGCGGACCATCGAGCGGTAACGCGACTCCAAACACAGTGCCGGCATGGCTTTTTTCGGAAACAGCGCCTAGCAGCTGCGCTGTCGGGATGTTGTAGATGCGAACCGCAGTAGGTGTTATTAGCCCAAGGTAGTGTCCATTGTTACTGGCGACGAGCAGCACAGCGCCGAATTGCGACGTGGTGGGAGACAAAGTGATGTTCTCCCCGATGTCGAAGCGGAAGCGTTCCGCAAAGGTGTTCGTATCGTAGGCAATGATCTGGCTGAGATAATTGCTCGTGCCATAGAGCGTATCGCTCACGGCGTCGAACGCGACACCGCCATCAAGCGAATTAAAGGTATGCACAGGATTGACGATCGGCGCGGTCTCCATCGCTGCCTTATTGAAGTAGGTGCGCGTGACAAGTAACGAGCCGTCACGATTCACACCGGCGCGTACGCCGTCGAAATTCGGGCCGAGATTCGACGGTGCGCCGTAGAAGGTATTTGACGTCGCGTTGTAGGTGAACCGGGAGGTGTTGTTATTGCCTTCCAGCAGGTACATGCGCGTTCGATCGGCGCTCCGATAAATTTTGGTTCCCCGCGCCACAACAGTCCAGTCGGCACGCGGGGTCACAGCACCTGTAGCAAGATTAATCTGACGAAGTGTCGCGGTGCTGCCGGAGCCATTCGTGGTCGCCAGAGCAATTCCGTTGGAGCCGATCGCCACATCCCAGGCCCCACCTTCGAGAATGCCCTTGGTATAGTTAAGATTCGTGACCGCGCCCGTGGTGAGATCGAGCTTTTGAAATGCGCCCCCGGCTATACCTGATTCGTTCTGCGCGACGAGCAGGTAAGAATCATCAGGTGCGATATCAGCGCCATACAGAGACCCATCCAGTCTGTAAGGAGTTTCGAGCGTCTGCGCGCTCAGATTGTATGGCCAGACCAATCCCTCCGCGGTGGTGATGTAGAGGCGCTGACCCGCGTGATCAAAAACCAGGTTTCGCGCTGTGCCAAATGCCGGCGTAGCCGGTGGCGGATATGGCTCAGTCGGCAACGTGAACACGCGCACACCGCTGGGCGTTTCAATTGCAACGAACCGGCCATCATGACTCGCCACCAAAGTACCCTGTCCCAAACTGCAGTCCATTCGAAACACTTTCGCCGATCGGCAGCCGGTAAGTTCTCTATAAGTGTTTGTATCGTAGGCAATGATTTCTGCTGTCGGCCCGGCAACGCCGTAAAGACGATCACGCACAGCATCGAAGCCAACCGCGATGGTAATGTCGCGGAAGCTACGCAGATAAACGTAGCCGGAAGCGGTATCGAGCGATGCGCTTCTGACTCCGTTGCGGGTCGCCAGGATCGAGCCGTCGCGATTTACCGCCGCACCGGCGCTGGTTAAGGATGCGTTTGTCTGCACAGCCGCTCCGAAAGTGTTACTCGGCGCATGGTAGGTAAAAAGTGGACCGGATGATATGTTCCCCTCAGGCAGTACATGCGCGTGCCATCCGCGCTGCGCGCAATCTGGGTCCACTGGTTTATCTGGCCGCCGGACGAACCTGGCACATCCAAACGCGCTGTGATTGTGTTCGTCGTCAGATTGATCTGGCGCAAAGGGGCTATGCTTCCATACGTCGTGACGAGCGCGAGCCCGTTCGAGCCGATGGCTACATCCCACCCGCCGGCTTCGCCCGTGCGAGTGTAGTTGATGTTAGTAACACTGCCGCCAGGTAAGTTGATTCGATGGAAGGTCCCTTGTGACCCCATGCTGGTCGCCTGCGCCACAATGAGACATGAGTCGTCCGGCGCGATGTCGATCCCATTAAGTGAGCCGCCCAAATTGTAGGAGAGATCGATCGTCGCGGCGGCAATGTTGTAGCGCCTGACGAATCCGTCGCTCGTGCTGATGTAGAGGTAATTGCCGGAATGATCGAAGACCATGTCTCGCCGCGTTGTCAGCGGGATGACCGTGCTCTGTGCATCCACCTGACAGAGCGGCGCCAAGAGGCAGGCTAGAAGAAATCGGAGCGTGAACCGGGGGGAAATCGACATAACAATGACCTACGGCAGCGCGGTGCCGGAGCGCGAGCGCACGGCGGTGGTGTCGCCGCTATTCACAATGCCGTCGACGTTTACGTCGGAGCGGAAGTTGGTCGCGTCGGTTGTCTGACCGGCGCGGTTGCGCGTTTGCGTGGCGTCGCCTGCGTTGACTACGCCGTCCCAGTTCGTATCGCCCACGAGCACGCCCATCGGAATGCTCACGTCGCTCGTGCTGGTGCCGTCATTTACCGTGGATAACGTGACCGTTAACCTTTGCGCATTCGTCACGCCCGTGAGGTTCACGGTCACTGTAGCCGTCCCGTTGCCGCTGCTGCTGGTGACCGATCCCGCACCGGCAGTGACAGCGGCGTTAGCAAGAGTAACGGAGTGGGCGAAAGTGAAGACGAGCTGGTAATCGTTAGTCGCGCCGCCGCTGCGGCATTCGATGCCGGAGCTGCCGGTGGCCGGCAGCGGAATGTCGAAAGGAGTTCCGTTGTGCAGCTTTTCTGGAGACGACCTGCGTCGGAGCAACGGGTGCCACCACCTCAAATTGCGTCATCATTCCGTCGTCCTCGTGCTCCAGGATGTGGCAGTGGAACATGTATTTGCCGACGTGATCCGTGAACCTCAGCTTGAGCTCGAGAGTCTCGCCGGAACCCAGGGACCAGGTCTCCTTCATCGTTTCGTACGGATAGCAGGGCCCGCCGTCGCGACTGAGGCACTGCTGATCGACGTCGTGAATGTGCACCATGTGGGTCGTCCCGGTGGGATTGGTAAAGATCCACTTCTCGGTCGTGCCCAGGACTGGCCGGGCATCGATCCGGTTCGGATCGAATCCCAGGCCGTTGATCGTCCAATGGTCCGAAGTGAAATCAAAGCTGAAGTTCCGCGTTACCGTGGGCTCGCCGATGTCGGGCAGCGGACGCAGGGTTGACGGAATGGTGCTGCCGTCGGTGAGGTGCTGGGTGACCCGGAACTTCAGCAGCGGCGTCACCTTGTACGTATCCATCAGATAGAGTTCCTGTCCCAGTCTTCCGGCAAAATCGACGACGACATCCAGGCGTTCCGCCGGTCCCATCTCCATCGCCGTCCGTGCCACCGGCGCCGGGAGCAGGCCGCTCTCCGTCCCGATCTGGGTGAACGCATCTCCGGTGCTCAGGGTGAGGATATAGATGCGGGCATTGGACCCGTTCAGGATGCGCAGACGATACTTGCGGTCGCGCTACGTCGAGGTACGGCTGGTAGACGCCGTTGATCAGGATCTTGTCGCCGATCACGCCCGCGGCGTCATAATATGTACGGGATCTGGTTGTTCTGCGTCGAATTGGCGATCGGCGATGGCCAGAGGCAGTTCGAAGGCGCCGGAGGGCAGCGTCGCCGGATCAGCCGGATCATCGAGGATGTATAGGCCGGTGAGTCCCATCCAGACATTCAGGCCGGTCTCATCCATGCGGTGGTCGTGGTAGAACTGCATCGTCCCGCGCTCGTTGCCGCCATCCTCGATGCCGTCGTAGGTGTAGGTCCGCGACGCTCCGGTTTCGATGAGGAAATCGTCTCCGGTCACATAGCCATCGTTCTCTGGAGACGGAGTGGTTGCCGTGGTGGTGGACAGTCAGTCCTCCGGCGATCGGATCGAGGTTATTGGTGAAGGTGACGTGGGTTGTCTGTCCGGTAGGTCTGCGAATCGTGAGGCCGGGGTAAGTGCCTCCGTAGGTCCACATGTTTGTGCAGGGGCCATCCAGGATCTGCACGCATGTCTCATCGATACTGATCGGCATGTCCGCGGCGGTGGTGGTGGGCGGGAAGAGCAGAGGATGTGACGAGAACGGTGTCGGTGTGGGAGTTGGTGTTGGGGTCGGTGTGGGAGTCGGTGTTGGAGTTGGGTGTCGGTGTGGGGGTCGGTGTCGGCGTCGGAGTTGGTGTTGGCGTGGGTGTGGGCGTTGGGCGTCGGGGTAGGGGTTGGTGTCGGAGTCGCAACGACCGTCACCGTGCCCGTCATCATCGCTCCGTGGACCCTGCAGTAATAGGGAAAGCTTCCCGCGGTCGTGAACGTGAAGGAGAAAGTGAATCCGTTATTGTGTATTCCCGAGTCCAATATGCCGTTCGGATTGCCCGGAGTTCCGGAGGTGGCGCTGTGATTATTGGCGACCCAATTCCACTTGACGGTGTCGCCGGTTCGAATGGTCACGGCGCTGGGGCTGAAGTTGGTACCGCCTTGTCCGACGTTCACATTCGTCGTCGCCGCGCGAGCGAGGACGGGACAGGAAGAGGACGAGAAAGGGGAGCAACCGGAGATGCATTAAGGGGGAGCGCAATTCTTACCGCATTTCTGGGTCGAAGGCTAGCACGGCCAGCAAGAGCGCGCCAAAGAGAATGGTGATTGTGGAAATCATCGAAAGCTGGAGCTTGGAGCGGGAAGCATTTTCTCAATTTCGCCGACGCCGGGTGGGCCGTATCAAATGTCATCCGAAGCCCGGTCGCCGGGCGAAATCGATATGCCCGCGACCTTCACGAATGTCGCCCCGAAACAGGAGGAGCGAAGCGCGCCCGCGCTTCGGTTTGCGGTTAATGAAGGCGGCACGTTTCGCTGCGGATTGGACGCTCAAAAAGCTGCCTTTGCGCCTACGGCAGCGACGTTCCCGAGCGCGTCCGCACGACGGTCGCGTCGCCGCTGTTGACGATGCCATCGAGGTTCACATCGGAGTAGAAGTTAGTGGCATTCGTCACTTGGCCCGAGCGATTGCGCGTTTCCAGCGTGTCGCCGGCGTTGACGAAGCCGTCGCCATTGGTGTCACCGACGAGCACGCCCATCGGGATTGCGACGTCGGAGATGCTAATGCCGTCGTTTAAGTCGGCCAGGGTTATCGTGATCGTCTGCGCGTTGGTCACGCCGGTAAGATTCACCGTCAAGGTGGTCGTCCCGCTGCCGGTAGCGCTGGTAATGCTTCCAGTGCCCGAAGCGACGCTCGCATGGTCGAAAGTGACGGCGTTGAAAAAGGTAGCGACGACTTGATAATCATTGCTCGCCCCACCGCTGCGGCATTCGATCCCGACGTTGCCGGCGAGTGGCAGAGGGACGTCGAATGTGCCGGCTGCGCCGTGGCTTTTTCGAGAGGCGGCC
Source organism: uncultured Verrucomicrobiae bacterium (assembly GCA_963784865.1). Classification (GTDB taxonomy): domain Bacteria; phylum Verrucomicrobiota; class Verrucomicrobiia; order Chthoniobacterales; family UBA10450; genus JACCTI01. Next base: position 15,346 of record CAWATC010000019.1, on the reverse strand, counting down.
AGCATCGTCACTTGCACTGTTCCCGTGCCGGCCAACTGCGGGAGTTGATGGGGCGCGCCACTGGCCGCACTGCCATATACTCCCGGGACTTGCGCCACGCCATCCACGGTCAAAGAGCGAATTGTGTCAGGAGCTCCGCTAAAGTTGAGATTGATAATTGAACCACTGACGAGATTTAGACTGACGGTGTTCGCGATGTAGTCATTTGTTGCTCTACCTTGGAACGTCAGTGTGCCGTGCCGATCTTGGTCAACGAGCCGCCGTCCACCACGCTATCCGCCACGATCCCTCCGAAAGATTGTGCTGAGGTTGTTGCTGCCCACCGTTAAGGTTGTTGGCTCCGAGGAAAACATAGGGTCCCCGACCGGTATGCCCTCAATCGAGCCGACTGTCACGCCTGGAGCGTCGTGATGCTAATTTCGAGGAGGCCCGTATGTGAACCGTCCGATCCGAGGAAGATTTGCGCTGTGCCACCTGTGGACGAGCCGCTCAAAGGAAAGACTGCCGAGCTACCAATGGTCGCGTTGCCCGCAGTGGAGCTATCGCGAGAACGTTAGGATATGTCGCGATCGGCAAGCCAGATGGTAGCGTTGCCCGCAGTCGAGCTGCCGGAAAAAGAAAGCGTAGCTATCGCTGACAAACGGAGATGTTCGCATTGCCCGCGCTCGAGTTTGCCGGAAAACGCAGTCGTGAATTGAATGCAAAAATGTCCGCGTTGCCCGCAGTGGAGCTGTCGTAGAAAAAACCGTGACCCTGGAACGATGTCCGCGTTGCCCGCGGTGGATGTGTTGGCGAAAAAAGCGCAGACGCTCCCGGAAGGACCGAAGACATGAATTTCCGCGTCGCCCGCCGTGGAGCTGTCTTGAAAGGCGATAAATGGTCGGGAAGATGAGATCGATCTTCCGAAACTGAGGCGCGCGTTGCCCGCCGTGGAGTTGTTCGCGAATACTATGCTGCTAGCCCCAGCCGGGGAACTAGAGGCAATCAAATCCTGTGTCGTCCCTGAATTGTTCGTGATGCCCGCGCCACTGATGGTCAGCGTAAATGTGGGGCCGACGTCGATCCGCGTAGGCGCTTGCGCCCGGGGTGAACACGATCCCGTCCACTTCGGTATTAGCCGAGAGGGAGAGGCTGGTTGTATTGGAAACGCCAAATATCGCCGTGTCCGCCGCCCCGTTGGGCACAGTCGCAGGCGTCCAGTTTGTGGCGGTATTCCAATCGCCGCTGCCAGGGTTAAGGTTCCAAATTGCGAAGGCTGCCTGGCTGGTTTGAGCGCCGAGCATCAGCATCGCGGCCGGCAGAATCGAGGCGATGAGCGAAACCACGAGCTTTATTCGAAGAGAAGTCTTCATGGGGATTTGCTTTCTGTTGTTAGGTGCCTGCACTGTTCCGATTCCGCGCGGAACCGGGAATAATCCTCAAAAGGCACTTCCAAGAACGGCCTCGCTTCGGCTGACTCGGGCTCCAGTTAGACCTGGAGATCGCGTAAAGCGGCGTCTCAGCGAAGGCCCAGCCCCACCCGAGGAAACTCAGCCCGGGCCGAAGATGTGTTGAAACGTCGGGTGACGTAATCGCAGAAAGTTCTACTACACGCGCTAACAAAAGGTCAAGGCCTTTCCCGGCCAGGACGTGGCAGGGCGGGTGAACGTCGAACATTGAACGTCGAACGCTGAACGTTCGAACGGGAGAAGCGAAGCGCGCCCCGCGGTGATCATATTTCCCTCTCGCAAACATCTCCGTCAGCCGCTAAATAAGCGCGCACATGACCGCTGCTACTCAACCTATTTCCGTCGTCACCGGGGGCGCCGGGTTTCTCGGTTCGCATTTGACCGATCGCCTGCTGGCCGAGGGGCACAAGGTGATCGCGATCGATAATCTCGTGACCGGTAACCTCGCGAACATCGAGCACCTGGCGGGGAACGAGAATTACCGTTTCGTCAAGCACAACGTCTCGAATTTCATTTTCCTGCCGGAAGAGAAGCTCGATTACGTTTTCCATTTCGCATCGCCGGCGAGTCCGATCGATTACCTCGAGTTGCCGATCCCGACGCTGAAGGTGGGCGCGCTCGGGACGCACAACACGCTCGGCCTGGCGAAGGCCAAGGGCGCGGCGTTTCTCCTCGCGTCCACCTCGGAGTGCTACGGCGATCCGCTGGTGCATCCGCAGAAGGAAGATTACTGGGGGAACGTGAACCCGATCGGGCCGCGCGGCGTTTACGATGAAGCCAAGCGTTTCGCGGAGGCGATGACGATGGCCTATCACCGCTTTCACGGGATCGACACGAAGATCGTCCGCATCTTCAACACCTACGGCCCGCGCATGCGGCTGCGCGATGGCCGCGTGGTGCCGGCGTTCATCGGACAGGCGCTGGAGAATCAGCCGCTGACGATTTTTGGCGATGGCTCGCAGACGCGCTCGTTTTGTTACGTCTCGGATTTGATCGACGGCATCTTCAAGCTCTCGCAATCGGATTTCCACGAACCGGTGAACATCGGCAACCCGCGCGAGATGACGATCAAGCAGTTTGCCGAGGAGATCATCCGCATCACCGGGACCAAGGCGCAGATCGAGTATCGCCCGCTGCCGGTGGATGATCCGAAAGTGCGCCAGCCGGATATCGGCCGCGCGCGCCAGATTTTGAATTGGGAACCGAAGGTTGATTTCCAGGAGGGAATTCGGGAGACGATCGAGTACTTCCGCGGTTGCCTGGAGCGAGGACATCTTGGGGAACGGACGGGAGCGGGCGCTTGAGCTGCCACCGGAGCGACGGCGATCGGGTGCGGCCCGGGAACGGTGAGCTAATCGCCCGGTAACGGCGCACATGGCCGCTTCGACGCGTATCGTTAGTCTAAACCTCGGGTCGCAAACTGTCGGCCTGGCGGAGTTCCGCACGCAACCGAACGGCGGCATGATTCTCGCCGGTTATCGCCTGCGCGAGATCCTCGCAGAAGCCGGCAACGAGCTGGCGCGCAATGCGCAGATCGCGGCCGCGGTGCGCGAGATGATGGGCGAGTTGCAGCTCAAGGGCGGCGGGGTGAATTACTGCGTCGCCGCACAATCGGTCTTCGCTCGCTTCGTTAAATTGCCTTCGGTCGAGGAGGAGAAGATCGAGCGCATCATCGCCTTCGAAGCGCAGCAGAATGTGCCGTTCCCGATCGAGGAGGTGGTCTGGGATTACCAACTCGTGGGCAGTGGCGCGGAGGAGCAAATCCAGGTCGTGCTCGTGGCGATCAAGTCCGATCTGCTCGAAGGGATCAATGCCGCGGTCGAGGAGAGCGGACTGCACACCATGGTCGTGGATGTCGCGACCATGGCGCTCTACAATGCCTTTCGTTACAACTACAGCGAGCTGGCCGATTGCTCGTTGCTGGTCGATCTCGGCGCCCGCACGACCAATCTCCTTTTCATCGAACCGGGGAAGATTTTTTCCCGGAGCGTGCCGATTGGCGGCGGTTCCATTTCCGCCGCGATCGCGAAAGAATTCGGCGAGCCGGTCGGCGCGGCGGAGGTTCGGAAGAAACGCGACGGATTCGTTAGTCTGGGTGGCGCCTACGCGGAGCCGGCCGATCCGGAGGTGGCGCGCGTCTCGAAAATCGTGCGCAGCACGATGACGCGACTCCATGCGGAATTGATGCGTTCGATCAGCCACTACCGCGCGCAACAGCAAGGGGCTGCGCCGGCCCGCGTTTTCCTTTGCGGCGGGAGCGCGAGCATGCCGTATATGCGCGAGTTCTTTCAGGAGAAACTCCAGTTGCCGATCGAGTTCTTCCATCCGCTGCGCAACGTCGCCGTCGCGGAAGGGGTCAAAACGGATGAGGTGGCACACTCCGCGCACTTGTTAGGCGAACTGGTCGGCCTGGCGTTGCGCAGCGCGACCACCTGCCCGATGGAGCTGAATCTCCGCCCGCCGAGCGTGGTCCGCGCCCATGAACTCACGCGGCGCAGACCGTTTGTCATCCTGGCCGCGGCCTGCTTCATCCTCGGGTTGATCGGGTGGGGCTTCTACTACATCCGTGCGGCGAGCGTAGAAAACCAGGCCACCGGACGTCTGGCAGAGAAAGTGGAAGGAATGCGCCGGATCGCGGCGCAAATGGACGCCGTCCGGAAACAGACGAACTCGCTCGACGAGGTCGCGACTCCGCTGGTTGCCGCGATCAACGACCGCAGTTTCTGGCCAGAGATTATCGAAGACCTGAATGCGCGGCTGCCGAAGGAAGACGTCTGGGTTACCGAGTTGGTGGCGCTTTCCGGCGGGAAACCGATCGGGGGAGGGGAGCCTCGCGCCGGCCGTGTCGCGCCTCCGCCGACACCAACGGCGTCAATCCCGCCGGCTCGTCCCGGCGCGACGCCCGCCGAGCCGATGATCGACGGACTTCTTGTCCGCGGCCTCTATTTATATAACCCGAAGCAGCAGGAGGTGGTGGTCGATTACTTCCGCAACCTTGTCGGCTCGCCCTATTTCGCGATTGATCCAAAAAACCAGGCGAAAGTGATCAAACCGACCACGCCGAATACCACCGAGTGGGCCTTTCCCTATGAGCTGCGCCTCGATCTCAAAAAGCCGATGAAGTTGCCATGAGTTGGTTCCGGCAAAACCGTTTTCTCGGCACGTTCCTGATCGTCTTCGGGGTCATGACGATCGCGTCTGCCATGTTTCTCTGGCGGGCGAAGAGCAGTTGCGATGCGGCGCAGGCGCGATTCGACGAGAGCGCGACAGAATTGATCCGGCTGCAACGGCTATCGCCTTTTCCCAACGAAGCGAACCTGCAGAAAATGAAGAAACAGGCTCAGGAGTACGCGGCTGACCTGACGAAGTTGAAGGAAGATCTAAAGACAAAAATGCTGCCGATCGCGCCGATGGCGCCTAACGAGTTTCAGACGCGGCTCAATCAAGCGCGGGCCGCGCTGACGGACAAGGCCAGCGCGAACAAAGTGAAGCTGCCGGAAAATTTCTTCCTCGGCTTCGAGGAGTTCGCGGGCGCGCTCCCCGACACGGAGGCGGCTCCTTTGCTCGGGCAGGAACTGGCGCAGGTGGAGCTGGTGCTCAATATTCTGATCGACGCGCGCGTGGATGCGATCAATTCCTTGCGGCGTGTGCCGCTGGCCGAGCGTTCCGCGGCAGTGGCCACGCCCACTCCGGTCGCGGGTCGTCCGACGCCTGCGGCGGCGGCCAAGAGCGCGCCGTTGATTGAGCGCAACGTCATTGATCTAGCCTTCACCGCTCCGCCCGGTGCGGCGCGCCGCATCCTGAATCAGATCGCGTCCGCCGATCAGCAGTTTTTCGTCGTGCGGACTCTGCGATGCCATGAATGAGAAGGAGAAAGGTCCGCCGCGCGAGGGAGCCGGCGCCAGCGCGAGCGCCCCGCCGCCGGGCGCAACACCATCGGCGAACTCGCTGAACTTTATCGTGGGCAATGAACACGTCCAGGCCCGCGCCCGAATCGAAATGCTGAGGTTCACATTTTGAGGACGTGATGAACTGGATCCGCGCCAACTATGATCGCGTGGCCGTGCTCGCGGGGGCAGTCTTTCTCCTCCTCTGCGCCTTTTTCATCTGGCGCGCAGCCGCTGGGTTTAACGAGAGCTTCACCCGTTCCATGGCCTCGGGGCCACCGAAAGCGGCAACGCCGACGGCGAAGGCGCTCGAGCTGCAAGAGGCCGCGCAAAAACTGGTGAAGCCTCCGCAATGGACCTTCGGCGGCCGTTCCGGATTATTCGTGCCGGAGAAACATTTCATCGGACCCGCGGGACTGCCGGTTACTCTGCAAACAACGGAGGTCCATCCGCCTGTCCCTAACGAGTGGTTGGACCAGTTCGGTTTGCCAATTGCCGAGACCGATGTGCTCGAGCAGGACCCGGACGGAGACGGTTTTACCAATCTGGAGGAATGGCAGGGTCACACCGATCCGACGGACAAGAACTCGCATCCGGCGTTTATCGTGAAGCTGAAGATGAAAGCCTTCGCGCGCGAATCGTTTCACCTCGTCTTCGCCTCGAAGACAGGAGATACCTTCACGATCAACACGACCGACCTCAAGGAGCCGACGCAATTCGTCAAGATGGGTGACACGATTGCGGGCACGCAATTCAAGCTGGTGAACTTTGCCGAAAAACATCAACGCAACCCGGCCACGTCTGGCGACGACCGACGTCTCCGAATTGACGATTGAAAACAAGCAAAGCAAAGAGCGACTCGATCCTGGTAAAGGAGAAAACAATGATCTCGCCGGGGTCGGTCGGGACGTTTGTTTACCTCTGGGGCGACCGCCGGGAGCTGACGATAAAAAAGGATCAGGAATTTTCATTGCCGCCGGAGACGGAAATCAAGTACAAGCTGGTCGACGTCCAGCCCGACAAAGCGGTCATCGTCAACACGCAAAAACCTGAGGAGCGGATCGAGATCGGTCCGCTCAACCCATAACCTCAAAACTCCTGCGATGATTAAGACATTCCGCCAAATCAATTTGCTCCTGCCGGCGGCGTTAGCCGGGTTGCAGATTTTCTCGAGCGCGCCGCTCGCAGCGCAAGATGCCGAGAGCGTGGCGCAACGCGAAATTGCTCGCCGCGAAGCCGCGCTCCCCCGTGGCACGGAGGCCCTGGCGCGCGGGAAGATCGCGATGGAGTCGGGCGACTACGTGCGCGCGCACGAAGATTTCCGGATGGCGGTGATGTATTTGCCGGATGCCGTGGTCAGCGGAAAAGCATACGACGAGGCGATCGCGGGCTTCTGTGCCAGCGGAATCAAGATGGCCGAGCGGCGCGTGCAGGAAGGAAAGTACGCGGAAGCGGAAGCGATCTGCCGAGAGTTGTTGAGTGATCGCTACGATCCGAACTGCCGGCCGGCCGCTCTCCTGCTCGCGAAACTGCAGGAGCCCGGCCAGATCAACAAAACGATGGGTCCGAAGTTCATCGGCAAAGTGGAAGAGGTGCGCAAGCTCCTGATCGACGCCGAAGGTTACTTCAACAGCGGGCGCTACGATCTCGCTTTCAAAAAGTACGAGCAGGTTCTGAATATCGATCCCTATAATACCGCCGCGCGCCGCGGAGAGGAGAAAATCGATCTGCAAAAAACCCGCTACGGTGAAGAAGCGTACAACGAGACGCGCTCGCGCTCCATGTGGCAGGTGCAGAAAGCCTGGGAGAACCCGGTGAAACCATACGGCACGAGCGCCGCGCCGGTGGTGGATGCCTTCGCGAAGGACGCCACCGGGACCGCACGGATCTCGGCCAAGTTGAACACGATCATCATCCCGCATATCGAATTCCGCGATGCCAGCATTCGCGAAGCGATGGATTTTCTGCGGCAACAAGCGGCCGCCAATGATCCCACATTAGAGGGACGCAAAGGGGTCGATATCGTCTTGCGCCTGACGCCAACGGGGAGCCGGATTGAGGCAGCCCCGCAGCCCGTGGCGGTGGCACCGCCTCCGACGGAGGAAGGCGTGATCGCGAACCCGGCAGCGGTGCCGGCGCCAGCCAGCGCGCCAATTGCGCCGGCCATTTCGCCAGCTGACGCGCGCATTACTCTCACCCTGAATGAAATTCCGCTCGGGGAAGCACTGCGCTACATCGCGAGCCAGGCGGGCCTGAAGGTGAAGGTGGAGCCGTACGCGGTCTCGATCATTCCGGTGAGCGAACAGAGCAATGATCTTGTTCACGAAAGAATATCGAGTGCCGCCCGGTTTTATCAGCAGCTCGCTGAACGTGGGTGGCTCCGCTCTGAATCAAGCGGCGGTCGCGTCGAGCGCGGTCGCGGGCGCCACCGCCCCGGTCGCGGGGCCTACCGGGAAGGACACACAGGAATCCACTGGCGGACACCAGCTCGTGACTCGCGAAACCGCGAAAGAGTTTCTCGAGGCGCAGGGCGTCGCGTTTCCGCCCGGAGCGAGTGCGAACTTTCTTCCGCAAAGCAGCCGGCTGATCGTGCGCAACACTCAGGATAATCTCGAACTAGTGGACGCACTGGTCGAGCAGGCGAGCGTTTCCGGACCGAAGCAGGTAGAGATCGAGGCCAAATTCGTCGAGATCACGCAGAATAATCTCCAGGAACTCGGCTTCGATTGGCTGCTCGGGCAGTTTAACATTGGCGGCCAGCGAGTTTTTGGCGGCGGAGGAACCTCGGGCACTGGCACTCCTGTGGAGCCGCAAAATTATCCTTTCAGCACGCAGCAGGGAACGACTGGTCAAATGTATCCGGTTACCGCCGGCAATCGCAGCGGACAACTCGGGATTAACGCCAACGCGATTGACGCCTTGCTCTTCGGGGCCACCGGAGGAGGAAGCCAGGTCGCGCCGGCGATTTTCGGCCTCGCCGGGGTCTTTACCGATCCCACTTTTCAGGTGGTCATCCGCGCGCTCAATCAGAAAAAGGGCGTTGACCTCCTCTCGGCGCCGCGGGTCACGACCAAGAGCGGACAACGCGCGGTCATCGAGATTGTGCGCGAGTTTCGTTACCCGACGCAGTTCGATCCGCCGAAACTTCCTTCGGGCATCCGGCTCTCGCGTCGAATTTGGCACATCGCTTACCGGCGCAAGCACGCGGGGCATTTCCCGTGACACCGACGACCCCGATCGCCTTCGAGACTCGCAATACTGGCGTCACCCTGGAGGTGGAACCGGTGGTCGGGCCCGATGGCGTGACGATCGATCTCAATCTGGTTCCGCAGGTGGTCGAATTCGAAGGATTCATCAACTACGGCAGCCCCATTCAATCCGTCTCCACCAACGCCTTGGGAATCGCCTCCTCGTTTGTCCTCACGCCGAACGTCATCAATCAACCGATCTTCAGCTGCGCGCAAAGTCACCACCAGCGTCAGCGTGTGGGATGGCCAGACCGTCGTCCTCGGTGGCCTGATGCGCGAGGATGTGCAGAAGACCGAAGATCGGACACCGATCCTCGGCGACATCCCGGTGGTCGGCCGACTCTTCCGGAGCAACATCGAACAACATCTGAAGCGCAACCTGGTCATCTTTGTCACCGCTCGGCTGATGAATCCGGGAGGCCAGTTGGTCAATCTGAAAGAAGAAGAAGAAGAGACGGAAGATTTTGTCGAGCCGCCGCGGTTGCCAAAGATTCCGATGTACAAGAAGTAAGTGAGCCGGCACGCCTGTTCGACGGGAAGCCGTTCTCTTAACCTAACCCTATGAAAAGATTCACTCTCCAGCTCTGCGCGCTTTCCGCTCTCTGCCTCATCCTTACGTCCGCTCCCGCGCTCGCAGGAAAGAAGCCCAAGGAACCCCAGCATCTCCCAACCGTCATTTCGAGCGTGAGCGCGGATTCAATCACGATCCGGGAAGACAAGGTGATGAAAACGTTCGCGATTACCCAATTCACCGAGATCACCGTGAAGGGGCAACGGGCAAAGCTGGCGGATCTGCAACCCGGGATGTCGGTCAGCATCACCCTGGGCACCGATCCCACGAAGGCCAGCCGGATCAGCGCCGGCGATCCGCCGCCGCCGCCGCCCAAAGAAGTAGACGTCGCCGGCGGGAGACCATCCGGCTCCGCCATCGAGACTTTCCCAGAACGATGGCGGCCATCGGGATCACGGGTGGGATTGCCACCGGGAAGTCGGCCTTCTGCGATTGCCTGCGGCGGCTCGTCTCCGCGACGTTTTTCAATGCCGACCAGGCGGCGCATGATCTGACAGATCGCGACCCGGAAGTGCAGGCACTGATCGCGGATGCTTTTGGTCCCGAAATTTATTCAGGAGACGGGCGCTTGAACCGCGGGCTTCTTCGCACCATAGTATTCGCCGACCCGGAAAAGAAACTCGCGCTGGAGCAGATTCTGCATCCGCGTATCCGGCGTCAGTGGGCAGTCGAAGCCGAAAGCCGGCGAGATTCCACGGAACTTTTTTTTGCGGACATTCCTCTTCTTTATGAAACCGGTGGTGAAACCTTATGCGATCGCGTGGTCGTGGTCGCCTGCGCGCCGCGGATTCAGCGGCAACGTCTGATGCTGACTCCGTTCGACAACCTGACGCCGCTTTTTCCGGTGGCCGGATCATGCTCGAGAACTCGAAGACAAACTCGATCAGTGCGCGGGCGGTCGATCTTCTCACTCCGCTCGGGCGCGGACAACGAGGGCTTGATTGTGGCGGCGCCGCGAGTCGGCAAGACGATTTTGTTGAAGGAAATCGCGAAGGCGATCCGGGTGAACCATCCGGAGATTGTCCTGATCATTCTCCTGGTGGACGAACGGCCGGAAGAGGTGACCGATCTGCAGCGGGAAGTGGATTGCGACGTTTACAATTCGACCTTCGACGAAAATTCCCGCCGGCACGTGGAAGTCGCGGAGCTGGTCCTGGAGCGGGCCAAGCGCCTGGTCGAAATGAAGAAGGACGTCGTGGTCCTGCTCGACAGCATCACCCGGCTCGCGCGCGGTTATAATTCCCTCCAGCCCGGCAAGGGCCGGACGATGTCAGGTGGCGTGGAAGCAAAAGCGCTCCTGAAACCGAAGAAATTTTTCGGCGCGGCGCGCAACTGCGAGGAAGGGGGCAGCCTGACCATTCTGGCCACCGCCCTGGTCGATACCGGAAGCAAGATGGACCAGGTGATTTTTGAAGAATTCAAGGGAACGGGCAACATGGAGCTGCATCTCGATCGCTCGCTGGTCGAGAAGCGGCTTTATCCGGCGATCCACTGTCTGCAATCCGGGACGCGCCGGGAGGACTTGCTCTATCATCCCGAGGAATGGGAGCGCGTGCAGGTCCTGCGCAAAGCCATGGCGGCGCTGCCGCCGATCGAGGCGATGGAAAAGCTGATCGAGAATCTGCAGGCGACGAAAACAAATGCGGAGCTGCTCCTGAGCGGACTGCGATGAGGGCGAAGTCACGAAGCTCGAATGACCAATGTCGAAACAAATCCGGATGAGCAAGTGACGAACGGGAAATCGGACCTTCGTCTCGTGATTCGGATTTCGTCATTGGTTCGGCATCTGTCATTCGAGCTTCGTCATTGCCGCACCCTCTCATTTCGAGCGCGGACGAACTCGCGAGTCCTCCCGCAACTGGAGCCGCTCGATCGCATCGCGGTCGATACCGAGGCCGACAGTCTGCACTGTTATTTCGAAAAGCTTTGCCTCGTCCAGCTCAGTTTCGGCGGTAACGATTACCTGATCGATCCGCTGGCCGGCTTCGATCTGGCGCCGCTGGGCCGCGCTGACCGGATAAGGAAATCGTCCTGCAAGGCGCCGATTTCGATCTGCGCCTTTTCCGGCGCCATGAATTTTTTCGCGACCAGAATTTTCGACACCGTGATCGCCGCGCGGCTGCTCGGCATTCGCGAATTCAGCCTCGCCGCGCTGGTCGAAAAATTTTTCGGGACGTGTCTGACCAAGGGTTCGCAGAAAGCCAATTGGGCGCAGCGTCCGCTTCCCCCGGCACATGGCGGAATATGCGATGAACGATACGCGCTACCTTCTGCCGCTCGCGGAAAAACTGGAGGCGGATTTGCGGGAGCGCGGCCGCTGGAATGGTTTCAGCAATCCTGCCAGCGCGCCCTCGAGCAAACCTCCGTGCAGCGGGTGCGCGATGAAGATGAAGCCTGGCGCATTACCGGTTCGGGGAAGTGGACGCACCTCCGCGATGCTGCGCGAGCTCTGGCAATGGCGCGACAAGGAGGCGCAGGCAGCGGACCGTCCGGCATTTCACGTCCTGCAAAATCATCTGCTGCTGGAGGCCGCGCAGGCTTTCGCTGCGGGTCAGGTTCCCGATTTCCGCCATTTTTCGGCGCGTCGCCGGCGCGTTTCGCGACGCGCCGAGAAGGCCTTGCAGCTTCCGGAATCCGAGTGGCCGCCACGACGTTTCGTCGCGTCGACACCGGCCAACCCAGACTGGAGAGGGCGGCGGAGACGTTGCGTCAACGTCGTGATGTCGCCGCCGAGCAACTCGGGCTGGATCCTTCCTTCATTGCGCCACGCGCGACGCTCGAATGCGATCGCGGCCGATGAAGCCGGAGCACGGCTCTCCTTGTGCCGTGGCAACGCGATCTCTTGCAGCTCTAGCTGCAATCGCACGGGATGCGTCGCGCTACTGACTTATTTGGTAAACTTCAGCTAACCCAACGCCCGTGGTGTTATTTTTTCCCGCGTATAACCGCGGTGTAGCTACCCGGATCAAGAGTAGTCATGATCGCCGATTCCCTGTCGTTAACGGGCGCAAAATTGAGCAGACCTCAGCTCCTGCTGGATGGCCGCTGAATTGCTCTTCCAGTTGTCGTTCGAAAGGATGAGCTGCGACCCGCGATAAATATCCAACGTCGGGTCCTGGAGCGCGTTGGTGATTCCGTAGTTACTCAAGGAGGGACCTACCGCACGAATGACCACCTTGCTGCGCGGTGCCAGGTTCATTGTTCGGCGCGGAAACAATGAAGCCAGCGATCAGAGCGCCGTTGTCTCCCTGATTGACTTTGCCGCGCGTGGAAATGTTGGCCAACCGGCTCACGGTGGTCGCACCGAGATCATAAACTTCGACCAAACCAACGCCGTTGGTCTTTCCACGCAGGATCGCGGTGTGCGGTCCAGCGGTGATGGTCAGCGACCACAGCCGCCTCGCGCGGGTCTTCCGGCGTGAAGCCATTGGCGCTCAAGAGACTCAGGTCGCTCGCTGAATTGGTTGTGTAGTCGTCGTTGTAGGCGATCTGGTTGCCGTTGGCATCCATCAATTGCACGGTCGGATCCTGGATGGCATCGAGGACGCCCCATGCTGGGTGAGCGAAGGCCCGAGCGCTGGTACCACAACCTGCTTGCTGTCGCCTTGGACGATGAAGCCGGCAATCATCACCTCCTGCGCCCTGCTCTACCGGGCCGCGTGTGGAGATGTTGCGCAGCTTCGTGCGCAGATCGAAATTATTAATAGTGACCGTTGCGCTGGAGACGCTGCCTAGTTCTGCGCCGGTGCTGGGATTCGAAAGCGTCACCAGGAATTGACGCGACGGAGTTCCCGCCGGCTGTGAAGTCAGGATAGCCGAAATGGTCTTCGTCGTCTCTCCGGAGGCGAAGATCAGAGTCCGGAGGTGGCCGTGTAGTCTGTGCCCGCCTGCGCGGTGATGTCGGAGGTGGCATAGTCGACAGTGAAAGTCCCATTCGGACTGCCCAGACGGGAGAGTGTAACGGTGAGTATCGCGCTACCGCTGGAATTGTTGACTGCATAAGCGGACGAACTGAATTGGAAGGTCGTCGCGTCGTTGTCGAAGATTGTGACCGTGGCCCTCCCATCTATGATATTTGGTAGCGGATTCGGAGGGGGTTCGGTTCGCATTGGATTCGACAAATTCACAAAGAAGTTCTGCGTTCCTTCCTTCGTCGTATTGTCAATTATCGGAACTGTGATCGTCCGCCGCGTCACGCCCGAGTCGAAGACCAAGCGACCGGACGTGCGTTGGTATTTCGCATCGGCAACGGCTGTTCCGTTGGCAGTAACGTAGTCAACGGAAATTACTTCGTCCGAATCTCCGATTCGGAGCGCCTCGACCGTCAGGACTACGCTGCCGGAACCTTCGTCGACACCGTATTCTGTAGGAATGAACCGGAAAATGATCGTGTCGTTGTCGATGATATTGACCGTCGCGGTGCTTTGCCCGCCGACGAAGCCCGTCCCGTTCGGCGCGGTCAGAAGCACGGTAAACGTGAGAATCGGACCAGTGGTGGGGTCATCAATTATCGGGATCTGGATGACTTTCGAGACCTCTCCTACGGCGAAGGTAACGCTGCCGACGCTTGATTGGTAATTTACCCCGGCGATGGCGGTCCCGTCGGTCGTCGCATAATTCACTGTCGCCGAAACCCCGAGACCACCGGACCGTGTGACCGTCAGATTGGCGAAGCTGGCACCTTCATCGACATTGTAGGAACTTGCGGAGAAGCCGATCGTGGCTGTAGGCGAATCATCATCGGAAATGTCGATCGTCGCGGTCGACGCGGTGCCGACACCCGCACCCGATCCCGGATTGCTCAGGACTAAGAAGAAGTTCTCGGTGCTCTCGATCAGGTTGTCGTTCAGGATCTGGACGGGAATCGTTTTCTGCGTTTCACCGGGACCGAATGTGAGTGTTCCCGAAATGCCGGCGTAATCCACGTTCTCCGTGCCAGTGCCCCCAAAGGTTTGATACCCCACGGTCAGAGAGTTGTTCGGATTGCCCTGACGGTTGGCAACCACGGTGAGCGTGACCACGCCTCCAAGTTCCGAGACAGTGTAGTTCGCCGGACTGAACTGGATCGTGCTCTGCACCTCATCATCGATGATCGTGACAATCGTGCTGCTCGGCGTCCCGACGATCGAGCCTGGACTGGCGTCACTTATCGTCACACGGAAAGTCTCTGGATTTTCGCTAATCGTGTCGTTGTTGATGGGCACAAGGATGGTCTTGCTCGTTTCGCCAGGTGCGAAGATCAAGGTTCCCGTGACGGGCGAAAAATCGAAGCCTGCGTAGGCGCTAATCGGCGTGGCCGCGAAGTTTACCGAGGTAGCCCGCGAAGCGTCCCCATTCGGGATCAAATTGACCGTCAGGACTGCATTGCCGGCGTTCTCCACGACGCTATAAGTGACGCTGCTGAATTGCACCACATTACCCAGATCGTCGTCTGTGATGGTAATTTGCGTCGTAGAAATGCTGCCGAGTTGCGCGACATCGCTACTCAGGAGGGTCAGGTGGAAAGAATGAGGTCGCCCTGGATCAGGGTGTTGTTCGGAATCGGAATGATGATCGTTTTTACGTGCTCGTTATCGACCACCACGGTGACGCCGCCAATACTGGCCACGAGTGGCGCAAACCTAATTTCGCCGGTAACCGGGGTGAAATTCACACCCGCTTGGGCGGTATCTCCTGCACGAAGCTCCGTCGTGTACTGCACGGTGGTGCCGTCGACATCGAAAGCGCCGAAACGCACCACGGTGATGGCAATTGCGGCCTGATCGCCTTCGCGGAATCGATGCGCCGAAGTCAGAAACTGGGCCGTGTTCGGGCCACTATTATCGAAGATGGTGACGCGAGTCGAACTCTGCCGCCCGATGGAAGTGAACGCGCCTGGACTGGTTAGGCCGACAGTAAAAGTCTTTATGCCCTGTGCCGCTGGATTATTCGTGATCGGAATGGTCACATTCTGCACGCTCACGCCCGCGGGAAAGGTGATGGTGGTGGAAGAAGGATCTTCGTAATCAATACCTTTTATTGCTGTGTCTCCGGGCGCACCAAGAGCAATCTGAACCGATAGAACCTGATTGGGATCGCCGCCACGCACGGCACGAATCCGAACTTGTGCGGCACCCTCAATTTCGACCGCACCGTATTCCGCAGAATCGAACTCAATTGTGTTCAGACCATCGTCATCTTGGATTGTGACGG
>CAWATC010000018.1:0-34405 GCA_963784865.1 uncultured Verrucomicrobiae bacterium | reverse complement strand
GCGGGGGAGCAATGTGTAGGCGCTGAAGCATTCGACCCCCGGCGGCCACACGAGTCATCCTTCCCGAAATGATTCGTGCGCCGCGCGTTCAGTGACAAAGGCATTCTCCCCGGGCGTAACCACATTGACTGGCCGCGCCAATTCATTCTAAAACGGGCGAAGCTCAACCAATTCACCCCCCATGAAAACAACATCCCTGTGTAGTATCGGAGAAATCATCCATCCGTGAGAAGATACAGCCACAGTCCGAAACGGTCGTCCACTGGGACCGTTCGGGCCATTACAGCCCGGACCGCGAGACCTCGGGGCGATGCCGCGCCATCAACTTAACGAAAGCGAGGCCAGCGGCCGTTCTATCCCGCGCGGGCAAGAAACGGCGGCGAGAAGATCCATCCGACGGCAGAAACCGATGAGAGCTTCAGATGGCAGCAGTCGGTTCGCCCAACACCGGCAACGAACGTCGCTTTCGCGTTCTTCCATTATGTAGAGGGGCGGCGTCCGCCCCGGCCTCACCCTCCGGAATCTCCTCCCATTGTGACGTCAGACAATATATGTCATATAAAGTTGTGAGGTATTATGTCGCCGCCGGCGATCACAACCGGTTCACAATCGGCTTGAGCCCGAGAAACAAGCGTTGTTAACCTGCCCGGATGAATCGCAAATCGCGGAACATTCTGGGTCTGCTGTGTCTGGTCGCCTTAAATCAGCCATTTGCGGCGAACGCCCAGACAACGCCGAAAGTTGAAACGCTCTCCACATCGGAGATCAAGGCTGGCGCCGGCGGGTTCAAGGGCAGCATTCAATACGCGGAGCCTTCCGAAGACGAAGCGCCGAAGGCGCCGCTCTTCCAAAAATATGGGGACGCGCACCTTCACCACTTTTGAGAAGCATCCGGAACTGGTCGCCTCCCTCAAGAAACTGAATCCGAAGTTCAATCCGCATACCATGGCAGCTTCGAACCTGAGCGGGATCGCCACCTTCGAAGGTCGAACCGTGCTCATCTTGACCGGCTGTTTCCCGCATAATTGCGGCGGAAGCCAGCAGATCGCCGCGTTCGAACCGGCCACGAAGCGGGTCTACCTTCTTCAGCCGACCAACCTCGGCCCGCTCACCGAACCCTCGGAAAAATACCACCTCTACGGCGAGCCGGACGCTGCCCTCCGCGCCGCGATGTTCAGCGCTGCGGAGGCTGCGGGCCTTGAAAAATACAGTGGTGTTGAGAGAGGCAAACCGGTCTCATGCAATGTCTCCGATCGCAGCGTCAAAGCGCCGCAAAGCGCGGCAGAGCGAGATTATGAAGCTTCTCTGAAAGAGGGTGTCCAGTAGATATTTTCCCTGGGTGACTCGTTAGGCAAGGGGCGCGGGCGGATGCGGGATCATGCTTCTCTCGGCGACGCGGACGGCCGCTCGCAGGGTAAACAATCAGATCCCCGGCTCTCCATCCTGACCCAAGACGCGCGTTTTAAGATCTCCTCGCGGAGACCGCCGTCAGCTTTAGACCGGAGCAACCGGGGACAAAAGTAGTCTGCGCACTTTCGGCGCGTTTTTCAAAGTTTCGTTTCTCCTGCAAGAGCGGGAAGAGGATGCGGCACATCCGCCGGGCGACGATGGTAATGGCGGTGTTGGCTTGCTTGCCCCGGGCGCGTTGTTGCCGGTAGAGCGCACCGAAGTACGGCGAGCAACCGATCGCCACCCAGCTGGCTTCGATCAAGGCCCAGCGGAGCCATTTGTTGCACGAAGGCAGGAGCCGGCCGTGATGGACTTTGCCCCCCGAGCTATAGGTCGTCGGGACCACTCCGGCATAGCCGCAGAGCTTGTCCGCGTTCGGAAAGCGTTCGATTTGGTCGATCTCGGCCGCCAGGACCGCGCCCAAAGTCGGCCCCACTCCCGGCAGGCTCAAGAGTCGCTCATAGCTGGGCTCAAGTTTAAACTCCGCCGCGATCCGTTTCTCCTGCGCTTTCATCTGCTGCGCGATCAAGTCGTGCAAGGCGAGCGCTTCACGCAAAAGCGTCCCATCGGGTTCGGGCAGTTCCAGGCGACGGAAGAAGCCCAGCCCGCGCACCCCGAAGATATCGGAGCATTGCGGTAGCTCCAAGCCGTGTTGCCGGTCGAGCAGGGCGTGCATGCGATTGCGCAGCATCGTCCGCAGCCGCGACCAGTAGAGCCGTTGCCGGAGCAGGTTCTTGCGCGCCCGGGTCTCGCGTCGCGGGATGTGCGCGCGCGCGACCAGGTTCCCGCGCAAAAGCGTGCCGAGGGCAAGGCATCCAGCCGATCGGTCTTGATTTGCGCATCCGCAATCAGGCGTGTCTTGAGCGGATGGGCCAGGACCACTTCTTCCACCTCCGCGATCTCTTCGAGTAAGTCATGGGTTAAACCCCAGTTCCAGCACGCTTCCAGGACCGCCTTGCTCGGCCCCTCCAAGCTCGGAAAAAGCGCGCGTATCCCTCCACCCAACTGCCTTCAATCCGTGCTTCCTTGAGCTTGCGCCCCGCCTCATCTTGCGCGCAGAGCACGCTATACTTCTTGTGCAGATCGATCCCAACGTAGTTCATAAAAACAGTTCCTTTCTTTCCAGAGCTTACGCCCCAGACTGCTTTCATGTTACCTGACCCCCCTTTGACTTAGTCGCGCTTCGCTGGATACGCATCTCGCAGCGCCATCCACATAAGTACGCATGGTCCGTGTTCAACATTTTAGGATGCTCCTCAAGCCATTTCTTAATCACGCGCACTTTCTGAAGGAGCGTTACACTTGGCGGAACATCGAAAGGTGCAGGTTCGTGGTGAGAACCGGCTGAAGCTCCCACTCCCGCTGAAAATCCGTGGAGATATCCCATGAAGAACGTCGCGAGCGCGCGCTCCTCAACGGTATGGTCAGGCTTCAACGCGAGCTCGCATCGCGCGAGCAGTGAGTTGCCATCGGTGAGCTCGACCTCTTCAGCCGAGCACCAACAACAACTAATCAGTCCGATGGTGATGATACAGAGAGTCTTCATTGTATAGGCGTCGAGGGTGCGCCAGAAGACTGCGGAAGGGCAAGCGCGATTCTGACGCGGCTCGGTCGGCGTAGGAACCGACTGTCGAATCTCGCTGGATTTCTGGATGCGCAGAGCCATCGGTCAGCAATTGGGATGGACGTGACGGCGCGCGCCTAACGAATTCTTTGGGCATCAATTGCCGGGAGCGTAGTCTGTCCTTAGTTCTCGATACTGTCATAAATGCCCGACTCGCACGGAAAGGGTCAGGGCTACGCCTTTCGGAAAGCAGCCTCCATCTCTTTGCTCAGCCACGGTGATCGCGACAACACTCAATACGACGACGAATACGTCTTTGGTCGGCTTGTAACGCAATTGAAGAGCATTCTTGCATTCGTTCTCGAGCCAACAATCGCGACCCGGGACAAATGCTTCTACCGTTCCACACCCACTCCCACCTTGACAGCTTCATCCCCCACGATACCTGAAAACTTGGCCTTTCCAGCAAATTGCTTGTGATCCAATGACGGAGTTGACAGGATGGGGCCTCCCCTCCCCCCATTTATGAAGACACTCTCCCAGGCCACACCACGTTTTCTGATCTCGCTTTTCCTCGTGGCCGTTTCGCTCAGCGGTATGCCGAGCAGCCTCCGCGCTCAGTCCATTGGGGTAAACCTTGGCGGCACCAGCAACGGCACGCTGGGTCCGGGCGACGTGGCGGGCGTGTCTCCTTACGCGCAGTCGAACTACAACAACGTTTCGGCCGCAGCCACCAACCTGATCCTGAACGACAACACCGGCGCGGCGACTACCGCGATGCTCACCACCACCGGAGCAAATTCCTTTTCCATCTTCACCGGCAACGCGATCGCAGGTCCGGATGAGATCCTGAATAACAGCCGCGCCAATTCCACCGGGACCTCCTGGTCGTTCACGCTCTCCGGTATTCCTTACGGCAGCTACCTCATCATCGTCTACGATCTTCAATTCGCCACCAGTGCGGTGGTGGGCATCAGCGCCGGCGGCACCACCTATTACACCAGCAGCCCGACGTATAACGCGCCCGGTTACATCGACGGCAACGCTGCCACCCCGTTTACCTACACCCAGGGGACGAGCACCAATCCACTCGCGCCGACGCCAATGAGCGATTACGTGCTTTTCTCAGGCCTGACCGGCTCTTCGGTAACGGTCACCATCACCGGCGGGGCCAACGCCACGCGCATAAGCGGCTTCCAGATCGTGCAGACAATCCCCGAACCATCGACCTGGGCGATGCTCCTGCTCGGCGGTGCCGGTTTGCTCGCGGGTGCGCGTCGCTCATTCCGCCGGGCTTAGGACGCGGCCGTTATTGCGAAGTGGAATGCTAACTTCGCCTTGAATCTGCGAAGACCTGCGCTCCCGCGCTGATCCTACTCGTCAACTGTCCTTCGCGAGCACCGCGTCGACGTCTGCGACGAAGCCGGGAATGAAGCCCACGCCTTTGGCGCTGCGCCACCAGGCTCGCGCCGCGCTCCGTTCTGAGCAGGCCGCTCAAGAGAGGTCCGGCCGTCAATTCGAATGTCCCCTTCGGGAAAATGCCGCGCTGCGTTCTCTCCCAGATGTGGAAGGAGGCCCAGGCGTTTTCCTGCAGCATTTGCTCCAGCCTCAACTGATCGGCGGCATCGAGGGCACGCTCTCCGTGCAGGCCAGCGGTCATCAATTTCGGCAATGTCGCGGTTTTTGGCGATCGCCATGCGGACGACCGTCCATTGCGCCATGGTGGAGTTGTGCTCGTTCCGCTGGAGTGCGCCGGTATTCTGCCTGATCTGCAGGCCGACGAAGATCAAAGACACAATCACGCCGACTGAGGCAACGATCTGCGCGAGATAAGACAATTGTTCGAACGACATAGGTTTTCCAACATTACCGCGGACCGCAGTCAGGTGTCCGCGTATTCACGGGGCGCGAACGGCTTACGGTAAGCTTTGAAGAATAATAACTTCAGTGGCTTTTTACTCTCACATAGGTTAAGCATTTTCCGCGATCTTAGGCGATCTTCACGCCTTTCAATTCACTAGCGGCCGGAATGTCGCCTGGCGCGGATAAGTTTGGCCGCTGGTGACGCAGTCCAAACGCCACAAGCGGCCTTTAACTTCTCCTCTCGATCCACGTGACTAGTTCAAGGGGGGAGCGCAGGCGGAAAATGCCGCCGCCTACGAGTTAATTACGTTGGCAGGCTATTCTGCAATCCGCCTGGCGTTCAAGCAAAAAGAACTGAACCGGCACCCCACCTCATTAGGTGCAGCCATTTTTCGTCGCCAAGCCCGACTTAATCTGTCGCCGTCCCATACGTCGCCAGCCCAAACGCCTCGTGCGTCAATTGCGCCGCGCGATCGGCGTCCTTCTCCGCGATCATGACCGCGATCTTGATCTCGGAGGTCGAGATCAACTGGATGTTGATGCCGCCCTGGCCCAGGCAATCGAACAGCCGCGCGGCCACGCCGGAGTGCGACCGCATCCCGATCCCGACCACGCTCAGCTTGGCCACTCCGCCGTGGGTGATCAGTCGCACGGCGCCTGAACCTCCTTCACCACCGGTGCGAGCAACTCCTCCGCGCGCGTCCAGGTCGTTCTCGTGAATGGTGAAGGAAATGTCGGTCGTGTTCCGATCGGAGACGCTTTGCACAATCATGTCGACGATGATGTTGCCGCGCGCGATGGCGCAGAAAATCCGGCCGCCGACGCCCGGCGTCGTCCGCGCACGTCATCGACCGTGACCTTGGCCTGGTTGCGCTCGATGCTGACGCCGCGAATGACGACGTCTTCCATGTTCGCGGTTTCCTCTTTGGCGATCGTGCCGGGATTGCGGTTGAAACTGGAGCGCACTTCGAATTCCACGCCGAATTTCTTGGCGAACTCGACCGCGCGCGATTGCATCACCTTCGAACCCGCGCCGGCCATCTCGAGCAGCTCGTCGTAAGCAATCTCGTCGAGCTTCTTCGCGTCGCCCACGACCCGCGGATCGCAGGTGAAGACGCCATCGACGTCCGTGAAAATCTGGCAGGCATCGGCGTTCAGCGCGCCGGCGAGCGCGATCGCGGTCAAATCCGAGCCGCCGCGGCCGAGCGTCGTCGTTTCGCCCTCGGCGATTCTGGCCCTGAAATCCGGCCACGACGACGATGTAATCATCGGCGAGCAGTTCGTGGATCTGTTTCGGGCTGATGTTCGCGATCTTCGCCCTGGTGTGGGCGCGATCGGTGAGGATGCCGGCTTCCGCGCCGGTCAAGGAAATGGCTTTGCCGCCGAGCGCATTCACGGCCATCGCGGTCAGCGCGATCGCGGCCTGTTCGCCGGTGGCGAGCAACGCATCCAGCTCGCGCTCGGCCGGTCTGCGGCGAAATTTCACGCGCCAGCTTGATCAGATTATCGGTCGACGCCCGCCATGGCGGAGATCACCGCGACGACTCGGCAACCGCTCTGCTGGGTTTCGATCAGACGCTCGCGCCACATTGCGAATTCGCTCCGGAGTTGCCAACGGAAGTGCCGCCGTACTTTTGGACGATCAGGCGCATGCGCCCGCTCAATTGAATGAAGCTGTCGCACGAGTCGAAGGTAATTTCGAAACCAGGAAGCTAGGAAGACGAAGCAGAAGATTGATGAATCAGGAAAAGAGGAAAGCAGGAAAAGAGGAAATGTTCTTCGGATTCCTATTCTGGCCCCGCATTCGTAAATCCATTCCTGTTTCTGCGTCATGATTCTTTCTGGTTTCCTGCATTTCAAATTGATTCCCGCTTTCAGAATCCGATCGCGCGCAGGACGTCCGCTTCAATCGGAGGGACGACGGTCAGCTTCGTGAAACGAATCGCGTCCGGATCTTTCAATCCGTGACCGGTGACCGTGCAAACGATTCTGCTGCCTTCCGGAATTGCGCGAACGAATACGCCGGCGTGCGCGCGTATCGCAACATTTGAAAAGTCCGGCGATTGGCGCGGCGCTGGCGGGTTCGACAAAAATCCCTTCCTCGCTCGCCAGCCATCGTTGCGCCTCGAGAATTTCGTCGTCGGTCACGATGTCGATCGCGCCGTGGGAATCTTCGACCGCACGCGTCGCTGCTTCCCAACTCGCCGGATTCCCGATCCGAATCGCCGAGGCGATTGTCTCCGGATTGTCGACGATCTTCCCGTGGAAAATCGGCGCAGCGCCGGCGGCCTGGAATCCGATCATGGCGGGAAGCTTGGTCGAGTTTCCGGCTTCCCGATATTCGCGATAACCGGCCCAATAGGCGGTGATATTTCCGGCGTTCCCGAGCGGTAGAAGATGAAGATCGGGCGCGTCGCCCAGATCGTCCACGATTTCGAAGGCGGCCGTTTTTTGTCCGGCGATGCGATCGGGATTGATCGAGTTCACGATCGCGAAATCTGGCCGCCGCCCGAGCTCGCGCACGACGCGGAGCGCGTCATCGAAGTTGCCGTCGATCGCGACAACCTTGGCGCCGTAGGCGAAGGCCTGGAGCAATTTGCCGCTCGCGATTTTGCCCGCCGGCAGAATGACCGCGCAACGAATTCCCGGCGCGCGCTGCATAGGCCGCCGCCGAGGCCGAGGTGTTGCCGGTCGAAGCGCAGATCACCGCGCGACGCCCCGTTCGACCGCCTTGGAAACGGCCACCGTCATGCCGCGATCCTTGAATGAACAGGTGGGATTCAGTCCTTCGTATTTCACGTAGACCTCGCAGCCGCGGCCGACGAGTGCCGCTAGACGCGGGCAAAGAATCAGCGGTGTGCTCCCCTCGCCTAACGAAATGATCGGCGTCGATTCGCGAACCGGAAGAAACTTCCGGTAGCGCGCGATCACTCCCCTGCCCCGGGCGACGCACCGACTTGAATCACCGAAGGCCGGAAGCGTCGTGAACGATCATCGGCGCATTCTTCGATCGCGATGTGATGACGGCACGCGGTGAAGGACGAGGTCTCGCAGAAGGTTGAGAGTTGCAGTTGCGAGTTGAGAGTTCGCGAGCCTTCGCTCCAACCCTCAACGATCAACTCTCAACTTCTCCATCCCCAATGCCCGCTCTGAGCAAAAAAGACAAACTCCGCCTCCTGACCATTCTGCTCGAAAGCCGGCATGGCGATTTGCGCGAACAGAATCTGAATCGCCAGGGCAAAGGGCATTTCCATGTTTCCGGGATGGGGCACGAGGCGCTTGCCGCATCTCGGTCGCCATGATCGAGGGCGATTACATCGTCCCGTATTATCGCGATCGCGGCCTCGTCCTCGGTCGCGGCGTCGCTTCGCGCGAGCTCGCGCTCGATTATATGGCGAAGCGCAAAGGGCAGAGCCACGGCCGCCAGATGCCGTCGCATTATAGTTACGCCGATCGCCACATCTGGAGCGTGCCGACCCCGACCGGCTCGCAACTTCTTCCCGCCTGCGGCATCGCCTGGGGCATCAAGCTCGACGGGAAACCGAACTTCGTCGTCGACCACGGTCGGCGATGCCGCCACGCGCCAGGGCGATTTCTTCGAGGCGGTCTGTTTCGCGAAAGAGAAGCAGCTGCCGGTGCTGTTCGTGGTCGAAGACAACGCCTACGGCATCAGCAGCCCGACGCGGAAGATCAATCCGCTCGCGCTCGATGTGCTTCAGCCTAACGACTGGCAGCGAGATCGACGGGGCGGATGTCCAGGCGGTTTACGACGCCGGCGCAGGAAGCGATCGAGCGATCTGCGCGCGGGCAAGGGCCCGGTCTTTTTCTGGGTCAAGATGGAACGCCTCTCCAGTCACACCAGCTCCGACGATCAGAAACTTTATCGCAGCGCGGAGGAGCTCGAGAACCTGGAGAAAGGCGATCCGCTCACGCGACTGGAAGGAG
This sequence comes from uncultured Verrucomicrobiae bacterium, assembly GCA_963784865.1. Lineage (GTDB taxonomy): Bacteria > Verrucomicrobiota > Verrucomicrobiia > Chthoniobacterales > UBA10450 > JACCTI01. The sequence goes on along the minus strand of CAWATC010000018.1, from coordinate 25,584 downwards.
CAGTTGATCGCCGAAGGAGTGATCACGGCGGAGGAATACGAGCAAGCTCGACAACGAAATCAAAGAGCGCATCCGGCAGGAATTCATCGAGGCGGAGCGCGAGCAGGATCCTTCGGCGGACGAACTGGAACTTCAGGTGACCGGCAGAGCTCCCGCAGTTGGACGACGAAGTGTTGCCGCCGGGCAAATACCGGATCGGCGACACGTCAACCAGACGCTGCGTGCTGGCCTCGAAGAAGACTCGCGCCGCATCATTTTCGGCGAAGACATCGAAGATCCGAAGGGCGGCGTCTTCCGCCTGACGCAAAAACTTTCCACCGAATTTCCCGAAGCAGGTTTTCAATTCGCCGCTCGCGGAATCGACCATCCTGGGCGTCGCGTGCGGGCTCGCCTCGTACGGGAAGCGGCCGGTCTTCGAATTGCAGTTTATCGATTTCATCAACCCGGGCTTGGAACCAGCTCGTGACCAATCTCTCGACCTGCGCTGGCGTTCCTTTGGCACCTGGACATGTCCGCTGGTGATCTACGCGCCCTATGGCGCCTACCTTCCCGGCGGCAGCCTCTGGCATAGCCAGGCGAACGAAGCGCGCGCTCGCGCATTATCCCGGAATCAACGTCGTCATCCCGAGCACGCCGGAAGACGCGGCCGGTCTTCTCTGGACCGCGATGCATTGCGAGGATCCGACGTTTGTCCTGATCCCGAAACATCTGCTCTGGGCGGAACATGAATCCGCCGGAACCGATTCGCGCCGTGCCGTTAGGCAAAGCGCGCAAACGCAACAGCGGCTCGGACGTCACCGTGGTCGCGTGGGGAAACACGATCGAGAAATCGCTCGAAGCGCTCGACAAGATTGGCGACGAAGCGAGCGTCGAGTTGATCGATCTGCGCTCGATCGTCGCCGTGGGATCGGAGCCGCGATTGAGGAATCGGTCCGCCGGACCGGCCGACTGATCGTCGTGCAGGAGGACACGGAGAATTGCAGCGTCGGCCAGATGATCATCACCCACATCACCGGCGCAGCCGGACATTTGGAACGAGATGATTAGTCCGCCGATCCTGGTCAGCAAAGGCAACGTCATGATTGGTTACAACCCGATCTATGAATATGCTGCGTTGCCTGATGTGGAGCGAATCGTCGCGGCGATCGAGCGCTCGATGTCGACGCAAGCAGGAGCGGCAGTTGTAGCCGCGGGTCGCTGATCGCGGCCGCAGCGGCAACCGAGTTGCAGTTCGAGCCGCGGTCGGCGCACCGCGGCTACAGCCACCGCAACAATGACGAAACGGTTCGCAGAAGATTACGTCCCGATCATGGGCGAAGGAATTCGCAACGCCAAAGTCGTTGCGCTTTTGAAGAAACCGGGCGATCGCGATCGCGCTCGATGATCCGCTTTGCGAAGTCGAAACCGACAAGGCGGTTTATCCGATTGAATCTTCGTTTGCCGGCACCATGGGCGAATGGAAAACCGAAGGTCGGCGACACGGTCGAGATCGGACAGGAGATCGGAACCATTCTGGCCGAAGGCAGCTGCGTTCGCGGATCAATTGGAAGCCGCGGCGGAAGTCTCGGCTGCGACAACGGAGTCCGCGCGCGCGCTCACTGCCCCAGCTCCTGCACGAACAAGACGAGCGACCGCGCATCGAACCGGCGCTCTCGCCCACGATCATTCGCCGGCTTGGCCGCGTCGTGCCGGCGAATCTCCAGATCGACGCGCGCTGGGACGCGATTCGCAAGGCGCGCGAAGCGGCGAAGAAAAGCGACGGCAAGAATGCCGCCTCGCCGTCGGTCATGATTGCCTGGGCGGTCGTGAGGGCGATGGAGAAACACGCGCCCTTTCGCCGCCTGATTCTGGAGGACGATCGCATCGTCGAGAACGATGAGTTCGATCTCGGCATCGCGGTCGCGCTCGAGAACGACCGGCTGGCGACCGCCGTCGTGACGGATGCGAACAAGCGCGACTGGCCGGATTTCGTGCAGCGCTACAATGAGACGGTCGAAGAAACGCGCGCGCGGCCGGGTCGATGCGGTGAACGCGCCGATTGTGATCAGCAGCCTCGGCGCGTTCGGTGTGCGGGCGGCGGCGCCGATTGTGGTGCCGCCATCGGTCGGCACGCTTGTTTGTCGGATCAGCGCATTACGAAATGCTCGGCGACGGAAAGAAGAGCCAGACGGCCGAAGTCATCACGCTTTCGCTCACCTTCGATCATCGCGTCGTGAACGGCGCCGGCGCGGCCAGCTTCGTGCACGAGGTCAAGGAACAGATCGAACGCTTCGAAGTTCCGGTCGCGATCAAGACTGGCGCCTGACGCCGCGCAGGAAATTCGTCGGTTACATCACGGCACGACTGATCGCCCAGGCGACCTCTTTGCCGGTGACGAAGCAATGTGCGTCACCGCCCTTCGGATCGACGATGAACTTGCTGCTTTCGAGGTTGTGGAATTTCCCCGCCTGCCAGGCGTATTTGCCATTTACCGCGAGTAATTCCTTGATCCCATCGACCACTTCGCCTGGCTGCATCTGCTGCGCGCCGTTGCGGCCGAGCCCGCCGAACCTGTCGTTCTTGTCGCCGAAAGCGGAAGCTACCGTGCCGCTGAGTCGCGAGGCGAGTCGGATAAGCCAGGCCAACCGCGCGGTCGTTAGGCGTGTAGGTCACGAGGATCGGCCCTTTCACGCGATGTTGGTCGACCACGCTGCGGAAAAAGCCGTTCATCGTTTTCGAGAAACCGTTGTGCGAAAACGCCGTCTGCAGGAGGGAGAGTGATTGCAACTTATCGGTCGTCGAGCCGGCGGCCGCAGCTGCCACGACACGCCCGCCGAAGCTGTGCCCGACGAGATGAACGCGCTCGACCTTCCCGGCCAGACGATCGATCATTGGCCCAACGCCATTTTTCCCCACCGTCCCCGCGCGATTTTTCATCTCGTAATAGGTGAGATAATTCAGGAGCCGCATCGCGCCTGATTTCACCCCGGAAAAAAGATCACCCAGCCCAGCCGCGCCTCCGCCGGCGCCAGGGGGATTACCGAAATTCGACAACGAAGCACCGCCGCCCCCACCGCCACTACCTGCGACTACGAGCGGCGTCTGCACTTTCAATTTCTCGAGCATCTCCGCACCGTTCATCTTAAAGAAAAGCTTCGAGTTGTCCTCCTCGCTAGCCGCGCTCGGATCGAGCAGACTCCGAAGCGCATTAACGAATTCCTCGCGCGCCGCCGGATCGTTTTCCAGTTTCGGAACCTGCTCTCTTGCCTTCGCGATCTTCGGCGCGCCTTCCGCGCCAAACATTTCTCCAACGCCGTCGAGCAATTCGTCGAAGCGTCTTCTCCGCCGCCGAGGAGTTCGCCTTCAAACCGGCGGCCGCACCAGCCTGTTCCGCGGTCGCAGCGGCGACGACGTTGTTGAATTGCTTCGAAGGCCAGATCACGCCAACGATCGCGACCTTCTTCGCCTTCAGGACGTCGGGCGCAACTGCGGCGAAGTTCGTGAAGAACTCCCGGTAGAGCGTTTCCGCGGAAGCCTCATCGTTATTCCAGCCGTGCGAGGTGACGATGAGGTCGGTCGTTCCGGCTGGGAGCTTTCACTTCGTTCTCGTTCAAAGCCGCGCCGGCTTTGTCGAAGCGGGCGTCGACGTAGGGAATTCCGGCAATGTCGTTCATGAGGATGTGTGGTTGCGTATCGTTAGACTGACTGGATGGCGCGCATCAGATCGACCAGACCCGCACCTTGAAAATAGCGGTCGCGCCTTAAGTCGGTCGCGGTGGAGAGGAAAATTGCCTTCACCCTCTCCGGCTTCGCCGATGAATTCGCCGCGCACCGAAAGAAATGCCGCGATCACTCCGCTGACATGCGGCGCGGCCATGCTCGTGCCGCTGGTCTCGACGTAGTCGCACTGCTTGCCTTCGGCCTTATCCTTCCACATCTGGCCGGTGGCGCAGGAAATGAATCTTCTCGCCCGGCGCGACCAGGTCCGGCTTCAAGCGCCCATCGCCGGTCGGCCCCTTCGAGGAAAAATAGGAGACGCCGTAAACGTGCGGCATGTCGCGATGCGTCGAGCCGACCGTGATCGCAAGATCGGCATTGCCGGGATCGTTGATCGTTACGCCCATGCCGGCGTTGGTCGTTCGTTGTTGGGCGGCCATCGCTGCCGTAGCCGGTATTGCCCGCCGAGACCACCACGACGACGCCCGAGCGCGCCAGCCGATCGATCTCCACGCAGAGCGGACTTTTCCCGCAAGCAAACCATTCCGGATCGAAATCGTATCCGAGGCTGATGTTGACCCCGTGAATCACAAGGCGTAGCGTCCGTAGCCATTCTTTTCCTGAATGTGCGCAATCGCCGCGATCAGATTGCTCACTTCGCCGTGCCCATCGTCATCCAGCACCTTTAGACTAACGAGTTGGCATCTCGGCGCCATCCCGCGGATTACGTCCAATGGAATCTCATGGGCCTCGATCGTTGGTATCTTACCGCCTTCGTAGCCTTTTACCGAGCGCGTCACCGCGAGCATGTTCGCACGGCTCTGCGCGCTGCCATCGGATTTTTGTTCGCCGGCAATGATCCCGGCCACGTGCGTGCCGTGGCCATAGCGGTCGATCAACGCGCCGACCTCGCCTGCCTTCAGATCGGGCGTCTCAGTGAAATCGGCGTGAAGCGTGGAAGCCGGGTCGATGTTCTTGTGCATCGCGAAATGCGGATGCTCGGCGTCAATCCCCGAATCCATCACCGCCCAGGCAATATCCGCGCCGACGGCAGCAAAGGAGCTCTGCGCGGCGTCGGCTTTAACCGTCGCGAGCGATTTCGTGATGCAGGCGGAGATCGGGAAATCCGGCCAGATACGGTAGATTGTGCGGAAGCGGAATGGGCTCTCGTTCGCGTCTGCCTCCACCGCACGCTTGCCGCGCATTTTCTTTCGAGGCGCAGCCTTTTGGTCCTCCGCTGCGGGGCCGGCAAGCCGTTTCGCATTCTCCACATCCAGCCGCACCAACTCCTTGATCACCCGCCCTTCCAACCGCGCGAAGACATACTGATTGCTTAGTTTGCTTTTCGCCTCGTGAACCCGCTGCTCGTCATCAGAGACCCCGACTTGTTTTTTCGCGAGGGCGATGTTTTCCGTTACCCACGCTTTCGCGGTTTCGCGCCCCTCCGGGAAATCGAGATTCAAATCAATGATCACCTCGAAGCGTGTCGGGATCACCCGCACGATCGGCTTGACTTCGAGATCGCGGTTGAGCGCGAGCAGCTTTCGCGAAACCCGGCCGCTCAAACGCGTAAAACTGTAGGCGCCTTCTGATTCCTTTGGCGGCGGTTCGATGATTTCGTCTTTCGCCTTCGCCTCGCCTTTTCCAATCGCCTCCGCGAGCAATTTCCTCACCTGCTTCTCAGCGCCCGCCAGGCCTCCAGGACGGTAATCCCGATTGTAAAAAATGGCCGCGGTAAAGCGCTCCGCGATTCCAGGAAAGTAGCGCTTCGCCTTTTCGATCTGCCCCACTTCCTCTTCGATCGCGTGCAGCAGCGGAATCGCGATCACGCTCCGGTCGAGTGTGGCTCGGATCAAAAGGCTTGGATGTCTCCCGCTGAAATGAATCAGAACTCATCGTAATTACCCTAACGAATTGTGGTCAAACGTCCCTGGGTGGTCGTCAATCGAGCACGCATGACAGGTTGAGCCCTTCCGCCCTAGTAGCGCAAATTGCTTCGCGTCGTCAAGCCTCTTGACCCACGCCGCGCGGAGTCAATAGCATCCGGTCGCAGGCAGCGCATTCCTCATGAGCACGACAGATGGCATCGGCACAGGCGCGCGGCCACCGCGGCCCCGACCGGCGGCGAAGCGATGGCCGCTCCTCGCGAAAGAAGTGGCCAGGGGGCGTTGCATTCTCTTCGTGGGCGCGGGCGTTCATTATCCTCCCCCGGCCGGTTCTCCCTGGGAGGCGAGTTATCCGCCGGAAGCACGGCCGCCGCTGGGCAGGAAACTGGCTGAGCTCCTGGCGGCGGATTGCAAGCTCGCACAGACTTATCCGAAAGAGGTGGTCAATCTCGGCAACCTTGCGCGCATCGCGACCTTTTATGAGATGCAGCGTAGCCGGAATGAACTCGTCACCGCAGTGCAAGACGCTGTTGGGCGCGCGACCAAACCATCAGCGGCAGTTCGAGCATTGGCTGAGCTGGATTTTCCCCTCGTGCTGACGACGAACTACGACCAGCTCCTGGAACGCGCGCTGACCAAGGCCGACAAGAATCCGCGCAAAGGTGTTTACGATCCCGAGGGCCTGGAGGCGACCACCGATTTCCCTGACGGCGCGGACGATCCGCAGCGTCCATTCATTTTCAAAATTCATGGCGATGTCGATGTGCCCGAAATCCGTCGTCATCACGGACGAAGATTATATCCAGTTCACGCTCCGCATGGGCGATCGCGACGCGCTCCATCCAGTGCCGGAGACGTTCCGTTATCAATTCAAACGCATGCCGACGCTCTTCATCGGCTACAGCCTGGTCGACTACAATCTGCGGCTCCTTTTCAAAACGCTCCGCTGGAAACTCGATCCCGCGCAGCGCAAACCGGCTTACTCGGTCGATCTCTATCCCGACCCATTGCTCGTCGAACAGTTCGAGCGACGTGATCGCTACGTGCAATTCATCGTGCAGGATCTCTGGACGTTTATCCCGGAGCTTTACCGGCAGGTGAAGGGAAAGGAGATGCCGATATGAATTCAGCCGTTACCGAAGCGGCGGAGCCGTCGCCGATCTGTCGTCCCGGAGCGCGAAGCTCCCGCGCAGCCTTTTCGCGGCATCGCGCCGTTTCGTTTCATCGACCAGCCGATTTTCTTCGGACGCATGGCGGAAGCGCAACGTCTCCTTCGGCTCGTCACCATGTTTCGCGGCGTCTTGCTCTACGGTGACTCCGGTTCGGGAAAATCCTCTCTCCTGAACGCGCGCTTCATCCCGGAAGCGATAGCCGACGGTTTCCTGCCGGAGCGCATTCGCGTGCAACCCAAGACCGGCGCGGAAATCGTGGTCGATCGCATCTCGGTGCGCGAACGCGGCATGCCGCCATTCCTGCCCTCGAATCTCGCCTCCTCCGATTCGCCGCGCACAGTTCTCTCTTGCGAACAGCTGCAGGACCAGATCAGCCGCCCCGACGTGCAGGGTTATCCGCTGCTCATCTTTGACCAGTTCGAGGAATTCGTCACCCTCTTCGAAGTCGCACCTCGCACCGCCGCGGAACGCGCTGAAGCCGCGGTCGCGCAGGACCGGCTGGTCAACCTCGTGGCGGAGTTCCTCGTCGCGAGTCGCGCTCCGATCAAAATACTCTTCGCCTTTCGCGAAGATTATTTCACCAAGCTGCAAAAGCTCTTCGCGCGTTGCCGCGATCTCATGGATCAAAGCCTGCGCTTGCTTGCCGCCGTCGGTCGACGAGCTGCCGCTGACCATTCGCGGGCCTTTCGAAAAAAATCCCGGAATGTTTGCCGAACCCGCTTTCGCCTGCGGTCTGCGAGCAACTCGAAGCAGAACTGCGTGAGCGCAGCTCGGGCGGTCTGCAGAATCCGACCGAAGGCCAGATCGCGGGCCTCATGCTTTGGCTGGACGAAGGAGCCCGAGAAGCTGCTCGCCACGCGCAAAGTGCAGGGATTGCTCGAGGATTTCCTCGTCCAGCAACTGGAGGCTCTTCCGATGGCGGAACGCGCGCCCGCGGTCGCGCTCCTCAGTTGTCTCGTCACCGACGCCGGCACGCGCAACATCGTTTCGCGCAGCGATCTCGTTGACCGGGTGACGGAATCGGAAAGCGTCACCGAGGAAGCGGTTTCGACCACGCTCGATGCGCTGGTGCAAAACACTGGTCTCGTTAGGCAGGAGTTTCGCGATCGCACCGCGTTTTACCAGATCATCAGCGAGTTTCTCGTTCCCTGGATTCGCGAGCAGAAAGCTGACCGGGCCCGAATCGAAGCGGAGCGGACGCTCGTGCACGAGCGCCAGGAGGCGGCGAAACGGCTCGCCCAGGAACGCGAGGCCGCCGAGCAGAAGCTCGCCCTCCAAAGCGCGGAAGCGGACCGGCGTCGCGCCCAGGATCTCGCGGAGACCTTGCGCAAGGTGCGGCGCAGCCGCGCCGTCCTCGCGGTGTTGCTCGTCCTGCTTCTCGGAGGCTGGTCGCTGGCCGCATGGCAGACTGGACAGGCCCGGCGGGAAAAGGCCATCGCCGTTCAGGAAAGAAATGCGGCGGACGCCGCGCGGGAAGTAGCCGCTCAGGAGAAGGAATCCGCGAAGTCGGCCGAGGACGCCGCGCGCACGGCGCTGGAAAAAAACTCCAAGCTCGCGGTGGACGCCGAGAAGCGACTCCTCGCCGCTGGCCGGGCATTAAATCAAACCAAGCAAACGACACAGGCCCTCCTCGAAACCATGCGCCGCTCGGGTCCAGGCCCCGACAGCCCGGACAGAGGCTCCTGGAATCAGCTGGTGCAAAAACTCGAGGAGGCCGTGCAGATGACCGATGCCGGCGGTCAACAGGTGACGACGGCGATCCAACTGACCAAACAGGAGGCGGCCGCCACAACGAGTGCGCCCGGTTGGTCGCTCTACGGAAAGATGGATGCATCCGGCGCGTGGACGGACGATCGCTACTTTCACGACGAAACCTCCGCCCTCGCGATTCCCCAGGTGGGCGAGATCATCGTCGCCGACACTTTCGTGAATGTCCGTCAGTCCCCGAGCACCTACGTCCCGGACACAAAGATCTGGCGCCTCGCACAAATCGTCGGAGTGATTGCCCCCGGCCAGCGCATCAAAGTGACCGAAGTGGTCCAGTTGCAGCAACCGCCAGGCGACCCCATCATTCGCGTCTGGATTCGCGGCGAGCCCGCGCCCTGAGAAGCCGTCGCATCTCCTATGTCGCCTGCAAACTGCGCCGCCGCTCGTCCCGCGCGCGTCCCGGTGGAAAGGCAGCCTTGCAGGAGATAGCCGCCGGTGGGCGCTTCCCAGTCGATCATCTCGCCGGCAACGAAAACGCCCGGCAACTTGGTCAACATCAGATCGTCGTTCAGTTCGCTCCAGGCGATTCCGCCGGCGGACGAGATGGCTTCCTCGATCGGACGCGGACCGCGCAGCCGCAGCGGGAAATGCTTGACTCGCCTAACGAGTCGCGCCGCATCGCGCACGATCCTCCGGGAAGAAACATTCGAGCAAGGCGGTTGCCGCCGGACTCAACTTCAAAGTGCGAGACCAATCATCAGGACGAGACATGCTCGCGAGGCGACCGTGAATTGCCTCCGCGGAAAGCTGTGGCTTTAGATCGATCGCGATCTCCGGCTGATCCATCGCGCGGAGTATCGGTCCAAGCCGATAGATCGCTCCGCCCTCGATGCCGTAACGAGTGATGAGCAATTCGCCGGAAACGATTTCGTCACCGGCGCTCACGGTTAGATTCTTCAACGGCAGCCCCTCGGCGCGCGGAAGAAATTCAGCAGGCCAATCGACTTCCCATCCGCAATTCGCGGGCGACCACGGTGTGATCTCCACGCCGTGCGCGGTCAGGATCGCCGGCCACGCTCCGTCCGATCCGGTTTCTGGCCACGACGCACCGCCCAAGGCAAGCACGAGCGCACGCGCCTCGATCGAGAACTCGTCGGCCGATTTCCGGAACTGCGCCAACCAACCACTGGAGCTTCGTGAAATGGCGATGAGCCGTGCGCCAGTGCGGAATTGCACGCCGCGCGTACGCAGGCGCCGCACCCACGCACGCAAAAGACCAGCCGCCTTTTGCCCGCGTGGAAAGACGCGGCCGCTTGTCCCGACGTAAGTTTCGACTTCAAGCGCCGCCGCCCACGCCTGCACGTCACCCGGGCTGAAGTCCCGCAGGAGATCACGCCAGCGTTCCGGCTCGCTTCGATAGCGCGCCGGAAAATTTTCCACCGGTTCGCTGTGCGTCAGGTTCAATCCGCCGCGCCCAGCGACGAGAAACTTTCGTCCGACGGATGGTTGCGCGTCACAAAGAACGACGCTGACCCCCGCCGTGCTCGCGACCTCCGCCGCGCGCAAACCCGCCGGCCCGCCGCCGATCACAAGGACAGGGTTATCGGGCGCGGCCATGACTCAACGTAGCGCGGGCTGCGTTGTTCAAGGAGCGGCGTTTTGGAAAACGCCGCTCCTTGCTAAACGATGCTGACGCATCGGTGAACGGTGAGATCGACTCACCGTCGGGTGACGCCCTCGCCGTGGTCTCGCTCTTCGCCAGTTGGTGGAGAAGAAAACTCGTCAGCCCGCGCCACCGCCCTTACACTGCTTCGATGAGTTACCTGGATCGCGTCACCTTCAATCCCAACCAGTGTGGCGGGCGCCCGTGCATTCGTGGCATGCGCATCCGCGTGAAAGACATTTTGGAAATGCTCGCTTCTGGCGCGAGTGAGGCGGAGATCCTCGAAAGTTTCCCTTACCTTGAGCGCGAGGACATTCAGGCGGCGCTGGAATATGCCGCCCGACAGGCGGATCACGCGGTCTTGTCGCTCGCCCAGTGAAGGTCTTGGTAGATGCGCAATTGCCGCCGGCCTTGGCGCGGTGGTTGCGCGACGCGGGCCATGAAGCAGTGCATGTGGAGGAGGTCGGCCTGCGTCACGCGGAAGATGATCCCGTGTGGACTTACGCGGTGCAAAACTTCGCCGCGATTATGACCAAGGACGAAGACTTCGCAGCCCGCTCGGCCCAAGCTAACACCGCACCGCTGATTGTCTGGCTGCGCGTGGGAAATGCGACCAATCGAACGTTGCGCGCGTGGATCGAGCTGCGGTTGCCCGGCATTGTCGATTTGGTCGAACAGGGCCATCGATTGATCGAAGTGAGATAAAGACTTGCGTCAACGGAAGCGGCGTTTGGGGAAGCGCCCCTCCTTGATTTTGCGCGTGCGCGCAAACTCGAAAACCGCGCGTCCTCCTCCGCCTCACTCTGGAAGTCGATGGAGTTTGCGTTTTGCGATTCACCTAACGGGAATTTCCATTGACCTTCTGCTCGATTTTCAATATTCACGACTTGTCGACTCCCCCACTTCGGGATTGGCAACCATGGGGGACCCGGACATGGGGCAAACATGATCTTCCTCGAACCCACGGCTTCCCGCGCAAAGGCGCGCAGTTGCGCGGCGAGAAAAGCCTGGAGGATATTGTTAGTCGACGGAATGGAAGTCGTCAGACTTGGATTAGGCCAGATCATCGCTGCCGCTTCGAGCTTGGTCGTTTGCGCAGCGACGGGCGACTACGACGACGTGACCGATCTCTTGAAACGTCACCGGCCGCACTTGCTGATTGCTGAGCCGTTTCACGAAAACCGGGACGGAATCATGTGGATCAAGAATCTGGCTGATGAGTTTCCACAAACGAAGATCCTCGTCGCGTCGTCAAACTCCGAAGCCACGTATGCCGAACGTGTCCTGCGGGCCGGTGCCTCAGGTTATTGGATGAAGACCTGCACGGCCGATGAGCTGCTGAAAGCGATCGACACGGTTCTTGGTGGAGAACTGTATGTCAGCCCGCGTGTCGCATTGCTCGCTCTCCACAAATTGGTCGATCGGCCTGTGAACGGTGTGGGACAAGTGGGCCTGCTGAGCGATCGGGAATTGCAGGTGTTCGCTCTCATTGGCGCCAGCCACGGCGTCGGTCGAATTGCACAAGAACTCAATATCAGTCGCAAGACAGTCGAAACGCATTGCGAGCACATCAAGCTCAAGCTCGGTTACGCTGACGCAAAATCTCTTAAACATGGCGCGCAGGAGTTTCGAGGCTGACGGGAACTAGCTTCGGCGGTGAAGTCGATCCCCGATATCAATCGGGGATCAGATCGGGGAAGAATTCAGGGACAATCCCCGATATACAGTTGCACGCCGCCAGGACAACAATGCGCCTGCGTCAAGGCCGTTAGGGCGTCCTAGGCCTCAAATCCCCCACTCCACCATGTGCTCCAAAAATCCCATCTCTCTGACGGCGCGCACTCGCCGACACATTATCGTTAGGCTGGCGTCGTAGTTTCGGCAGCCTTCGCCTTCACCCTGCCGCTGCGCGCGGCCGATGTCACTTCCACCTGGAACGCCGGGGCCGGCAACTGGGGCGTTAACGGCAACTGGATCAACGCGCCTGTGATGGGTGGCTTTCCGAACAACGGCAACGGCGGCGTCGCCACCTACGACGCCGTCCTCGCGAACGGCAGCACGATCACTCTCGATCAAAACATCACCATCCAGCGCTTCACGCTTTCCAGCGGCACCGTCACCGGCACCTTCAATCTCATCTTGAATGACAACCTCGCCTGGACCGGCGGGACGATGAGCGGGACGGGGACGACGAGCGTGGCGGGGGCGGGTTCGACGATCAGCGGGAGCGAGTCAGAAGGGGCTGGACCGGATGCTGAGCAACAGCGGGACGATGACCTTCAGCTCGCACCGACAGCAGCACCGCTCTACTTCGGAGCTCGCGAGCGGAGTGACGCCCGGCGTGCTCAACAACAGCGGCACCTTCAACGTGACCGCGGGCGGCGACTTCGCGCAGACCATCCCAACGCCGGGCACGCGATCAACAACTCGGGCACCTGGAATGTCTCCGGCGCGGGGACGACGAGCAACGTCAGCGCTGGCATCGCCTTCAACAACACCGGCGCAGTCAACGTGACGAGCGGGACGCTTGCGCTCGATGGCGGCGGGACGAGCACGGGCAGCTTCGCCATCTCCGCTGGCGCGACGCTGCAACTTCGCCGGCGGCACGCATCTGCTGGATAACGGCGCGCACCTTCACCGGCGCTGGTACTGGCGCAGCGTCAGCTGGCGGCACGACTGTCACAGCGCGGCGACGATCGCCAGCACTCGCGGCACGGTGAGCTCAATGCGGCAGCAACCTTCGAGCTGTCAGTGGCGGAACGCTCGAGTGGTCCGGGCGCATTCAACTATCGGCAACCTCGACCTGGACCGGCGGGACGATGAGCGGGACGGGGACGACGAGCGTGGCGGGGGCGGCTTCGACGATCAGCGGGAACGAGTCAGCAAGGGCTGGACCGGATGCTGAGCAACAGCGGGACGATGACCTACAGCAGCAGCGACAGCAGCAACCCGCTCTACTTCGGACTCGAGAGCGGAGTGACGCCCGGGGTGCTCAACAACAGCGGCACCTTCAACGTGACCGCCGGGGGCGACTTCTCGCAGAGCCAATTGCAACGCCGGGCACGCGATCAATAACTCGGGCACCTGGAACGTCTCGGGCGCGGGGACGACGAGCACCGTCAGCGCCGGCATCGCCTTTAACAACACCGGCGCGGTCAACGTGCCGAGCGGGACGCTCGCGCTCAGTGGCGGCGGCGACGAGCACCGGGCGGCTTCGACCATCTCCAGCGGCGCGACGCTGCGACTTCGGCGGCGGCACCTATACCTGCTCGGATCAACGGCGACCGTCCTTTACCGGGACGGTGTGGTCACGTGAGCAGCGCGGCACGGTCACCGGCACATCGATGCGGCACGGACGTGATCACGCGGCGACACCTTCGACGTGTCAGCAGCGGGACGCTGCTTGGCGGCACTGGGCACATTCAACTGATCAGGCAACCTCGACCTGGACTGGCGGGACGATGAGCGGGACGGGGACGACGAGCGTGGCGGGGGCGGCTTCGACGATCAGCGGGAGCGGATCAGAAGGGGCTGGACCGGATGCTGAGCAACAGCGGGACGATGACCTACAGCATTCGCAGCGACAGCAGCAGCCCGCTCTACTTTCGGACTCGACGAGCGGGTGACGCCCGGGGTGCTCAACAACAGCGGCACCTTCAACGTGACCAGCGGGGGCGACTTTTCGCGGAGTTCAATGCCAACGCCGGGCACGCGATCAACAACTCGGGCACCTGGAACGTCTCAGGCGCGGGGACGACCAGCACCGTCAACTCCGGCATCGCCTTCAACAACACCGGGGCAGTCAATGTCAAACTCGGGCACCTTCTCCCTAACGAGCACATGACGCAATACACCGGCACCTCGCTGACTGCCGGCATCTGGCGGGTGTTTGCCAACGCCGTCCTCAATCTGCCGACGACTGGCACGGGCATCGTCACCAATCAGGCGGACATCACGTTGAGCGGCGCGGGCAGTATCTTCCGCGCGGGTGCCGTCGAGTGCAACCCTCGAGAGCAAGCTGACGACCAACTCCGGGGCGCTGCGGATTCTCGCCGGTCGCAATTTCACCGCCTCCAACTCCGTGGCCAACAGCGGCGTCCTGCAACTCGGCGGCGGCACTTTCACCGGACCGGGTCTAACGAACAGCGGCGACCGGCGAGACTCTTTGGCTTCGGCACGGTGACGCCGTGCGCCCGACCAACTCCGGTTGTGATCCGCTCCAGCGGCGGGACGCTGGCGTTTAGCAACGGCATCCAGGGCGGCAGCGGCACGGTGCAGATCGACGCGGGCAGCGTGCTGGATCTGAGCGGCGGGAGTTCCAGCGAGCAGCGCGGATTTTCTCATCCACAACGGCACACGGCGGGCAGCCTGAATCTCGGCACGAATAATTTCACCGTCGACGTTGATTACACGAACGCGAGCTTCGGCGTCGGCAACAGCTTCAACCCGCGGGCGAATGTCACTGGGACGGGAGGAATTCTGGCGTTCGGTGGCATCGGCGCAGACGCTCTCGGGAAATGTCACCAGCGGCGCGATCGGCCACGCCCGTCCTGGCTTTTGGCAATGTGCACGTCGGCAGTACGGCGACCCGCAACTATCAGATCAACAACATCGGCGCGAGCGGACCGCGCTCTGCGCGGGGCGATTCAGACCACGGTCAATGGCGGCAACATTACCGATCCGCGCTTGAGTGGCTCGGGCGTGACGGCGGGAAATTTCGGCCCGCTCGATCCGGGTGCGAGCACGGGTAGTTTGGCGGTGACCTTTACGCGCGAACACCGTCGGCGCCCTGAGCGGACAGACGGTCCGTCTGCTGAACAATTTCGACAACGTGGGCGGATCAGACGCTCTCGATCACCGGCGCGGCCTACCGGCTGGCGGCGGCGAGCGCGCACACGCCGGAGCCGGTGCCGTTTCGCAAACCTCCATGTCGGAGATCCTGCCCCATCGCAGGCCCTCGACCATCTCGAACATCGCCGCTGCCGACGGTTTTTCGGAAGCGTTTGAATGCCAGCATCGGCAGTCCCGACCGGCGGCGTGACGACGAACGGCGGTTCCTTCACGCTCCTCGCTCCCGGGGCCTCCAACAACACGTGCGCTCGCGGTCGGAATCAGCACCGCCACCGCCGGTTCGAAAAACGGCACCGCGACGATTAGCCTAACGAGTGACGGGACGGGCAGCAGCGGCTTGGGGACGACGGCTCTGGCCGCGCAAACCGTGAACGTCACCGGCGAGCGTCTATCGGCTGGCGCAGGCCGCTTTGCCGGCGGGTGCGGTGATCGACTTCGGCATCGTCCATGTGGGCGAAACCGTGGAGCGCATGATCACGGTGAACAACGCCGCCGCGGCCGATGGTTTTTCCGAAGCGCTCGACGGATTGTTTTCCGGCTCGACCGGTGACGTCAGCACCTCCGGGTCTTTTGTTGGGGTGGCCCCCGGTGCTTCCAGCACTGCTCCCAAGGTCATTCTGAATACCACGACCACCGGCGCCAAAGCGGGCACCGCCACGCTCGCGTTCACTTCCAACGGCGCCGGAAGCAGCGGCCTGGCGAGCACCGCGCTGCCATCACAGGTGCTGACCGCCACCGGCCAGGTCAACAACTTCGCCGCGGCCCAGTTCCTTTTCGATTCGGGTGCCGCGACGCTCGCCGGCAGCGGCACCGCGTACACGCTTAATTTCGGACTCCGCACCATCGGCGAGGCTCTGCCGCAGGCGCAAGTTAAGTTACGAAATACCGCCGCCGCTCCAGCCGACACGCTGGCGGGTTCGTTCTCGCTAAACGCTGCTGATTTCAATTTGTCGGGCTTCAACAATTTCACTGGGATCAACGCCGGCCAGGATTTGACGCCCTTAATCGTGGCGCTCCAGACCGATGCGCTGGGCGACTTTTCCGAGACGATCATACTCGATCCGCGCAGTCAGAACACGAGCGGCTTCAACGGTGCGCTTCCCTCAATCACGCTCACCCTGCATGGCATCGTGGCGGTTCCGCCAACGCTGCGCATCACCCCGAGTGGCACCAACGTGGTGGTATCGTGGCCGTTGGCGGAGCAGAGCTGGATCGTGAAACGCTCTACGAATCTGCAGAGCTGGACCCCTGTTTCAGAGCAGACGATCGATACGCTCCTGGAGCACACGGTAACGGTGGCGCGCGGAACCGACACGAAACTCTTTTTCCGACTGGAAAAATAGCGCCAAGGAAGAGGTGCCTGGAGCGCGACGCTCTGTCGTCGCGAGTGTCGTTTGTGCCGCAAGATCGTGTCGCGATGACGGAGCATCGCGTCCAACGTCGCCGAAAGGGCTTCGGAAATGGAGCCTCCTTGATGCAAATTCGCACGTGCAGGCAACGGCGAAACCACGCGCGATTATCCATCTCGACATGGATTGCTTCTACGCCGCGATCGAGGTGCGCGATCGACCGGAGTTGAAAGGAAAGCCGGTCGGCGTGGGCGGAGCGCGCGATCGTCGCGGCGTCCTGACGACCTGCAACTACGAGGCTCGGAAGTTTGGCGTTCGCTCGGCCATGCCGACATTCATGGCGCTGCAACGCTGCCCGAAGCTGATCATCCTGCCGACCCGCTTCGATGTTTACCGCCGGGAGTCGGTCGCAATTCGCGCGATCCTCCATCGTTTCTCGCCGCTGGTCGAACCGCTCTCGCTCGACGAAGCCTATCTCGACGTGACCCATCATCCGGGCGCGCCCGGCGGCGCTCGCGCAGGTCATCCGGGGACTGATCTTTCAAAAGACAAAACTGACCGCCTCCGCCGGGATCGGGCCTAACAAGTTAATCGCCAAGATCGCGAGCGACCTGAACAAGCCGAACGGTCAATGCGAAGTCACTTCCGAGCAGGTGCCGGAATTCATGGCCGCACTTCCGGTGCGAAAGCTCTGGGGCATCGGAGAAGTGACCGAACAGAAGCTGGAGCGTCTCGGAGTTGCGACCTGCGCGGATCTGCAACGCTTTTCGCGGGCGGAACTCTGCGAGCACTTCGGGAAATTCGGCCTCGAACTCTACGATCAATGTCGCGGGATCGACGACCGTCCGGTGGAGCCGGATCGCGAACGAAAATCGCTCAGCACCGAGGAGACGTTTGCCAGCGATCTCGAAACGCTTGAGGAGTGCGAGGAAAAGTTGCCGCAATTGTTCGAAGAGCTGGCGGCGGAGCTGGCCCAGAAAGCCAGCGCGCGTGCGGTGACGAAGATTTTTGTGAAACTGAAGTTCAATGATTTCACCCGGACCACGGTGGAACGTGCGGGGTTGCCGTTCTCTCTGGAGAATCTGCGATTGCTGCTCGCCGAGGGATTCGCGCGCACCGACAAGAGCGTGCGCCTGCTGGGCGTGGGGGTGCGCTTCGCCGCGAGCGAAGTGGCCGAAGCACAACTGACGTTGCTGTGAACGGAGCGGCGACACTCTTGTCGCCAGAGGAAAAAGAGGCGACAGGAGTGTCGCCTTCCGATCCGGCAATCATGAACCTCTTTTCGCCTCTTCAACTGCGTGACGTGACCCTGCGCAATCGCATCGGCGTCTCGCCCATGTGTCAGTATTCGAGTTTCGACGGCTTCGCGAACGACTGGCATCTGGTGCATCTCGGGAGCCGCGCGGTTGGCGGAGCGGCGCTGGTCATGACGGAAGCTGTCCGCCGTGCTCCCGGAGGGACGGATCAGTCCGCAAGACCTCGGGATTTGGAAGGACGAACACATCGAGATGCTCGCGCGCATCTTTCGTTTCATCACCGCGAGTGGCGCCATTCCCGGAATGCAACTGGCGCACGCCGGTCGCAAAGCGAGCACTTCAGCCACCATGGAAAGGCGGCGATCCGGTCAGCGTGGAAGACGGCGGCTGGCGCCCGATCTTTGCCCCCAGCGCGCTTCCATTTGGCGAAGATCACATCGTCCCGGATGAGTTGAATGAAAGCGGCATTCAGCAAATCGTGGCCGCGTTCGCCGAGGCCGCGCGGCGTGCCCTGAAGGCGGGTGCGCAGTTGATCGAGATTCACGCGGCGCACGGTTATCTGATTCACGAATTCCTGTCGCCTCTCAGCAATCAGCGAAAGGACAACTACGGCGGATCATTTGAAAACCGGACGCGGGTGGCTCGGGAAATCGTCGAAGCCGTGCGGCGAGTTTGGCCGGAGCAATATCCGTTGTTAGTACGCATTTCGGCGACCGATTGGTTGGACGGCGGCTGGGATATCGAGCAATCGATCGCGCTGGTGCAACAGTTGAAACCCCTCGGCGTGGACATGATTGATTGCTCATCAGGCGGCGCGGCGCCGGGCGCGAGGATCCCGATCGCACCGGGATATCAGGTGCCGTTTGCGGCGCGGATTCGAGCCGAGGCGGAGATTCCGACCGTGGCGGTGGGAATGATCACGGCTCCGGACCAGGCAGAGGAAATTCTGGAAAACGGATACGCGGACATGATTTTCATGGCGCGAGAATTTCTGCGCGATCCCTACTGGCCGATCGGCGCGGCGGCGGAATTGGGTGGTGATTGTCCCCCACCCGTCCAATACGGCCGCGCCTTTCCACCGCGGCTAAACCGATCATGTCCTGGCCGGTCATCCTTTTCTACAAATACGTCGCGGTCGCGGAGCCGGAGGCTTTCGCTCAAGCGCAGCGCTCACTTTGCTCCTCGTTAGGCTTGAAGGGACGCGTGCTCATCGCCGCGGAGGGAATCAACGGCACCCTCGCCGGTCCGCCCGCGGCGATCGACGAATACGTGGCGAGTCTGCGACGCGACACGCGCTTCGCCGATGTGTCTTTCAAGCACAGCACCGGCGATTCGGGCACGTTTCCGAAATTGGTCGTCAAGGTGCGCCGCGAAATTGTCACGCTCGGTCTCCCCGATCTCGCACCAAGTCAGGAGCAGCAACTCCCGCCGGCGGAATGGAAACGGATGATGGAGGAAGATCCGGACGTTGTTCTCCTCGACGTGCGCAACCGCTTCGAATCCGACGCGGGGCGGTTCGAGGGCGCGGTCGTTTGCGAGATTGAAAACTTTCGCGAGTTGCCCGCTTACGTGGACAAGCTCGAAGAACTGAAGCCGAAGAAGGTCCTGATGTATTGCACCGGCGGAATCAGGTGCGAAAAGGCCTCAGCGTTGTTGCGCAGTCGTGGATTCGAAAACGTCTTCCAACTGCACGGCGGCATCGTCACCTACCAGGAGCAGTTCGGGAACGAGCACTGGCAGGGCGAGTGTTTTGTTTTCGATCAACGCATGACGGTGCGGGTGGACGAAGGACTGGTGCAGATCGGTCGCTGTGCGCACACCGGCCGCGCGACGAGCCGTTTCGTCAATTGTCTGCACGATCCTTGTCACAAGCTTTTCATCCTCTCGGAAGAAGCGGAGCGAGAGAATGCCGATCACCGGTTTGTCCGGAATGTCTCGCGAGCGGAATCACCTTTGCGACTGCGGAATATCCGCGCTCGCTCTGTCATCCTGAAGCGCGTAGACGCTGAAGGACCTCTCATGGCGTGGTACGTCTCGGAAGTGGTGATCAACACCCAGCGGGAGGTCCTTCGCCGTCTGCGCGGCTCAGGATGACCGACGCACGACGCGCGTATCTGGTGAACGATCAGCGTTACGGCGCTCACCGACGTAGATCATGTGCGCGAAGCGCTTGGCTCGCTCGTGCGCCTTGGCCGGATATTCCTCGGCGGTGAAGCCGGCGCGCGAAAGCGAGTCGCGGAATCCCGGCTCCGCTTCCGCGGACCAAAACGCAACACGGCCGCCGGGCGTGAGCGCGTTCCAGATCATTCCGAGTCCCCGCCGATTGTAGAGACGCGAGTTCTTTGCCTGCACAAACGACGTCGGTCCGTTATCCACGTCCAGGAGGATGGCGTCGTACGGCGCTTTCGCGCCGCGCCGGAGAAGCGCGAAAACATCCTCCGCGAATACTTCCACCCGACGATCCTTGAGCAGTCCGCCGTTCACCGCCGAGAGGAGTTTACGATTCCAATCGATCACCTCCGGGACGAGTTCGGCCACGTGCACCACGCCGATCTTGCCGATCATCTCGAGCACTCGCTTGAGGCTAAACCCGAGACCAAGGCCGCCGATCAGGACACGGCGATGCGCGGAACGTCCGAGATTTTGACACGCCTCCTGTGCGAGCAGGATTTCCGACGTGGTCGCGGTGCTGCTCATGAGCTGGCGGCCGTTGAGCTTGATGAAGTAATCGCCGTCGTGTTCGTGCAGACTGAGCCGCGAGCCGTCGGGCGTGCGCGTTTCGGCAAGATTGCGGAACGGGATCATCTACACGAGCCGAGCGAGATCTTTCGGTAACGGCGATTCGAAGTTCATCTCTTGCTTCGTCCCCGGATGCACAAAGCGCAGACCGCAGGCGTGCAAACCGAGGCGATGGGCGGGGTTTGTTTTCGCGCCGTATTTTTCGTCGCCGACGATCGGGCAACCGACATCCGCGAGTTGCACGCGAATCTGGTGACGCCGGCCCGTCTCCAATTCCAATCCGACCAACGACCTCTTGCCGCGACGGGCGAGAACTCGATATCGCGTGATCGCGTGACGCGTCTCGGCATTGCGCGTCGCGCTAAAAACCTTGAAAGGATTGCGCTCGTCCAGGTCGGACTCGAGCACTGCCCTCCGCCGCCGGTAAGTTTCCTTCCACCACCGCCTCATACCGTTTGGTGACCTGCTCCCAACTCGCTTGCAGCGTGCGCTTCGCTTCCTCCGTCTTCGCGAAAACCATCAGACCCGAAGTTTCGCGATCGAGTCGATGCACAATCCAGATGCGATCGCGCGCGTGCGCGCTGCCCGCGCCGCACATGATCCGTAAGCTGAAAATAGGCCGTCTTCTCGCCTTCCGCCAAGCTCGCCACGCTCAGGAGATTCTCGGGCTTATCGATCACGATGAGCGTGGCGTCTTCGAAGAAAACTTTCATGCCCGACGCGAGCACGGTCTTCGGCACGGCGAAGCGATCGCTTCGGATGGCCACGGTATCGCCCGGCGACAGCGGGTGATTGAATTGCGTGATCGGGCGGCCGTTGACGGTGACGGCTTGATGTTTCAGCCAGGTCCGCACCTGCTTCTTCTTAACCTCCGGCCAGTGCTCGAAAAGATAGGCAGCAGCTCGGCCGGAGCCGTCAACAGTGGAGGATTTGGGCATCGGAATGCTACGCCGCCCAGTTCGGCGGACGTTTCTCGAGAAAGGCGGCGATGCCTTCCTTCGCTTCGTCCGATTCCCGCGCCTCCATGTGGAAAGCGAGCGCGTTTTCGATGTCCTCGCGCACCGAGGACGACCAAAGTTCCTCGATCAGTCGTTTGGTGTTCGTAGCGCGCCGGGAGCGCCTTGCAGAATATGGCGACCAATTTCTTGCGTCTCGTTTTCCAGTTCGTCAGGCGGAACGACCCGATTGACCAGACCGATCTCCTGCGCGCGTTTCGCTTCGATCAGTTCGCCGCCGAAGAGCAGTTCGCGGAGATCGCGCTCGCGAAGCTGTCGCCGGAGAAATGTCATGACCAAGCCGGCAACCAGTCCGCGTCGCACTTCCGGGTAACCGATCTTGGTCCGCTCGGCGGCGACGACGAAATCGCAGGCCGACATGATTCCGGCGCCGCCGGCGACCGCCGCGCCGTGCACCACCGCGATCGTGATCAGCCGGGTCTGGCTCAGCGTGAGCAGCGTCTTTGCCACCATCTCCGCGGAGGCATGCGCCTTTCCGGTTTCGGCGGCTTCCTTCAAATCCAGACCGGTGCAAAATGCTTTCCCCGCGCCGCGCAGAATCAGGATGCGCTGCTGGTCGTCGGCCGCGGCGTTTTCGATCGCGGCGACCAGCTCGGTCATCAGTTCAATCGTCAGCGCATTGCGGCGCTCCGGCCGGTTGAGCGTGACGAGCGGTGATCTGCGGTGTTTGTTTTTCGATGAGAACGACTGGCATGATCTAAGTATGCTGTCAGTAACATCCGTCACGATGGAATCCGTCAAGCTCATCGAATGTCCGCGCGACGCCTGGCAGGGACTGCCGCGCCAAATTCCGACCGATCGCAAGGTGGAATATCTGCGCGCGCTGGTCGCGGCGGGCTTTCCGGCACATCGACGCGGTCAGCTTCGTCTCGCCCAAAGCGGTGCCGCAAATGGCCGACAGCGAGGCAGTGCTCGAGCAACTGGGCCGGCTCGACGGGGTCGAGATTATCGGCATCGTGGTCAACGAGAAAGGGCGCCGAGCGCGCCATCGCGACCGGAGCGGTGAGGACGCTCGGCTATCCCTGTTCCATTTCCGAGACATTCCTGCGCCGAAACCAAAACCAATCGCCGGAGGAAAACCAGTCGGTGTTGAAGAGGATCAAGGCAGATGGCGGATGAAGCGGGTTGGAGATGGTCGCCTACATTTCAATGGCGTTCGGTAATCCGTATGGCGATCCGTGGAACGAAGAGCAGAGTCGTGGAAGCGGCGCGAGCATCTGCGAGCTTGGGATCGCGTTCGATTTCTCTCGCGGATACGGTCGGAGCTGCGGAGCCGGAACTGATTCATCGAGTCGTGCGCGGTCGTGGCGGATTGCCGCGGAATGCGAAGTTGGAATTCATCTGCACAGCACGCGCGCCGCGGCGGCTGCAAAAGTGCTGGCCGCGTTCGATGCCGGGTGCCGGCGTTTCGATTCGGCCATCGGCGGACTGGGCGGATGTCCCTTCGCGCAAGATGAGCTCGTCGGAAATATTCCGACCGAAGAAGTCATTCGCGCTCTGGAGCAACGCGGCGTGAAGTTGCCGATTCAGGATTCACTCGGCGCAGCGTCATGGCGATGAATCGCGCGATCGGCGATGAATTCTCCGCCTGAGCCTGATATTCGGCCGAGCGCTAGACCTAGTTGCACCACACCGGTGTGGAATCGCGCCTTCGGCATCGGGCGGGAAACGTACTGCAGCAGCCGAATGCAGGACGTCGCGGGTTTCGTGCGGTTGAATGATCGCATCGACCCAACCGCGCGCGGCGCCGTAACGAATATCGGTTTGTTCTTCGTAGCTTTTCTTCACTGTCGCGCGCAGTTCTTCGAGCTCTTCCGGCGATGATTTCTTGTCGCCGCGATCATGCGCGCGAGCCAGGACGCTGAAGATGGTGTCGGAGGCCTGGGCCGCGCCCATGACGGCGTAGCGCGCATTCGGCCAGGCGAGGATGAAGCGCGGATCGTAGGCCTTGCCGCAGAGGGCGTAGTTCCCCGCGCCGAACGAACCGCCGACGACGACCGTGATCTTGGGCACGGTGGAGTTGCTGACGGCGTTCACCAGTTTCGCGCCGCTGCGGATGATCCCGCTTTGCTCCGCGTCGCGACCGACCATGAAGCCAGTGACGTCCTGGAAGAAAATGATCGGCAGACCGGTCTGGTTGCAGTCCATGATGAAGCGCGCGGCCTTGTCGGCGCTGTCGGAGTAGATGACGCCGCCCATCTGAATGCCTTCCTTCTTCGTGCGGACCTGCATGGCGCTGGCTGGCGACGATTCCGACCGGCCGGCCCGCCGATCCGCGCGTAGGTGGTGACCAGCGTCTTGCCGTAGTCGGCCTTGTATTCATCGAGTGAATCCGCATCGATGATCGAAGCGAGAAGATCGCGCGCGTCGTACGGCTTGTGGCCGTCGAGGCTCGATCAGATTGTAAACCGCCTCCGGCTTTTTCGCCGGCGCGTAGCTCTTACTCTTCTCGCGCGTGCTTCGCCTCTTCGGCTTCCGGCAGCAGAGCGATCAAGCGAACGCAATCGCTTCAGACAGGACGGATCGTCCTTCTCGTAGAAATCGACCGTGCCGCTGATCTCCGCGTGCATCTTCGCGCCGCCGAGCTCTTCGGCATCGACGACCTGTCCGATCGCGGCTTTGACGAGCGACGGCCCGGCGAGATAAAGACCGCTGCCTTCGGTCATCAGAATCTTGTCGCAGAGCACCGGCAGATAGGCGCCGCCGGCGACGCAGTTGCCCATGATCGCGGCGAACTGCGGAATGCCCGCGGCGGAGATGACGGAGTTGTTGCGAAAGATCCGGCCGAAGTCGTCTTCATCCGGAAAGATCTCGTCCTGCATCGGCAGAAAGACGCCGGCCGAATCGACCAGATAAACGAGCGGCAGCGCACATTCGAAGGCGATCCGCTGCGCGCGAATCAGCTTCTTGGCCGTGGCTGGGAAAAAAGCGCCGGCCTTCACGGTCGCGTCGTTGGCGATGATCATGCACGGAACGCCGGCGATATTGCCGATGCCCGCGACGGCGCCGGCGGCGGGAATGCTGCCCCACTGTTCGTACATTTTGTAGGCGGCCCAAAGCTCGACTTCAAAAAACGGCGAACCCGGATCGAGCAGCTGGCTGATGCGCTCGCGCGCGAGCAGTCGCCCCATCTTGTGCTGGCGGTCCTGGCCCGCCTTTCCGCCGCCTTCGCGCAAGACGCTTTCTTCCCTGGCGATTGCGGCGCAGCGCTCGCGCAAACCTTCAGGCGGAGGAACAGGTGATCGAGACATGAACGCGAAAGGCTTACGCCGCGCGCTGGTGGAATCAAGCGCGAGTGGCAGGGAAACGTCAGCCGCCTGAGATGCCGCGGCGAATTGTGCGATGCCGACACGATCGCGGCACGAGGCCCGTTCACATTAATAAACGTCGGTCTCGGAAGGATAACCCGAGTCTCCACGGATCGAACGCAATCGATTCCGGCTGCCGCGCTCGGACTCCGGTCGATTGATTCGTTCCATCGCCATCTTCACAAGCAGCGGAACCGCGGCGAGCGCGCCGACCGAGACGAGCGCGATGGCCGTGGCCTGGCGAAAGGGCCGGCGGATTCTATCCGCCACGAGCATTCCGATTCCGAGGCCAATGGCGGTGCGGGTGAGCGCGAGCAAACCGTCGAGCGGAATTTGCTCCGCCGGTTTTTGGAATGGATATCGAGAGAGACATCGCATACCCTTATACTTCTCGTTTTGAAAAAGGAAACGGGAATCTCGCGACCCGCGTGATCGGGAAATCGGCCACTGTTTCGCTCCATCCATCATGTCCAATCCGATCTATGCGCTCATCCTCGCGGGAGGGAGTGGTGAACGCTTCTGGCCGCTGAGCCGCCGCGCTCGTCCGAAACAACTCCTTCGTCTGGTCGCGGAAGAAACGCTGCTCGAACAAACCGTGGCCCGACTCGATGGGCTGGTCCCGCGAGAACGCATCCTGGTCCTGACGAATGTCGAACAGGAAGCCGCGGTGCGTGAGCTGCTTGCCGGATCTGCCGAAGGAAAACATTGTGGCCGAACCGGCGAAACGCGATACGGCCGCGGCGGTTGCGCTCGGCGCTGGATGGGTCGCGCTCCGAGATCATTCCGCCACGATGATCGTGCTTCCGGCGGATCACGTCATCAAGGACACGGCGGCTTTCCAAAAAACTTTGACGACCGCCGCGGCGGCGGCGGAAGAGACGGGCGCGCTGGTGACGATCGGCGTCAAACCGACCTGGGCGTGCCCCGGCTTTGGTTACATC
>CAWATC010000017.1:0-56247 GCA_963784865.1 uncultured Verrucomicrobiae bacterium | reverse complement strand
TCTAGGGCCGCGTCCTGAGCACATCCGATCGACGCAAACGTAAGGCTCACGCGACCGGATGCAGCCGCTCTGCTATGGGCGCCAGCGGGCGAAAGAAGCGCTCTGGTTTCTTCCCTCAGGAAGTGATAAGGCTTTCTCCGATGACTTACTGGCTCGACTTGTTCACTGGCCAAACATGGCAGGAGTTTCAAGATCACGGCGCGAATGTAAGCGGATTCCGAAAGCGGATGCACAACGCCGTGGAGAGGATCAAACCCGGCGACATACTTCTCTGCTACTTAACCGGCGTTATGAGGTGGGTCGGAGCACTCGAGGTTCAAGGCCGAAGCAAGGATCGATCTGAGATTTGGGAATTCGACGCATTTCCGGAGCGTCTCGGTGTGAAGCCGCTGGTCTTGCTATCACCCGAACATGGGGTTCCGATGCAGCAGTTGGAGGGTAAGGTCGCGTTTTATCGATCTGGTTCAGACCGGCCCGGATACAACGGATTTCTGCGGATGAGCCCTAACCGGTTTAAGCGCGACTCCGATGCACAGCTAATCATTAGGCTATTGAGCGACGCTCAAAATCATCCGGAGAAACGACCGGTTGATCCGAAAAAACTCGCACGCAAGCCGTTCTACAAAGCCGAAAGGAAACGCGGTCGCGAAACTATCACCACCGTTGTTACCGTTCCAGATCCAGAGGAAATCGCGCGCCCGGAATTCGCTGCAGTTGAAGCTGAAAGGTCTGCTTCCACAACCCGGCACACGGAGATCCAGCATGCGCTCTTAACTTTGGGAAGAGACATGGGATTCGACGTTTGGGTTGCTCGGAACGACAGGTCGAAGAATTGGGAAGGAAGGACGCTCGGGAGTCTGGACGGGGTGGTCAACGTCCTTCCGACTCAGTTTAACGAGGCAACCAATCGCACGATCGAACTGATCGATGTCTTGTGGCTAAGGGGAAATTCGATCATTGCTGCATTCGAAGTAGAAAGCACGACCTCGGTGTACTCCGGTCTACTTCGCATGAGCGACTTGCTTGCTTTACAGCCAAACCTCGCGATCGACTTGTTTCTCGTCGCACCAGAGGACCGCAAAGAGAAAGTGGAGAGCGAACTGCTGCGACCTACCTTCAAGCTGCGCGAAAAACCGTTAGCAACCACCTGTGGATTCCTGAGCTTCGAACTCTTGACCGAAAAGTTGATCGGAATTCGTGATCTTGGGCTCGCGACCTCGCTGAAGCCGGACTTCTTGCGAAAAACAGCTGAATACTTTGGCGCAGAGGACAGCTGACTCCTCAGACTACGAGTCGATAATCGCCGTCTTTCCGTCACGCCAGATCTTCGCAATAAACGGCGGTTTCTTGTTTGCGAGAATCGTCCTCACTTTCGCCAGGGCCTTCAGAAAGACTTCGGCAAGTGTCTCGGCACGGAGGTCGCCGTGTGCCACGAGGACAAACGCGCGGACCTTAGCTCTGCGCAGCGCTTCTCTCTCCGCCGTTCGATACTGAATGCGTTCGTCCCTCGTGATGACGATCCACCCGCGCTCCCCGGCTTTCGCCAGCCATTCTGTGTCGGGAGTGTCCGGCGCGAAGTGGTCGTCGTGAATAACGACGTGGAGACCCGCAGCCCGCAGGATGCCCGCAAACTTGTAGCGGCCTAGCTGCCGGTCGACGAAGAAAGTGGGGTTTTCAGGCGGCTTCGGCGAGGCTGAGTTCGCAGCGGATTGCTTCTTCAATCTTTTCGCGCCCGCAGCCGTAATCCGCAGCTAGTTCATCGGCTGACTCGCCGGCTTTGAACCGCTCGGCGACAATCTCCGTACTTACGCCGGTGCCCGCGATCACCGCTTTCCCGAAAGAAATGAACGGGTCGATGACGATATTCCTGGGCTCGTCAGCTGAGATGGAGTGGATGAATGGATAAAGGCGAATGGGAATCCCGTTCCGGTCGCGTTCGATACGCTTCAAGCGTGCCTCGATTAGCTCACGCACAGCGACTTGACCGCCTTCTGAGACGGAGATGAAACGACCGAAATGCGAGATGAACAAGTCGACGCCGTCGGTTTCGAATTTGTGGTCGGCCAGCGGATTTTGCGAGCCGATCTCTTTTTTCACGAAGTCGACCGCTCGGCGCACCGCAGGCATATCTACGAGATGCTTGCGGCGAATCGCCCCGAGCACGTGCGCCTCGACAAGATTGAGGAACGAAAGGGCGACTGGTGATTTTGCGGCGGGGTTGATGATTGGTTTGAAGAATCTTCGTTTCGACCCGACACCATACGACATGCCAGCGACCCACGCTCGCAGAGTCGCGCGAGGGATCTGCAGGTAATGTGCAGCCTCGGCGAGCCCGTAGGCGGGCATTTCTCGAACGTCTTCCGCCTTCACGTGACCAGTTCTTACAGAAGCGCGCGGAAACCGCAAGTTTGCGTCCGCGTCAAAAACCGGCCGGAGCTTTGCACGCCCGGCTGTTCTGATTCGTTACGTTTCCTGCCAGGTCGTGTCGTTATCCGCCCACAGTCACGCTGACGGGATTACTCCACTCGCCCACGCGCGAGTCGCCGGCGTGGTAGATGGCGCGGTAGGTCCATTTCGCCGGTTTGGGCGGGAAGGGGTGAGTGTCGGTGTTGCCAGGGGTGGTGTCCACGGCGAGGAGGATAAAGCCGGGGCCGTTCTCTTCACCGCGGTCGACCTGCATTTCGCACATGCTGAGGAAGGTGCGGCAGCCGCCCGCCAGCCGCTGCGCTGAACTCGACTGCTTTAAACCGTCGAGTTCTCTGTAGATTTCCAAAGACTGCTCCCGACTGATGAGGGCTCGGGTTACCGAATGAACCGAATCGCCATCGGGTGGCGGTCGCGTAAAAAGCTCACGCCTCACGGGATTGGAGTCGAAGACGGCGTTCAGGACGCACCGGCAAATGCGGATTGGGGATCGCGGAATGCGGAACGAGTCAAACTGCGGCGAGGCAAGCCCGGCCGTCGCCGCGGGTTCAAGGCGCTTGTTGAGGAAAAAGCCGTAAGCGTGCTAAGCTCGACCAATGACGCTCAAGCAACAGATTCACAATCTCGTTGACGAACTGCCCGATAATTCTCCGTTGCTCGCCGAAGTTCGCGAGACCCTGCGGATGAATCACGCCATCGGTGAGGCGATGGAAGACGTGCGCGAAGGACGCACATACGGCGGGGAGGAATTCCTGGCGAAAGTGCAGGAGCGATGGCCGCGCAAAACTTCCGCGTAATCTTCACGGAGAGCGCGTGGGACGACATCGGCGAAATCGTAAGCTACTGGACCGACCGCGATGAACCGGAGCGTGGCGAGCAATACGCCCACGATCTTCCGACCGAAGCGATCCGCCAACTGAGTGATGTCGTCACCGCGCGTGCCGGCCGTCATCTCCGCCACACGGCCTACCCGGAAACACAGGAACTGCCGGTCTTTCAGCACTCCTACCGCATTCTTTACCTCGTGAGAGAAGCAGATGGCATTGTCGAAGTGTTGCGCTTCTGGCACAGCCATCGCGACGAACCCTTCAACGAATGACCGGCCGGACGAGCACCCGTCCTATTGAATGAATCGGATCGTTATCGGTTGGAGTCGAAGACGGCGATCAGCACCCAGAGGATAGCAAGGAAGAAACGGGAAACGTCGAACGTTGAACGTCCAACATTGAACGTCGAAGGTCAGATCAAACATAACCCATGCGCCGCCTCTTCCCGCTCTTCGCCCTGTTCCTCGCTCTCCCCGCACTCGCGGAATTGAATCCCGAATGGACGACGCCACTGCCACCGTTCCAAATCGCCGATAACCTCTACTACGTCGGCAGCCAGGACCTGGCGGCATACCTCGTGACCACGCCCGCCGGTAACGTCCTGATCAACGCCAACCTTGAAACGTCGCCGCCGCAGATTCGCGCGAGCGTGGAGAAGCTGGGGTTCAAGTGGGCGGATACGAAAATCCTGCTCAATGGCCAGGCGCACTTCGATCACATGGCCGGCGCAGCCCAGATCCTGCGCGAGACCGGCGCGAAGAACATGGTCATGGAGGGTGACGCCGAGATCGTCGAAAGCGGCGGCCGCACCGACTTCCTCGCCTCCACCGGCTCGGTGTCGCCTTACCCACCCGCCAAGGTCGATCGCATCTTGCACGATGGCGATAAGGTCGAGCTGGGCGGGGTCACATTGACCGCGCACAAAACCGCCGGCCACACCCGCGGCTGCACCACCTGGACCTTGCCCGTCCATCTCGCCGGCGAGCCGGCCGATCGCTTGCGCAACGTCGTCATCGTCGGCGGCGTGTTCTTCTGGTCGGACTTCCACTTCGTCGACCGCGGCGGCCAGCCGGCGTCATATCCCGGCATCGCGGAGGACTTCGCACGCACCTTCCGCGTGCTGCAATCGCTCCCGTGCGACATCTTCCTCGGCGCGCACGGCGGCTACTTCGATCTCAAGAGCAAGCTTCCGCGGCTGGCCGAGGAAGGACCGCAAGTCTTCCTCGATGCGGCCGGATACAAGGAGTTCGTCGCGAAGGCCCAGGCAGCATTCGAAACCGCGCTGAAGAAAGAACAAGAGGCGGCTCGCGCGCAGAAGTAGACCGGCCAGCGCCGCATTTGCGCGAGGTGAACCGAAAGAAAGACTGAATGTGCTCGTCGTTCGTTTGGCGGTTCGTTACTGATTTGCCGCGATGGAAGAATCCCAGCCCTTGGCAAACACAACGATTGCAGTTGGCGCAGGCTTCGGAATTCGCGCCGCGGCACGCGTGATCGACACTGTCTATGGGCTGCTACTCGCACTAATGGGAGGCATTTTGGGGGGAATCATTCTGGTCCTTCTCGAACAAGCCGGGCTGGTAGCGTCTGGATGGGAGGAGCGCACCGGAGGGGCAGATCTTGCTGGATGGGGATTAGGCCTGCTAGGCAATGTCTTTTACCATTCCCTGACTGAAGGAATGTATGGCGCGTCGCTCGGGAAACTATTGTGTGGCTTGCGAGTGGTCAGTGAGGTGGCTCAGCCAATCACGACTACACAGGCGCTAAAGCGAAGTCTGGCTTACTTCTGGGACGCTCTCTTTTTTGGCTTGGTGGGATATTCGTCGATGAAGAAATCGGAGCTCAATCAGAGGTATGGCGATCACTGGGCGAGAACCATTGTGGTGAAGGCTGGCGAAGTGCCAGCTGAGTCAAAAAGCGGCTGGGAGATGTTTGTCCTCGCCTTTCTCATGGGCAGTGTCGGCTGGATGCTCGCCCACCTCCTGGGCGTGATCATTCATGTCAGGTGACGATGGCGGCAATGATGACGAAGACGCGGTCGGGCACCGAAAGACTTTCGGAGTCGCCTTTGTGCCTCCTGCGCCGTTAGCATTGCGGAATGAAAAGACTACTGCCCGCTTTCGTTCTGTTCCTCGTCGCAGCCATTTTTTCCGCCGAGGCCCGTGCCGCCGACACGTTCGACATGACGAAGGCGCGGAAAGAAATCGAGGAAGCTAACCGGGTCTATTGCGAGGTCCTACGCAGGGGTGATGCCGCGAGGATCGCGAAGTTCTTCACGGAAGACGGCAAGAGCATGGGGCCGAATGAACCCGCGGCGGTGGGGCGCGAGAAGATTCAGGCCTTGTATGCGAAGTTCATTGCGGACGGAGCCACGGTGCTCGAGCTCGACATTAAAGGCCTCTGGGGAACAGAAGCGCTGATGGCGGAGGAAGGTCTCTTCAAGTTCTCGAACAAGGAGGGAAAGGAACTCGATCGCGGCAAGTACATCGTGCTTTGGAAGAAAATCGGCGGGGAGTGGAAACTGTTTCGCGATATCTACAACTCGGACCTGCCAATCGCGCCGCAGAAGTAATCCAGCGGCGGCGTCACAAAACCTGTCTCACTGAATGAACCGCGAGCCTCTGCACTGAACTCGACTGCTTTAAACCGTTGAGTTCTCTGCAGATTTCCAGAGACTGGTCCCGACTGACGAGGGCTCGGGTGGATCGTACGCCTATTGAATGAAGCGGATCGTGATCTGGTAGCGATCGCGTAAAAAGCTCGCGCCTCACGCGATTGGAGTCGAAGACGGCGTGCAGGATCCAAAGGACGGCGAGGAAGAAGCGGAAAACGCCGAACGCTGAACGTCCAACATCAAACGTCGAAGTCGGAAAGAGAGCGTGTGCGCGACATCGAGCGTATTGCCACCGCGGCGGGCTCCGATTACACTGGCGGTGATGCTCGATTGGACTTCATGCCAAGCGGTGGAGCGCTCTCCCGAGAAGGTCAGTGGCGCGTGGGTGTTCCTTGGGACGCGTGTGCCGGTAAAGGCGCTGTTCGAAAATCTCGAAGATGGCGCGACTATCGATCAATTTCTGGAATGGTTTCCCGGCGTGACGCGCGAGCAGGCCCTCGCAGTGCTGGAGTTTGCGGAAGCAAGTCTGGCTACCGTTTGATCCCGACGTGCGCGTTCTTTTCGATCAGGGAACGCCGGTACCGTTGCGGCGGTTCTTGTCAGAACACGAGGTGGTGACCGCGTTTGAAGCGGGTTGGTCTGAAATCTCGAATGGCGAGCTGCTCGGGAAAGCTGAAGAGCAGTTCGATGTTCTGGTGACAACGGACAAGCAACTACGTTATCAACAAGATCTGACTGGCCACACTATCGCGAACCTCGTCTTGCCTTTCGCGAGCTGGATCAAGCTTCGCCCGCATGCACCGACGATTACATCGGCAATCGATGCATTGACGCCGGGCCGCTACGTCGAACTTGAACTGAAATAACCGTCAGCGGCCAGAAGTTTGCACGCCCGGCCGTTCTGAT
The DNA here is from genome assembly GCA_963784865.1 of uncultured Verrucomicrobiae bacterium. Classification (GTDB taxonomy): domain Bacteria; phylum Verrucomicrobiota; class Verrucomicrobiia; order Chthoniobacterales; family UBA10450; genus JACCTI01. Next base: position 49,479 of record CAWATC010000017.1, on the reverse strand, counting down.
TCGTTAGATTTCATGCAGGCGACACCGCGTAGGTCGCGGCTTCGCTGCCTGCCGCTACAGATTGTTAGCCGCCGACGGTCACGCTGACCGGATTACTCCACTCGCCGACGCGGCTGTCGCCGGCGCGGTCGACCTGCATCTCGCACAGGGAGAGGAAGGTGCGGTAGCCGCCCCAGTTCCAGCCGAGATCGACCGCGGTGCCGTTGATCACGGCGGTGATCGCGGGCTTGAGAGTGGCGTAATCGGGATCGGCTTTGGTCTGCTGAGCGAGGGCGCGGAAGCGGGGCTCGATCCCGGGCACGACAGGGTGGCGGGCGGGGTGCCACCGCGGCGGATGAGGTCTTTCTAAGAGTTGGCCCGCTGGGAGCCGTTGCGCATCAATTCCTGGAGCTGGAGGCACCAGGCGAAGTAATCGGCGGCGGCCGCTTGCGCGGTGACGACACTCTAGCGCAATGCCGAGGGCAAGCGCGGCGAGGAAAGCAATTGCTCGAATTCCCGCCAGCGTTTCTCTGGCTGATCGGGAGTCCCGCCGCGTTTTTCGAGATAAGCGCGCACCATGTCTTCGCCGAGGTTGTAGTTGATGACATAACTGCGGTAGTGCTCGATGAATTTGGCGCGTTGCTTCGCCCGCGCGGGGTCCAGCAAGGCATATTTTTCCAGCCAGGCTGCGGCGGCGGCGGCATCAATCTCACCGTTAACCAGCCGACGCGCGGCTTCGTTGACCGCGTAGCCGAGCTCCTTCGTCATGTCCTGGACAGCGTAGTATTCTTCCATCCGCGAGGGATCGATTCCAGCCGCCGGGAAGAGCACGTTCTTTTCAAACTTCGCTCGCTCGGCCTTGGTGAAAACCATTTCCCGGCCGAAGTTTGCCGTGCCTTCCGCGATGAGTGATTGCGGTGAGTAGAGCGGGTAGACCGAGAACTCGACCCACCCGCGGTCGCGCACCAGATTCTTCTCGAGGAGCGCGTTGTAAACGTGATGGCCGGGGTAACCCTCGTGCGCCGCGAGATCGATCGCGCGGTCGATGTAGCTCGGGAGATCGGTGTTCACTTGAATGACGCTCCGGTAATCGCCCTTGTACCAATTGTAACCGCCCCACGGTTTGTCGGTCACGTATTCCACCGTGAAGCTTTCGTTAGGCGGAAGCGGGATATGTGCGAGCGTGCGTTCGCGGCAGGCTTTGATCGCGAGCTGGAAAACGGCGTCGAGTTTTTCTTTCGGGATGATGAAGGGCTTGCGCCAGTCCTCGTAGCGCTGGCTGAGCGGTCCCTTGCCCGGGATTTTCGCCTCCAGCTTGGCAAGGATTTCTTGAAAGTGCGCCTCCGGAAGCGCTGGCGCGACCGCGTCGTAAAGTGCGCGCGATTCTTCGTCGAACTTCAGCCGCTCGCCCTGGACGAAACGCACACGCGCATCGAGGGCGGCCAATTGACGCCTGAGGTAATCAAGGCGCAGCCGCTCGATCTCCTTCGAGGGCACAGGGACCTGAGCGAGCTGAGAAAACAGCTCCATCGCCTCTTCGCGGATCGAATCGAGCGGCTGCTTTTCTTGCGCGGCTTGGCTCTTCCATTCGGGCGGCCCGTAATACGCATCGACGTAGTCCGGATCGTGCTCGCCCATCGCAAGGACCAGCTTCACGTAGCTCTCCGCGATCGTATCAACGGCTTTGGCGTAGCGGGCGCGGGCTGTGCATTCATCGTGACCATCGCGAGGAAGGCAAGGGCGACCGTCAGCGATAGTCTCACCTTGAACATTTCGATCACGATGTGCCGAGGTATTTGGCGAGCGTTTCGCGGCTGACTTTGGCGGTCAACAAGTAGGCCTGCTCATTATCCATCCACGTTGCCGTCATCCAATCGCCCTGGGCGGCGAACTGCGGGCCCGCACTGCCGTCTCTGCAGCGTTCCCATGGCCTTCCGGTTGACCACAAACAGATGCATGAGCTCGCCTTGTTCGCTCCGAAAACAAACGAGGGCCACCTCCTGTCCGCGAAAGCGCAACGTCCGGCAACCAATTGGGCTCAGTTGCTGCAAGCCGCGGCGGAATTGTCAGTTCCGAAGGAGCATCGCGCTGCTTCAGAAATGCGCTTACCTCCGAAAGCTGCGATGATCTCCAAATCGAGGGCCGGATCCAGCCTAACGAAACTAACCATCTCGTCGCGATAATCTGCGAGCGAGGTAGCGGGCTGAAAAAATCCCTGACGGGAGCCAAAGAAAACGGCCAGGAGGACAATCGCAGCCGCGAGCAACGCGATCTTCCGCGGCCAGGTCGCGCGGTTTGTCGTCTTCGGTTGTTCGGCTTGCAGGAAGCGCGTTTTCAAGCCTGCGGGGATTGCGATATTCTCCAGCTTTAGTCCGATCAACCGATCGAGTTCCTGCTCAGTCTTCCACCATTCCGCCAACTCCGGATCGGCCTCCGCCTGCCGGTGTGCCTCGTCGAAACGGGTCTCGTCGGCGAAGGATTCGCCCGCACGGTACGCACTCAGGACTGAGCGGATCATCTGGTTATCCATGGCCCTTTGTTTCCCGCAGCGGGACCACTTTGCGGCTTTCCGCCACCGCCAGATCGGACAGGCGCGTCCGCAATTCCGCTTTCCCGCGCGAGATGCGCGACATCACGGTGCCGAGTCGGGATGTGGAGGATCTCGGCGATTTCGCGATAGGAATGTTGCTTCATGTAAAACAAAGTGACCGGCGCGCGGTAACGTTCCTCGAGATCGTGCAAGGCCTGCTGCACGGTGGCCGCATCGAGGGTTTCCACCACCGTCGGCGCGACGTGCAGCGGCTCGACAAACTGCGAGTCGTCATCCGTCTCGACGAAGCGTTCGGCGTACCTTTTCCGCGCGAGGAATTCGCGATACAAGGTCGTGAAAAGCCACGTCTTCGCCTTCGACGTATCACGCAACTGGTGTCCTTTCTTCGCCCAAGTGTAAAAGGTATGCTGCGTCAGATCCGCCGCGTCCGATTCGTTGCGGCTGAGGGAAAGGCCAAAGCGGTAGAGTGGCATGTAGAAGGTTTCGACCAAACGCTCGAATTCGACATCAGCCACGCCCCATCACTACCAGCGGTCCAACCCGCCGCGAGCGAAAAACTCGCCGACGCCGATCCGATACGCCAGCGTAGGAGCCGATTGGCGGTCGTTTATTCCTCATGAAATATTCCGGCTGACGCGGCCCTCACACTCACATGCAACAATCTCTCTTCTTTGTCGTCACCATGAGCCTCGCCTCCGCCACCGTGGCTCGCGGCGGCGACGCGACTTTCGAGAGTGGCCGAGCCAGGACGCACCTGATCGAGCTCTTTACTTCTGAAGGCTGCAGCAGTTGTCCGCCGGCCGAAGCGTGGTTGAGCAAACTCAAAGACGAACCGCGCCTCTGGCGGGACTTTGTGCCGCTCGCGTTCCATGTCGATTATTGGGATCGCCTCGGCTGGCGCGATCCCTTCGCCGCCAGGCAGTGGACGGCGCGGCAGTACGACTACTCTTCGCATTGGAATGAGCAGCGGCGTTTACACTCCGGGCTTTGTCCTGGACGGCCGCGAATGGCGAGACCGTCGCCTCCCGGACGCTGGCAGAGAGGAGCCCGGAGTTTTGAAGATCGCACTCGGCAGCGGCGACAAGGTTAATGCCAGCTTTGCGCCGGCCGGAGATGCGCGCGCGCTTGACGTGCACGTGGCGAGACTCGGATTCGATCTCAAGATCAACGTCAAGGCTGGTGAAAACAGCGGACGCAAATTGTCCCACGACTTTGTGGTGCTCTCACTGACGGACGCGCCCCTGACTTTGGGCGGTGCGGAATTGCATTTGGGTTCCGGTCCGGCCCCCGTTGCCGGTTCACGCGAAGCAGTCGCGGCGTGGATTACGGATCGCGGCCAGCTTGAGCCGATTCAAGCGGTCGGTGGTTGGCGATAACCCCTAACGAGGGATAAACATGGACGACAAGATCGTAAAGACCGAGGCGGAATGGAAGGCGCAGCTCACGCCGATGCAATTTCATGTCCTGCGGGAGAAAGGGACCGAACGCGCGGGCACTGGCGAGTACGCGGATAATCACGACCCGGGCGTCTACAAGTGCGCGGGCTGCGGGAAGGAACTCTTCAGTTCGGGAACAAAATTTGAGTCCGGCAGCGGCTGGCCCAGCTTTTTTGCGCCGATCTCAAGCGACGCCGTCCAAACAGAAACCGATCGCAAATTCCTGATGGAACGGACCGAAGTCCTCTGCGGGTGCTGTGGAGGACATCTCGGCCACGTCTTCGATGACGGACCGCAGCCAACTGGTTTGCGGTATTGCATGAACTCGGCGGCGCTGAAACTGGAGAAGAGAAACTAACCGGGCGCGCTGGTCATCCCGAATCGCGCAGACGATGAGGGACCTCACTACGAGGCTTGCTCACACTTGTAATCCCTCGTCACCGCCACCCTCCTGTGCGAGGTCCTTCGTTGCGCTACGCCAACTCAGGATGACCGCGGAATCGCGCTGCACCGCCGACGATTGCACGCCGGTAAATGCCGTGTCACGAGTTCAGGATGCGAGCGGTCGTCATCAGCAAACCCGGCGGGGTTCAAGGGATCGGTGTCCAGGAAGTGGAAATGCCGCCCGAGCCGACGGCCGATCGCGTCCGCGTGCGGGTGCATGCCGCGGGCATGAATCGCGCGGACCTCATGCAGCGCCGCGGAAAATATCCCGCGCCTCCCGGTTACCCGCAGAATATCCCTGGTCTCGAATTTGCCGGCGAGGTGGAGGCCTTGGGCGACGCGGTCCAGGGCTTGCAGACGGGCGATCGCGTTTTCGGAATCACGGCCGGCGGGGCGCAGGCCGAGTTTGTCGTCGTGCCGGAGAGCAACCTCGCGCGCGTTCCCGCGGAGCTGGATTGGATCGAGGCGGCTTCGATGCCCGAAGCCTTCATTACCGCGCACGACGCGCTCTTTTCGCGCGCTGATCTCCAGATGGGCGAACGCATCCTCATTCACGCCGCGGCTTCCGGGGTCGGCACGGCGGCGGTGCAACTGGCGCACGCTGCCGGCGCGACAGTCTACGGGACCTCGCGCAGCGCGGATAAACTCGCGCGCCTGCGCGAACTAAAGCTGGGACTGGATGAAGGCGTCGCGGTCGGCGATGCGCCAGGGAAAATCGCCGAGGCCGTGCAGCAATGGACCAATGGCACGGGCGTCGATGTCATTTTGGATCTGGTCGGCGGGGTTTATTTCCCGGCGAATCTCGAGGCGCTGGCACTGCGCGGGCGCCTCATCTGTGTCGGCACGACGGCCGGTCCGAAATCGGAGATCAACATCGGGCTGCTCATGCGTAAGCGGGCCACGATCATTGGGACTACGCTGCGCGGTCGTTCGATCGACGAGAAAGCGGAAGCCACGCGTCACTTCGCCGAGTCCGTCCTGCCGCTGGTGTCGCGTGGTGCGATCCGTCCGGTGATCGAGTGTGTTTACACTCCCGAAGAAATCCGTGCGGCCCACGAGCACCTCGAATCCAATCGCACCTTCGGAAAAATCGTTTTGACGTTTACGTAACGGGCGCGACCGGCAGGTCGAAATAGAATTCGCTCCCTCGACCGACGACGCTGGAGACGCCGATGGTTCCGCCGTGCGCCGAGACGATCGCTTTCACGATCGCCAAACCAAGACCCGCGCCGCGGCGATCGGCAGTATCCGATTGCCAGAAGCGATCGAAAATCCGTTCCAGGCTCTCCGGTGGAATGCCCGGACCGGAATCGATCACGGAAAAGTGCACCGTTCCATCGCCGCGCCTTGCGGCCACGCGCACATCGCCGCGCGTTTCGCTGAACTTGATCGCGTTGACGATGAGGTTTGAGAAGACGCGCAGGATGCGCTCGTGGTCGGCGCGGACCAGCGGAAGATCGGCCTCGCACTCTGCGAGCAATTGCATCCGGTGGCGTTGTGCGAGCGGCTCGGCCATCCTGACCGCGTCCTCCACCAGGGTCCGCGGATTCAAAGACTTTGGATGAATGGCCATGCGGCCAGCTTCGATCTTGGTCACTTCCAGCAAGTCCTCGATCAGCAGGTTCATCAGATCGACCGCAGCCTGGACGCGCTCGACCAGCTGCACGTTTTCCTTTGCATCGGGTGCGTCGGCGACCGCCTGCGTGACCATTTTGATAAAGTTCAGCGGCGTGCGCAGATCGTGCGCGACGACCGCCAGCACCTCTTCACGAGATCGCACTGCCTCCTGCGCGGAGCGGGCGTGGGTCTCCGCTTCGAGCACCGCCGCGCGCAGTTTGATTTCACGAAGAGCGGAAGCCGCGAGTTCCTGTAGAATCTCGAGATCGAGGGGCGACCACGCGCGCGGTTTGAAGTCGATTGCGCAAAAGCTCCCGATTGCCTGGTCGTCATCGGTGACCAATGGAATGCCGGCGTAGGCGCGGACGCCGAGTGATTGCACGGTGGGAACATCGCGGAAGATCGGATCGGCGAGCGTATCGTCGATCAAAAGCGGACCAGAGGACACAATTGCGTAATGACAAAAGGTCCGGCCTTCCAACTGCCGGGTGCTCGAAAGCGGTTCACCAAAGCCGAAGCAGCTCTTGTAAAAATCGCGCTTCTGATCGACGAGCGAGATGAAGGTGGCGGGTACGCCGATCAGCTTCGCGGCCAACCTGGTCAGCCGATCAAAGCTCTCCTCCGGCGGGGTATCCAACAGTCGCGTGCGCTGGACGGCTTCAATGCGATCCTTGTCATTGATTGCCGAGACGAGATCCTGGGTTTGATCTATCAACATCGCGAGGCTTGGTGTTTTTTGGTCGGGTGGACGCTTAGGCGAAAGCAAAGTGCTTTCGCCTGGTGCGTGACCGAATCCGGGAATATCGCTGCAGCCGGATACATCACACCATTTTTCATCATTTCACGATATCGGAAGTGCGCCGCGTTCGCGGTTGCCGGGAAGAGGATTTGCTACGGAGTCGGCCCGGCTTCGCGCATCAGCGCAAACTCGCGGAAAAAAGCGCGGGTCCGGGAACGAGCCTGATCGGCCGGGATTTACCTATTGGTCCGCCGTTTCGCGCGCTGGAAAAGCGCGGCCAGCGCAACCAGCCCGCCGGCTGCAAGTGTGGCGGCCGTCGGTTCAGGGATGGCGTGAATGTTGTCGATTCCAAGCTGACCCACGATTGGATCACCGATCAGGTTACCTGTCCCGACTTCATGGATGATGCGCATCTCCGTAAGGTTGGAGAAGAAGGTAGTAAAATCGGCCGGTTCGTCGACCGCGATCAGGTTGGCGGCTGTGATCGAGATGGAAAAATGCTGCCAGCCGCTGCCCACCGGGAGGAGCATGGGAGGCGAAAGATAGCCCGGCGCGTTCTGAAAGGTGTCCACCCGAAACGCGAGACGAATCGAGAGGTCGACCGCGCTTTGGTTGAGGAGATCAATCTCGATCGTGTGGATGCCCGCGCTGATGTAATCGCCCGACCATTGGACGTTGTTAAATGTGGTCAGACGACCGCCAGCTCCGGAACCATCCGCGGTGACCTGGATGTAGTGATCACCCGCGCCCGCGGGGCCGCCGTCGCTGATGTTCGTTATCGGTGGAGCCAGGCCACCATTCGTCCAATCATCCGTGGTTCCGTCCTGGAAAGTGTCGATCTGACCCGCCGTGATTGCGTGGGCTGGCCGGGCGAACGAGAAGCAGAGCAAGAAGAAAAACGAGAATGAGGCGAAGATTGTCTTTCATTTTCGGGATGAAGATCGGTAGAGATGTGCGCAAAGCAAGAGGTGAGTGATGTCCCGACCGGTGATTAGCCGCTGCTTGTGAAGTGGCGTGATTAGCCGCAATCTTGAAACCGACGTGGCTAAGAAAAAGTCGTCTGTGCTCAAGATGCGCATCCGCGTCTACGCGGGCGATCGCATGCTCGGCCCAGGGAAGATGCAATTGCTGAGTGCAATCAATACGACCGGGTCGCTGAGCGCGGGGGCGAGGGAGATGGGAATGTCCTACATGCGAGCGTGGACGCTGGCGCAGGAACTCAACTGTGACCCCGCGCGACCGATGATAGAAATGTCCCGCGGCGGGGTCGGCGGCGGCGCCGCGACCGTGACGGCGTTCGGGAAAAAGGTTCTTGGGCTTTATCAAGAGATGGAGCGGAGCGCGGCCCAAGCCGCGAGTGCATCTGGCCGGAAGTTGGCCAGGCTTCTCGCGTAAAGGACGCAAGTCACGTCGTCGAGCGCTTCGATCATCCGGTGATCGGCGCCAGGCTTCACGACCTCATCGAGGAGAACTTCATCTGCCAAGGACGCGCATCGGGTGCGCGTGCCAATCTGGCGACGGCTGAGCCAGCAGCAAAAGCCGGTTCACGGTGCCGACAAGCGCACGCGGAAGTAACGCCGCGCTTCCGCTCCCCGCGGAGTGGTGATGGCTCGCTGCGTCGTGATGGCAGGATAAGCAGGTGCATTTCCCGGCACATCCCATGGCGACCAGTTCACCAGGTCGGCGCTCGACTCGACGAGGGCGGACCGATTCGCCGGTTGCGTAAAACCGATCTGAATCGCGCTGCCACCTCCCGTTGGCACGCTCTGCGGCAAGGCAGGCGCGCTGCTCGCCAGCGTGGGATCGGTGTAAGCGAAATACTCCTCAAGATTCTTGTGCCCGTCGTAATCGGGATCGGCTTCCGGCGCGGCGCGCGGGTCCATGGTCGAGCCAAAATATTGGATCTGCCAGTCCTCGAAAGATCGTCGCGCAGGCAGCGACTGCACGATCCAGTCTTGCACCAACTGGATGGCACCGGGGTCGACCTCATGCGTGGCGAGCGGCGGCATGCGGAATAATTCACCCACCAAGGCCTGATAACCGATAGAGTGACCTAGATCCCCGGGGACGATGAAGCGGTCTTTGGGATCACCCCAATCATATGTGAGCAGGCCGTTGATGATGTTGGCCGAATCCGTCGGCGTCGTGGCGCGCGCGTCCCACATTGCGCCGGTCAGGCCGCCCGGTTGATGGCACTGGATGCAGTTCGTCCCGAAGTAAGAGCGGACGCGCCATTCCAGGCTTTGGGTTGTCTGGGTCGCTTTCGCGAAAGCCGGCAAATTGTTGTGGTTGACTGGCAAAGAAAAGTAGCCTGCGCCGCTAAGCGCGGCGATTTGGTTTAGCGTCTGCGTACCGTAGACGTGCGATGCGTTCATCTGACGCGTGTTCATGCTCAGCGCGCCGCCTGCGAGCGGCCGGTGACAATGCACGCAGTCGTCGCGCGACGGGTAGGACCAGACTTGCTTGATCGGCTGGCCGTTGACCGTGACGTTGAAAAGCACATCCTCGCCATACTCGTTCACCAAATCGGCCTCCGTCTGGTCACCGCGCCACTTGTAGGTCAAGCCGTAGACGGTGGGCCCGCTCTTGACGAGGAAACGCGTCTCGATGCGACGTCGCGGGCCGTTCGGATCTGTGCGCTCGAGCGGCAGGTCAAAATGTTTCACCCAGACCATCCCCTTGGGGAATCCCCAGTTCCCGTCCGCACTGAAGGTGATCGTGTCGGTCAGATTCGGGATGCAGAACCAACGTGTCTTCTGCGCGTAATCGCTCCAGAAAGGCACATTGGGTTCGTAGGGAACGATACCCGGCTGTGGTGTGAGCGTGCCGAGATCCGCGAACGCGCCCGTCGCAGAAAGGGTCAGCGGCGGCGATGTCTCGGAGAGCTGAAGCGTATTGTTCGGCTGTCGGATTAACTGAGCGGAAGCGATCGAGCCAAGACAGGCGCTGAGTGTGATCGCAACGACGAGTGGGCGAGTTGAAATTCGCATGGGGGAGAAGAACGGACGGACATCCTATCAGTTTTACGGCGCGAAGGAAAGTCCCGCGAAGCGCAGAAACTTACACGGGATAGGTAGCGGGCTGCGGCTAGAAGAATTCGATTGCTCTCCCGTTATCTCCCGTCACATATAACGGACATGCTTCTTCGGTCGAAGAGATGAAGCTCGAAAATCGGCGACGAAGTGCTTGTCCTTGTGAAAGCAACCAACGTCTCCTTGCGTCGACGCAGCTAAACGGACGCCGCCAGCCCAACATCATTATGAAAATGAAAGCACTCGTCCTTTTCCTTGGACTCTTCATCAGTGTCAGGCTCTTTGCCGCTGAAATCAGTGTGGCGGCCGCCGCTGATTTGAAATTCGCGCTCGACGAATTGATGAAGGAATTTGAGACGAGCCACTCCTCCATCACCGTCAAAGTGACCTATGGCTCGTCCGGCAACTTCTACGCGCAACTGCAAAACAAGGCGCCTTTCGATCTCTATTTCTCGGCCGACATTGCAGTATCCGCAGCAAACTGGTCGAAGCCGGTCTTGCGCTGGAGACCAACGTCTTTCGTCTACGCCGTCGGTCGCATCGTCGTCTGGACGCCGAAATCGTCGCCGTGGACGTGGAGAAACTCGGGCATTCAGTCGCTGGTCGCATCCGTCCGTGAAAAAAATCGCCATCGCCAATCCCAAGCACGCGCCCTATGGACGTGGCGGCGGTGGCGGCGTTGAAATCGCTCAAGGTTTATGAACAGGTCGAGCCGAAGCTGGTGTATGGCGAGAACATCGCGCAGACCGCGCAATTCGTGCAGAGCGGCGCGGCGGACATTGGCATCATCGCGCTGTCGCTCGCCATCGCCCCGCAGATGCGCGACGCGGGACGCTATTGGGAAATGCCGCTCGACGCCTATCCGACGATGGAACAGGGCGGCATCATCCTGAACTGGACGAAAGAGGCGGAGAGCGCCCGAGCCTTTCGCGATTTCGTGCTCGGCGAACACGGACGCGCCGTGCTGAAACGCTTTGGTTTCTTTCTGCCGGAAAAGTGAGGCATGGATTGGCAAGCCATCGGCTTGAGCCTGCGGCTCTCGGCCTGCACCATGCTCGTGCTCGTTGGTGTTCGGGCTTGCCGCTGGCGTACTGGCTGGCGAACTACGCGCTGGCGCTGGAAATTTCTCATCGAAGCCGTCGTCGCATTGCCCATCGTGCTGCCGCCAACGGTGCTGGGTTTTTATGTGCTCATGGCGATTGGCCCGCACAGTCCGCTGGGGCGGTTCTACGAATCGATCTTCGGTCACCGGTTGCCGTTCTCGTTTCAAGGATTGCTCGTGGCTTCGGTGCTCTACAGTCTGCCGTTTGCCGTGCAGCCGTTCGCCAGCGCTTCGCGACGGTGGATCGGCGCATGGTGGAAGCCTCGTGGTGTCTCGGCGTCGGGCCGGCTCGCCACGTTCTTTCGCGTCGCGCTGCCGCTGGCCTGGCCGGGCGTGCTCACGGGAATGGTCTTGAGCTTCGCGCACACGCATTGGCGAATTCGGCGTCGTGCTGATGATCGGCGGCAACCTACCGGGTGTTACGCGCACGGTTTCGATTTCCATTTACGACGAAGTGCAGTCGCTCAACTACGCCGCCGCCAACCAAACCTCGCTGGCGCTGCTGTCTGTTCTCCTTCGCTCGTGCTGGCCGTCACCTACGGACTTCAACGCAAATTCATCCACGTATGGCCGACGCGTTGACCGCCAGTTTCACGAAGCGGTTCCCCGGCGGCGCGATCATTCGCGGCGAACTGCGCCTGCCTGCGGGCGGCCATCGGTCACCGTGCTTTTCGGTCCGTCCGGCTGCGGCAAGACCACGGTGCTGCGCTGCCTGGCCGGGATTGGAACGACCGGAGGAAGGCTTCATTCGCATTCGGCGAGGAAACGTGGTTCGACGCCGCGCAAACGCATCTGCCTGCCGCCGCAGCAACGCGGTATCGGTTTCCTGTTTCAGGACTACGCGCTGTTTCCGCACCTCACCGTGGAGAGCAACATTGGCTACGGTTTGAGTGATTTGGCCGCGCATGATCGCCGCGCAGCGCGTCACGGAAATCATCGGAGCGTTTCGGTCTGGACGGATCTGGACCGTCGCCACCCGAGCCAGCTCTCCGGTGGACAGCAACAGCGTGTTGCCCTGGCGCGCGCCGTCGTGCGGCGTCCTCGACTTCTACTGCTGGACGAACCGCTTTCGGCGCTCGATACCGCGTTGCGCGAAGAAATGCGCGGCGAATTGCGGCGAACGCTGTTGGCGTGTGAGATTCCCGCAATACTCGTTACGCACGATCGGGCCGAAGCGCTCACGTTAGGCGATGAACTCGTGGTGATGAGCGGCGGAAGCGTTAGGCAAAGCGGTCCGGTGTTGGAAGTCTTTAACCATCCGACCGACGCCGAGGTGGCGAAAATCGTCGGCGTGGAAACGATCCAGCGCGGCAGAATCATTGAAGTGAAGGACCAACTCGCCACGGTGGAGGTAGGCGCCGCCCGGCTTGCGGCGGTTGCACCAATCGGTCCTGCGAGGGATGTCCTCGTCTGCATCCGCGGAGAGGATGTTATTCTTCAGCGCGACGACCACACGGCAGAGAGCAGCGCCCGCAACCGCCTGCCGGCGCGCGTCCTCGCCGTGCAGCCAGGCAGTCCGCTAGTGCGTGTGGAACTGGACGCTGGCTTCCCCTTGTTTGCGGTCATCACGCGCCACGCATGCGATGAGCTGGAATTGCGCGCAGGCGCCAACGCCTTCGCACTGATCAAGGCCCCAGCTGTCCATCTGATCGATCAGTGACGGGATCGGCCTTGGGAAATTGCGACTGCCGGAACACAACGTCACCACGCTTTCCGGCGGCGAACAGCAGCGAGTTGCCTTCTCCCGCGCCATTCTTTCGGTACCTCGCCTGCTCCTGCTGGACGAGCCGATGAGCAGTCTCGATACGAGACTGAACCAGCGGCTGTTTCCCTTTCTTCTACGCGTCCGTGAAGAGACAGCGTTGGCCGATCGCTACCTTGCCCATCAGCGGCGGAGCGAACGTCTCGGGCCGTTCGTCCACTAACGAACCGACCTGCGGGAGCGAAGACGCATGAAGGCTAGAGCGATCACGCCGCTCGCCACGAGCGCCGTGGCCGCGGGTTCGGGAACGGCGTGAATGTTGTCGAACCCGAGCTGCCCGACGATGAAATCGCCGTTCAAATTTGTCGCGCCAACTTCGTTGATAATGCGAACATCACCGATGCCGCTGGTGAAGAATGTGTTGTAGGCGGCGGGCCCGCCAATCGCAATCAGGTTCGCGGACGCGAGCGAGACGGAAAAATGCTGCCAACCGCTGCCAACAGGGAGAAGCATCGGAAGGGACAGATAGCCGGGCGCGTTTGGTAGATTTTGCGACTTAAAGGCAAGCCGGATCGAAAGGCTTGTGGCGCCTTCATTTCTCAGATCGATTTCGATCGTGGTCACGCCCTGGCCGATGTAGTCACCCAGCCACTGCTGAAGGTTGAACGTGGTCAGACGGCCGTTGGACCCCGACACCGTCGGCAGTAAGTTGGATGTAGTGATCGTTCAGCGCCGGCCGGCCCGCCGCTGCTAATGTTCGCAAGCGTGCACGCCATTTGACCAGCCCATAAGTGTGCCGTCTTCAAAGTCGTCGATCTGACCAAAGACCAGCGCGTTCGCCGGGTGGACAAAAAGAAGCGCACCAAAAACGAGCAGAGCAAGGCCGCAGAACCACTTTCTCATCGCGCTGCGATCCTAGGGAACCAGGCCGCGAAAAATCAAGACGCGAGTCAGCGGCACTCGCCGGCCATCACGTCGCGCTCTTTCAGGGCGATGGCAAAAGGCTCGAGCGGCATTGGGTCGTCGTGGTCGAGGAACTGCGGCGCAGGTCGCGAAGAAATCCGCCTCCGTGCTGACGCGGCGGATCTTGTGCAGGAATTCACCGCTCGGCTCCACGCCCAGGCCGATGAAATTCATATACTTCTTCATGTTCGCGATCTGCGAAGCCTCGCGCATGCCGCGTGTCGTGACGGCGTCGTAGAGCGCGCGCACGTATTCGAGCACGTCGCGTCCGCGCGGGCGGAAGACTTCGTCGCCGCGCCGGTGCTCACGAATCTGTCGAAAGAGCCAGGGATTGCGGATGACGCCGCGGCCGATCATGAGGCCCGCGCGCGCCCGTGAGCGCGAGGACTTTCTCGGCTTTTTCGGCGGAGTAAATGTTGCCATTGGCGAGCACCGGGCAGGGCAGCGCCTCCACCGCGCGTGCGATAAACTCATAGCGCGGCGCGCTGCGATACATCTCCTTCACCGTGCGCGCATGAATGGTCAGCAGGTCGAGAGAATGGCGCGCGAAGATCGGCAGGAGTTCGTCGAAGACCTCCGTGTCATCGAAACCGATCCGCGTCTTGACGGTGAATGGGATTTCCACCGCCTCGCGTAACGCGCCCAGGATGCGGTCGATCCGGTCCGGTTCGCGCAGCAATCCGCCGCCGGCGCATTTCCGATAAACGATTGGGACCGGGCAACCGAGATTGAGATCGACCGCGGCGACCGGATGCTGCTGCAATTCGCGCGCGGTGCGCACGAGCGCCGGGATGTCGTTGCCGATCATTTGCGCAACCACCGGCTGGCCTGTCGGATTGTGCGTGATCGACTTCAGGATGAGCGGATCGAGGCGCGAGTCCGGCAGGACGCGGAAGTATTCCGTGAAATACACATCCGCATTTCCGTAAGCCGCGATCAGGCGCATGAAGGGCAGATCCGTCACGTCCTGCATCGGCGCGAGCGCGAGGACGGGTTCGGGACTGCGCAAGAGTTCGGCAAACGCGGCGCGTGGATCCACGATCTGGAGCATCGCGCGGCTTCGCCTCCGTTGCACCCGGCGCGGTCAGCAGGCGAGCGCTGAATCACCCAGGTTGATCAGTGCCGGCTTTCCATGCTCAAACTGACGTTCGAAAATGGTGCGAAAAAGGGTCTCTTAGAGGGAAAAAAATGTTACAAATTTCGGCTTGATGGGGGTGACCGCGCTACCGCATCTTGTGGATCGCTCGTACGGCTCCCCCAGCATCTTGTTGTTAGCTCTTATACACAGGTTGCTGGCTGGGCTGTTCACCGTAATTCGACCTTGTTCACAACTTTAACCCTCTTTTTCGTCACCAAAAAATGATCCAGCTGAAACCCGGCCTTCACCCTTCTTCCCTCAGCAAAACGCAGACGTCGGCGCGGCGCGGTAAGACGCGGCCCGCGAAGAAGAAGAGCACCGCGCTGCGGTTTGAGCGCGTTTTCAGCGACGCGAAGGTGAAGCCGTTCGACCAGATCGAATGGGAAAAACGCACCGCCGAAATCACCGACGACAGCGGCAAGGTGATCTTCAAGCAGGAGAATGTCGAGGTGCCGAAATGCTGGTGCGCGCTCGCGACCAAGATCGCGGTCTCGAAATATTTCTACGGCGACATCGCCAACGGCACCGATCCGCACAAGGGCGGCCGCGAAACCTCGGTGCGGCAACTGGTCCATCGCGTCACCCGGACGATCGCCGATTGGGGGATCGCGGATGGCTACTTCGCGAACGCGGAGACCGCGGAGACGTTTTACGACGAACTGACCTGGCTCTGCGTGAATCAGTATGGCGCGTTCAACTCGCCGGTCTGGTTCAACGTCGGCCTGTATCACCAGTACGGGATCGGCCGGGAGGCCGGGCGCGGGAATTAGTTCTACAATCGCGAGACCGGACGCGCCGAGCGCGCGCGCACGCAATACGAGTATCCGCAGGGCAGCGCCTGCTTCATCCAGTGCGTGGAGGACAAGATGGAAGACATCATGCGCCTGGCGATGAGCGAGGCGATGCTCTTCAAGTACGGCTGCGGCACGGGCACCGATCTTGTCGTCGCTCCGTCAGCACGCGCGAAAAGCTCTCCGGCGGCGGGCAACCGAGCGGTCCGCTCTCGTTCCTGAAGGTCTACGACCAGGTCGCGAACGTGGTGAAGAGCGGCGGCAAGACGCGGCGCGCGGCGAAGATGAACACGCTCAAGGACTGGCATCCGCGACATCGAGGAGTTCATCGACGCGAAGCAGAAGGAAGAGAAGAAAGCCTGGGCGCTGATCGAGCAGGGCTACGACGGCAGCTACAACGGCGACGCCTACGGCTCGGTCATGTATCAGAACGAGAACCTGTCCGTGCGCGTGAGCGACGAGTTCATGAACGCCGCCGTCGACGGGCGCGAATGGTGGACGCAGCGCGTGCGCGACGGTCAGCCCTGCGAAAAGAAGGACGCGCGCGAGCTTGCTGCGCAAGATCGCCGAAGGCACGCATGTCTGCGGCGATCCCGGGATGCAGTTCGATGCCACGATCCACAAATGGCACACCTGCAAAGGCACCGAGCCGCATACATTCCACCAATCCGTGCTCGGAATATCTCTTCCTCAACAACACCGCCTGCAATCTGGCCTCGCTGAACCTGATGAAGTTCAAGCGACGCGGACGGCGCGTTCGACGTCGAGCGCTTCAAGGCGGCCGTGCCGCATCTTCATCACCGCGCAGGAAATCCTCGTCGATAACGCCAGCTACCCGATCAAGGAGATCGCGGAGAACTCGCACATCTTCCGCACGCTCGGGCTCGGCTACGCGAATCTCGGCTCGCTCATCATGAGCTACGGCTTCGGCTACGACAGCAACGAAGGCCGCGCGCTTGGCGGCGCGATCACCGCGATCATGACCGGCCAAGCCTACGAGCAAAGCGCGCGGATGGCGCGGGCGATGGGCCCGTTCCCGGGCTATCGCGACGCGCGTTGCAGCGGCGTGGCCAAGCCGCTGGCGAAGGACAATGTCGAGCCGATGCTCGAAGTGATCGAGCTGCACCGCGGCGCCGTGGAGGAGATCCAGGCGAGCGACGAGTTCGGTTATCTCAAGGAGGAAGCCGCGAAGGTCTGGGAGAGCGCGGCCTCGTTAGGCAAGCGCCACGGCTACCGCAACGCCCAGGTCACCGTGCTCGCGCCGACCGGCACGATCAGCTTCCTGATGGACTGCGACACCACCGGCATCGAGCCGGACATCGCGCTGGTGAAATACAAGCTGCTCGCCGGCGGCGGCATGTTGAAGATCGTCAACCAGACGGTGAAACCGGCGCTGGAGAAGCTCGGTTACAACGCGGAGGAGATCGAGCGGATCATCGCGCACATCGAGGAGTACGACACGATCGAAGACGTGACGGTCGCCGGCGTCGTCGATCCCGACCAGCTGATGACGGAATCGGTGCGCTCAACCACGCCGGCGAACGAGCCGCGCTTCGACCACGGTCCGCTCGGGCCTGAAGCCGGAACATCTGTCGATCTTCGATTGCGCCTTCAAAGCCTTCAAAGGCGAGCGCTCGTTAGGCTACATGGGCCACCTGCGGATGATGGCCGCGGCGCAGCCGTTCCTCAGCGGCGCCATCTCGAAGACCGTCAACATGCCGGAGAACGCCACCGTCGATGAGATCATGAACACCTACGTCGAAGGCTGGCGGCTGGGCCTGAAGGCGATCGCCATCTACCGCGACGGCTCGAAGCGCTCCGCGCCGCTGAACACGCGCAAGACGAAAGACATGGGCGGCGCGGTCGCAGGCGACCGCGTCGCCTACGACATGATGGTCGAGCGGCCGGAACTGGAGCAGCGCATCCTCGAACTGGAAGGCGAACTGGCGGCCGTGCGCGGCAAGCCGTCGCGCCATCGCATGCCCGATACGCGCATGTCCCTGACCCATCGCTTCGAGATCGCCGGCCACGAAGGCTACATCACCGTCGGCCTCTTCGAAGACGGCATGCCGGGCGAGTTGTTCGTCACCATGGCGAAGGAAGGCAGCACCATCGGCGGCCTGATGGACACCGTCGGCACGCTCACCTCCATCGCGCTGCAATACGGCGTGCCGCTGGAGAGCCTGGTGAAGAAATTCGCCTACCAGCGCTTCGAGCCGAGCGGATTCACGAAGAATCCCGACATCCGCAACGCCACCAGCATCACCGATTACGTCTTCCGCTGGCTCGGCTGCCAGTTCATCAAGGGCTACAAGGAAGCCACCTCGCCGCACCGCGCGCAGCCCGAGCTGCCGATGAAAGAGATTCCGGACATGGAGAAGAAGGCGATCAACCGTCCCGTCTCCGATCTGCCGCGCACCGGCGAGAAGGAAGTGCTCGATGTGATCACCAATCACGTCCCGAATGATGGCGCGCCGCAGTGCACGTCAACGGGAATACCCACGCCGATCGCGTGGCCGCGGCGCTCGGGGGAATGTTCATGGACATCACCTGCTCCCATTGCGGCAGCGAGAAAGTGATCCGCGCCGGCGCCTGCGGTGTCTGCACCGAGTGCGGGACGAGCCAGGGGTGTAGCTGAGCGTTCTGGTCACAGACTGTGCAGCGGATACTGACAGTCCTGGGAAAGATCGCATCGGCCCGATTCGACAAAGGGTCGAAGCGCGGGTGTGCTGCGATAAGCTTGAGTGAAGCTTTCGCGCCGCCGAAGCCTTCGTCCCGATTGGCCAACGCTCCTCGGCGCCGCGGCCGTGGCGGTGTCGCGACCTTGTTTATCGCGCGGAATTTTTTTCCTTCGGAGAAAAAGGTCGGGCATCGGATCGAAGCAGACTACAGCGCCGGAGACGATGTCTTCGCGCGCACGATGGGGCAGCTGCTCGGGCCGCCTTTGCTGAAGGGAAACAAGGTCACGGTCTTCGAAAACGGGGAGCAGATCTTCCCGGAGCTCCTCGCGGGAATTCGATCGGCGACGCGCACGATTACATTCGAAAACTTCCTCTGGAAAGAAGGCGAGATCACCGAAGCCTTCGCGGCGGCGCTGGTCGAACGCGCGCAAGCCGGCGTGAAAGTCCATTTCCTGCAGGACGCGCTCGGCTGTGACGATGTGCACGGGCGCGCGCTGAATCTTCTCCGGCGCTCTCCGGTCGAGCTGGAAATTTTTCGCTTCATGAACCTGACGATGAATTTCCGCACGCATCGCAAGCTGCTCGTGATCGACGGCCACACGGGCTTCCTCGGCGGCACCGGCATCGCGGATACCTGGAAGGGGAATGGCCGCACGCACGGCCTTTGGCGCGACTCACACTATCGCGTCGAGGGTCCGACGGTCGGGCAAATACAGCAGGCGTTCATGGACAACTGGCTGCAGACGCGCGCCGTTTTGCTGCACGGCGACGCCTATTTCCCTGAGCTCAAACCGGTGGGCAAACAAATGTGCCAGGTTTTCAAAAGCTCGGCCGGCGAAGGCTCGGACAGCGCGCGTTTGATGCTGCTGATTTCGATCGCCGCGGCGCGGCGCCACATTCGGATCGCGAACGCCTATTTCATCCCCGACCGCCTCTGCTTGCAAACGCTCATCGAGGCCTGCCAGCGCGGAGTGAAGGTGGAGATCATCACGCCCGGAACCGACATCGATGCGCAACTCGTGCGCGCCGTCGGCAAGACTCGCTGGCGGCCGTTGCTCGAGGCGGGCGCGCGTTTCTACGAATATCAGCCGGCGCGTTTCCACTGTAAGTATCTGCTCGTCGATGACGTCTGGGCCTCCGTGGGCTCGGCTAATCTGGACAATCGCTCGCTCTCCTTAAACGAAGAGGCGAACTTGAATGTGCTCGACCGGGGGTTTGTCACCGCACACACCCGTGTCTTCGAGGATGATAAGAGCCACTCGCGCGAGATCACCTTGGAGGATTGGCGAGCGCGTCCGTGGCGCGAGAAAATCAAAGGCCGCCTCGGTTCGGTGATGCGGTCGCAAATGTAATCGCGGCGCGTCCAGTGCGAGCATGAGCGAAGCAAACGCCGGGACGCTGCGCGTCGCGACCTACAACGTGCACGGCTGCGTCGGCCTGGCGGGGCAGCGTTCGGAAGCGCGGATCGCGGAGGTGATTGCCAGCATGTCGGTCGACGTGGTCGGCCTGCAGGAGTTGGACATGGGCCGAAAGCGATCGGCCGGGGTGGATCAGGCGGGATTGATCGCGCAGCAGCTCGGCTGGCATCACCTTTTTGAATCTGCCATCCAAGCTGGTCGATGAACACTACGGCATCGCCATCCTTAGTCGATATCCGCTGAAGCATCGGCGCACGATCGCGTTGCCGGGCGAAGGAAGCTGGTACTGCCGGGAAACGCGCGTCGCCCTCTGGGCCGAAGCGGAGACGCCGGCTGGTCCGGTGCAGATCATCAACACGCACTTCGGCCTTGGTCGGACGGAACGCCTCCTCCAGGCGCAGCATATAACCGAGCTGCTGGGCGCCGTGTCTGCGGAAGAGCCTTTGGTCTTGTTAGGCGATTTCAACAGCCGGCCCAGATCCCGGGCCCTGCAACCGCTCCGGCAACATCTGCACGACGTGCGGACATCCCTCGATGAGGCCGGCCATTGCCGCACCTTTCCGACCCGCCGTCCTCTTGTCGCAGTCGATCATATTTTCGTCAGCGCCGCTTTGCGCCCGATCAGTCTGGAAGTTCATCGCCAGGCGCTCGCCCGGGCGGCCTCCGATCACTATCCGCTCGTGGCCGAGCTGACCCGGACGGAGTTCGTAGCGCACCCCGGAAAAGAAAACGGCGGCGATCCCTCTCGATCGCCGCCGCTATCTGGCAGGACAAATTTATCCCTATTGCTGACGCGCCTGATGCATGGCCTTCATCGCGTTCATCATGTCTTCGTGCGCCTTTTTGACCGCATCGAATTTCACCTGCTGCTCCGGTGTGAGGAGCGGGCGGATTTGCGCGGTGGCGTTCTCCATCACGGCGCGGGTCTTTTCCATCGCTTCCTGATGGATGGCCTGGATCTGGGGCTTCGCCTGGTCGACGATCGGCGCGACTTTCGCCTGTTGGTCAGGCGTCAGGTCCAGCTCCTTGGTGAGATGCTCGAGCGGGTTGCCCCATTGGCCATGTCTCATCCCGCCGTGGCCGCAGTCTTTGCCGTGTTCCGGTCCGCCTGCGTAAAGGCCGAAGGTGCCGAGCGCGAGCGCGCCACTAACCGTAAGTGCAATAAGTGTTCGTTTCATGAGTTGTGTTTCTCGTTTGTTTGGTTGAGCGCGACTTTTAATGATGCGCTTCTGAAATGATTGACCGCGCCGTGCGATCCGCGGTTACAACTTTTCGCACGCTCGCGCAGAAATCACTCATACGCGAGCGCGTCCCGAACCGAAATCCGCAACATGCGGCGCAGGGAAAGCCAAACGGCTGCCAGCACGATCAAGAGACCGCTGCCGAGAACCGCGAGGCCGGAAGCGGAAATGTGCAGAGGCACGGCGACGTGCAGCAAATCGCGCGAAGCCATTTGATTCATCCCGCGAGAGAGAACGATCGATGCGGCGACCGCGAGCAACCCGCTCAAGAGTGCGACGACACCGCCTTCCAGCAGGAAAAT
The DNA here is from genome assembly GCA_963784865.1 of uncultured Verrucomicrobiae bacterium. Lineage (GTDB taxonomy): Bacteria > Verrucomicrobiota > Verrucomicrobiia > Chthoniobacterales > UBA10450 > JACCTI01. Next base: position 28,343 of record CAWATC010000017.1, on the reverse strand, counting down.
TGCGCTGACCGCGCGCGGTCTGGCGCCGAGCGCGCGCATCACTCCGATCTCGCGCGCCCGTTCGAGGACATTGAGACTGACCGATGCGCCGAGGCTGATCGCGCCCACCAGCGCTGCGGCCAGGGCGACCATCCGCATGACGTCGCAAACGACGGCGAAATGTTCCTCGAGCGATTTCCGGAATTCTCCGCTGGTCTGAATGTTTCCGGGCGCGAGATGCGCATCGAGCAACGCTTGATCGAGCGCGGGCGCGACCGACTCCTGCGTGTCCGGCGCTGTCTTGACGCGCAACAACGACGAAACGTCGCCCAACGCGGTAACGGCTTCGAAGGCAGGGTAGGCCGCGTAGAGCGTCGCGGTCCCGATTTCCTCCACGATCCCGACGACGCGGACCTTCACGCGCCGCTCGCGAAAATGCAGCTCGACTTCGCTGCCAAGGCGCAGGCCGGGAACCGCGTTTTGCACCAATCGGTTAACGACGACGGCGTCCGATTCACCGGCCGCCGGGAGACGTCCTTCCTTTATCGGCAACCGGAAAAGGCGCGTGTCCGCCGGATAACCGAGGAGAACGAGCCGCTGCGACTCGCCGCCTCCCGGATTTGCCAACGGTGACGCCGGCCGTGCGCCAGGCCTCGGCGGTTTCCACTTCCGGAACGGTTCGAGCAACGCTCTCCAATTGTGCGGCCGGAGCCGGGCGCTGCAATTGCACCTGGATGTCGTGTCCCTGGTTGCCTAACGAAACATCCACCACGCGCATCAAGCTCTCGTAGGTGTTGTTCGCGGTGAGAAACAAGGCGCCGCCCGCGGAGAGAGCGAGCAGGATCATCGCCAGGCGCCATGGACGTCGAAAGATATTCCGGAAAGCAAAAGTCCGTTGCCGGTGCCCCGGGATTTTCAGCCACTTCGCCGGAGAGAATGGCCCGCTGCCTGGAGCGGTGATGCCCGGATCGTGAATCGCCTCGCGCGCGGTCATCCGGGCGGCGCGCACGATTGGCACGCTCATCGCGAGCAACGGAATACCGAGCGTGCAGAGTATTTCCTTGAAGAGAAGCGAAGGCGGCGCTCCCCAATGAGCAACATCGATATTGAAAACGGTTTCGTAGTAACGGACCAACCAGCGTCCGAGCCATGTGCCCAACGGCAAGGCCACCGCGTTTGCCACCATCACCAGAGGCACGACCAGGCCGAGGTATTGCGCGGCGAGCTGCTGACGAGCGCGCACCGATCGTTTTCATGATGCCGACCTGCCGGACCTCGCGCTTCATCCAGAGCGAGACCATGTAGAGCGCGAGAGCCGCGCTGCAGGTGAAGGCGATGGCCGCGAACGCTTGCAGGACGCGCAGCATTGTGGCCATCAACCCGGCATGCGGATGTTCGTCGGGCACCACATCCGCGCGCAGCGGACTTTCACCATTCGCCTTCAACCAATCGCGGAGATCGTTCGCGAAGGAAGTGGCGTCACTCATGTCGCCACGGTTCTTGATCTTTACGAGCAACTGATCGAAGTCGGCGCTTTGTCCGATCAGCGCGGCGGTTGCGGGAGTAACGTAGGCGTAAATCGCGCGATCCTGCGTGCTCGGAGCGACTGCCGTATCGTGCACCACACCGGCCATCGGTAACGTGGCGATACCGCCGGCCGGAGTTCGGATGCGCAACTCCTCGCCGGTCGCCGCGTTGAGCAGCGACCGTCCGGATTGCTCGATAAAGATGCCGCCATCACCGCCAGACCACGCGCCGCCGTGTTGATGGATCGTTCCCAATCCCTGTCGCGCGAAATCGCGCAACACAGTCAGCCGCATGAGAAACCACTGGCCGTTCTGGGCCGGCCACGCGCGTATAGGCGACGCGTCGAGCATCGACTGCCGCCACGCCCGGTTGCGCTCGCACTTTGTCCAGCAATCCTGGTTCCACTTTGTCGAACCACAGGATCACATCCGGAGAATTCGCGCTCCGGTAACTGCGGGCGACTTCGCGCTGCAGAATTGCGCGCGCATTCAACGCCGCCACCACGCCGGCGGTGCCGAGCGCGAGCACCAGGCCGATCAGGCAAAGTTGCAAACGCTGCTGGCGAAAATCACCCGCGATCTTGCGCCACTGCGTGGTCACGAGCGAGAGGCCGTGTTGGTTTCGTCGGCGACGATGCTGCCGTCCTTCAACTGGATCACCCGATGCGCGAGTCGCGCCAGATTCGGATCGTGGGTCACGATCAGGAGCGTCTTGCCTTGCTCAATGAGTCCGCGAAACAGCTCGCTCACCGCCGCGGCCGTTTCGGTGTCGAGGTTCCCGGTCGGCTCATCAGCGAGGACGATCGGTGGATCGTTGGCCAGGGCGCGCGCAATCGCCGCGCGTTGCTGCTGACCGCCCGACAAAGTCGAAGGCAGCTTGCGCGCCTGATCGCTCAAGCCGACGAGCTCGAGCAATTCTCCGGCGCGAGCAACGGCGCTCCGCGGCGGGAATTTTGCCGACAAAATCCATCGCGAGGAGAATGTTTTCCTCCGTGGTCAGAGTCGGCAGGAGTTGGAAGAACTGAAAGACGACGCCAAGGCTGCGCCCGCGCCAAAGAGCCAGCTTGTCCTCGCTCAGGCGATCGAGGCGCTCACCCGCCGCATGCACGGTTCCTGATGTCGATCGATCGAGTCCCGGCAATGAGGTTGAGCAGCGTGGACTTGCCGCTGCCCGATTTTCCCAGCACGGCGACGAAGTCACCTTGCGAGATCCGCAGCGAGATGCCGCGGAGCGCGTGAAACGGTTGGCCTCCACGCGGAGTGAAGGATTTCGTTGCCTCCTCGAGCGCGATCATCGCGGGAGCCAGGGCTTCGCCAGCGTGCATCGGTCTAGTGCCCGAAGAAACCGTGACGCTGCAAACTGAAGAAATCAGCACTAACCAACTTGCCCGCAGAATCGAAGCGGAAAGTCCGCGTCTTCGGTGGCCGGTCTGGCGAACGAAACTCCACCTTGGCCTCGCGGAGATCTCCGGCCGGCTCGACGGAGGTGACGATCATCTCGTTAGGCGCCTTGATCTTGGCCATGGCCTGCATGAAGAAATCCACCGCGCTCTGCCCTTCGGGCATGTCTTCGATGACGTATTTTTCCGAGAGGCGCGGCTTGAGCGCGGCGCCGTCGTGTAGCCGCACGGCTTCGGCGAAGGCGAGCAGGAAATCCATGATCTGTTTGTCCGGCGCGACGCCGGAAGCAAACGAGACGCTCGCGGCGGTGGCGTCGGGTGGCGCCGGGGTCGAAGGCGCGGGCGTGCCGTGCAACCAGCTTTTCAGATCGGCCTGAGCCGTGAAGGTGGAGAGGAGGACCACTGCGAGCGGAAGAATCTTTTTCATGGCTAAGGATGCGCGGCGAAAGCCGGCGCTGGAAATGATGACTGCGCGCCAGATGAGGCGGTTACAACAAATTTCAGACGAGCAGCGGTTCCCGCGTGGAATGCGGATGCGGAACATTGTAACCAAATCGCTTTCCGGGCTGTCATATTGGGCAGTGTGGAAACATTGTGGAATACATGGCTGATGATCCCGATGTCGCCGCGCTGGTGGCGGGCGCGCTTCGGGATGATGAAGAAGCTGCGCGCGGACTGGTGCGGCACCTCTATCCGTTCGTGGCCAAGCTGGTCCGCTCGCATCGACCGCAACGCGCCGCTGAAGAGGACCTTTGCCAAATGATTTTCATCAAGATCTTCCAGAAGCTCTCGCAGTTTTCCGGCGCCGTGCCCCTCGAGCATTGGGTCTCGCGGATTGCGATCAACACTTGCCTCAATCAAATCGCCGCGGAGAAGGCGCGTCCAGAATTGCGCCGTGCGGATCTCAGCGAAGAGCAGGCCGCGGTGGTCGATAACCTGGCGAGTTCCTCCGAGGAGCTCGGCCCGGACCGGCAATTAGCTTCGCGCGATCTGGTGGCGCATTTGCTCGAGGCGCTTAAGCCAGCGGAGCGGTTGGTCATCGACTTGCTTTACCTGCAACAGAAGTCGGTGGACGAAATCCGCAAACTGACGGGCTGGAGTCGTCCGCTGGTAAAAGTGCGCGCGTTTCGCGCCCGGCAGAAATTGAAAGAACAACTCGCGCGCATCCAGCAAAAGGAGAACCATGCGTAAAGTGGACGCTGACCTTGATCGCTTGTTGCGCGCCGCTGCGGCCTCGCCTCGAACCGGAGCCTGCGGAAGCGCCGTTCGGTTTCGAGACCCGTGTCGTCGCGCGATGGCGGGCCGAACATTCTGCCAACGGCACTGGTCTGCGGACCTTCACGCGGATGTTTCGCGGCGTCGTCGCGAGCGCGTTGCTGGTGACGATCTGCGCGAGCGCCGGCGCGTACTGGCAGTTTTCCGAGAACGACGAACTGACGGAACCGACGGCGAACGCCTACGCGATTGCGGACACCGCGATCGAAGCCGGGACATGGCCATGATGAAGAGCTGGAAATGGCAACTGGCGGTCGCGCTGGTGGTCGTCTTCGTCGCTGGCGTGGCGACGGGACTTTTTGCCGGTGCCCGGCATGCCCACTTTGTCTTCATGGGGCGACATTCCGCGAACACGGGGGAGCGCATGCGCTCGCACATTGAGCGCGAGTTGCGGCTCACTCCGGAACAGTCTGCGCAGATCTCGCCGATCATTGACCGGACCGCGGCGCAGCTCGACGTCATTCGCAAGGAAACCAGTCAGCGGGTCGCTGCGACTTTTGGCCAGGCCCATGAAGAAATGATTCCGCATCTCACCCCGGAGCAGCGGGAACGGCTCGAGGAAATGAAGCGCAGACATCACCACATGCTCCTTTCCCACGGTCCACCTCCGCCCGAAGAGCCCTAACATTTAGCTCAACAACTCTTCCAGATCTTCAGTCGTTAGGCCGCTCATCAGCGGTTCTTCGCTGCCGATCAAGCCTTCGCTCGCGCTGCGTTTCCGCGCTTGCAGCTTGACGATTTTTTCTTCGACCGTGTCTCGCGCGATCAATTTGTAGGCGGTCACGACTCGCGTCTGGCCGATGCGATGCGCGCGATCCGTGGCCTGCGCTTCCGCGGCGTAATTCCACCACGGGTCGAAGTGAATCACGGTGTCGGCGGCCGAGAGATTGAGTCCGACGCCGCCCGCCTTCAGGCTCATCAGGAAAACCGGAATGCTTTCGTCGGTTTGAAATTTGTCGACCACCGCCTGCCGTTCTTTCGTCTGTCCGTCGAGATAAGAGAAGGCTGATCGCGTTAGCGTCCAGGCGTTCCCGGATTAACGAAAGCATCGCGACGAACTGGCTGAAAACGAGCACGCGATGGCCGCCATCAATCGCTTCTTCGAGCAACTCCTCCAACAGTTCGAGTTTGGCTGAATCGCCATCGGCCTTCGCCAGATCACCGCCCACCAACCGCAGATCGCAACAAACCTGGCGCAGCCGCAACAAGCCGAGCAACATCTTCATGCGGACCGCGCCGGCATTCCCGCGCTCGCTCGCGACGCCCGTCTGAATCTCGCGCAGCAACCCGTCGTAAGCGGCGCGCTGCGGTGCGGTGAGATCGCAGATGAGCGACTGCTCCAACTTTTCCGGCAGATCTTTCGCGACCTCGGTTTTCCTGCGGCGCAGAAGGAACGGTCGCATCCGTCGCGCGAGGCGGCGCTGCAGCTCCGGCGCAGCACCGCGGGCCAGCGGTTGCTCATAGCGTTCGCGAAAATCCGCGCGGCTCCCGAGATAACCCGGGAGAACGAAATTCATCAGCGACCAAAGATCGCGCACCGAGTTTTCCATCGGCGTTCCGGTGAGCACGAAGCGATGCCGGGCGCGGAGCGCGAAAGCGGCCTGCGCGTTTTGCGTGTCGGGATTCTTGATGTGCTGCGCTTCGTCCAGGACCACGGTCGAGAACTGGATCGCCTTTAAGAGGTCGGCGTCGCGTTGCAGCAATGCGTAGCTCGTCAGGACAATGTTGGCGGCAGCAATCTCGGGAAAGCGTGCGTGACGCTCCGGCCCTTCCAGGACCAGAACCTTGAGCTCCGGGGTGAAACGCTGGGCCTCGTTTCGCCAGTTCGTCAGGAGCGAGGTCGGGCAGACAATCAACGCGGGCTCGGTGCTGCGGCGCGCGAGCAGAAACGCCAGCATCTGCACCGTTTTCCCGAGACCCATTTCATCAGCCAGGATTCCGCCGAGATCGCTCTGCGCAAGACGCCATAGCCAGGAGACGCCTTGCTCTTGGTATTCGCGCAAGCGCCCGCCGAGTTCGCCCAGTGCGGGCACGGCTGCGGTCGCCGCTTCGTTCGTTAGGCCGCGCAACGCTCCGCGAAAATCCACCAGGTCGCGCCCACTTCCTGCGCGGTCTCCGCCAGGTAGCGGGAATGGGCGCGGTTGATGCGGTAAAGGCCGGGCTGATTCTGCTTCGGCTCGCAATCGCGCAGCACTTCCTCGAAATCGCCGATCGCTTCCGCATCGAAGACACCGGTGCGTCCATTGCGCAGGCGCGTCTGGCTTTGGCCGGAACGAAGCAGTCGCTGGAGTTCAGCCGCGGAAAAGGCCTGGCCGTCCGGTGTGCCTAACGAGTAACGCAGCTCGAACCAGTTCTCGCCCGAGCCGACGACCTCGATCTTTGGCGCGAGCGGCTCCAATCCCTCGTTCGCCTTGGTCGCCTGCGAAGAAAGATGGACGTCCCATTCCGTTTTGAGCCGTGGAAACTCAAAGGCGAAAAAGCGGGCGATGGCATTTTCGTTTGCCAGCACGAACTTTTCGCCGCGCGCGGTGAATCCGAGGCGCTGCAAGCGTTCGAGCGCTGCCTGTTCCGCTTCGATGTCGCGCAGGAGAAGCGAATCGGCGTGCGCCGGATCGCGCACGAACAGAGCCTCGGGCGAGACGTTGGTCGCGTTGATGGTTCGCGGTCCATCGGCATACTGCGCGCGCAGATCTGCGCGGAGTTCTCGCATCGAGCCTTCGACATTGAGGACGAAGCGCGGAACGGCATGCTGCACCTCGGGCAATACCCAGTCGCTGTCGGTTTCGAACCATTCCTTCAGGCGCTGGGCCTCGAAGGCGAGAAATCGTTGCGCGCGCTCGCCGCGGAGGACAATGGGTCCATCAGCCAACGGATGGAACTCGTTAGGGAGAGCCTCGGGTAATGCGCGGAAGCAGGTCGCCTGGAGAAACCAGGCTTCTTCTCCCGCAACGAGCAGCTGTTCATCTTTCGCCTTCTGCACTTCGAGGCTGATGGTTTCACCAGCGCGCGCGAGATGAAGCCGCGGACGGTAAACCTCCGAGGCGACGCGGACGTGCGTGGATTTCCCGAACGTCACCCGGGGATGACCGCGCAATGCCTTCAGCAGTCGCAGAAAATGTGCGCGCGGAAAAAGGCGCATCGCGGAGAGAACATCTCCCTCCGAAATAAGTTCGCGCAGACCATCGATCGCGGCCAGGTCGGAGGTGTCGCAGGCGTATTTCTCTTTTGCGACGAGTGCTGAAGGCATCATGCGCTTGCCGCTTATCTCCACTTCCGTCACGACCATGATCTGCTGCTTGGTCCAGGCGGATTCGAAAACTGGCGGCAGAATGAAGTGGAGCGCGATCGGTGTCGCGACCTCGGATCCGATCTCGACGAAGGTTGGTCCCTCCGGCTTCGCGACAACCGCTGGCGCTGGCGCGGCGTCGTCTTTCGCCGTCGCGTTCTCGATGTAGGCGAGTCCCACCGCAAGCGCGTGCGGACAGATCTTGCCCCACTCGCGCGATTCGCGGCAGGTGCAGAGGTTTTCGACATCCGACTCGCTCTTCACGCGCAAGCCGGAGCGCAGATTGCGATTCCCTTCCCGCACCAATCCCGAAAGAAGTGGCGGATGGTAATCGGCTTCGACGACGCGCCCAGCTTTCTGCAACTGCTGGGCAAGTTTCATCGCCGGCCAGCCGCCGGCGTTGACGAGCAGCTTCTGCGTAATCGGGATCGCGTGGTTTTCCACGCGGCCAATGTAGATGTTGCGGCGTGAGTCCCGCATCCGCCTATGCCCCGGGTCGCGTCGAGCTGCTCGGCAACCATACCGATTACAATCAAGGCGTCGTCCTCGCCGCGGCGATTGATCGTGGCTTAACCGTCGCGGGGATTTCGCGCACGGATGATCTCGTGGTGCTGACCTCGAAAACCGCGGACAGCCGCATCCGCGTTTCGTTGCGCGATCTGCGGCCACAGGACCCTGAGGAACGATGGGCGAACTACCCGCTTGGCGTCGTGCAGCAGTTCATCCACGCCGGTTTCGAAATCCGTGGCTTCGATGCGGAAGTCTCCGGCGACCTGCCGCCGGGCGCAGGACTTGCCAGCTCCGCGGCCTTCGAGGTCGCGACGGCTGGGCTGTTGATGAAATTGCACGAACTGCGCATCGGTCCGATGGAAGTCGCGAAGCTTTGTCAGCGCGCGGAAAGCGAATTCGCCGGCGTCCGCTCGGGCTTGCTCGATCAAGTCGCCTCTGTCTTCGGTCGCGCGAACGACGTCGTTTATCTCGATTGTCAGACCGAAGAAGTCCGGACGATCCCGTTTCCGGCGGAGTTCGCGCTGGTCATCGCGGACTCCGGCGTGAAACACGATCTCCTGGCGAGTCTCTACAACACGCGCCGCGAAGAATGCGCGGCCGCGGCCGCGGCGCTGGGACTGGAGAGCTTGCGCGAAGTGACGCCGGAGCATCTGACCTACGCCCGCGGCTCGCTGGAACCGACGTTGTTTCGCCGGACAGCACATATCGTCTGGTGAAAATGATCGCGTCTGGCGCGCGGTCGCGGCGCTGCAAAACGCGGATGCCGCGTCGATGGGGCAGTTAATGAATGCCTCGCACGAAAGCTCGCGGGTGAATTTTGAAAACAGCACGCCGGAGCTCGATCAACTGGTCGCGATCGCGCAATCATTGCCGGGCGTGCTGGGATCGCGTCTCACGGGCGGAGGTTTTGGCGGAGGCACCGTCACTTTGGTCGAGGCTGCCCGCGCGGCCGAGGTGGCGGAAACGCTCGCGCGCAAATATCGCGAGCAAAGCGGGCATGCGGCGTCAGCTTCGTTTGTCGAATTGCCGATGGGGCAGCGGCGTCGTGGAAGAGGTAAGTGGGATCGCCGAGATTGATCATTCGCGGGTAGCCGACATCTTCTTTCCTCATGAACGCTGACAGTAAAGATTTCCTCAAGCTAGCTCGTCGAAACCGCCAGCCCGTCCGGTTACGAGCACGAAGTGCAGAAGCTGGTGCGCAGCCGCATTCAGCCGTGGTGCGACACGATCCGCACCGACGTCATGGGCAATGTCTTTGGGATTCGCAATCCGGAAGGCAGGCCACGGATCATGCTCGCGGGGCACTGCGATCAGATTGGTTTCATCGTGCAGTACATTACCGACGAAGGCTTCCTGCACGTGGAACCGATCGGTGGCGTCGATCCGGTAGTCGCGACTTCGCAACGCGTCTCCATCATGACGCGCCAGGGAATGGTGCCGGGTGTGATCGGGCGAAAGGCGATCCACCTGATGGACGACGAGGACAAGAAGAAGGTCCCGAAGATGCACGATCTCTACGTCGACATCGGAGCGACGAGCAAGAAGGACGCGCTCAAGCTGGTCGCCTTCGGAGATGCCGGCGTTTTCGTGCAGCCCTATCTCGAGCTGGCCAATGATCGCGCCGTTTCCATGGCCTTCGATAACAAGATGGGCACGTGGATTGTGACGGAAGTCTTGCGGCTGCTGCACGGGCGGCAGTTCGAAGCGTGCATTATCGGCGTCTCCACCGTGCAAGAGGAGATCGGATTGCGCGGAGCGCACACGAGCGCGTTTTCGAGCGAGGCGGAAGTCGGGATTGCCCTCGATGTGGCGCACGGAACCGACACGCCCGGGATCGAGAAAAAGAAGGCGGGCGATTTCAAGATCGGCGGCGGACCGATGATTTCGCGTGGCGCGAACATCAACCCGCGCGTCTTCGAGTTGCTCGTCGCGACGGCGAAAGCGGAAGGCATCCCCTGCCAGATCGCCTCGGCGCCGCGGGGCACCGGGACGGATGCGAATGCCATGCAACTGGCGCGCGGTGGCATGGCGACCGGCTTGCTTTCCGTGCCGTTGCGCTACATGCATACGCCTAACGAGTTGCTGGCGCTGGAGGATCTGGAGAACACCGCGAAATTGCTCGCGGCCTTTTGTGCAGGGTTAAAAAAGGATCAGGATTTCACGCCTTAAGAAATTCCAGCGTCATGAAAACTACCCGAAGAGAATTTATCAAAGTGTCTGCGCTTGCCGGAGGAGCCGCGAGCATCGGACTGCTAACCGTACGACAAATGAAGGCCGCGGAGAAAGCGACGAAACCTCTGAATATTCTCATCCTTGGCGGCACCGGCTTCACCGGGCCGTTTCAGGTGGAATATGCGCTCAGCCGTGGACATAAGGTGACCGTTTTCAACCGCGGCAAGACACGTCCGGGGGAGTTGCCAGCGAGCGTGGAGCAGCTCGTCGGCGACCGCAACGGCCAGCTCGACGCGCTGAAAGATCGCAAGTGGGATGTGGTGATCGATAACCCAACGAGCGTGCCGGTTTGGGTGCGCGATGTCGCGCAGGTGCTCAAGGGCAACGTCGACCGTTACGTCTTCATCTCGACGATCTCAGTCTACGCCGACAACACCAAACCGAATGATGAGACCGGCGCGCTCGCGAAGTACGAAGGCGCCGATGCGATGAAGGAGACGCGCGATTCTATCGTTGCCTCGAAGTTCGCGCTCTACGGTCCCTTGAAGGCGCTCTCCGAAAAGGAAGCGGAGAAATGGTTCCCGAAGAAAACGCTCATCATTCGTCCGGGGCTGATTGTCGGTCCGGGAGATCAGACAGACCGATTCACCTACTGGCCGGTGCGGGTCGATCGCGGTGGCGAAGTGCTCGCGCCCGGTGATCCGAAAGACCCGGTGCAATTCATCGACGCGCGCGATCTGGCAGAGTGGACCATCCGCATGGTCGAGAATGGAGAGACGGGAATCTACAACGCCACCGGACCAGCGAAAGAACTCGGCGTCGGCGAGATGCTCGAGGAGATCAAGGACGTGGTGAAATCAGACGCAAAATTCACCTGGGTGAACGCGGATTTTCTCGCCGCGCACAAAGTCGAGCCATGGTCGGATATGCCGGTGTGGGTTCCTCCAAAAGGCGAGGAGGGTGGGCTGAGCCGGACGAACATCAAACGCGCTTTGGGCAAGGGACTCACCTTCCGGCCATTGCCCGAGACGACGCGCGATACGCTCGGTTGGTTTAGGATGCAACTGGCGTCACGTCAGGCGACGTTGAAGGCCGGGCTCACGCCGGAGCGCGAAGCGGAAGTGCTTGCCGAGTGGCACAAGCAGCACCCCTAACGAGTGCTGACGATCCTCCGACGCGTCGTTGACGTTCGGCCTGACGAGCTCCGCGCGCTTGGGCTCAGTTTCGTTTTTCACTTCGTCGTCCTCGCCGGCTATTACGTCATCCGTCCGATCCGCGATGAGATCGGCGCGGCCAATGCGGAAAACCTGCCGTGGATGTTTACCGCCACGCTCGTCACGATGATCGCGGCCAATGCGCTGTTTTCGGCAATCGTGGCGCGCATGCCGCGGCGGCGTTTCATTCCGCTCGCCTATCGCTTTTTCATCGTCAATCTCGTCATCTTTTTCGTGCTCATGCGAACGTTGCCGGCCGCGCGGCAGTCGTGGATCGGGCCGTGCTTTTTCGTCTGGGTAAGTGTCTTCAATCTTTTCGCGACCTCGGTGTTCTGGGCGTTCATGAGCGACCTTTTCACGACTGAGCAAGGCAAGCGGCTTTATGGTTTCATTGCCGTCGGCGGTTCGTTAGGCGCGATTCTCGGAGGAACCATCACGATCTCGCTGGTGCATCTTGTGAGCACGGGCGTGCTGGTCTTGATCTGCGCGGTGATGCTCGAGATCGCTGCGCAATGCGTGCGTTTCTTTCCGACTGGGTTCCACCGAGAAGACGATCACCCGAACAAAGAAGAAGCGAGCGCCGAGAAGCCGATCGGCGGCGGGTTCTGGGAAGGCGTCACCCACATCTGTCGTTCGCCATATTTGTTTGCGCTGCATGATTTTCATCGTTTTCTACACACTCACATCTACGTGGGCGTATTTTCAGCAATCGGAGCTGACCAAGGTGGGCTTCGCGAATCGCGCGGCGCGGACGGAATTTCTCGCACGGCCTCGATCGCTGGGTGAATACGCTCACCCTTTTCATGCAGATTTTTGTCACCGGCCGCTTGATGAAATCACTCGGCGTAACCGTCACCCTCGTGGCCATGCCCGCACTCAGCCTCTTCGGATTTGCCGCTCTCGGGTATCATCCGGTGCTGACGACGCTCGCAGTCTTTCAAGTCATGCGGCGGGCGGCGACCTTTGCCTTCATGCGACCCGCGCGCGAGGTGCTGTTCACCGTTTTGCGTCGCGAGGATAAATATAAGGCGAAGAGTTTCATGGATACGTTTGGCTACCGGTGTGGCGATCAGCTGGGTGCCTGGTCGTACGGAGGTCTGCAACTGCTCGGTCTTGGGATCAGCGCAATCAGCTTCATCGCGGTGCCGATTGTGGCAATCTGGTGCGGCGTGGGCGTCTGGCTGGGCCGGCGGCAGGTCGCCATGGCGCGAGCCCGCGACTGAGCGCGGCGCGCGGACCGGACCGCGCTCGACAAGTAATTTCGCGGTCGCTCAATACAGGTGGTCAGGAATTTCCAGCGCTGGATTCGTGACTCGGACCAGTTTCCAATCCCAGGGTTTCCACGACACCCGCCGCCATTGCAGGGCGAAAGGTTCACCCAGCGTGTTGACGCGTTCCTGGAGGAATGTGCTCACCTCGTTCGGATCCGCTTCGAGGGTGACCTTTGCGCTCCATTTGCCTTCGCCGTTCGCAGCGCTGACGACGACCTCCTGCGCCTGAAGACGGAGATGACGCGCGTAGGGCAGCACTTGCCGCAGTCGAGTCAGGACTGTGGCACGATCATGTCCCCACTGGTCAGAATACGATGGATCGAGGAACTCGGTCACGTCTGACCATTCGTTTTTCTCGAGCGCGGTGAGCAAGTGGGCGCTGTGCAAATGCACCTGATTGTTGGCCTCCCAGAGCAGGAACAAGTAAGACCCGAGGCCGATGGCAACCACCAGACCAGCGTAGAAGCCTGTGCGAAAAGTGGACTTCAAAGATCAGCCGCCGGCTTCCTGAACCTGGAGTTCCTCGAGCAGTTTCGTCATCGCTTCGACCGCTTCCTCCGCGTCAGTTCCGTGCGCTTCGATCGTCGCGGTCGCGCCCATGCCGAGGCTCGCGCGCATGATGTCGATCAGGCTCGTGGCCGAGAAGCGCTCCCCGTTCGCGATCAGCGAGATCTCCGAGCGAAAGCTGTTCGCGCGCCGGGCAAACTCCGCCGCGGGCCGCGCATGCATGCCGAACTTGTTCAGGATTGTGATCTCGCGCGTGACCGTCACCGGTTCGCGCTTTTGGCGTCCCCACTTCATCCCCACACTATTGCATCAAACCCCAGCGCCGATGCAGGAATCGTTCGATCGGCGAGAAAAAAATCTTATCCGCGAGCAAACCGATGACGACGATCACGACCATGATGCCGATGACCTGTTCCATGGACTTGAGTTCGCGTCCGTAATGCAAAAGCTGGCCAAGACCGAAGCCGGTCAGGATGGTGACGAAAATTTCCGCGGCCATGAGCGAGCGCCAGGCGAAGGCCCAGCCTTGTTTCATGCCGCTGACGATGAACGGCAGCGACGGCGGGCAGGATGACCTTGAGCCAAATGTGCAGCCGCTTCGATCCCATGGTGAGCGCGGCGCGGCGATAAATCGGCGGCACGTTGCGCACGCCGGTGTCGGTGGCGATGACGACCGACCAGAGCGTGCCCATGATGACGACAAACAACATCGCGGCTTCGGTTTGGCCGAACCAGAGGAGCGCGAGCGGCACCCAGCAAACGCTCGGCAAGGTCTGCAAGCCGAGCGCGGTCGTGCCGATGGTGTCGCGCAAAATGTTCCAGCGCGCAGTGAGCAAACCGAGCGGCAGGCCGCCGATGATGCCCACGAGATAGCCGATGAGCAAACGGCGCATCGTGGTCACCGTCGCGTGCCAGAGCGTCCCGTCGCGCGTCGCCTCTTCCAGGTATTTCGCGACCAGCAGACGGTGACGGCAGCAGAACCGGCGACCAAATTTGCAGGCGGCAAACAAGGTCTGCCAGAGCAGCGAGCAGGATGACGAAGAACGCGGTGGCGGCGAGCGAACCGTTTCACTCGGACACCTCCGCGCTTTCCTGGCCGACATTCTTCAACGACCGCATGATTCTGCTCGCAGTACTCGGCCAGATCGACGCTGTTAATGTCGCGCGGACGCGGCAGATCGATCACAAACTCTTCCTGAATGCGCCCGGGATGAGGCGAAAACAAGAAGCACGCGATCGCCGAGGCAGGCGGCTTCGCGGACGTTGTGGGTGACGAAGACGATCGTCTTGTGGCGCGCCTTCCAGATGCGCTGGATATCGCCGTAAAGCTGCTCACGCGTCAGCGCGTCGAGCGCGGCGAACGGCTCGTCCATCAGCAGCACGCGCGGGTTCGGCGCGAGCGCGCGGGCGAGCGCGACGCGTTGTTTCATGCCGCCGGAAAGTTCGTGAATGTTCGCGTGCTCGAATCGGGTCAGACCGACGAGTTCGAGATAATACTTGCGCCACATCGACGCGATCCTTGTTCGTCAGGTTCGGCTTCAGCTTCAAGCCGAAGAGCACGTTGCCGAGAACATCGAGCCACGGAAAGAGCGCGGCTTCCTGGAACATGACGAGACGCTCGCGACCCGGGCCGGTGATCGGTTTGCCATCCGCCAGGACGGTCCCGCTGTCCGGTTTCTCCAGGCCGGCGATGATGTTGAGCAAGGTCGATTTTCCGCAACCGCTCGCGCCGACGAGACAAACAAATTCGCCTTCGCTCACCTGCAAGGGACTCACGCGTCGAGCGCCTGCACGTTACCCGTCGCGGTGCTGAAACTCTTCGAGACGTTCTCGATCGCCAGCTTGGTGGGCGGGATAATCTCTAACTCCTCGGTAGCCGAGGAGCGAATGCGAGCGCGGGCCATTACGGAGTGGCGAGCAAGTTTCGAAGTGTCGGTCGCGCCTTTGAGGAAACCGGCGTCTTTGCCGTCCTGCACTGCTTTGGTGACAAGTTCCGGCGCGACTTCCGTCGTGAATTTTATTCGCTTCCAGGCTTGCTTCACCGCCTCTGGTGCAAAACTCGCTTTCGTTTCCTCTTTCAACTCCGCGATCAAGAGTTTTTGCGCTTCCTCTGGATTGGCCTGGATCCATTGCGTGAGTTCCGCATTCGCGGTCGCGATTTTTTTAGCGAGATCGCGGTGCTCGCTGAGAAACTTCACGCTGAGGAGACCAGCCACGTGGTCAGGACGTGCGTGTCTTCGAGGAAGACTTTGCCATTCCCTTCGCGTTCCAGTCGTGTCACCCACGGCTCGACCGTCCAGACAGCATCCACGTCGCCCTTTTGAAACAGCGCGAGTTGATCGGGATTCTGTGTCGGAAGCACCGTGACATCGCCTCCGGTTTGCGTGATCTTGAAGCCCTGCGCCTTCAGCCACGCGCGGCAGGAAATATCCTGCGTATTGCCGAGCTGCGGCGTCGCGATTCTTCGTGCCGCGAAAATCCGCCGCGGTTTTGATCGGCCCATCCGGTCTGAACCACCAAGCGCCGCGCCGCCATTGGCCGCGCCAGCGATGCACGCGGATCTCGGCTCCGTTCGATTTGAAATGCGCGTTCAGCGCCGGTCCCTGGCCGACATAGGTCACATCGAGTGAGCCGGCGAACATCGCTTCCATCGCGGATGGCCCGGCGTTGTAGGTGAACCATTGGATCTCGACTTCGGTCCGAGCCGTTGCTCGAACCAGCCTTTGCCCTGGCGCGAGAGCGCGTGCGCGATCACGCCCTGCGCGTGGGTGATGTTCGGGAAGTGTCCGAACCGAACCACGCTCGCCTTCTTCGCGGAATCCTTGCAGCCGCTGAAAAGGATCGCGGCGCACAAGCCAAGACATGCCAGTTGTTTCATTGCCCAGCAGACGGTGGCTTGCGCGACGGTGAATTGCAAAATTCATTGCTCTCGCCGTGCAAACTCTCGACGGCTCGGCTTTTGCTAATACGCCAGGATCGACGACTGTTGCGCCTCCGTGTCCTTTTCCTCCGCTACCCTTGAAGCAGCACCCGAAGTAGCTGCCTCACCAAACGCCGTCTCGTCCAGACGTTCGCCGACGATCCTCAATGTCCCGCGTCACCGGATCAACTGGATCACCAGCTCGTTTCTTATCGGGACGGCGGCGCTCAGTCTGACGGCGGTCCCGCTATATCTCTGGCGTTTTGGGATTGATTGGTTCCAGCTCGCGCTCTTCGCGGTGTTATTTGCCGCGAGCGGTTTCAGCATCAGTCTCGGCTATCATCGGCTCTTCTCGCACATCGCCTTTCAAGCGAGCTGGCCGGTGCGTCTCTTCACTCTCATCTTCGGCGCGGGGGCTTTCGAGAATTCCGTCATCATGTGGTCGAGCGAACATCGCCGGCATCACAAGCACGTCGATCACGACGACGATCCCTACGATATCTCGAAAGGATTTTTTTACGCGCACATCGGCTGGCTTCTCTTCAAGATGAGCCCGGAGCCACCGTTCGATAACGTGCCGGATCTGAAGAAGGACCCACTCGTGATGTGGCAGCATCGTCACATCCATTTGCTCGCCGTTCTGGTGTCGTTTGTTTTGCCCACCGCGATTGGTTGGATGTGGAATGGTGCCGTCGGCGCGCTCGGTGGTTTTCTCATCGCGGGAGTGGCACGCGTCACCGTCCTGCAGCACTGCACTTTTTTGATCAACAGCGCGTGTCACACGCTCGGCCGGCAACCGTACTCGGATCGCTGCAGCGCGCGCGATTCGCATCTGCTGGCGCTCTTCACTTTTGGCGAGGGCTACCACAATTATCACCACGAGTTTCAATACGATTACCGGAACGGGGTGAAGCCCTGGGAGTTCGATCCGACGAAGTGGATTATCTGGACGCTCTCAAAGACCCGGCTGACCGGGAACCTGCGGCGCGTGGCGGCGGAAAAGGTTCGCCAGGCGCAGGCCGAACGCGCTTTGCAAAGCCGCTGACGACGGCGCGAGAGTAGCTTTGCAAGCGGAGTGCCCGCTCGTTTCCGATTTGATCGTCGCTGCTGGAATCCTGGCGACGTTTCTCCAGTCAGCGCGATCCGAAACCTCCGAGGTGGTGGGCCTGAATGCGCTCCCGCAAGTGGAGTTCGCTCAGCTCAGCCAGCAGGATCGCACTCCCTTGGGGACGAAGGCGCTCGCCATTCATCCGGAAGAGTGGCGGCACGCCGAGACGGAACATTTCATCTATCACTTCCAGCGGAGCTTCGTCGCCACCTCGGTTTCGGTGGAAGCGGAATTTTATTTTCGCGTGGTTTCGAAAGCGCTCGGGAAAACTGAAATGCCGTGGCCCGAAAAAGCGCACATTTACATTTTCGAAGCTCCCGCGGATTGGGAATCCTTTCGCACCGCGGGCGCGCTCGAACCCTGGACGGGCGGCCTGCAGTCCGGCGGCAGCTTGTTCATCGTCCGCAATCCGGCGTACAAATTCAGCGACAACAGCCTCGGCCACGAGGTCACCCATCTCGTGCTCTATCGAATTTACGGGAGCGGAATCCCGCGCTGGCTGAACGAAGGATTCGCCCAATATGCCTCCAAGGGGGCCGGGGCCAGCTTCAAGCGCGCGCGGGGTTACAACGCCAAGCCGATGTCGAGCAAGGTCGACCGGGGAAAGCTCTTCGCCCTGAATGCGCTCACCACGATGGATTATCCTTCGGGAAACGAGGACCTGGTCACCGCGTTCTACGATGAATCGGAGCGCCTCGTCCGTTTCCTCATCGCCACCGACAAGGAAAAATTCCCGCAGTTTCTCGAGCTTTCGGCTGCCGGCCAGCCTTTCGATGTCGCACTCTTTCACACCAGCGGAGCGAAGTTCACAAACGTCGCGGAACTCGAAGAAAAGTTCTTCGAGTACGCGGCCGCAGAGGCCGCGATTGCCTCACAGGATCAATAAAACCCGGCGCGTTCGCGACCCGCGAAACTGACGCGGATTTCGTCGTCCGCCTCTTTTTCCATGGCAAACCGTTTCGGCACACCGATTGCTAATGAAGAGGCATGTTCGCGCTTTGCACTTTCGCGATCGCTGTCGGTTCGGTTTTCGGCAGCGTTCTCTGGGCCTGCAAAGACGACGGCTCCGGCCCTGTCTAATCGTTAGACCACGGCGCGGCGCGTCATCCTTTCCTTACGCGCAATCGCCGCGTAAGTTCTCCGCCACTCATGGCGGTCACTGAAGAACAGGTCAAAGCAGCGCTCCAGACGGTAAAATATCCCGGCTTCAGCCGCGATATTGTTTCGTTTGGATTGGTCAAGGGAATTCAGATCGCGGGCGACCAGGTGACGGTGCAACTGGCCCTCGCGACCAATGAGCCGGCGATTCCACGCGAGATCAAGGCAGAGGCGGAAAAGGTTCTGCGCAGTGTTCGGCGGAATCACCGAGGCGAAGGTGCTGATCGACATCCATGCGCCGCCCGCTGGAGCAGGTGCGGCCGGCGTCGGTGCCACGCGGATCGAAGGCATCAAGCACATCATCGCCATCGCCAGCGGCAAAGGCGGCGTTGGCAAATCGACAGTGGCGGCGAATCTGGCGATCGCCCTGGACAAGACCGACGCGGCCGTCGGACTCTGCGAT
This sequence comes from uncultured Verrucomicrobiae bacterium, assembly GCA_963784865.1. Classification (GTDB taxonomy): domain Bacteria; phylum Verrucomicrobiota; class Verrucomicrobiia; order Chthoniobacterales; family UBA10450; genus JACCTI01. Next base: position 9,614 of record CAWATC010000017.1, on the reverse strand, counting down.
TGCGACATCTATGGCCCGAGCATTTCGCTCATGTTCGGCACGCGCGATCGTCCGACGGCGACGGAAGAAAACAGGATCATCCCGATCGAGCAATACAACCTGAAGCTCATGTCGATGGGCTTCCTGCTCGACGACACCGCCCCGGCGATTCTTGCGCGGACCGATGGTGACGCGTTACACGCAGCAATTCCTGCGACAGGTGGAATGGGGCGAACTCGATTATCCTGGTGCTCGATCTGCCGCCGGGCACCGGTGACATCCAACTCACGATTGTGCAAACCGTCGCGCTCGCCGGGGCGATCATCGTGACGACGCCGCAGGAAGTCGCGCTGATCGATGCGCGGAAAGCTTCGACCATGTTCGAAAAAGTGAACGTTCCGGTGCTCGGCTTGATCGAGAACATGAGCTATTTCATTTCGCCGACTACCGGGAAGCGCTACGACATCTTTGGCTCCGGCGGCGGCGAGCGCGAAGCGAAACGGCTCCGCGTTCCGTTGCTCGGTCAGATTCCGATCGATATCGCGACCCGCGAATCCGGCGATCGCGGGATGCCGATCACCGCCGAAAGCGCCAATTCACCGGTGGCCGCCGAATTCATGAAGATTGCGCGTCACCTCCGGGAGACAATTGGATAGAAACAATCTCCCGGGATCGTGGGTTGAATAGGTACACCCGATGCTGAGTCAAACTTGAGCGGATTTGATTGACCGCGCGTCTGCCGTATGAAAGACAATTCCGAGATGATTGCCGCGCAAGCCGAACAATCGCAGTTCGTGTAGAACTCGGTTCTCTACAAAGAGTTCCTCGCCGAGCGGGAAGAGATTTTGAAACACAAATGGATCGAGAGCGAGAAAGCCGGGAGCGATATCGGCTTCGAAAAAGCGCTCCTTCGATTGGATCGTGAAACATCGATCGAACTGGCGAGACAAGCGCAAGGGGGAATTCCGAAGCCAGGCGCAGAGCGCCGATTCCTGATTCTCCGCCGCGTCCTTTAACGCGATCCTGCGAGGTCGCGAAGGAAACGCATGACTACGCCCAACGCTTCAAGCTCACCATCCGCCACGTCCTCAGTCATGGACGCGGAAGCGATTGCGCGCGCTCTTCGCCGGATCGCGCACGAAATCATCGAGCGCAATCCAGAGCTCGGCTGCAGTCGTGCTGGCCGGAATTCCCTCGCGCGGGGTCGAGATCGCCCGGCGGATTGGCGGCGTTCATCGAAGAGTTTGGGAAGACGCCGATCGAGACCGGAGTCATCGATGTCTCGATGCATCGGGACGACGTCGGGCAGCGGGCGGAGTTGCCGCGGGTCCGGGCCTCGCATCTGCCGACTGCCGCTCGACGGGCGAGACGGTCATCATTGTCGACGATGTTTTCTTTACCGGGCGAACGGCGCGGGCGGCGATGGACGCGATCGGCTCGTTCGGACGGCCGGCGCGAATTCAGCTGGCGACCCTGATTGATCGCGGCCATCGCGAATTGCCGATCCGGGCGGATTACGTCGGGAAAAATCTGCCGACGGCGCCGGGCGAACGCGTGCGCTTGCGACTCGAGAATGTGGATGCGCGAGCCGGACGCCGTCTGGTTGATCAAGGAGGCAGGCATGACGGCCGTCCAATCCGAAGTGCGCTGGCAGCGCAAGGATCTGCTCGGCATTCGCGAGCTCTCCGCGGAGGAGATCACTTTCGTCCTCGATACCGCCGATGCCTTCAAGCAGGTCGGCACGCGCGAGATGAAGAAGGTGCCGGCGCTGCGCGGCAAGACGCTGGTGAATTTGTTCGTCGAGCCGAGCACGCGCACCCGCACTTCCTTCGAGATCGCGGCGACGCGCCTGAGCGCGGATGTGATCAACATCTCCGCGAGCGCGTCCAGCCTAACGAAAGGTGAAACCCTCAAGGACACCGCCAAGATTCTGGAAGCGAATCACGCCGATATCATCGTCCTGCGCCACAGTTCGCGCGGGCGCGCCGCAATTCCTGGCCGAACGACTGAAGGCGAGCGTGATCAACGCCGGCGACGGCGCGCACGAACATCCCACGCAGGCGTTGCTCGATCTCTACACCATCCGGGAACGGCGCGGCTCGATCGCCGGACTGCACGTGGCGATCATCGGCGACATCCTCTTCAGCCGCGTCGCGCGCTCGAACATCTTCGGCCTGCTTGAAACTCGGCGCGCGCGTCACCCTGGTCGGTCCGAGCACCCTGGTGCCGCGCGTCTTCGAGCGGCTCGGTGTCACCGTGTCTCATCGAATCGACGAGGTCTTGCCGACGGTCGACGTGGTGAATCTGCTCCGCATCCAGCACGAGCGGCAGCGCAAGGAATACTTTCCCGGGCTGGGCGAATACATTCGGCTGTTTGGCCTAACGAAAGACCGGGCGAAGCTCCTGAAACCGGATTGCCTGATCATGCATCCGGGCCCGATCAACCGCGGCGTCGAGATCGACAGCGAACTCGCGGACGGCGTGCAAAGCGTCATCCTGGATCAGGTCACCAACGGCCTCGCGGTCCGGATGGCGGTTCTTTATCTCTGCGGAGGAATCGCAAGCCGATGAAGACGATCATCCGCCACGGCCGCATCATCGATCCGGCGAACAAGCGCGATGAAGTCGCCGATCTTGATGATCGTCGATGGCGTCATCGCGCGCGCGCGATCTGATCGAACGCGAGGCCGAGATCATTGACGCGAGCGATCTCATCGTCGCCCCCGGCTTGATCGACATCCACGTGCATCTGCGCGAACCGGGCTTCGGCTGGAAGGAGACGATTGAATCCGGTGCGCGCGCCGCGGCGGCGGGTGGCTTCACCACCATCGTCTGCATGCCGAATACATCGCCGGTCGCGGATAGTCCGAGCACGATCGCCTGGATCAAAGATCGCGCGGCGGAAAGCGCGTGCGTGAATGTCCTGCCGACCGGCGCGATCTCGAAAGGACTTGCGGGCGAAGAACTGGCGCCGATCGGCTCGCTCGCGCAGGCCGGTGTGGTCGCGATCACCGACGACGGGCATTGCATTCAAAACAACGAACTGATGCGCCGCGCGGTCGAATACGCGCGCATGGTCGGTGTGCCGCGTGCTCGATCATTGTCAGGACTACAATCTCGTCGGCCACGGCGTGGTGCACGAAGGCTACTGGAGCACTTTGCTCGGCCTGCCCGGCTGGCCAGCGGCCGGCGAGGAAGCGATCGTCACGCGCAACATTCTGCTCGCGGAGCTGTGCGATCATCACATTCATTGCCAGCACATCAGCTCCGCCGGAAGCGTGCGGATTGCTGCGCGAAGCGCGGGCGCGCGGCGTGAAGATCAGCGGCGAAGTTTGTCCGCATCACATCGCGCTGACGGATGAGGCGATTCAGAATTTCGACACGAACTACAAGATGAACCCGCCGTTGCGCAGCGAAGAGCGATGTCGCGGCGCTGCTCGAAGGGATCGAAGACGGCACCCTTGAGATTCTGGCGAGCGATCACGCGCCGCACGCAAAGTTCGAGAAGGAAGTGGAGTTCGATCAGGCGCCGTTCGGCATTCTTGGGCTGGAGACGGAACTCGGATTGTTCATCGATCTGCTGGTGCACAAGACCGGGACGATCGGATTACCGCGGCTGATCGAAATGTTCACCGTGAATCCGGCCCGACTGCTGCAAGCTGACCGCCGGGACGCTCACCGTAGGAGCGGCGGCGGACGTGACATTAATCGATCCGGAGCTCGAGTGGACAGTCGATGCGAACTCGTTCGAAAGCCTTTCCCGCAACACGCCGTTCGACGGTTGGAAGCTCAAAGGCCGAGCCGTGCGCACGATTGTCCGCGGCAAAACCGTCTGGACGTTGTCGCGGAAGAGCTAGCTCGCGTAGCCGCCGGAAATGTAGCGCTCGAGATGCTCGAGCGTGGCGCTTTGCACCGAGATGACGTGCTTGACGAGATCGCCAATGGAAATGACTCCGCGCAAGCGGCCCTCATCCACCACCGGCAAATGCCGCACGCGCTTTTCGGTCATGAAGCGCAGACAGTCGTCCACGCTCTCCTTGGGGTGGACCGTCGTCAGTTCGATCGACATGATCTCGCGCACTTGCGTCTCGCGAGAACGCTTTCCCCGGAGCATCACTTTGCGGGTGTAGTCTCGCTCTGAGATGATGCCGACCAGCTTGTCGTTTTCCATCACGACGAGAGCGCCGACGTTCTTATTCGCCATCGTCAAGACCGCGTCATAGACGGTCGCGTCCGGGGCGACGGACCAGATGTCGCCGCTCTTCTGGTTCAGAATGGCGTCGATCGTGCCGGTAACATTCATGCGGATGACAGCCGGGGCACGGATTGCGGCCCCGGACCAATCATCGTAGGCACCGCGAGTACGCGGCGCAAGACTTCTCTCCGCGCGCCACGCTAGCGCGCTTTGCTCAGCGCGAATTCGAACTCGCACTGCTGCGCCCGCGGCGGAGGCGCCGGCGTCGCCAGAGACAAGCGGAACGCGCGCAGCATGCGGATGCCGCGCTCGAGACGGTCGGGACGAACGGAATACGGAACCGGGAGCAAAGTGCCCCGGCGATAACGGGTGGAATATGTCTTCATGCGCGCCATCTTGCCGGCGCGGGTCGGACATCCGCTGTCCGAGGGGAAAAAATTCGCGAAAATTCTTTAACCACGAGGACACAGAGATCGCAGAGTGGTTTTGACTCCCCTACTTTCCTCTGTGACCTCGGCGACCTCTGTGGTTAATCATTCTCCTTCGCAGCCATGAAACGTGAGCATCAAGCCTCTCGTCCGCCCTTGGAGCGGATGATGCGGATCCACGGCCAGCTCAAAGCGGGCGACTATCCGAATTGCCGCAAGATCGCGGATGCTCTGGAGGTCTCGTCGAAGACCATCCAGCGCGACATCGATTTCATGCGCGACCGGCTGGCGTTGCCGATCGAATACGATCCGCTCCGCGTTGGCTTCTACTACACGGAAGCGGTCACGAGCTTTCCGAGCATTGAAGTCTCGGAGGGCGAGATCGCGGCGTTATTCGTCGCGCAGAAAGCGCTCGCGCAATATCGCGGAACGCCGTTCGAGCGGCCGCTGCGTTCCGCATTCCGCAAGATCGCCGATAGCCTCAAGGAACGTGTCTCATTCTCGTGGAGCGACATGGAGGAGGCGATTTCCTTTCACAGCGCCGGAGCGAGCGTCGCCGATCTCGAGCTTTTTGAGACGATTAGCCAGGCGGTCCTGCGCTCGGTGGAGGTGGAACTCGAATATCGAAAACTGAACAGCAAAGGCTACGAGCCGCGGCGGGTGCGGCCGTTCCACATCGCCTGTCTCGAAAACCAATGGTACCTCTTCGCCGAAGATCTGGAGCGGAAGCAACTGCGAACCTTCGCCCTCCCGCGGATGCGCAAGGTGCAGGCTAACGAACAAACGCTTCCGTCGTCCGGCGGATTTCTCGATTGCCAAAGTCTTGAGCGGCAGCTTCGGGGTTTTCGAGGGCGGAAAGAAACATCGCATCCGGCTGAAGTTCGACGCCTTCGCCGCGCGTTTGGTGAGCGAGCGGACCTGGCATGAATCGCAGCGAATCCGCGAAGCTGCGGACGGATCAATGGTGTTGCAGATGGAGCTAGGAGGGCTGGAGGAAATTGAGCGCTGGGTTCTCAGCTGGGGGAGTCATGTCCGGGTACTCGAGACCAACAGCAATTGATCGAGCGCGTGCGCGAGGAAGCGCGAGCCGTCGCAAAGCTTTACTCGGATCGGCATTTGATGTCTTCCGCCGCGAAGCTCTGAGCCACCCAACATCAGGATGCCGGGGTAGCCGTCGGCCGCATCGCGAATCGTTTTGCGCCGTCCGTCGATCTGCACCACGCGCGTGCCTCGCACGCATTGCGCGAGATCTTTATCGGGCGTCCAGATCGCGACGCGTTCGACCTTTTTGTCCTTCGACGCGAGATGCGCGGCCGAAGCGAGCGCATCATCGGCTTCGAGCTCGATCATCGGCCAGACGACAACGCCCATCGCCGCGAGCGCCTCTTCGAGCGGATGGAATTGCGCGAGCAGCGCGGGCTCGATGCCGGCGCCGGTCTTGTAGTCCGCCCAAAGCCGATTGCGAAACGACTCGATCACGTGGTCGGTGGCGACGCCGAAGTGCGTCGCGCCGCTCTCAATCAGTTGCAGTGCCGTTTGGAGCACACCCACCACCGCGCCGTAAGGCCGATCCACGCCCTTGGTGAACCGGCGCAAGCCGTAGAAGTGACGGAATAACTCGTAGGTTCCGTCGATTAGATGGACGATCACAGCCGGTCAGGGTAATGGTCGACGATACCTACTATTTTATTCCGTGTAAGTCTCAGGACGAAGCTCAGCTTCTCCTTGAACTTGTGTCATCCGCTTCCGCGAAGCAGTTTCTGAACTCTCTGGTTTTCCAAGATTCAAAGCGCCCGGTCACCGCCGAAGTGCTCAAGAGACTTTCATTTGCGGAGCTGGCCCGAGAACTCGGTAGACTCGAGGAGCTAAACCAGTTGCTTCATTCCGATTCAGCAAGCGAAGGGAGCACTAACCAGATGTCGCTTCTAATGGAATCGACACCGGAATACCGAACAGGCCGAGGACAGCGGCTAATCCGCGCGTAAAATAACACCTTTTGGCGTTACCCGATAAGGGTGGCAGTCCAAATCAGGATTGTTATCTAAACATTCACCATTCTTTGACGGCGGGCCCGTGCGCCGAGCGCGCGCGTTTCGCTGAAGACAGTCGCCAGGGTCACTTCTGTTTTCACCAAAACCGAGTCGCCGGCTTCCTAGTGCGATTCGCGTCTTCGCGCTCACGCACTCCCGCCGTAAAGTTCGCGCCCTGCTCACCGTTTTGGTTTCGCCTTTTTTAAGAGCGCTCTCGCCGCCCGATAATTGGCCATGTGCAAACGAAAGGAAGAAGGATGAAGGAAGAATTAAGAGGTCGACTTTCTGTGGAATCGGAGACGTTGTCAGGCAGCTTGACCCGACTAGTTCACCAGCGAATCAAGAAGTAAGATCACCGTCATGACGAAATTGCGGACATGTAACCGGCGAAGAAAGCTTTGGCTGTCCGTGCTGCTGACGCTGTGTTCGGTCGTATCGCCCGTGCATTCACAGCTTGTTTCGGGGACGATGGATGTGCACTGGAATCAGGGTTCGGAAGACTGCGTGAAGAATCCGCAGCCGCCGATTCAAGTTCACCAATATAACGCACAGACTTTTATCCTCCGCGAGAGTCTGTGCGCGACGTACGAGGCGCCGTTCATCTATCTGTTAATTGGCAAAACCAAAGCGCTGTTGATCGACACTGGTGCCGTGGCTGATGCAAAGACGATGCCGCTGGCTCAGACGGTGATTTCCTTGTTGCCGAAAGGTGGATCAAGGCTGCCGCTAATGGTCGTGCATACACATGGCCACCTCGATCATCGGTCTGGCGACGATCAGTTTCGCGCCTTGCCGGATGTGGAAGTAGTGCCGACGGATCTCGAGAGCGTGAAAAACCGGTTAGGCATCGCTGACTGGCCAAACGGTACCGGCCTGGTTGATCTTGGCGACCGCGTGATCGATGTGATACCGACCCCGGGACACTACTCCTCACATGTCGCCTATTACGATCGGCAGAGTGGACTGTTCTTCTCGGGAGATTTTCTCCTGCCGGGCCGCCTTCTGATTGAGGACACCGACGCGGACCTCGCGAGCGCGCGGCGTGTTGCTGAGTTCGTCGAGCAGCATCCAATCACGTATGTGCTTGGCGGGCATATCGAGCTGGACGAGTCCGGTAAGACCTTCTTCGGTACCCGACATCATCCGAACGAGCGGCCGCTGCAATTGACCAAGCAAGACCTGCTGGCATTGCCCGGGATCGTCGAGGGATTCAATGGATTCTATGCTAAGCGCGGCGTGTATGTGCTAATGAACCAGAACCGCATCCTCATTCTTCTCGGTGCCGGGGCGGTTATTTTACTCGTAGCAATAATCCTGACGTTGCGAGCACTCTGGCGCCGGTTGCGTCCACGAGCGGTAGCGAAGTGAATCGCAGGGGCATTTCTCACTTCCCCGCAAATGCCTTCTGTAGCTTTGCGAGATCGAGCTCTTGCCGCTCGTTTTGTATTCGCTGGTGAACCAGCTTGAGAGAGCAGGGAAAGGAAGAAGGATGAAGGAAGAATTAAGAAGTCTTCGCTCGCTTTAGGATGGTAACGAAAATCGCGGTCAGCTCTTCGCACTCTTGTCGCAGAGGTGCGAGCTTTTCCGCGCTGACAACTCCGGATTCCACGAGCAGTTCCAGCCAGTAGGCGCTTTCCTCAATCTCGCGCAGCGAATCGCCGCATTTCGCGATGAACTCAGCTTTGCTCCGCGCGCGAAACGCTTCTCGATAATTAGCGCCGATTGAAGTTCCGGACCGGAGCAACTGCTTCCCAAGCACCTGCGCCTCCGTTGTCTTCGGGAGCGCGGAAAACATGCGCACAATCCGAAGCGCGAAAGCCTTCGTCCGATCGCGTAGATCCTTTTGAAAGCCCGGCCGCTTCCTTCGCCTCGCGTTACGGCTTCCTTCTGCATTCTTCCTTATTACTTCACCTTGCGCGCCCTCGCCGCCCGGTAATTGGCCATGTGCTCCTCCGCGGACACGCGCGCAACGGTGCGGCCGACCACGTCGAGAGCCAGGTCCTCCAACGATTTGAAGCGGACGCAACCTTTACCCATGTCGAGCTTCTTGCCGCTCTTCTTGTATTCGCTGGTGAACCAGGTTGAGAGAGTGGGATGACCGTAGAAGCACAGGAAATGCAGCACCATGCCCGACTTCTGCGATGCGAGCGCAACAAATGACAGCGGCACTTTGGGATTCTCGCCATAGCCCGCCGGATACATGGACAGCGGGACGTACCAGCCGATCATCCCGAACTGCATGCCCTCCTCATATCCGTCCGGCAGGTTCTCATTGATCGCCTTGCGCACGGCGCTGAGCGCGGCGCGGCGATCCGCGGGGAGTGCGGCGAGGTATTGGGCCACGGTGGAAGCTGTCATGTTGGCGACGATACCCGCTGAACTGTGCGGCGGACAAGCCTCATGCACCGCACCGCCGCTCTGCCTCTCTTCACGACGATGCTGGACTGCGGCCGTCGTCGGTTCTTTAGAAGCAGCCAATATTAAAAAGTGTCCGTTCGCGCCTATACGTGAGTCACGTATAGCCCCTTGGCTGGCACGTGCGGTAAACTCACGGGAAACCTTGATCCTATACGTGAATCACGTATAGCATCGTCCTTTCGGCGATGGCTTTCGGGACGCGATCTCATCACACGCGGCGGCAGCGGCAGCTGTCTGCTCAGTCCTTCCCGTTACGGCTACGGGCGTGGCGTGAGCGCGAGAATCTCTCGCAGAGTGAGGCCGCGCTGAAGTTGCAGATTTCGAAACGAACCCTGCAAGAGTGGGAGCAAGGCCGAGCCGAACCACGCGGCCTTGCTCAAACGGCGATTGAGAAAGCGCTTCGGGCTTAGCGAACGTCAGATAATTCGGGCGAGGGAGTTCTACTGTTATACGTGAATCACGTATAGCACCCGGTAAGGCCTTCTACAGAGTCCGGGACCGTTGCCCCGTGCGGAAACCAATCTCAACTGGCGACGGCGGGGGTCGGACAGGGCGCCTAACGAG
>CAWATC010000016.1:0-99422 GCA_963784865.1 uncultured Verrucomicrobiae bacterium | reverse complement strand
CGGCGACTCGAAGTTCATCTCTGTGCTCGGTCCCCGGATGCAGAAAGCGCAGGCCGCAGGCGTGCAAGCCGAGGCGATGCGCTGGGTTCGTTCGCGCGCCGTATTTCTCGTCGCCGATGATCGGGCACCCGACATCCGCCAGCTGCACGCGAATCTGGTGACGCCGGCCAGTTTCCAACTCCAGCCCCACCAGCGTCCTCTTGCCGCGACGGGCGAGAACTCGATATCGCGTAATCGCGTGACGCGTCTCCGCATTGCGCGGCGCGCTATAAACCTTGAAGGGATTCCGTCTCGTCCAGGTCGGACTCCAACGTGCCCTCCGCTGCGGGTAAACTTCCTTCCACGACCGCCTCATAGCGTTTTGTCACTTGCTCCCACCCAGCCTGCAGCGTCGCCGCTCGCCTCGTCCGTTTTCGCGAAAACCATCAGACCGGAGGTTTCGCGATCGAGGCGATGCACAATCCAGAGCCGATCGCGCGCGTGGGCGCTCCCGCGCCGAAGATAATCCGTCAGCTGGAAGTAGGCGGTCCTCTCTCCTTCCGCCAGGCTGGCCACGCTCAAAAGATTCTCCGGCTTATCGATCACGATGAGCGTGGCGTCTTCGAAGAATATTTTCATCCCGGAAGCGAGGACCGTCTTCGGCACGGCGAAGCGATCACTTCGGATGGCGACGGTGTCGCCCGCGACAAGCGGGTGATTGAATTGGGAGATCGGCCGCCCGTTCACGGTAACCGCTTGATGCTTCAACCAGATCCGGACCTGCTTCTTCTTAACCTCCGGCCAGTGCTCGAAAAGATACGGCAGCAGCTCGGCGGGAGCTGCGACGGTGGAGGACTTGGGCATCAAAAAATGTTATTCCACCCAGCGCGGTGGACGTTTTTCCAGAAAGGCCGCCACGCCTTCCTTGGCTTCGTTCGATTCCCGTGCTTCCATGTGAAAAGCGAGCGCCCGCTCGATATCTTCCCGCACGGAGGTGGGCCAGAGTTCCCCGAGAAGACGTTTCGTGTTGCTCAGCGCCCCCGGTGCGCCCTGCAAAATCATGGCGACAATCTCTTGCGTTGCGCTTTCCAGTTCGTTAGGCGAGACGACGCGGTTGACCAAACCGATTTCGCGTCCGCGTTCCGCCTCGAACAACTCGCCGCCGAAGAGCAACTCGCGCAGATCGCGCTCCCGCAATTGCCGGCGAAGGAAAGTCATGATCATGCCCGGGACCAATCCGCGCCGCACTTCCGGATAACCGAGCTTGGTCCGCTCCGCGGCCACGACAAAATCGCAGGCCGACATCAGCCCAGTGCCGCCGGCAACCGCCGCCCCGTGCACTGCGGCAATGGTGATCAGGCGGGTCTCACTCAGAGTGATCAACATCTTCGCCACCAGATCGGCGGAGGCATGCGCTTTCTCCGGTTGCGCCACTTCGTTCAAATCCATTCCGGTGCAGAAGGCTTTGCCCGCTCCTTTCAAAACAAGAACACGCTGTTGACCGTCGGCGTTCGATGCTTCGACCGCCGCGACCAGCTCGGTCATGAGCTCAATGGTCAGGGCATTTCGCCGCTCGGGACGGTTGAGCGTGAGGACGGTGACCTGCGGCGTTTGTTTTTCGATGAGGAGAACGGACATGTTAAGATCAGTAACGTCGCGCACCATGGAATCCGTCAAGCTCATCGAATGTCCGCGCGACGCGTGGCAGGGACTTCCTCGTCAGATTCCGACGGAACGCAAAGTCGAATATCTGCGCGCGCTCGTCGCCGCGGGCTTTCGTCACATCGATGCGGTGAGCTTCGTCTCCCCCAAGGCGGTTCCGCAAATGGCCGACAGCGAACAAGTGCTCGCGCAACTAGGCCGGACCGAGGGCGTCGAAATTATCGGCATCGTCGTGAACGAGAAAGGCGCGGAGCGCGCGATCGCGACCGGGGCGGTGAACACACTTGGCTTTCCGTATTCGATTTCGGAGACGTTCCTGCGCCGGAACCAGAATCAGTCGCTGGAGGAAAATCGAACGGCGTTGCAGAGAATCAACGCGCGCGCGGGAGAAGCTGGCCTGCAAATGGTCGCCTACATTTCGATGGCGTTCGGGAACCCTTACGGGGATCCCTGGAGCGAAGAGAAAGTTGCGGACGCCGCGCAGTTCATCGGCGGTCTCGGGATCGCATCCGTCTCCCTCGCGGACACGGTCGGAGCCGCGGAGCCGGAACTCGTGCAGCGTGTCGTCGCCGCGGTCGTGGCCGATTCCGTTGGCTGCGAAGTGGGCGTTCATCTGCACAGCACGCGCGCGGGAGCGGTCCCGAAAATTCTGGCCGCGTACGATGCCGGGTGCCGGCGTTTCGACGCAGCGACTGGGCGGACTGGGCGGCTGTCCCTTCGCGCAAAACGATCTGGTGGGAAATATCCCGACCGAAGAAGTCGTGCGCGCTCTGGCGCAACGCGACGTCGAGCCAGCGATTCAAGGATCGCTTGCGAGCGTCTCCCGACTCAACCGCGCGATCGCTGACGAATTCTCCGAGCGCTAGACCTGCACCACGCCGGTGTGGAAACGGGCTTTCGACATTGGCCGGGAAACATACTGCAGGAGCCTAACAAGAACATCGCGCGTCTCGTGCGGCTGAATGATCGGCATCGACCCAGCCGCGCGCTGCGCCGTAGCGGATGTCGGTTTGTTCTTCGTAGCTCTTCTTCACGTTGGCGCGCAGTTCCTCGAGTTCTTCCGGCGTCGATTTCTTGTCGCCACGATCACGCGCGCGCGCGAGCACGCTGAAGACGGTGTCGGAAGCCTGGGCCGCGCCCATGACCGCGTAACGCGCAGTTCGGCCAGGCGAGAATGAAGCGCGGATCATACGCCTTGCCGCAGAGCGCATAGTTGCCCGCGCCGAACGAACCGCCGACGACGACGGTGATCTTCGGCACGATGGAATTGCTGACCGCGTTGACCAGCTTGGCGCCGCTGCGGATGATCCCGCTTTGCTCGGCGTCGCGACCGACCATGAAGCCGGTGACGTCCTGGAAAAAGATGATCGGCAATCCGGTCTGGTTGCAGTCCATGATGAAGCGCGCGGCTTTGTCGGCGCTGTCGGCGTAGATGACGCCGCCCATTTGGATGCCTTCCTTCTTCGTGCGCGACCTGCTGCCGCTGATTGGCGACAATTCCGACCGGATCGCCCGCCAATGCGCGCGTAAGTGGTGACCAGTGTCTTGCCGTAATCCGCCTTGTATTCGTCGAACGAGTCCGCATCGATGATCGAGGCGAGCAGATCGCGCGCGTCGTACGGCTTGTGGCCATCGAGGCTGATGACATCGTAAAGTGCGTCCGCCGATTTCGCGGCCGACGTAGGTCTCCGGTTTCGGCGCATGCTTCGCGGCCTCCGCTTCCGGGAGCAAGCGCGACTAGCGAGCGCAAGCGTTTCAGGCAGGACGGATCATCCTTCTCGTAGAAATCAACCGTGCCGCTGATCTCGGCGTGCATCTTCGCGCCGCCGAGTTCCTCGGCTTCGATCACCTGCCCGATGGCGGCCTTGACCAAGACGGCCCGGCGAGATAGAGGCCGCTGCCTTCGGTCATCAGAATCTTGTCGCAGAGCACGGGCAGATACGCGCCGCCGGCGACGCAGTTGCCCATGATCGCGGCGAATTGCGGAATGCCCGCGGCGGAGATGACGGAGTTGTTGCGGAAGATGCGGCCGAAATCGTCCTCGTCCGGAAAGATCTCGTCCTGCATCGGCAGAAAGACGCCCGCGGAATCGACCAGATAGATGATCGGCAGCGTTGCATTCGAAGCGCGATCCGCTGCGCGCGGATGATCTTCTTGGCGGTCTGCGGAAAGAACGCGCCTGCCTTCACGGTGGCGTCGTTCGCGATGATCATGCAGGGCACGCCGGCGACGTTGCCAATGCCGGCGACCGCACCCGCGGCCGGAATGCTCCCCCATTGTTCATACATCTTATAGGCGGCCCAAAGCCCGACCTCGAAAAACGGCGCGCCTTTATCAAGAAGCTGCGCGATTCGTTCGCGCGCAAAAAGACGCCCGAGTTTGTGTTGCCGTTCCTGCCCGGCTTTGCCGCCGCCTTCGCGGAGCATCGCTTCTTCCTTGGCAATGGCCGCGCACCGCTCGCGCAGAGGATCGGTTGAAGCGGGCGGGCGGGACATGAAGGAGAGACCGGTAAGCCGCGTGCGCGGCCGAATCAAGCGTCGCGCGGCCTGACGATGACGGGAAGTGCGCCGTCAGTAAACGTCGTCTTCGGAAGGATAACCGGAGTCGCCTCGAATCGAGCGCAAGCGGTTGCGGCTGCCACGCTCCGATTCCGGTCGATTGATGCGCTCGAGCGCGATCTTCACCAGGAAAGGCACCGCGGCGAGAGCGCCCACGGAAACAAGCGCAATCCCAGTCGCTTGCCGGACGGGACGCTTGATCTTGTCCGCGACAAGCATTCCGATTCCAAGGCCAAACGCAGTTCGGGTCAGGACGAGCAAGCCGTCGAGCGGGATCTGTTCGTTGGTTTTCGGAATGGATATCGAGAGCGACACGGGATACCTTTATACGACCCGAATCCGAAAAAGAAATGGGAAATCACGGACGCGGCGCGATCGAAATTGCGCATTGGTTTTCAACTTCATGCCGCAATCAATTTACGCACTGATCCTCGCTGGCGGGAGCGGTGAACGGTTCTGGCCGCTAAGCCGAAGGACCCGGCCCAAGCAATTATTGCGTCTGATTTCAGACAAGACACTGCTCGAAGACACGGTTACGCGTTTAGCAGGTCTGGTGCCGCAGGAACGCATCCTGATCCTGACAAACGTCGAACAGGAGAAGGCCGTGCGCGCGCTGCTCCCGGAATTCCCCGCGGCAAACATCGTCGCCGAACCGGCGAAGCGCGACACGGCCGCAGCGGTGGCTCTCGGTGTCGGTTGGGTGGCGGCGCGCGAACACATGGCCACGATGGTGGTCCTGCCGGCGGATCATGTGATCAAGGACACGGCGGCATTTCAGCGCACGTTGGGGACTGCGGCCGCGGCGGCGAAAGAGACCGGGGCGCTGGTTACTATCGGGCTCAAGCCGACCTGGGCTTGCCCCGGATTCGGTTACATCGAGCTTGGCAGGCCGGTTCGCTTGCCATCAACCGGAAACGACGACGCGCTCATTCATCAGGTGGTGCGCTTTCGCGAGAAACCGAACGCGGAACTGGCGGAGACCTTCGTCCGCGCCGGCAACTTCCGCTGGAACGCCGGGATGTTTGTCTGGTCGGTCCCGAGTGTCCTGAGCGAATTCAACCGGCACGCGCCGAAACTCGCTAATTTCATCTCGCAGCTCTCGGTCCCGAACGGTTTCGAGGAAGCATTGCGGGATCGCTTTGCGCAACTGCCAAAAATTTCCTTCGACTACGCAATCATGGAAAAAGCGGATCGCGTGCTCGTGGTCGAAGCGGGTTTCGACTGGGACGACGTCGGCGGCTGGCAGGCGGTCGCTTCCTACTTCAAGACCGACGGCGAAACAAATGCGGCCAACTGCGAGATCACGGCGGTCGATTCTACAAACAACATTGTCTTCGACGAAGACGGAACCAAGATTGCCCTTCTCGGGGTGCACAATCTGATCGTCGTTCGCACGGGAGATGCGCTGCTCGTCTGCCACCGGCATCAGGCTGAGAAGATCAAGCATTTGATCGGGAAGTTACCCGCGGAATTGCAATGAACGGATTGGCTATCGTTAGGCGGATTCTGGGAGTTGATTTCGGACGGGCGCGCATCGGGGTGGCGATCTCGGATGAACTTGGGCTGCTGGCGCACCCGCTGGAGACGATTCCGGGAGCGAAGATCGACGCGGCCGCCAAGCGGGTGGCGGAGATAGCGAGAGAGAGAGACGTCGAGCGGGTGGTGCTGGGAATGCCGCGGCACATGAATGGCGAATTGGGCGCGGCGGCGGGCGAAGTAGCAGTCTTCGCGGAAAAATTGCGGCGCCTTCTGGGTTGCGAAGTGGTCTTGTGGGATGAGCGCCTAACGACCATGGCCGCGAATCGCGCCCTGCGCGATGCCGGCCAGAAGACGCGACGGACACGGGGCTTTGTCGATCAGGTCGCGGCGCAAATGATCCTGCAAGGCTATCTCGATCGCGCGCAGGGTTCGCATGGCCGGTTCGAGGCGCTCGACGCCCCGCCGCCAGAGTAATGCCTTACCGGCTGAGATTCACCGTCGCCTACGACGGAGCGCCGTTTGCTGGCTGGCAAAGTCAAGCGAGCGGCAACACGATCCAGGATCACTTGGAGAAATCCTTCGCCACCGTTGCGCGGCAGGACTTGCGGGTTCATGGGTCCGGCCGGACCGACGCCGGAGTGCACGCTCTCGCACAATGCGCGCACGTGGATCTTCCATCGGCGAGTATTCCGGCATGGCAGTGGATCGAGGCGCTCAACGGAGCCCTCCCGCCAGCGATTCGCGTGCTGAGTTGTCGTTATGTTTCCGCGGAGTTCCACGCCCGCTTCTGCGCGAAGGGGAAAGTTTACCGATATCGGATCTGGAATGCCAACGTCCTGCCGCCGCTCGAGTTCGGGCGTGCCTGGCATGTCCACACGCCGCTGGATTTCGTCGCCATGAGGAAAGAGGCAAACGCCTTCCTCGGCGCCCATGATTTCTCCGGGTTCGCTGCGAACCGCGGGCGACCAGAGCAGGACACGATTCGCACCATGCGGACAGTGGGACTTCGCCGTAGCGGCAGGTGTCTCACAATCGAGGTTTCCGGCGACGGTTTCCTCTACAAAATGGTGCGGCTGATGGTGGGCGCGCTGGTTCGGCGAGGACGCGGTCAGGCGGCAGCGGGCGAAATCGCGGAACGCCTGCAGTTTCCCTCCCGCTTCCGGCGCGTCGCGCGGCTCGTGGCACCTGCGGGTGGATTATATCTCGTGCGGGTTCGGTACTAAGGTTGCTTGCGAAGGACTCTCCGAAGTCATTGGCAGGGGACCTGCTTTCTGGCAATTATAATGACGCGGACGGAAGTGCTCCCGCCTACTTCAAACTCTCGCCGCGGAGTATTTTCCTTCGTCGGCCGGAGCATGGCCTGGCTTTTTAGCCAGAGACATTTTCACGTCAAACTGCTCTCGGGAACGGCGGCCGGGGTTATCGTCATAATTTTTCTGGCGGGTGTTTTCTTGTTTGTCACCTATCGCAATCATCTGCAGGAAGCGCTCCGCACGCACACGGTCGACGTCATGCGCCTCAGCAGCGTGCTCGAGAATGACGTGGCGGCCTTGGAGACTGGCCATCGCGGTTTTCTCTTGACGGGCAACACGGCGTTATTGGAGCCGTTCGAACACCGCCGCGAGATCATCAAGCAGCGGATCGACGATCTCACCGGATTGATCCTGAACACTCCGAGCCAACGCAAACGGGTGATGAAAGTGCAGGAGATCGTCCAGGGCTGGTTGGCGACGACCGCTCTCCCGGAGATCGCCGTCCGCCGAGGAGCAAGGTAGAGCCGCGGCGGTTCCAGTCGAAGCCCTCGGAGACGCGGTGCTAGACCAGGCTCGCGAGCATCTGCGATCGCTGCAGAATGAAGAGCAGATAGTCCTCAATCAACGCATGCGCGACCAGGAATGGGCCGCGCAATCCACCCAAATTCTCGATCTGCTTCCGCGGTTGGAACGTTCCGTGATCGAAATGCAAAAGGAAAAACGCGGCTACCTCCTGACGGGCGACAATACCTTCGTCGACGCGTACAACCGCGCGGTGACGGCGTTTTCGAGCTATCGTGGCTATCTCTCGATTCTGGTGGCTAACTCTCCAACGCAATCGGCGCTTCTAAACGAAATCCGCACCGACCTCGATCACTGGATTAACGCCTCTGCCCTGCCCGAGATGGACGCGAAACGAGCGGGTCGGGACCTGGCCAGCTTGGTCACGGAGCAAGGCGAACCTCTCATGGCGGAGATTCGGGAGAAAATTGCCACTTTCGAGAAAAACGAACTGAACCTGTACGAAACGCGTGCGACTGCCGCCAGCCGTGATCGGATTGTGAAGACCACCGCGCTCGCCGTCCTCTGTTTGTTCGCTGTCGCGCTCCTGGTGGTTTCGAACAGCTACAGCTGCGTCCTGGTGCGACGCCAACTCTGCAAGCTGAATGGCGTGGAGATCCGGATCAATTCCATCATCGAGAACATCCTCGATGGCATGATCACGGTCGATGCAGAGGGCGTGATTCGCTCGATGAATCCAGCGGCCGAGAAAATGTTCGGGTGCATCAACAAGGAGATGGTGGGCCACAACTTCACCAAGCTCGTGCCAAAATGCTCGCCTCTGGGATCAGACGCGCCGCCCCAAGCCTGCACCTGGGAGGATCTCGCCCAGCACACTGGCCGAACGAGCATGGCTGTCGGCCGCACTCGCCGCCACGCCACCTTCCCCTCCGAAATTTCCCTCAGCGAAATGATGGTAGACGATGAGCAACTCTACGTCGCGATGATCCGCGACGTGACTGAGCGCAAACGCTTCGAGCAAGAGATCGACGCCGAGAAAGAAAACCTCGCGGTGACTCTTCGTTCGATCGGCGACGGCGTCATCACGACCGATGTGCAGGGCAAGATCATCATGATCAACAAAGCCGGGCGAGACGCTCACCGGCTGGGAATCGAAGGAAGCGATCGGGCAGCCGCTCAAGACTGTCTTCAACGTGGAGATCGATCTCGCCGCGCAGGCGCAAGGCGCAACAAAGCGGCTATCGCAGCGAAGCGCACTCGCTCCTGGTGACCTTGCCGGAAAACGCCACCCTCATCTCGCGCAATGGTTCCGAGCACGTGGTCGAGCAAGTAGCGTCACCGATTCGCGACAGCAAGAACGAAGTCGTCGGCGTCGTCCTCGTCTTCCGCGACATCACCGAGCGGCAGCGCAACGAAGCGGAGCGACGCAAGGCCGAGACCCTGGAGCAACTCGGTCTGCTCGCCGGCGGCATTGCCCACGATTTCAACAACCTCCTGACCGCGATCATCGGGAACATCTCGCTCGCTTCCCTCCTTCTGCCGCCAAACGACGAAATCGGCACGCGGCTAAACGACGCCAAGAACGCCTCCCTCCGCGCGCGCGATCTTGCGCAACAGCTCCTCACCTTTGCCCGCGGCGGTGCGCCCATCAAGAAGACCGCGTCGATCGGCAAACTGATCCAGGATACCGTCAGCTTCTCGCTCCGCGGCACGCACAGCCGGAGTGAATTCATGTTCGGCGAAGACCTCTGGCCGGCGGAAATCGATCCCGGTCAGATCAGCCAGGTGGTGGCGAATCTTGTCGTCAACGCCGACCAGGCGATGCCGAACGGCGGCACCTTGCACGTTAGCTGCGACAATTTCCTCTACGCCCCCGACACCATTCCACAGATCGTGGATCTGCGACCGGGCGACTACATCCGCATCAGCATCCGCGACGAAGGCGTCGGCATTCCCGAGGACTATCTCAAACGCATCTTCGATCCGTATTTCACCACGAAAGCCAAAGGCAATGGCCTCGGCCTCGCGACCACCTACTCCATCATCAAGAATCACAACGGGCTGATCACGGTCGAATCGAAGGTCCATGTGGGATCAACCTTCACGCTTTATCTTCCGGCCTCGCGCCATCAGGTCGTCCCGGCGGAACCGCCGCTGTCGATCAGCCCGGTGACGGCGGGACCGGACGCGTCTTGGTCGTGGATGACGAGGAAGCGATCCGCGCGCTCGTCGAATTTACCCTGAGCCGTCTCGGCTATGAGGTCAGCGGGGCCGAGACTGCGCAGGAGGGCGTGGATCTGTATCGCGAGAAGATGCGAAGCGGGCGAGCGCTTCGATGCTCGTTATTCTCGATCTGACCTTGCCTGGCGGGATGGGCGGGAAAGAGGCGCTCAAGAATTTGATCGAAATCGATCCCACGGTGAACGCGATCGTCTCCAGCGGTTACGCGATGGATTCAACCATGGCTCGCTATCAGGATTTTGGTTTCCGCGGCGTGATCGCGAAGCCCTACGAGGCCTCCGAGTTGGGCAGAACCGTTTACGAAGTGATTCATGCGGGTCAGATCAATCTGACCGAAGATTTCGATGGCGGACGTCTGGCGGCGCGCGTCGCCTAGCCGCGAACGTTCCTCTACTCCGCGGAATACAAAATCCGGCCGCACTGCTCGCAGCTGACGATCTCCCGGCCGCCCTTTACGCGGTGAGCCGTCTGCGCGGTGATCTTCATGTGGCAGCCGGTGCAAACTTCGTGCTCCAGAGCGACCACTGCTGCATCGCCCTTGCTGGCAAACAAGCGCTCGAACCGGCTCAAGACATCTTCATCGATCCGGCTGGCAAGCTCCGCGCGATCCTTCGCCAGCTCCTGCAGACGTGCCTCGAGCGTCTTGCGTCTTCGCGTCCAGATCAGTCATTTGTCGCGCAATCGAGTCCCGTCCGGCGGCTGTCTTCTTCTCTTCGACGGCGACTTCCACCTTCAACTTTTCCACCTGATCCATTAGCTCGAGCTCCTGGTCTTCGATCGCCCGGATCTCTTTTTCATAACGCTCGATTTCGTTTCCCATCGCGCGAAATTCCTCATTCTTGCGCGTCTCATACTGCTGCGTTTTGAGGCGATTAATGCTCTCCATGCGTGTGCCGGCATCCAGCTCCAGTTTCTTGCGATCGACCTCAATGTGCCGGGCCTTCATCTTGAGCGCTTCCAAGACCGGCGGCGCTCGCGGCGAGCTGCTGCGTCGAGATGCGCGCGCTGGAGCGGCACCGATTTCATCTCGGCGCTGGATTTGCTTGATCTTCTGATCGCGATCCTGCAGGATAAGCAACTGCTCCAATTCCGATTGCACGCGCGAAGGTTATGGGCTGCGCGAAGTCGCGTCAATTACGCGACTGCTGACTACTAATATGTCTCCACCGGTGAACGTTTGCCGTCTTCCGGGCTTCGCTCCGCGGCCCCTTCTTCGCCGAGAACCGCGACGCGCAGATTCCAGACCTCCGCATCCAGTTTCGCAAAGGCGCGCTCGGAAAATTCGGTGCGGCGGCATGCATGCGATCCTTGAAGCGCGCGACGTTTTGCAGCGCGCGATCGAGCTGCGTTTCGCGGGCAGTCGTGCCGAGCGCTTCGCGCGCTTCGCCGATAGCGGCCACGCGATGGCAGATCATCGCCAGATCGTTCCCGGCGCCGATCGCGAGGCGAATGGTTTCCGTCAGGCCGTACTCATTGAGATCGCACCCATGTCGAGATCGTCGGTCATGATGAGGCCGTCGAACCTCATCTCCTCGCGCAGCAGGTTCGGTGACAACCTCGGTGCGAGAAGAGGCCGGCACGTCGCTCTGCGTCGAAACAGGGATACCAACCGTGGCAGATCATCATGCTGTCGACGCGGCGCGACGAACTGGCGGAAAGACCGCGAGTTCGTCGCGTTCCAACTCCTCGCGCGTGCGCTCGATCTTCGGCAAATCGTGATGCGCGTCGACGGTGGCCGCGGAGTAACCGGGGAAATGTTTGCCGCAGCTCGCGATGCCCTCCTCGCGCAGCGCGTCGTTGAACGCGCCAGCCAGGCGGACGACCTGTTCGACGGTCTTGCCGTAGCAGCGACCGCGCAGCGAATTGTCCGCTTCGTCGTCGAAGGAAATGTCGAGCACCGGACAGAGATCGAGATTGAAACCGAAGAGCCGCAGCAACCGCCCGGTGATCTCGCCGTGCCGCCTAACGAGTTCGATGTCGTTCTTGTCGCGCAACTGTTGCGCGTTCGGCGGTTCGTTGCCGATCAAGCGCAGGCGCGAAACGCGGCCGCCTTCCTGATCGATCGTGATGATCGGCTCGATCTCGCTCAGGTCGCGCAGATCGTCGATCAGCTTCCGGAGTTGCACGCGCGCTTTGATATTGCGGCCAAAGAGGATGAACCCGCCCGGCTGGACGCGACGAAAGAGCGCCGCGGTTTCGGCATCGAGTTCGGTGCCGGGAACGCCGGTAAGGAGAAGTTGACCCAGGGAATCGCTCTTCATAGCGTCAGCAGACCTTAGAGCCGTGGTCGCGCAACCTGCCAGATCGCACGTGTGCTACCTTGGCTGCGCTCTTGAAAAAGATCGGCATCTACGGCGGCACGTTCGATCCGATTCATCACGGACATTTGATTCTGGCGCGCGAGGCGCTGGAACAACTCGAACTCGAGCAGATTGATCTTTGTGCCGGCCGCCTGTCGCCCCACAAATTGGGGCAAGGCCGCACGCCGAGCGCGCGATGCGGGTGGAGATGCTGCAGCGCGGCGATCGAGGACGAGCCGCGCTTCCGAATTGATGAGATCGAACTGCACCGGCCGCCCCCTTCCTACACCATCGACACGGTCGAGCTGCGACGTCGGGACAATCAACGCGGAGTTCTTTTATCCTCATCGGTGACAGACAATCTGCCGCAGCTGGAGACCTGGCATCGTTTCGACGAATTGCGCGAGCTGGTGCAGTTCGTCGTTCTCGAGCGCGGCGACGCTGCGGCGGAACGCGCCTATCCGGTGATTCGGCGACAGATCGACATTTCCGCGACCGAGATCAGAAACAGGGTTGCCACCGGGCATTCCATTCGTTATCTCGTACCGCCGGCGGTCGAGGAGATCATCCGCCGGCGCCAGCTTTACCAGGAGCCGAACAAATAACCGCCGAAAATCTAGCGAAAACCTGCGCCGAACTCGCCGCGAACAAAAAAGCGGAGGAGATCGTGGTCCTCGATCTCCGGGAGATTTCGACCTTCACCGATTTCTTCGTCATCTGCTCCGGGACGTCAGAACCGCACCTGAAAGCGATCGCCGGCGAAATCGAGACGCGGCTGAAGAAGGATCACGGCGTGCGCCCGGTCGCGGTCGACGGATTTCCGGCCAGCCAGTGGATCGTGCTCGATTACATGCAGGTGATCGTGCACGTCTTCCACAGCGAGAAACGCGACTTCTACAGCCTGGAAGATCTCTGGGGCGACGCGCCCCGCCTCGCCTGGGAGCCGGCGGCGTAGCCGTCGTCGCTCGCGGGACCGCGCTACGTCTTCGTCCGGCTTCGCGTAGCTTGGCGTCGGGTTTGGCTGACGCCTTGGCGTCCGGCTTCGCGGACGCTTTCGCGTCCGGCTTGGCTTCCAGGCTGCCGCGCGGTGCCGCCTTCGGGCTTGGCTCCGGCCGGCTTCACGCTCAGCAATTCGACTTCGAAAATCAGCGTTTCGTTCGGCCCGATGTCCTGGCCGGCACCACGCTCGCCGTAGGCGAGATTGGCGGGAATGAAGAGCTGATATTTCGCACCTGGCTTCATCATCTGAAGCGCTTCCGTCCAGCCTTTGATCACGCGATTGACCGGGAAGGTCGTCGGTTCGTTACGCTTGTAGGAACTGTCGAATTCAGTCCCGTCGATGAGCGTGCCACGGTAATTGCGTGACCACCGTATCAGTCTCCTTCGGCGACTCGCCGCTGCCTTCCTTGAGCACCTTGTATTGCAACCCGCTGGCGTTGTTTTCACGCCTTCCTTGGTCTTGTTCTCCGCGAGGAATTTCTCCCCTGCTGCGGCGTTTTTCGCGCCCGCTTCTTTCGCCGTCGCCTGTTGTTTCTCGATCATGGATTTTGAGAAAGCTGCCATCGTTTCCTTGACCTGCTCTTCGGTCAAGAGCGGCTTGGCACCGCTCAGGGCGTCCTTCAGGCCGGCCATCAAGATATCGGGATTGATGTCCATCTTTTGTTTCTTAAAGGTGTTTCCAATATCGAGCCCGATGCTGTAACTAACCTTGTCCTTTTCGTCCTTAAGCTGGGTCGTTTGCTGCGAGAACCCGGTCGAAGCGAGAAGCACTGCGGCGAAGAAGATGAGAGATTTTTTCATGACGATTATGCGGAAAAAAGCGGCGCCTGAACCATGCCAGAGTGCCGCGGAAGTGTGCACGCTAACGGAGAAAAGCGTGCCGTCAAGATCGCGACACGCTTCGACTGTTCTCCACTTATGCGTCGTTTTGGCGCTTCGCGACTACAAGTCGTCCCAGCCAACGCCATCGATCTTTCCCGGGCGGAATCGATGCGCATCGGCAGGAAAATCTGGCAGAACGAATGCGGCGGAACCATTGCCGGCCTCACCTCGTGGAATGCCGGCGAAAATTTCGCCTCGCTCGGGATCGGTCACTTTATCTGGTATCCGAAGGGCGTGCGCGGGCCGTTCGAGGAAAGCTTTCCGAGCTTCGTGCGCTTTGTCGCCTCCGAGAGGGCACACCAAAGGTCATTCGACCTTCCCAAAGTGCTGGACGTGCGACGGAACAAATGCTTGCCCGTGGAATTCGCGTGCAGAATTCCTCAGCGCGACGAACTCTCCGGAGATGAAGGAACTGAGGAACTTCCTCGCCGAACAGTATTGATCTCCAGGCGGACTTCCTGGTCCAACGCCTGCAACAGGCGCTCCCGAAAATGCTCGCCGCAGCGCCCGCCGCCGAGCGCGCGAAGATCGAACGGCAATTCGAGCGAGTCGCCAGCACGCCCCAGGGATGCTACGCGCTGGTCGATTATGTTAACTTCAAAGGTGAAGGTCGTGCTCGACAGCGAGCGGTATCACGGACAAGGTTGGGGCTTGTTTCAGGTGCTCGAAGGCATGACTGGAAATGAAAATGGCGCCGGGGCGGCACAGGAATTTGCTCGATCAGCTCGCGCAACGCTGACCCGACGCGTGCAAAATTCCCCGCCCGAGCGGAATGAATCCCGCTGGCTCCCTGGTTGGTTGCAGCGAGTGAACAGCTTACGCCAAGAGTTAAAGCATCGTGAGCGCAAAATCCATCCGTCTTCTCTTGGCCGTTGCCCTGATGTGCTCTCTCGCTGCACTCGGCTCCGGCCCAAGGCACACGCTTGGGCACGCCGCGGCCCAGCGCTTCGCGTGCGCCAAGCCCGCGGACCGATCGCCCCGCGTCCAGCCGCTCCCGCGCCATTGCCGCCGATGCGAAAGGCATCGGAGTTGATCAGCAAACAGCCTCCGATCACGATCAACAAAGGCATCTACGACAGTCTCAGCCCAGACAATGCGCACGTCGTGGTTTCGCTCTCGAAACAACGGGCCTACTTGCTGTCCGGCGATCAGGTCGCGATCGACACGCCCGATTTCCTCCGGCAAACGGGCCGGCATGACGCCGACCGGCAAGTTTTCGGTGATGGAAAAGGACAAGGATCATCGCTCCAGCGTCTACGGCGATTTCGTCGATCGCTCCGGACGCATGGTTCGCGGCGGCATCAGCGCCGGATCGATTCCGCGCCGAGCGGCACGCATTACGTCGGCGCGCCGATGAAATGGTTCATGCGCCTGACGGGCGAGGGCGTCGGCATGCACGTCGGCATTCTTCCGGGCTATCCGGCCTCGCACGGTTGCATCCGCATGCCGTCGCAGTCCGCCGAGATGTTCTACAACCGCGTCAAAGTCGGCACGCCGGTTGTGGTCGACGCCGTAATCTGGCGCTGGCGGCTCAGCCGCAGCGAATTATCGCGCGAGCAAGCGTTGCCGCAGCAATTCCAGCGCGGCCTGCGTCGCGAGTTGCTTGAAACGTCTCGCGGTCGGTCGGGAAAAGACGGTGCTGCACCTGCGTCTCGCCGCCGCCGAGGCGAGCGCGATAAAGACGTGCCGACCGGCTTCTCCGCTGAGCCCCCGCCCGGGCCGGCAATGCCGGTGGTGGCCAGGGCGAAGGTCGGCTCCTGCGCGGCGAAGCGCGCCTTCCGCCATTGCCGGCAACCGATCTCGCTCACCGCTCCGTGCTTCTCGATCAAAGCCGGATCGACTCCGAGCGCGGCCGCCTTGGCCTCGTTGGCATAGGTGACGTAGCCGGCGAGGAAAACCGCGGAGGCGCCGGGCACATTCGTGAGGCGATGCGCGAGAAAACCGCCGGTGCACGATTCCGCGACCGCGAGGTTTCGCTTTCGCGCGGTCAACAGTTCGCACGACGACTTCTTCGAGGTTTTCGTCGTCGGTGGAGAAGATCGAAGCGGCGAAAGCCTGACGGAGCATCGCGTTCCGCCTCGTCCAGCAGCGCGGCCGGATCCGATGAACCCGCAGATCCACCTCGCCGGGGCGCGCGCAATAGCCGAGTTCGAGTCCGGGGAGCGCGAGAAGCTGCGCGCCGACTGCCTCTTCCACGAGCGATTCGCCCATTCCCGCAATGCGATAGGTTCGGCACTCGCTCGAAGGTCCGCGCGGGCACAATGTTCCGCAGAATCGGCAGGACCGATTCGTCGAACATCGGTTGCAACTCGCGCGGCGGACCGGGCAGAAGAAAAAGATGCGGCGATCTCGGCCATGCCGTCCTGCGCGGCAGATACAAGCCCGGGAGCCGTTCCATTTTCGTTGGCAAGACCATCGCGCCCGTCGGCACCTCCGCCTGGCGCAAGATGCGATCCGTCATGGGAATACCCCGGCGTAGCCAGTCGCGTCGGTGATCGCGGCCGTGAGTTCTGGATCGTGCTGCAATTCCAGCCCGAGCAACTCCGCCGTGATCTCCCGCGTGATGTCGTCCGTCGTCGGCCCGAGACCACCAGTGACGAAAATGATGTCCGCCTCCGCGAGGGCCGCCGCCGAGAGCCTCGCGAATCGCGGGCCCGTCCGGGACCGAGAGCTGACGCTCGACGCGCAGCCCGAGGGGAAAGATCTCGCGCGCGATGAAGGCCAGATGCGTGTTCAGCACGTCCCGAGCAGGAGCTCGGTGCCGGTGTTGATGACGATGACCGCACGTGAGCGTCAGCAGTCAACGCAAACGCTCAACGTTCAACGCTGGAACGTCGTGAGCGCACGTCGCAACGTCGAGTCAGGCCGCGTCCTTGTCCTGCTTCTTGCGAATCAGCGGCGAGCTTCTTCCCTTCGACCACCGCGCGATTGATCGTCACCTCGGCGATGTCCTCGCGGCTCGGCACGTCGTACATGATGTCGAGCATGATCCGCTCGAGCATGGAGCGCAGCGCGCGCGCGCCGGTGCCCTTTGTCACGGCCTGAGCGGCGAGGGCGCGCAGCGCATCCTTGGTCACGGTCAGGCGCACGCCTTCCATCGAGAAGAGCTTGGTGTACTGCTTGATCATCGCGTTCTTCGTGTCGGTCAGGATCATCGACCATCTCGTCCTCGGTCAGCGCATCGAGCGCGGTGACGACCGGCAGACGGCCGATGAATTCCGGGATCATGCCGAAGCTCAGCAAGTCCTCCGGCTCGACGTGGCGCACGGCTTCGCTTCGCGCAGCGCTTCTTCGACTTCGAGCGTCGGACTGCTGAAGCCCATCGTCCTGTTGGCCGATGCGCTTCTGCACGATCTTGTCCAGGCCGACGAACGCGCCGCCGCAGATGAACAGAATCTTCTCCGTGTTGACCTGGATGTATTCCTGGTGCGGATGCTTGCGGCCGCCCTGCGGCGGAACGTTGCAGGTGCTGCCTTCGAGAATCTTCAGCAGCGCCTGCTGCACGCCTTCGCCGGAAACGTCGCGCGTGATGCTGACGTTGTCGGTCTTGCGGCCGATCTTGTCGATCTCGTCGATGTAAACGATGCCGATCTCGGCGCGCTTCACGTCGTAGTCGGCGTTCTGCAGCAGGCGCAGGATGATGTTCTCCACGTCCTCGCCGACGTAGCCGGCTTCGGTCAGCGTCGTGGCGTCGGCGATGCAGAACGGCACGTCGAGAATCTTGGCGAGCGTCCGGGCGAGCAGCGTCTTGCCGGAGCCGGTCGGGCCGATCAGCAGGATGTTGCTCTTCTCGATTTCGACGTCGGCGAATGGATCGGGTTGAAAAGCCGCGGAAGTATCGGCCGGCGGCGCGGTTTGCAGGACGCGCTTGTAATGATTGTGGACCGCGACGGAGAGCGTCTTCTTCGCGACGTCCTGGCCGATGACGTACTGGTCGAGCGAGCGGCGGATATCGGCCGGCTTCGGAACGCGGATGGTCGATGACTGCCGCCGCGCGTCCTCGTTCAGTTCCTTGTCGAGGATGCTCTTGCAGACGTTGATGCAACTGTCGCAAATGTAGACGCCGGGACCGGCGATGAGCTTGCGCACCTCCGCGTGGCTTTTGCCGCAGAAGGAGCACATGGTGAGGTTGGAAGCGCGGGCCATGATCGTGACCGCCTTAGAAGAGCAGTTCCTATTCCTCGACCTTGTGGGGCAAAGCGGCCTCGGCGATCGCGGTGGAACTCCTCCGGCAGCAGCCCCGTCGAGCAATTTCGCTTCCTTGCGGGATTTGACCACTTCGTCCACCAGGCCGTAGGCCTTGGCCTCCGCCGCGGTCATGTAATAATCGCGATCGGAATCCAGACTGCACCTGGTCCTCCGGTTTGCCGGTGTGCTGGGAGATGATCTGGATCAGGCGCTTCTTCAGCTTGAACATGTATTCGACCTGTGCGCTCGACGTCGCTGGCCTGGCCCTGCGCGCCGCCGGAGACCTGATGGATCATGATGTCGGAATTCGGCAGCGCGAATCGCTTGCCCTTCGTCCCGGCGCACAGCAGCACCGCGCCCATGCTCGCCGCCATGCCGAGGCAATAGGTGGTCACGTCGCAGGTCAGAAACTGCATCGTGTCGTAAATCGCCAGCCCGGCCGTGACCGAGCCGCCCGGCGAATTGATGTAAATGTTGATGTCCTTCTTGCCGTCCTCCATCTGCAGGAAGAGCAACTGCGCGATGACCAGATTCGCGATGTGATCGTCGATCGGCGTGCCGATGAAAACGATCCGGTCCTTCAGCAACCGCGAGTAAATGTCGTAGCTCCGCTCGCCGCGGCCGGTCTGCTCGACCACCATCGGAACGAGGACGGACTGAGAGAGATTTCTGTTCGCTGAGGTCATGATTTTATTCGGCGGCAGAGCGCTGCCGGTCGGCGTTTCTGGAGTCGTTTCGACGATAACATTCGCCTTCAGAAAATCAAGGGTCTTGCCCAGCAGAATCTCCTCCGCGAGGCCGTTTATGCGGTCGTTTTCCTCGAATTCCTTGCGCATTTTTTCCACGGAAACGTTGTAGTGCGCCGCCTGTTCGCGGATGCGTTCATCGACCTCCTCCCGGGTCACCTGGATCTTCTCGCGCTCGGCGATGCGATGGAGAATGAAGTTCGTCTTCAAGCGATGCGCGGCGAGCGAGCCGGCCCCTTCGATCAACTCCTTCTCCTTGCCCTTGAGCATTTCATCCGGCACGCCGCGTTCCCGATTGCGGTGCACCAGCTCGTTCAGCGCGCGGCGCGTTTCGTTCTTCAGAAGGCGTCGGCGGCAGATCGAAACTGATGTGCTCGTGCAGAAATTTCACGATCTTGCGCTTCCTTGGCCCGCTCGATTTCGTGTTCCTTCTCGTGCTCGAGATTGTGCTCAATCGTGTGGCGCAAATCAGCCAGCGTCTTCTCCGGCAGCAGCTTCGCCGCGAAAGCATCATCCAGCGCCGGCAAGACCTTCTGCTTGATCTCGTTCAGCGTGACCGCGTAGTCCGCTTTCTTGCCCGCCAGCTCCGGCACCGGGAAATCCGCGGGAAATTCCACCTGCACGCTCCGCGTGTCGCCCGGCTTCATTCCGATGATTTGCTCGACAGAACTGCGGCAGAAAATTATCCGGCGCCAGATCGCAGCCAGAACTTCTTCCCGCCGTGCAAATTCTTGCTCGCCTCCGGGCACGATCTCGCTGATCGGAATTCCGTCGATCGCTCCCTCGAAATCAATCACCGCGAAATCCTCCATCGCCAGTCCGCGATCCGGCACATCAATGAAATCCGCCGATTGCTCCCGCAAACGCTCCAGCGCGGCATCGACCTCCGCCTCGGTTACGGTCGTGTCAGGCAAGCTGCACCGGAATGTTCTTGTAATCCGGCAGTTCGAATTCCGGCGCGGTCACGACCGTCGCGCGGAAACGCATCGAGCGATCGTCACCGAACTCCACGTCCTCGAGATTGGTTAGCGAGACGACGCGCAGCTGCTTTTGGGCGATCGCTTCGTGATAGCTCTTCGAGACCAGTTTCTTGGTCAGCTCGTCCTGAATCTCCTTGCGAAACTTCTTCTCGATCACCGGCCGCGGCGCCTTGCCTGGCCGATACCCGGGAATCCGCGCATAACGGGCATAGTTCCTCGCGATCGAATCCCATTCCTTGCGCACCTCCTCCGGCGGCAATTCGATGCGAAGCGTGGCGACGCTTGCGGTTGATTTTCGACTTCGACTTTCATGTGCGGGGCGACGTTAAGGGTGCGCCGCACCATGCGCAAACCAGGACGCGCGCTGCCAGCATCGCTCTACGCGCGAGAAAGCCGCACTCGGCCGCGCACGTAAACCGAGTGCGTCTGCGGAATCCCGAAGTAGTAGGCGAGTTCGCGATAATCCTCGCAGTCGAAGATGGCGAAGTTGGCCGCTTTCCCGACTTCCAGTGAACCAATCTTATCGCCGCGCCCAAGGCTGTAGGCGGCGTTGATCGTCGCCGCAGTCACCCCTTCCGCCGGCGTCATCTTCATCTGCGTGGCCGCGAGGGAAAGCATCATCGGGATCGAAGGCGTCGGCGATGAACCGGGATTGAAATCCGTCGCCAGCACGACGGCGAGACCGGCGTCGATCATATCGCGCGCGCGCGGGTAACGAGTCTTGCCCAACGCGTAAACGCGAGCCGGGCAACAG
This sequence comes from uncultured Verrucomicrobiae bacterium, assembly GCA_963784865.1. GTDB lineage: Bacteria > Verrucomicrobiota > Verrucomicrobiia > Chthoniobacterales > UBA10450 > JACCTI01. Next base: position 78,879 of record CAWATC010000016.1, on the reverse strand, counting down.
CACCGGCTGCACTCCCGCGCGCTGCAACGCCGCAATTCCGTCGTCCTCCGTTTGCTCGAGATGATCCGCGGTCGCCGCGCCGAGTTCCGCGGCCAGACGCGCGCCGCCGGAATTCGTCAGCTGATCCACGTGCATGCGGAGCCGCAGCCCGTGCTCGCTGGCCGCGCTCAGAATCTTTGCGCGAGGTCTCGATATCGAAATAGCCGCGCTCGCAAAAAATGTCGCAATATTCCGCCAGCTGCTCCTGCCGCGACCGCGCGGCAGCATCTCATTGATCACGAACTCGACATAATGCTGCGGGTCGCGCCTGAAACTCTTCCGGCATCGCATGAGCGCCGAGAAAAGTCGGGATAAACTCGAGCGGCGTTTCCGTCTTCAGATCGCCGAATCACGCGCAAGAGTCTTCAGCTCATCATCGAGCGACAAACCGTAACCGGACTTCGCTTCAATCGTCGTCGTTCCGCACTGCGAGAAACCATTGCGCGTGTTTGAGCGCTTGCTGCCAGCAGCTCGCTCTTCGGTCGCGGCTCGTGGTCTTGCGCACCGTCGAGCGAATTCCGCCACCGGCCGCGGCGATCTCCTCGTAAGTTGCGCCGCGCGCACGCATGCTCGAATTCATCGACCCGGTTTCCCGCGAAAACCGGATGCGTGTGCGCGTCGACGAATCCCGGCAGGACCACGCGTCCGCCGGCATCGACGACCTCCGCGTCGCTCGGCATCTGCTTTTCGATTTCATCCGAAGGACCCGTGGCGACGATCGCGCCATCACGCACCAACATTCCGCCGTCCGGAATGATCGATAGCTCGCCGAGCTCGGCGCCGACCCGCGGCCGTTTCGGACCGGCGAGCGTGACGAGTTGCGAAGCGTGGAGAACGCGAAGGTTTTCAAGCCAGATCGCTTCAGCCGCATCTTGCTCTCAACCAGCTGGTCAATTCTTCGGAAACGTCAACTCGGAGTCGGCGCTGATTTTCTGCAGTTTCTCGCTGAAGAGCTGATTTCACCTTTTCATCTTTCAGGCTTCCGAGATTGATCCGCACGTTCATCGCCGCTCCTTCGATACAGGCGCGCGATGCGAGCAGACCAACGCCGACATCTGAAATCGAAGCTGGGTTTCCGTTCTCCGCCATGTCCGCGAGGAGTTCGTAGGACTTCGACGCGGTTTCCATCACTCGCAGCGGAATCTCCGCCGCATACTTGTTGGCCGGCTGAATTGCCGCCGAGCGTGCCGCCTTTTCTTCCGCCGACTCTTTCGGCAGGGCAAACGCATCCATCACTTTGTTGAAGGCCGCCGTGTCTTCATCGACCAGGAAAAGCAGTTCGTCCTTTAGTTGCTGCGCCTTGACCGCCCAATCGCTGAAGTAACTGAGCTTGTCCTCCCAGCCGCGCTTTCCGGCCGAAAGATTCGCGACCATTCCGCCTAGCGAAGCGCCCAGCGCGCCCATCAACGCGGCTACCGAACCACCACCCGGCGCCGGCGAATCGCTCAGCGTCTCATTGCAGAACTGGCGCAGGTTCATCTTCAAGAGCGATTTCTTCGCCGCGGTTGCCATCTTGAATTCGATGATCCTTTCTTTCGGATCGAACGGCTTCAACTCGCTCAATCCCATCGAGCGAATCGCGATCTCGATGAGTTCTTCTTCCGAAGCGCCTTCCGACCATTTCTGTTTTCGAAGATAATGCTTGCCCGCCTCGACCAGACATTTCTTGGGCAGCATGCCCACGACTTCCGAACCGGTAACGCGCAGGCCACGTTTGCTGGCCGCTTCGTCACAGGCATCGAACGCGGCATGCAACGGCGTTTCCTCGAGATTGGTCAGGTTCATCGAAACCTGCGCCATGCCGTATTCCTCGACATACCAGCCGATGGCTTTCACATGCTTCAGCATTCCCGGAACACGCACCGGCTCGCCGTTTGCATCGAGCACTGGTTTTCCCGTGCGGCGTGCCGTCCTCCGTCTTGACCCGGCCATTTTCTCGCACATCGAAGGCGACCGAGGTCGCCCGGCGCACCGCCCTGCGTGTTCAGGTTCACATTGTAGGCGACCAGGAATTCCCGCGCGCCAATCACCGTTGCGCCTGATTTCTCGTTGAAGACCGCCGGTCCGAAATCCGGTTTCCATGCCGGTTCCTTTATTTTCTCGAAGAAGCCTTCGTATTCGCCCGCGCGGATGATGGAGAGATTGATCGCGCCGGATCCTTCGCGGCCTTCTCGTAGAGATAAACTGGAATCTTCAGCTCCTCGCCGACGCGTTTTCCCAATTGGTTCGCGCAGGCGATCGCTTCCTCCCAACTCACGTTGCTCACCGGAATGAACGGACAAACATCGGTCGCGCCCATGCGTGGATGAGCGCCCTTTTGTTTGCGCATGTCGATCAGCTCCGCCGCCTTTTGAATTCCGCGAAACGCCGCTTCCACCGCCGCCTCCGGATTGCCGGCAAACGTGACCACGTGCGATTGGTGCTCGCGCCGGGATCGACATTCGAGCAGGGAAATTCCTTCCACCGATTCAATCGCCGCGGTGATCTGCCGAATGACTTCCAGGTCACGGCCTTCGGAAAAATTGGGCACGCATTCGATGAGTTTTTGCATAGTTCAGTCTCGTCGCGCGCGGCTCCATCGGAATCTTGATGTCGTGCGCTTCCGCAAAATCAATCGCGCGCGAATAGCCAGCATCGGCGTGACGAAGAACGCCCATGCCGGGATCACTCGTTAGGACACGTTCGAGACGTCGCTCGCGAATTCTCGGTTCCATCCGCGACCACCACCATGCCGGCATGCTGTGAATAGCCAATGCCGACGCCGCCGCCGTTGTGAATCGAAATCCAGGAAGCGCCGGCCGCCGTATTGACCAGCGCATTGAGAAACGCCCAATCCGCGATCGCGTCGCTGCCATCGAGCATCGCCTTCCGTTTCGCGAAATGGCGACGCGACCGAACCGGTGTCGAGATGATCGCGGCCAATGACAATTGGCGCTCTTGATTTCGCCGCGCTTCACCAGTTCGTTCATGGCGAGGCCGAACTCGGCGCGCTCGCCATAGCCGAACCAGCAGATACGCGCGGGCAATCCTTGAAAATGGATTCGCTCCTGCGCCAGTTTCATCCAGCGCGCGAGAATTGTGTTCTCGGGAAACATCTCGAGCGCGAGTTGATCGGTGCGCGCGATGTCGGCGGGATCGCCACTCAGCGCGACCCAACGAAACGGTCCTTTCCCTTCGCAAAAGAGCGGTCGGATATATTCCGGAACGAAGCCGGGAATATCGAATGCGTTTCTCGCACGCCGGCCTTTTTCGCCTGGGTGCGAATGTTGTTCCCGTAATCAAAAGTGATCGCGCCTCGCTTTTGCAACGCCAGCATCGCCTCGACATGCACCGCCATCGCTGCCATCGAGCGCTCGATGTATTCGTCCGGATTCTTCGCGCGCAACTGCAGCGCTTCCGCCAGCGTCATTCCGTTCGGCACGTAGCCGTTGAGCGCGTCGTGCGCGCTCGTTTGATCGGTGAGAATGTCGGGAACGATACCGCGCTTCGACCATCTCCGGCAAAACGTCGGCACAGTTGCCGACCAGACCGACCGAGATCGCCTCCTTTTTCGCGCGCGCCGTGTCGATCATCTGCAGCGCTTCATCGAGCGAGCGCGCGATCTTGTCGCAATAACCGCTCTGTCAATCGCTTCTCGATTCGCGTCGCGATCGACCTCGATGCCGAGGAAAAGCGCGCCATTCATCGTCGCGGCCAGCGGCTGCGCGCCACCCATTCCGCCGAGGCCGCCAGTGACGACAAATTTTCCTTCGAGCGAGCCGCCAAAATGCCGTTCACCCGCGGCCGCGAAAGTTTCGAATGTGCCTTGAACGATGCCCTGGCTGCCGATGTAGATCCACGAGCCGGCCGTCATCTGGCCATACATCGTTAGGCCGAGTCGTTCGAGCCGATTGAACTCCGCGTAGTTCGACCACTGGCCGACGAGATTGGAATTCGCGATCAAGACCCGCGGCGCTTCATCGTGCGTGCGGAAAACGCCGACCGGCTTGCCGGATTGCACGAGCAGCGTTTCGTCATTCTCCAGCTCGCGAAGCGATCGCACGATCGCATCGAACGCTTCCCAACTGCGCGCCGCGCGGCCGGTTCCGCCGTAGACAATCAGTCGGTCGGGATCCTCGGCCACCTCCGGATCGAGATTGTTCATCAGCATCCGGAGCGCAGCTTCCTGATGCCAGCCTTTGCAGCTCAGCTCCGCGCCGCGTGGCGCACGGATCACTCGCTTTCCGCTCATATCTTTTCCATTTCGCTATCGAATTCTCCGGCACGGATCGCGTCTGCGACGCGCGCGATATCGCCAGACAACGCGCGATCCTCCTCGAGTGCGGGAACCATTGAGCGCAATTTCTCGAAGGCGCACTTCCACGCCGCTCCCGCTTTCAAAGGACGCCGATACTCCAGTGCCGTGCCTGCCGCGAGCAGTTCGATCGCGATCAAGTTCTCCGCGTTCTCCACGATCGTGCGCAACTTCAGCGCCGCTGTCATTCCCATTGAAACATGATCCTCCTTTCCGCCCGATGTCGGCAGATTATCGACGCTCGCGGGATGCGCCAGAATCTTCGCTTCGTTCAGCAACGCGACCGCCGCTACGTGCGGAATCATGAAGCCGGAATGCATCCCCGCGTGCTTCGCGAGGAATGGCGGCAAGCCTTCGCTCGTATCGGGGTTAACCAAACGATCGGTGCGCCGTTCGCTGATGCTCATCAGATCGGTCACCGCAATCGCCGCGTAATCGAGGGCGAGCGCCAGCGGCGCGCCGTGAAAATTTCCGCCGGAAAGGACATCGCCAGTGTCGGCGAAGACGAGCGGATTATCAGTCGCCGAGCCGGATTCGATGTCCAGAACCTCCTCGCAATGAGCCAGCGCGCCGCGAATCGCGCCGTGAACCTGCGGCATGCAACGCAAACTGTAGGCATCCTGCACGCGTGGATCACCGACCTTGTGAGACTCCCTGATCTCGCTCTCGCGCAGCAGCCAGCGCAGATGTTCCGCCACCGCCTGTTGGCCCGGGTGCGGACGGGCATTCTGAATGCGCGCATCAAAGGCGGTCGGCGTTCCCTTTAACGCTTCCAACGTCATCGCGCCGGCCACATCCGCGACGCGCGACAAGCGCTTGGCGCGCCAGAGCGCCAGCCCGCCCACCGCGTGCATCGCCTGTGTGCCGTTCAGCAGCGCCAGACCTTCCTTCGCTTCCAAGCGTCACGGGCTGAAGCCCGGCGTGATCCAACGCACTCCCGCTCGGCAAGACGCTCTCCCTTGTAAAATGCCTCGCCTTCTCCCACGATAGCCAAAGACAGATGTGCCAGCGGTGCGAGATCGCCGCTCGCACCGACCGATCCTTTCTCCGGAATCATCGGATAGACGCCGCGATTCAGCATTTCCGCAAGCAGCTCGATGACCTCGAGACGGATCCCGCTGAAGCCGAGCGTGAGAACGTTGGCCCGGAGCAACATCATGGCGCGCGCCTCGGCTTCGGAAAGCGGAGCGCCAATCCCGCAGGCATGGCTGCGAACCAGATTCAGCTGCAGTTGCCGCAGATCGGACCGCTCGATATGGACCTCGGAAAGTTTTCCGAAACCGGTGTTTACGCCGTAAACGACCGCATCGCCCTTGATGATCTCCTCGATCACCCGGCGCGACGCCTCGATCCGCGGACGCGCAGAACTCGCGATCTGCACAGCTCCGCCGCCGACCGCCACTTGCGCGATCTCGACCAAGGACAATGGCTGCCCGGTTAGTTCCATGACCATTATTTAGCGGAAGGGCGACCCTCTTGTCGCCAGGAATCGCGACGACAGGGGGTCCACCCAAAAAAGGCCAGGTCGAGGCCGACCTGGCCTTTAGGTAAAGCTATCCGGAGGCGGACAACTAGGTGGAGGCTATTTGTGGTAGCTTGGCGCCGGAGCCACGGTCTCCTTCTTCTGCGCGCACGCCCCCAGGCCCAATGCGCTGGCCGCGATGGCCACGATCATAACTGCTTTAAGAATCTTCATTTAATATTTTCGCCTCCTTTCCGAGCAAGTTGCTGCCGTCATTTAGTCATGCCGAACCCTGGGCGCAACGCTTTTCTCACCTTTTCTCGGTCGCCCTCGGCGAGGCTTGGGAGCGGCTATCGTAACCGGCGTATTGACCTCCACGAGGTCGAAAAGCTCCGCGACATCATTCTTCCTCATGCGAATGCAGCCATGGCTGGCGGGCTCGCCAATCGCCTCCTCGTGATTTGTTCCGTGAATGTAAATGTAGCGATCGTAGGTGTTGGCATTATGTGGCTCCACTCCGTCCAACCAGAGGATGCGTGACATTATGAGATCATCCGACCGCAGCGCTTTCGCCGATGCGCGAACTGGTTTGCGGCTCTTGAAGACCGTTTCCTGGGGCAGATTGTCGCCAATCTTTTCCGCGATGCGGAATCGGCCGATCGGTGTCTTCATGCTTCCCTCTTTGCTCCCGAGACCGAACTTCGAGGTCGAGATCGGGAAAGTGCGCTCGATTCTGCGGCCACGTTTGAGCGTCAACCGCTGCCGCGCCACAGAAACATGAATGCTGGTTTGGTCACTTTTCTTCACGTGCTTGCCGGATAGAATGCGGGTGCCGATGCAAAAATCCTACCACATCGCAATCGTCGGCGCGACGGGGGCGGTCGGCGTGGAGCTTCTTGGTGTGCTGGAACGTCGCGCCTTTCCGGTCAAGACGCTGCGCCCGCTTGCTTCTGCGCGCTCGGCCGGAAAGAGTGTTTCGTTTCGCGGGGAAGAGATCAAGGTCGAGGAGCTGCGCGCGGATTCCTTCGACGGAATCGATATCGCTTTCTTCAGCGCGGGTGGGGATCTCTCGCGGAAATACGTCCCCATCGCCCGCGATGCCGGAGCTGTTGTGATCGACAATTCATCCGTCTTCCGGATGGAACCGGATGTGCCGCTCGTGATTCCGGAAATCAACGGGCGCGATGTTCCCCGGCATCGCGGAATCATCGCAAACCCCAACTGCACCACCGCGGTCGCGCTGATGGCGCTCTACCCGCTGCACCTGGCGTTCGGGGTTCGACGGGTTTTTGCCGCCAGTTATCAGGCGGTTTCCGGCAGCGGCGCTCGTGCCATCGCAGAGCTGAAGGCGGCAAGTCGAAGCGACGCGCGACGGCGCGCCGCTTATTCCGACGGTCTATCCACATCCCATCGCCTTCAACGTTCTTCCGCACGTCGACACGTTTCTGGAGAATGGCTACACGAAGGAAGAGATGAAGATGCAGAACGAAGGTCGTCGCATCATGCATCTGCCGGACTTCCGCGCCTCCGTTACCTGCGTGCGTGTGCCGGTTTATCGGGCGCATTCAGTCGCCGTGAGTGCTGAATTCGAACGGCCAGTTTCCGTGGATGAAGCGCACGAAGTTCTGGCCAAAGCGCCCGGCCTCGACCTTGTCGATGAACCCCAGCGCAATATTTATCCGATGCCGCTCGAGGCCGCCGGGAAAGACAACTGCCAGGTCGGCCGAGTCCGGCTGGATTGCGCGCTCGAGAACGGACTCTCCTTTTGGGTCGCCGGTGATCAACTCCTCAAGGGCGCAGCGCTAAACGCAGTGCAGATCGCCGAACTGTTGTAACTATTGCCTGACTTCAGGAGCGGACGCGAGAGGCCTGCACCAGCCGAAACGGCCCCGGATCTCTCCGGGGTCGCTCGATTGGTAATTGACTTCGATCATCTGATTTATTGAGGAGGAGGCTCGTCGCCTTTCTTTTCCTTCTTGCTCTTCTTCTCCTTTCCACCCTGCTGGCCACGCTCGGCCTTCACATGAGCGCCCTGACTCGGCGCATTCTGCCGCCCGTACCCTACCGCAGATTGCGGAGGCATTGATTGCGTTGCGACTTGCACCTTCTTCTGATTGCCGTGTCCGTGCTTGTTGTAATTCGCCGCCGCTGCCTCTTCCGACGGTGCTTTCATTTGTGGGGGCGCTTGCTGAATTTCCGCCGGGTTTCCTATGGATCCCTCACGAGTATGCTCGTTTGATTTTCCGTTCTTTTTCTTGCCGTGGGCTTCTGGGGCGTTCCCTTCCGCTACGGGATTGGCTTCTGCTCCGGGCGTGCTCACCGATTCCGCAAGGTTCGTTTTCCTGTTTTTGCCTTTGCGATCATTTCCGCGATCCGCGGATGCGGCAGACACCTCGTTTCTCGTCGAATCGCTTGGCTCCACGGTCGCCGCTTGAGAGGCATTGGCCTTCTTGCCTCGCTTGTTTTTGCCAGCATCCCTGTCGGACACCGGCGTCGGCCTCAGGCACCTGGCGAGACTCGCCTTGTCGCCGTTCTCCTTGCCCTTCTGCGGCTCGTCCGGCACAGGCGTCCCGTCCGGAGAAAGAGCGAGCGAACTCGGGGTCCCGGCAGTCCTGGGCGCGGCGGAAGCGCCCGGTGCGGTGGAGGCCGCGTTCAAGGCTGCGGGATTGGTCGGCTTGATGTCCGGTGGAGGAATGGACTTGCGGTCTTCCTTCTTCATTTTCGCCTGCAACTCGCTTCTCTCTTTTTCGTTCGCGACGCCCGACCAGCCAGTTTCGAGTTGATCCTGCGCGATCTTTGTTTTGACATTTTTGGGTGCGGCCGACTTCCCCGCTGGCTTGAACTGTTGCGGCGCTGCCACCATCAGGGTGTCGCCCTGGACCTTCGTCACGGCACCCGACCGCGCGGCGGTGTTGAGATCAACATTCGTCTCGCGCTGCAATTTCAGCCGCTGAATGGGCTGGGCCGAGTAGGCACTCATCCGATTGTAGTCCGGCCCGTGGTTGTAAACCTTCGAGTTCTCATACGTGATGTTGGTCACGTTCACCGTGTTACTAATGTAGGTGACATTCTGCGTCGGCGGCAGAATGCGGGAACGCAGCCCATTCCCACCGAGATAGCGGATATCGACGAAGTTGTAGTAGGCCGGGCCGATATCGAAATCGATGTCCACGTAGCCGTTGATCGGGCGGCCTTCATAAACAACTTCGCCACCACTCACGTATCCACGGCGCGGCGGCAGCGGTGCCCAACCGACATGATCGCCCCCGGTACGCCAGGAAACCCAGGCCGGACCCCATTCCCGACCCGGCACCCAAATCCAACCGTGATCGCGCACGCGCGCCCAGCGACCGTAATGATAGGTGGCCCACCCGAAATCTTCATTTGAAATCCAGGTCCAGCCCACATCGGTGTAGGCCCAATAGCCATCGGTGTAGGGACGCCAAGCGTCGTTGCTCACCGCCACCGCGGGCTGCCAGCAATAGCCGTAATCGCCCACCTCCACCCAACTGCCGCCGGAGTTGAGGTTATTGTAAAAGAAATCGACCGAAACATCGACACCTGCCTCCGCCTGCCGAGTGGCAGGCAGAACAAGAGCGAAGATCGTCAGTGCCAAAATAATTCGTTTCATAATTGTGTTCCGTTTCGAGCTTAGACCACCAGACGTTGGTGGTTATTCACCTCAATGATTCGAAACGAAGGTCCGCTCAGCGTGCTTACCGGGCGGAAAAGACCCACAAAAAATTACCGCGCGCGCAAGACTACGAAGGAGCGTGTCCGCCCGCGGCACACGGAAAGCACCTGGGTGCCGTTGGGATCCAAAGCGCCGACAATCTCGCGGTATTCCGCCACGGATGTGACCGGCTGTTGGTTGACCTCTTCGATCACGTCGCCTTTCCGCAGTTCGCCCGAAGTGTCGTTCACGCTCGTCACCACCACGCCCCGCACACCCGATGGCACGTCGAGATTCCGCGCCAACTCGGGCGTCAGTTCACCCACCTGAACTCCCGCGAGGGGAGCCTCGTCTTGTAGATCTTCTTCATCCGGTGTTTGCGGCGGGGCCTGCGGTGTCGGCGGTTGGCCCGGTGCGCGCGCGGTCAGATAATCGATCGGCTGCTCTTTGATCTCGGTCGTCACCTTCAACGTCTTGCCGCCTCGCTGCACTTCCAGGTCGACCTTCTTGTTCAACTCCACCTGCGAAACGAGACTCCGCAGTTCGGTAAAGCTTCGCACATCGTGTCCATCGAATTTCCGGATGACATCACCGCGCTGCAGTTGCGCCTCAGCCGCGGGCGAACCGGGGACGACATCGTCCACGATCACGCCGTCACTAGCCTGATTCACCTGTCCGCCTGGCAGCGTGTTGGTTTGAATTCCGAGATAGCCGCGAATGATCCGTCCGTTTTTCAACAAACTCTCGAGGGCGCTCCGGACGACGTTGGACGGAATCGCAAATCCGATGCCCTGCGAGCCGCCACTCCGGGAGATGATCGCGGTGTTGATACCAACGATCTCGCCCCGCAAATTGATCAACGGTCCGCCGCTGTTTCCGGGATTGATGGCTGCATTCGTTTGCAGATAATCGCCGAAATCATCAACGCGATTCGGTCTCCCCTTCGAGCTGATGATGCCATCCGTGACCGTCTCCTCGAAGCCGAACGGATTCCCGATGGCCAGCACAAAATCGCCCGCCTGCACCGCGTCAGAATCGCCGAACTTCAGCGACTTGACGCCTGGATCGTCCACCTTCAAGACCGCCAGATCAACCAGCGCATCCGCGCCTACCAGCCGAGCCTTCTTCGTCCGGCCATCGCTCATCTGCACTTCAATATCGTCCACCTGATCGACCACGTGGTTGTTCGTGATAATGTGGCCCTCGGCCGAAACAATTACCCCTGAGCCGAGCGAATTTTGCACCATCGCTTCCTCGTTCGGATTCCGGAATTGCCGCGAGTTTCGATAGAAAAATTCGAATGGATCGATCCAGCCTTGCCGGCGTATCGGCACCTTCTTCGAGGTCTTGATGCTGACGACCGACGGCACGATGCTCGCGACGAGAGCACGTCGTTCGCGGTTCAAAGCGTCCAGAGTTGCGACCGACTTCGGCTCGATGCTGGGCGCCGAAGCGAGGGTGTATTTTTCCGAAGTGGTTCGCGCCGCGAGATTCAGACCGCCATGCTTGAGTCGATAATCGTAAAGTCCGGAAATTCCCGCGCTGAGCAGGCCGACAAAGAGGAGAAATTTGATCAGATTTTTCATTAGCTAACGTTTGAAAAGCTACGTCCCTGTTCTTCGACAATCAACTTCCGGAAACGTTGATTCTCGGGCGCTTCCAGCTTCGGATCCCCTTCCAGAATCGCAATCGCAGCCGCACGCGCGCGCATCATTAGTTGCATATCCGTTCTTAGATTCCCGAGCTGAAGCACCGGCAACCCGCTCTGCGCCGTGCCCAGCAGATCGCCCGGGCCGCGTTGATCCCAATCCGCTTCCGCCACCTCAAATCCGTCGCTGGTTTTCTCCAGCACGGCTCAGCTTCGCGCCGGTCTCGGGCGATTTCTCCTCGCTCAAGAGAATGCAGTACGATTTGTGTTCGCCGCGACCAATCCGGCCGCGCAGTTGATGCAGCTGCGCCAGTCCGAAGCGTTCCGCGTTCTCGATCAACATGATGGTTGCATTCGGAACATCAACGCCCACTTCGATCACCGTCGTGCTGATCAACGCGCTCGTTTCACCACGACGAAAACGCTCCATGATCGCTTGTTTCTCCGGAGCGGGAATGCGCCCATGCAAGAGATCGCAACGAAACGGACGCAGTCGTTCGCGCCAGACTTCGAACTCCGCCGCCGCCGCCTTCACGTCGAGTTTATCGCTCTCGTCGATCAACGGATAAATGACGTAAGCCTGCCGTCCCGCTTCCAGTTCCTTTCGCAAAAAGGTCAGCACTTCGCCGAGCTTCGACTCGTCGCGAACCGCGGTGACGATCTTGCCGCGATTCGCCGGCATCTCGTCGATAACCGAGACATCGAGGTCGCCGTAAACCGTCATCGTGAGCGTGCGCGGAATCGGCGTGGCCGTCATCACGAGCACATCCGGCGCCGGCTCACGTGTCGTTAGGCGCGCGCGCTGTGAGACGCCAAACTTATGTTGCTCGTCAATCACGGCCAGTCCGAGATTTTCAAACGAGACCCCTTCGTAGAGCAAGGCATGGGTGCCGATGATGATGTCCGCCGTGTCGGCTCGTTCGAGCAATGGCAGGAACGTCTCCTCCTGGCGGGCCGAGGTTCGGAGAGACAGCCTGGTCCCCAGCGGCTCGAGCCAACGCCGCAGCACTGCGTAATGTTGCTCCGCGAGAATTTGCGTTGGCGCCATGAACGCGGCCTGAAACCCCGCTTCCACCGCGAGAAGCATCGCGCCCGATGGCGACGACAGTTTTGCCGGAACCGACATCGCCTTGCAGCAATCGATTCATCGGCTGCTTCGACGCGAGATCACGCCGAAGCTCTGTCAACGCACGCGCCTGCGCGTTTGTGAAATCGAAGGGCAACCCGCGCAGGAATTGCTCCAGCATTTCGCCCGGTCCGCAATGCGGCTGCCCCGGCCGCGCCGCCGCCGTCGCGCGCCGGGAAGCAATCATCATCTGCATCGCGAAAAACTCGGAGAAGACCAGATGCTCGCGTGCCGCCGCCAGCGCTTCTGTGCTCTCGGGAAAATGAATCTGCTGCAAGGCGCTCCTCCTTTCCCCGACCGCATGATTTCGCGGCAACAGCGTCTCGACGTCATCGTCGCTCAGATTCTCCAGCGCATGAAACAAGAGTCCGCGGAAGACGCGCTGCGAAAGCCCTTCCGTCGCGGGATAGATCGGCGTGATCCGGCGAAAGTGAATCGAGATTTCGTCATCGTTTTCGATCACCTCGAACTCCGGATGCTCCATGCAAATGCGCTGACCGCGCAGTCGCGGTTTCCCGAAGACGACCAATCGCTGACCGGTCGCGATCATCTTCTGGACATAATGCAGATTGAACCAGCGGAGCACGAGCGGCTGGCTGAGCGCATTCGCATCCGCCTCCTGCAAGGTCGCCTCGAAAATCTTCTTCCAGCCGCCGAAGCGTCGCATCGAGGTCTTCGTTACTTCGCCGCAGATGCAAATCGGCGTGTCGCTTTCCTCCCGTGGAAATCCGGCAAACTCCCGCCGGTCCTCGTGCCGTCGCGGAAAATGCGTCAGGAGATCTTCGACTGTTTCAATCCCGAGCCGGCGCAATGGCGCGAGCCGGGTGCGCGGAACCCAGTCGCACTCATCCAGCCTCTGCGAGATTTCCATTACGCGAGCGACGCGGCCGCGCGCAGGCCTCTACGTGAATCTGCAGGCGCGTTTCGCCTTCGTATTCATTCGCGTGAATCCGAAAGGCCATGTCCCACGGCGGAGCGGGCAGCGCCGTGCTGGCGCCATCAAAAAAAATCGCGCGCGCATGGTGGTTCCGCTGCCGCAGCCGCAGAACCAGATGTTTGTCTTTCAAGACCTGCGGCGCAACGGTCGGCTCGACTTCGCGGGCAAAAAATGTCGGCTGCACATTTCCGCTCCCAAAAGGTTCGAGCATCTCATGCCAGCGCAGTAACTCGTCATTCAGTTCAGACAACCTCAGTTCATGATCAAGATGCAGCCGCGGTTGCAAAGCTTCGGCGGAAAGAAGCTCGCCCGCCACCCGGCGAAAGTCGGCGGCGAACTGCGGGAAGTTTTCCTCTCGAATCGTCAGACCAGCGGCCATCTCGTGGCCGCCAAATTTCTCCAGCCATTTGTCGCAACGCCCCAGAGCTTCGACTAACGAGAGGCCTTCGATGCTCCGCCCGCTCCCCTTCCCTGATCCTTCCGCATCGAAGCCGATCACGATCGTCGGTCGATGATATTTTCGCGCGAGACGCGAGGCGACGATTCCGAGCACGCCCGGATGCCACTCCCGCGCCCCGACAACGATGGCCGCGTCGCGCAATGGATCGAACTCTCGCGTGACCTGCTCGTCGGCCGCGGCGAAGATCGTCTTTTCGACGCTCTGTCGCTCCCGATTCTGCGTATCGAGCACCGCGGCCAGCTCCGCCGCTTCACTTACGTCATGCGTCAACAGAAGCTGGAGCGCTTTTTCCGCAGTCGTTAGGCGACCGGCGGCATTCAGGCGCGGCCCGAGACGAAAACCGATGTCCTCCGCGGAAACCGGAGGACGCACTCCCGCCACTTCCATCAGTTTCCGAATCCCGGGACGCTGCGCGCGCGCGATCTGCCGAAGACCGTGATGGACGAGCAGCCGATTTTCGCCTTCGAGCGGCACGATGTCCGCCACGGTTCCAAGCGCGACCAAATCCAGTTGCGCCTTCAGATCGAAGCCCGCCAGCGGCCGCGTCTTGAGCAACGCGTGGCAAAGTTTGAAGACGATCCCAACGCTGCAGAGATATCGGAGAGCGCATTCGCTTGAGATCTTCGGATTCACCACCGCGACGCAATCCGGCAGTGCCGATTTTGGCTCGTGATGATCGAGGACAATCACATCCGTGCCTCGTTTGTTCAGTTCCTCGATCTCGGCGACCGATGAAGTGCCGCAATCGACCGCGATCAAGAGTTGTGGATGAAACTGCTCCCAGCAACGATCAACGCTCTCGAGGCTCAGGCCGTAACCTTCTTCCATGCGCAGCGGCAGGAACAATTCCGGAGCGGCGCCGTAGGCGCGCAGCATCTCGGCGAGAAGAGCGAGCGAGGTCACGCCATCGACATCGTAATCGCCAAACAGGACGATTCGCTCCCGTTGGTCGATCGCTCGTAAGATGCGCGCGACGGCAGTGTCCATGTTCGGCAGCAGGAAAGGATCGCTGAGGGAGCGAAGACGCGGTTGCAGGAATGCCTGCACTTCATCCGCGCAGCCGAAGCCCTTTCGCTTCAGAAGATTCGCGATGCAGGGCAACCCGCAAAGCTCCGCCCAGGGAATGCCGGAAACATCCGCTTCGTCTGGCGGGGCAATAATCCAACGTCTATCCACCGCTCATTTTATCCGTGCGCGAGAATGATGACAACACGCGCGCGATGCGCTGTCCCCGGGGACGGAGTTAAACGAGTCGCAGGGCGGTCGCGCTTGGCTGCAAAAGCCCGTGCTTTTCGCAGAGGAAACGGAACCTCAAGAGACCTTCCTTCTCCGCGTTTCCGAATTCATAGCGCAGGCAATCCCGGAAGTAATGTGCGCAAAACTCGGGCGAAAACGTCTCCTGGGCGGCAATGACCTGATCGAGCGACGCCAGATTCGCGTCTCGTCGTTTCCGCAGCGAGTTCGCGATGATCTCGAGCATTCTCCACTTCCGGTCGAATCAGCCAGAGCGCAAAAACGAAGGGTAAGCCGGTGCTCAGTTTCCATTGCGCGGCAAGATCCCAATATCCGTAGTCCGTTTCGTGTCGCTGCCGAAAGCGGATCGCCTGGTCACCGATCATCAGTTTCGCGCGACTGCGGGTGATCGGCTTCTGGTCGCCCAAAGAAGCCTGGGCCACACGCGGTCGAAGTCGACGTTCGGCCAGAAGGCAATGCAAGAGGTTTACCGATGTTTGTGAAGCCGGGTCGAGTTCGATTTCTTCCACCTCCTCAATCGCCCCAGCCAACGCGAGAAAGACGCTGTAAACCGGACCATCCGCCGCGACCGCCAGGTCATCGGCGATCGTGTAGATGGGATTGCGTAGATACTCGAAGCTGGAAACGAGGGCGACGTCCAGTTCGCCCGCGGCCAGTTTTCGGCAGAGCGTCGCGGGATGATCGAAATCCACCGGGCCATGCCAGCCGTGAATCAACGGCCGGGCGTTGAGGTACTGGACGCAGCCAATTCGAAGGGCGACGTCAGCGCCTTCGGTCACGCGCAGGCCAGCTCTGGCTCGGCCGATGTCGCCGTGGTGCGCGCGATTCGCCCCGCAGAAGTAAGATGGTTGTAATAGCTGTCGCGTTGCACCGGGATGCGACCGGCTTCGCGAATCGCGTTTTCCAACGATGCGATCGTTTGCTGCTGCGGAGTTTGCACCCCGGCCATGTGGAAGATTCTCTCCTCGATAATGGTGCCGTGCAGATCGTCTACGCCGTAGCTGAGCGAGACCTGCGCAAGCGGGAGCCCCATCGAAACCCAGTAGGCGGTGATGTGATCGAAGTTGTCGAGATAGATGCGACTGACGGCAAGGTTGCGCAGTTCTTCGATCGCGCCCGCCCGCTTGATGTGCGCGAGGACTGGCGTTTGCGGTTCGAAGGCGAACGGAACGAAACCCGTAAAACCAGCAGTCTCATCCTGAAGTTCACGTAACTGCCGCAAATGATCGACCCGCTGCGCGAGCGTTTCGATGTGCCCGTAAAGCATCGTGGCCGTGCTGCGGCCACCCATCTGGTGCCACGTCCGGTGGACTTCGAGCCATTCCTCCGCGCTCTCCTTGCCGCGGCAGATTTCGTCACGCACGACCGGATCGAAAATCTCCGCCCCGCCGCCAGTCAAAGAACCGAGCCCGGCATCGCGTAAGAGACCGAGTGTCTCCGCGATCGGCAGTTTGAAAATGCGTTCGCGCGAGATGCCGAATCTCGATCGCGGTGAAAGCCTTAATCACCAGATCCGCGATCGAGCGCGCGCAGCTGGCGGAGGAGCGTGAGATACCAGTCCCTCTTCAAGGTCGGGTGCAATCCACCGACCATGTGGACCTCCGTGACTCCAAGAAGGAGCGCCTCCCGCACTGCGACGACAATCTCATCGATCGAGTGCTCGAAAGCGTGCGCGTCGCGTTTGCGCGCGGCGAAAGCGCAGAACTGACAGGAAAGAATGCAGATGTTCGAGTAGTTGATGTAGCGGTTGTGAATGTAGGTGGCGAAGTTGCCGTTCTTCCGTTCCCGCACGGCCGTCGCCATTATCCCAAGCGCACTTAAGTCATTTGAAGAATACAATTGAAGCGCCTCCGCTTCACTGATGCGCTCGCCGCCGCGACCTTCTCGGCGATGGGTCGCAAGGTCAGCGGGAATGAGAGAAAAATTCATCAGGACTTGAGGCGGCAATTAGCGAGGCAATGATGCACACGCCGCGCCTTGGGTGCAACAGAAAGCACCCCGGCAACCGTATCAGCAATGAGCGACCGCGACGAAGCGTCGATGTCGCGGGTTTATTGCAATAGCCTTCCTCGCCAGCCGTCTTACCTGAGCGATGTCCCGCCAAGATTCAGTGTCCACGGGCAATCCTGACGCAGATGGCGAGGACGTTCGCCTGATGCAACTGGTGAGCGCAGGAGATATGGTCGCCTTCGAACGGCTGGTGGAAAAGCATCAGGCGCTGGTCGCCGGAACCGTCGGCCGAATGCTGGGAGACAACTCCGACGTCGAGGACGTCGCCCAACAGGTCTTCGTGCGTGTCTGGAAAAGTGCGAAACGCTACGTCCCGCGCGCGAAGTTCACCACCTGGCTGCTCAAGATCACGCGCAACCTCGTGTTCAACGAACTGCGGCGGCGAAAACGCCATCCGGTCACGCCGCTGCAGGCTGAGCCGGAGGACGAGGAGATGCAGTTGAAGGATGAGCGCGCGTCCAGCCCGGATGCGTCGCTCCTCGAGGACGAACTGCACCGCACGATCGATGCGGCGATCGCCGATCTTCCCGAAACACAACGCCTGGCCGTCGTTCTCCGCCGCTACCAAGAGCTGAGCTACGAGCAAATCGCGGAGGTGCTGGAGCAATCAGTGCCCGCAGTAAAGAGCCTGCTCTTTCGTGCTCGCACGCGAATTGCGCGAGCGCTTGAAGGAATATCTCGCGAACTGAATCCGAAGCGCGCGCTCGGCGACCGGTGAAAACAAAGAGGGCGGGCCCTCCACTCGAGAACTCGCCCCCTCACAACCCCAGATTCTCTTGCTGCTTAGTACTCGCGATCCTTGGCGTCGGCTCATAAACCTTACCCTGCCGTTCCCGACCCTTGGCCGGTGCCGGTGGAGTCCCGGGTTTCGGATAATCGGCGACATTCTGCCGGTTCGAAGTCGGCACCAGTCGGACTGCGCCTTTCGCGTTGTTGCGCCAGCCATTCGGATCTGCGTACTCCTCGCCGGTGTGATGCAAGCCACTGACCTGGTCCTCCAGGCCCGTGCCGTAATGTTGGTCGATGATCGTCGGGGTAACGAAAACCAGCAGGTTGCGCTTCACCCGCGCGTTCAGTCTCTCTGAGAACAAATATCCGAGCACCGGGAGGTCACCCAGCAATCGGAACCTTGGTTCGCGACTTCGCCGTTTCATCCTGAATCAATCCACCGATCGCGAGCGTATCGCCGCTCTTGATTAGGACGTTGGAATCGAGTGAGCGCGTGTCGATGATCGGACTGGCGACGGTGGCGCCAGCGAAAACGAAGGTGGCATCTCCCACCTTGTTGCTGATCTCGGGTTTTACCGAGAGGGTGATGAAGTTGTCCTTATTGACGGACGGCTTCACGATGAGGGTGTTGCCGAATTTTTTGTCCTGGAAACCACCGAAGACGGCAGTCGCGGTTTGTTCGTTGAAGTTGAGCTGCGGCACCGGCTGGGCCCGGCTGATTTCGATCTTGGCCTGCTGGTTGTCCGCGGTAACGATCCGCGGGTTCGCGAGAAATTCCGCATCGGCGTCTTCATTGAGCGCTCGCACCGTCACGGACATTTGCGGCACGGTGAGGATCGCGAATTGACCCGCGGCGAGCTTACCGAGGTTGCCGAGAAAATTGCGGAGCTGCCTGGATTGTCCCAGACTTGAAGTTGGTCGGGGTTAGCCCGTCCCGGCCGTGGCTCGGTCTCGCCGATTGGTGCCGGAATAGCGAATCGTCTGTGGATTGGCCGCGCCGCCCACGACGCCGGCCCAGTTGATTCCGTAGCTTTGTTTCGGATTGGCCGTCACTTCCACCAACCGCGCTTCGATCATGACCTGCTTGGTCGGCTTGTCGATCTGCACCAGGAACTTGCGGATGCTGTCGATGTTGCTGCGCGTTTCGCGATAGAAGATGGTGTTGGTGCGCTCGTCCACCTGCGGCGCAACCCCGCTCGCGAGCTGTGCCGCCGAGCAGCGGCGCGGTGTCGTTTGCGCGCGCATAGCTGAACTGGTAGCTGTCGCTCTCCGTTGGCTCCGCCGTCCGCTCCGCGCCGGTCTTGATGTAGTAAACGTTGTCGATCTTGTCCATGAAGAGCCCTTTGGCCTTCACGATGATCGCGATGGCCTGCAACGCAGTCACGTCCTCGAGACGCATCGTCACCGTCGTGTTCGGAGGAATCTGATCGCTCACCACCATGTTGATCTTGGACTGACGGGCGAGCAGGCGGAGCACCTGGCCGACTTCGTCGCCCTGAAATTCACGCACCCCGACTCCGCCATTCTCGGCAATACTGTCGGTCTCGGGCGCGGACGCGATCGGCGCTCCGGGGGTGGCTACCGGAGCCGCTGGAGGAGTCGAAGCCTGGACGAGCGTCATGTTGGAACCGTCGGGCCCTTTTGTGGTCGCCGGAGCGTTCGCGAGTCGGCGCAGGTGGACTGAGTTGCGCTTGCGAAACGGACGCTGCGCTGAGCAACGCTGCCGCTCGGCAGAGGAGGTGGTTAAGACGAGTGGACATAGTTGGATGGAGCTTGGTGACTGCAGATGGGTCTAAAGCAGGAAGCAGACCAGCCCATTCCAGACTTTGCGCGACGCCGTCGTCGATTCAAGGCGGTGCAACTCGGCCTCGTCGCGCGCCTCGAAAATCCGGTGGCCTTTCGACGACGTAATGGCCGGTGTCGGCGCGGTTCGATGACGAACTCAGCCGGCGCCCGCGAAACCCATCACCGGCTTGGCGAAATCAGCCGCCGGCATCTGTTTCACCAGCTTGATGACCCCGTCCTGCCACTTCCGGCCAATCTCTTCCAGATAAGGATCGGCCTCATCCAGGCGGGTGCGCATGTTCGCCTGCAGCGAATCGCTCTTGTAACACAGAATGTCCACCGGCGGCCCGACCGAGACATTGCTTTGCATCGTCGCGTCGAGCGAGACCACGCCGAACTTCACGGCATCTTTCAGGCTCGGTCTCATAACTGAATCCGCGATCGAGAATCGGCTTGCCGTATTTCGTTTCACCGATCTGCAGAAACGGGCAATCCTGCGTGGCGTGGATACTGTTCCCCTGCGGATAAATCAGATGCACCTCCGGAGCCATGCCCGCGATCTGTCCGCCCACGATGAGGTTGATGTTGAAAGCGAAACCGTCGGCCTCCAGCGCGGCGCGATCGCGCTTTTCCACCGCGCGCACTTTGGAACCGACGTAACGCACCGTCTCGTAAAACGTCTGCCGATTCATGATGTGTTTTCTCTTCGACTCGCCATCGCCTAGCACGAGGTCCTCATCAATCATCGCCAGCGTCGCCTGCGTCAGGGAAAGATTGCCCGAACTCATGATGCAAATCACGCGATCTCCCGGCTTCTCGAAGACTCGCATCTTGCTGCGCATGGTGATGTTGTCCATCCCTGCGCTGGTGCGCGAATCGGAGAGAAAGACAGCGCCGCTCCGACAGAGCATCCCGAGGCAGTAGGTCATTGCGGATTGCTTTCGCTCGGATCGATCACCCGCCCTTGGACGCGCTTGATCTGCGTGTGATGCGTCAGCACATGCACGCGGCCGTCGCTCCCGCGGAAGAATGCGCTCAGCATCCAGCTCACAATTCCGATGACGATGGCGCCCCAGAACGCGGCGCTAAAGCCATCAACGTGGAACCCGGGGACGAACGTCGGCACCAATCTGAGCAGCAGGCCGTTCACGACGAAAATGAATAATCCCAAGGTCAGCAAAATGAGCGGCGCGCTCAGGATGAAGAGCACGGGGCGAACAAAAGCATTCAGGATGCCGAGCAGCAGCGCCGCGCCGATCAGGTTCGCCACGCCGTCGTAACGGATGCCACGGATGAAGGCCGAGGCCACCATCACCGCGATCGTCGTGACCATCCAACGGAAGACGAAGTGCCGCACGCGCGCACCGTACGCGAAAAGCTGCGCCGGAGGCAAACGCTTTGCGAAAATCCACTTGCCAAGCGGGGCAGAGGCAGCGAACGGTCACGCCACAAAATTTAGAAACACGTGAGCAAACAATCCAAGACCCAACCACCCAACGGAGCCGCCTCCGCCCCCAACGAGCTAGCGGCGTTGCCGAAGAAGCCCGCTCAAGCCGCCCAAAAACCAGCTCGGAAGGCAGCATCGAAAAAGACGACCGCGAAGAAAACCGCCTCTCCCAAACGAGTTCGTGTCGCAAAGCCTAAGGGACCGTCCGACGCCGATATCCGTCTGCGCGCCTACTTCATCGCAGAACGTCGAGTGCAACTCGCGCTGCAGGGTGATCCCGCAAAAGACTGGCTGGAGGCCCGGCGGCAATTGCTGGAAGAAGCTCGGCAGGCTCAATCCTAAGGGATTGTATCCTGGCAGATCCATCCTCGCACCGCTGCGGCCCTTCAAGGGCGAAGCTGTATGCCCGGCACGCACTCCCTCACCTTTTCCAGAAGCCGATTGATTGCGAAGGGCTTGGCGATCAACCCGCGCACGCCCGGCTCTTTCAAGAGCTCCTGCGCGCGTTCTTCATCGCCCCGGCCGGAAATGAGCAGGAGCGGTGGAACTATTTGTGGCGGCTCGACTATTTTCGTACGCTTTCCCGATCAGGAAGAAAAGCATCGCGCCGTCGATCATCGGCATCGAAAAATCGAAGATCAGCAAATCGTAGCGTTTCTTCAGCGCAAGCTCGAAGCCATACTCGGGCTTTGGCGAGGTATCGACCTCGCATTTCAGAAACGACGTCAAGGCTTCTCGCGTCACCCGCATTAAGCCCACGTCGTCGTCGACTATCAGGATCCGCTTGCTTTCATCATCCGGCACGAATGGACGCTTGCGCGAAACGGTCGTGCGTTTCAAGCTTTTCCGATGACGGAAATTTACCGCGACCTCGCGGGGGCTTTGCGCGAGCGCCTCGCGATAATCTCGGATGAAGAGAGCCGGCGCGATGAGGCCCGGCACACCGCGCGCTTGCAAGCGGTCTCAGAAAAAATCGAGCAACTCGAGCAGCGACTGGAGCCGACAGCCGATCCGCAGTTGCGCCATTTCCTGCAACGGCGCAGCTACAGCAAAGCGCTCGAGTTGCTGACTCCGCCACCTGCTGGCGATAAATCGATCCCCTAACGAAGATCGTAGACCTCGATGAGAGCGATGCCCGTCGCGTCATTTACGCCTCGCACGATCGCAGTGTAATTCGCGGGCGGCAAGGTACGGACAATAGCCGATTCCAGATCGTTTGAGGGCGGAATAGTTGTGGCCACGATCTCGGCCTCTTGATCGCTCCGCCAATCATCGTTGGCTTGCAATAGAGTGCCGTTTTCGTCTCGGAGGTCCAAGGTCGGGTTGGCGAGGGCGCCTGTCACACCCAGTGACGGCCCGATCGCCCGGATGATTACTCTCGCAGAAGTTTGACCCTGCACGATGACGCCGCCGATGATCACCTTGTCGCCGGTTTGGACGAATCCTCGCGAGGAGATGTTCGCTAACCTTGAATTAACCGACGCATCCAGATCGA
Organism: uncultured Verrucomicrobiae bacterium; assembly: GCA_963784865.1. GTDB lineage: Bacteria > Verrucomicrobiota > Verrucomicrobiia > Chthoniobacterales > UBA10450 > JACCTI01. The sequence goes on along the minus strand of CAWATC010000016.1, from coordinate 56,520 downwards.
AAACTTCGACCAGACCGATGCCGGTGCTGTTCTCCAACCCGCGAACAATCGCGGTATACGCGTTCTTGTTGGCCGGCAAATCCGCAATAATCGCCGACTCCAAGTCGTTGGTGGGCGGGATCGTCGTCTCAATGATCCTCTGCCTATCGGGAGAATCTACCCAATTATTATTCGAATCGATCAGGCCAGAGGGACCGAACAAATCCAGCGTCGGATCCTCGAGACGATCGGTAATCGGCAGGGAAGGTCCGATGGCCCGGATAAGAACCTTTTTGGGCTGAGTTCCACTAATAATAAACCCGCCGATCAAAACGTTGTCGCCCGTCTCAACCCGCGCCCGACTTGAGATGTTGCCCAGCCTGGCCGGCTGCTCCGTGGTAGTTTGAACTTCGAAAGCTCCGATATCCGTGCCATCCCCACCGTGGGCATTCGGATTTGCGGGATCGTCAAACGTCCGCGGAAAACCCCGGCCTCGCTGATCGGTTGTGAGACCATCGGCACTACCTCCCTTGTCAATTGCCGTGCTGCCCGGGAGCAAAGCATGAGTTGGCGTGGATCCGCCGTTGTCTTGCAAGGGGCCCAGCAGCGGATCGAGCGGGTTCGCAGCTGTTCCGATCTGATCGCCGGTCGTCTCGACAATCGTAGCGTCCCTGCCGTCGCCAACGAGGTTATAACCAAGTGATGTAATCGGCCCGAAGATGTCCCTTGTAGACGAAAACGCGCGATTCCCCGCGATGATGCTATTTCGCAACTGGCTCTGGGCGTTAGCAGTGGAGATACCTCCCGGGCTATTATCGGACACCGTGACATTCGTAAAGATGGCGGTGCCGCCAGTAACGCCGATACCGCCTCCCCCGCCTAGAGCGGCGTCGTTACCGGAAATCGTGCTATTACCGACGTACAAATCGCCCGTGCTGCAAATCCCGCCGCCCCTTTCGAGACCTAAAGATTGATGAGACGACCTAACTGTGTTGGCGGCGATCGTGCTGTTGATAACAGTTAAAGACCCCGCGTTGAAAATGCCCCCGCCATAACGAGAGTTTTCGAGCCCCCCGACGCGGTTGGCGGAAATGACGCAGGCAACGATTGCCAGCCTGCCTGAGTTATAAACGCCGCCGCCCGCGACGCCCGCAGAGTTTCCGATGACTACGCAACCATGCAGTTCGACGTTACCGGTGCTTTGGTTCAGCAATCCACCGCCGGAGAGCAGGAACCCTCCTCCGTGTGCCAAAGTAAGACCAGAAAGCGTGACGCTAAGGCTGCCAGGTCCGACGCTGAAGACTCTGAATTCGAGCGGAAAGACATTACTTGCTGACACCGTCAACTCCGAAGCGCCCGGTCCAGAAATGGTCAAATTCTTGTCGATTGTGAGTTCGCCGCTCGTGAGCTGAATCGTGCTATGCGAGGGCAATCCGAACGTAATGATGTCGCCGGGAGCGGAATCCGCGATCGCCTGTCGCAGCGAACCCGGACCACTATCGAGTGTAGTCGTGACCGTGCGGGTCGCGGCCGTGCCGAATGTCGCGCTGAAAATAAACGCGAACAATCCCAGCATGCGGAGCATGATTACAAGTATGACGGCATTAGCCTCAACCGCAAAGAAAGTTCCGCTCGCCCGGAATAACGAGCGTCGCGCACCAAGCGCGCGACGCGTCTCCCCTTAAGGTCCTAACGCGAGTACAACTCGACGATTAACTGCTCGTTAACCATCGGTTGCATTTCGTCGCGGGCTGGGATCCGCGCGACCTTGCCGCTGAGCGCGTCACGATCGGCCATCAGCCAGTCCGGCACCGGCGCGATCTGGGTGAGCTCAAGATTGCGCAGCGCGAGCTGACGCGACTTCGGCCTGTCCTTGATCTTCACTTCGTCGCCAGCCTTCACATTGTAGGAGGAGATATTGACGTTCCGTCCGTTCACCTGCACGTGCCCGTGGGAGACTAACTGACGCGCGCCGCTCCGGGTGTTGGCGAGACCCAGACGGAAGACCACGTTGTCGAGCCGCGTCTCAAGCAGCTGCAGGAGCGTCTCGCCGGTGACGCCGCGCTTCTGCAAAGCCGTCTGAAATATCCGGCGGAATTGCTTTTCCAAGAGGCCGTACTGGTATCGCAGTTTTTGCTTCTCGCCGAGGGCGACCGCGTAATCCGATTGCTTGCGGCGCGAACCTTTCGGGCCGTGCATCCCTGGCGGATAATTCTTCCGCTCAAGAGATTTCGAGGGTCCAAAAAGAGGCACGCCATAGCGGCGGCTCACTTTGGTTTTCGGTCCGGTGTATCTGCCCATGATGAAAAAGTAGAAAGTGAAAAGTCGGAAGGAGAAACTCAGACGCGGCGCTGTTTCGGCGGCCGGCAGCCGTTATGAGGAACCGGCGTGACGTCGCGGATCACCGTTAGATCGAGGCCGATGGCCTGGAGCGCGCGCACCGCGGATTCACGGCCGGCGCCCGGTCCTCGCACCAGCACTTCGACTTCCTTCAAGCCGTGCCCCATGGCCTGACGCGAAGCGTCCTGCGCCACCATTTGCGCCGCATACGCCGTGCTCTTGCGCGAGCCCTTAAAACCGACTTTGCCCGCACTCGACCAACCGATCACGTTGCCGTTCAGGTCCGTGATCGTGACGATCGTATTGTTAAAAGTGGAAAGCACGTGGGCAATCCCGGTATGAACGTTCTTGCTCCCCTTGGCCTTGATGATCTTCGGCTTTTCAACGTCGTTCGGATCGAGCGAGAGATTCTCCTTTACCGGCTCAGCGACGGCTTCCTCTTTCTTCGCCTTAACCTTTTTCGCCGGTTTGGCTGGAGCCTCAGCGGTGGCAGCAGGCGTGCTTGCTGCAACGGCAGGTTGCTCCGGCGCAGCCGGGGCCGCGACTGGCTCCGGCGGCGCCGATTCGCCCTTGGAACTTCCAGCCGGTGCCTCGGGAGCGACGGTTGCTTCCGGCTTCGGTGCCTTGGGCTTCTTCTCCGCAGGCGCTTTCGCCGGTTTCTTCTCTTCTGAATCTGCCATGTCTAAATCCTAAGGTTGATCTGCCGCGGTCTAGGTCTTGCCGGCCTTGGCGTCCTTGTTTCGAATTACGCCGACCGTCTTCCGCGGTCCTTTGCGCGTCCGCGCATTGGTTGAGGTCCGTTGGCCGCGCACCGGAAGACTCCGCCGATGCCGGATCCCGCGATAACAATTGATCGCCTGCAAGCGCTTCAAGTTGCTCTGCAACTCGCGGCGGAGATCGCCCTCGATCATGACCTTGTTGCCGGTGATCGCATGAATGATGTCGTTGAGCTGCTGGGGCGTGAGGTCTTTCGCGCGCAGATTCGGATCGATGTTCGTTTGCTCGAGAATGCGCTTCGAGGTCGTCGGGCCAATTCCGTAAACGTAAGTGAGCGACGCTTCGATGCGTTTCTCCGAGGGGATTTCAACTCCAAGCAAGCGGGGCATAAATTTCCTATCCTTGGCGCTGCTTATGGCGCGGGTTTTTGCAAATCACGCGCACAACATTCTTGCGCTTCACGATCTTGCACGCTTCACAAAGTCTTTTAACTGAGGGTCGAACTTTCATATTCCACGAGACGAAAAACGCGGAGATCGGCTCCGCGATGTCACTACTGGCGAAACGTCCTTCGCCCCTTCGACAAATCGTAGGGTGGAACTTCTAGCAGAACTTTTTCGTGTGGCAACCTGCGAATCGAAATCGCGCCACATTTCGCCGTTAGACCGCGTCATTACTTCAACTGCGTCTTCCCGCGCCAGGTGAGGATTTCCGGCGCGTCTTTCGTAATCAAAACCGTGTGCTCGAAATGGGCCGAGGCCATTCCGTCCGCGGTGCAGACTGTCCAGCCATCTTCCAATAACCGCACGGTAGCCGTTCCCGAGTTAATCATCGGCTCGATCGCCAGCGTCATGCCCGCCTTCAAACGCGGGCCGCTCCCGCGCTTGCCGTAGTTCGGCACCTGCGGCTCTTCGTGCAGCTTTCGGCCCACGCCGTGACCGACGAACTCACGCACGACCGCAAACCCGTTGCGCGCCGCCTCCTCCTCGATGGTGGCGCAGACGTCACCCAGCCGAACCCCTTCGGCCATGGAATCGATCGCCAGCCGTAACGCGTTCTCGGTCACGCGCAATAATCTCTCCGTCCGCGCGTCGATCATCCCGACGGCCACGGTCGAGGCCGTGTCCCCCACCCAGCCGTCTTCGATCACGCCGATGTCCAGTTTCACGATGTCGCCGTATTGAATCCGCCGCTGGCTGCCGATGCCGTGGACGATTTCGTCATTCAGCGAGATGCAAATGTTTCCCGGAAAAACGCGATGGCCGAGGCGATAGCCAAGAAACGCACTCTTTACCCCCGCGTCTTGCATGAGATCGGCCGCAGCCTCATCCACCTCTTTGGTCGAAATCCCGGGTCGGACCAACTCGCTCACCCGTTCGAGAATTTCGCTCGCCGTACGGCAGGACTGCCGCATTTTTTCGATCTCCTTGCTGCTCTTGATCGGAATCATGACGCCTGTTCGATCAGATGCGAAATGTCGGCGAAGACCTCATCGCGGTCCCGATTGCCATCAATCCGGTGCAATGCTCGAAGGTCGCCGTAAAAGGCCGCCAGAGGCTGCGTCTTGGCGTTGAATTCCTCCAGCCGATGGCGCAGGACTGCCTCATCATCGTCGGTGCGCCTAATCAGTGGTCCATCGCAGTACGGACAAATCGGGCGCTCCGCGAAGACCGCGCTCGTTTCGCTGGTGGTGAATCCGCACGCCTGACATTGCAGCCGGTGAGCGATGCGATCAGCCACTGTCTGCTCGGAAACCTCCAGCCAAATCGCCAGGTCGAGCTGGGTGCGCAGGCGGGTCAAGATCGACTGCAAACTCTCCGCTTGCGGAGTCGTCCGCGGAAAACCGTCGAACACGAAACCCTGTCCGCCGTGCAGACGCAGCCAGTCCTCGATCAGGCCGACGATGATCTTGTCGGGCACCAGATCTCCGCGTTGCGCGGCCTCGGCCGTCTCAATCCCGAGCGCCGTTCCCAGATCTCTCTCGCGCCGCAAGATCGCGCCCGGAGAAGTCACTGGAATCCCGAACTGCCGCGTGATCATTTCCGCCTGAGTTCCTTTCCCGGAACCCGGCGCACCGAGAAGCACTAGTCGCCGTTTCACTGGCGCCCGTAAACAAAGATGGCCACGCCGCCGATCACGAGGACCGCGATCCCGACATAGAGCCACATCAGAGTCGTGCCGGGCGCGGCTTCTCCGCGGCTATATGTCGAGCCCGCGAAGCGTCCGCTCCGAATCCGTCCCTTACGGAGGAAGCCGTCGTAATGCCGCTGGATCAAATGGGTCTCCACCTGACGCATGGTATCGAGCATGACGCCGACGATGATCAGCAAGCTGGTGCCGCCGAAGAATTGCGCCGTGATCTGCGGAACATTCAATCCCTGGCTGAGAAGGCTCGGCAGGATGGCGATCATCGTGAGGAACAACGCGCCCGCAAACGTCAGCCGCGTCATCGTGAAATCGAGAAACTCCGAGGTCGGCTTGCCGGGCCGAACCCCGGGGATATAACCGCCGTATTTCTTCAAGTCGTCCGCGATCTGTGAGGGCTGAAATTGCGTCGCCACCCAAAAGTAGCTGAAGAAAAAGATCATCAGCGCGAGGACCACGTAGTGCGCCCAACCATGCGCGAGCGCATCGGAAATCATCCGCGCGGTGCGGCTGTTTTGGAAACGCCATCCCGACGATCGTGGTCGGAAAAAGGAGCAGCGCCCAGGCGAAGATGATCGGCATGACGCCCGCGTAATTCACTTTCAGCGGCATGTATTGCGTCTGGCCGCCATACATCTTCCGGCCCACCACGCGCTTCGCGTACTGCACCGTAATCTTGCGCACGCCTTGCGTCACCGCGATGACCGCCGCGATCACGATAAAGAGAAACGCGATCATCAGGACGAGGATCGCCGGATTGACCTGGCTGGTGCCGGTTTCACCCGAAGGAACAAACGTCTTCCACGCCTGCGCCAACGCTGCCGGCAGCCGCGCCACGATGCCGACCGTGATGATCAGCGAGATGCCGTTGCCAATCCCGCGCTCGGTAATCTGATCGCCCAGCCACATCAGGAAAAGCGTGCCGGCGGTCAGGGTTAAGACGGTAATGATGCGAAATGTAATCCCGAGATCCGCCACCAACGGGATGCCGAGACGGTTCACCGTGTCCATGATGCCGGGGAGCATCGTCTGATAAGACTCGGGATGCTGGAACGTCACGGCGAGCAGATACCCCTGGACGATGCACAACGCGACCGTCGCGTAACGCGTCATCTGCATGATTTTCTGGCGCCCGCCATCTTCACGCGCCAGGCGGCCGAGCTTTGGAATCACCGCGGTGAGCAACTGCAGCATGATCGACGCACTGATGTAGGGCATGATGCCTAACGAAAAGATCGCGCAGTTCTCCAGCGCTCCGCCGCTGAACAAATTGAAGAGCGCCGCCACTCCGCCGCCGGAACTCTGCGACATCGTGCTGCGGAACCACTCGTTGAGCACGGCCGGGTTAACGCCTGGGGTGCTGATGGCCGCGCCCAGACGCACGATGACGATCACCGCGAGGGTGAACAGGATTCTCCGGCGCAGCTCCGGAATTTTGACGCTGTTAAGAAAGGCCGAAACCATCGCCTAAGCTTTCGTAGTGCTGCTCCGCACTAGCTCTTCGACTTTTTCTTCGAAGTGGTTTTTTTCGCCGGAGCGCTCTTTTTCGCTGCCGGAGTCTTTCTGCGCGGCCGCGGTTGTCGGCTCAGCTTTCGCTTCGCTCGGGAAGCGAGGACCGTCCGGACGCCGGCTCTCGCGCAAAGTCACACTGCCGCCCGCCTTCTCGATTTTCTCCCGTGCCGACGCGCTGACCTTGTGGGCTTCAATGGAAAGTGCGTGCTTTAGTTCGCCATTACCCAGCACCTTCAGGCCCACGACATTACCACGGATCATTTTGGATTCGCGTAACATCTCTTCGTTGATCACTGTTCCGGCGTCGAACGAATTCAAAGCGTCCAAATTGATAATCGCGTAGTTCTTGTGGAAAGCGGCGTTGTTGAACCCGCGCTTCGGCAAACGACGAATGAGCGGCATCTGCCCACCCTCGAAGCCAAGTCGAAGGCTTCCGCCGGAACGCGCCTTCTGTCCTTTGTGACCTTTGCCGCTGGTCTTTCCGTGACCGGAGCTTTCTCCGATGCCGAGACGCTTGACGCGATGCTTCGCTCCCGGACGCGGCTTTAAGTTGTGCAGGCGAATCATGACTGCTCAGCCTTTCCGTCGTTGTTGTGAACCGCAGGGCGAATTCCCCGCGTTTTGAAAATTTCATCCTTCCGGCGCAGACCACGCAACGCTTCGATGGTCGCCTTCACCACATTGGCGTGATTGCTTGATCCCAGTGACTTCGCGAGCACGTCGCGAATTCCGACCGCTTCCACGACCGCGCGAACGCCACCACCGGCGATAACCCCGGTTCCCGGCGAAGCGGGACGAAGAAGCACCCGGCCTCCGCCAAATTCCCCGATCGTCTCGTGCGGAATCGTGTTCTCGTGCACCGACATCTTTTCCATGCCCTTGCGCGCCGCTTCCGAAGCCTTGCGGATCGCTTCCGCCACTTCGTTCGCTTTGCCAAAGCCGACGCCGACCATCCCGTCATGATCCCCGGCGACGATCAAAGCGCTAAAGCTGAAACGCCGACCGCCTTTTACGACCTTCGCGCAGCGATTGATGAACACGACCTTCTCGGTCGTGTCGCCGCGCGCTGCCGAGCTTTTGTCTGTGTGACGTTCCTGCCGTCTCCCGCCGCCGCCGTGTGGTTGTGCCATGAGTTTCTAAAATTTGAGTCCGCCTTCGCGCGCTGCATCGGCGAGAGCTTTTACTTTTCCGTGATAAAGAAAACCGCCGCGGTCAAAGATGACCTTGTCGACCTTCTTCGCGAGCAAACGTTCCGCGACCGCTTTCCCGACTTTTTGCGCTGACGCGAGATTGGCCGCCGCTTTGCCCTTGCCGGCTAATGCTTCTTCCGTCGTTCCCGCGGCGGCCAGCGTCCGGCCGGCATCGTCATCGATGACTTGCGCGTAAACATGCTTGCCCGAGAAATGCACTGCGAGGCGCGGACGTTCCGCCGTGCCGCTGACGCGCTTCCTGATCCGCGTATGAATGCGGTGTCTGATTTGTTTGCGGTCGTTCTTCATACTACTGGACGGTCTTGCCTTCCTTGCGGCGAATCACTTCGCCGGCGTAACGCACGCCTTTGCCTTTGTATGGTTCCGGCGGGTAGTAGCGGCGAATATCCGCCGCCACCTGGCCAACGGTTTTCTTGTCGATACCCGAGATGCTGATCTTGGTGTTGTCCGCTACCGTGACCTTAATTTCCTTTGGAATCGGGAACAAAATCGGATGCGAAAATCCGAGGCTGATGTTCAGGACCTGGCCTTGCACTGCCGCCTTGAAGCCGACGCCTTCGATGATGAGATCCTTGGTGAAACCTTCGCTTACTCCCTGGACCATGTTGTGCACGAGGCTACGGGAAAGTCCGTGCAAGGCCTTCACGCTGCGCGTCTCCGCGCCGCGGACTAACGAGATGCGATTATCGGCCACCGTCGCAGTGATCTCCTTGGGCAGCGTCCAGTTGAGCTTGCCTTTCGGGCCTTCCACCGCGACCGCGCCATCGTCGCCGATGTTCACCTTCACTTTGTCGGGAATCTCGACCGCCTTGCTTCCTATTCGTGACATAAATTCAGAGCTCGCTTACCAGATGTAAGCCAGCAGCTCGCCTCCCACGTTTTGCTTTTTCGCTTCGCGACCAGACAGAATTCCGCGCGGAGTGGAAAGAATCGAAATGCCCATGCCGCCAAGGACACGGGGAATTTCCTGCGCGCCCACGTAGCGTCGCAGTCCCGGCCGGCTGACCCGCTTCAAACCCGTGATCGCGCTCGTGCGGTTTGACAACTTGTTCGTGATCTTGATCCGCGGATGCGCCGCCTCGTTATCGAGGACGTAATCGGTGATGTATCCCTCCTCCTTCAGAATCCGGATGATCTCCGCTTTGATCTTGGAATACGGAACAAACATCTCCTGCTTCTGCGCCGCCGCGGCGTTGCGCACGCGGGCGAGAAGATCGGCAATAGGATCGGTAACTGTGCTCATTTCAAAATTAGGCGGCAGCGGTTGCGGCCACAGGTTTCTTCGCGCGATCGCTGAAGGGCATGCCCATCTCCGCTAGAAGCGATTTCGCTTCTTCGTTCGTTCGCGCGGTGGTGCAGATGGTAACATCAAAACCGATGTTGCGCTTGATTTTGTCGAGTTCGACTTCGGGGAAGATCGACTGATCGGAAACGCCCAGGGTGTAATTGCCGTGCCCATCGAACGCCTTCGGCGAAACGCCGCGGAAATCGCGAATGCGCGGGAGCGCAGCCTTGATCAAACGCTCCAGGAATTCATACATGTGCTCGCCGCGGAGGGTGACCTTCGCGCCGATCGCCTGCTCCTGGCGAAGCTTGAAGTTGGCGATGCTCTTCTTGGCCCGTGTTTCCGACGGCTTCTGTCCGCTGATCAACGCCAGTTCGGTCTTCGCGTCTTCCAGCGCCTGCTTCACGTCGGAGTGCGAGCCGACGCAGGTGTTGATCACCACTTTCTCCACCTTGGGGATCTGGTTCACGTTCTTGTATCCGTGCTGCTTTTGCAGCGCCGGAATCACGCGGTTCTTATAGTCGTCGTAAAATTCGTTCTTCATGGCCTACGCCTCTTCCCTGGCTGCCTTTTTCCTGGCTGGCGTTTTCGTTTTTTCCGCCTTGGACTTCGCTTTTCGCTTTGCCCTTGCGCTCGGTCCGCTCCAGCACCTTCACGTTCGAGATGTGAATCGGACCTTCGCGCTCCGCGATCTTTCCCTGCGGGTTGTCCTGCGACTTCTTCAGGTGGCGCTTGATCATGCGCACGCCTTCGATCAAGACGCGTTCTTTGCGTGCGATCACTTCGAGGACCTTCCCCGAGGAACCGGTAAAGTTCCCGGAGATCACTTCCACGTGATCGCCTTTGCGGACGTGCAGCTTGATGCGGTTCATAACACTTCCGGAGCGAGCGAGACAATTTTCATGAAATTGCGCTCACGCAATTCACGCGCGACCGGCCCGAAGATGCGGGTGCCGCGGGGGTTCAAATCTTTATCAATGATCACGATCGCATTGTTGTCGAAGCGAAGGACGGACCCGTCCGCGCGCTTGATCGGCTGCCGCGTCCGCACGAGCACGGCGCGAACAACTTCGCCCTTCTTCACCGTCCCGGTTGGGCTGGCTTCCTTCACGTTTGCGGTGATGACATCGCCGATGCCCGCGCATTGGCTGGTGCCCTGGCCGATGACCCCGATCATCGTGGCCATGCGGGCGCCGCTGTTGTCTGCCACGTCGAGTCTGGATCTAATGTAGACCATAAAAATTCCCTCTACTTCGCGACGACTTCAACCAAACGCCAGCGTTTCAACTTACTCAGCGGCCGAGTTTCCATGATGCGAACGGTGTCGCCCGTCTTGGCCTTATTCTCCTCGTCGTGCGCGTAAAATTTCTTCTTCTGCTTCACGATCTTGCCGAACTTCGCGTGCGGCACACGGGTGATGCTCTGGACCACGATCGTCTTGCTCATCCCGCTCGAAATGACCTCGCCGGTCCGCGTCTTGCGCGTGCCGCGCTTCATCTCCGTCTGCGCTTCCGCGGTTTCTGTTGCTTCGGCCATAAACTATTTGCTCTCCGTTTTCTGGGCGCGCTCCGCGAGCACGGTTTCCACCTGCGCGACCTGCCGGCGCAAGAGCCGCAAGCGGCTTGGTTGCTCGAGCTGTCCGCTCTGCTGCTGGAGACGCAGATGCAGGCTCTCCTGACGCAGATCGCGTTTCTTCGTCATCAGCTCGTCGGAGGTCATCTCCTTAATTTCCTTGAATTTCATGTCTCGTTAGGCAGCCACGTGGTGGCGAGTCAGGAACTTCGTCCGCACGGGCAACTTGTCCGCGGCCAGGCGCAGGGACTCGCGGGCCACGGCTTCAGTCACGCCATCCAGTTCGAACAAAATGTTGCCCGGCTTGACCGTCGCGACCCAATACTCCGGCTGGCCTTTGCCTTTACCCATTCGGGTTTCCGGCGGACGCGAGGTCACTGACTTGTCCGGAAAAATGCGAATCCAGAGTTTGCCTTTGCGCTTCATGTTGCGCGTGAGCGCGACTCGCGCCGCTTCGATTTGCGTGTTCGTGATCCACGCGCGCTCGAGCGTTTGCAGACCGAATTCGCCGAAGTCGATCCGAAGATTGCGCGAAGCCGTTCCCTTGCGGCTTCCCCGCTGGGTCTTCCGGTACTTCACGCGTTTGGGCATTAAGGCCATGGCAGTATTTCCTTGGAAAAAATTAAACTTCGGCCGGCGCGGGCGGCGGCAGCGCTGCTGCTTGCTCGACCGGCGCTTCCTCTTTCTTACAGATCCAGCACTTCACGCCGATCTTGCCGTAAACCGTGTTCGCTTCCGCGAATCCATAATCGATCGGCGTGCGCAGCGTGTGCAGCGGAACTTTCCCCTCACGATACCATTCCGACCGCGAAATCTCCGCGCCATTCAGACGACCCGAACTGCGCAAACGAATTCCCTGCGCCCCGAAATCCATCGCGATCTGGACCGCTTTCTTCATCGCGCGGCGATAAGCGATTCGGCGCTCGATCTGCAGGGCGACGTTTTCCGCCACGAGTTGCGCATCGAGCTCGGGCGTCTTGATCTCCTGGATGTCGATCTTGATCTGTTTGCCTTGCGCCATCTTCGAGATCTCTTCGGTCATCTTCTCGATTTCGGCGCCCTTGCGTCCGATCACGATCCCGGGACGCGCAGTGTGAATGGTCACGCGAATGCTGTTCCAGGCGCGCTCGATGATGATCTTGGCGACCGCCGCGAACTGCAGCTTCTTCTTCACGTAATCGCGGATCTCGATATCGCTATGGAGAAATCCGGGCAGCTCCTGCGGCGAAGCGTACCAGCGCGAACGCCAGTCGTGGTTCACCGCGAGACGAAAACCAATTGGATTAACTTTCTGTCCCATGTCTTAGCTTTCTGCTTTCTGCTCGTTGGATTCGGACGCCTTAGGCTCGTTCTTTTCCTTCGCAGCCTTTGGGCGACGTGCGCTTTCTTGGCGCCGGACTTCTTGCCGCCCTTTTTCTTGTCGCGCGTCTTGATTTCGATCTCGTCCGTCAAAATGATCCTGATGTGACTCGTCCGCTTCAGGATGCGGCTGCCACTTCCGCGAGCGCGCGGCATCATCCGTTTCATCGTCGGTCCCTCGCCCGCCGTGGCCTCTTTCACCACCAGTCCGTCGACGCGCAGATTGGCGTTGTTCTCGGCGTTCGCGACCGCGCTCTTCAGCGTCTTGCTGATTAAGCCCGCCGCCTTTTTGGGGCTGAACGCGACCAGGTCCAGCGCTGCCGAAACCGGCAGGCCCTGAATAGCACGCGTCACTTCCCGAACCTTAAAGGCCGAGATCTTCGCGTAACGTAATGTCGATCGAACTTCCATTTATTTTAAAGTCACATTTTGGCGGGCATCCGCCTGGAGGCGGTCACCCACTTTTATTTTTTCTTTCCCAGAACCCATTTCTTGAATTACCGCACCGCAAATCCTCTGGCGCACATCCACCACGCGCAGAGTGGCGATCACTCGATCCCCTCGCAACACCCGCAGCGGCATCCCGATTCTCACGCCCTGCTTCTCGCCGAAGTTGCCTACCACCAGCGACCATTCGTCCTTCACACTGATGACGCTTCCGTCCATCAACGTCGGCTGCGCTTCCACCGCCGCACCTGCCTTGGCGATCAAATCGCTGGTGCCCCGCAACTGCGCTTCCACTTCCATCCGCGCCTTCGCGTCGCCGCCGGTCGAGGTCTTGAGCAACTGCAACATCGCTTCCGTCAGCTGCAACATCTGGTCGCGATACTGATCGCGCTCCTTCTGCGCCAACTGCAGGTCGCTCACCGCGCTCAGCAATCGTTGCTCCAACTTGGACTTATCCTTACTGGCCGATTCCAGCCCGAGCGCTTCCATTCGCAACTGCAGGTCGGAATACTTCCGCCGAAACAATTCCGCTTCGGCATTCGATTCCGCCAGGCTCTCGGTCAAGGTCTTGACCGTCTCTTCGTTGTGCGAAGGCCTTGCTCCTGCGGTCACTTCCGTTTCCGCGTCTTCAATAATGGTATCTGACAAAGAACTATTTCCCTGCGCCGCCAGCTCTCCAGCCGACAGCAGCCCCAACAAAAACCCAGTTGAGAGTTTACTGTTGAGAATTGAGAGCCGCTTTCGCCGCTTCTTTCCCTCAACTCTCACCTCTCAACCCTCAACTATTTGGTCACCTTCGCCGTATGCGAACCGTGCTTCTTGAAAATTCGTGTCGGCGAAAACTCGCCGAGCTTGTGACCGACCATATTCTCGGTCACGAAGACCGAAGTGAACGTTTTCCCGTTGTGCACCATGAAGGTATGCCCAACGAAATCCGGCGTGATCATCGAGCGGCGCGACCAGGTCTTGATCGGCTTCTTCACTCCGTTGCTCATCTTCTCGATCTTCTCGAGAAGATACGGCTCGACGAACGGTCCTTTTTTTAGCGATCTACCCATAACAAATTATTTTTTCCGGCTGACGCGCCGATCCTGCATGATGAACCGATTGCTCGGTTTTTGTTTGTGGCGCGTCTTGAAGCCTTTCGCGAGCTGACCCCAGGGACTCGTTAGGTGCTGGCGCCCGCCGCCGCCCTTCGACTTACCCTGGCCGCCACCGTTCGGGTGATCGATCGGGTTCATGACCATGCCGCGCACGTGCGGGCGTCTCCCCTGCCAGCGGGTTCGTCCGGCCTTGCCGCTGACCACGTTCATGTGATCGACATTGCCGACCTGGCCAATGGTGGCGCAGCAGGTGTCGTGAATCCGGCGAATTTCGCCCGAGGGCAATTTCACCAGCGCATATCCAGCCTCGCGGTTGCTCAAGGTCGCTTGCTGCCCCGCGCTGCGCGCAACTCTGACCGCCGCGGCCCGGGGCGATTTCGATATTGTGAATATTTGCACCGAGCGGAATCGCACTCAACGGAAGTGAGTTGCCGAGATCCGGAGCAGCCGTCGGTCCGGACATCACGCGCGCTCCCGCCCTCAGGCCATCGGGCGCGAGGATGTAGCTCATCTCTCCGTCGGTGTACTTAATCAGAGCGATCCGCGCGGAGCGATTCGGATCGTATTCGATTCCGACGACCTCGGCCGCGACTCCGTGCTTGCGCCGTTTGAAGTCGACCTTGCGATATTTTTGCTTGTGCCCGCCACCGATGTGACGCGAGGTCAGCCGGCCGTTGTTGTTCCGGCCACCGCTGCGTTTCTTAACTTCGGTCAGGCTCTTGTGCGGCTTCGAGCGCGTAATTTCCTCGAAAGTCGGCAGCGTCTTGAAGCGCTGCGTCGGCGTGAGTGGACGATAACTTCTGATTGCCATAACAAATCACACGAGATCGATCTTCTCGCCTTCCTTGAGAGTAACGATGGCTTTCTTCCAATGCGCCTTGCGGCCGAAATTCGCCGTGCGTTCGCGCTTCTTCTTGCCGGCGTAGTTGCAGGTGTTCACCGACACGACCTTCTTGTTGAAGAGTTTTTCGATCGCGGCCTTGATCTGAATCTTGTTCGCCCGTGGCGCGACCCGGAAGACGTACTTGTTCAGCTTCTCACTCAGGAGCGAGGCCTTTTCCGTCAGCGAAGCTGTATGGATAATATCGAAATGGTCGTTCATTCGCGCGATGTTCTTCCCGCCAGTAATTCCAGCGCTTTGTCGGTTACCAAAATCTTGTCGAACGCAAGCAACTGCTCGGTGTTCACGTCCGTCGCAGTCGCGAGGAGCACCGGCTTCACGTTACGCGCCGCGCGGTAAGTGTTCTCATCGAACGCGTCCGAGAGGATGAGCACCGTCTTCGCGTCGGTGTGCTCTCCGAGCAGGCTGAGGAACGATTTCGTTTTCGCTTCCTTCACCGCAAAAGTGCCGAGGGTAAGAATATCGCCCGCGTTGATCCGCTCGGTCAGCGCTTTTTGAAAAGCCAGTCGCCGCGTGGTCTTGGAAACTTTCTTCGTGTAATCACGCGGTTTCGGACCAAAGACGACACCACCGCCACGCCAGATCGGCGATGACTTGTAACCGGCGCGCGCGCGTCCGGTTCCCTTTTGACGCCACGGCTTGGCGCCGGAGAGATTGACCTCCGCCTTCGTCTTCGTGTTCGCAGAACCGGATCGACGCGCGGCGCGCATCGCGACGACCGCATCATGCAAGGCCTGCGTGCCGCGGCCGCCTTCAACGAGAACGAAGTTCGCATCCTTTGCTGCGTCTGCTGTTAAAACCTTTGCAGCCATATTATCGAACCTTGATTGCCGGCTTCTTAGCCTGCTCGGCTTCGTCGTGCTTTCTATGCTCGGCATGCGCCGCACGGATCTGTTCCGGCTTCTTGATCGCCGGCCTAACGACTACATAACTCCCGTTCGCGCCGGGGACTGCGCCGCTGATTAGAATCACTTTCTCGGTCTCGCGCACTTGCAGGACCTGGAGGTTCTGCACGGTCACACGCTCGTCACCCATGTGACCCGGCATGCCCATGTTCTTCCAAACGCGGCCAGGAGTGGAACGGTAACCGATGGCGCCGTTGCGCCGATGAGTCTTCGAACCGTGCGACGCGCCCTGCCCGTGGAAATTGTGCTTCTTCATCACGCCCTGGAAGCCTTTGCCCTTGGACTTGCCGATGACATCAACCCAATCGCCCTCGGCGAACTGCGTCACGCTCAGGTTGATCTCGCCTTCCGGCGCATCTTCATCGAGGCGAAACTCGCGCATCAGCTTCTTCGGCTCGGAGCTAACCGCGGCGAACTCGCCGAGGAGCGCCTTGTTCACCCGCGATTCCTTCTGCACGTCGAACCCGACCTTGATGGCAGAGTAGCCATCGTTCTCGGTCGTGACCCGGCGCAATAAGACGTTATCGCCCGCAGCCACGACGGTCACCGGACGCAGCCTGCCGCTCGCATCGTAGATGCTCGTCATGCCGATTTTCTTTCCTAAAAGTCCGATGCTCATGTTGGTGGGCTTTTGTCATCCTGAACGCAGTGAAGGATCTCGCTAGCTACGCCGAGTCTTCAATGTGGGATTCTTCGCTTCGCTCAGAATGACAGGTTCCTTGGTTAAATCTTGATCGTGATATCCACGCCGGCCGGGAGGTTGAGCTTCTTCAGTTCATCCACCGTCTTGGCCGTCGGCTCGATGATATCGAGCAAACGCTTGTGGGTGCGGATTTCAAATTGGTCCATCGACTTCTTGTCGACGTGTGGAGAACGATTGACCGTGAATTTCTCGATCAAGGTCGGGAGCGGAATCGGTCCCGCCACCCGCGCGCCGGTGCGCTTCGCCGTCTCGACGATGTCGACGGCAGATTGATCGAGCATTCGGTGGTCGAATGCCTTCAAACGAATGCGAATACGTTGCCCGCTAGCCATTACTTGGTTTCCTTTCTGGTCGAGCACGGCAGCCACGAGCTGCTGCGGGACTTGTTCAAAATGCGACGGCTCCATCGAGTAACTCGAGCGGCCTTTGGAAAGTGAACGGATGGCGGTGGCGTAACCGAACATTTCCGCGAGCGGCACTTCCGCCTGGACCATGGTGAGATTGCCCTTTACTTCGATGCTGCCGATCTTGCCGCGCCGGCGATTGAGATCGCCCATGATGTCGCCCTGATATTCTTCCGGGGTCGCGTTCTCGACCTTCATGATCGGCTCGAGCAGAATCGGCTTCGCTTTCTTGAAGGCGTCCTTCACCGCGAAAATCGCCGCCATCTTGAACGCCATTTCGTTCGAATCGACGTCGTGATACGAGCCGTCGACGATATCGACGTTCGCGTCGATCACCTGGTAGCCACCGACGACGCCATTGAGCATCGCTTCTTCGATGCCCTTCTTGCAGGCCGGGATGTATTCCTTGGGAATATTTCCGCCGACGACTTTGTTCTCGATCGTGATGCCTTTGCCGCGCTCGTTCGGCTGCACCTTGACGATGACGTGGCCGTACTGACCGCGACCACCCGACTGCTTGATCAATTTGCCTTCACCGTCGGCTGGAGCGGTGATCGTTTCGCGATAGGCGATCTGCGGCTTGCCGGCATTCGCGTCGACCTTGAATTCGCGCAGCATGCGATCCCGAATGATCTCGAGATGCAGCTCGCCCATCCCGGCGATGATCGTCTGGCCGGTGTCTTCGTTCGTGAAGACGTTGAAAGTCGGATCCTCTTCAGAGAGTCGCTGCAGAGCGACTGCCATTTTCTCCTGGTCCTGTTTCGTCTTCGGCTCGATCGCCATCGAGATAACCGGATCAGGAAACGACGGCGGCTCGAGCAGAATCGGAACGTCTTCGTCGCAGAGCGTGTCGCCCGTGGTGATGTTCTTGATCCCGACGATCGCCGCGATATCGCCCGAGTAGCAGGTGTCGATGTCCTCGCGCTTGTCGGCTTGAATCTGAATCAAACGGCTGATGCGCTCGCGCTTGTTCGTGCGCGGATTGTAAACCGTGTCGCCCTTGCTCAGCGAACCGGAATAGACGCGGAAGAACACCAGCTTGCCGACGAAAGGATCGCTCCAGAGTTTGAACGCGAGCGAACAGAACTTGCCGTTGTCATCCGTCGGCGCCTCCATTTTCTCGTGCGTGTCCGGCTCCATGCCGACCGCGGGAGGAATGTCGAGCGGGCTCGGGAGGTAATCGACCACCGCATCCACCAGATACTGCACGCCCTTGTTCTTGAAGGCCGAACCGCCCACCACCGGGACAAATCTGTTGGCAATCGTCTGACGACGAATGCCTGCCTTCAGCATCTCCGGCGTGATCGGCTTCTCTTCGAGGACCGCCTCGGCGATTTCGTCGTCGAGGTTTGAAATCTGTTCGACAAGATCAGCGTAAGCTTTTTCGACCTCGGCCTTGTTCTCTTCCGGAACGTCGCGCACCTCGTAGACGGAACCCATCGAGTCGTCATCGAGATAGAAAACCGCCTTGCGATTCACGACGTCGAGCTGGCCCTTGAGATAATCTTCCTTGCCCAGCGGAATGCAAAATCGGCCAGGCATTCGCGCCGAGTTTCTTGCGCATCGAATCGATCGACATTTCAAAGTTGGCCCCGACGCGATCCATCTTGTTGATGAAGGCGATGCGCGGAACGTGATACTTGTTCGCCTGCCGCCAGACCGTCTCCGACTGCGGCTGCACCCCCGCCACGGCATCGAAAACTGCAATTGCACCGTCGAGCACGCGCAAGGAACGCTCGACCTCGGCGGTGAAATCGACGTGCCCGGGCGTGTCGATGATGTTCACGCGCATTTTGATGCCTTCGAACATCTTGTAGACGCCCTGCTCCTTCTTCTGCATCCACGCGCAGGTGGTCGCAGCCGACGTGATCGTGATGCCGCGCTCGCGCTCCTGCTCCATCCAGTCCGTCACCGTGGTGCCTTCATGCACCTCGCCGATCTTGTGGATCATGCCGGTGTAAAACAGAATGCGCTCGGTCAGCGTCGTCTTGCCGGCATCAATGTGCGCAGCAATTCCGATGTTCCGCGTCTTCTCGAGCGGGAACTTGCGGTTCGGCGAATTCGGATTCGTCGTCGCGGGTTTTTCTAGAGTCGCAGTAGCCATGACCAAAAATCTTTACCAGCGGAAATGAGCAAAGGCGCGGTTCGCCTGCGCCATCTTGTGAGTGTCGTCGCGCTTCTTGATCGCGTTGCCCTGACCGGCAGCGGCATCCTTGAGTTCAGCCGCGAGCGCGTCCGCCATCGGCATGCCGCGACGGTTATCGGCGTAGGAAACGATCCAGCGCATCGCGAGTGAAACCTGGCGGGCCGGCGTCACTTCCATCGGCACCTGATAAGTCGCACCGCCCACGCGGCGGGATTTCACTTCGAGACGCGGCCGGACGTTTTCGAGCGCCTTGTTGACGACTTCGAGCGGATCAACCGCGTCGGAGCCTTCGCGCGACTTATCGATCGCGGTGTAAACGATCCGCTCGGCGAGCGATTTCTTCCCGCGCTTCATCACGGTGGAGATCAAACGCGCGACCGCCGCGCTGCCGTAACGCGAGTCGAGCTTCTCCTCTTTTTTGTAAACTTTCCGCCGACGTGACATGTGATTTCGTTTCCGTACTTAGTTAGATGGCTAAAATTATTTCTTCTTTGCGCGCCTTGTCGCCGCCGCCTCGGCACCCGCCTTCGGCCGCTTCGCGCCGTACTTCGAACGACTCCGCCGCCGGCCGTCAACTCCGAGACTGTCGAGCGTTCCGCGCACGATATGATAACGCACCCCGGGCAAGTCCTTCACGCGACCACCGCGCACGAGCACGATCGAGTGCTCCTGCAGGTTGTGCCCTTCGCCGGGAATGTAGGCGATGATTTCCTGGCCATTGGTCAAACGCACCTTCGCCACTTTGCGCAAAGCGGAATTCGGCTTCTTCGGCGTGCGCGTCATCACTTGCGTGCAGACACCACGGCGCTGGGGACAATTCTTCAGCGCCGGTGATTTTGATTTCACCGAGACCTTCTTTCGTCCCTTCCGAATGAGTTGATTGATTGTTGGCATCTCGCAAAAATAAAGGCCGCCCGATCTCAAGCGTCGGGCGACAAAAAAACCGCTCAGGCCGGTGTCCACATTCCTCACGCACCTGACGCGGGGAGCGAGCAATATAGGAACGAAACTCCGAGCCGCAAGAATATTTTCCACCGGGTCGCAGCCATTTAACTGCGACGGGCGAGACCACTTGCGCTGGACGGGTATTTTTCGCCTAACGACTGCAACAAGACGAGCGCTCAGAACTTTGGCGTTTCTCCGCCCGCCGCTTGCGCGATTTCTTCCAGCTCCTGCCAGCGGGCGTACAAGCGCGCCACCTGATCGCGTGCCTGTCGCAGGCCGGCTTCGAATTTCGGAAAATCCGCCCCGTGTTTTCGGAAGAACTCGGGATCCGCCAGCTGCGCTTCGAGTCGCGCCGCTTCGTCTTCCGCCGCCAGGATTGCCGCCTCCATTCCTTCCAGCTCGCGCTCTTCCTTCCATTTCAATTTGCGAGCTTTCGTCTTGCTGTCGCCGGCGGTCGGTTGATTCCGGCTGGTGCGCGCTCTTCGAGGCCGGGTTCGGCGCCCGCGGCTACCGTTTCTTCCGCGCGTTTCTCCAGGTAGTAGTCGTAATTTCCAACCGAGTAACGCAACACGCCCGCACCTTCGAAGGCGAGGATCGCAGTGCAGACGCGGTTCAAAAAATAGCGATCATGGCTCACCACGATCACGCTTCCGCCGAACGCGACCAGCGCTTCCTCCAGTAACCGCAGAGTGCCAAGATCGAGATCGTTCGTCGGCTCATCGAGGATGAGCACGTTGCCGCCGCGCTTGAGAATCTTCGCCAGCAAGACCCGGCTGCGCTCGCCGCCGCTCAACTGATCGATCTTCGTGTTGATCCGCTCCTCGGTGAAAAGAAACCGCCGCAAATATCCGCGGAGCGTGATGTTCTCCTCGCCGAGGCGCACGTATTCACTCCCCTCGCCCACTTCCTCCCAAACCGTCTTCGCGTCATCGAGTAGCAGGCGGTTCTGATCGACGTAATTAATTTCCGTCCGCGAGCCAATCTCCACCTCGCCGCTCGTCGGCTCCATTTCCTGCAGCATGATTTTGAGCAAGGTCGATTTTCCGAGCCCGTTGCGCCCGACAATCCCGAGTCGTTCCCCAGCCGCGAGATTCAGCGAGACGTTCTTGAATAATTCGCGACCACCGAGCTGCATGCCGACGTCTCTCAATTCGATCACCCGATTCGCCAGCTTGGGCGCGGGCGGAATGATCAAATCCACATCCAGTTCCGCTTCCGGCGCTTCTTGCGCGGCCATCTCAAAATAGCGCTCGACTCGATCGACCGATTTCGTCCGCCGCGCGCGCGGAGCCTTTCGCACCCACTCCAACTCGCGTTTCAGAAAGCGCTGGCGTTTGTGCTCCTGCATTTCCTCGACCGCTGCCCGTTCCGCGCGAGCGAGCAGATAATCGGTGTAATTGCCGTCGTAGCTGTAGAACCTTCCGCGCGACAACTCGACCACCCGCGTCGCGATCCGATCGAGAAAATAACGATCGTGGGTGACGAACAAACAGGTCCCGGTGTAGCGCGCGAGAAAGTCCTCGAGCCATTCAATCGAACCGGTATCGAGATGATTCGTCGGCTCGTCGAGAATGAGAAAATCAGGCCGCGCGAGCAACGCCCGGCAAAGCGCGACCCGCCGTTTCTCGCCACCGGAGAGATCAGCCACGACTCGCTCCGGCTCGGGCGCGTGCAAATTCGTGATCAGACTCTTCGTCCGATGCTCGAGGTTCCAGCCATCGAAATGCGCGATCTTATCGAGCACGATTCCGCTGCGCGCGCTGTCCGGCGGCAGGCGCTCGTATTCTTCGATCAAATCGAGAATCGGTTGCGCACCTGCGAGGATATTTGCGTGCACCGTCGCGGCGTCCTCCAGTTCGAACATCTGCGGCATGTACCCCGTGATCAGATCGCGCCGCTGATTGTATTCTCCGGCATCGGGCTTCATCACTCCGGCGGCAATCTGCAGAAAGGTCGACTTGCCCGAGCCGTTGCGTCCGACCAGTCCAACCCGTTCGCCTTCGCGAATCGTCAGCGTCGCATGATCGAGCACCGCCTGGTTCCCGAAACGAACGACCAGTTCGGTCGCGCTCGCGATGGCATGGGCGACCGGCTCGGACATCTTCTCAGATAACACATTGTCCGCTTGCGATCAGGCTGCCGCCACCAGCGCCTGAAAAGGCATCGCCCAAAAGCATGTCCCGGTCCTGGTTGACACGCCGCCGTGTTTCTGGTATTTCTGTTGTGTCAGAAATAACAGATGAGTCTGCATAAACTTTCACCCATCGCACAGCGATTTGTCCTCCACTGGGGCGAAATGGGAACGCGCTGGGGAATCAATCGCACCGTGGCCCAGGTGCATGCGCTGCTTTTTCTGGCCGAAAAACCACTCCCCGCGGAGGAGATCGCCGCCACCCTCGGGATTGCCCGCTCGAACGCGAGCACCAGTCTGAGGGATTTGCAGAATTGGGGGATCGTGAAAATCGTCCATCTGGCGGGCGATCGGCGCGACCATTTTGAGTCGATGAAAGATGTCTTCGCGATGTTTCGCGTCATCGCGCGCGAGCGGAAAAAACGCGAAATCGACCCGACCATCCGGGTACTCCGCGACTGCATCGCCGACGCGGGCAAAGCAAAATCGGCCGAATCTTACACGCGCGATCGCCTCACCGATTTGCTCGGTTTTCTGGAACTGGGGACTGCCACTTTTGAGCGCGTAGCCGACCTGCCCACGCCGGCCGCGGTCAAGCTCGCGAAGTTGGGGGACAGAGCTTTTCGGATGCTGGGGATCGCTCGGGACTGAAATGAAGATCGTCGCAAAGCACGTTGTTCTCGCAGGCGGCAGTGGTTTCCTCGGCCGCGCGCTCGCAACGTTGGCCATCTCGAAAGGATACGAAGTCACGGTTCTCGGCCGGGCACCGTCGCACGAGGAAGGACCGGTTCGTCATGTTCAATGGGATGGCCGCACCCCGGGCGAGTGGAAGAAATTTCTCGATGGCGCTGCGGCGGTCGTAAACCTGACTGGCAAGAGCGTGAATTGCCGGCACACGCCAGCGAACCAGCGTGAAATCATCGCCTCCCGCGTCGATTCGGTCCGCGTTCTCGGCGCAGCCATCGCGCAGTGCGACCGGGCGCCCGCGGCCTTTGTCCAGGCTGGCTCGCTCGCCATTTATGGCGACGCCGGCGATCGCTGGTGCGACGAGAACACCCCGGCTGGTAACGGATTTTCGGTCGAGGTGTGCCAGCGCTGGGAGGAGGCCTTTCAAGCGATCCCCGCTCCCGCGATGCGAAAATCGCTCCTCCGAATCGGATTCGCCCTCGGCCCGGGCGGCGGCGCGCTTGCGATGTTGGCGCGGCTGACTCGCTTCTTTCTCGGAGGCACGGTTGGCACCGGCCGGCAGTTCACCAGTTGGATTCACATTGCGGATCTGAACCGCATGTTCCTCGCGGCCATTGAGCGCGATGATGTCTCCGGCGTCTTCAACGCCACTGCGCCCAATCCAGTGACCAACGCCGAGTTCATGCGAGAACTGCGTCGCGTCTTGCATCGCCCGTGGAGCCCGCCGGTGCCGGCGCTCCTCGCGCACATTGGCTCATGGTTCATGCGAACGGACGCGAGTCTCGCGCTGAGTGGACGCCGATGCACGCCGAAGCACTTTCTCGAGCGCGGATTCGAGTTTGAATTTCCGCAACTCCGCGGCGCGCTGCACGATCTGTTTCCCGGGCGATAAGCTTGAAAGATACGCCGCTCGACCTCGCCGACCCGCCAGCGAAAACGGCGATGCCTACCGGCGGGTTGAGCACGGCGGCCAGAGAGCGTCTGCTGGCAAATCGCGGCGAGCCGCTCTTCCTCGCGCGTTGGGATCGCACAGTTTTCATCCACTACGAAGCGGAGCCCGCGAGTCTGCAAAGGTGCGTGCCGTTCGCGCTCGACCTGCACCGTGGCCGCGCTTTCGTGAGCATCGTGGCTTTTACCATGCAACGGCTCCGCCCGCGCCTCGGCGGTCGCCTTCGCGAATGACTTGATGGCAGCGACCGGCGACTGGTGGCACAACGCGCGAGCCGGCTCGGCGCCACTTACTCGCCTGGGCGTCGAACGTCTGGATGGGACGTGCCGCCATCGAACGAATTGATTTCAGGTCAGGTTGCGCTTGCCAGAAAAGACACCAGCCGCGACATGACGGCGTGTTTGAATTGCTCCAGACCGATGTCTTGTCGAAGGCCAGGCGCGGCAGTCTAACGACTGCGCATGGCGTGATTGAGACGCCGGCGTTCATGCCTGTCGGCACACAGGGCAGCGTCAAGTCTGTCAGTCCTCGTGAGCTGCGCGAACTGCAGACGCAGATCATTCTCGGGAATACCTACCATCTGTTCGTTAGGCCGGGACTCGAGGTCATCCGGCATTTCGGCGGCTTGCATCGTTTCATGAATTGGGACGGGCCGATCCTGACCGACAGCGGCGGCTATCAGATCTTTTCGCTCGCGAAGCTGCGCAAGATCACGGACGAGGGCGTGCATTTTCAAAATCATCTCGACGGCACGCCGACGTTCATCTCGCCGGAGATCGCGATGGAAATTCAGGCGACGCTCGGCAGCGATATCGCGATGGTGCTCGATGAATGCCCGCCGTGGCCGTGTGAGCATGATTACGCCGCGCGGAGTCTTGGAGATGACCGTGCGGTGGGCCCGGCGATGCAAGGAAGCAACGTGTCGACCGCCGAAGTGCAGAAGCTGCCCAATTGGTTTTCGGAATCGTGCAAGGTGCGACGTTTGCCGATCTGCGACGCGAGAGCGCGGAAGCGACGGTCGCGATCGGCTTCGATGGTTACGCAATCGGCGGCGTGAGCGTGGGCGAACCGGAGCCGGAGATGATGCTCGCGGTCGAGAACAGCGAACCGTATCTGCCAGCGGACAAACCGCGCTACGCGATGGGTCTCGGGACGCCACCGCAGTTGCTTGAGTTGATCGCACGCGGCGTCGACATGTTCGATTGCGTATTGCCGACGCGTCTCGCGCGAAACGGCACCGCCTTCACCGCGACTGGAACGTTGAACCTGAAGAACGCGGAGTTCATCATGCGGAAAGGGCCGATCGAGGATGGCTGCACGTTGTCCGGCGTGCGCGGAGTTTTCAGCCGGCTACATCCGCCACTTGATCAAGGCGGAGGAAATTCTCGGCTTGCGGCTGATCACACTGCACAATTTACATTTCTATTTGAAATTGATGACGCGCACGCGCGAGGCAATCGCAGCGAACCGGTTTGGGGAGTGGCGGCGGACCTTCGTCGCGAACTATAAGATAAGGGGCGATTGACTTCCCGTCGCTCAAGGGCCCTAATCAAGGAATGAATCGGCAATTCGCCGTCATGATCTGCGCGCTGGCGTTGCCCGCGTCGCTCGTCGCCCAATCCCTCGAGCGGATCGACACTCCGCGTCATCCGTGAGTTAACGCAGAAAATCTCGAGCACGCCGAACAATCCCTGGAATTGGGCGAACCGCGCGCACGCCTATGCGCTTCTGGGCGAGAAGGCCCTGGCCTTGGAGGACCTGCAACAAGCCTCCGCGCGCTTGCCGGAAAACGAAGAGATGCTCCGGAGTATCGGTTGGACGCTGTTCAATCTGCAGGAGTATCCGCATGCGCTGAATTTCTGGCTGCGTTCGGGCGAGATCAGTCGGTATTCGGAGAGCTGGCATAATTACACCGTCGCTCTCGGTTACTGGGGCGTGCACGACCTCGCGAAGGCGGCCTATTATTACGATCGGGCGGTCGCGCAGGAAAAAGACTTCGGGACTTGGGAGGCTTTGCAGAAGCGGGTCGATTTCTGGACGAATCCGGAACGGCAGGCGATCTACGAGATCTTCGACGCCTGGCGTCGTGGCTATAAGAGCGAGAACTAATCGTCTCCACCGGAGAGGTGGGCGACGCGTGATGTCTCGCGCGGGCCGCCTAACGATTCTTCGCCAGCGGGCCGCGCAATTTAGAATCGAGACTGGCGTTAATCCGCGCCGCCCAGGCCCGCGACGACTCGCTGTTGTAATGGACGCCGTCGCCGCCGGTTTTCCCCGGGACGTAGTGGGTGAGCTGGCGCGAGTCGATCACTTCAAAGCCGTCACGCGCGGCGGCTTGTTGAATCAAACGGTGCACCCGCCCCTGCTTCCTGCGCAAGGCCGCCGAGTCGGGCGGCGCAATCCAGATGATCTGCCGCACGCTACTGCCGCGGGCCGCAGCGACGAAGCGACGCATAATCGCACTGATCT
This sequence comes from uncultured Verrucomicrobiae bacterium, assembly GCA_963784865.1. GTDB lineage: Bacteria > Verrucomicrobiota > Verrucomicrobiia > Chthoniobacterales > UBA10450 > JACCTI01. The sequence goes on along the minus strand of CAWATC010000016.1, from coordinate 30,610 downwards.
GCGCGTCGCTCAGGTCTCGATCCATCCAGTTGGTCCCGAGTTGGACCACGACCACCGTCGGTTGATATCGCCTAACGAGTGCTTCGACCTTGGGCGTCAAGCTTGGGCGCGGTGACCTGCCCGATTCGAAATCGCGATAGACCGGCAGCTTGTCCGGCGTGCTCTCGCGGTAGCCACACTTGGTGTAAAAGCCGGGCTCATCGGCGAGCCAGTTCTCCGGAGACGAACCGCAGGAAGCGAAAGCCGCCACATTCTGCGGACCATATTTGACCGCGAGGTGGCGTTGCACCGCCTCGCCAAACGGTCCCGCGGAGAGCGAGTCGCCGATCATCAGGACGCGCGGGGTCGGTTCCGTCTCCGCTGAGGGCTTCGCGACCGGTGCTTTGCCATTTGCCATGAGCACGAAGCTGCCAAAGCAGACCGCCGCCGCCAAGAGCGTAAGCGCGGTGCGCGTCATCGCGTCCGCATCCCGGGATGGCGCTTGTTGTCCTCCACCTGGATATACGGTTGGAGGTTGATCTGGCCGGACTCGTCTCGTGCCTTTGCCGTGTCCCACAGGGTGCCTTCCATGAGTTCAAGACGCAGCTTGTAGCGTTTTCCGAGCGATACTTCAGCTTCTGCGCTTTGAGACCGATATGGGCCGGATGCATCACCAGAATCTGTGGCTCGTCGTATCGTCCCTTGGTGACCTTGTCCACTTTGTAAACATAGGCCACGAGCGATTCCTGATACGGCAACAACTGATTCAAAGGAATTGGCTGGGACTTGAACACGAGGGTCGCCTTCATCTGCAAGGTCTCTTGCTTCGGAGGTTGGGTCGGTGAAGGCACCGGCGGCGGCGTGACCGCTTCGGCGCGCTTCGCTTCCACGGGAGGAGCGACAGGCTCAGCGCGCGCCGCAAAGACATTTTCCACCGGTTGCGCACGCGCGGGAGTCTCGAGAGGTCTCACGGCTTCCGCGACGAGCGGTGCACCCAGCGTTTCTGACAAAGGCCTCAGCGCGGTTAGCGGCTGAGAGGCGAGATCGCGCTCGATGATGTCGAATACTTTGTCAGCCCACTGGGTCATTTCCTCCCCAAGGAAGTGTTCCTTGTCGGGATCCATGTGCTTATAGGGATATGTAACCAGGGTGCGGCTATCGATCACCGCCCCGGTCGAGTTGAGCTGTTCGTGCGTTTGTTCGAAAAGAAAATCCTGGACCTCCTTCGAGACGCGGCCAGACGTCGGCGGATTCACCCAGTAGATTTTTTTCAAAGTGGAAGGCGGCGAGATGGCCGTCTCTTTGAAGGGAAGCAGATACTTGCTCAAGGCGGCGCTGTGTTGCCCGCGGCGCACCGTCTTGGCGTCGGGAAAGAGGCCGAAAAGATTGCTCCCGGTTTGGATAACCAGAATGTCCGGGTGCAACGCGACCAACAAATCTTCCAGCTTCGGCACCAGGTGCGGTTTGGGCGGATGGTTCGAGGTCATGCCCCACGTGTCCTGCATTTCGCGCGGCTTTTCGGGCTCGGGCCCCGGCTCGATGCTCCAGTAGCCGCAGTGCGTCTTGATGCTGGCATACGGTTTGTGTTTCAACCAACTGAGAGGGTTCGTGCCACAAGCCATGTAGGTGAAGGTCGAGCTCACTTGCGGATCCTGCCGGAAACGTTCATCGAGACGCTTGCCAAAGCCGCAGAGCGCGAGCGAATCGCCGAGGATAAGGACATTGAGTTTCCCTTGCTCGGCCGGCGCCGCGGATGGAAGGCTCGGTGGCGCCGTCGGAGCGGCGACTAACGGGTGCGGCAGGAAGAGCGCGATCGCCAGCAACCGCGCGAGCGCACGGTCGCCAATCGCTCGTTAGTCCGGCACTTGATGCTCGCATGCGCCTGAGGTTACTTCGCGATCGGCTGCACGACCCAGCCCTGATCCGCTTCGGTGAATTCGCGCGCGGCGAAACACCAGATGATCACTTTTTTCTTCGCGAGATATCCGGGATCGGTGCGCGTCTTGCGATAGAGACTCACGCGCACTGCCGTCGCCCCCGAGCCGCGCGTGCCGATGAGATCTGGCGCGAAGCCGAGATCCTTGGCCAGTTGATCCACCAGGCCGGCGCGTTCGGCGTGGAACTCGTGAAAGACGAGGGTGTGACTATCTCCCATCACCAGCACTGGGCTATTCGCGTCCGGCTGAATTGGACCGGAACTTGCCGGGTCGCTGACAGTGCGGATCGCGACCTTCTCCGGGCCCGCTTTGGCTCCATCATTAGTCAAACCAGCAAGATCTCCGGTGATGCTGATCTCCTTCCATGCGGATACGTATTCCTTGCGCGGCGGCGCGGGAGTGAGTTTCGCGCTAATCTGCTGCGCGATCGCCTCGCTCGCGAGAACACAACCCAACCCTGACCAATGGCTATCGGTCCGGCAAAAGACTGGACCCCGCGCTTCGTCACGGTTCCGGGCAAAGACCGCGGTGAGATCCAGGACGTCGATCCCGCGCCCGCGCAGTTCCCGATAGAATTCCTGCAGAAATGGAGCGGAATCATTTGGACCGACCGCGCGTGGGAATCCCAGTTTGTCCGGATAGATGGCGGCTTTCGGCGGGACCGGCACGAGCAGCAACTCGATCCCGCGCTCGCGCAATTGCCGATGAAAATCGACGATCGCCGGAATCGGATCGGCCCATTCCGCCTTGTGTGCGCGATTCGTTTTTCCCGCCGCGTCTCCCCAGAAACGTCCCTGGGCCAGAAAGCGGAGATCGCTGGTGAGAAACAACCAGCCATCGGCGCCCCTGGCCGCACCGGCATTTTTTTTCTCGAGCGCCGCCACTTCCCGCGCCAAATCGCTCCGAAACGTCTGCTGATCGTCCGAAAGCGCAACCTCCGCGCGGAGCGCGCCGTGGACTAATAAAAGCAAACAAAAGACGCCAGGAATCCGCATCGGAGGAAGAAAGGGAAACCGGAAGGCCCTCGCGAGCAAATAGGGTGTTCTTTTTCTCTTTTCTCCTTTATCGACCGGACGTAGCTCGCACCTTTTCCCGCCGTGGTTTTCAGCTCGCACGTTTTCATTTTCTATTTCCTGCCGCTGGCGCTCGCGGGCTACTTCGCGCTCGCGCGAGCGCCACAGCGGTGGCGGAATTTCTGGCTCATCCTCACCGGCTACGTCTTTTACGGCTGGGCCGAGCCGCGCTTCATCGTGCTCATGTTCGCGACCACGTCGATCGACTGGCTGATGAGTCTGGTCATCGCGCACGACTCCTGGCGCTTCTGGCGGTTTTCGGGCAAGCCGGTGTGCGCGTTGTCCAGGCACACGACGAGATCGCGCACTCAGCGCGTCGCGATCACCACCTCCGTCATTTCGAACCTGGTCGTGCTCGGTTTCTTCAAATACTTCAACTTCGGCGTCGAGAGCTACAACGAGCTCATGCAAACGCTCGGCTTCGCGCATTGGCAATGGGAGGCCTTCTTTTATGTCGTCCTCCCGCTTGGGATCAGTTTCTACACCTTCCAGGCGCTCAGCTATACGATCGATGTCTACCGCGGCGAAGCCGAAGCGATGGCGAACTTCATCGATTTCTCCTGCTTCGTTTCCATGTTCCCGCATCTCGTCGCGGGGCCGATCCTGAAGTTCTCCTTTCTCGCCGGGCAACTGAAACATCGCACGCTGACGAGCGAGAAATTCGCGCGCGGAGTCGCGTTTTTCATGCTCGGTCTGGCGAAGAAGATTCTCCTCGCGAATCCGTGCGGCAAAATTGCCGACACCGCTTTTGATGCCGGATCGGTCGCCACGCTCGACGCCTGGTTTGGCTCGATCGCCTACGCGTTCCAAATCTATTTCGACTTCAGCGGCTACTCGGATATGGCGATCGGCCTCGGGCTGATGCTCGGCTTTGTCTTCGCGAAGAATTTCGATTCACCCTACCGCGCGGAATCGATCACCGATTTCTGGCGGCGCTGGCACATCTCGCTCTCCACCTGGCTGCGCGAATATCTCTACATCCCGTTAGGCGGAAACCGGCGCGGCCTTGCGCGCACCTACGCGAACCTCATCTTCACCATGCTGCTCGGCGGGCTCTGGCACGGCGCATCCTGGAACTTCGTCATCTGGGGCGGGATGCATGGCGGCATGCTCGCCTTTGAGCGCAGCCAGGGGCGCGAAGGCATCTATCACAATCTGCCGCGTCCGCTGCGCATCGTGATCACGTTTGCCATCGTCCTCCTTGGCTGGGTCTTTTTCCGCGCGAGCGATTTGCCGCGCGCGTTCGCGTATCTCGGCAGCATGTTCGGGCTGCACTCGGCGCTGCCGAGCGCCGCGCTCCTCGGCGGCATCATCTATCAGCCGTACTATTTGCTTTCGTTAGCCGTGGCCGCGCTCGTTGTTTGGGCCGGAAGACAAACGTGGGATTGGACGCAGCAGATGACCTGGCCCAAGACGACGGTCTGCTTCGGCCTGGGCTGGCTGGCGTTGGTCGTCCTCGCCACCCAGGAATACAACCCCTTCATCTATTTCATCTTCTAGCGGCGATGCGAAAACGAATCCTCAGAGCACTCGTGGGCGGCGACAAACCTCGAAAACCGAAGCGGTCGCTGCCGAGCTACGATGAGCCAACACCGGAGACGCACCGCCGCCTTTCACGCGAGGAGGAGGCCGAACTGGCGCTGAAACGCACTGTCGTACACGACCGGCACGCCGGCGCTGCTCATCTCGCTCTTCCTTCTAACGATCAGTGTCGTGCCGGCAATTCAGCTTTTCGCCGAGCTGCGAACGCCTCGTCGGAGTGGCTGGCTTCCGATGTTTGACGTTTTCAAGACGCTTCCGTCGCTCGGGCAACTTAAGAACGTGCACACTTTCCGGGACTTTGAGCGCCTCCTGCCGCGCGCGGCGGACATCAAGACCGCAGAGAAAGCGCTCGAGACTGACTCGGTCGTTTCGCAGTGGCTCCTCCCGCCGGTGCAGTCGGTGCTGACCGGCAAACTTCGCGTCGGGAATGAGCAGGTTTATCTCGGCCGGAGTGGATGGCTCTTTTATCGACCGGATGTCGAATACGTCACCGGTCCGCCATTTCTCGCTCCGGCGCAGTTGAAACACCGCGCGCATGCTGCGCGCATCCAGCCCGATCCCGTAAAGGCGATCGTGCAATTCCGCGATCAACTTGCCGCTCGCGGAATCGACCTTGTGGTGATGCCCGTCCCTGTAAAGCCGAGCATCGAAGGCGAAATGCTCAGCGACCGCGCGCCGCGCGCCGCTCCGCTGCAGAACGCTTCCTTCGTCGAGTTTCAGACCCGCCTAACGAGCGCAGGCGTCCGGCTTTTCGATCCCGCTCCGCTGCTCATGAAAGCTGGCGCCACCGCTGCGCACCGCTATCTCGAACGTGATACCCATTGGCGCCCCGAGACGATGGCGCTCGTCGCGGAGCAACTCGCAAAATGGTGCGGCGATACTTTGGTCGCAGCGGAACAGGGCGACAAGAGTGTCGCCCTTCCGCCGGAGGAGATCACCGGCGTCGGCGATCTCACGCGGATGTTGAAGTTGCCCGCGGGTCAGCAAATTTTTCTGCCACAGAAAGTCACGATCCAGCAAGTGACCGCGGGCAACAGCCGCTGGCGGCCAAGCCCCGATGCCGATGTCCTCGTGCTCGGCGACAGTTTCGCGAACATCTTCTCGCTCGAAGCGCTCGGCTGGGGCGAATCCGCCGGCTTCGTCGAACATCTCAGCGTCGCGCTCGGCGGTCGTCCGCTCGATTGCATCTTGCGCAACAGCGACGGCGCCTTCGCCACGCGCGAAATGCTGGCGCGCGAACTGGCGCGCGGGCGCGATCGGCTCGCGGGCAAGAAGCTGGTCATCTGGGAATTTGCCGCGCGCGAGCTGGCGTTCGGAGATTGGAGGCTCATGGATCTGCGGCTGGGTGAAGTTAGCGCTGGCGAAATCTTTCAGTCCGGCGCGCGGCGAGGAGGTGGAAGTCACCGGGACGATCGCTGCGGTTTCGTCGGTGCCGGAGCCGGGCAGGGTACCGTATAGAGATCACATCATGGCGGTGGAACTTGCGGACATCGATGTGGCCACGAATCCGGGAGAGCAGAAGCTGCAGGCGGTCGTCTACCTGTGGAGCATGCGCGACAACGTCTGGACGTCGGCCGCGCGTCTGCGGCCGGGCGACAACGTCACTGTGCGATTACGGCCGTGGGCGGATGTTTCCGCGCAGTACGAACAAATCAATCGCAGCGAGATCGACAATCCTGAGCTGCAATTGGAAGAGCCAGTTTGGGGCGAACTGGCAAAGTGAGTTGCAGCGACGGCGCTACAACAGAACGAGCGCGCCGCGTTCTTGCATTTTCGCCGCTGCGGTGTTCAATAGCAGCCCGCTTCTTGGCTCCGCTCTCTGAGCGACTCGAGCCTCAGATCATCGGCCGTATCTACCATGTTCACTTTTCTTTTAGCTCAAGCTCCCACCGCCACCCCAGCCGGAGGGCTCAGTGCGCTCAGCCCGTTCGTCATGTTCGGCTTCCTCGGCGTGATCATGTACTACATGATGATTCGCCCGCAGGCCAAGCGGCAGAAAGAGCACGCCCGCCTGATCTCGACGCTGAAAACGGGCGACCGCGTTGTCACCTCTTCCGGCATTCACGGGATGATCTCCAATGTGAAAGACACCACTGTGATCGTGAAAGTGGCGGATAACGTAAAACTGGAGATTGAAAAATCCGCCGTGACCAGTGTCGCGAAATCGGACGCCTGACGTTAAGAGATTCCACCTGCACCTGACATCATGACTCCTCTTCTCACCTTTTCCGTCGGCCTCGCGTTGCTGATTCTCTTCGGCTGGTATTTCGCGACCGAGCACGGCGCCCGAAAGCGCCTCATCGCCCTGGCGCTCATGCTCATGCTGGTGGTTTTCAGCGTTCTGACGATTTACCCGCCGGAAAAGAAGATCGCGCTCGGTCTCGATATCCAGGGCGGCACCTCGTTTTTGATTCGCCTGGTCGAAGGCGAGAAGGAGGTGACCAAGGCGATGCAGGAGCAGGCGGTGGAAGTGATCCGCAAGCGAGTGGATTATTTTGGCGGCGGCGAACCGATCATCAGCCCGGTGGGCAATGACCGCATCCTGGTCCAGATCCCGGGCCTCGATACGGCGAAAATTCAGGAAGCGCGGGAGCAACTGTCGCGGGTCGCGAAACTGGAGTTCCGTCTCGTTTATCCTGACAACGGCGAACGACTCCGCGCCATCGATGCCGGCACGGAGGTGATTCCGCCGGAATATCGGATCGAGAGCTACAAGATGCATGCCCTGCCGGGAAAACAGCCGGTCGAGGAGCGACTTCTGGTGAAGAAGAAAGCCGATCTCGGCGGCGATCGTGTGGCCAGCTCCCACGCATACTACGGGAATGAGGGCTGGACGGTGCAGATGAAGTTCGACAGCGAAGGCGGCAAGCAGTTCGGGACCATCACGGAGAAGTACAAGGGCTACCGTTTCGCGATCGTGCTCGACGGCGTGATTCAATCCGCACCGACAATTCGTGACGCTATCTATGGTGGCGACGCCGTCATTACCGGCCGTTTCGAAGAGCAGGAAGCGCGCGGTCTCGCCAGCGTCTTGGAGAATCCGCTGCAGACTCCGGTGAGCATCGAGGAGGAACGCAGCGTTTCACCCACGCTCGGAATGGATTCGATCCGCGCGAGCGTCATCGCGGGCTTGATCGGTCTGGCGATCACTCTGCTCTGCGTGGTCATATACTATCGTTTCGCCGGGGTGATCGCGAACCTCGCCCTGCTCGTGAACATCATTCTCCTCATGGGCGCGCTGACCATGTTTCACTTTGTGCTCACCCTTCCGAGCATCGCGGGCATTATTCTTACCGTCGGCATCGCGGTGGATGCGAGCGTTCTGATTTACGAGCGTTTGCGGGAGGAAATGGCGTCCGGCAAGTCTTTGAAGATCGCGTTGCAGGCGGCCTACGAGAAAGCCTTCAGTTCCATCTTCGACGCCAACATCACCACCCTGATCACCGCGGCGATTCTGTTTTGGTACGCCGCCGGACCGATCAAGGGCTTCGCGATCTCACTGACGCTCGGCATCCTCGCCTCGATGTTTACTGCCCTGATCGTTGGCCGCAATCTCTTCAGCTGGTTCGTCGATTCGGGCCGGGTGAAGAAGATCACGATGCTGCACCTGATCTCGTCGCAGCACTGTCAACTTTCTCGGAAAAGGTCCCATCGCCATTGTCCTGTCGCTGGCGCTGATCGCGGCCGGCGCGACGGCCTTCGTTATTCGCGGCGACCGCAACTTCGGCGTCGATTTTAAGGGCGGCGACCTCCTGACCATGAGCACCACGCAGGCGGTATCGGTGCACGAGGTGCGCGAAGCCATCAAGCCGCTGCACTTCGACGACGCACCGATCCAGCAATCGCAGCAAGGTGGCAGGGATTACATCACCGTGCGCAGCCCGATCAACACCAGCGAAGCGATTGAAAAGCAGATCATGCAGGCGATGCCGGGCGCCGGCTTCAAGGTTGATCGTTCGGAGCGGGTTGGCGCCCTGGTCGGCGGCGAACTGGCGAAGAGTTCGCTCTGGGCACTCGGTCTCGGAATTCTCGGGATCCTGATTTACGTGACTCTGCGTTTCGAGCTCTCCTTTGCGGTCGGCGCGATTGTCGCCCTCCTGCATGACGTTCTCATCACCGTGGGAGTCTTCTCGCTCCTCGGGCGCGAGTTGACCCTCACCATGGTCGGCGCGGTCCTGACGATCGCGGGCTACTCGATCAACGACACGATCGTCGTCTACGACCGGATTCGCGAGGGCCTGGCCAGCGGGCGCAAAGGCACGATCGAGCAGATCATGAACGACGAGCATCAATCAGACGCTCAGTCGTACCCTGCTCACCAGCGGCGTCACCTTGATCCCGATCCTATGCCTCTTCTTCTTCGGCGGTTCCGTCCTGCGCGACTTTGCCCTCGCGATCATCATTGGCGTGCTCGTCGGCACTTATTCCTCCATTTTCATCGCCTCGCCGATCGTTCTCTGGTGGACAAAAGCACGCAGTGGAGGGAGCAGCGCCCTACGTCGCGAAGTGGTCCAAAAGGCTACCTCGACTGCCCGCATCGGCTGCCCGCTAGGAATGTTATTCACCAGAGTTGACGCTGGGCAGCCCGCCGCGTAAGGTCGCGCTCACCGGTCGGACCGGCAATTTTTTTCAACTCCAAGGAGATTTCAAGATGCCCGAAGTAATCGTTCGTAAAGGTGAGCCGGTCGATCGTGCTTTGAAGCGCTTGAAAAACAAACTCGACGCCGAGGGCATCCTGGAGGAAGTGCGGCGGCTCCGCGCGTTCGAGACGCCCACGCAAAAGACTCGCCGCAAGGCGAAAGCGAATGCAAAGCGCGGGCGGACGAAATTCCGCTTTAATCCTTCTTAGAGCGGGTTCGTTCAGCAGAAAGGCGACGAAAGTGTCGCCATTTGTCTACTTGGCTCGGCCCGCGTAGCCGCGCATTTTTTTCGTCACGAAACTGACGACGACCGGTCTGAGAAGAGTGGCCGCGAGGCGCAGCCCTCCCATGGCCAGGCCGGTCGCCATTAGATCCCTTCTTCCGCTCCTCACCTTTCTTGGCGCCCTTTAGCGCAAACGTCTTCCTTCTTCCTCGACGGGCGAATGGTGAAGAGAGTTCCGAGCAAGGTGACCGCCGAAATCCAGAGGCCGGAATGCCTCTGGAACGATTTCCGAAACTTCAGCGGCAAATCCAGTTCGTAACGCAGACCCGTGAGGTCACGCCCGAGGCGGTCGCGCGTGTGCGCGATCTGCTGCCTTAGTTCTTCGATTGTTTTGTCTTGTCGACGTTCTTTAGCCATTCGCGATCTCTCTTCAACTCAGCCACGCTCGCCTGGAACATCGGCTTCTTCATCTGGGCTGCGGCGAACAAGCCGCACCCCAGCGCCAGCACAAAATGCAGCACTGCCGCCCCCAGCGCGATCCACACCCACGAGATCTCCGGCCGCGTGCGCGATCGCGAAGATCGCGCTCACAATCAGGAACACGTAACCCGACCCCAGCAAAATCAACGCCGCGACCAACGCTCCGGCAAGAAGCAGGAGATGGACGAGCGCGCCTTTCGACTCGCGCGCGAAAAGGCTGAAGCGCGTCTCAAAAAATGCCGCGAGCGAGTTCGCCAGCGAGACAAGATTATTGACCAGGCCCGCATGCCCCGCAGGGTTGCGGAACCGCATCGTTTCGCCAGCCATTCAGCGAACTCTCAGCGCCGAAAGATGATCCCGAGAAGGAAGCCAATACCGAGCGCGGTGAAGACAGCCTTGGTCGGATTATCGCGCACGTATTGCTCGCCATCTTCCTGGAAGGTCCGCACCCGGTCCTGGGCATTGCCCCATGCCTGCTCGGCTTTGCCCCGATACTCGCCCGCGATATCCGTCGCGGCCGACCGGAAATCCTCCGCCGCCTGGCGCACGTGAGTTTTGCTGCTCTCGAGTTTGTCCGCCCCGGTGGCGCCGACCCCACCGCCTTCAGTTGTTTGATTTTCTTCGTCCATGATGATTTTTCTCCTCTGAATTTCTAATGGGAGTCTCCGCCCCTCCGCTCAAATGCGCAAACCCTGCGGCACTAAGATCTCCTCGCCTGCATAAACGTAAATCGCGTTGCGATTGCGCTTACTGTCGCTGTTAAATCCAGCGGCGCAAAAAATTAGACAAGCCTCAGCCTTGCTCGCGCCGGCGGATTATTTCTCCCGGAAGATAATGCGCCCTTTGGTCAGATCGTACGGCGACAGTTCCACTTCCACTTTGTCGCCGGGAACGATCCGGATGAAGTGCTTGCGCATCTTTCCGGAAATGTGCGCGAGCACATTGCGGTTACCCGGCAGGTCCACGCGAAACATTGTCCCCGGCAGCACCTGCGTCACCGTCCCTTCGGTCACGATCTGTTCCTCTTTGGGCATGCGCCGGAGATTACCAAACTCTGCGCCGAACTCAACCAAAGGCACTTCAGCGCTGAAAATCCTGCAGAGACAGCGTGGGCAAGTATGCGCTCTGCAAGTTTCGCTTCCACCAGTCGCCGGTGCGCCTCCGTTCCTCGGAATTGGTGAAGCGGTACCTGATACAAGCTCGCCCGGACATACTGCGGCGGTTTGTTTGGGAAAGGATTCTTCGCAATCAGTCGCAGGACGCTGGGTTCATTTTGGAGCAAACGCTGGGCAAAGCGCTCCGCTACCAACCGATCGCGCCGCGAACCAAGAGCCGCGAACCACATCGACCAGTCCAGCCGCGGTTGATGCGGCGCATTCCACTGCGGGGCCCGCTTCAAATCTCCGGGCTTCCACTTGAACTCATACGGCTGCCAGTCGAAGGCATCGGCGCTTCCCTCGAAAACAATCTCCGGACGCTCCTGCGTCATCACGCGAAACAAGCCGTAGCCATTCACGATTCGGAATGGCTCGACGCGTGCGTAGAGCGCGAGCAACGCTCTCGGCCAATCGGCGCGCGGAGCGATCGCGGTGTACATCAGCCAAATGTTCAGCGGCAAGGTGACGATCAGCGCGGCCGCGGGGACAAACGCGGGCCACTGCCGTCGCGGACCAGCCACTTCACGCTCTCGCTTCGGCGCCCAAGTGCCGTCATCGAACAGCAGCAGACAAAGAGCAATCGTGAGCAGATTGAAGAAGCAGTAGTTGCCGGTTACAGCGATGGCCACCTGGAACGCGATGAGCAGCCAAGCCGCGGTCACACGCAGCCGGCGGGGCGCCCAGATGAAGAATGGTACGACGATCTCGACGCCAAGCGTCGCGGCCACGCAGAACTTCTTCAGCCATTCTGGATTCTGATCGGCGAACCACGCAAAGATCGTCGGCAGCGGCTGGCTCCAGTAGTGATAATTCAACGCCGTCAGATCCAGCCACGAAGTGTCACCGCTCGTCAGCTTCACCACGCCGGACATGAACATCAGTTTGAAGAGCAGGGCCTTCGCGAGAAACAATCCCGTTCGAGAAATCGCCGCATCCCTTCCGCGTCGCAGTCGCCACTGCCACGGCGCGAGAAATAACGCCACAAATCCGGTCTCGAGGAGGAGGATGTCCCACTGATAGTTGAAGAAAATTCCCCCCGGGGTGATCAGCGACAGGTAACAGCCGAAGCAAATCAGCAGCGCCGGAATTGGGAGCAGACCAAATGTGAGCAACCCGGCCGCCGCGGCCCCGACGAGACAAAGCGCATGCAGTGTTGTGTCCGACGAATCCCACCAACAGATCGTGGGCGCCCGGATCACCTCAATGCCTGAGCCTTGGATGGATCCGCATCATCTCCCCGGCCGGGAGAATCCCGTGCGCTCCCATCAGTCCATCCACCTGCGACCAAACCGAAATGAAGGCGATGAGGTAAACCAGCCCGAGCGTCCTGAGAAACCCGCGGCGCGCGGCGAAGTAGGTCGGCCGGCGAACGTCTTCTCCCCACAAAAATCGCGTGCACGCGGAAGCGATCGACCGATGCCGCGCGACCGTCGAATAGGCGGTCTCCGTGATTGCGGCGAAACCAGGAACTCGATTGTAGGCTCCGCCCAGCCACCGGCGGCCGCGACCATGGCCTAACGAGCGAAAGACCGCTTCGGCCGCGCGGTAAACCGTTCCGTCGGTCTCGATGAACTGAACCGCGCGTGCGCAATCTTCGACCGGAATCTCTGGGAAACTTGCCAGCGCGTCCTGATACGGAAGGTAGTCGACGCGTCCTTTTGTTATTTCCTTCCAGCGCTCGATCCAGCGTCGGCAAAAATGGCAATCGCCATCGAAGAGCATGAGCGGCTTCGGCGGCGGATGTGCCACGCGGCGATGTCCCTCGCTCGTCATTAACGTCCAACGTCCAACGTCCAGCGCTCAGCGTCCAATGTTGGAAACCACGTCGTAGCGACGCCGTTGCGACGTATCAGCGGGACGGCGACGCGCCTCGTTACAACTCGGCGAACTCCGCCCAAATCGGCGCATGATCCGATGGCTCCTTCCCCTTGCGCATTTCGCGATCGATCCCCGCGTCCACGCATCGCGCCGCCAGTGACGAACTCGCGAGCACCGCATCGATCCGCAGCCCGCGATTCTTCGGGAACGAGAGCATTCGATAATCCCACCAGCGTGAAGAGTCCGGCTTCGGGCCGATGCAGGCGCAAGGTGTCGACCAACCCCGCGTCGCACAAAGCCGCGAAGGCTGCGCGTTCCTCATCCGAGCACATGATCGCCCCGCGCCAAAGCACCGGGTCGTGCACGTCTTCGTCTTTCGGCGCGACATTGAAATCGCCACAGACGACGAGATCCGAGCGTTGCGCTCTCCTGCTCGAGGACACACTTCCGCAGCCGCGCGTACCACTTCAGCTTGTACTCGTAAGCGGGCGAGCCGACCGCCTGTCCATTCGGCGCATAGACGGAGAAAATCCGCACGCCGTCGATCGTCGCCGCAATGACGCGCGCCTGCGGATCGTCCTCCTCATCGCACAATGCCGGGCGCACCTCAGTCGGTTCGCTCTTCGAAAGAATCGCGACGCCGTTATACGACTTCTGTCCGTGAACCGCGGAGTGATAACCGGCCATGCGCAAGGCCGCGCTCGGAAACTGATCGTCCGTGCATTTCGTCTCCTGCAAACAGACGACGTCCGGCTGCGTCTCGCGCGAGCCACGCGAGCAACCGCTCCTGGCGTTTTCGGAGCGAGTTGATGTTCCAGGAAACGATCTTCAAGGCAGCGCACGCTACAACTCGATCTCCACCCCTGGCGTTGGCACGATCACTTCCGACTCCGGCAGGGCCGCGGCCAGTTGACGCGGATCCATTCCACCGCCGGCACATCGCCATGCACGAGCACCACTTTTTTCGGCGCGAGCTTCTTCACGTAGGCGACGATCGATTCCCGCGAGGCGTGCGCGCTGAATTGGAACTGTCTCGATGTTGCAGCGCAAAGGCTGCGGCGGTTCGTCCGGATCCAGCGAAACCAGGTCGCCAGGTTGCGCGGCGCGCAAGATCCCGGCCGGCGACACCGGATCGGCATAGCCGACAAAGAAGATCGAGTGCTTCGGATCTTCGAGCACGCGGCGCGCGAAAATGTTCGAGAGCGTTTTCGGCGTCATCATTCCGCTGGAAAGCGCGTAGACGCGGCCCGGTTTGGCCGGCGCGTCGGCAATCGTTTGTCCGTTGAGCACGAAAGGCTCGATCGCTTCGAGGAGTTGCAGGCGCGGGAAATTCCGCCGGCTGGTCAGCGAAAAGCGATCGTAAATCTCCGTCAATCTTGGTGCTCAGGCCGCCGATGTAGACCGGAAAATCACCGAGCAGTTTCTCGCGACGGAAGCGGTGAATCATCGCCAGCACTTCCTGCGTCTTGCCGAGCGCGAAGACCGGCATCAGCACACAGCCGCCCCGCTCGAAGGCGCGCGCGATTGCTTCCGCCAGCCGCCGTTCCTCGGCCGCGCGCGTGAACCCTTCCGGGAGCGGATGATCGCCCCGCGTCGTCTCGATGATCAGCACATCGATGCCCGTTTCCGGAAAGACCGCGCCCTGCGCAATCGTCTGGTCATCGAAGTTCACATCGCCGCTGTAGAAAAATGTCCGCCCCTCCGCGCGCAACAAGATCCCCGCCGAACCGAGCACATGTCCGGCGTCGAGAAACTCGAAGGTCAGTCCGTTTCCTTCCGGCCGCCGCATTCGTTCCCCGGTCAGACTGATCGGCTGGCGAAAGCGACAGGAGCGCCAGAGATCGGTCGCGCGATTCGTCTCCTGGTGCGTGAAGAGCGGATACATCGTCGTGCCGCTTTCCTCGCGCTGGCGCGTCATCACGTTCACGGAATTGTGCAGCATCGTGTCACCGATCGCCGCGGTCGCTTCCGTCATGAAAACCCGCGCCTCCGGGTTTCGTCGCATCAGCACCGGCAACGTGCCGATGTGATCCTGGTGCGCGTGCGAAATGAGGATGGCATCGATCGCGCCGCTGCCGAACGCCTGGAAATTCGGGAGCGCCTCGTCCCCTTCCTGCTTCGGATGCATCCCGCAATCGAGGACCAGGCGCTGGCCCCCGCTTTCCAGGCCATAGCAATTGGCGCCGATCTCGATCCGCCGGGTCAGATTAGTGAACTTCACCCGTCTTGCTCTCGTTAGGCGAATGGGCGGCGGAATCGCCAGGGTCGGATCACGCGGGGCGTCCGCGCGTTTGCGAAAGCAGAGCGCAACCAGGATGGCAAACCAGATCGCCCCCAGAGGCAAAAGACCCGGCAGCCAGATGTTCCAGCGAGAAACGGCCGCCAGCGCCACCAGGCAGTAGGCCGCCGTGAAGGCAATCCCGCCGAGGACAAGATCGAGCCGCGGAACCTTCCGCATCATTCCGGCGGTGGCGGTGACCAGGAGCAAAATCACACAATCGAAAACCGGGCTGATCCGTCGCAGATATCGATTTCCTTGAATCGTCGCCAGCGCCGCGGCGAAAAGATCCGGCGGCGACAGCGGATTGGCCGGCGTGCGCGCGAGCACGATATGACCGCGCAGGTCGAGAGTCGCCTGTGCGCCGCCGGCATTGGCCGTGTCGCGTTGCTGCGCCGCGAGCAATAATTCGTTCAAACTGAGTCGACCCGCGCGCCTCAGCGCCGTCGGATTTACCAGCAACGTGCCGTCCGCCGCGACCGGGATGCGACGGTCATGCGGGAGCAGAATCTCTGAGCCGAGCCGGATCTTCACTTCCGTGAGCGGAACGCGGAGCCAGAGGAGAATGGCCTGCAAAGTAAATGACGGCACCACTTCGCCGCGATAAAGAAAGAGCAACGGCACGCGCTGACCCCTGCCCGTGTCTTCCGGTAAATTACTGAAACCCGGGGTGGAAATCAGGCGCAAATCTTCCGCCGGTTGGCGCCCGATCCCGGAGAACTCCGGCAGGTCGCCGCGTTTGCCACTCACCTGCGCGAATCCGCGAATGTCGCCCCAGGGTGCATCAGGATCCGGGTTCGCGTTCAACTCGGAAGCGAGGAGCAGCTTGGGCACCCGCATCGCCTGATCGAGAAAGACCTGCTCCTGATCTTTGTCGCGGTCACGCCACTTCAGAATGTTCTCAAACGCCACCACGCCCGGCTGGAAATCGAGCAGCGATTGCAGGAAAAGCGCGAACTCGAGGGGCGAAATGGCCGCGCCGCTTCCGCCTTGCTGGCGAATCGCGGCCGCTTCCTCCGCCGCTGCCTTCGGGTCCATCAACGAGTCGCCACCGATCTCCACCACGGTCAGCGGCACCGCCGGGCCCGCCCCGCCCGGTGCATGATCGAGCAGCCAGCGCAGGAACAACTCGTCGGTTTGCGCGAAGCGCGGATCGCGCAGGACGATGATCCCGAGCAGCAAAACCACCAGCATGAGCCATGGTAAGGATCGCCGCATCGCCGCAGAAAGTAGGAGACGCCGGGGCAAAGACAAATCAATTACTCCGCGTCCCGCGCGCTGGGGGTCGCACGCATTCGCGTTCAGCCCCGCGCTCCACCGTCTCTCAAGCGACCGTTCCGAAGTCTGGGCTCGCACTCAAAGCACCCACTGGAGTATAACGAGCGAACGCGAGTTTGAGGGGGCCGGGCAGAAGCCTTCGCTGCGAACGCGAAAAAATAATTCCACCCCAGGAACAAAGATGAAAAAGCGACCAAAATAACTTCGCCCGCGCTTCGGCGCTTCAAATCACCCTCTCGGCCGCTCTGATCTCGATCTCGGCCGTCTTACTCGCCGCGGCGAGTTTCAAGGCCGCTCCGGCAGCGAGTGGACTGAGCGCGGCCATCGCACCGGACTTGGAAGGCGATAAGGACCTGGCGAGCGGGACCTGGACGGTCACGGGCAGCCTCAACACCGCGCGCTATAGTCACACGGCGACGTTGCTGCCCAACGGCAAGGTGCTGGTGGCAGGGGGAGTCAATAGCGGCGGCTTTCTTACCAGCGCGGAACTGTACGACCCAGCGAGCGGGAGCTGGACGGTCACGGGCAGCCTCAACACCGCGCGCTATTATCACACGGCGACGTTGCTGCCCAACGGCAAGGTGCTGGTGGCAGGGGGAACTAATGGCGGCTCAGCTTACCAGCGCGGAACTGTACGACCCGGCGAGCGGGAGCTGGACGGCCACGGGCAGCCTCAACACCGCGCGCGATGATCACACGGCGACGTTGCTGCCCAACGGCAAGGTGCTGGTGGCAGGGGGATGCAATGGCAGCGGCTCTCTTACCAGCGCGGAACTGTACGACCCGGCGAGCGGGAGCTGGACGGTCACGGGCAGCCTCAACACCGCGCGCGATTTTCACACGGCGACGTTGCTGCCCAACGGCAAGGTGCTGGTGGCAGGGGGATGATAATGGCAGCTCATCTTACCAGCGCGGAACTGTACGACCCGGCGAGCGGGAGCTGGACGGCCACGGGCAGCCTCAACACCGCGCGCGATGTATCACACGGCGACGTTGCTGCCCAACGGCAAGGTGCTGGTGGCAGGGGGATTTAATGGCGGCTTCACCATTCTTACCAGCGCGGAACTGTACGACCCGGCGAGCGGGAGCTGGACGGCCACGGGCAGCCTCAACACCGCGCGCGCTTATCACACGGCGACGTTGCTGCCCAACGGCAAGGTGCTGGTGGCAGGGGGAAACTAATAGCAGCGGCGTCTCTTACCAGCGCGGAACTGTACGACCCAGCGAGCGGGAGCTGGACGGCCACGGGCAGCCTCAACACCGCGCGCGATCTATCACACGGCGACGTTGCTGCCCAACGGCAAGGTGCTGGTGGCAGGGGGGATAAATGTCGTCCCAATCTGTACCACCTCTTAGCAGCGCGGAACTGTACGGTTCAGGGCCGGAGCTGTGCAGCGTCTGTCACAGGCACATCGTGACTGTCACACTGGCGTGCGACGGCTTGGGCGGTGCTGGAGCAATCGATGCAAAGACACCTGGATCATGGGGACACATTGGCGGAGCGTGCCCATTGGTGCGCGGGAAGAAAAGAGCCCGGCGGCCGAAGGACGCAGGTCAAAGGGCGACGCTGCTGCCGGATTGCGAGGTGCTCGTGAGGCTGGATTCTGATACCCGCGTAGCGAAATACTCCGAGCGGAGCCGAGATGGCCAAGATCGGCCACATTACTGCCGCGATCATGGCGACTACTTTTCCGTCATCTCAATGATGCCGGTCCAATCATCCGGGCGACCGTTCTTCTCCAACCCGCGATGGCCTTGAGGTAAAACTCCGACGGACCGTCGAAGCCGCCGCGGGCCTCCGCGGTTTGCCGCAGCAGCTCTTGCGCGCCGCGAAATCTCCCGCGCGATAAAGTCGCAGCGCTTCTACCGCAGTTATCTGCTCAGCTCGAGCATGCGCAGAAGCGGGGCCTCGGCGCGTTTCCGCAGCGGCTCCGGCAAGGTGATCTCCGGAGCCATGTTCTGGAGCGCGGCGTGCGCCTTTTCCAGCGTGTTCATCTTCATGAACCGGCATTCCGCGCAGGCGCAGCGATCGGTCGGCCCGGCGATGAAATTCTTGCCGGGAATTTCCCGGCGCAGCCGATGCAACATGCCCGCTTCCGTCACGATGATCAGGTCGTGCGCGGGCGATTGCCGGCAATACGTCACCATCTTCTCGGTCGAACAGACTTCATCCGCGAGCAGACGAACGGCGAACGGGCACTCCGGATGCGCGACCACGGGCGCGTCGGGAAATTCCTCGCGGATGCGGCCGATGCTGCGCGCGGTGAACTCGACGTGCACGTAACAATTCCCCTGCCAGAGATCCATCGGCCGGCCGGTCTTTTCGATCACCCATGCGCCGAGGTTTTGATCGGGAACGAAAAGAATGTTTCGCTCCGGCGGCGCGCTGCGGACGATCTTCTCCGCGTTCCCGCTCGTGCAAATGACATCGGAGAGCGCCTTCACCCCGGCGCTGCAATTGATGTAGGCGATGACGTAATAATTCTTCTCCGCGTGCTGCTTCAGAAACGCCTCCAGCTTGTCCGGCGGGCAGGAGTCGGAAAGCGAGCAGCCCGCGTCCAGGTCCGGCAGGAGCACACGCTTCGTCGGGTTCACGATCTTCGCCGTTTCCGCCATGAAATGGACGCCGCAGAAAAGAATGACATCGGCTTTCGTTTCCGCTGCCTGGTAGCTCAGCCCTAACGAGTCGCCCACGTAGTCGGCGATCTCCTGCAGTTCCTTCACCTGATAATTGTGCGCGAGGATGACCGCGTTCCGCGCGCGCTTTAACTCCGCGATTTCTTCCACCAGATCGAGACCGAAGTTTACACCGCTGCTCACCATTGCGTAACGTCTCCCCATTCTTATGGGTACTCAAACGTCGCTCGGCTTCATCGGCGCGGGCAAACTCGCGGGCTCCGTCATTCGCGGATTGATCCTGCGGAGATTCTGCGCGCCGGAACAGATCATCGCCAGCGAACCGAGCGCGGAGTTGCGCGAGCTCGTCCAACGCGAAACCGGCATTCACGTCACCGCCGATAATCTGGAGGCCGCGCACCGCGCGAACACGATTCTCATCGGAGTGAAACCGGCCGTCGTCCTGGCCGTTATCCAGGAAACCGCCTCCGCACTGGCCGGCAAACTCGTCATCTCGCTCGCCGCGGGCACGCGTCTCGCGAACATGGAAACGACGGGTTCCGCGCGCTTCCTGCGCGTGATGACGAACATCCCCTCTGCGCTCGGTGAAGGCGCGAGCGCGCTCGCGCGCGGCACGCGAACCACTGAAGAAGACGTCGAGCAGGCGCGCGCGATCTTCGGCGCGATCGGGTTGATCGTCGAGGTCGCGGAAGAACAGATCGACGCCGTCACCGCGCTCGCCGGCAGCGGGCCAGCCTTCGTCTATTCAGTGATTGAAGCGCTCGCGGAGGGCGGGCAACGAGAAGGTCTGGCGGCCGACGCAGCGCTCGCGCTCGCCACCCATACGGTCCTCGGCGCGGCACGTTTCGCGGCGAGCAGCGATGCGACCCCCGAGGAGCTTCGCCAAATGGTGATCACGCCCGGAGGCACCACCGCCGCCGGTCTGGAGGCGATGGCGAAGCACGGAACGACGTCAGGTCTAATCGCGGCCGTGCAAGCCGCCGCCGCGCGCGGCCGCGAAATGGCGAAGTTGTAGCGGCGGCCAGGATGCAATCAAACAACCCAACTCGATCAATAATCTAAACCCAACCACAACCCCGCTATCAACGCTTGACTCCCTACATAGGGGTTAGGCCTTGCTCTCTTCGCACAGACGCTCATTGCAGGTATGCGTCGAGGTGAATCTTGCCAGTGGTGAAGTTCACAGTTCCCACCGCCCAAATCTGTCGCGTATGAACCCAGGCATAAGCTTCTGCCGCCGTCGTGAGCCTGACGTTTTCACACAGGTCGGCGATCGGCTCGGTGGAGCGCGGCGTGCCCACGCCGTCGGCGGAGAGAGCGATTCGGCAACCATCTTTAGTCTCAATGGTGGCGCGAATATCAAGGTCGATGCGGCCGTCGGCACGAATCCTCAGGTAGTCGACGCCTTTCACCGAACCGGTCAGGCGGCCCGTGGCGAGGCCCGCAAAGGCCACGTCGACGCGTGCACCTTGAGGTGGGACTTTGGACTGGCCCGAAACGATGGCTGGTAGCGGAATGCCGTAATCGGTCGCACCCGTAATATCGAGATCGTAGGAGTATATTTTTTCGCCGTTCATATTATTGTTACTTCACTCGCTTGGGTTGGCCGGTGTCACCTGCCGCGAGCCGCAGGTGGCCAGATTCTTTGCTGTGGCCTAACGACCCCAAGCTCAGCGACGGCGGAGCGTGGCGCGGTAGCTGCGTGGCGGAGCGAAGCAAGAGACATACGAGCTACGGAAAAGTAACGCTCGGACGAGACGGGTCCGAACTAGAAATAGCAGCTACCGTGACACGCGGAGCCGTTCGCTGCAGCGTAGGCGTTGCGGCCCTTTGGGAGTGACGCTCCTCCCACTCACGCTTCAGCATCGCGAACACGTATTCGCTGCCCCACTGGCCCTTGAACCACAGACTCTCGACCAAATGCGCCTCCTGCCGAAAACCCAACCGCCCAAAAAGTGCCGCTGCCGGGCGATTGAGGACATCGGTGGACGCGAACACCCGATGCTTGTGCAGACTGCCGAAGAGATAGTCGAGCACACACTCCACCGCTTCGGCGGCATATCGGCGGCCTTGGTGCTGGGGTGCCAGCGTGATGCCAATCTCCATCTGGCGCGAGTCCTCCTCCCGGCAGTGCAGGCCGCAATCACCGATGACGCCACCCGTGGCTGCTTCGACGATGGCCAACTGGAACCAAGTCCCCGGAACGTCAGGCTCCGCTGTGAACTGTGACTCAATCAAACGGGCTGCGTCGTCCGGGCCAAACGAATCCCAAGACTGATAGCGAGCCACCTCGGGCAGGGAACGATAAGCGCACAACGCCTCAGCATCGTCTCGATGTAATCGGCGCAGTAAAAGTCGCGCCGAGGTCAAGTGGTCTGGAAAGCGGTGCTTCATGGGACACGCGTAGCGACGCCTAACGAGACCAAGCTCAGCGACCGCGGACGCGGCGCGCATCGGATCGGAGTGGAAAGTCGCGGAGGTCATCTTGGAATGTGAAGCGGCAGCGTTTCGGCCGTTCGCTCCATACGGTTAGCTGATCTGGTGCGAGTCCGCACAATAACCGTGCCGAGGACTCGCTCAAGTGAGCTCCTGCGGCAACGAATCATATGACGCTTACGCGCACGGCATGTAGGCTAGCATCACGCTTCCATCAGGCGTCCTAAAACTCCGAATCGACGGCGTCCGTCTGCAACGAATGACGCGAATTGGAGCCGGGCTGCACGTGACGCGATAGAACAGGTCCGCACGGATCGCTGCTGTGCCTCGCAAGCTCGCCATCGATGCGTCATCCAGTCACAAACTTGCTGAGTCGATCAATCGATGACGCCGAGGAATTGCGATGAACACCGAGTCGATCAAGCTCGATCAGCAATCCGCCGCTGCAAGTGTGCGTGGCCTTCGCGAGCATGCGCCATAACGAAGACGAATGCTCAGCCATCGTGACGACATGCGCGCATGTCTAAGCGACTCTAACGATTGAACGAAGCTCTAAGCCAGACGTCTGCGTCGCAGCATGGATTGGCTGGATGTGTTTCCGTAATCGTGTGGTGTAGCAGCGCAGCGTTCTGCACGATAGGCTCGCGCGAGATGGCTGTATGACGCTGGATCCGCTCAGTCTAGCCGCATGAGAACGTTCGCGTTCGTAGTCATGATCTATCAAATGGTACAGTATACTTCGATTGTCGCAGGCCAAACACTTCGTGCTGAGGCCTGGCCTGCATCTGCTGAATGACATTGCTCGGTGCTTTGATGCGACCATGACAGGGAATTTCGTCCTCTCTTTCACTGAGGAATTTGGAATGAAGCCCGAAATGAGTCGGGAATTCCGTCTGTCAGCGGCGTGCCACTCCGGGCCTGAGCGATTTCAAGGCCTGTCGCGGAGTCGACGCTAAGCATGGCCAATGCTCATCGGCAGACATCGTCTTCTGCATCGAGTCTCGTGCATTTCTTCTTGAGGTAGATCGGCTTCCTGCCTACAAGACCGTAACTGTTCGCTTCGACAGAGCTGTCCTGCTGATATTCGCAATGAGTCGTTGTCCGCGTCGAGCTGCTGAACTAGCTCGAATCTTTTCGCGGGCAACCGAGAGCTGGCCAAAGATGGAGACTGTCTCGCGCAAGCGGTGTGGGCAGCCCACGCGTCAAGGTGGACGCAGCAAAAAGCGCGGCGTGACAGTCTAGTTTTTCATGACGAGCGAACAGCATGGTGCGCCTAACAGGTAGTATACGAAAAGCGGTTTCGCCTATTTCGGTTGCGCTCTTGGGAGAGTTCGGGACAAACCGAAGGCATGCGAACGAGCCTGCCGGAACAGAGCGAGCCAGCCAAGCCGAAATTTCTTCAGCAGGTGCGCTCGGCGTCTAGAAGTTCGGAAGATAAGCGCAGTCGGACTCGGAGATTTCGTCGCGCTGCACAAACTGCACTTCCGGCGCCTCGTCGGTCTTGAGATATTTCATCTCCCCTGCCCCGGCGACGTAATGCGTGCAGCGAATCACCGATTGCATCCAGCGCAGCCGCGTGTCGCGCGTCGGGCTGATTTGCTCAGGCCTCGTAATCTTCCAGCGGCAGTTTGATGTAGGCGTCTCCGCCTTTGTGCAAGAGAAGCGCGTCGGGCCCGCGACGCGCGCGCACCAATTCATTCTCGTAACGCACATCGACGAAATAATCGTCGATCGCCACGGCCCGCTCGCCGAAAATCCGGATCGCCCGAGCGCATCACGCGAATGCCTTCAAGCAAACCGATACGCTCGTACATCTGCAGGCAAAAATCGGCGACGTTGTCCGCGTTGATTTCCCGAAAGTGTTGCGCCAGGGCGGCCGGCACGCACTGCGCGAGTTGCTCGGCCAGTTTCGCCTTCGATTCCGGCAGGACGCGCTTGGCGAAGAGCGGCGAGAACTGCTTCTGAATCTGGTTCGCGAAGGTGAAATTGAGGCGCCGCGGCTTTCCGGTATGCAACTCGCGCAGGATGGTCACCGTCTCGCGCGGATCGTGGTCGCTATCATGATAGAAGAAGACGATCTCTCCGCCGATCTCCCGCTGCAGCCGGCGCGCGGTCTGGAATTTCGCGTAAAGAAAACGGCGCGGAAATATTCCGCACGGTTGTTGTCCGAAACAGATCACCGGCGAAGACATGCGAGCTTAGCGCGCTGGCCGGCGCGGAAGAGATCGTCTTCTGCAGGATGACGGAGAAGAGACAAACGGCCGCGCAGCCGATCACGTTGTACCAAAGATAGCCGATCTTCGTCGTGTAGAAGAGAACCAGCACCATCGTCTGCGAGATCAAAGCCGCGACAAAAACAGCGGTGCCGCGGACGAAGCGCAGAAAAAATGCCGCGAGGAACAAGCCGAGAATCGTGCCGTAGAAAATGGAACCGAGGATGTTGACCGCCTCGATCAGGTTCTCGACCAGATTGGCGAAGAGCGCGAAGGAGATCGCGACAATCCCCCAGCCGGCGGTCAGCCACTTCGCGACTCGCAGGTAATGCTTATCGCTCGCGTCCGGCCGGAGGAGCGGGCGGTAGAAATCCACCACCGTGGTCGAGCCAAGCGCGTTCAGTTCCGCGGCGGTGGAGGACATCGCGGCGCAGAAAATCACCGCCATGAGCAAGCCGATGATGCCGTGCGGGAGATAATTCAGGACGAAGGTGATGAAGACGTAATCGGAGTCCTTCGTTTCGATCTTCGGATCGTAGACTTTCGAGCGTCTCCTTCACCTCGCCGCGAATCTTCTGCATTTCTTCCTGCGCCCTGACGGCGGCCTGCATCGCTGCTCCGCGGCGCCGAATCCGCCGGTTTCCATGGCGCTCGTTAGGCGACGCAAGTCGCTCTGCTTTTGCGCGAAGACCGCGTCGTAGCGGGTCTGCAGTGCGGCCAGCTTGCCCGCCTGCTCGCTTGCGCTGCGCTCGCTTGTAAGCCGGCTGATTGAAAAAGATGCGGCGGCTTTTCGAACTGGAAAAAAACGAAGACCATCACGCCGGTGAGCAGAATGAAGAACTGCATCGGCACCTTGACGACGGCGTTGAAGATCAAGCCGAATCGGCTGCCGATGAGCGAGCCGCCGGCCAGGTAGCGCTGCACCTGCGATTGGTCGGTCCCGAAATAGGAGAGCGCGAGGAAGAAGCCGCCAAGCAAGCCCGACCAGAAGGTGTAGCGGCGGTTGAGGTCGAACGAGAAATCGACCGCGTTCAGCTTGCCCATCTTGCCGGCGACCGAGACGGCCTCCCGAACGAAACATCTGCCGGCAGACGATGAATGATCATGCCGAAGGCGACGGCCATCCCGGCCAGGATGACGGCCATCTGCCATTTGCCGGTGATGCTGACCGCGGTTGTTCCGCCGACCGTGGTGTAAATCACGACGAACAGGCCGGTGAGCAGGATCGTGAGGTGCAGGTTCCAACCGAGGAGCGCGGAAAGGATGATCGCGGGCGCGTAAATCGTGATGCCGGCCGCGAGTCCGCGCTGGAGCAGAAAGAGAAACGCGCCCAACAATCGCGTCTTCTGATCGAAGCGCTGGCCGAGATACTCATAGGCCGTGACGACCTTGAGCCGATGATAGATCGGGATGAAGACGGCGCAGACGACGATGAGGGCAAACGGCAGGCCAAAGTAATTTTGCACGAAGCCCATCCCGCTTTCGTAGGCCTGGCCGGGCGTGGAGAGAAAGGTGATCGCGCTCGCCTGCGTCGCCATGACCGAGAGGCCGATCGTGCCCCAGCGAATGGTTTCGATCGCCATGCAGATAATGCCCGAGATCGTGATCGCGCCGTGTGCGCCAGTGCCGTAAAGCGCGATCGCGAGCAGCGTGCCGAAGAGCACGACGTAATCGATCCAGCTCACGAGAAGTAGCGGCTGAAGAAGTAAAACGCCGCCACCTCGAGGACGAAAACTGCGACGACCGCGAGGTAGGCGTTGCGCCAGCTGCCGAAGAGCGGCACAGCGTCCTTCCCGTTCGCTGAGCCTCGTTCAGGCGCGCTCATTTCTCGCGCGTGGCCTAACGAGATCATGTTCGCGAAAATCCGGTAGGCGCCGGGCACGCCGGCGGGCAGTTCCCGGAACCACGAATAGCCCGTGTAGATGAACCAGCCTTTCTCGCACGCGCGCGACCAGCAGACCGCCATCGAGCGGCTTTTCGCCGGGATCGTTCGCGGAAAGAATCGGCTGCCAGGCGGGGTCCCACTCGTTCGGGAAAGTAAAGGCCGCGCTCCTGCACCCAGCCGGCGAAATCCGACGCCGTGATCTTGTTAGGCGAATTCAGCAACGGATGATCCGGCGCGAGCAGGCGCACCTCGGCGTTTTCATCCGTCACCCGGTCGCGCGAAATCTTGAGCGGAAACGGCAGGTGTTCCGGCTTCGGTCCGGGCGTGGTGTTGTATTGATAGATGACCACTCCGCCCTTCTTCGCATAAGCCAGCAGCTCCGGAAACCACGCCGCCACCCGCGCGGGATTGACGTTGTAGGCGCGCACGCCGAGAACGATCGCGTCGAAGCGCGCGAGATTGTCGGCCTTCACTTCGCCGTCGCTCAGCACTTTCACCTCCGAGCCGATCTCCCGCAGGCTTTCCGGAATGGCATCGCCCGCACCGGGAAGATAGCCGACCAGGGCCGCCTTGTTTTCGATGTTCGCGCGAACGAGCTGCGCCTGGGCCGGCGAGATCAACGTCTGCGGTTCGATGTGTGGATAGTCGATTTGCTGGCGGCTGAATGCGGCGCGCTTCTCGCCCGAGCCCGATTGCAGAAAGGCGCGCAGCGTCCCCTCCCCGGCCGCCGCGGGCGGAGTGATTTGGAAGGTGCAGGTCGTCTCGCTCTCGGCGCCATGCAATTCCACCGGCGCCGAGGCCGGTTCCACCTTCCAACCGGCGGGCGCTTCCAGCGAGACGGTTCCCTGCACGAGATCGGCGGAGGCGATCACGCGCACATTGATCGCCTTTGGCTGGCCGTTCCCAAAAACAAAAACCGGTCGGGGAAGCTCGACGAAGACGGGCGGCGCGATGACGAGCGGCTCGCGTCACTTCGCCGGCGACGCGATCGACTTTCCGAAAACGCGGTTCTAACGAGTAGGTAATTTCCTGATCGCCGATCCCGAGCGTGACCTCGATCGGAAATGCCGGAGGATTTTCCGGCCGGCCGATGAGCGTCTGATCGGCGACCGCGAAGGTGCCGAGCGTCCCCGCTTCCCGCAGCCAATACGGCTGCGAAAACGGCAGCGTCTCCGGCAGGCGGACGGTCGTCTTCTTCGTGATCAGCTCGTTAGGCGGCAAGGTGGCGTCCAGCGCTTCGCGCGGCCCCGTCCGTGAGCAGCCGCATCGATTTGAGCGTGCACCGGCACGTCCGAACGATTGATCGCTTCGATCTGCATGTTCAGGGATTCGCCCGGCTGCGCGGACGCCTTTTCCGCGACGGCTGCGAGATGAAGGCCAAGACAGGCCGCAATGATTCCGTCCAGTTGCGAGAGCTTCTCCGCACCCCAGGATTCGTCGCTGATTTTCTTCAGAGACTTCCGCAGCTCGAGCAGCGCCGGAACCGACTTCGCCGGCTGGGTCACGTCGTAGCTGGCGATGATCTCCGCGGATTTTCTCCACGATGCCGGACGACTGCGGCACCCGCGCCCAGGTGGTGTCGATCCCGCTAAAGAGATTTCCTCCTTCGACCGGCTTGCCTTCGAGAAACTTGAAATACTCTGTGCGCGCGCCGCGCTCGATATCGACCCCGAAGCCCTGGCTCTTGTGCATCGTGCGGCTGGCGGCGGCGATTTCCGGATACGACTTCCCGAGCAGCGGCTGATATCCGCCCGCTTCGACGGCGATCAGGCCCGTGGGATCGAAGGGAATGTTGCGCGCGCGGAAGAAAAATTGTGACGTATTCCAGAGCAACCGCGTTGGCTGCCATGGCTGGACAAATTTCAACTGCTCCGGAAACCGCTTCGGATCGGCGGCCGCGCGGAAGGCTTCCTGCGCCAGTTGCGCCGAAGCCGTGTGATGGCCGTGGGTGGCGTCATCCTCGAGGGCGAAACGCGTCACGACGACGTCGGGCCGAAATTTACGGATCACCCAAACCGTGTCGGCGAGAATCTTCTCACGATCCCAGATGCGCAGGGTTTCACCGACCGACTTCGAGAATCCGAAGTCGTTCGCCCGGGTGAAGAACTGCTGGCCGTGATCGATCCGCCGCGCGGCCAGAAGTTCCTGCGTGCGGATGACGCCGAGCTGCTCGCGCAACTCCGGTCCGATCAAGTTCTGGCCGCCATCGCCGCGCGTCATCGAGAGATACGCCGCATCGTAAAGCGCGCCGTTCGCCCAATACGCGATCAGCCCGGTATTCTCGTCATCGGGATGCGCCGCGACGTAGAGCACGCGGCCGAGCACATTCAGCTTTTCGAGCGCGAGCCGAATCTCCGCCGCGTTCATCGAATCAGGCGCTTCGGCCGCGCAAACTCTTCCGGACAAACCCAAGCCGAGGTTCATCAGCAACGCGGCCAGAGCGCAGCGAGAGAGCGACAGCATGACCGAGGACGAGCGGCGGCGAATGGAAGGAGGCGCCGAAATTCCTAGCGGGAGCTATCGATGATCTCCTGCGCGTTCTTGATCGCCGACTTCGTCCGGCTGCTTGGCGGCTTTCAGGATCTCGATCGTCTTTTGCGCGGAAGCGGTGGCCTCTTTCTTGTTCCCGAGCTTCGCCTGGATCTGCGCGCGCTTGAATTGCATGAAGTAGGCGTCGGGATTCTTCTCGATCGCCTGATCAATCCACTTGGCCGCCTGATTCAGGTCCTTGTTGTTGTCGTAGTAAAAACTGGCGGCCTGGTAGGCAACGCGCGGCTCCAACGCAGTGCCGGCGCGCAGCATCGCATCCAGTTGCTTGCTCACCTGCTCGACGTCATCCGTGGTCAATTTGATCGGCACGCGTGTCTTGTCCCAGTCGAGGAAAAGCGTCGCCGTCGCGCCTTTCACATCCGTCAAGCCGATCGTGAAAGTCTCGATCGGGCGAGGCGAGGGCCACCGGTTTCACCGTCAGCCGGGCGGCATCGTTCTCCTGTTTGTAATCGGCCGCGCTTTGGACCTGAGCATCTTTCGAAATAATCACCGTCCATTCATTCGCGGTCGGAATGGTGAAGAGTGCGTATTCGCCGGCGGGAATTTCCTTGTCGTCCAACTTCACCGCATCGCTGAACTTGATCCGCGTCGGCGCGTTCGCCCCGGTGCGCCAGAGCTTGCCGTAGGGCACGAGTCCGCCAAAGATCTCGCGGTTGTTCTTGTTAGGCCGAGAGTAATCGATCTCGACATCGGTCAGCCCGACACGCTGTTTGACCACGGCGTGTTGACTCGGTTGCGGAAACTCCAGCTTCTCCTCCGCGGCCCGGAGCGCGCTGGACGTCAGGAGAATCGAGGCGGCGGCAAGGGCGAGAACAGCAGGCAATCGGTGTGGTTGGCTCATAGATGGTGTGAAGATACCGCAGCCAAAGCGGAGTCAAACCAGCTTTCCGCGTTCGCCAAGAGACCGCCGGGTCCGCGTGACAAAAATTCAAACCGCCAAAGCGCGCGGCGTTGCTTCAAACACGGCGCCGGCATCGTCCCGACGGAGCGCCGTCCAAGAAGAAAAGCGCTACCAACGCCTTCGCTGAGCACCCTTTACGGCGAGTCTATCAAGGACGCAGGCGCCAATCTGAAAACCGGTGCGGGAATGAGCCAGCAAACGAGAACCGTGAGGACAACAGCGACGAAAAGCATTGCAATAATTCTGTTCACGGTTGGATGATTCTCGAGCGCAAACGAACTCGGTGGCTCGATCTAACGCTCCCTTTTTTTCGCACAAATGAGTCGCGACCGTCAATTGGGATGTCATGCCACGACATCAATAATCTCCTGAGTCGACTGATTCTCCCTCGGTGAGGACCCTGAAATGATCTTGCGCGCCTGAATTTGGGGGGCCGATTGGAGATCGCCCGCCTTGTTCACGTTTCCCGTTTCCGAAGTCGGAATGCCATCGTCATCGCCGTGTTCCAACGCCGGAACAGGAAGTGGCCTCCGTGTCCGAGCCAACTCGACCATCCATCCACTGTCCCCGCCGAGAATCGAACTCGGATTTAAGGTTTAGGAAACCCTTGTTCTATCCGTTGAACTACGGGGACTAATAGGTGGAGTTTAAGCAGCTTAGGATATATTGTTACGCGATTCCATCAGGCCCGTTGTCAACTGTTTTAGTCACCTGTTCGGCAAATCTCGCTGTTTCCCCTCATCGTTTCAGCCGACCATGACCGCTGAAATTTTACAAAAACCCGTTGACGGTTTTGGAGCTGCGGCGTCTTAGAAGGTGATGAACGGATCAGACGATAAGACAAAGCCGCCGTTCCGGAAAATCAAAAACGTCGCGAAACTCTATCGACGTGACGTCAGCCGAGTCTACCTCTTGTTAAGCGTAACGACAGCCACTTCCGCCGACTCGCTCAGAAGAAGATGGCGGGTATGCGTGATCGCCTCATCCACGATCACTGCGGCGTGGATTATCAGATAGTCTGGGATGTGGCGGCCAATAAAGCTGGCGCCCTCGCGGCAAAGCTTCGGCCCATCCTCGAAGCCAGCGGCCATATCGTAGACTGATTGAGGGCTCGCGATTCGCGGATGCGTTCCCTTCCTCGTCCAACGCTGCCACCGCGTGACGGCGATGGCGCTTTCATCGCTTCCAATGACAATTGGCCGAACGATCAGGAAACGAAAATCATCGCCATCTCGACGGACGTGCGCGGCCTAACGAACGGAGATTCGATTCCCTAGCGAGTCGAATGGTGGAGCCTCGGGCTTCGTTCCCCTTTTGTGAAATCCGGCTAAAATGGAAGAAAATGCGCGTACGACATCCTGATTCCCTCGGGCGAACCAAGATCCCTTCCAAGCTAGATTTACCGCCATGCACAAGGGCTGACCTGTTCTTTTCTGAAAGCGAGCGGGTGCCAAACCGCTCGGCAACAACATAGGCCGTCGCCTCGGCTTCAATTTCGGCGGAGGCGTGACAAATCGCGCAAGTATTCTGGCAAATGCCTTTGATGGAACCCGATCGCTTCCGCCTTCTGATGCGGGATATTC
>CAWATC010000015.1:0-22009 GCA_963784865.1 uncultured Verrucomicrobiae bacterium | reverse complement strand
GCCATTCCAGTGGCGGACAAATCATCCGCCGCCACAATTTTCAACGGATG
Source organism: uncultured Verrucomicrobiae bacterium (assembly GCA_963784865.1). Taxonomy (GTDB): domain Bacteria; phylum Verrucomicrobiota; class Verrucomicrobiia; order Chthoniobacterales; family UBA10450; genus JACCTI01. The sequence goes on along the minus strand of CAWATC010000015.1, from coordinate 21,959 downwards.
CCGCCGCGATTTCGAAAGGCTGACCGATTCTTGCCGGAGCAGATGTCAGACACGACCGAGTCGTCGTGCAAATCCGTTCTCGGAGTGAACGCTGCAAGGAATGGTCAGAGATTCGCAATTCGCGCGCGGCGCAACATCGGCCGGTGGTTTCTCTTACACCGAAGAGAATCGCGGAGATGATACTATGAAAAAACTGGAAGTAACAAAGAACGAACATCGGAGACGCGAGAATGCCGAGCTCAATCGTCGCCGACATGCGAAACTCCGTTTCTCAGCGTGAGCGTAAATTCGCCTCAGCTAAAAACCGCTGCGAATACCGCGCCCGCTTTCGCGCGGACCGATATGGCCGCTGAGCTTCGCCCAAGGCGCATTGGCGGCATGGGCTTCATGGTCCCATGGCAAGGCCGCGCCCACGCGGTGGCGCTCGTAACCGAGGATCACTTCGCTGTCGCTGGCGTGCTCCTGCGCCCGCCGGCGCGGGGCGAACAGGTTCTCGCCCAGGCCATCGTGGGCAAAACAGTGCGCGTGTGGCCGAGCATCATTCGCGACTACACGCGCGAAGTCTACCAGCAACGGTCGCGCTGGAGCAGTGCGATCGCGCTCGGGGCCGCGATCGCCATTCACGCAATTGTGATTGTCATCGTCGGCCTCGATTCCGAGCGACCGATCGCGGCCGAAACCCTTTTTTCCGAGCAGATCGTCGAAGTCGTTCTCGAAAGCGGTCCACCAGAGCTGATTGAACCGCAGCAAACAGACGAGGAACCTCTGGTCGCGGACGTGCCGCCGCCATCGGCTGAGCAGTTTGTCGAAGAAGCGCCGACGCCGCCTCCGCATCGCGTTCGTCGCAGCCGCTCCGCTGCGCCGCTGGCGCGGCCGGGCGCAGGCGGGGGGCCCGGTGGGGCTTCAATGTCGTCGGGGAGTGGGGGTTCAATGTCGTCGGGGAAAGCCGTCGCAATCAACGCGCCTCGTCCCGAGTACCCGGAAGAAGCGCGGCTTAACCACACCACGGGCCGCGGAGTTGTGGAGATGACGGTGGACACTGCGACCGGAAGAGTGACAAACGTGGAGATGGTGCAAAGCACCGGCAGTGCGGTGCTCGACAACGCCGTGACGAGCGCGTTTCGTCGTTGGCGTTTCCGCGCCGGGACGGCCACGCGCGTCCGCACGCCGATCACCTTCACGCTGACCGGCGTGCAGTACTAACGATCTCACCGCAATGGTTGTAGCCGGCTGCGAGATCCGCAATAATTGAATGATCGCGGCGGCAGTGTTGAGCAATCTTCTTATGCGTCAAGCGTGCCCCCGGCGGACTGCGCCCCTTGCTGCCTGTCACTCACTTGAACGACTCCATTGACTTCGACAACGCTTGATAAAGTCGCATATCGTGAAGCCGCACTCCTCCTGCAGGCGTGATCGTTAGACCGCAACAACATCAAGAAATGGAGAGGATTTGGCAAGATATGCCGACGCGCGGCAAAGATACCGTGTAGATTGCTCGCATGAAAAAAACCATTGTAGCTATATTGCTGCTCGTTCAACTCGGAGCGATGCAGTCGGTGATTTATGCTCAGGGGAAAGAGACCACGGGCGACAAGGATGAGATCGCCAAGATTGCGAAGTACCGGGAAGCCGGCGAACAGAAGCTGGTCGAGAACAAGTTCACCAGGAAAGAAGTGGCGCTCACGGGCGATAACGTAAAAGAAACGATCAAGCAGAAATGGGCGAAAATGGATGCCTATTACGAAGGATCGACGCTCGTCAGACTTCAGCTCTACCCACACGACGCCGTCAGTGGAAGGACGGAAGAATTCTACTTGATGGATAACAAGCTCGTGTTTGCCTTCATTCAAGACAAGGGTCCGAAGCAGGAAGGCAAAGACATGGGCCAGCCGGGCAAAGAGTTGTACTTTCATAATGACAAGGTCATCAAGTTTGAAGACCGGAGCGGTGAGCCGGCCACCAATGTTGAGCAAGAGAAGAAGATGTACGAAACCAGACTGCCGTATGAGATCTCAGAGCTGCTAGCTATTCTCAAGAAGGGATAGGAGACAGCTCACGTTCTGCGAAAGCGTTCGCATACCGCGCTATCGTGCGCGGACTGAACGGCACCACCAGAGTGGTGACCGTTCAGGATCGACGCGGTGTTGCTAGAAAAGATCCATCACTCCCCGTATGTCGACGCGGCGCCATGTCAATGCTTCTCGTTAGGCGGAAACCAAACGACATCGCCGAATTCGGCCTCCTGAAGCCAAACCCTGAAACGACGCTCGCGCGCTTTTATGAGTCGGCGGCGAAAGGCGCGCGGAAACCGAAGAGCGTGGCGAATTGGATCTTGAACGACCTGCAAAGCGCGCTGGCCGCCGCCGGTCGCGCGATTTCAGATTGCCCAATTCGACCCGAGGCGCTCGACGAGTTGAAGGCGAACCCCACACTCGCCGGGCAGATCTTTGAGCGGAGGCTGGATAGGGTAGAGGCACACCGCAACGAAGAAGACCCCGTTTCGTGCTGGAGTGGCGTGCCCTGGATCATTACTTTCTTGTAATAAATGGCTTGCCAGATTGGCGGAAGTCTGTTTTTCTCTGCCCCATGTCTTCGCGCTTTGCTCCTTTTCTTGTTGCCACCCTTGTCTCTGCGACGTCTTTTCTCGCGATCGATCCGGTCTGCGGCGAAGAGGAGGAAACCGATTTCGAAGGGGGAGTTGCCTCCGCTGACGAGGTCGACGCGCAAGGGGCACGCCGGCCATTCGCAGAATCTTCGCTGAGTCTGGCTCAGGTGTCGGCCACTTCTAGTCCGACCTTCCAGACCACGGAACCGATCATCGTCCGCGGCTTCGATGTCGAGCCGCCCGACTATCCCGCGCTGCCGGCAGTGGAAGGGACCAAAATCAACTCGGGGAAGAAGACTTCGTTCGCCAGGCCTGACGCGCTCCCGACGATCGTGAACAACAATTATCGTGAGGTGATGGCCACGACTCCGGGCATTCTTGTGAGCGAAGAACCGTCATCGCCGATTGTTAACTTTGGTTATCGGGGGTTGGACTCGCAACGCAGCGAGTTCATGCAGATCCTCAAGGACGGTGTCTCCATCAAGAACGAGATGTTCGGTTTTCCGGAATCGCACTACACGCCGATTCTCAATGCCGTCGATCGGGTTGAGTTTGTCCGTGCTGGCGCGGCCCTCCAATTCGGTCCGCAACCGGGCGGCGCGCTGAATTTCATCATGAAAATGCCGCGGCGCGATACGCAATTTCATTTCGAAACCATCAACGCCTTCGGCTCGGATGGGCTGTTCACTGATTACACGGCGATTGACGGGACGGTCAATAACTTCGGTTATTATGTCTATTACGATCATCGGCAACGGGACGGGTTCCGGGAGGCGAATAGCGACTACGAGGTCAACAACGGGAGCGCGAAACTGGTTTACGATGTGGATTCGAGCAGCCGATTCATCCTCACGGCCGACCTCTATAATGAGGAACATGGCGAACCGGGCGGCTTGACTGAAGTGCCGGTCTTGAATCCTCTGACTGGCCTACCGGTCGCAGGCACTGCGCTCTATCAGGACGATCGCAACGCCTCGACGCGCTTTTTCGATCGCTTCGTGCTCGAGCGCTACTACGGGACGCTGGAATACCAGAAAGTTTTTTCCGAGGGCACAGAGCTCGATATCAAAGCCTTCGGCGGATTTCTCTCGCGTTATAGCAACCGGCAGCGTGGCGGTGGTTTTGGGATCGCGCCCAATCCGAACCCGAACCCCGGTTCTGCCGCGAGCACTGACGACATCCAGGACCGTAACGACTACACGGAAGGCGTGGATCTGCGCTTGCGCCACGATTACGCCCTGGCAGGCGATACCTCCACCTTCACCGGCGGGCTCTTTTTCTATCACGCCGTGCAGGACCGATTCGATTCGCGCGGTTCCACTCCGGGCGCGACCGAGGGTGTGCTGCGCAGATTCAATACCGGCACCACGTGGGACGGCTCAATTTTCGCCGAGAACCGGTTCCATTTCGGGCGGCTCTCGATTGTTCCAGGAATGCGGCTGGAGTTTCTCCAGCAGAGCTTGCAGGAGAACGTAAACACTACCCGACCGCCGACCGCTCCGCTTCTCTCGAGCTCGGATTTTTCCTTCGTGCCGCTCTTTGCTTTGGGCTTGGACTACGTTTTGGTGGAAGGGCAAGTGCCGACCACGGTGCCCATGGGCAAGGATGACGGTAAGGAGATGAAGAACGTGGCCACGGTCATGAAGCCGGGCGGGCTTCCGCGGGTCGAACTCTATGGGACCGTCGCCCAGGCCTATCGCCCGCGGACTTACGGCGAATTGGTTTCCGTGGCGCCGGACGGAGTCGTGAATGGCGATCTTACCGAAGGCGATTCAATTCAATTTGAGCTCGGGATTCGCGGCAAACCGTTCCCGTATCTGACCTTTGACGTGGGCGGGTTCTACTTCCAGGTCGACAATCAGGTGGGAGAAATCACCGGGGTGAACGCGATGGGGAATACCTTCACCACGACGGAAAATGTGGGAGACGCGCGCTATTACGGGTTCGAAGCAGCGGCGGAGCTCGATGTCTTGGCCCTGATGGGAGGGACAGAGAGCCCCTACGGACAGTTCAATCTTTACGGCAACGTCACGCTGCTGGATACCAAATTCACGGCCGGGCCCGCCGAGGGGTTCGACACAACTTATGCGCCTCATTATCAGGTCAAAGTAGGGGGCATTTATCGCTGGAAAGATAGGGTCAAGGTAGGACTGCTCGGGAACTTCGTGGGCAGTTCCTTTGCCGATGCGAATAACACGCCTGACCACTTCATTCCTGCATATGTGGTCTGGGATCTCACGGCGGAAGTAAACTTCTGCAATGGTCGCGTCGGAGTTTTTGCCGGAATCAATAACCTGTTCAACGAAGACTTCTATGCCGAGATCCGCGACGAAGGAATCGTGCCGGCGTATAAGCGGAACTACTACGGCGGACTGAAAATTCGCTTCTAGGCGACTACGCCTACTTCTTCTCCGCGGGAGGAAGCGGGGCTTGGTAGTCGAGTGCTATCTTCCAGGATCCGTCAGTCTCGGTACGCCAGATCTGGAGGTAATGCCCGCGCTCCGTCGTTTGCGCGTTGCTGAGGGAATATTTGCCGTAGCTGTAAGCCAGATCGCCCGCCGCGCTTATCGCCCCGCCCAGTCGCTCCGAGGTTAAGCTCCCGCGGCGGACGCTCAGCATCAGGCGCGCTGGCATCTCTACCCACGGCCGGGAATACTCCCTCGCGGTGCACCCGCACGGTTGGGCTACCCGCTTCGCTCAACGCAATCGTCGAGTCAGCCTTGGCGGCCCTGGCGAATCTAGCTTCGGCCTCCGAAAGTTTGCGACGCGCGGATGCAGGATCGGCCGTCTTCCCTGCCGCGTCATTGCCGAAAGACAACTCCAGTGGCGGAGCATCTTCGTTTTTCGTCGGCCCCCGGCACCTCACTCCCGACGTCGAGCGCCACCTTCCACCCGCCGTCTTTTTGCTTTTTCCAGACCGATACGAATTGCCCGTAACCAAACGGCTTGGGGTCTTCCTTCTCGTGGCGCCATTCCGCCGGACCGGTCGTGTAGGCGAGGTCGGCGCTGCGCGCGATCGCGCCGAAGAGTGGTTTCCAGGTGAGCGAAATCCCTTTCTCCGGCCGCTTCTTCCACACTTCCGGGCCGTTCACCGGCCCAGGCCGAAAGACGATCGCGTCGTCCGCGAGGAAAGCGAGAAACGCGGCGCGCGTTCCCTGTTCCTGGCCCAGTTGAAAAAACTTTCCTTCGTTCTCGATCACCGTTTGTAGAGCTTCCTGCGGTTTGGGTTCCTCGGCGCGGGCGAGAACGGACACAAGGCTCAGCAGGCAGACGAGAAAAGTTTTCATGGGCTTAGACAAAACGTGAATCGAGCGGCGTCTCGATAATAGTAGCGTCGCGCACACGTGTCAGCTTCTTGTCTTTCGACCGGCAAACCGAATCCAATGTCCCGCCTCCCCTAGCATGATAGCTTGCGATCCTGCGGCAAAGCCCCCGGCGGAAAAATCCTTGGCTGGTTTAGACAAAAATCCCGAGCAGCGGCGTCTCGATATGAAAGACCCTCAAGAGGTCATGGAGAATGTCGCCACTAATGAAGATTGGAAACTCTGTTTCGCCGAAGCCGCTCCCGGGCTGGTGCTTTTCGCGCGCCAATTTGTCCGCTCGCTCGCGGACGCGGAGGACATCGTGCAGGAAGCCTTCGTGCGCTTTTGGCGCAAACAACATTCCATCCGCAACCGCGCGCTCCTCTTCGCCACTGTCCGGTCCATTTCGCTCGATCTTCTCCGTCGCGATTTTCGCCGCGCCCGCCGCGAAGCCGCTGCGCTCGCGGACTCTGAACAATCGACGCCCGCTCCGCAGTTCGAGGCGGCCAGTGAATCTCAACAAGCGCTCGCGGCCGCCGTCGATCGATTGCCCGCGGAGCAGCGCGAGGTGCTGGTGATGAAAATCTGGAACGAGCTAACCTTTGCCGAGATCGCGGCGGTCCTCGAGATCTCGCAGAACACGGCCGCATCGCGTTACCGCTACGCTCTGGCTGCTTTGAGAAAGGACATCAGCGCTCATGAATGATTTCGCCGAACTGGAGGCTGAGCTAAAGCGCTTGCGGCCCGCCGCTCCGAATGCGGAGCTGATCACGCGCATCGAGCACTCGTTAGCCAGCGATGTGCCTTCCACTGCGTCACCGGGAATGACGGCATCTGCCGGAGTTTTGCCGCGACGGAAGGCGCGGGTCAGTTGGTTCGCACTGGGCTGTGGGCTGGCGGCGGCAGCGGCGCTTCTCCTACTTGCGCGCACGAATGTTGATCGCCCTCCGCAAAAACCGCCCACGCAGGCGACGACCAAGCCGATGACTTCGCCGATCGACGGCCGCTCCTGTTCGCAGCCTGCGTGCCCGACGGAGTGACGCGGGTCGTGTATCAACCGAAGCGACGAAGGCCTTGTTTTTCCGAGCAACGCCCAGGCTCCGCTGCGCCGCGTCCGCTCCCACTCTCGCGAGACCTTGCAGTGGAAGGATCCAGGGACGGGCGATTCTCTTCGCGTTTCCTATCCCACGGAGGAAATCGAACTCATCCCGGTCTCCGTGCAGTAGAAATTTTCAGTCTTAAACAAACCACAACTATGAAGACAAAAACCATCGCAGTCCTTACAGCCCTCAGCCTTTTTCCGCTGGCCGGCTTTTCGCAACCCCCAACTCTCCCGACACCGGCAGTTCCGCCGGTGGCTCCCGCTCGTGCCTCCCATGCCTCCGAAGCCGCCCCATCCTCCCGGCGATCGCGATCGACTACCTAAAGTTCCGGTTACTTTTCTGGGCGTGGAAACCTCGGAAGTGCCGACGGTGGTCGCGGAGCAACTCGGCCTGGCCAAGGGCTTCGGCCTTGTCGTGGACTACGTCGTTCCCGATGGGCCGGCGGCCGCGGCCGGCGTTCAAGCCAATGACATCTTGAAGATGTTCAACGACCAAATCCTGACCGAACCCGATCAGCTCTCGAAGCTCGTCCGGAGCAACGCGGAAGGCACCACCGTCACGCTGACCGTTCTCCGCAAAGGTGCCGAAACGAAGCTCACCGCGAAGCTGGCCAAACGCGACGTTCCGCAGCGCCGCGACATGGATCGACGGGGGAGGCACGGGGACCTCGGTGACATGAGGGAGCAAATGGAGGGCATGCGTGAGCAGCTTGCGCGAGCAACTGGGCAACATGGATTTCGGCGTGATTGGCGAGGCCGTCGGTCGTGCCCGGGAAGAAGCGCAGCGCGTGCGGGAAGGCATGCGGGAAGAAATGCAGCGCTCCCGCGAAGAAGTGCGACGCGCGGTGGAAGAAGGCAAACGTGCGGTGGAAGAAGGCAAGCGTGCAGCCGAGGAGGGCCGGCGCGCGGCGCGCGAAGTCCGGGTTACTTCGCAGGACAACGGCTCGATGAAGACGACCAGAATCGACCTCGGCAAAGCGCAGATCGTTTACAATGACGCGCAAGGCGAGATGAAAATCGAGACCGTGGACAACAAGAAGGTGCTGACCGCGAAAGATCCGCAGGGCCGTCTCCTTTTCAGCGGACCGGTCTCGACCAAGGAAGAACTCGACAAGGTACCCGCGGAAGTGCGCCAGCGGTACGACAGACTTGAGCAGAAAGATCTACCGACTCTCAGTCCGAAAGTGACCATGGAGGACAACGATGCGGATGACGATGACGACGAAGATGAGGCCGATGAGGATGATGATTCCGATGATGAGAGCGCCGACGTCTTGCAGGTGATTGATCGCGCCGTCCCGTCCTTCCCGTCGCGTCACCTCGGCATTACTACGGTCCTGATTTAGACCTGAATCTGGATCACCGATGATGGGCCGGTGATCATGAGGATTCGCGAACTTCGCTCCGCCGGCTGACGAAGCCGGCTCCAAGTGGGGACAGTCCGCCGGGCTCCTTAACCCAGCTCACCAGCTGCCCGGCGGACTTTTCCTTGCTGTGCGAAAATGCGCGCCTTATTAGAAGGCGCATGCCGATCGATGACCGCAAGCTGCCGGAGGATCTGACGCCGATGGTCGGCGCGGCGACCGACATCGCGCCTCTTGGCGGCGGCCCGAAACCGCCGCACGAACGCACGGCCGACGAAGATCGTGATGTGGCCGATTGGCACCGCCTGGCGGCATCGGACGAATTCAAGCAGCTCCTCCAGGCGAAACGCCGCTTCATTGTGCCGGCGACGATCTTCTTCATTGTCTATTACTTTGCCCTGCCGGTGCTGGTCGGATATGCGCGACCACTCATGGAAACGCGCGTCTTCGGCGCGGTGAATCTGGCTTATCTCTTTGCGCTTTCGCAGTTTTTCGTCGCCTGGATCATCGCCGTGCTCTACGTGCGGGCGGCCGGAAAATTCGATCGGATGGCCGCTGACGTTGATCAAGCACGAGCGCTGCGCATGGACTCGTGCTCCTGCGGGAGTCGTGATCGTAATTGAACAGCGAAGCAGTATGAGCACGATCACGAGCATGAGCGCGAGGGGAGAGTCCTGAGATGACGCCGGCGCTCGGGATGTTCCTCGCCTTCGTCGCGCTCACGCTGGTCATCACCTATTTCAGCGCGACGACTCGCAGGGCGCGGCGCCTACTTCGCCGCCGGCCGCCGCATCACCGGCTGGCAGAACGGCCTCGCCGTCGCCGGCGACTACATGAGCGCCGCGAGCTTTCTCGGCATCGCCGGGCATGATCGCGTTCAACGGCTACGACGGCTTCATGTACTCGGTCGGCTGGCTCGTCGCGTATCTCACCGTGCTGCTCGATCGTCGCCGAGCCGCTGCGCAACGCCGGCAAATACACCATGGCCGACCTGCTCGCCTACCGCCTCAGCCCGCGCCCGGTGCGCGCGATGGCCTCGCTCAGCACGCTCACCGTCTCCACGTTCTACATGATCGCGCAGATGGTCGGCGCCGGCGCGCTCGTGAAGCTGCTGCTTCCGGGCGTCAGCTACGAATGGGCGGTCATCGGCGTCGGCGTGCTGATGATCGTCTATGTCGTCTTCGGCGGCATGCTCGCGACGACCTGGGTGCAGATCATCAAGGCCGTCCTGCTCATGAGCGGCACCATCTTCCTCAGCGTCCTCGTGCTGAAGCATTTCGATTTCAGCTTCGGCGAAGTTCTTCGACGCCATCAGCCACGTCACCTGTGACAGGCGCGGACGGGGTCGAGCGTGACGAAAGACTTTCTCCAGCCCGGCCTGCATCTTCGGCACGACGCGCCAAGGCTGGGGCCCGATCGATCTCATCTCGCTCGGCCTCGCGCTCATCTTCGGCACCGCCGGACTGCCGCACATCCTCGTCCGCTTCTACACCGTGCCCGATGCGAAGACGGCGCGCGTCTCCGTCGTCTGGGCGATGATCATCATCGGCCTCTTCTACATCATGACGACCTTCCTCGGCTTCGGCGCGGCGACGATCCTCACGCCGGCGAATATCAGCAGTCGAAAACATGAGCGCGCCGCTGCTCGCGCAGGCGCTCGGCGGCGAAGTCTTCTTCGCCTTCATCAGCGCGGTGGCCTTCGCCACCATCCTCGCCGTCGTCGCCGGCCTCACGATCAGCGCCAGCACCAGCTTCGCGCACGATTTCTTACACCAACGTCATCCACCACGGCAAGGAGCACCGGCCCGGCGAAGAAGTGCGCGTCGCGCGCATCACCGCCTTCGTCGTCGGCGCGGTCGCGATCTTCCTCGCGATCAAGCTTGCAGACGATCAACGTCGCCTTCCTCGTCGGCCTCGCCTTCGCCGTCGCCGCGAGCGCGAATCTGCCGGTGATCGTGCTCTCGCATTTTCTGGCGCCGCTTCAACACCGCCGGCGCCGTCGCCGGCCTCGGCGTCGGCCTGCTCGCGAGCATCGTCCTCATCGTCATCAGCCCGAGCGTCATGGGCACCGGATGCCAAGGCGCTCATCCACGGCGCGCCGCTCTTCCCGCTGAAGAATCCCGGCATCGTCAGCATCCCGCTCGGCTTCCTCGGCGCGATTCTCGGCACGTTGCTGCGCCGCGAGCCGGCGGCGGAAGCGCAGATTCGCCGAACTCAGCGTGCGCGCCCACACCGGCCTCGGCGCGGAAAAGGCGTCGTAGCGCCTGTCGGTCGCGCCCATGACAGCGGTCGTGCACGCGCTATCGTGCCCAATGATCCGTCGCTGCCTCGTCGTCTTCAGCTGCCGTCATTCTTCTGCCAAGCGCGCTCATTCTGGCTGCGCCTAACGAGAAATCCTACACGCCGGAACAAATCGCCGCCGAATCGAAACGCGCGAACGAGTTCTTCGACAAGTGCTTCGACGAAAACGTCGCGCGGCACCCACAGTTTGCCTCGTCGCTGGGTCTCAAGACGGACTACGACAAGTGGGACGATCTTTCCGATGCGGCCAACGCAGCCGATCTCGCCGTCGCGTTGCAAAATCTCGCGACCTTGAAACGCGATTTCAATTTCGCGGCTCTCGATCCGCAAACCCAACTGAGCTGGCGTTTGTTTGAGGCGGACATCCAGCAGAATGCGGAGGGCTTTCGTTTCCGGCAGAATAGTTTTCCGGTGAACCAGATGTTTGGCTGGCATTCGCAGACGCCGACCTTTCTGATCAACATCCACCGGATCGATTCCGTGTCGGATGCGGAGGCCTACATCGCGCGTCTGAATGGCGTGGCGGCGCAGGCAGATCAATTGCTCGTGAATCTGCAGACGCGAGCGGAGAAGGGGATCGTGCCGCCGAAGTTTGTCTTTCCCCTGGTGCTCGATGCCTGCCGCAAAGTGACGGAGGGCCGGCCCTTCGACGAAAGTGGAACCGACAGCACGCTGCTGGCGGATTTCACGAAGAAGGTCGCGGCGCTCAAGGACGTCGATCAGCCGACGCGGGACCGTTTGTTAGGCGCGGCGAACCAGGCGCTGCTCAAATCGTTCAAGCCAGCGTATGAGAAGTTGATCGCGTTTCTCGAGGCGCAGGAGAAAACGGCGCCGGAAGAAGTCGGCGCCTGGAAGTTTCCCGATGGGAAAGATTTCTACGAGTTCGCGCTTCGCCGGACGACGACGACCAGGCTGACCGCCGACGAGATCCACCAACTGGGCCTGAAGGAAGTCGCGCGGATTCACGGCGAGATGGAGAAGATCAAGGAGAAGGTCGGCTTCAAGGGCGATCTCCAGGCGCTCTTCAAGTTCATGCGGACCGATCCGCAATTCTACCTGCCCGACACGGACGAAGGGCGGGCGAATTATCTGGCTCGCGCGGTCAAGATTATCGAGACGATGAAAGGCCGGCTGGACGAATTATTCCTGACCAAACCGAAAGCGGACATCGTCGTGAAAGCGGTCGAGAAGTTCCGCGAGAAATCGGCGGGGAAGGCATTTTACCAACAGCCCGCGCCCGATGGTTCACGGCCGGGGATGTTTTACGTGAACCTGGCCGATATGAAATCGACGCCCACCTATGAACTCGAGGGGCTGGCCTACCACGAAGGTATTCCCGGTCATCACATGCAGATCGCGATCGCTCAGGAGCTGCCCGGGATTCCGAAATTCCGGCGGCTTGGCTCGCGCTACACTGCGTTCACCGAAGGCTGGGGTCTCTACACCGAGCTCGTGCCGAAAGAGATGGGACTCTATCAGGATCCGTATTCCGACTTCGGCCGGCTCGCGCTGGAACTCTGGCGCGCGGGCCGGCTGGTGGTGGATACTGGCTTGCATGACAAACGCTGGACGCGGCAGCAGGCGATCGACTACCTGATCAAGAACACGCCGAATGCGGAGGCGGATTGTGTCGAGGCGATCAACCGCTACATCGTCTCACCGAGCCAGGCGACCGCCTACAAGATCGGGATGCTGAAGATTCTCGAGCTGCGCGAGAAAGCGAAGAAGCAGCTCGGCGCGAAGTTTGATATCCGGCAGTTCCACGAGGTCGTCCTAACGAATGGTCCGGTGCCGCTCGATGTGCTGGAGGAGCTGGTTGATCGCTGGATCAAATCCAAAGGGTCGGGCGGCTAAGCGCGGTTCTTTCTCCTTGGCGCACAGCGGCGTTTTGCTATGATTTCCCTAAGATGAAGAACATGACCCGTAATATTCTGCTTTTTGCCTTCCTCGTCGTCGCTTCCGTCGCTTTCGGGGCAGATGTGGCTCCAGTCGATGTGACCATTTCCGACCCGAGCGGGAAGCTCGCGTTCAAAGGCAAGACGGACGCGAAAGGCGCCTTTAGTACCGGTAACCTCGCCCCTGGGAACTACACCGTGCAGTTTAATTGCAACGGGTTACACAATGGTCAGTATGCGATTGTCGTTTCTGCAGGGAAGAAAAAAGTCACTGCGGATGCCGTCAATGGAGAGAAGTTCTCCAAAGGCGGGGTAGCCATGAAGGTGGAAGTGGGCACCGGCGTGAAGATCGCAGGATACGTCGCGCCTTCCGTAGGCGAAGGGAAGCCGGGGATGGTTTGGATTCCGAAACAACTCGGAAGCAACAAGGCGGGACATTGGGCTCCCGCGGATTCGGCCGAGGCCAAGACAGCGAAGGCCAACGGCAGCTTAGGATCCAAGGACGTGCAGGATATGCAAGCGAGGGGCGTGAACCCGGGAGGGGGCTAGGCTGAGGCCACCCGGATCACTGCGCGGGTCTTCATCACCGGGCGCGCTTTTTCGCTGCGATTCTACCGGCGGAGGGGCTCGAACCCACACACTCTTGCGAGTACCAGATTTTGAGTCTAGCGCGTCTGCCAATTCCGCCACGCCGGCGGCAGTCCGCTAAGGGTGTCGCATCGAAGGAGCGGCGCAAGCGCAAATTGATGCTTCGCCGGTTCTCACTCGCCGTTTTCCTGGCGCTCGCCGTTGCGGCCTGGGCCGAAGAGCCTGCCGTGCAACTGATGCTGCCTTCGCGAACGCTCGAGCTGCGGAGCACATTTGAAGTGCGCTTCGCTGCGGACATGGTCGCCGCGGAGCAAATCGGAAGACAGGCGGACGCTTCGCCTTTGGTCTTCGATCCGCCGATCGAGGGGCGTTTCGTTTGGCTGAGCACGCGCAGCGGGACCTTTGCGCCTACGCAACCGCTTCCGCTCGGAACGAAGTTCAAGATCTCGCTCCGGCCGGGATTGAAAGACGGAGCCGGCAATTCGCTCAAGGCGAAATTGATCGAGACCGCTGAGACACCGCCGATGCGCGTGAAGGGCGCACATTCTCTCGGCAGCACGGATTTCGCGAATGCCTCCATCGTCCCGCGGTTCCTCGTGCTCTTCAACGCGAACGTCAAAGCGGCTGCGGCGGCGAAGTTCTGCCGCTTCGAAGACGCGAGCGGGAACCGAATCGCCGCCCGGGTCGAGCAGGCAAACGATCCCAGCCGGTCCGAGCGAACTTTTCCGTCCTGGGAGAGTGACGATCAGACTCTGTCGGCGTGGTCCGCGTCAGCCCGACCCAGACGCGAAAACAGGAGCGGAGGATTCGGAGTCCGAGGAAACCGCGGGCGAAAATGCCGTAAAGAAAACGGGACCGGTGCGCGAAAACATTCTGTTCGTCGCACCGGTCAAACCGCTGCCGAGCGGCAACGACTGGCGCCTCGTCCTGGACGCGGGAATTCCCGCGACGGAATGGAGAGCCACGCTCCCGCAGCGGAAGGAGATAAAGATCGGCACGGTCAAACCCTTCGCCGTCCAGGAAGTGGCGGCGGAAGGAAACAGGGTCGACGGCCGGCGGGTGCTGCTCCAATTCTCCAAAGCGCTCTCGCCCGAGATCACTCCGGAGACCATCGGCCGCTGGATCAAGGTGGAGCCGGCACCGAAGAATCTCAAAGCGGTGGTGGACGACCTGGGCGTCACGCTGCGCGGTGACTTCTCGTTAGGGATGAAATACCGCGTCTCGGTCGCAGCTGGCCTGCCGGCGAGCCAGCCGACGGCGATGGCTTCCGCCTTCAGCAAGGAGTTGATCTTCGAGAAGTATGAATCGCGCCTCTATTTTCAGGATTTTGCCGCCCATCAATATTCCCGTGGCACTCGCCAACTGCGGCTGCTTGCGCGTGAACGTTCCGCGAGTGCGTGTCTCCGCGAAACTATTCACCGGCGAAGCGGTCCCGGTCGCGGTCAAGGCGTTCGACAAGTACGAGGAACGGCCGGAAGACTCAGACGAAAGCTACACCCGCATCGACGCCGAGGCGTTGCCGGGAAAGGTGATCTGGGAGAAGGAGTTCGCCCCGACGGCGCGGTGGACAGCGAGCAAACTGTGCCCCTGAACTGGGATGAGATTGTGGGCGCGAATCGCGGTGGCGTCGTTCTTTTCACCGCCGAATCGATTGACCCGGTGAGCGCCGGCGGGAAACGCGTCGGGACACAGTCGTTAGTCCAGTTGACCGACCTGGGCGCGGTCTGGAAACGCGACCGTGCCGGGCTTTCGTTGCACGTTTTCTCGCTCGCGAGCGGGAAGGGAATTCCCAATGTGCGACTGCAACTCTTGAGCGACGAGCAGAAGCAGTTGGCCGAAGGGATGACCGACGATCGGGGCGAGGCCAGGCTCCCAAAGACGGACGAGGAGCGCTGGGTCTTTTTGCAAACCGAAAACGACTCGCATCTTATCGCGCTTTCCTCCGCCGAAAATTCGCTGCCGCTCTACCGTCTCGGAGTTACCGAAGAGAGTTCGGATGACGATGGGAGTTCTCCGAAGTCGGTCTTTCTCTTCACCGAGCGTGGTGTTTACAAGCCCGGCGATAAACTTCATCTCAAGGGATACGCGCAGGATTTGCGCGACGATCATCCCCGCATCCCCGCAGGGAAATCACTCACCGTTACCGTGACGGATGCGAAGGAGCGGCAGATCTTTTCGGAGCAAGTCACGCTCTCGGAGTTTGGTTCGTTCGATCAGGAGGTTGCCATACCGTCTGGAACGCTCGGCAGATATCAGGTCGTTGCAGTTGGCGAGGAGGGCGAGCAACTCCGCGGTTTCTGCTCCTTTCAGGTGCAGGAGTATCGACCGAATGCGTTCGAGATCTTGATTCCACCGCCGCCCCTAACGACTGGTGACACGCAGCTCGCAGCTTCCGATCACGGCAAAGTATTTCATGGGCAAGCCGCTCGCGAAAGCGAAGCTGACATGGTCGCTCGTCGCGCGGGACGCAGGCTTCACCCCGGAAGGGTTGTCGGACTTCGCCTTCTGCAACAACGTCTTCGATTTCCGGCTAAACCGCGCGCTCGATCGCATCTCGCAATTCAATGGGCAAGGCGAAGTGGCCATCGGCGAGAACGGCACCGCGGAGATTGCGAGCGCATTGCCGGTGAATCCGAAAGCCCCGCAGCCGCGCGCGGCCAAGCTGCTTTGCGAAGTCACGGACCTGAACCAGCAGACGGTCTCGGAATCGCGCGCCTTCGTGCAGCAAAGCTCGGATTTTTACTTCGGCCTGCGGCGATTCGATTCCGTGCTCAAGGAGGGCGAGCCGTTGCCGATCGAATTGATCGCGGTGCGACCGGATGGCAAACCCCTCGACAGCGCGGTCCCGGCGAAGCTGCGCCTAACGAAGATCAACTGGCAGACGAATCGGCTCGCGACCGCCGGCGACACGACGGAATTCGAGAGCAAAGCGCGCCTCGAGGTGGTTTGGGAGCGGGAGCTCGCGACCATGCCGGGCCTCGGCGACAATCGTAAACCGAAGGTCGCGGTCCTGGAGGAAGCGGTGGCCGGCAAACCGGGCGAGTATCTGATCGAGGCAGTCGGGAAGGATGGCGGTGGTCATGACGTTCTGACTTCGATCGCTTTCGATGTCTCGGGCGAAGCGGAGACGGACTGGAATTATCGCAATCCATACGCGATCGAAATCGTCGCGGACAAGGACAGCTACGAGCCGGGACAAACCGCGACGATCTTCGTCAAGACTCCGATTGCCGGCGACGCGCTCGTCACCGTTGAGCGCGATCATGTGTTGCGCTCGTTCATCGTCCCGCTCACCGGCAATGCGCCCTCCGTGCAGGTGCCGATCTTGGAGACGGACAGCCCGAATGTATTTGTCTCGGTAATGCTGTTGCGTGGCGCGAACGAGAGTCCGCGCAAAGTGAAGACGCCGGAGTATCGGATCGGCTACTGCAATCTGAAGGTCGCGCTGCAAAAAGAAAAACTCACCGTTCAGGTGAAGCCAGCGGCACCATCTTCCCGCCCGGGTGAGAAGGTTCAGGTCGATGCGGAAGTGCGCGATTGGTCGGGCAAACCTGTCGCCGATGCCGAGCTGACTCTGTATGCAGTCGATGAAGGCGTGCTCAGTCTCACCGGCTACGAAACGCCCGATCCGCTCGCGTTTTTCAATCGACCGCGCGGACTCGGTGTTTCCACCAGCCTGACCTTGCCGACGCTCTTGCGGGAAGATCTGGCGGAATCGGATTTCGCGAACAAAGGCTACCTCGTCGGCGACGGCAAAGGTGGACCAGCGCTCCTCAACGGCTTGCGGAAGAATTTCCTCGCCTGTCCGTTTTGGAACGCAACCCTGCGGACCGATGCGCAGGGCCGCGTCCACGCGGAGTTTGTCGCGCCCGACAGCTTGACGCGTTATCGCGTGATCGCGGTCGCGATCACGAAGCAAAGCCAATTCGGGGCGGCGCAATCCGCTTTCGAAATCAACAAGCCGATCATGATCGAATCGGCCATGCCCGCCTTTGCCAATCTCGGAGACAAACTGATCCTGCGCGCGGTGGTGCACAACACGACCGACGTGGCCGGCAAAGCGGAGATCGCGCTGCGCTTGGACGAACGTGGACGCGCCGGAGAAACCACGCGCCAGATTTCGTTAGGCGCGCACGCTTCTGTTCCGATCGACATTCCAGTGGAGATTGTGGCGACGGGCGCGGCGCATTGGAGTTGGTCGGTGAAATTCGCCGGCTCCGGCTGGACCGCGGAGTTGGGCGACGCCGTGCAAGCCGACATTCACATTGGTCATCCCGCGCCACTCATTCGCCAAGTGCAAACGGGTCGTGTGGAAGGCGACGCCGCGGAGCTGTTGCGAATTTCCAATCCGCAAATCATCGAGGGCAACGGCGAGGTGACGGTGAACCTGAGCAACACTCGCGTAGTCGAGTTACGCGAATCGCTCCGGCAATTGCTGCACTATCCCTATGGCTGCGTCGAGCAGACAACCTCGAGCATGTTGCCGTGGCTGACGGTGCGTGATCTGCGCGCCACCTTGCCGGAGTTGGCAAAGTCGGATGAGGAAATCGCGAATGCGGTGAACCATGGAATTCAGCTGCTGCTCTCGATGCAAACGAGCGGCGGCGGTTTGAGCTACTGGCCGAAAGGACGCGAGCCAATGTTGTGGGGCAGCGCGTATGGCGGGCTGGGACTGACGCTGGCGAAGAAGCAAGGTTTCGCGGTGCCGGAAGCGGAGTACGCCCGCCTTCTTAAGTATCTAAGCGATCAGCTGCGGGGCACGGCGAAGGACGCGACCGGTTACGGATTGTCGGATCGCTGCCTCGCCGTCTACACCCTCGCGGTCGCGGGGAAGGCCGAGCCCGCGTACCACGACCTGCTCTTTCAAAAACGCGCGAAACTGACGGCGGAGGATCGTGCCCTGGTCGCGCTCGCGGTCATCGAAAGCAACGGGCCAAAGCAGATGATCGAGGAGCTGCTGCGCGGGCCGAGTGTGGATGACGGCTACATCGAGCAATGGTTCGGTTCGCTGGTGCGTGAGAATGCGCTTGCACCTATTCGCCTGGACGTTGTATCAGCCGCGGGCGCCACGGGTGGATCAACTGGCGACGGAACTTTTCGCACGGCGCAGCAACGGCCACTGGAGCACCACGCAGGGCAACGCCTGGTCACTGCTCGCGCTCGCTTCGTATCTGCGCACGGTTGAAACGGGATCGCGCGAGGCCAGCGGCACGATTGCGTGGGCCTCCGCGACCAAGAATTTTTCTGTGAGCGCAACGCAGCCGGCGGACGGCGCGGTGTTTCCCAATCGATCCGGCGACGGTGCGTGAGCCGATCACCGTCGCGAAAAAAGGCGGCCAGCTTTTTTCGGAAGTGACGGTCTCGGCTCGCTCGAAGTTGATCGATCAACCGCGACAGGACCAGGGTTACGCGCTCTCGCGACGTTACGTGAAGATCGCGGACGACGGTCGTTTGTCGCCCGCGGATGATCTGCACGTGGGCGATCGCGTTCTGGTTACGCTCGAGATCGAGGCGCGGCGCCGCGCGACCTATGTGGCGCTGGAAGATCCTTTGCCCAGCGTCCTCGCGCCGATCAACCCCGCATTCAAATCGCAAGAAGCGCTCGCCGGCGAAAGCCTCGGGACGGACTGGATCAGCGATCATTCCGAGCTGCGGGAGGACCGCGCGGTCTTCTTCGTTGATCTGCTGAATCCGGGGCGTTACACGCTGCGCTATCTGGCGCGCGTCGTCTCCGCCGGAGAAGCGATCGCGCCCGCCGCGAAGATCGAGGAGATGTATCACCCGGAGCGATTTGGCACGACGGAGACGCTGCACCTCTCGGCGCAGTCGCTGCAATGAAATGGCGCAAGCCAGTCGCGTGGCTCGCGCTGCTGCTCGCCCTCGGCGTTGCGATGCGGAGCGCGATTCTTCTTCATCCCCATTCCGCCAGCGCTCCTGCGGCCTCCGGTTCAGAGCATCGCGCTGCTTGATCGGAACGGGATTGCGCTGCGCGAAGCGCGCGTCGAGGAGCGGTTCAGCCGTGAAGTGGTGATTGCTGATGTGCCTCGGCATGTGATTCGCGCCGTCCTCGCGGCCGAAGACAAGCGATTCTATCAGCACTTCGGCATCGACTGTCCTGGCAACGGCGCGCGCGCTGGCGAATGGCATCGCGCACGGCCACATCACCTCCGGTGCCTCGACGATTACGCAGCAGTTGGTGAAAATTTCCGAGCGTCGTCCGCGGACGTTGTGGACGAAGATTGTCCAGACGGCGAAAGCAATCCGGCTTGAGCGATCATGGTCGAAGGACCAGATCCTCTGCGCGTATCTGAATCGCGTTGATTTCGGCAATCTGAACATCGGGCTCGCCTCGGCGGCGAACTACTACTTCGGCAAACCGGTCGCTGATTTGAGCGAAGCTGAGGCAGCCTTCCTCGCAGGTCTTCCGCGCAATCCGCGCAAGCTGAATCCACATGTCGCGCTGGAACGGGCGCAGAGGCGGCAACAGGTCGTGTTGCAGCGCATGCATGAGAACGGCTGGCTCGATGCGAAGCGCTTCAGTTCCGCGCAAGCGGAGCCATTGCAGTTGCGTCCACCACGGCGGCTATTTCGGGCGCCGCACTTCACCGAGTTGGTTCTGCAACAGCCGAACGATCTCACGACCTCAGAGTTCCGCACGACGCTCGACTTGCCTCTGAACGACGAGGTCGAGCGCATCCTCCGCGAACGTCTCGCGCAACTCCGGGAGCACAATGTGCATAATGGCGCCGCAGTCGTGATCGACAACGCGAGCGGTGACGTCATCGCGCTGGTCGGTTCCGCCGATTATTTTTCGCCGGGCAGTGGCCAGGTCAACGGAGCCTGGGCGAAACGTTCCGCGGGCTCGACCTTGAAGCCTTTCACTTATCTGCTCGCGCTCGAACGTGGCGCGACACCCGCGACGATGGTGGCGGACGTGCGCACCAGTTTTGCGACGGCGGACGGTTTCTATCGGCCCGAGAATTACAACCGTCGCTGCTACGGACCGGTGACTTATCGGACCGCGCTCGCCAGTTCGTTAAATATTCCGGCGGTCAAGGTGCTGCAGGCTGCCGGCGGCCCGGCGGCGCTGCACGAACTTCTCCGCACTTGTGGCCTAACGACACTGGATCATCCGGCCGAGATCTACGGCCTTGGCCTGACCCTGGGAAATTGCGAGGCGCGTTTGTTGGAATTGACCAACGCCTACGCGAGTCTGGCGCGGCTGGGGGAATATCGGCCACTGGCGCGTGCTCCGCGATGCGCCTTCTCCCGCGCACCGCTATGCGCGACCGGAGCTTGTCTGGCAGATCGCCGATATCCTGAGCGACAACTCCGCGCGCACCCTGGCCTTCGGCATCGAGTCAGCGTTGCGTTTCGACTTTCCGGTCGCCTGCAAAACCGGAACCAGCACCGATTTTCGCGATAACTGGACGATCGGTTTCACGCCAGAATTCACCGTCGGCGTGTGGGTGGGAAACTTCGACGGCTCGCCGATGCACGAGGTTTCCGGAGTGACGGGTGCGGGGCCGATTCTGCATGGGGTGTTTGAACATCTGCACGCGCAAAAAGGAACCACGTGGTATCGCAGGCCGCCCGCGATCGTCGAGCGCAACATCCATCCGCTCACGGGTAAATTGTTAGCGGATGGTGATCAGCGAGGAGTGCGAGAGAAGTTCGTGCCGGAGAATCTTCCGGTGGCAGAACGCGCTGATGAATATGACTCCGCCCGTCGAGTCAAACTGCCTAACGAATACAATGATTGGTTCGGCAGTGCGGAGAACGGCCTCAGGGACCGGGCCGTCCTGGCGAACTCGCGCGAAGAGTTACGCATCACGGCGCCCCTGGCCGGGAGCACTTATTTGGTCGATCCGGACGTGCGTTCGAGCCGGCGAATACCGCTCGTGGCGGTCGGTGGTGGAAAACTCGCATGGCATAGCGATTCGCTGCATTGCGCGAGACAAGACGGGGACGAGGTGGCGATGGCCGAGGAAGGCGAACACCGAATTACCGTCACGGATGTCGAGACGGGACGCAGCGCCGAAGTGCAGATCTCTGTCCGGTCGCTTTAGCCAAGCGCGCTGTGGCTGAACGGCTGCATGCTGCGCGGCGGTCCGAATATCTCCCGCAGGACGATAGCGTCGCGCAGTCCCTCGGTTGTCACCAGACGCGCTCCAATTCCCTGCGGTGACGACGTGGAGATCCCTCCGGGGATGGATTCGGCGAGCCAGCCTTCGTCGATATCGTGGACTTCGAAGTTGGCCGCGGCGGGTTCCATTCTCGTGGTCGCAGGGATGCGCTCCGGAACAATTGCGTCAGGAGCTCTGGGAACTGGCGGCGCCTCGCGAGTGACCGTGGGAATGGAAGCGACGAGAGGCGGCGTGGAAGCCCTCCGGTGCGCGGCATCGGAAACGGGTCGATGGGCGAGATGGTTCCCTTCGCGCGCGGTTTCTTGGGCGTGATCTGCCTTGGTTGCACCTTTGGAGGCGGACTCGAAGATGTCGGGACGCCGAGTGCTTCGAAGAACCGGCGGACTCGCTCTTCCTCACTCTGGGCCGGTGCGCGCGTGGGCGGCGTATCGGAGCTCGGCGCACCCGACTGTCTTTCCGCTTCGCTATTTTTCTTGTTCTCCGCCGCCTGCAAAAACCAGCGCGCCAGTCCGACGACGGCGACAAGGACGAGGAAGAAGATTTGTTCCATGGACGACAGATCACCCCGTCGGCTTCTTCTCACCGCCGGCGAATTGTCTCGCGCATGGAGGTGTCGGCCTGGACGTTTTTCATCCGCACGTAATCCATGATCCCG
>CAWATC010000014.1:0-26810 GCA_963784865.1 uncultured Verrucomicrobiae bacterium | reverse complement strand
GGCCTTCCCGCCGGGTAGCGCGTGCGTCCCGCATGCTGGTTGCGGACTCTGGCCGCAACAAACTTCCTTCAGGGTGTTGCGTTGCCTGTCAGCGTGCGGAAAAAAGTCCGTGACGGTGAGACACCGTCACCAACACGCGAGACGCGCGCGCTACCCGGCGCCTGGATGCTGCGTGCGACGATTGCCGTTCCGCATTTCGCAAAACCTGCGTAATCTGCCCTTCACCTCATGAAAAAACAGCACGACATCGCAACGCGCGTCATTCATGCCGGGCAATCGCCGGACGAATCGACTGGCGCGATCATGACGCCGATTTACCAGACATCGACCTACGTCCAGCAAAGCCCAGGGCGACATAAAGGGTACGATTATTCCCGTTCAATTAATCCGACTCGAAGCGCGTATGAAAGGTGTATCGCCAATCTGGAAAGCGGAACCCGCGGCTGGGCGTTCGCTTCCGGACTCGCGGCCATGGCGACCGCACTGGATGGGCTCGATAGCGGTTCTCATATCGTCGTGAGCGATGACCTTTACGGCGGCACCTTTCGTCTCTTTCGAACGCGTGCGCCGCCGATCGGCCAACCTCGACTTTACTTTTATCGACATGTCCGATCCGAAAGCCGTCGAGAAAGCGATGCGGCCTAACACCCGGATGGTCTGGGTCGAAACACCGAGTAATCCGCTTCTGAAATTGATTGACCTGGAAGCCGTCGCAAGGATAGCGCGGGCGCACAACGCAATTTCCGTTTCTGATAATACGTTTGCCAGTCCATGCCTGCAACGGCCTATCGAGTTTGGGTTCGATATGGTGATTCATTCGGCCACGAAATATTTGAACGGACACTCGGACATGGTTGGAGGCGTGATCGTGTCGGTGAGAACAAAGAGAATTGGGGGATCAAATTGCTTTCCTGCAAAATTCGGTCGGCGCGATTGCCGGACCGTTCGACAGCTTCCTCGCCATGCGTGGATTGAAGACGCTCGCTTTGCGAATGGAGCGACATTGCGAGAACGCGATGGAAATTGCGCAATGGCTCACGACCGAACCAAAGGTCGAGTGCGTGAAGTATCCGGGCTAAAGGAACATCCGCAGCATGCCCTGGCAAAAAAGCAGATGCGCGGCTTCGGCGGGATGGTCACGATTGTTTTGAAGACAGATCTTGAGGGGACACGACGATTCCTTGAGAACACGCATCTCTTTGCGCTGGCAGAGAGCCTTGGTGGCGTTGAAAGCCTGATCAACCATCCGGCGATCATGACCCACGGATCGATTCCCCCCGACATGCGGGCGGCCCTCGGGATTACGGATTCGCTCGTCCGGCTTTCAGTAGGCGTTGAGGATGTGGATGACCGTATCGGCGACCTGCAAGACGCCTTCGCCGCCATCTGACGGACGATAGGCTCCAGCCGGTCTTCCATTTTCAGTCGTCTGCGCCTGGCGTGGTGCCACGATGGGCAACACGCTTCGGCCAGCTTTTCCGCATCTCGACGTGGGGTGAATCCCACGGTGGCGGCGTGGGCGTGGTGATCGATGGGTGCCCGCCGCGGATCGAGCTGTGCGAAGCGGACATCCAGCGCGACCTCGACCGGCGCAGGCCGGGGCAGAGCGAGATCGTGACGCCGCGCGATGAGAAGGACGAGTGCCGCATTCTCTCCGGCGTCTTCGAGGGGAAGACGCTCGGCACGCCGATCTGCATCGCGGTGATGAACAAGGACGCGCGGCCCGAATCCTACACGGAGATGGAGACGAAGTTCCGCCCGTCGCACGCCGACTTCACCTACGAGGCGAAATACGGGATTCGGAATTGGCAGGGCGGGGGACGTGCGTCGGCGCGCGAGACGATCGGGCGCGTCGCGGCGGCGGCGGTCGCGAAGAAGGTGATCCCAGAGGTGGGAGATCGTCGCGTATGTGAAGACGATCCACGAACTGGTCGCGGAGGTGGACGTGGAGCGGCCGTGAAGTTCGAGCAGGTCGAGGCGAACATCGTGCGCTGCCCGACGCGGCGATGGCGGAGCGGATGATACCGAGTTCATCAAGCAGGTGCGCAGCGACGGCGACTCGGTCGGCGGCGTGATCGAGTGCGTGGTGCGCGGCGTGCCGGCGGGACTCGGCGAGCCGGTCTTCGACAAGCTCGAAGCCGATCTCGCAAAGGCGATGCTCTCACTTCCCGCGACGAAAGGTTTCGAGATCGGCAGCGGCTTCGCCGGCACGCGGATGCGTGGCAGCGAGCACAACGACGCGTTCGTGATGGAAGGCGAACGCCCGTGCGCACGACGACGAACCGCAGCGGCGGCGTGCAAGGTGGCATCAGCAACGGCGAGCCGATTTTCTTCCGCGTCGCCTTCAAGCCGACCGCGACCATCTTCAAACCGCAGCAGACGGTGACGACGACCGGCGAAGACACCGAACTGCAGACGCACGAGACGCCACGACCCGTGCGTGCTGCCGCGCGCGGTGCCGATGGTCGAGGCGATGACCGCGCTCGTGCTGTGCGATCACGCGCTGCGCCAGCGCGCGCAGGCCGGCGGATAGATGGAACCCATGGTTTACATCGGCGCCGCGGCGCTCGTGGGCCTGATGACGTGGCGCGGCTGGCGGCTCGGGATCGTGCGGCAGGCGGTGAGCCTCGTCGCGCTGGCGCTCGGCTACGCCGCGGGCTGGTTCTGCGGCAACTCCTGCATCCCGGTGCTGCGGTGGATGAGTGTCTTCCCGATCGCATCCTCGCGATCATCGGCGCGGTGCTCGTCGGAATGGGCGTGTATCTCGCGGTGACGATCGTGGCGGGGATCATTTTCAAGCGCACGGCGCAGCAGAGCGTCGGCGTCGTGAAGTTCGGCTTCGGCGTGTCGGGAGCGCTGCTCGGCGCGGTGTTCGGCGTCTTCCTCGTGCTCGTGTGCGCGGTCGCCCATCCGGCTGCTCGGCACGATCGCCAATCCGAAACGCATCCGCGCCCGCTGAGCGCCGGACTCGCGGCGATGAAGCACTCGATCGAGGAAGGCGCGACGGGCGCGATCATCGAGAAGGTCGATCCGATGCCGGCGAAGGTTTACGACACGCTCGGACAAGTCGGCCAGCTCGCGGCCAGCCCGGAGAGTATCGAGCGGCTTCCGAGGGACCCGCGGTGCTGCAGCGCGTCTCCGCGCACCCGAAGCTGCGCGCGCTGGGTGATGACCCCGACGTGCAGCGCGGCCGATGCGCGAGGGCGATTACCTTTCGCTGCTGCGCAATCCGAAGCTCGTCGAGGCCGCGAACGATCCCGAAGTCTTGAAGCTGCCTCGGCACTTTTGATTTCCAGAAGGCGCTTGATCACTCGTTGCGTCCGCCGCAGAAACCCGCCCGCTGAACCATGCCCATCTCACCACCATCGGCCTTGAAGTCCACGTCCATCTGAAGACGCGGAGCAAGATGTTCTGTGCCTGTCGCCACGAGTATGGCGACGGACCGAACACCCAGATCTGCCCGACCTGCCTCGGCTGCCCGGCGCGCTGCCGGTGCTGAACGACGCGCTCGGATGACCATCCTCACCGGGCTACTGCTCGGCGGCGACACCCCGCCGGTCTGCAAATGGGATCGGAAAAACTATTTCTACGCCGACATGCCGAAGAACTACCAGATCAGCCAGTATGATCTGCCCATCTGGTCGGCGGTGGGGTCCCGCTGTACGATTCGCCTATTTTCCGAAGGACGCGCAGAAAGCAGGCGAGGATCCGTGCAGGACCGTCCCCCTGACCCGCATCCACCTCGAGGAGGACGCGGGGAAAAGCACCACTTCGGCCAGCAGCGGGCTCGATTTCAATCGCGCCGGCACACCGCTGATGGAGATCGTCACCGAGCCCGCCCTGAACAACGCGGACGAGGCCGCGTCGCTCCTCGGCAGTCTGCGGCAGATCCTCGTCTTCGCCGGCGTATCCGATGCCGACATGGAGAAGGGCCAGATGCGTTGCGATGTGAATGTCTCGGTGCGCCGGAGCGTGGACGCACCGTTGGGGGCCAAGATCGAACTCAAAAACATCAACTCCATCGCCGCCGTCCGCCGCGCCATCGAATTCGAGATCGAGCGGCAAACCGCGGCGCTGGACGCGGCGAGAAATTCAGCAGGAGACGCGGCGGCTGGGATGATGAGAAGGCGAGACCTTCCTCATGCGCACGAAGGAATTCGCGCACGACTATCGCTATTTCCCCGATCCCGATTTGGTGCCGGTGAAGACGGAATGCTTGCTCGAAGAAGCGCGGGGGCGGTTCCCGAGCTGCCCAAGGCGAAGCGAGCGCGTTTTGTCGCGCAGTATGAAGCTAGTGAGGAACGACGCTGGTGTCCTGTGAGTGTAGGATCGGAACGGGTAACGTCATCGAAGCGGGGAGCGGAAGGCGTGCGGAAAACGAAGGGCGTGGCGAATCTGGATCTAGCAACGACTGGAAGCGTGCCGCCCGCCGCTGGTCGGCGATTCCGAACCGCCGAATGGCCCGAAGCGCTCGACGGAGCTGGTGAAAATGTGATCGAGAGTGGGAAAGTCAGTGGGGGGCAACAAGGCAAAGATGTCTGAGCTGAAATGTTCGCGAGCGGGGAAATCGGCCGCGGTTATTGTCGCGGAGAGAGGGATTCCAGCAGTCCAGTGAGACGCGGAGCCATCCAGGCGTCGTGCGATGAGGTCATTGTGGCTGATCTGAAAAAGTGGTGAACTTTGTGCCGGGCAACGTAAGCGTCGCTGAGAAATTCCAGGGTGAGGTAATGAAGCCTTCGAAGGCAAGTGAAACCCGACAATCCGCCGGGGAGATTCTTGAGCGGAGGCCGCGAAGGGTAGGAGCGCTGGAAAGAAGAAGGCCTCTTTCCGTCCTAGAAAAAAGCAAGCCCGTCATTTCTCTCTGCATCGGAAGCTGCTCCGGATCATCTACTGCATCGTAATGCAACGGCTTGCCAGGTCGCGGAAAACCGTTCTCTTGGCTCCATGTCCTCGCGCTCCGCCTCCTCCCGCCGCCACGCTCCTGCTCCGCCACGTGGATCCTCGCGATCGATCCGGTCTGCGGCGAGGGGAGGAAACGGAGCTCCAACAAGGCGGGCGATCGCCGACGAGAGGCGACGCGCAAGGCAAACGCTGGTCATCTCCAAGAGCTCTTCGTCGGCACTCTGCTCAGGTTCGGCGCACGGCGGAGCCCGCCGAGCAGACTCATGAACCGATTCATCGTCCGGCGGCTTCGATGTTGAGCCGCTCGACGATCCGGTGCTTCCGGGCAGTGGAAGGTGCTCCGAACGAACTCGGGGAGAGAAGACTTGTGCTTCCTAGGCTAAATGATGCTCTTCCCACCAATCGCGGCAAGATCATTGTGAGGCCATGGCGATGTCTCCCGGTATTCTCGTAAGCGACAAGTCGTCATCAGCCGATTGTCAACCTTGGTTATTCGGGGTTGGAATCTGCAGCGGGGAGCCAGTTCATGAAATCTCAAGGACGGTGTGTCTGATCAAAGAACGAGATGTTCGTACTTTTGGAATCGGAGTGAGACGCCGAATTCTCAATGCTGTTGATCGGTTCAGCTTTCGTCTGTGTGGTGTGGTCTTCAAATTGGTTGGTAGTGAGGCTGGGCGCGTCGTAACTCCCCATGACGACGCTGCGGCGCGATACCAACTTCATTTCGAGTTTATCAACGCTCTTGCTCCGATGGGCTGTTCACTGATTAGATGGTGATTGACGGGACGGGTCAATAACTTCGGCCTACCACGTCGATCAACGACCGACATCGGCAACGGGACGAAGTTTTGTAGGCGAATAGTGACGACGAGGGTCAACAACGGGAAGCGCGAACGGGTCACGATCTGGATCGAGCCCGATCCGATCCACGGCTGAAACCTCGACAACGAGGAACATGGCGAACTGGTAGGGTTTCGACCGAAGTGCTGGTCTTGAACTGGATGACGGGCGCCGACGGTTGCAGGCAGATGCTCTATCAAGATGATCGCAATGCTCTCTCGACGCGCTGCTTCGATCGCTTCGTGCTCGAAGCGCTAGGCCACCGGACGCTGCAGGTCCGGACAAGTTGCTCCGAGGGCATAGTAGCTGGACATCAAAGGATCCGGCGGGATTCCAGCGCCCCAGAACCGGGAGCGTGGTGGTGGTTCTGGGATCCGCGCCGCAATCCGAGACCTGGCGGCGCCGGCGTCCGCCGGAACAGCACCTGACGCATCGAGGAACCGCAACGACTACATGGAAGGCGAGGACGCAGCGCTTGCGCCACGATCACGCCCTGGCAGGCGATATGTCGATCTTCACCGGCGGGCTCTTTTCGATCATGCGGCGGAGGACTCGATTCGACTCGCGCGGTTCGACTCCGGGCGCGACTGAGGGTGCGCGCGCACAATAGACCGGAACCACATGGGACGGCTGGATCTTCGCTGAGAACCGATTCGATTTCTGGAACGGCCTCGATCGTCGAGGATGCGACTGGAGTTCTCCAGCAGGGCTGGCAGGAGAACTAGAAAGACTACCCGACCGCCGACCGCTCCTGGAGCCGCTTCTCTCGAGCTCGGATTTCTCCTTCGTGCCGCTCTTTGCTTCGGGCTCTGGACTACGTCTTCGGCGGGAAGGGCGAGCCGACCCCAGTGCCCATGGGCAAGGAACGACGGTAAGGCGATGAAGAACGTGGCCACCGTCATGAAACCGGGCGGGCTTCCGCGGGTCGAACTCTACGGTGTTGTCGCCAGGCTGATCGCCCGCGGACCTTACGGCGAATCGGTTTCCGTGGCGCTGGACGGAGTCGTGAACGGCGACGACCGAAGGCGATTCAATTCAATCGAGCTCGGGATTCGCGGCAAACCGTTGCCGTACCTGACCTTTGACGTGGGCGGGTTTTACCTCCGGTCGACAATCAGGTGGGAGAAATCACCGGGTGAACGTGATGGGGAAGACCTTCACCACGACGAAAACGTGGGGGTCGCCGCTACGACGGGGTCGAAGCAGCGACGGAGCTCGATGCCGGGCCATGATCAACGAAGGGACAGAGAGCCCCTACGGACAGTTCAATCTTTACGGGAACGTGACGCTGCTGGAGACGAAATCAAGGCGGGCGCACCGAGGGGTCGACACAACATGCGCCTCATGATCAAGTCAAAGTAGGGGGCATTCATCGCTGGAAAGATGCGGTCAAGGTGGGGCTGCTCGGGAACCTGGTAGGCAGTTCCTATGCCGACGCGAAGACACGCCTGACCACTTCATTCCTGCTACGTGGTCTGGGATCTCACGGCGGAAGTGAACTTCTGCAATGGTCGCGTCGGTGGCTTGCCGGAATCAATAACCTGTTCGACGAAGACCTCGATGTGGAGATCCGCGACGAGGGAATCGTGCCGGCGTACAAGCGGGACGACGACGGCGGATCGCACATCCGCTTCTAGCGACTACGCCTACCTCTTCTCCGCGGGAGGAGCGGGGCCTGGTAGTCGAGCGCCACCTCCAGGAGCCGTCAATCTCGGAAGCCGATCTGGAGATAATGTCCGTGTCGTCGGTCGCGGATCGCCGAGGGAACATTGCCGTAGGCGTGACCCAATCGCCCGCCGCGCTTATCGCCCCGCCGAGTCGCTCCGAGAGTCAAGCTCCCGCGGCGCACGCTCAACATCAGGCGCGCGGCATCTCTACCCACTGCCGGGAACACTCCATCGCGGTGCACGCGCACGTTCGGGCTGCCTGCTTCGCCTAAGGCGATCGTCGAGTCAGCCTTGCGGCCCTGGCGACTTTGTTCGGCCTCCGAACGTCGGCGACGCGCGGATGCAGGATCGGCCGTCTTCCCGGCCGCGTCATCGTCGAAAGACAACTCCAGTGGTGGGGCATCGTCGTCCTTCGCCGGTCCGGCACCTCGCTCCCGACATCCAGCGCCACCTCGACCCGCCATCCCTTTGCTCTTCCATACCGACACATCGCCCGAGCCGAACGGTTTCGGGCTTCCTTCGTCGCGGCGCCATTCCGCCGGAACGGTGGTGTAGGCGAGGTCGGCGCTGCGCGCGATCGCGCCAAGAGTGGGTTCCAGGTAAGCCAAATCCCTTTCTCCGCCCGCTTTTTCGACACTTCCGGGCCGTCACCGGCCCAGGCCGAAAGACGATCGCGTCGTCCGCGAGGAAAGGCGAGACGCGGCGCCGTTCCCTGTTCCGGCCGAGTTGGAAAAACTCTCCTTCGTTCTTGGTCACCGCTTGGAGAGCCTCCTGCGGTTTGGGGTCCTCGGCCGGGCGAGACGGAACCAGGCTCAGCAGGCAGACGAGAAAAGTCTTCATGGGCTTCGACAAAACGTGAATCGAGTGGCGTCTCGACAACAGTGGCGCGCGCACACGTGTCAGCTCTTGTCTTCGACCGGCAACCGAATCGATGTCCCGCCTCCCCAAGCATGATAGCTCGCGATCCTGCGGCAAAGCCCCCGGCGAGAAAAATCCTTGGCTGCACCAGCAAAAATCCCGAGCAGCGGCGTCTCGATATGAAAGACCCTCAAGAGGTCATGGAGAATGTCGCCACTAATGAAGATTGGAAACTCTGTTTCGCCGAAGCCGCTCCCGGGCTGGTGCTTTTCGCGCGCCAATTTGTCCGCTCGCTCGCGGACGCGGAGGACATCGTGCAGGAAGCCTTCGTGCGCTTTTGGCGCAAACAACATTCCATCCGCAACCGCGCGCTCCTCTTCGCCACTGTCCGGTCCATTTCACTCGATCTTCTCCGCCGCGATTTTCGCCGCGCCCGCCGCGAAGCCGCTGCGCTCGCGGACTCGGAACAATCGACTCCCGCCCCGCAGTTCGAGGCGGCCAGTGAATCTCAACAAGCGCTCGCGGCCGCGGTCGATCGATTGCCCGCGGAGCAGCGCGAGGTGCTGGTGATGAAAATCTGGAACGAGCTGACCTTTGCCGAGATCGCGGCGGTCCTCGAGATCTCGCAGAACACGGTCGCATCGCGCTACCGCTACGCTCTGGCTGCTTTGAGAAGGACATCAGCGCTCATGAATGATTTCGCCGAACTGGAGGCTGAGCTAAAGCGCTTGCGGCCCGCTGCTCCGAATGCGGAGCTGATCACGCGCATCGAGCACTCGTTAGCCAGCGATGTGATCTTGCCTCCGTCACCGGGAATGACGGCAACTGCCGGAATTTTGCCACGACGGAAGGCGCGGGTGAATTGGTTCGCACTGGGCTGTGGGCCTGGCGGCGGCAGCGGCGCTTCTCCTACTTGCGCGCACGAATGTCGATCGCACTCCGCAAAAAGTCGCCCGACGCAGGCGACAACGGAGCCGATGACTTCGCCGACGACGGCCGCTCCTGTTCGCAGCCTGCGCCCGACGGAGTGACGCGGGTCGTGTATAACCGAAGCGACGAAGGCCTTGTCTTTCCGAGCAATGCCCAGGCTCCGCTCCGCCGTGTCCGCTCCCACTCTCGCGAGACCTTGCAGTGGAAGGATCCAGGGCACGGGTGATTCTCTCCGCGTTTCCTATCCCACGGAGGAAGTCGAACTCATCCCGGTCTCCGTGCAGTAGAAATTTTCAGTTTCAAACAAACACAACTATGAAGACAAAAACCATCGCAGTCCTTGCAGCCCTCAGCCTTTTTCCGCTGGCCGGCTTTTCGCAACCCGCCAACTCTCCCGACACCGGCAGTTCCGCCGGTGGCTCCCGTGCCTCCCATGCCTCCGAAGCCGCCCCATCCTCCCGGCGATCGCGATCGACTACCTAAAGTTCCGGTTACTTTTCTGGGCGTGGAAACCTCGGAAGTGCCGACTGTGGTCGCGGAGCAGCTCGGCCTGGCCAAGGGCTTCGGCCTCGTAGTTGACTACGTCGTTCCCGATGGGCCAGCGGCCGCCGCCGGCGTTCAAGCCAATGACATCCTGAAGATGTTCAACGACCAAATCCTGACCGAACCCGATCAGCTCTCGAAGCTCGTCCGGAGCAACGCGGAAGGGACCACCGTCACGCTGACCGTTCTCCGCAAAGGTGCCGAAACGAAGCTCACCGCGAAGCTGGCCAAACGCGACGTTCCGCAGCGCCGCGACATGGATCGACGGGGGAGGCACGGGGACCTCGGTGACATGAGGGAGCAAATGGAGGGCATGCGTGAGCAATTGCGCGAGCAACTGGGCAACATGGATTTCGGCGTGATTGGCGAGGCCGTCGGTCGTGCCCGGGAAGAAGCGCAGCGCGTGCGGGAAGGCATGCGGGAAGAAATGCAGCGCTCCCGCGAAGAAGTGCGACGCGCGGTGGAAGAAGGCAAACGCGCGGTGGAAGAAGGCAAGCGTGCAGCCGAGGAGGGCCGGCGCGCGGCGCGCGAAGTCCGGGTTACTTCGCAGGACAACGGCTCGATGAAGACGACCAGAATCGACCTCGGCAAAGCGCAGATCGTTTACAATGACGCGCAAGGCGAGATGAAAATCGAGACCGTGGACAACAAGAAGGTGCTGACCGCGAAAGATCCGCAGGGCCGTCTCCTTTTCAGCGGACCGGTCTCGACCAAGGAAGAACTCGACAAGGTACCCGCGGAAGTGCGCCAGCGGTACGACAAACTTGAGCAGAAAGATCTACCGACTCTCAGTCCGAAAGTGACCATGGAGGACAACGATGCGGATGACGATGACGACGAAGATGAGGCCGATGAGGATGATGATTCCGATGATGAGAGCGCCGACGTCTTGCAGGTGATTGATCGCGCCGTCCCGTCCTTCCCGTCGCGTCACCTCGGCATTACTACGGTCCTGATTTAGACCTGAATCTGGATCACCGATGATGGGCCGGTGATCATGAGGATTCGCGAACTTCGCTCCGCCGGCTGACGAAGCCGGCTCCAAGTGGGGACAGTCCGCCGGGCTCCTTAACCCAGCTCACCAGCTGCCCGGCGGACTTTTCCTTGCTGTGCGAAAATGCGCGCCTTATTAGAAGGCGCATGCCGATCGATGACCGCCAGCTGCCGGAGGATCTGACGCCGGTGGTTGGCGCTGCGACTGACATCGCACCCCTCGCCGGCGGGCCGAAACCGCCGCACGAACGCACCGCGGACGAAGAGCGCGGGGCGATTGATTGGAAGACCATCGCCGCATCGGAAGGTTTTCGGGCGCTGCTCAGGCAGAAGCGGCGCTTTATTCTTCCGGCGACGATTTTCTTCGTCCTCTACTACTTCGCGCTGCCCTATCTCGTCGGCTATCACCCCGCGCTCATGCAACGCAAAGCTCTGGGGCGAGATCAACTGGGCCTATGCCTTCGCCCTTTCGCAATTCTTCATGGCCTGGGGCCTCGCGGCGATTTACGTGAGCGTCTCCGCCGGCTGGGATCGGAAGGCGAAGGCACTGCTGGCGCGCTTCCGCGGGGAAACGTAAGACCGGCTCACGAGCCGGCCGGGCGGAGTCTTCGCTGTCGGCGTGTCGACCGCTCAAGTGCGTCGTGCCGCAAGAATTCCGCAGCGGAGCCAATCAGCAGCGTCGTCGAAACGATCGTCAGCTCCCAAGCCGGGAGCGTAAAGCGCGGTTGGAATTCGTTTAAGATGCAAGTCGCCAGAACAAATAGGAGACCGACGACGGTCAGAGCGGCCGCGCACGGAGCCACCGCTTTCCCGGCTCGCGGCAGGAGCGCAACGTAGATCCACAGCGTTCCCCAGATGGAAAGAAGGTGCGCATAGGTAAAGCGTTTCCAGAATCCAAGGTAGGGATGCTTGTGAAGCTGATGAAGAATCTCGCGACTACGCGGGTCACGAAAGGTGACGAGGTTCTGGCACTTTGGCATATTGGTCGGCTCAAGAAAGTAGGATTCCGTGCTTTGGATGAGTTGCCTAACGATAGCCAGGATTGTCGTTCTCTGCGATTGGAGGAGGTCCGCTTCGACAGCTTTCAGATAGGGTGCACTGGGCGCGACGAGGAATGCGCGGGCCGTCTCATTCAGGGCCGCGTCGGATTTAACCGCCGAAGCCGCCGTTTCCGGAGGGAGAAGCGCGCAGGCTCTGGCAAGAAGCGCCATCGCGTCGAATTTTTCCGGCCCAGTCGGTGCCGTGCGGAGCGCGCTGAGCACACTTTGGACATCTGGTGATCTGCCGTGCGCCGCGGCCTTCTCGAGCAACGGTTCGCGCTCCACGGGCGTGAGCGGCCCGAAGAAATTCAGCCGGAACATGAAAGCGAATCCGATGCGGGTGTGGTATTGAAGGCCGGCCGCGTGGCTAACGACACGAAACGTTCCTTTCGCGAGCATGATCGAGGCGATCCCGAGCGCCACAGCCAGGAAGGCAAGGCGAAAATCTTTGCGCCAGGCGCGAAGGAGCCAGGACCGCTCGCGCTCCGATTTTCGGCTCAATGCCGCCAGCAGCCGCGAGAGACCGGCAAAGCCAATGGCGAGCGGCAAGAGGGCAGCGAGAACGCCATTAACGTGACGCGTGAGCATGCTCAGGGAGATGAGAAGACCGCTCGTGAGCCATAGCGCGACTGGCGCCTTCACTGGCTCCGTGACGATTTTGATTCCGGTGGTCGCGAGCAGGAGCAAAAGGATGAGGCTGAGCGCTTCGGATCCGACACAATGCGCGAAGGCGTAGAAGAGCGGATTGGCCGCCCACATCATCGCGAGGAGCGCACGCAGCGCGAACGGACGCGCCGTCGAGACGATGAGGAGATATGCCGCGCAGCAAAGCGCGATGTGTTGCCCAAGTAGCAGCAGAGCAACGCCGGAGTCAGTCAGAGTTGGCTCGGCAAAGAAGTGGAGCGAAGGCAGCGATAAGCCGGCGCGCAGACAATCGCAGGCGTATCCCAGATAAAGTGGGACGCGTGCGAGGAAACAGTACAGCGGAGCAAACTGCAAAATAGTCACGAGCCCGGGTGGCTCGGTGACCTGGAGATAGGCATCGACATCTCTCCAGAGCGGTGGAACCGTCCGTAGCATCCAGAGCGACGGCAGGAAGAGGATCGCCAACAGGAGCGAGGTGGCTGGGGCCGCGCGAAATCGCCGCGTCCGCGTTCTCCGGATTTTTCAAACGGGCGATGTTTGCAGACGATCCCGGGGTTGTCCCGCTGTTTTCCTTGCTGCCGCGGAAAAGCGCCCATATATGGAGGCGCATGGCGGCGGGTGATCGCCAAGTCCGCTGCGGGCGCGGAGAAGCGCGAGTACAAAGCAAAAGCTGAGATGAATACCGCCCTCATCATGTTCCTGGGCTTTGTCGGGGCGACGCTCGTCATCACCTATTTCAGCGCGAAGAAATCCACCGGCTCGAGTGCGTACTTTGCCGCCAACCGCCGAATCACTGGCTGGCAGAATGGCCTTGCCGTGGCGGGCGATTACATGAGCGCGGCCAGCTTCCTCGGGATCGCCGGGATGATCGCGTTCAACGGTTACGACGGTTTCATGTATTCCGTCGGTTTCCTGGTCGCGTATTTGACCGTGCTCATCATCGTCGCGGAGCCGTTGCGGAACGCGGGGAAATATACCATGGCCGACGTGCTCGCCTACCGGCTGCGCCCCCGGCCGGTGCGGGCGATGGCGTCGCTTTCCACGCTTACGGTCTCGATTTTTTACATGATCGCGCAGATGGTCGGCGCCGGAACTCTCGTTAGGCAATTGTTGCCGGGAGTGAGCTACCAGATGGCGGTGACCGGCGTCGGCGTGCTCATGGTGGTCTATGTCGTCTTCGGCGGAATGCTCGCGACCACCTGGGTGCAAATCATCAAGGCGGTGCTCCTGATGAGCGGCAGCTTTTTCCTCAGCATTCTCGTGATGAGCAGTTTCACTTCAGCCTCACGGAATTTTTCCGGGCGGTCAGCGCGGTTTCCTACACCGGCGCGGATGGCGTGATCGTAACGAAGAACTTCCTTACCCCCGGCTTGCTCTTCAAGAATCCACTCGATCAGATCTCATTGGGCCTGGCCCTCGTTTTCGGCACCGCGGGCCTGCCCCACATCTTGATTCGCTTCTACACCGTGCCCGATGCGAAGACGGCCCGCGCAAGCGTCGTCTGGGCGATGATTTTGATCGGAGTCTTCTACCTCATGACCACTTTCTTCGGTTTTGGTGCCGCCACTCTTCTCGGGCCCGATCATCTGAAATTGCACGGCGGCACAAATATGGCCGCGCCGGAACTGGCCCGCTTCCTCGGGGGCGAAGTCTTCTTCGCCTTCATCAGCGCGGTCGCTTTCGCCACAATCCTGGCGGTGGTCGCTGGCCTAACGATCAGTGCGAGCACGAGCTTCGCGCATGATTTCTTC
This sequence comes from uncultured Verrucomicrobiae bacterium, assembly GCA_963784865.1. Lineage (GTDB taxonomy): Bacteria > Verrucomicrobiota > Verrucomicrobiia > Chthoniobacterales > UBA10450 > JACCTI01. Next base: position 12,641 of record CAWATC010000014.1, on the reverse strand, counting down.
ACCAACGTCATCCATCACGGCAGGGAACACCGGCCGGGTGAAGAAGTGCGCGTTGCCCGCATCACCGCCTTCGTGGTTGGCGCAACCGCGATCACGATCGCGATCGTCCTGGGTCCGGCGGTCAACGTCGCCTTCCTCGTCGGACTGGCCTTCGCCGTCGCTGCCAGCGCCAATCTTCCCGTGATTGTCTTCTCGATTTTCTGGAAGCGCTTCAACACCACCGGTGCGGTTTGCGGGCTCGCGGTCGGGCTTGCTCTCCAGCATCGTCCTTATTCTCATGAGTCCCGATTTCATGACGCAACCGCTCTTCCCTTTGAAGAATCCGGGAATCGTCAGCATCCCGCTCGGCTTTCTCGGAGCGATTGTCGGTACGCTTCCTGCGCCGGGAGCCCGCGGCGGAAGCGCGATTCGATGAGCTGAGCGTGCGCGCCCATACTGGCCTCGGAGCCGAAGAGGCGTCGTAGCGCCTGTCGGTCGCGCCCATGACAGCGGTCGTGCTCGCGCTATCGTGCCCAATGATCCGTCGCTGCCTCGCCGTTTTCAGTGCCATCATTCTTCTGCCAAGTGGGCTCATTCCGGCTGCGCCTAGCGAGAAAACCTACACGCCGGAACAAATCGCAGCCGAATCGAAACGCGCGAACGAGTTCTTCGACAAGTGCTTCGACGAAAACGTCGCCCGGCACCCACAGTTTGCCTCTTCGCTGGGTCTCAAGACCGACTACGACAAGTGGGACGATCTTTCCGATGCGGCCAACACAGCCGATCTCGCCGTCGCGTTGCAAAACCTCGCGACCTTGAAACGCGATTTCAATTTTGCGGCTCTCGATCCACAAACCCAACTGAGCTGGCGTTTGTTTGAGGCGGACATCCAGCAGAATGCGGAAGGCTTTCGTTTCCGGCAGAATAGTTTTCCGGTGAACCAGATGTATGGCTGGCACTCGCAGACGCCGACTTTTCTGATCAACATTCACCGGATCGATTCCGTTGCGGATGCGGAGGCCTACATCGCGCGTTTGAATGGCGTGGCGGCGCAGGCAGATCAATTGCTGGAGAATCTGCAGGCGCGAGCGGAGAAGGGGATCGTGCCGCCGAAGTTTGTCTTTCCCCTGGTGCTCGATGCCTGCCGAAAAGTGACAGAGGGCCGGCCCTTCGACGAAAGTGGAACCGACAGCACGTTGCTGGCGGATTTCACGAAGAAGGTCAACGGCGCTCAAGGACGTCGATCAGCCGACGCGGGACCGTTTGTTAGGCGCGGCGAACCAGGCGCTGCTGAAATCGTTCAAGCCAGCGTATGAGAAGTTGATTGCGTTTCTCGAGGCGCAGGAGAAAACGGCGCCGGAAGAAGTCGGCGCGTGGAAGTTTCCCGACGGGAAAGACTTCTACGAGTTTGCGCTTCGCCGGACGACGACGACCAGGCTGACCGCGGACGAGATCCACCAGTTGGGGCTGAAGGAGGTCGCGCGGATTCACGGCGAGATGGAGAAGATCAAGGAGAAGATCGGCTTCAAAGGTGATCTCCAGGCGCTCTTCAAATTCATGCGGACCGATCCGCAGTTCTACCTGCCCGACACGGACGAAGGTCGGGCGGATTATCTGGCTCGCGCGGTCAAGATTATCGACACCATGAAAGGCCGCCTGGACGAATTGTTCCTGACCAAACCGAAAGCGGACATTGTGGTGAAGGCGGTCGAGAAATTCCGCGAAAAATCGGCGGGGAAAGCATTTTACCATCAGCCCGCACCCGATGGTTCACGGCCGGGGATGTTTTACGTGAACCTGGCCGACATGAAATCGACGCCCACGTATGAACTCGAGGGGCTGGCCCACCACGAAGGAATTCCCGGTCATCACATGCAGATCGCGATCGCTCAGGAGCTGCCGGGGATTCCGAAATTCCGGCGGCTTGGTTCGCGCTACACGGCGTACACCGAAGGCTGGGGTCTTTACACCGAGCTCGTGCCGAAAGAGATCGGGACTCTATCAGGATCCGTATTCCGATTTCGGCCGGCTCTCGCTGGAACTCTGGCGCGCGGGCCGGCTCGTGGTCGATACCGGCATTCATGCAAACGTTGGACGCGGCAGCAAGCGATCGATTACCTGATCAAGAATACGCCGAATGCGGAGACCGATTGTGTCGATTCGATCAACCGCTACATCGTCATGACCGAGCCAGGCGACCGCTTACAAGATCGGGATGATGAAGATCCTCGAGCTGCGCGAGAAAGCGAAGAAACAGCTCGGCGCGAAGTTCGATCTCCGGCAGTTCCACGAAGTCGTCCTAACGAACGGTCCAGTTCCGCTCGATGTGCTGGAGGAACTGGTTGATCGCTGGATCAAATCCAAAGGGTCGGGCGGCTAGGCGCGGTTCTTTCTCCTTGGCGCACAGCGGCGTTTTGCTATGATTTCCCTAAGATGAAGAACATGACCCGTAATATTCTGCTTTTTACCTTCCTCGTCGTCGCTTCCGTCGCTTTCGGGGCAGATGTGGCTCCAGTCGATGTGACCATTTCCGACCCGAGCGGGAAGCTCGCGTTCAAAGGCAAGACGGACGCAAAAGGCGCCTTTACGTACCGGTAACCCTCGCCCCTGGGAACTACACCGTGCAGTTTAATTGCAACGGGTTACACAGTGGTCAGTATGCGATTGTCGTTTCTGCAGGGAAGAAGAAAGTCACCGCGGACGCCGTCAATGGGGAGAAGTTCTCCAAAGGCGGGGTAGCCATGAAGGTGGAAGTAGGCACCGGTGCGAAGATCGCAGGATACGTCGCGCCTTCCGGAGGCGAAGGGAAGCCGGGGATGGTTTGGATTCCGAAAAAACTCGGAAGCAATAAGGCGGCCCATTGGGCTCCCGCGGATTCGGCCGAGGCCAAGGACAGCGAAGGCTAACGGCAGCTTAGGATCCAAGGACGTGCAGGATATGCAAGCGAGGGGCGTAAACCCAGGAGGGGGCTAGGCTGAGGTCATCCGGGCATCACTGCGCGCCCTTCATCAACCGGCGCGCCTTTGCGCTGCGATTCTACCGGCGGAGGGGCTCGAACCCACACACTCTTGCGAGTACCAGATTTTGAGTCTAGCGCGTCTGCCAATTCCGCCACGCCGGCGGCAGTCCGCTAAGGGTGTCGCATCGAAGGAGCGGCGCAAGCGCAAATTGCTGCAGCTTGCATTCGAGACTGCTCGCGACGAGGCGAAAATGATTGAAAGAAGGTCGCTCCTCTGAGCGTAGTTCTTTCAATCCTATGCTGCGCCATTTCTCGCTCGCCCTTTTCCTGGCACTCGCCGTTGCAGCGTGGGCCGAGGAGCCCGCCGTGCAACTGCTGCTGCCGTCGCGAAAGCTCGAACTGCGGAGCACGTTTGAAGTGCGCTTCGCTGCGGAAATGGTCGCCGCGGAGCAAGTCGGAAGACCAGCGGATGTTTCGCCATTGGTTTTCGATCCGCCGATCGAGGGGCGTTTTGTTTGGCTGAGCACGCGCAGCGGGACCTTTGCGCCGGCGCAACCGCTTCCACTCGGAACGAAGTTCAAGATCTCGCTGCGGCCAGGATTGAAAGACGGAGCCGGCAATTCGCTCAAGGCGAAATTGATCGAGACGGCTGAGACACCGCCGATGCGAGTGAAGGGTGCGCATTCTCTCGGGAATACCGATTTGGAAAATGCCTCCATCGTCCCGCGGTTCCTGGTGCTCTTCAACGCGAACGTCAAAGCGGCTGCGGCGGCGAAGTTCTGCCGCTTTGAGGACGCGAGCGGGAACCGAATCGCCGCCCGGGTCGAGCAGGCAAACGATCCCAGCCGGTCCGAGCGAACTTTTCCGTCCTGGGAGAGTGACGATCAGACTCTGTCGGCGTGGTCCAGTCAGCCCGACCCAGATGCGAAAACAGGAGCGGAGGATTCGGAGTCCGAGGAAACCGCGGGCGAAAATGCCGTAAAGAAAACGGGACCGGCGCGCGAAAACATTCTCTTCATCGCACCGGTCAAACCGCTGCCGAGCGGCAACGACTGGCGCCTCGTCCTGGACGCGGGAATTCCCGCGACGGAATGGAGAGCCACGCTCCCGCAGCGGAAGGAGATAAAGATCGGCACGGTCAAACCGTTCGCCGTCCAGGAAGTGGCGGCGGAAGGAAACAGGGTCGACGGCCGGCGGGTGCTGCTCCAATTCTCCAAAGCGCTCTCGCCCGAGATCACTCCGGATACCATTGGCCGCTGGATCAAGGTGGAGCCGGCACCGAAGAATCTCAAAGCGGTGGTGGACGACCTGGGCGTCACACTGCGCGGTGACTTCTCGTTAGGGGTGAAATACCGCGTCTCGGTCGCGGCCGGCCTCCCGGCGAGCCAGCCGACGGCGATGGCTTCCGCGTTCAGCAAGGATCTGATCTTCGAGAAGTATGAATCGCGCCTCTACTTTCAGGATTTTGCCGTCCATCAATATTCCCGTGGCACGCGCCAACTGCGGCTGCTGGCGGTGAACGTTCCGCGAGTGCGTGTCTCCGCGAAATTATTCACCGGCGAAGCGGTCCCGGTCGCGGTCAAGGCATTCGACAAGTACGAGGAACGGCCGGAAGACTCGGACGAGAGCTACACCCGCATCGATGCCGAAGCGTTGCCGGGAAAGGTGATCTGGGAGAAGGAGTTCGCCCCTGATGGCGCGGTGGACAGCGAGCAAACTGTGCCCCTGAATTGGGATGAGATTGTGGGCACGAATAGCGGTGGCGTCGTTCTTTTCACCGCCGAATCGATTGACCCAGTAAGCGCCGGCGGGAAACGAGTCGGGACACAGTCGTTAGTCCAGTTGACCGACTTGGGCGCGGTCTGGAAACGCGACCGCACCGGGCTTTCGTTGTACGTGTTCTCGCTCGCGAGCGGGAAGGGAATTCCCCATGTGCGACTGCAACTCTTGAGCGACGAGCAGAAGAAGTTGGCCGAAGGGATGACCGACGATCGGGGCGAGGCCAGGCTCCCAAAGACGGACGAGGAGCGCTGGGTCTTTTTGCAAACCGAAAACGACTCGCATCTCATCGCGCTTTCCTCCACTGAAAATTCGCTGCCGCTCTACCGTCTCGGCGTCACGGAAGAGAGTTCGGATGATGATGGGAGTTCTTCGAAGTCGGTCTTTCTCTTCACCGAACGGGGTGTTTACAAGCCGGGCGATAAACTTCACCTCAAGGGATACGCGCAAGATTTGCGCGACGATCATCCCCGCATCCCCGCAGGGAAATCAGTCACCGTTACTGTGACGGACGCGAAGGAGCGGCAGATCTTCTCAGAGCAAGTCACGCTCTCGGAGTTCGGCTCCTTCGATCAGGAGGTTGCCATACCGCCTGGAACGCTCGGTACGATATCAGATCGTCGCGGTTGGCGAGGAGGGCGAGCAACTCCGCGGTTTCTGCTCCTTTCAAGTGCAGGAGTATCGGCCGAATGCGTTCGAAATCCTCATTCCGCCGCCGCCCCTAACGATTGGTGACACGCAGCTCCAGCTGCCGATCACGGCAAAATATTTCATGGGCAAGCCACTCGCGAAAGCGAAGCTGACTTGGTCGCTGGTCGCGCGGGACGCAGGCTTCACCCCGGAAGGGTTGCTCGGACTTCGCCTTCTGCAACAACATCTTCGATTTTCGGCTGAACCGCGCGCTCGATCGGATTTCGCAATTCAATGGGCAAGGCGAAGTGGCCATCGGCGAGAACGGGACCGCGGAGATTGCGAGTGCATTGCCGGTGAATCCGAAAGCCCCGCAGCCGCGCGCGGCCAAGCTGCTTTGCGAAGTCACCGATCTTAACCAGCAGACGGTTTCGGAATCGCGCGCCTTCGTGCAGCAAAGCTCGGAATTCTACTTCGGCCTGCGGCGATTCGATTCCGTTCTCAAGGAGGGCGAGCCGTTGCCGATCGAATTGATCGCGGTGCGACCGGATAGCAAATCCCTCGACAGCGCGGTCCCGGCGAAGCTGCGCCTAACGAAGATTAACTGGCAAACGAATCGGCTCGCGACCGCCGGCGACACGACAGAATTCGAGAGCAAAGCGCGCCTCGAGGTGTTGTGGGAGCGAGAACTTGCGACCATCCCGGGCCTCGGCGATAACCGTAAACCGAAGGTTGCGGTCCTGAAGGATGCGGTGGCCGGCAAACCGGGTGAATATCTGATCGAGGCAGTCGGGAAGGATGGCGGTGGTCATGATGTCCTGACTTCGATCGCTTTCGATGTCTCGGGCGAAGCGGAGACGGACTGGAATTATCGCAATCCCTACGCGATCGAAATCGTCTCGGATAAGGACAGCTACGAGCCGGGGCAAACCGCGACGATCTTCGTCAAGACTCCGATTGCCGGCGACGCGCTCGTTACCGTTGAGCGCGATCATGTGTTGCGCTCTTTCATTGTCCCGCTCACCGGCAACGCGCCCTCCGTGCAGGTGCCGATCTTGGAGACGGACAGCCCGAATGTATTTGTCTCGGTAATGCTCTTGCGTGGCGCGAACGAGAGTCCGCGCAAAGTGAAGACGCCGGAGTATCGGATCGGCTATTGCAATCTGAAGGTCGCGCTGCAAAAAGAAAAACTCACCGTTCAGGTGACGCCAGCGGCACCATCGTCCCGCCCGGGTGAGAAGGTTCAGGTCGATGCGGAGGTGCGCGATTGGTCGGGCAAACCGGCGACGCGATGCCGAGCTGACGCTGTATGCCGTCGATGAAGGCGTGCTCAGTCTTACCGGCTACGAAACGCCCGATCCGCTCGCGTTTTTCAATCGACCGCGCGGGCTCGGTGTTTCCACCAGCCTGACGCTTGCCGACGCTCTTGCGGGAAGATCTGGCGGAATCGGATTTCGCGAACAAAGGCTACCTCGTCGGCGACGGCAAAGGTGGACCTGCGCTCCTGAACGGCTTGCGCAAGAACTTCCTCGCCTGTCCGTTTTGGAATGCAACCCTCCGGACCGACGCGCAGGGCCGCGTCCACGCGGAGTTTGTCGCGCCCGACAGCCTGACACGCTATCGCGTGATCGCGGTCGCGATCACGAAGCAAAGCCAATTCGGGGCGGCGCAATCCGCTTTCGAAATCAACAAGCCGATCATGATCGAATCGGCCGCTGCCGCCTTTGCCAATCTCGGCGACAAACTTGATCCTGCGCGCGGTGGTGCACAACACGACCGACGTGGCCGGCGAAGCGGAGATCGCGCTGCGCTTGGACGAACGTGGACGCGCGGGAGAAACCACGCGCCAGATCTCGTTAGGCGCGCACGCTTCGGTTCCGATCGACATTCCCGTGGAGATTGTGGCGACCGGCGAAGCGCATTGGAGTTGGTCGGTAAAATTTATCGGCTCGGATGGATCCGCGGAGTTAGGCGACGCCGTGCAAGCCGACATCAAGATTGACTATCCCGCGCCGCTCATTCGCGAAGTGGAACGGGACGCGTGGAAGGCGACGACGCGGAGCTGTTACGAATTTCCGATCCGCAAATCATCGAGGGCAGCGGCGAGGTGACGGTGAATCTGAGCAACACGCGCGTGATCGAGCTGCGCGAATCGCTCCGGCAGTTGCTGCACTATCCCTATGGCTGCGTGGAGCAGACCACCTCGAGCATGTTGCCGTGGCTGATGGTGCGTGATTTGCGCGACACCCTGCCGGAGCTGGCGAAGACGGATGACGAAATCGCGAATGCGGTGAATCACGGCATTCAATCTGCTGCTCTCGATGCAGACGAGCGGCGGCGGATTGAGCTATTGGCCGAACGGACGTGAGCCAATGTTGTGGGGCAGCGCCTACGGCGGGCTGGCGATTGGCGCTGGCGAAGAAGCAGGATTTCGCGGTGCCGGAAGCGGAGTACACCCGCCTGTCTCAAATATCTGAGCGATCAGCTGCGCGGCACGGCGAAGGACGCAACCGGTTACGGACTCTCGGATCGCTGTCTCGCCGTTTACACGCTGGCGATCGCGGGCAAGGCGGAGCCGGCCTATCACGATCTGCTTTTTCAAAAACGCGCGAAACTGAGCGCGGAAGATCGGGCCTTGGTCGCGCTCGCGGTCATCGAAAGCAAAGGTCCGAAAGCAGATGATCGACGAACTGCTGCGCGCGCCGAGTGTCGAGCGACGGCTACATCGAGCAATTTTTCGGATCGGTCGCGCGCGAGAACGCGTTGCACCTGCTCGCCTGGACGCTGCACCAACCGCGGGCACCGCGGGTGGATGAACTGGCGGTCGAACTTTTCCGCGCGACGCAGCAACGGCCACTGGAGCACAACGCAGGGCGAACGCCTGGTCGTTGCTCGCGCTCGCGTCCTACCTGCGTCAGGTCGAAACGGGCGACGAGAATGCGACCGGCCAGATTTCGTGGGACAAAGCGAGCACGCCTTTCTCCGTGAGCAAAGACGCAGCCGCTCGCGAGCGCGGTGTTTCCGATCGTGAACAAGACGGCCGTGCGGAACCAATCCGCTCGAGCAAGAGCGGCGGCCAGATTTTCTCCGAAGTGACGGTCGAGGCGCAGCCGAAGCTGATCGAGCGACCGCGGCAGGATCGAGGGTTACTCGATCACGCGGCGCTACTCGAAGCTCGGCGACGACGGCCGGCTTTCGCCCGCGGAAAACCTGCGGGTGGGCGATCGCGTGCTGGTGACGCTCGACATCGATGTGCGCCGGCGCGCGACCTATCTCGCGGTGGAGGATCCGCTGCCCGGTGTGTTCGAAGCGATCAATCCCGCATTCAAATCGCAGGAAGTTGCTCGCGGGCGAAACGCTCGGGACCGAATGGGTGAGCGATTATCCGAATTGCGCGAAGATCGCGCCGTGTTCTTTGTCGGACCTGCTTTATCCCGGGCGTTACACGCTGCGTTATCTGGCGCGCGTGATCTGCGCCGGAGACGCCATCGCGCCCTCGGCGAAGATCGAGGAGATGTATCATCCGGAACGGTTCGGCACGACGGAGACGATGCACGTGCGGCGCGAGTCGCTGCAATGAACGGATGGACGCGAGAGCCCAGTCTGCGCATGCGTTCGCGCTGTTGCTCGGCCGTCGCAGCGTTGCGCTGCTGCTAATGCGCGGCATTTCGGCCTTCGCCTGTGCCGATTCCGCCGGCGCTGCTGCGCCCGCCGGTGCAAAGCATTGCGTTGCTCGATCGAAATGGAATTCCGTTGCGCGAAGCGCGAGTCGCGGAGCGTTTCAGCCGCGAGCTGGCTGTTGGCAGAAGTGCCGCGGCACGTGATCGATGCGGTGCTCGCCGCGGAGGACAAGCGCTTCTTCCGGCATCACGGAATCGATTGGATCGCCACCGGCGTGCCGCGGCGAACGGGGTCTGAGCACGGGCGAATCACATCCGGCGCATCAACGATCACGCAACAGCTGGTAAAGATTTCCGAGCGCAGACCGCGCACGTTCCGGACAAAGCTCGATCGAGAGCGCGACTGCTCTTCGTCTCGAGCAACTGTGGTCGAAGGATCAGATTCTCGCCGCCTATCTCAATCGGATCGACTTCGGAAATCTGAACATCGGCCTCGCCTCCGCGGCTGATTATTATTTCGACAAGCCAGTGGCGGATTTGAGCGACGCGGAAGCCGCCTTTCTGGCCGGACTTCCGAAGAATCCGCGCAAAGCTGAATCCGCACCTAGCGTTCGAGGCGGCGCGCAGACGGCAGGAGATTGTCCTGCGCCGCATGCGTGAGAATGGCTGGCTCGACGCGTCGCGGTTCGACCGCGCGCAGGCGGAGGCGCTGCGTTCGTCCGCCGGCCCGCCGTTTTCGAGCGCCGCATTTCGTTGAGCTGGTTTTGCAACAGCCGCAGGGAAGCCCGCGCCGCGAGTTGCGGACCACGCTCGATTTCCGTCTCAACGAGCAGGTGGAGAGAATTCTGCGGAGCGGCTCGCGCAACTGCGCGAGCAGAACGTGCGCAACGGCGCCGCCGTGGTCATCGATAACGCGAGCGGCGACGTCATCGCGCTGGTCGGTTCCGAGAATTACTTCTGCGCCCGGCGCGGGGCAGGTGAACGGCGCCTGGGCGCAGCGTTCCGCCGGATCGACCCTGAAGCCGTTCACCTATCTGCTCGCGCTCGAACGCGGCGCGACTCCCGCCACGATGGTGGCGGACGTGCGCACGAGCTTTCCATCCGCCGACGGGTTTTACCGGCCGGAAAACTACAATCGCCGTTGCTATGGTCCGGTTCGCTACCGGACTGCGCTGGCGAGTTCGTTGAACATTCCGGCGGTGAAAGTGCTGCTCGCCGCCGGTGGTCCGGAGGCGTTGCACGAGCGCCTGCGTCTTGCGGCCTAACGACCCTGACCAGGTCGGCCGAGATCTATGGTCTGGGCCTCACCCTCGGAAATTGCGAAGGGCGTCTGCTCGAATTGACGAACGCCTACGCGAGTCTGGCCCGGCTGGGCGAATACCGGCCCTGGCGTGTTCTGACCCGAGCGCCGACCGCGGCCCGTCGCTACTCGCGGCCGGAGCTGGTCTGGCAAATCGCGGATATCATGAGCGACAATTCCGCGCGGACGCTGGCCTTCGGGATGAATTCCGCGCTGCGGTTCGATTATCCGGTCGCCTGCAAAACCGGAACGAGCACCGACTTTCGCGATAACTGGACCATCGGATTCACTCCCGAGTTTTCGGTCGGCGTCTGGGTGGGAAATTTCGACGGCGCGCCGATGCGCGAGGTTTCCGGCGTGACCGGTGCCGGTCCGATTCTTCACGCCGTTTTCGATTATCTGCACGCGCAGAAAGGCACGAGCTGGTATCGGACACCGCCGGAGATCGTGGAGCGGAATGTGCATCCGCTGACCGGCAAATTGCTGGCCGATTCCGATCGCGTGGCGTGCGCGAAAAATTCGTCGCGCGGCGTCTGCCGCCGCGGAGTCGCCGGCCGATTATGACTGCGGCTCGGCGAGTCCAGCTCCCACGGAATACGCGGATTGGTTTACGAGCGCTGAGAATGGCATCCGCGACCGCGCCATTCTGGCGATCGCCGAAGACTGCGCATCACTTCGCCGTGCCGGGAAGCGTCTATGTGGTCGATCCCGATGTGCCTTCCACGCGCCGCATTCCACTGGTCGCGAACGGTGGAACGCGAAAGTGAGTGGCAGAGTGAATCCCTGCATCGTGCGCTCCGAGGCGGCGCGGAATTCGCGTTGGCCGCCGAGGGCGAACACCGAATCGTGGTCACGGATCTCGGACCGGCCGCAGGCGGAAGTGGAATTTCCGTCCGGTCGTTATAGCGGCCGCGTTGAACGCCTGCATGCTGCGGGGCGGTCCGAAAATTTCGCGCAGGACGATGGCATCGCGTAGTCCGTCGTGCGTCCCCAGACGGGTCCAATTCCCTGCGGGAGGCGTGAATCGCCCGCGGATGGATTCGGCGAGATCCGGCTGCGTCGAGGTCGTCCGACTTCGAACTTGCCGTGGCGGGTCTCGACGTCGCGCGGCCAAGGACACAGCTCTGCTCACGGACGCGGCGGGACTCTCGGCACAGGAGCGGCCTCGCGGAGCGTTGGCAGCGGCAGCGCGGCGCAGCGGCGGTGGCAACCCGTGGCCGGTGCGGGCATTGGGGATCGGGTCGATCGGCGCGGATCGATCGGGCGCACCTTGGCTTCTGTCTGCGCTGCTGTGACCTGGCGGCGGCTCGCGTTCGCTGCGGCGGTGGAGCCTCCGGCGGTGGGCATCCGAGCGCCTCGATGAATTGGCGAATGCGTTCCTCCTCGGTTTGGGCCGGCGCGCGCGGGACGGCTGGTCTCGCCGGGCGGGGTCTGCTCGGCGCTTTTCCGCCTCGGCGTCGCGCTTTTTCTCGGCCATCTGCGAGAGCCAGCGCAAGAGGCCGACGACCCCCACGAGGATGAGGAAGAAGATTGTTCCATTGTGTTAGCTTTGCAGACCCAAATGATGCTTAGCGATGCGCGCCCTCCGGCGTGGTCTTGTCTCCCGCCGGCGATTGATTCGCGCATCGAGGTGTCGGCCTGGACGTTTTTCATCCGCAAGTAATCCATGATGCCGAGGTTGCCGGAGCGGAAGGCATCGGCCATCGCCTGCGGCACCTGCGCCTCGGCCTCGACGACTTTGGCGCGCATCTCCTGGGTGCGCGCGCGCATTTCCTGCTCGACCGCGACGGCGGCGGCGCGGCGCACTTCGGCCTTGGCCTGCGCGACGCGCTTGTCGGCGTCGGCCTGCTCGGCCTGCAGTTTGGCGCCGATGTTTTCGCCGACGTCCACGTCGGCGATGTCGATGGAGAGAATCTCGAAGGCGGTGCCGCTATCGAGTCCCTTGGCCAGCACGGTCTTGGAAATGCGATCCGGATTTTCGAGCACGTCCTTGTAGGAATCGGCCGAGCCGATCGAGCTGACGATGCCTTCGCCGACGCGCGCGATGATCGTTTCCTCGGTCGCGCCGCCGACGAAGCGGTCGAGATTCGAGCGCACCGTGACGCGCGCCTTGACCTTCACGCCGATGCCGTCCTTGGCCACGCCGTCGATGGTCGTGCGTCCCATCGCCGGCGTTCGGGCACATCGATGACCTTCGGATTGATGCTCGTGCGCACGGCTTCGAGCACGGTCTTGCCGGTGCCTTTGGTCGCGAGGTCGATGGCGCAGGCGCGGTTGAAATCGAGCGAGATGCCGGCTTTGTCCGCGGCGATGAGCGCGAGGATGACATGGTTGACGTCGCCGCCCGCGAGGTAATGCGCTTCGAGCGGATCGC
>CAWATC010000013.1:0-11178 GCA_963784865.1 uncultured Verrucomicrobiae bacterium | reverse complement strand
GGCGGGCCAACGCTACTACGATCAGGCAGCAATCAGAGTCTCGATCGATGCCAGCAACAACGTGACGATCAGGAAGCTCAACGGAGCGACCGTGAGCGCGACGAGCGCTGCTGGCAGCAACGATTTGAAACTTTACACTGCCATTACCAACGCCCTTTCTACGAACCAATCGATCTGGAACGGCCGCGAAAACGCGACGGTTCGCCTAGCGACTCTCGATGTCGGCAGAATCGTGACCAGTCTGAACAACAGCACAAGCAGCAGTGACCATATCGCCAGCAGTCTGTGGAACGGCATCATGTACATCACAGATACGAGCGCCGCCTCTGGCGTCTCTCGTGGCATTCGGTTGACGAATGGACAGGTCTTGCCGGCCGGCGGCTTTACTGTCGCTAGCGCCAACCCCGTGTATGTTCAGGGCGATTACAACACAGGAATCGGGACGGTGCCGTCGAATCTTACAGGCACGAGTAACGATCCAACAAGGCCGCAAGCGTCGGATGCGAGCGGCAACCCGCTCTACACCCGGGTCCCGTCCTCGGTTGTGGCCGATGCGGTCACTATTCTTTCCAACAGCTGGAACGACAGCAACGGCAACAGCAGCGGCGATCCTCTAAGTGGTCGCGTGGCCACTAACACGACTGTCAACACAGCGATCATCGCTGGTATCGTTCCGTCTGGAGGCCTGCCAGTCAACGGCGTCTCTCCGCAGGATCGCTCTTACAGCGGCGGAGCGGAGAATTTCCCGCGTTTTCTTGAGAACTGGGATAACAAATCCTTCACTTATTACGGATCGATGGTGGAACTATTCCAGAGCAAGCAAGCGATAGGTGAATGGTCGTATGGCGGCAACGTGTACAATGCACCGAAACGGCAGTGGTATTTTGACAACACTTTTAGGACCACACCGCCCCCGGGCTCGATCATGCTTTACAGCTACATCAAAGGAAAATGGTCCGTTCTTTAACGCTAGTCTTATGCAGCGCGGCCTTCATCGCTGCCGCGCACGCCGAGCTGCTGCTTACGCCGAGGATTGCGGAATATAAAGCGGATGGGGCAACCCTGAAGCACCTCGAGTTTTCCGACGACGGTAAGACAGTGACCTACCAGTCCCCTCAAGGCTGGGACTATTCCGGCAACTCCACTCAGTTGACGCTCCGCCCGCCGAACAAAGCGCAGGCCGAGGCCACCATCACAAGGGTTCCGCTTTCGCAGCCGGGAAACTTTGACGAAGCGAGTTTGAAGAACCTGATCAATGAAGCGCTCGTCCTGGTGCCCAAAGGGAGCGAAAATATCAATGTGGTCTCACAGGAAAAGAATCTCCTTATGATCGAGCACAAGGAAACGTTCCTGATTACGCTGAGCTACACGTTTTACGGCCAAAAATATGGCCGCTCGATTCTTTTCCTGAATCGCGGGAACGAGCAGATCCGTTCTCAGTTGACCTGCCATGAGGCCGATTTCAAGGAACTCCACAAGGCATTTCTCCGCAGCCAGAATACCTGGCAGAATCTCTAGAATAAGAGCCGTTGGATCTCCGGCGCGGTCTGCGACCTGGGCCACGGCGCGGGCGGCGTCCACATTGGCTGGATTCATTTGAAACGCGCGCCGTTCCGCTTCAGAGCCGCCCATTTCACATCATACCGCTCTTGCTTGTTCGACCTTGCCACTGCGACCGGAATACGCGAAATAGATGCGCGCGCCGCGTTTGATCTCGACGCGGCGACTAGTTCGGGCTGTGGCTCAGCTTGGTAGAGCGCCTGCCTCGGGTGCAGGAGGCCGCGGGTTCGAATCCCGCCAGCCCGACGCCTCTCAATCGTGCTCATGCTCGCGATCGTGCTCGTGCTCGATCATGATTACGATTACGAGCAGGAGCACGAGTAGATGAACGACACCGTCCTGACCACCATCGCCATCACCGGATTCGGCGTTGCCTTTTTCCCACGCTGCCATCCCGACGCATTGGCTGCCGTTCGTTCTCGCCTCGCGCGCGCAGCATTGGAATCACCCGAAGACGCTGGCGATAACCGCCCTCGCCGGCACCGGGCACGTCCTCGTCACAGCCGCGCTCGGCCTGCTCATTGCCTGGTTCGGGATCGCCTTGAACGAAAAGATCGGAAGCCTGTTTCCGTTGATCGCGGGCGCCATCCTGCTCCTCCTCGGGGTCTTCTATTTGTCCCGGCAACTCACCGGAAAGGGCCACGCGCATCACCACCTGTTCTGCGGTCACCCGCACACTCATGCGGGAGAATTGGAACACGAACACGACCACCCGGCGCCGCCGATCTCCGCGCGCCCGGCGGCCGCGTCGGATCGAATCGCGATCACGAGCCTGCTCGCGCTGCTGACGTTTTCGCCCTGCGAGGCGTTCCTGCCGATCTACGCTTCCGGGGTGCAATACGGATGGCCGGGCTTTGCCTTGCTCACCGCGATTCTGTCAATTGGCACCGTCGCTGGGATGGTCTTGTTCACCTGGCTCACGCTAACGGGTGTGCAAAAAATCAGGCTCAGCCTTCTGGAGAAATATGAGAGCGGCTTGATCGGCGCGCTCCTTTGCACGGTTGGCCTGTTGATTATCCTCTTCGAGAAATGATGATGCTCCATGGCTGTTGAACTCAAAGTCGGTGACTCCGCTCCGAATTTTAAAGCACGCGCGGTGGGTGGGAAGTATGGAGCCGGGCAGGATGTTTCCCTGAAAGATCTGCGCGGCCAAAACGTCGTCCTTTATTTCTATCCGAAAGACGACACACCGGGATGCACGGTGCAGGCATGCGCTCTGCGCGACGCCTGGAGTGATCTCGAAGCGCGCGGCGAAATCTTTGGCGTGAGCGTCGATTCGCCGGCGAGCCATGAAAAGTTCATCGGCAAACATCGCCTGCCCTTTCCGCTGCTCTCGGATGTCAGTCGCCAGATCGTGGAAGCCTACGGCGTCTGGGTGGAAAAGAGCATGTACGGAAAGAAATACATGGGCGCGGAACGCAGCACCTTCGTGATCGACGGTAAAGGCCGCATCTCCGCCATTTTTCGCAAAGTAAAGCCGGACGAACACGTCGATCTCTTGATGAACGCGCTCCCGGAATAGTTGCCGGCGAACGAAGAAGTCAGTTGCGGTGCCGATCATCCGATGCTTGCATTGCCCTCCGCTAACGCGGAACTCTGACATACCTCTATGGGATCACTGAAGAAGCGCCGGAAGGCGAAAATCTCCAAGCACAAGCGTCGCAAGCGCATGAAGGAGAATCGCCACAAGAAGCGTTTGCGCTACAAGTCGTAACCGCTCCCCGCGTTTCAGATTTCCTCGGGCCGCGCCTCGAATTTGCTCCTTCGGGCAGTGTGGGCGCATTGCCAGATCTCAAGCTTCCCGTTAGACTGGGTGGCATGACGCTTCCGAGGCAATGGTCCGTGCTCTCCGTGCAGGTGCTCTCTGTGTCGGCGGTCTGCGTTTTCGCGACGGCTCCCGTGAGCGTGCATCCATCCACTGCGGCCACGCCTCCAGCCGCCAAACCGGCCCGGGCGCTTCCGGTGAAACGCGGCGCCGCGCTGGATGATTCCACCCGGGCGACCCCCGCGGCAGATCTCACTCTCGATACGCCGGCGCAGCGTAAAGCTGATGCGCTCGCCAATTTCGTCGAGGGCGCGCGTTTGGAAGAAAACGGCGAACTCGACGCCGCGCTCGCGGTTTATCAAAAAGTCCTCACGGTCGATCCGGGCGAAATCGATCTCGCTTCCCGCGTGGCCTCGCTCCTGACGCGGCAGGAAGATTTTCCACGCGCGATCGACATCCTGAAGGACGCGATCAAGGCAAATCCGAAGGAAACGGGCCCGTATCTGCAGCTCGCTTTCATCTACTCGAAACATCTACAGAAGCCGGAGCAGGCGCTGAAGTTCGCGAATCAGGCCATCGCCCTCGATCCGGAAAATATCGACGCCTACCAACGGATCTACGAGATCGAACTGACCGCAGGTGAGCCGAAAAAGGCGCTCGTCGCCCTCGATCGCGCCGCGCAAAGCAAGAGCAGCAACCCAGCCTTTTGGACGCGCTTGGGCAAGCTCTACGCGGCCATTTTGTTCGATACCGACGCGGAGCCGAAACCAGAGGATTTGCGGCGAGTGAATGCGATCTTCCAACGCGCCGCAGAGAACGCCAGGGACGACGCCGGCGCGCTGAAGGAGGTGGCGGATTATTTCGCAGCTTCTCAGCAGATCCAGGACGCAATTCCGCTCTACCTCCGGGTCCTCGAGCTGGAGCCGGAAGATTCAAACGCGCGGGAGAAGCTTGCCACGGGGTTCGTGCAGACGAATCAGCGCGCGCGCGCCATCGAGATGCTCCAGGAGATCATCAAACAGACCCCCGAAAAGTATCAGCCGTATGATTTGCTCGCCCAGCTGCTCGATGACGAGGGCCGCGCCCTGCAACGGGCCAACCAACTCGAACCCGCGAAGGCGGAGTTCGCAAAAGCCGCGGCCAGTTACGAGCAAAGCCTGCTTATTAACCCGAATCACCCGCAGACCTACCTCCGGCTGGCCGAGTTGCTCCTGGGACCGCTCCGGCAAGCCGAGCGCGCAGAAACTATGCTAACCGAAGCGCGCCTGCGCTTTCCGCAGGCGCCGCAATTCACCTACTTTTTGGCGATCGCACGCCGCGAAAACAAGCAAGCGCAGCAGGCTGTGATCACCTTCGAAGAAGCGTTGCAGGAGGCGGAAGTGAGCCTCCCCGACCTCATCAACACCCGCTTCCTCTTCGATTACGGCGTTGCCGCTGATCAAGCCGGGCTGCAGGACAAGGCGGCCGATCTTTTCCGGCGCGCGATTGCTCTCGATCCCGCGCACGCCGCGGATGCCTGCAATTACCTCGGCTACATGTGGGCGGAGAAAAACGTCCACCTCGATGAAGCCGAGGAGATGATCAAGAAAGCCCTCGAGATCGATCCGGATAACGGGGCATATCTCGACAGCCTCGGCTGGGTCAAATTCCGCAAAGGCAAATTCGAAGAAGCCCTCAGCGTCTTGCTGCGCGCCGTCCAAACCCTGACGCGCGACGACCCCACCGTCTTCGAGCACCTCGGCGACACTTACGCAAAACTAAACCGCATCCCGCAGGCCCTGGATTACTGGCAGAAATCGATCGCTCTCGATCCGGAGAACAAGGCCCTGGCGGACAAGATCGAGAGCACCAGGACGAAGATGAGCAAAGGCGATTCACCGAAAGCCCCGCCGCTCAAATAAACCGAAAACGCAGGGTGGCTGCCGGCCTTGCTGCCTAACCAATGGCTGTTTCGCACAAACGATATCCCACCGCGTGGCAGCGCCAGACCATGTGGGCCGCCCTTTCGGCCTTTTTCGTGGTCCTGCTTGTCGGCATCATTGGCTCGGTCGTTTGGCTCGGGGGCAAGTTAATCGCCTTCCTTCAGCCCATCCTCATCCCGATCGCGATCGCCGCGATCCTGGCTTATTTGCTCGACCCGCTGGTGACGCATCTGAGCGAGCGCCGTTTCACCCGGACGAAAGCGATCGCGCTGCTCTTTGCTGTCGCCTTTCTCGCCATCGCGGCGCTTTTCGCCTGGCTCGTGCCGGTCATCTCGCTGCAAAGCGCGAACTTCGCGCGCGAGCTTCCCGGTTATACCAGCAGAGCGCGGGACGAGGTCGTGGACCTGATATACCGCTACAGTCAAAACTTCGGTTTGCCCGCATCCGGAAAAGGAAAATCGGCCTCGGCGGCGCATAGCCTGGTGAATTGGCTCCTGCCCTCGCCTTCCCCTACACCGGCGAACGCCGTTTCCCTGGAATCTCCCACGCCCGCGTCCAAGCCCACGCCGCCGAAGGAGGAGGTCTCGGCTGCGCCGGCGAAGCTAAGTTCCGAGGAGCGACAACGCATTCAGGAATGGGTCACGAAACTATTGCCGAATCTGCAAAGTCAGCTCCCCAGCCTCGCCGATTGGTTCTGGAACCTGCTCAAGAGAAGCATCGGCGGATTTCTCGGCATCACCGGATTTCTCCTCAGCCTGATCATGGTTCCGATCTATCTCTTCTTCCTGCTGAAGGAGCGGCCAGCCATCGAGCGGCGCTGGAAGGATTACCTGCCCTTGCGCAACTCACCGCTCAAGGACGAAGTCGCCACCGTTCTCACCCAGATCAACAGCTACATCATCGCCTACTTTCGCGGGCAGCTTCTCGTTTGCCTGATCGACGGCATGCTCATCGGCATCGCGCTCCTGCTTCTCGGCTTAAACTTCGCGCCCCTCATCGGCCTGCTCGTGGTCATCCTGACCATGATTCCATATCTTGGAATCGTCCTCTGTTGGGTGCCGGCTGTCTTGATCGCGGCCGCCCAATGGGGCGACTGGACCCATCCACTTATCGTCACTCTGGTTTTCTTCGGGATCCAAAATCTCGAAGCGATTTTCGTCGCACCACGGATCGTCGGAAATTCCGTCGGCCTCCACCCGATGACGGTCATCGTTTCGATCTTCATCTGGGGTTTGCTCATCGGCGGACTGCTCGGTCCGATTCTGGCCGTTCCTTTGACCGCGACGCTGAAGGTCTTGCTCGCGCGCTATGTCTGGGGCCGCCGGTTGCGCGAGCGCGTCGAAGAGCAAATCGAGGAAGTGCCCGTCGTCCAGGCTGCGAAAGACGAAGCGCTCGCGTAGCGAACGGCCGACCCGGTCCGACTCGTGCGGGAGTTGCAAACTCCATAGGCCGCGCGCATAGAAGTTCGGGCAAAATGGCAAAGCAGGTCAGACGTGTTCGACGCAAACGACACCGGAATCGGCCAATTCCCATTCTCAAAGGACGGAAGGCCATCTATGTCGGGGCCGTTGTCCTGGCTCTGGCTCTCGCCCTCCTCACGCTCACCTACGCGCCCCACGCCTACAGCAGTTGGCGCGAGTCGCGCCTGCTCAAGCGCGCTTCCGCTTTTTTGGAAAAACAGCAACTCGACGAGGCCACGGACGCCGCCCGGCAGATTCTCAAGCTTCGGCCCGATTCGCTGCCGGCATTTCAAATCATGGCCGATGCGACCGAGAAGCAGAACCGTCAGGAAACCGTCGCCTGGCGCGCACAGATCGCCCGCCTCCTTCCAGAAAATCTGGATGCGCAACTAAACCTCGCCTCCGCGGCGCTTCGTTTCGGACAGCTCGACACCGCCCGCCGCGCACTCGAAAGCGTCCCGGAACGGGATCGTGACAAAGCGGCCTATCACGTTGTCGCCGGCTGGCTGGCCCGTGCGCAAGGCAACGATGCCGACGTCGAGCAGCATTTCGCCGCCGCAGTGAAACAGGAACCGGCGAACGATCTCTACCAATTCAATTTCGCCGTGCTCCAGATCCGCTCGCCGGATCCAGAAAAAAATGCCCCGGCCCGCGAGACTCTCGAGCGTCTTTCCAAGGTCACGGCCTTTCGCACCGGTTCCCTTCGCGCCCTCCTCACCGATGCGGTACAGCACGACGAGCTGGAGCGCGCCGACCGCTTTGCGCAAGACCTGCAGATGAGTCAGCAGGTCACCTTCTCAGACTTTCTGCTCTGTCTGGATTTTTATCGGAAACTCGACGAAAAAAAATTCGCTGCCGTCCTGGAAAAAGTGAAACCGGTGGCAGCGCGAAACCCGGCCGACGTCGCGTCGCTCATGGACTGGATGAATCGCAATGGCCTTTCCGCGGAGATGCTCAAGTGGAGCGACAAGTTGCCCGCGGAATTGACGACTGTCCCTCCGCCTTCGGTCCCGATTGCGGAAGCGTTTGCGGAAATGAAAAATTGGTCGCGCCTGAAACGCTGGACCCGCAGCGGCGCGTGGGGCGATTTCGAATATTTGCGCCTGGCCTATCAAGCGTACGCCGCGAAGCAGACGCGCCAGTCTTCGGCCGACGCGGAGTTCGATTCATTCTGGCATTCGGCGGAACGCGCGGCCGCAGATCACCCCGAGCGCGAAGCGAATCTCGCGCGTCTGGCGACCAAGTGGAACCTGCCCGGCGAAGCGCAAATTCTTTGGAAACGCGTCACCAAACATGCACCGATGCGGCGCGAAGCCCTCGACGCGCTCTTTCGAATTGCGCGCGCCGCGAACGATCTGCCGGAGTTACTCGAGATCGCAAAACAACTGCACGAAAGCTCGCCGCGCGAGAGCCTGCTCACTTCGAACTACGCGCGCCTTGCGCTCTTGCTCGCGCCCAACACGGAGGAGGCACAACGCAAGGCGAAGGAGGCCTACGACGCTAGTCCGGATGACCCGCACTGCGCCGTCACCTACGCCTACGCCCTCTACAGCGCCGGCCGCACTTCAGAGGGACTCGAGGTCCTGAAAAAATTGCCGCCGGAGCAACTGGACGATCCACATGCCGCGGTTTACATGGCGGTGTTGCTGCTCGACGAGAATCAGCCCGAGGCCGCGAAGGAATACATCGACGATGCCCAGAAAGGCTCCCTTTATGTCGAAGAAAAGAAACTATTGAAGGAAGCAATGGCCAAGGCCGCGGCATTGCCATCACCCAGCCCGCCTGTAGAGCCCTCGTCCGCGCCGACCTCGTCGCCAAGTTCTTCGCCCACGCCAACGGCGGCGGACTCACCGCGTTAGCGGCTTTCCGCTTCGGACATTGCCTTCTCGACGAGCAACGCAGCCAGGGGCTCAGTTGCTTTATCGAGAGCGGCATTCGCTTTTTTCAAGCGCTGAACTTCCCCCGAGGCCAGTGCCGCGCGCAACTCCGCGACGTGCTCGTCGATCTTGCGCTTCTCTTCTCCGTCAAGCTCCGCGCCCAAAACGCGAAATGCATTTTCCACCGCGCTGAGCATCTCGTCCGCTTTCAACTTCGCTTCCGTCCAGACGCGTTCCGACATGTCGTCGAAGGCGTGTTCGAGCGACTCGGAAATCATCGCCTCGACCGCCTCGTCGGAAACATCCACCGCACTGTTGATCTCCACGATTTTCTCCCGACCGGTCTTGGTGTCGCGGGCGAGCACGTGCAGAATTCCATTGGCGTCGATCTCAAATTGCACGCCGACCCGCGGCACGCCTTTGGGCGCGGGATCGAACTCGATTTCGAATTCGCCCAGCGGCCAGTTGTCCCGCGCCATCTCCCGCTCGCCCTGCAGCACTTTGATCCGCATCGATCGCTGCTGGTGCACCGCGGTGGTGAACATCTCGCCGGCCTTCAGCGGAATGGTCGAGTTTCGCGGAATGATCACGTTCATCAGCCCGCCGAAAGTCTCGATGCCTAACGAAAGCGGCGTGACATCGAGCAGGACGACATCCCGCACCGCGCCGGAGAGGATGCCGGCCTGAATCGTCGCGCCGAGCGCGACCGCTTCGTCCGGATTTTGCGAGATATTGGGCGCGCGTCCGAAAATTTCCGCGACGATCGATTGCACCAATGGCATCCGGGTCACGCCGCCGACCAGAATGACCTCGTCGAGGTCGGTCGGGGAGAGCTTCGCGTCCGCGAGCGCGCGCAGACAATAGGCGCGCGTCCGCTCGATGATTGGGCGCGCGAGGCCTTCAAGCTCGACGCGCGTGACCTCGCGCGAGAAGCTCATGCTGCCCTCGAGAAAGGGAAGGTCGATGGATGTCTTCTCCCACGACGAGAGCCGATGTTTCGCTTCGAGTGCCGCTTCACGCAGCGGACCAAGGTCGTATGGGTCTCATGTGACGTATTTGGCGCAAGCCACTGGAAGAACCTCGCGTCAATGTCGTCCCCGCCGAGGCGGGTGTTCCCATTCGTCGCCAGCACTTCGAAGACGCCGTTGTTCAACTCGAGAATCGACATGTCGAAGGTCCCGCCGCCTAAATCGTAGACCGCAATTTTCGCGCGGCTCTTAAGCTTATCGAGCCCGTAAGCAAGCGCCGCGGCGGTCGGTTCATTGACGATCCGCTCGACGGTAAACCCCGCGAGTTCGCCCGCGCGTTTTGTCGCATTGCGTTGCGCGTCATTAAAGTACGCCGGCACGGTAATGACCGCGCGCGATACGCTCCGACCCAACGCCGCCTCTGCATCCGTCTTTAGTTTTCGCAGCACGAATGCGGAAATTTCCTCCGTGGAATAATCGCCGCCGGCCGCGCGGACTCGCACCGGTTGTCCTTTTTCGCGCTTCAGTTCGTAACCGACATCCCCGTCACCTTCGCGAAGCTCATCGCCGCGCAATCCGATGAAGCGCTTCACCGAGTAAATCGTGTTCGCCGGATTGAGCGCGCGCATCCGCGCCGCCGCCCGCCCCACGAGCGGTTCGCCGGCGTCTGGGAAGTGAACGACCGAAGGCGTCAGTCGCTCGCCATCGGCATCGGCGAGGAGAAGCGGAAAGCCCGCCTCCATGATCCCGATGAGCGAGTTCGTCGTCCCAAGATCAATGCCAACAATGTCGCTCATCCTAACGTGATCTTCGGATGAGGGCGTCGTTCTTCAACCGCGCTGGTCGATCTCACGCCAGGCTTCCACATCCGCGCGCGTCGTCATCGTTGGAGGATACGCGATCAGCTTCAATCCTTCGAAGCTCGCCCGCTGGAACGGAAGCTTGATGCTTCTCGCCAGCTCCTCCTGCTCCGCCGGCGGCATCTTTTTGTAGAGCAAGCTCAGGTGCGGATCGAAATCATCCTCGCTCTCCAGGTCGAGTGCCTGGGTGATCGCATTTCTCAGCTCGCGGAGTTCATCGGAAAGATGAAAGCAAACGAAGAGGGTTTTCGTATATCGCTCGGAAAAGTGTACGCCCTCGATCTCCAGTTCGCATCTCGCATTAACCGAACGCTTCCGGAATGCTTGCAACGTCCGGTCGTGGTTAGCGATTCCACCGACCAAGGTGAGGTGCGGCTCGAACACTGGCGAATCAAAGCGCCGAGCGAATTCCTCAATGAGCGACGCGAAGAATTCGCGCTCCCGCGGCGCCGGCACGAGCCAGAAAGCGAGCATTTCTTTCGTTGTCGTCATTCCACTAATTCGCAAAGGTAGCCCATTTTGCTCGTCACTGCTCCACCGATGGGAGTGTCAAACAAGCTCTGCCACCGATGACCGGCCGCTTCTTTCTTTTTCCTGCTGTCCTGATTCGAATGTCCGAAGGGGCAGCCAATGCTATGATGCAACCATGCCCACGAACGTTCTCGGCACCGAGCTGAAATGTTGTTGTCGCGATCCGATGACGGGATTTTTTCGCGACGGGTACTGCCGGACCGGACCGGAGGATCTGGGACTCCACACGGTTTGC
>CAWATC010000012.1:0-187082 GCA_963784865.1 uncultured Verrucomicrobiae bacterium | reverse complement strand
GTTGTGCTACGAGCTCAGAAATAGATTTCATCGCGCCTGGCGAGTGCGCAACTAAGCCAAAGTCCCAACACGTTCCTCGTTGGATTACTCCTAACTCACCACGGTCCAATGGATCGGGGACGGAAAATCGCCAATTTACTCACGAGCGCTTTGAATGCGCGGGAGATCAATCGCCACTTCGATTACAAAGGAGATCTGCAATGAGCAAACATGAGACATCAACTCCGAGCGCCGGCGCGTGGGACCTGCGTCACCCCGGCCTCATCATGAAGGGCGGCAAGCGGCGAGGAGTGCACGAGTTCACGGGCATGTGGCCCCTCAAGCCCGATGCCGACCTCGTCGAGGTTCACGAATGACGCTGAGCCGCGAGCATTCTGGGGAGGCCCTGGAAAGACGTTCTCGGAGGCGACGACGACTGCTTGGGCTGATCCGGGCGGCGCGCTGGTTCGTCGGCACCAGCACCGAGTTCGGTCCCACCCTCTACTTCGTCTCGCAGTTCGACAGCAGCCTGGAGAAGTACTTCGACGACTTCGTGCTCAACGGGAGGGAAAACCTCGAGAAGCGATCTGGGGCCAGTGCATCGGCTGTCCGACTGGTCCGGACGCGACGGCGCGCGACATCGTGCAGTACATCGCGCGCGGGCAGATCAAGACCCTGGCCGTGTTACGATGCCCTTCCGAGCCTCAGCAACAGCCAGATCCAGAAGAAGGCCGACTGGTACGCAGAAGACGCAGAAGTTCCAGCGCGCGGTCGCCAAAGGCGACGGCAAGCCTCGAGGACAAGGTCAACGCCTTCTTCAGCGAGCTGGCCAAGCCCTACGAGTTCGTGCGGAGCGGCGCCGCCATCGACACCGACGTCGCCAAGGAGTCGCAGTTCACCGACGTCCCGGAGCGGTTGGGCGTGAAGAAGGCCGCGTAGTCTCTGAACGCGCGTCAGCTGGATCGGCCTTGGGCACCATCTCAGGGTCGATCCTCACCCCCAACGAAGCAGCAAGTTCTTTGCTTCGAGGATACGACAATGCTCGCTCGAACTCCTGCACAACCTCTGACCGCCGCTGACCTGAAGGACAATCTCCGCGACATTCAGGACAATGTCGTCACGCCCATCCTCATGCGGTACGGACGCCACATCTTCGTCAAGTTCACCGATGGCGCGAAAGCGCGCGCATGGCTGCGCAACATGTTCAACCGCGTCAACGCGCGGCCGCAAGAACACGGCACATGTTTCACCGTCAATATCGGATTCACCTACGAAGGGCTGAAGGCGCTCGGGCTTTCCAAGCGGTCGCTGGACAGCTTTCCCGAGGCGTTCCGGGTCGGCATGCGCGGCCGCGCGCAGCATGTGGGCGATGTCGGGCCGCACGCGCCGGAACACTGGGAAGGCGGCCTCGGCGGTCCCGACATTCACGCGATGGGATTGGTTCGCACCGATTCCGACGCATGGACGCGAAGAGGCGACGCGGATCATTCGCGACGAGATGGAGGCGACCGGCGGAGTCGAGATCCGCTTCGTGCAGGACACGATGGCGCTCGCGCATGAAAACGGGATCGGGTCAGAGGGCGAGCATTTCGGTTTTGCCGATCCGATCTCACAGCCGCCGATCGAGGGCGCTGACGCGCCTTCGTATCCCGGCGACGGCGTGCTGCAAGCAGGATGGCACGTGGCGTCCGCTGAAACCGGGCGAGTTCCTGCTCGGCTATGAAGATGAGGCCGGCCCCGACGGTACGCAGGCGCCCGAGCCGTTCGAGCTGCGGCTGAACGGAACCTACGTGGTGTTCCGCAAGCTCTATCAGGATGTGGCCGCGTTTCGCCGATATCTGGCGACCGCCGCGAAGTCGCTCTACGGTTCGGACGACCAGTATCACCAGGAGCTGGTTGCGGCCAAGATGATGGGCCGATGGCGCAGCGGGTGCCCGGTCGACCTGTCGCCCGAGAAGGACGATCCCGCGATCGCGGCGGACCCTCAGCGTCGCAACAACTTCACCTATGCCGGCGACGAACAGGGCCTGCGGTGCCCGCTCGGCTCGCACCTGCGTCGCAGCAACTCCGCGGGCGACGCCGTTGAAACGCGCGACCGCGGTGAGGCGGCACCGGCTGATCCGGCGCGGTGTCGAGTACGGCCCGCATCTGCCCAGAGGGCGTGCTCGAGGACGATGGTGTCGATCGCGGCCTGGTCAATCTGTTCATCCAGGCCGACATCGAGCGGCAGTTCGAGTTCGTGCAGAAGGAATGGATGAAGGGCGGCGAGTTCATCGGACTCGATCCGAACGAGCAGGACCCGATCAATGGGTGTCGGCGGCGAAGGCTCGCAGATGGTCCGTGCCCGGCGCCAAGCAACCGTTCCTGTTCGATCTACCGACCTTCGTCAGAGTGAAGGGCGGCGAATATCTGTTCGTGCCCGGGCTGAACGCGCTCGAAGGGCTTGATCGAGCAAAAATTCTGAGCACCGGGAAGGAACTACACCATGTCAGACCATTTCAGCGGCCCTGCGGTGATGGGCGATCCGGCGGTGGACATCACCGACTTCTACGCATTTCCGAGTCCGGAACGGCCGGGAAATCTCGTTCTGATCATGAACGTGTTTCCGATGGCGACATCGCAGTCCTTCTTCAGCGATGTTGTCACTCACCGGTTTCGACTGCGGCCGCTGACGCGGTCGGGCGGCAGCGTCACGTACGGAACGGCAGAACACACGATTGATGTCACATTCAGTGATGTGCCGGAAGGGAGCTCCGTTCAGACAGGCGCAGCATCGTCACATCCGACGGGCGCGAGGCGAGCTTCGTCACTGGCAAACCGTTGGAACAAGAATGGCATGCGCGTGTTCGCGGGACTGGTCAGCGACCCGTTCTTCATGGATGTCGAGGCCACGCTCCGCACGGATATCTCGGGCAAACTGTCCTTCGACACGGCCGCAAACACCGTTCAGTTTCGCGACGTCCTGTCGATCGTCGTCGAGGTCCCGTTTGCTCCGATCGTCGAACGCTTCGATGGCGCCACACTGATCGGTGCCATCTCGGAAACCGTGGTCACGCGCCGTGGCAAGCCGATCCGACTCGAACGTCTCGGGCGCCCGGAGATCAAGAACGTCCTCATGGCGAACCCGACTCGCGATCCGCGCGCGAAGGGCGTCGAGCTTCGCGATCTCTACAATCGCGAAGACGCCTTTGCGCTCTCCACGGAATATCGACCACTCTACGAGTCGCGTCTCGACGCAAACCTGGCAGTCTTCGATGGTCTGGACGGCAAGACGGCGTGGCCGCTCGGACCAGACGGGCGCCATCCGTTGCGCGAGTCTGCTCATCGACGATTTCCTGATCCTCGATCTCGCACATCCGTTCGCGCCCGGCAGCTTTCTCGAGATCGAACGCGCGCTGGTCGACAACCGTCCGCACGAAGACCGCCGGCGGTCGCTGGCTCGACGACGACATCCTCGACGAGCTGCTCACGCTCGTCGTGAACGGCGGGCGAGGCGAGCGGCTTCGGCGACGGCGTCGACGCTCCCACCAAGCCGGCCAGCCTGTCGTTTCCTTACGTGCGTGAGCCTAACAATCGAACTGACCTGCCCCTACCAGCATTTTTGAGGAGTTGAACATGCAACTGCAGATGAAGAGCAAGAGGCGCCTTCGTAACCGGCGCTGCATCTGAATCGCAAAGACCATGCCACAGACTGGTTCCTGCAGTATCCGGTGATGTCGACGCTGAGGCCCGCTTACCCGCGCGGGCCCTGGCACTACAAGAACATGCACCAGCTCGTCGTCACATACGAGAGCACTGCGGAAGCGGTGCGCGCGGTCGTCCCGCCACCGCTCCAACCTGCCGACGGCAACCGCGTCACCATCGAATGGCGGCACATGAGCGAGGTCAGCGGATTCGGACCGTACACCGAGGTCGGCCATTCGGTGGCCTGCACCTTCGAGGGCAAGCCGGTCATCTACGTCTTCCAGGCATTCCTCGACAGCGAATCGCCGACGCTCGCCGGCCGGGAGATCCTCGGCTTCCCCAAGCGGCACGGCGAGCCCGACGCTGAAGACCGTGCGAGAGGTGCTGACCGGCACCCTCTCTTATGGCGGCGTGCAGGTCGCGCTTGCGACCATGCCGTATCGCACGGTCGACCTGTCGGATCGCTTGGCCGAGATAGAGCAGGAGCTGCAGACGACCCAACTCGTGCTCAAGCTGCTTCCCGACGTTGACAACCACACGCCGAAAGTCGCCCAGCTCGTCCGGGTCGGCATCTACGATGTCCGGTTGAAGGGCGCCTGGGGAGGACCGGCAGAGCTGTTCATGGTCCCGCACGTCGGCTGCCCGGTCGCGGCGCTTCCGGTCGTGCGCGTGCTCGAGGGCCGCCAGCATCTCTGGGACATGACGCTGAGCGACGGTCAAGTCGTACACGACTACCTGGAAGCCGAGCGCCGCTAGCTTCGATCAATCAGTGTAACTGTGCGTGTGGAGCTCACTCCACCGCCATCACAGGAGAATTGAACATGAATTTGTTGAAGGGCAAGGGCGCCGTCGTGACCGGCGCTGCATCTGGCATCGGCAAAGCGATCGCGACGGCTTTTATCGAAGCGGGCGCGAGCGTGTTGCTCTGCGATCTGAATGCGAAAGCACTCGATGACGCAGCCCGCGAGCTCGGCAATCGCGCGATCGGGCGCGTCACCGACGTGTCGGACGAGAGTCAGGTCGAAGGCGCGATGCGCGCGGC
Source organism: uncultured Verrucomicrobiae bacterium (assembly GCA_963784865.1). GTDB lineage: Bacteria > Verrucomicrobiota > Verrucomicrobiia > Chthoniobacterales > UBA10450 > JACCTI01. The sequence goes on along the minus strand of CAWATC010000012.1, from coordinate 182,377 downwards.
ACGCGATGCATTCGGGTCGCTGGACATCGTCGTCAACTGCGCGGGCTTTGGCGCCATTGCGCCGCTGACCGAGCTGACCGGTGACAAGTGGAAATCCGTGCAGGCCGTGACTCTGGGCGGCGTCTTCTACGGCGTGAAGCACGCCGCCCGGCAGATGCTCGAGCAGGGACGCCCCGGCGTCATCATCAATATCTCGTCGGTGAACGCACGCCAGCCCGGCGAGGGGCAGGTGGCCTACTGTGCGGCGAAGGCCGGCGTCGACATGATCACGCGCTGCGGCGCGTTGGAACTCGGCGGTCGCGGCATCCGTGTCGTCGGCATCGCACCGGGCCTGGTGGAGACGCCGCTGACGCGGAAGGAGTTGGAAGATCCCGCCATGCGCGAGCTCTTCCTCGGCATCATCCCGATGAAGCGCGCGGTTGACGCGAAAGAAATTGCTGCGGCCGCCGTGTTTCTCGCCTCGGACCAGGCCCGATCGATCAACGGTGACACGATCGCGATCGACGGCGGTTCGTTGACGCGCGGCTATCCGGCGCTGCTGACCGGGTTGAAAAAAGCAGCATGATCGATGCCGGACGCTATACGAGCGGCCGGATTGCCGTCGCCAACCTCTCGGCATCGATCGACAGCCTGGAGCTTCGCCGTGCCGAAGGTGCGACCTTCGACAACCTGCTCGCGCTGTCGAAGCTTGCTGTTCGTCCGCGGTGACGTGCTTGGTCGTATCGCGGACCATGACCGGGCGGAACTCGATCGCCACCGAGGCGATTGCGTTGTCGCCCGATGCCGCGCAGGCGCGCTCTACATCCGTGCGCGGCTCGCGGGCGTTTCCATCGCTTCGAGGAAGCGAACGCGCTTCTCGATCAAGCGCTCGCGGCCGGCCATCCAGCGACACGAGATTGATGTCGAAAGGGCGGCGCTGCTGCAGGCGACCGGCCGATACGAGCGAGGCGCTGGTTCTGCGTGAAAGACTGGCGAAGGACGATCCCGGGATTCACACGCTTGGCGCGCTCGCGTCGCTGCTGGCGGAAATGGACCGATGGACGGCGGCAGAAACCAGCTATGCGGCCGCGCTCGATGCGGACAATGGCGTGTCGCCGCTCCCGTGCGGCCAACTGCTGTTCGAATGGGGCGTGAGCGCGATGCGCCGCGGCGATCTGGACCGTGCGGAGGCGATCTTCGTCGAACTCGACGCGATCCTGCCCGCGCACGTTCCGGGACGAGGACATCGCGCCGAGGTGGCGCTTGCGCGCGGACAGTTGGACGTCGCCGCGGCGCTCATCACGCCGCTGCTCGAGACCTCTGACGATCCGGAATATCGCGCGATCTATGCGGAGATCCTGGCCGCGCGTGGTGACAGCAAAGCTGCGAGCGAAGCAGAACGTGCCGCTGCAGCCTACGAGCTGTTGCTGGCGCGACGGCCCGAAGCCTATGCCGACCACGCGGCGGCCTTCTTCATGGGCGTCGGCAACCGACCGCAGCGTGCGCGTCGAGCTGGCCTTGGCCAATTGGAAGCTGCGCGACACACCCCGCTCACGCAGGCTTTTGGCCAAGGCGCTGCGCAACGCGCAGCAAGTTCCCTGCGCCAGAGGGTGCAGCCGCGGGAGCTGCCAAGCATGTCAGCGCGCCGCGCTCCACAGCGATCAGACGTTCTCGTGATCGGCGCAGGACCGGCAGGAGCGGTTGCGGCGCTGCGCGCCGCGGACCTGGGTGCGCGCACCGTGCTGGTGACCAGTTCTGCATTTGGCGGCATGGCCGCCAACGATGGACCGGTTCCAGTGCGCACCCTGGCCCATGCGGCCGGGCTGATCGCGCGAAGCTCGCCAACTGGGTCGATACGGCATCGCCGTCGGCGAGCCGGTGCTGGATTATCCCCGGCTGCTGGCGCGTGCGCGCGAGGTCGTCGCGGATGTGCGTTGCGCACTCTTCGTTGCGCGAGCAGATCGATGCGGCCGGAGTGACCGTCCACGAGAAGGCCGGGCGGGCGCGCTTCGCCGACCCGCACACCATCGTCACCGAGGCGGGGCTGCGCCTTCGGGCTGACAAGATCATCATCTGCGTTGGCGGCGTCAGCCGGCGGCTTCCGATCCCGGGCTTCGAGCTGACGAGCACGCACAGCAGCGCCTTGGCTTTGACCGAGGTTCCTCGATCGATGCTGGTCATAGGCGGCGGCGCAACCGGCGTGCAGGTCGCCTCGATTTTCAACGCATTCGGCTCGCGGGTCGAACTCTTCGAGGCGGGTCCACGCATCCTCTCGACCGAGGATGAAGATGTCGCAGCGGCGGTCGCGACGGCTTTCCGCGAGGCAGGCATCGTCGTGCACGAGAACTTCGGCGCGATCGAGTCCTTCGAGAAGACCTCGACCGGAGTGCGGATGAACTTCTCGAGGAACGGCAAACGGGACAGCGCCGAGGCTGCCCTTGCCGTCGTGGCGGCCGGTTGGGTGGCGAATACCAGCGGGCTCAATCTCGCCGCGGCGGGCGTCCTGCCCGACGATCGAGGGTTCGTGCAGGTCGATGACTACCTGAGGACCTCGAGCGCCCCATATCTTCGCCGCGGGCGACGTGACCGGTCGCCTCATGCTTGTCCCGCCTGCCATACAGGAGGGTTTCGTCGCGGCGACCAACGCCGTTTTGGGGCCGACGCATGCGGCTCGAGCAGGGCGTGAATACGAGCGCGGGTTTCACGGATCCGGAGTATGCGAGCGCGGGCCTGACGGAAGCAAAGGCCCGCGAGACACATGATATCGTGACCGCGGTCGTACGTTTCGATTCCACCATGCGCACCATCATCGACGGGCGCAAGACGGGGTTTTGCAAGCTCATTGTCGACCGCAAGACCGCGAAGATACTGGGCTGCCACGTTGTCGGCGAAAGGGCAGTGGAGATCGCCCAAGTGGCGGCCATCGCTATTTCGGCGGGGATGCAGGTGGATGACCTGAGTCGGGTGCCGCTCGCCTTTCCGACCTACACAGGGAATCTTGCGTACGCGGCTGCCGCCGCCGCGCGCGAGCTCGATCTGGACGTGGGTTGGCAAGCGAGCGGGATAGAAACCACGCATTTTGCCCATTCGGCGGCAGCCTAGCCGATTGGAAGGCCGGGGCTCAGATGCATAGCGTCAGAGCCGAACTTGTTCCGGCGACCCACGTCTTCTCAGCCACGGAGGCCCATTTCGGCCTGATGCCGAGAGGCGGGCATATGCACATGGTCGCACTCTACATGGTCTGGTACAACTTCGTGACGATGCACAAGACGCTGCGCATGACCCCGGCCATGGCGGCTGGCGTGTCGGACAAGCTCTGGTCGGTTGCCGATCGTGCCGAGATGATCGACGCGACGATGCCGAAGCCGGGCAAGCGCGGCCCCTACAAGAAATCAGGAACGGCTTTGGATGTCTGACGTTCGTATCCAGCGGAAGCTAAGTCATGTCAGACCCGGAACGAACCGAACGCCTTCAAGTGAAGGTTCGCCGCGACGAGCTTGTCGCGATAGATGACTTTCGTTTCCGTGAACGACTGCCGACGCGTGCCGCAGCGATCCGAGAATTGATGCGGCGCGGACTGCTGGCTGCGGCCGATGTGGGGCAGAAAAATTCAAACTGAGACACTACCGAGAGGCGTGCTGTCTTCAATGCGGATCACCTCGGGGATACGATGTTCGATTGTCCCGAACACTGGATTCACCAAGAAGAGCATTTGCCATTTCTTTACTGAGCTTATGTCTACGCGTGCCGCCGGCGGCAGCGTGAGAGAGAGATGAATGCTTTCTGCGCTGCACCTGTCCAGAATATCTGCAAGAGCTTCCAAATGTTGCGTAAGTCCATCCTCGTTCTTGCGACCGCAGTTGCCGTCGGCGCTACTGCCGCCCATTCAAGCTCCACGTTCGCCGGCGGCTGGGAAGGCAATTCCAGCATGGGGATTTTGGCGGCAGCGGGCATATGAGCGGCGGCCATTGGAGCCGCGCGCATGGCGGCGGTTTCGGCAGCGGCGACCATATGAGTGGTGGACATAGGCGTGGCGGCCCTTGCGACGGCCTCGTCGGCGGCACCTTCGCCTGACCCTATTGCGACTATTGCACCCGCCATCCCGGCGACCGGAACTGTTAGCGGACCCGCGGTTCCCGCATGATTTGAAAACATGCTAGGATTGCTCACCCAGCTGACGCAATGCCGAGGTGGGGGCATGATCCATTGCGCTTACGGCTGCCGCCGCCCGGATCTCGCGGGCGCCGCAGCTCTGGTCCTGCTGGCGGCAGTGATGCTTGCCGGTCCTGCACGCGCGCAATCCGGCGAGCCGATCAAGATCGGCTACAGCATGTCGCTGACCGGAGGTCTCGCGCCGAATGGCAGGGCGGCGCGGCTCGCGCATCGTATCTGGGAAGAGCACACAAACGCAAAAGGAGGAATGCTCGGTCGGCCCGTGAAGCTGATCTATTATGATGATAGGAGCTCGCCGACCGAAGTTCCGTCGATCTATGCCAAGCTGCTGGATGTCGACAAGGTCGATCTCATCATCGGCGCGTATGGCACGGCGCTGCTCGCGGCAGCAATGCCGATCGTCATTCAAAGGAAGAAGACGTTTATCGGGTTGCTGGAACTCGCCGTGAACTCCGAGTTCAATTACCCGAACTACTTCGCCATGATCTCATCCGGGCCGGACGCGAAGACCGCCTTCACCCGAGGCTTCTTCGACGTGGCCCTGATCCAGAATCCAGCGCCGCAGACCGTGGCCATCGTGGCCGCCGACCAGGAGTTCGCCCGCAACGCGGCGGATGGTGCGCGTGAAATCGTGAAGCAGACCGGTTTGAAGCTTGTCTACGACAGGACCTATCCACCGGCCACCGTCGATTTTAGCCCGATCGTGCGCGCCATCGCGGCGGCAGGCCCCGACCTCGTGGTGGTTTGCTCATATCCGGTCGAACTCGGTCGGCATGGTGCGTGCGGTGAACGAGCTTGCCTTCAAGCCAAAAGCCATCGGCGGTGCCATGGTTGGGTTGCAGTCCACCGCCGTGAAGGCACAGCTTGGACCGTTGCTCAATGGGTTCATCAACTACGAGCTCTGGCTGCCGGTGCCGAAAATGCAGTACTCCGGCGTGGCCGATCTCATTTCGCAATATCAGGCGAGGGCGGCGGCAGAAGGCGTCGATCCGTTGGGATACTATATGGCGCCCTGGGCCTACGCACAGCTACAGGTGCTGCAACAGGCCGTGGAGGCGACGCAGTCGCTTCAGTGATGCCAAGCTCGGGGATTACATCCGCGCGCACTCGTTCACGACAGTTGTCGGCGAGGTCACATTCGGCGCCAAGGGCGAATGGGCTCATTCGCGCGTTCTCCAGGTGCAGTATCAGAACATCAAGGGACACGACGTCGCTCAATTCAAGGACATGTCCACTCAGGTCGTCGTTGCGCCTGCGGACTACGCATCCGGCGAGGTCATCTATCCTTACGAACGGGCGAAATGACCGCCAAGCAAAGATTTCGATTACCGGCCATCGCCGCCCAGCTCCTGTTGGGTATCCCCGCTCTGGCATTGATCACCTTCGTCTGCTTTCGGCTCGGCCTCGGGCTCGCGGTGGCGGCCTTCGGCTATATGATTCTGACCGTGCTGCTTTCGCTGCTGGGCAGCGTCAGCGCCTCGGTCGTTCTATCGATCCTCGCCGCAGCCTGCCTGAACTTCTTCTTCGCGCCGCCACTGTTCGAGTTCCGTATCGATGCGGTCGTGGATACCGCGGCGGTCGTGGCCTTCCTGACGACGTCGCTGGTGGTGACTGGACTGACGGCGAAGCGCAGGCGCGTGGAGGAAGAGCTCGGCGCGAGCAAGACCCGGTTGGAAGCGGCGCAGCGGATCGCGCAAGTCGGTTGGTGGGAACGCGACGGCGACTTCAGCAGCGCCGCTAGTGTCGATCTCTCGGAGGAGGCGTGCCGGATCCTCGGGGTGCAGCCGCCCCAGTGGCCCCTGCAGGCCGGAGATCAGTTCCGTCACGGGGCACTGCGCCCGGGCGCTAACGGTCGCGGCAATCGCGAATGCAAATGCGGCGATCGAAGTGATTGCCAACTGGTGCCGCGAGTATTTGTTCTGCATTTTCATTTCTATAGGCCCTTTCCTTCTACTTTCGTCTCTCCTGGCTAATTGCCAAGCGGTTACCAAAATTCGGAGCAGCCGTTGTTCCATCACTTCGTGGATTTTCGACGAAGCGACACGGCCGCTCCGAAAGAAACGCGCTTGCATCGAAACTAGTTCGCCCTTCGACCATGGCACGGCCGTCAGCCAGTTCCAATTAACTTAATATCTTCCCGCGCGCTCCAGCAGCGGCTGCCATCGGGTGCGATTGTTCAGATACCGGTCGATGGGTCGGCGGAAAATCGTACAGCGCTCGTGGCTGAGTTCGCAGACGCTAAGGGAGCGCGAAGACTTCGACCAGGGCGACCCCGGTCGTTCCATTCTTCCCGCGCACGATCGCGGTGTGCCGCAGTCGCCGGCAGCGTCGCGACGATGGCTGACTCCAGATCATTCGTCGGCGGCACCGTGCTCGCGATGATCTCCGCTTCCTGATCGCTCCGCCAATTGTCGTTCGACGCAATCAAGACTCCGTCGCGGTCGTGCAATTCGAGTGTCGGATCCGCCAGCGCTCCGGGCACCGGCAGCGACGGCCCGATGGCCCGCACGATCACTCGTTGCGTGCCCGTTCCGACGACAATGAAGCCTCCGATCATCACGTCATCACCGGTCTGGACAAAGCCGCGGCTGGAGATGTTCGCCAGCTTCGAATCCACCGTCCGATCCAGATCGTACACTTCCACCAGACCAACTCCGGTCCCGCCGCTCGCCCCGCGCACGATCGCGGTGTAGCCAGTGCTGTTCGCGGGCAAGGTGGTCAGGATCGCCGATTCGAGGTCGTTGGTCGGCGGGACCGTGCTGTCGATAATTTCCTGCCGGTTCGGCGCGTCCTGCCAGTTGTCGTTAGACGTAATCAGTCCCGCGGGTCCATGAAGCTCGAGCGTCGGATTCTCCAATTTCCCAGGCACCGGCAGCGAAGGTCCGATCGCGCGCACGATCACTTTCTTCGGCTGCGTGCCGGTGACGATAAATCCGCCGATAAGCACGTTATCGCCGGTCTCCACGCGAAGGCGTGTCGAGATGTTGCCCAAAGTGGCGGGTGTCGGCGTGGGAGTTGGGGTCGGCGTTGGGGTCGGCGTTGGGGTCGGCGTTGGGTCGGCGTTGGGGTCGGCGTTGGGGTGGCGTTGGGGTTGGCGTGGCAGTTGGGGTTGGGGTCGGCGTCGGAGTCGGAGGCGGCCCAGCAAGAAAAGCATTTCGCACGGATTCCGTGATGCTCTCCGATCCGTTCCTGTTGCCGCTGCGATAATAACCGCGCGCGCGGATATAGATGTTCAGCCCGGTCTGCAAGTTCAAGCCTGTCAGGGTCCAGTTGTTGCCGACCGCCGTGCCGTTGCCCACGGGAGTGTAACTCACATTATCGGTGGAATACTCAAAGGTAACGCGCGTGAATTGCGGGCTGGCGCCGCCGCGTGTCCAGGTAATGGTGGTTTGTGTCACGGCGAGGTTTTGCAGGGCGGGAGTGTCGTTAGTCAAACGAGCAAAACGGCTGCGCGTCTGTCCGCCGACATTGGAGAAGAGGCCGCCCACTAGAATCTTGCCGTCTGCCTGCACCGCAATTGAATAGACATAACTGTTCGCGTTCGGATTGAACGAATCAGCCAAGCCGGTCGTAGCATCGAGCCGGGCGAGCACCTTTCGCGCCTGTCCGCCGATGCTCGTGAAGAACGCCGCCCACCAGGATCTTACCGTCCGCCTGCACCGCGATTGAAGTCGACAAATCCGTTCGCATTCGGGTCGAACGAATCAGCCAGGCCGGTCTGTGGCATCGAGCCGGGCGATACCGTTGCGCAGCTGTCCGCCGATACTGCGTGAAATCGCCGCCCACTAAAATCTTGCCGTCCGCCTGCACCGCGATTGGCTTGACGACACCGTTCGCGTTCGGGTTGAACGAATCAGCCAGGCCGGTCGCGGCATCGAGCCGGGCGATGCGGTTGCGCGTCTGTCCGCCGATGCTGGTGAAATAGCCGCCCGCCAAAATCTTCCCGTCCGCCTGCACCGCGATCGGCATCGACGTCACCGTTCGCGTTCGGGTCGAACGAATCGGCCAGGCCGGTTGTGGCATCGAGCCGGGCGATCCTGTTGCGCGGCTGTCCGCCGATGGTGGTGAAGCTCGCCGCCCACCAGAATCTTGCCGTCCGCCTGCACCGCGATTGCATAAGACAGGATCGTTCGGATTCGGGTTGAACGAATCAGCCAATCCGGTGGTGGCATCGAGCCGGGCGATGTTGTTGCGCGCCTGTCCGCCGATGCTGGTCGAAATAGCCGCCCACCAGAATTTTGCCATCCGCCTGCACCGCGATTGCTTTGACCTCAGCATGCGCGGATAGGGGTAGTAGATCGCGTTCGGGTCTGAAAGCTGTGTCGACCGTGCCGTCCGTATTCAAGCGGGCGAGGTAGTCGCGCGTCACGCCCAAAACGGTGAGTACGCGAAGTCGCCGCCAATGAGAATCTTGCCGTCCGGCTGCACAGCGCTGGTGTAAATACTTCCAGGAAGATCGCCGCCAAGATGTCGAGATTGAGCGTCTGGTCGAGCCGTCCGTCGTTTTCCAGCCGCGCGATGTGGTTACGCGTTACGGTCGCGTCCTCCGTTAGGCGAGAGACTGGTGAAGGCGCCTGCAAGCAAGAATCTTCCCGTCCGCCTGCACCGCAATTGCGAGGACCGTGGGACCCCGCGTCCCCCGCTAGCGTTCGGATCGAACGAATCCGCCAAGCCGGTTGCTGGCATCGAGCCGGCAACGAGGTGGCGGGTCTGTCCGCCGATGCTGAAAAACTGCCACCCGACCAGAATCTTTCCGTCCGCCTGCACCGCGATTGCAGTTGACGTTCACAGGGGTTCGTATGCGTTCGGGTTGAACGAATCGGCCAAGCCCGTGGTGGCATTAAGCCGAGCGATATAGTTGCGCGTCTGGCCGCCGATGGTGCTGGTCCGAAGTATCGAAAATCGCCGCCTACCAAAATCTTGCCGTCCGCCTGCACCGCGATTGTTCCACAACGCCGGTTCGCATTCGGGTTGAACGAATCTGCCAAACCGGTCGTCGGGATCGAGTCGGGCGATACCGGTTGCGCGTCTGCCCGCCGATGCGTGCGTGAAACTACCACCCACCAGAATCTTGCCGTCCGCCTGCACGACGATCGCATAGACTGCATCATTCGCGTTCGGGATCAAAGGAATCCGCCAAACCGGTCGTGGGATCGAGTCGGGCGATGCGATTGCGCGTCTGTCCGCCAATCGTTGTGAAATTGCCGCCCACTAAAATCTTGCCGTCCGCCTGCACCGCGATGTGCATCGGACATAACCGTTCGCGTTCGGGTCGAACGAATCAGCCAAGCCGGTGGTGGCATCGAGCCGGGCGATGTGATTGCGCGTCTGTCCGCCGATGCTCGTGAAACTGCCGCCCACCAAAATCTTGCCGTCCGCCTGCACCGCGATTGAATACGACCGATCGTTCGCGTTCGGGTTGAAGGCGGTGTCGAGCGTGCCGTCCGGGTTCAACCGCGCAATGTGGTTGCGCGTGACCGGCTGCTCCGCCGTTAGGCGAGAGCGTTGTAAAATGCCGCCGATAAGAATCTTTCCGTCCGGTTGGACGACGACGACGGCGTAGACTCGGGCCGTTCGCGTTCGGATCGAAACCGTCGAGCGCGGATTGAGCGCGCATCGTCGCGGTGCCGGTCGCCAGCAACGCTGCGATCGAAAACAGGATGAGCGTAGCTCTCGTTCGAAATGAAGTGAATTCAGTGACGTGGGTGCGAGCGATGGAGGATGCATTCGGACGTTCAGAGTGGGATTGTTTACGATTGATTGCGACCGATTGGGACGTGATCGGCTCCAATCCCCGACAGAGCGATAATCCAAGCAAACTGGTGCCCACGTGTCGAGTAAGAACGGGCGCGAAGACAGACGCTATTGCTCAGTATCGGCCCGCGCGTTCCAGCAACGGCTGCCACCAGGCGCGATTGTTCAGATACCAATCGATCGTCGCTTCGAGGCCTTCCCTGAAATTGTGGAGCGGTTTCCATTTCAATTCGCGCTGCGCGAACGAGGAATCGATCGCGTAACGACGGTCGTGGCCGAGCCGATCGGTCACGAACGAGATCAGGCTCTCCGGTTTGCCGAGCTTGTCGAGGATCAGCTTCACCATTTCCAGATTCGCCATCTCGCTGTCGCCGCCGAAATTGTAAACGCTGCCCGCTTTCCCTTCGAACAGCGCGGCCACGATCGCGGCGCAGTGATCCTCGACGTGGATCCAATCGCGCACGTTCAGGCCGTCGCCGTAGACCGGCAGCGGATCGTCGCGCATCGCGTTGATGATCATGAGCGGGATCAATTTCTCGGGAAATTGATAGGGCCCGTAGTTGTTCGAGCAGCGGGTCACGATGACGTCCTGGCCAAAGGTCTGGTGGCAGGCGAGCGCGAGCAGATCGGCGCCGGCTTTGCTCGCGGAATAGGGCGAACTCGGTTCGAGCGGCGATTGCTCCGTGAATCTCCCGGTTTCGCCGAGCGAGCCGTAAACTTCATCGGTCGAGATCTGGACGAAGCGCTGGACCCCATGGCGCCGCGCGCAATCGAGTAGCACGCTGGTGCCGACCACGTTGGTGTGAATGAAATTCTGCGGCGAATTGATGCTGCGATCGACATGCGATCTCGGCGGCGAAGTTGACCACCGCGAAAAAGGTGTGCTCGGTCATGAGCGCATCCATCTGGTCGGCATTGGCAATATCGGCTTTGAAGAACTCGTAACGCTCGCCGTATTGCTCCGCCACGCCGTCGAGATTGGCGAGATTGCCCGGCGTAAGTCAGCACATCCACGTTGCTGACCGACGCAGGATTGTAATGATGCAGAACGTAGCGAATAAAATTGCTCCCGATGAATCCACAACCACCGGTCACGAGAATGCGCATGGAAGCGCGTACTAGCAGCGCAGCGGACGCGGCGCTAGCAGTTTTTCCCTCAATCGGCGCGCGCATCGATGCCTGGGGCGAGCGGCTCGCGGCCGTGGATTGGACGCCGTGGCTGATCCTCGCGCTCGCCGCCTTTCTCCGCCTCTTCCTGCTCGCGATGAAGCCGCCGCATTTCGACGAAGGGATCAACGGCTGGTTCGTCGATCAAATGATGAAGAACGGGTTCTACCGATACGACCCGACGAATTACCACGGTCCGCTTCATTTCTACGTCCTCTTCCTTTCGCAGACGCTTCTGGGACGGAACCTCTGGGCGCTGCGCCTGCCGGTGGTGCTCGTCAGCATCTACTGCGTTTGGCTGACGCTGAACTTCGAGCCGTTCGTCGGACGCAAGATCAGTCGCCTGGCCGCGCTCGCGATGGCGGTCTCGCCCGGCTTTGTTTTCTACGGTCGCTACTCCATCCACGAAGTCTGGCTGCAGCTCTTCTCGATGCTCTTCATCCTCGGCCTGCTCGGGCTGTGGAAGATCGGCAGCTCGAATTACCTCTGGTGCGCCGGCATGGGCGTGTCCGGGATGATCCTGACCAAGGAAACCTACATCATCCATGTGGGTTGCGCGGCCATCGCGCGTCCTGGTGGCCTGGATTTCGCACCGGATCACGCGTGCGGAAAAGGCGACGCCTGCCCGGCAGACGTGGACCTACGCCGATCTCGCCCTGGTCATTTTCGCCGGGCTGGCGGCGATCGTCTTCTTTTACTCCGGCACTTTCTTCAATTGGGCCGGGCTGAAGGGTCTCTACGGAACGTTCGACGCGTGGTTCAAGACCGGGAGCAACGGCAACGGCCACGAGAAGCCCTGGCACTACTGGCTGATGCTGACCGGGCGCTACGAAGCGGCCGCGGCACTCGGCTTGATCGCCTGCGTGTTCTGCCAGTTCTTCCGGCAAATGAGCGTGCGCTACATCGCGATCTACGGGGTCGGAACGCTCGCCGCCTACAGCATCGTGCATTACAAAACGCCGTGGTGCATCATCAGCATCGTCTGGCCATTCCTCTTCACCTTCGGCGCCGGGATCGTCCTCTTGCTGGAGAAGTCTCGTCGCATCGGGCCAGATCGTGGCGGCAGTCGTCCTCGTGGTCTCATTGGTCCTCTGTGTCCGATTAAACTACTTCCGCTGCACGACGGATACCGAGCCCTACGTCTATGTGCAGACGTATAACGACATCAACAAGCTGACTGATCCGCTCCTGAAACTGGCGCGGAGGAACCCGACCTACTATCAGCTCATGGGGCACATTATCCGCACGAGCGCGTATCCGCTGCCCTGGATTCTCGGCGATTTCCCGAGGATCGGCTACTACGAGAAGGACAGCTCCCGACTCCGCTCGACGCCGACTTCCTCCTCGTGCAGGAGGACAGGATCGCGACGGTCGAAGGAAAATTACAAGGTTCCTACTACACGATGCCGCTGACGATTCGGAGATATCAGGAACCCTCGAAGCTCTATTTGAGCGCGAAGGTTTTCAAGGATTTCTTCCCCGGCAAAGTACCGGACTTTGTCGGGAAGGCGGACGCCGACTCCCGCGCGATGAAGTGGCTCTCAGCGGGCCTGACGTTCGTTAACGTCGCGACAGTTTGCGCGCTCTTCGTCGGCATGGCGGCCGGTGGACTCGGCCGCGGGGTCGCGCTCGCCTCGATGATCGTCGCGTTTCTCGTCGCCTTGCTGGCTTACTTCACGACGAATGACGCCCGGAAGTCGGGCTTCCAGCCTGACTCGGCCGACGGGCTTTCAGCCGGTCGGCTCAAGACGGTCGGCTTCTGGCTCCTGGCCGGTTGCTTCGCGTTCTTCGCCTTCCGTTCCTTCTGCTGGCTTCTCTACATCGATAGCAACCAGCTCAAGATTCAATCGATCAACAATCTCGGCGATCTCTCCTTGCACCTGACCTACATCCGGAACTTCGCCAGCGGTGTTTCCCTTTGGCCGGACAACCCGATCTTCGTCTTCAGCAAACTGCGCTACCCGGCCGGCACCGATATTTTCAACGGGCTGCTTCTTCTCCTCGGCCTGGACATCACCCGCGGGTTGGTTTGGGCGGGACTCATCGGATCGCTCGCGACGTTCTACGCTCTCTATCGATGGGGCGGCAAATTCGGCGTCGCCGGTTTTCTCTTTAATGGCGGGCTCTTCCAATTACTGCTGAGCTTCAAGCTCATCGACGATCACGGCGACCGGGCGATCGCCTGGAAAAGCCTGCCGCTCACCATGTTCGTCACTCAACGCGGCCTGCTCTACGCACTGCCGGCGGGATTGCTTCTGCTCTATCATTGGCGGGCCAAATACTTCGCCAGGCCTAACGAGACCACTGGTCGTCGGGACGCGGAGACGGCTGGCACATTACCCTTCTGGGTCGAGCTCACGCTTTACGCCTCGCTGCCGCTCTTTCACATCCATACCTTCATCGCGCTCAGCGTCGTGGCGGCTTTCCTTTTTCTCATCGGCGACAAGACGATGCGCAAGCAGTTCGCCCTCCTGGTGGGCGCGGCGTTTCTGCCGGCAACATTTTTCGTCTGGTCGCTCACCGACCATTTCCAAGCCCGCTCGTTCATGAAAATCCACCTCGGTTGGGTGCAAACCGTCGGTGACTTTGCCGCGCCCTTCCTCAAGTTCTGGCTGCTGAATTTCGGCATCTTTATGCCGCTGGTGCTCGCGCTGATCGGAGTTTGCCTCTGGCGCGCTTACAAATCGAAAGCGCGCTTCGACTTCAAGTCGCAGCCGAACCTCGCCTTCCTCGTGCCGGCCGCGTTCCTGTTCCTCTTCGCTTGTCTGGTCAAGACCGCGCCCTGGGACTGGGACAACATCAAGATCATTATCTGGGCTTACCTCATCGTCTTACCGATCTTGTGGACGGAGCTGATCGCACGCTGGCCGGAGCCGGTGCGCCTGATCACCTGCGTCGCGCTTTTTTCTTCTGGATTCGTCGGGCTTTTCGACGGACTGGCGAGCGGACGGAATGGCTACGGACTTGGCGATCGCGCGGAAATCGATGGCGTCGGTGCAGTCGTCCGCAAGTTGCCGGTGGAAGCGCGCTTCGCCGCTTTCCCGACCTACAATCATCCCCTCCTCCTCCAGGGCCGGAAAGTTGTCCTCGGATATCCCGGACACCTTTGGACGCAAGGCTTTGATTACACCGATCCGATCAGCCGGCTGGAGAAGTTAATGAAGGGCGCGCCGGATTGGCGGGAACAAGCGCGGTATCTGCGCGCGCGTTACCTTTTTTGGGGGCGCGAAGAGAAGACGAACTACGCCACGAGCACGCGCCCGTGGGAAGGCGAAGCGCGCCTAGTCGCGAGCGGCAATTGGGGCGCGATCTACGATCTCGAAGCCGCCTCGGCTGCGCCACGTCAATAACTTCGCGCCGGTGGGCGCGGCGGGGCCGAGCACCAGTTGACGCACGCGCGATTTCTGCGCGACGTAATAGGGCAGGCCGTGGGCGGTTCCCAGATCAGCTTCACTCCCGAAGACCAGGAGCTTGCTGGCACCGCCTTCCTTGCGGAAATACTCGACGATTTTCTCGGCGGCAAACTGCCGTCGCACTGTTTCCACCCGGAACGATTCCGCCAGCTCACGATTGTTCATCCCGGGGTGATGTTCCACGTAACTTTCCCAACCGTCGGCTGAAAGAATGAATCCTCGCGGCAATTGCTTTTCTTCCTCCGCAGACAGCGGACGGCCAGCGCCAATTTGCGACAGAAGCGTCGCCGGCAGCTCCGAGCGCGAGGTACCGGCTGCCGGTGCTGCGCAAAACGGATCGGCAGTGTTCCTGGCTTCGTCCATTTCCTGCGATTGAAATCTGCGCAATGACATTATCCCGCTGCTCGACCGGCTTTCCCTGCAGCTCATCGAGCAGTGGCTGCTGCGCGGCGTCGATCGAATCCCAGGCGATCGCGTACGGCCGGCCGGATCGCTCCATGGCCTCAAGCAGGAGGGCGGCGGGTTCGGATCTGTCCGGCGGAAGCGGTGCGACTCGTCGGGAAGTAAATGACATCCGCGTTCTCGACGACCGCGGCGAAGTCCATTCCCGCAGCCGGCTTGCCGACATGCTCGATTGAAGCGTGTTTCGGCAATGGCGGTTTGCTGGAGAAAGAAGCGCAACCCGGCAACGCGCAGATCGACGCCAAGAGCAGCGTGGCGTCTGGCCTAACGAGACGAAACGACATCGCCGCTTAAACGCCGGATGGCGACTGCGCGATGAGTTCCACGGGCCGGCCACGCAGTTCCGTCGGCTGAACGTGCCGAAACCGCCGGCGCGCCCGCCAGCCGGCGGCGAGAATGCGGCAGCCGATCGAGAAGGTGCGGCGCCAGGTGACACCCGAGACTTTTTGTTCGCCGCCGAGACGCGCGCGCTCGTGCGCCGCCACTTCGCAAATCGTCGCGCCGCGCATCGCCGCGCCCACCTGGGCCTCGATCGTCCAGCCAAAGGTCATCTCCTGCGGCGCAAGCGCCTCGAATAAGCGGCGCTCGATCAAGCGGAGCGGCGCCAGATCCCAGAACCAGCGTCCGGAGAGCAAGCCACCCCAGCCGCCTAACGAGACATTAGCGAGGACATGCGGGAAACTCATTGCCCGCCAGTTGCGCCAGCGCGTCGTCCGCGCGCCCAGGACCATGGCGTAACCCTGCTCGTAGGCCGCCGTGATCCGCGCGAGGTCGTGCGGATCACTCGCGCCGTCGCCCGCGAAGAACACGTACGCACTCACCGACGGCTCCGCGCGGGTGACGGCGTCGATCGCCGCCTGGCAGCCATGGCCGTAACCCCGCGTGACGGTCTCCGCCACGCAGACAGGATATTCCCGCGCGATCTCCGCGGTTCGATCGCTGGAATGATTCACTCCGACCGCAATGACATATTTCTCCGGATCGACCACGGTGAGTAATTCCTCGAGCACCGGTCCGATGCAGACTTCCTCGTTGCATGCCGGGATGATGATCGCGATCCGCGGCGCGCGCGCTCCGGCCTCGGTGGAGCGAGGAACGATGCGCGGGCCTCTTTGCCGGGTAGGTATGTTCACGTGGGTAGTAGGAGAGACGAACGCGAATTTCATTCCGGCGTATCAGCGCCCGCGGGTGCTCGGGCCAGCGACAGAACCAACTGACCTTCCGCCACCGTCGCGCCCGCGACCGTCGCCTTGACGGCAAACTGCACCAAATCGCCAACCTGCGCCAACTTCTCGGCGCGGAGGATTATCTGCTCGCCGGGCAAGACGGCGCGATGAAATTTCATCCCGCGAATGGCCGAGAGGAGAAAGAGCGGCCGTTGATTCTCGGGATAACCGGAAGCCGCCGCGATCCCGGCCGTCTGCGCGAGCGCTTCCGTCAGGATCACGCCGGGCACGAGTGGATTCCCGGGGAAATGACCGGCAAACATCGGGTCGTCGTGGTCGAAAAAGGTGCTGCATTCCGCCGACACGCCCGGATCCGTCGCGAGCAGATCTTTCACGAAAACAAAGGGCGGACGATGCGGCAGACCGAGGAATGAGCTCGGTCCATTTCGTGTCTCGTCGACCGCCTCCGAATCGTCCTCGCTCTCGGATTTCGCGCGTAACCGCGGCACGATTGACCGATCACGAGATCGACTCCGCTCACCCGTTGACGAAGTAGACGAACTTCCAGCTGCCATTGATCCGCTGGATTCCCGCGCGGTAGCCATCGTAGTCGACCGCCGGGTTGGCGAACTGCGGCGGAGCCACCATGAAGTTGTCTTTCTTAACGAATTTCTCCGAGAGAATTCCTTCAAGCTCGGGCCACAAACCGTTCTCCTCCCAGTACTGGAAGACCCCTTCACCTTTGCGATCGTTTTCCGCGGTCTTGCCCATGACGAAAGCGAAATCCGTCGTCATCATTGAGGCGATCGTGTTGACGTCACGCGAGGCGACCGCTTTTCGGAGGCGACTGACGAAAGCCTGGAAGTCGACGTCGGAACTCTCTTCCGCGTTCTTTGCCTCCTTCTTCGACTCGGGCACGTCCTTATCCTTCTTCTTTTTCGAGCGTTGCGCAGCCCGAACACGCCAGGGCGCAGAGAAGAAGGAGGCAGACGAGCTTTCTCATATCAGCACTAAGATGTGTCAGGTTCGTCGCAGCGATTCAAGAGCGGCGTTCACCGAGCGCAAGACCCGCCTTCTCTGCTGCAGGGGATGCCGAACGAAAAGGAAATACAGCGTGCTGAGCAGATCCGCGAAACTGCAGGGTGGACTCGTTAGGCGGGCACGTCCTGCACGCAGGGCTTCGAAGACGGCCTCCGGGGTCACCGCCGCGGGGCGCGGAATGCTGGTGTAGTGGGAGCCAAAGGCGCGCAGTTGATGCGCATCGGACGTGGCCAGGAGAGGCCGGCCAAATTTCGCCGCCACCTTCCGCGCCGGGCGATTGCGATCGAACCAACCCCAGTGGAAATGACAGATCTCGATCGCGTCGAAGCAATCGATATTTTCGCGCAACCGTTTCCCTCCGATCGACCCGCCGATGAAATAAAATGGATGCGGCGCAAAAGTGAAAAGGGAAGCGCCGCGCGCCGCCCGCAACCGGCGCACATCGTCGAAATCTTTCAGCGCCGCCGCTTCCTCCGGCCTCACGTTCAGAAGCACGATGTCCGCTCCGTGGAGCCGCATCTCCGCCGCCGAGATCAGCAGAATTCCCATCGACGCGGCGTCGGCGAAAACCTCCGCGCGATCGAAGACCGAATCATGCAGCGTGATCGCGAGGACGCCGAAACCCAGCGCCTTCGCGCGCTCGAGCAACTGATGCGCGGAGTAATCGAGCGCGTCTCTTCGTGTCATCGAGCGTGTGAATGTGCAGATCGAGCTTCACCCACCCGCCAGAGTTTTCAGTCGCTGCGCCCATACTCGCTGGAACTTGCTAGCGACTCTCATGCCTTCAAACCCCCCTTTCGTGCGCCGAGCGGAATTCGGAGACCAACGGCGCGCCAGCGGGAGTCACAGAGACCCTGGTTGCCGCAGAACTCCCTCGCGAAAAAATCTTCTCCGGCGATGGATTTGAGCGGTGTATTCCGCTTTGGGTAAGAGAAGGATTTCAACTCGCTTCTATCGCCGAAGCCCCGCTTACCAATCCTGACGAGGAAATTGCACCCAGACAAACACCATCATTCTCACGGGTGTGAGCGATGGCGTGAACACGGGCGACGTCAGTCTCCTGATGGCAGTTCTGGTTGGCGACGTTAACGGCAATGGCTTGGTCAACGCCGGAGACACCCTGCAAACCCGGAACACGATCAAGCGATTCTTCTGCGTGCGCGCGATTCGACCATCAGCCCAATAGCGCAACTGTCCGACAGAAACTCCGCAAAAAATCTTCATCCGGTGTGGTGGGTTTGGCGGCGGGATCTCGCTTAACCAATACAGAAGCTCGACTCCCGAGCAGCAACTTATCGCAAAAGCATCACGAAAGAATCATGAAACTAACTAATTCAACTCTCGCGCTCCTAGTGGGCGCGGCACATCTATTATTCGCCGGAAACATCCAGGCGGCTACGCAGACCAATCTTCCTGGACCGACAGGAAGCGGCGCGTTCGGCACGTCGGTGACAATCCTAACGAACGGAAATATTGTCGTGACGGATCCATATTACGATGCGCCCGGAGCCACAGACGTCGGCGCAGTTTATCTCTACAACAGCGCGGGTGGGTTGATCAGCACCCTTACCGGGACCACGGCGAACGACCGCGTTGGCTATAACGGCGTCACGATTCTGAACAACGGCAACTATGTCGTGCGCAGCGCACGCTGGCAGAACGGCGGCAGGGTCGATGCCGGCGCAGCGACCTGGTGCAGCGGAACGACCGGCTGCAGCGGGACAGTTTCCCCATCCAATTCGCTGGTCGGTTCGAGCGCGAACGACCAGGTCGGTAACTCCGTCTCCGCTTTGCCGAATGGCCACTACCTCGTCCGCAGCACCTTTTGGGACAATGGTGCGCTGCAGGACGTCGGCGCGGTGACTTGGTGCAACGGCACCACCGGCCGTAGCGGCACCATTTCGAGCGCCACTTCGCTCATCGGCACGGTTGCCGGCGACCAAATTGGCGGCGGCGGCACGCGACGCCTAACGAATGGCAACTACGTCGTGAACAGCCCCAAATGGGACAACGGCGCTGTTGTTGATGCCGGGGCGTCGACTTTTTGCGACGGAAACAACGGTTGCGTTGGCTCGGTCACGACTGCGAATTCGCTTTTCGGCACGAAAACGAATGATCAGGTGGGCATCGGGAACGCGGTCGCGTTGCGTAACGGCAACTATGTTGTGCTCAGCTGGCTCTGGAATAATGGCGCAGTTGCCACGGCAGGGGCGGCGACCTGGTGCAATGGCACTACCGGCCGCGTCGGCGCCGTTTCACTCGCGAACAGTTTGGTCGGAACGCACACTGATGACCAAGTGGGAGGCAACGGCGGCGTAGCTCTCACGAATGGCAATTATGTCGTGATCAGTGCGGCTTGGGACAACGCCGCAGTCACCAATGCCGGAGCGGTGACCTGGTGCAACGGCGCGACCGGTAGAACCGGCGAAGTGTCCGCCGCGAACAGTCTGGTCGGGAGCACCACTCAGGATTTGGTCGGCAACTATGGCGTGGTGGTTTTGTCGAACGGAAACTATGTAGTGAACAGCCCCAACTGGAACGATGTCATCGCGCCCAGCGCCGGTGCTGCGACCTG
Source organism: uncultured Verrucomicrobiae bacterium (assembly GCA_963784865.1). Classification (GTDB taxonomy): domain Bacteria; phylum Verrucomicrobiota; class Verrucomicrobiia; order Chthoniobacterales; family UBA10450; genus JACCTI01. Next base: position 162,647 of record CAWATC010000012.1, on the reverse strand, counting down.
GTGCGATGGGACGGCAGGTTGCACCGGCGCGGTTTCAAGCGCGAACAGTTTGGTCGGCAACCTCACTGGGGATCAGGTCGGCCTTTTCACGATCGCATTAACCAACGGTCACTATGTCGTCTCGAGTCCCGCCTGGAATAATGGCGGCCTGGCTGATGTCGGAGCAGCCACATGGTGCGATGGCACCACCGGCCGCCACGGACCGGTAACGGTCGCCAACTCTCTCGTGGGTAATCAACTTGGTGATGCGGTCGGCCGATATGCCACGCCATTGGCAAACGGAAATTACGTCGTGGGTAGTGATACCTGGGACAACGGCCCTGTCGCGGACGCGGGAGCAGTGACTTGGTGCGACGGCACCATTGGCTGCACCGGGGCGATGTCAGCCTCGAATAGTCTGGTCGGAACGGGCGCTAACGATCGGGTTGGTTACAACGGCGTCACCGCATTGACCAGCGGCAACTACGTCGTGAACAGCCCGCTCTGGGGAAATACCGATCTCGGAGCCGTGACCTGGTGCGATGGAACGAGCGGTCGCATTGGCGCGGTCTCCGCCGCGAACAGTCTTATTGGCAGCCATCCGAGCGATCAAGTCGGTAGCGCGGTCGCGTTGAGCGACGGCAACTATTATGTGCGGAGCACATACTGGGACCACGGCGCCACGGTTGAGGCCGGCGCGATCACCCTCGCGCGCGGCGACATCGAGATAGTCGGCGGAATCAATTTCGACAATAGCGTGCGCGGGGATTTCCCTAACGAGGGTTTTTCCATGGACGTCGATTACAACGCGCTTACCGGACAGTTGGTCGTCGGCCAGCAAATCGCAAATATCGTCAGCCTTTTCGCAACGCGTGGCCCAGACTTCACCGTCACCACGATTGACGATCACAATGATGGCAGCTGCACCACGGGCGATTGCACGCTGCGCGAAGCGATCATCGCGGCGAATGCGCAGCCGGATGATAACAGCATCACCTTCGCGCCGGGCGTGACCGGGACCATTCAACTGACGGGTGCGCTGCCTACCCTGACGGGCAATGTCACGCTGAAAGGCCCCGGCGCGAGTGTGCTGACGGTGCGGCGCAACACCGGCGGCGATTACCGCATCTTCACCACCGGCAACGGCACAGACAATGGACCGATCGTCGACATCTCCGGCCTAACGATCACCAACGGACAGGCGCCGTCCGGCCTCATGCATCCCTTCGAGTCTGGCGGCGGAATTTTGAATGATCGCGGCACTCTTTTCCTGCGCCAGTGCGCGGTGATCGGCAATCGCACCTTGCCTGCTGAATTCGATGCCGGCGGCGGCATCTACAGTCGCGAAGGCAGTGTGACGATCGAGCAGAGCACGATTGCTGGAAACGTGGCTCAGAACGGTGGCGGGATTGCCAACGTGAGAACGACGCCCGGCACTTCCGTCGTCACTATCCGCAAGAGCACGATAAGCGGCAACGCGGCGAATGGTGGATCCGGCGGCGGCGTTTACAATGAGGGCTTGAACTCCGGCAGCACCGCGGATTTGACCCTGACCAACTCCACGCTCAGCGGAAACAGCGCGACTGCCGCTGGATTCTCTGGTGGCGCAGGCGGCGCGATCTACAACTTCGGTAACATCTCGGGCGTGGTTCACGCTTCTCTCCAGGATTGCACGATCAGCGACAACAACGCGCCGAGTGCGGGCGGCATTTACAATCGAAAATTCAGTGCCACGGCGGAGCTGACCCTGCGTAACACGATCCTGAAAACCGGAACGATAGGATCGAACTTCATCAACGCTGATGGAGTCATCACCTCGTTAGGCCATAATCTGAGTAGCGACGACGCGGCCGGCGGAAGCGGCACCGGACCTGGTGGATACTTAACTGGCAGCGGTGATATCAGAAGCACCGATCCGTTGCTCGGCCCGCTCCAGAACAACGGCGGCCCCACCTTCACGCATGCGCTGCTCAACGGAAGCCCGGCGATCAACGCCGGCGTGAACGCGAGCGAGACGTCCCTGGATCAGCGCGGTTTTCCGCGCGTCAGCACGAACGACATCGGTGCGTTTGAGTTTGGCAGCGTCTCGCCCGCACCCGCAGTGGTCAGTGCCGTGTCGCGGAAGCTGCATGGCGGAACGCCGTTCGATATTGATCTGCCGTTTGTTGGCGAGGTCGGCATCGAATGCCGGAGCGGGGGCGCGAGTAATGATTATCAAGTCGTCGTCAGCTTTGCCAATGCCGTGACCTACACCGGTGCCTCGGTCAGTTTCGGCGCCGGCAGCGTTGCTTCTTCCACCGGCAGCGGAACCAACAGCATCACGGTGAATCTCACCGGCATGACCAGCGGACAGACCAGCACCATCACCCTCGGCGCGGTGAGCGATGGCGTGAACACGGGCGACGTCAGTCTCCTGATGGCCATCCTGGTTGGCGACACCAACGGCAATGGCGTGGTCAATGCCGGAGACGCCTTTACTCAGAACAGCGCATTGGGTGCGCTCAATTCGAACGCGCCCGGTTTTGGTGGCGCGATCTACAGCCTCGGCACGAATGGCACAGCCAGCCTGACGCTGAGCGGCTGCACGTTTGACCACAACCATACCGGTGCGATCGGAAACGGCAGCGGCGGCGGCATTTTCAACGACGGATATCTCGGCAGCGCAGTCGCGACCCTGACCAACTGCTCGTTCGACACCAACTTCGGGAGCGCGGTCTTTGGCGGCGCGATCGGGAATGACTCCGGCGCCGTTACTATGACGGGATGCACGCTGCTGAACAACAGCGGCGCGGCGGGCGGCGGAGTTTACAATTACGAAGGCACGCTCGAAGTGCGCAACTCCACCTTCGAGCACAATGAGTCGAGTATAGCGGCGAACGTTATAGGGAGCGGACGCGGCGGCGGCATCGCGAATTTTCAGGGCACGGTGACGCTGCTCAACAGCACCCTGCGACTGAACATCAGCGGTGAGCAGGGTGCCGGGTTGTTCAACAGCGGCACCGCCACCGTGACCAATGCGGACCTGCTCGAGAACACTTCTGCCGGGCCAGGCGCTGCAATTGCGAACGTCGGCAATCTAACGCTGACCGATAGCCGCTTGAATTTTAATCAAGCGGGCGCGGGTGGTGGACTCTACAACACGCAAAGCGCAGCTCTCGTACGCTGCACGGTGAATGGCAACCAGGGCACTCCCGCCGGCATTCTCAACGCGGGAACGTTAACGGTCGAAAGTAGCACGCTGAATGGAAACACCTCGACCGGCATCGGCGGTGGCATTGGCACAAGCGGTCTCCCGGGCTCGACCAGCACCACGGTGCGCAACAGTACCTTGAGCAACAACAACGCGATGCGCGGCGGCGGGATCAGCAATGGCGCGACCGTGTTCCTCGTCAACAGCACTATCAGCGGGAACACTGGGACTGAGCGTGGTGGCGGCTTATATAACGTCGGCGGCAGCATCACGGTGGAGTGCAGCACGTTTGCCGCGAATGTCTCGCTCCTGGGCGGCGGCATTTACAACAGCATACCGGCGCCTCGGTCAGTTTCGGCGCCGGCAGCGTTGTTTCTTCCACCGGCAGCGGAACCAACAGCATCACGGTGAATCTCACCGGCATGACCAGCGGGCAGACGAGCACCATCACCCTCGGCGCGGTGAGCGATGGCGTGAACACGGGGGACGTCAGCCTCCTGATGGCAGTTCTGGTTGGCGACACCAACGGCAATGGCTCGGTCAACGCTGGCGACACCGTGCAAACTCGGAGCCGGTCTGGTCAGGCGACCGATGCCACCAACTTCCGTTCCGACGTGAACACCGATGGCTTCGTCAATAGCGGAGACACCGCCGTAGTCCGTTCGCGCTCCGGTACCGCGCTGCCGCCCTAACCAAATGAAGGTGGAACATAAGCGGTTTCGTCCGCGTGCGCGCCAGTCGACCATGGCCGCCGTGGGCGAATCCCGCAGATCTCGCCGGCCCTGCATACGAGCGCTTTCGCCACGGAAGAAAAAATACGTCGAGGAAACCTATTCGTGGTTGAAGAACTGGTCGAACGAGCGCCGGACGCGCGTAAACATCCGCTGCGCATCCCGCTTCGTAACGCGGAACAGGCGCTTGATCTCCGCTTTGACGACGTTCTCGTCAGCGTCGCCCTCCTCGTCGCTCACATCACTTCCGGCTTCGTCGTCGCCGCCGGGGGCGGGACCGGCTTGATCTTCCTCCACCTGCGCCATGTTAGCGCCGTTATACATCCCTTCCACGCGCGTGACGTTGCCCTTGTTCGCGCCGATGTGAATGGTGCCGAGCGGACGGCGCGCTTCATTCTGCAAGGTGACAATCCAAACCGGGATGCCGCGGTCGTTCGTCCGCAGGGTGTAGCTCGCGAATGAAAAATTCGTGTGCGATTTATCCGCCGTGTAACTCGCCACGGTAAACGCGCCGCTCGAATCCAGATTCAATTTGGAGGTGTCGATCGTCGCCCCTTCGGTCGTTCCCACCACATCGCGCGTCGGCGTTTGATCCGAAACGATCCGGCCACCGGCCACCTCGAACTCGCGCACTCCACCCGGGGCATTCCGGTCCGCGATCATCACTTTCCACGTCGCCGGCTGCGGATCGCCATCCACCCCGGTGACCGATAGGACGCGCCGGATGGCCGCACGATTGAATTGCGTCCCGACGACCCGGAGCGCTTCGTAGGCGGTTGGCTGATCCTGCGCGAAGGCAGAAGCAGAGGTCAGCCCGAGGATGATCAGCAGTCTCCACATGCCGGGACAAAACTGCGCTTGCCGCACACTGTCCACCCGTTTTCGGTTGCGCACCTCGAGGAGCACGCGTGAATGTTCAACCTTCGTGCGGACGATGAAAAAGAAAATCGAATTCTCCAGCCATACGGGGAATCTCGCTTTGATGCGCAAATTCGTGCGCGGTTTTCTGGATGCCTGTCCGTTCTCCGAGAAGGAACGAACCCTCATGGTGCTCGGCGTGGACGAAGCGTGCACCAACATCATCCGGCACGCCTACCACCTGCAGGACGATCAACTGATTGCGCTTTCGCTGCGAAGCAAGCGGCGACTGCGTTTGCCTGCGCCTGCGAGATTACGGAAAACAAAGTGCGCCCGAGGAAATGCGAGGGACGCTCGCATGATCTGATCAAGCCCGGCGGTCTCGGACTGCACTTGATCCGCAACGCCTTCGACAAGGTGGATTACGTCGTGAAGAGCCGCGGCACGGAACTGGTGCTGACGAAGAAATTAGGCTGAGATGAACGCCGCCGCGATCAAACCGCTCGAGCCCGATCCCGCTTTCGAAGTTTCGCTGCGACCGCCGATGTTCAGCGAGTTCACCGGCCAGGTGAAGGTGTGCGAACGGCTCGAGGTGCTGGTCGAAGCGGCGAAGAAGCGCGGCGATGTGCTCGAGCACATCCTGCTCAGCGGTCCGCCGGGACTCGGCAAGACGACGCTGGCCCACATCATCGCCAACGCGATGGGCGTGAACGTCAAGAACACCAGCGGACCGGTGATCGAGAAGGCGGGCGAGCTGGCGGGATTGCTCACCAGCCTGGAAAAAGGCGACGTCCTTTTCATCGATGAGATCCATCGGCTGCAACCGACGATCGAAGAATATCTCTATCCGGCGATGGAGGATTACCGGCTCGACATCATCATCGATCAGGGACCGCAGGCGCGCAGTCTGCGGCTGCAATTGCCGAAGTTCACCCTCATCGGCGCGACCACGCGCGCGGGCATGGTGAGCGCGCCGTTGCGCTCGCGTTTCGGGATGACGGCGCGGCTCGATTACTACAGCGCGGAGGAGATGCACAAAATCATCACTGCGCAGCGCCGGGTCTGCTCGGCGTCGAGATCGATGCACGCGGGCGCGGCCGAGATCGCGACGCGCACGCGCGGCACGCCGCGCACCGCGAACAATCTGCTCCGCTGGGTGCGCGATTACGTGCAGGTGAAAGCGGATGGCAAAATCACGCGCCGACCTGGCCGATCGCGCGCTGACCATGCTCGAGATCGATCGCGACGGCTTCGATCAATGGGACAAGCGCATCATCGAAGCGCTGATCCACAAATTTAACGGCGGCCCGGTCGGGCTTGAACTCGCTCGCCGTTGCGATCGGCGAGGAAGCGGGGACGCTCGAAGAAGTGAACGAGCCGTATCTGATCATGGAAGGTTACATCAAGCGCACGCCGCAAGGCCGGGTCGCGATGCCGAACGCGTACCGCAAGCTCGGCCTGAAACCGCCGGCGGGCGCGCAGAGCGAATTGTTTGGCAGCTAACCCACCTGCTGTCATGTCGAGCGAAGTCGAGACACCTCTCGTGGCCGAACCGAGCGTACTCGCCACGAGAGTGTCCTCGACTTCGCTTCGACATCCGATCGGAATGACGGCGATCTTTTTCCGATAGCTCGGCGAAGGTCCTCACGGTCGCGGAGCTGACCCGCGCGATTCGCGGCACGCTCGAGACGCAGTTCGGCGCGGTCTGGGTGCAGGGCGAAATCTCGAACTACAAGCTGCATCCGTCCGGCCACCAATATTTCACCCTCAAGGATCAGCGCGCGGCGATCGCCTGCGTGATTTTTCGCAACACGCTGCCGCCATTCGCGCAAGCCGCTGGCCGACGGCGCGCAGGTGCAGGTTTACGGCAACGTCTCCGTCTTCGAAGCGCGCGGGCAATATCAGCTCAGCGTGCAGATCCTGCAGACGCGCGGAGCTCGGTTTGTTGCAGGCGAAGTTCGAAGCGCTCAAGCGCAAACTGGAAGCGGAAGGACTTTTCGATTCCGCGCGCAAACGGCCGCTCCCGAAATTTCCGAAACGCATCGGCATCGTCACTTCGCCGAGCGGCGCGGCCATTCGCGACATGCTCAATGTGCTGCGGCGGCGCGCGCCCGGACTTGCGAGATTCTGATCAATCCGGTGCGCGTGCAGGGCATCGGCGCCGCCGCCGAAATCGCGGTCGCGATTCGCGAACTGACCCAGCCTAACGAGTCCTGGAAGCCGCTCGATCTCGTGGTCGTGACGCGCGGCGGCGGCAGCATCGAAGACCTGTGGGAGTTCAACGAAGAGATCGTGGCCCGCGCCATTTTCCATTCGCCGATTCCGGTCGTGAGCGCGGTCGGCCACGAAATCGATTTCACGATCGCGGATTTCGTCGCCGATCTGCGCGCGCCGACGCCGAGCGCCGCGGCCGAATTGATCGTGCCCGATGTCGCGCGATCTCGCTGCGCCGCGTCGGCGAACTGGCCGCCGGTCTCGATCGAAGCCTGCGCAATTTCCTCTGCCAGAATCAGACGCGTCTGCGGTTCCTCTCGGAGCGGACGCTCGGCGCGTGAACTGATGCAAGCGCATGCGCGATGCGCAGCAGCAGCTCGATCTCGCGACGGAATCGCTGTCTGCGCCGCGCGGCGCCGGGCAATTCTCGATGCGCGCGCCGCGCTCGCGAACGCATCGCGCAGGCGTTGCAAGCGCACAATCCGGCACGCGAGATTGGCCGCGCGCCGCGACCGAGTTCGCGATCTGCAGCGACGTTTCGCCGCGCTGCCCTCGCGACAGGTCGAGAAGGCGCGGGAGCGCTTCCGGCAGGTGGAAGGAATCCTGCGCGTCCTCGGGCCCGAAGCGACGCTTGCGCCGCGGCTACAGCATCACGACGGACGCGAAGCGGGAAAGTCATCCGATCGGTCACGCAGATGTCTCGCGCGAACGCGAATCAAGACGCGCGTCGCGCGATGGCGAGATTTGAGTCGACGGTTGGATCGGCCAGACCGCTTATTGCGGATTTGAGCACCGGAGTCACTGCAGTGATCGCAGCCAGATCGCCGGTGCCGGTCTCGGACAGTCACCTGGCGTTCGCGCAGCCGAATCGATTCGCTGGACTTGTCGACTGGCATCGACCCGCATCGATCTGGCCGCTTGGTTCTTCGCAGAAAATCACGCATCGCCGCCTTTGCGCGATCACGACAAAGCCCTTTGTCGCCTTACGTTCGCCGTGGTGCTGGCGAGCGCGTGTTGTAAACGTCATTCGCGATCAGCGGCAAAGATCGGGATTCGACGTATCGGTCGTCCGTGACACTAGGATAGATTTTCAGCCCGCTCTTGCAGCGTGTCAGTCCGAGTGTCGCGGAACCGGCGGCAGTCGATGTGTTATCCGGGTTCGCCCGGGGCATTCAGAAGCGGCGTGAAGATCTCCTGCGCTTCAAGATAATCGTTCTGGCCACCAGACGTCGTTGGAATAGTCGCTGCAGAGTAGTCGGCGCCGGCGTTGTCATCCGCGGCCGGAGCAGCTTCGGATCGGAATTGGTCGCGCCGTCTGTCGCCATCGGAAATGCCAGCGCGAGGTAGAGCTGTTGCGCGTTGTTCAGCGTCCTTGGTCATCTGGCCCTTGCGTCAGTGACACCGGTGAAGGCCGGCACCGCGATGCTGGCCAGAATGGCGATGATCGTGATCACGACGAGAAGTTCGATGAGGGTGAAGGCGGCGGCGGTCTTTTTCATGTCATGCGAGTTGCGGGCGTGATGGAATTGCTGCGGAGATTGCGCATCGCGACGCGGTCAAGCGCGAATAGGAACGTGCCATCTCGACGCGAGCCGCTCACGCTCGGCCGTGGCGCCGCTTCCCAGCTTGAAGGCGACGGTCGCCAGCGGCGGCAGCTCGATCATCAGAGCGAATGCGTCGCGCCCCTGCCACGGGAAGTCGGCCGCCTGGAGCCCGCCCAGGTTGCCGACGTTGCTGCCGCCGTAGGTCTCGGCGTCGGTGTTGATGATCTCGCGATAAAACCCGGCGTGCGGCACACCGATGCGATAACCGTAGCGCACCACCGGCGTGGCGTTGACCACGAAGACGATCACTTCGCCCGTCCTGCGAGCGCCGCAGGAACGCGACCACGCTGTTGTCGGCATCGTGGAAATCGATCCACTCGAAGCCGTCGTAGGTGTCGTCCAGATCCCAGAGCGCCGGCTCGCTCTTGTAGACGTAATTCAGATGTTGCACGAGCCGGCGCAGGCCGTCGTGCCGCGGCAGATTGCAGTCAGTTCCCAGTCGAGTTCGCGGTCGTGATTCCACTCGCGCCGCTGGCCGAACTCGCCGCCCATGAAGAGCAGTTTCTTGCCCGGATGCCCGTACATCCAGGCGAAGAACATCCGCAGATTCGCGAACTTCTGCCATTCGTCGCCCGGCATTTTGCTGATGAGCGAACCTTTGCCATGCACGACTTCGTCGTGGCTCAGCACGAGAATGAAATGCTCCTGGAAGGCATACATGATCGAGAAGGTGATGCTGTTGTGATGGAAGCGGCGGAAGATCGGATCGAGCGCCATGTAATGCAGGAAGTCGTGCATCCAGCCCATGTTCCATTTGAAGCCGAAGCCGAGGCCGCCGAGATAGGTCGGCCGCGAAACGCCGGGCCAGGCGGTTGATTCCTCGGCGATCGTCATCATGCCGGGAAAACGCTCGTAGCAGACTTCGTTCAGTCTGTTTCAGGAAATGAGACCGCGTCGAGATTCTCGCGGCCGCCGAAAGCGTTCGGGATCCACTGGCCCGGCTTGCGCGAGTAATCGAGATAAAGCATCGACGCGACCGCATCCACGCGCAGGCCGTCGATGTGATATTTGTCGAGCCAGAAGAGCGCGTTGCGCGATCAGGAAATTGCGCACCTCGTTGCGGCCGAAATTGAAAATGAGCGTGCCCCAATCCTGATGCTCGCCCTGCCGCGGATCGACGTGTTCGTAGAGATCGGTGCCGTCAAATTCCGCCAGCGCGTGCGCGTCCTTCGGGAAATGCGCCGGCACCCAATCCATGATCACGCCGATGCCGGCCTGATGGCAGCGTCGACGAAATGGCGGAACTCATCCGGAGTCCCGAAGCGGCTGGTCGGCGCGTAGTAATTCGTCACCTGATAACCCCACGAGCCTTCGAACGGATGCTCGGCCACCGGCAGCAGCTCGATGTGCGTGTAGCCCATCTCGAGCACGTAGGGCAGCAGCGTCTCGGCAAGCTCGAGGTAGCTCAGAGAGCGGTTCGCCTTCCTCCGCCTTGCGCCGCCACGAGCCGAGATGCACTTCGTAAATGCTGATCGGGCTCCGTGTGCCATTCCTTGCTCCGGCGCGTCTGCCATCCACTCGCCGTCGCTCCATTGGTAACGGTCAGATCGTAAACCAGCGACGAGGTCTGCGTGCCGTGCTGACTGAAGAACGCGAACGGATCGCTCTTCAACAAGAGCGCGCCGGCCGGCGTCCTGATCTCGAATTTGTAATGCGCGCCTTCGCTGCACGCCGGGGAGAAAATTTCCCAAACGCCGCTGCCGAGCAGTCGGCGCATCGGATTGGACGCGGCCATCCCAGCCATTGAAATCGCCGACCACGCTGACGCGCTGCGCGTTCGGCGCCCAGACCGCGAAGTAAACGCCCGTCACGCCGCCGATCGTCGCGCAGATGCGCGCCGAACTTTTCGTAAAGCTCGCAGATGATTGCCCTTCGGCGAAGAGATGCAGATCCACCTCGCCCATGATCGGCGCCGTAGCGGTAGGGATCGTGCATGATCTGCTCGGATCCGTCCCACCGGACGATGCGCAGCCGATAAACAGATCGCGCGTCCGTCCCGGCAGGACAGCCTGGAAGAAACCGTCGGCGTGCAGACGATCCGCCTGCGACGTCCGGTTCGCTCACCGTCTCCGACGATGATGCGGATTTCCTTCGCGTCGGGACGAAAGACGCGAATCGACGAGGTTCTCGCCCACCCGGTGGGGACCGAGAATGCGGAACGGGTCCGGGATGCGCGCCGGCCAGGAACACGCCCAATTCGTCGATCGGCAGCCCGAGGATTTCGAAGTTACTCATGCGGGAAAGGCACCTTAGTCATAACCGACCCGCTTGGAAACTGCGGACACGAGCTCAGGGCGGACGTCAATGCGGCGAGTCGTTCTCGTCCTCCTCCTCGTCATCTCGGTCTTCCTCGCTTTGACGAGGACAACGACGAGGTACCGGGAGGAGGACGAGGACGCGCCGCGCGACCCACGTTTTCTCGTTCCTTTACCGCCAGCCCCGTCAGATAGTGCACAGATGGAACCGATTTCACGTCCACGCCGTCGATTTCTCGCGCTCGCCAGTTAAAGACCCGCCCCTTTATCCGCGGCTCCCTGAAGTCAGTGGCAACAGGAAGCGCTGGCGGTCATGCTCGCTCTTGAAGTTTGGTTCCTGGCAATTTTTGCGTGCGTCCTCTTCAGAGCGCCATTCGACAACTGCGCTGCGTTGATTCACGATCGCCCCGATGTCACGCGGTCTGTTCATCGCATTCAAGGCTCCGGAGCCGATCCTCCGCGTCGCGAGCAATTGCCTCCCGGCGATTGCATCGCTGAAAATACAAATGGCAGAGGGACCTGCGTCCCTCTGCCATCTGCAGAACTTTCCTAACTAGTGAGTTTCCGGATTAATTCCCGTCAGTCACTAAGGAAAACACTCGAGAGAGTTCTCACGATTGCGGCATCGCCGCTGTTGATAATGCCATCACCGTTGAGGTCGTACATGTCGTTACCGCAGGCAGTCAGCTCACCGGCGTGGTTCTTAACCAACTGAGTATCAGCAGCATTGACAACACGATCGGCATTCCCATCACCGATGAGGAGTCCCATGTTGATATTGTGAGTCTCGGTTCTGCCAAGGCCGACATTCCACACACTGAGCGTGATATAAAGTATCTGCCCCTCGCGCACAGCACCAACAGGCAGCCGCGGAAGATCGGCAATCGCTGGGGAAACCACCTTGATTTTTGTACCGGTAAAGTTGACGGCGGTTGCAGCCGGGAAAGAGCCCCCCGACGAATATGTGGCGCGCGCGGTTACAATTGGAGTATTGACCGGGTGCACCGAAATCCACGATCAGTGTGTAATCGTAATAAGCTGGGGGATTGGAGTCCGGCACGCCCCGGCGGGGCTCGATCCCCCTGAAAAAGGAGGAGTAAGGGGGTGACCCAACCCATCCACTGGTACGTCCATCGGAATTTCGATGCCGCACCCCGTCGGGGGGTCGGTCGGAAGGAACGACATCGCCGTAGGGGCTTGCAGCGGGGGTTGCCTCCGCTGCAAACCGGATTCGCAATCGAGATGTCATCGACCCTCACACCCGTGGCCGCCACGCTGTTGTCCGACGCCATGCGCCACCTCAACTGCACGTTCGGCTGCCCGATTGGCCGCTGCCGGGGTGTTAATCGCACTCGTGACGTAGGCGGGGGAGCCGGGGTTGGTGCCGTTCCAAGCCTTGTCGTCCGGCAATCGGGCTCTCGAAGGCGGTGGAGATCGGCCCGGTATATCCCCCGCTAATGAAGGCATTCCCGCCCGTGGTGATGTCAGTCCAGGTGGCGCCACCGTTGATGCTGAACTCCAGCACCACTCCGTCAAACGTCGACTCCGTAATGTAGTTGATCTTGAACGACAGCGTCGCTCCGCCAGCCGGCACCGCGAAGCTTGGCGTAACCAAGAACGTGTCTCCGATGTTGCTTGGGTCGGGGGCGAAGGCGTCGTTTGGTGCGCTGGCAGGATTCGTCGTCGAGGTCACCCAAGGCACGCCAATGCCAGTGGCGGTCGACGTCCAGCCCGCGGGCAACGCCGGCGCCACGACGCCGTCGAAGTTTTGCGCGAAGGCCACCGCCGAAGTGCCGGTGACGAATGTGTAGGTGAGATTCCCGTAGTTGGTCGCTCCATCCTGCATCTGCAGCGTAGCGGTCACGGTAGCGCCGCAGGGCAGGGCCGGGTCAACCGTGAAGGTGAAATTGCGGGAGATAGTTCGCTCGGACAGCCGAGCAGACCCGGTGCCGCCGTAGTTCTGCAGGAGCAGACGGACTTGGTCACGCCACCGGTTGGCCTGCAGCGTCCCGGTCAACGCGGCCGTCGTGCAGACGATACCTGGTCCTCCAGTGTTCTGCACGCCGAGCGAGACCGTGACGGTTTCACCCGGATCGAGCACGCCATTAGCCCCCGCCGAGACAATCGCTGAACCGTCAGCTGCTGAGGATGTTGGTCGGCACATTCAAGCAAAGCAGTTTCTGATTGCTGTTCGTGCCGGCGAAAGCAGACGACGCGATGGAACGTCCGCCGACGGCATAGAAGGAGCCGTTCAAGACCGCAGCCGGTAAACCGCGAGCGTTCCGTCGTCGGCGGTGCACCCGCCATATCCGGCACGGTTTGCCAGGTATTACTGGGCGTCCCAGGAAATGGCCGTATGGTGAAATATTCGCGGTGGCAGTTCCTGCGACATAGCCGCCAGCCAGCACTGCGTCCGGCTCGTAAAAGGCCGTGGCTGCGCCCCAGCGGGTGGCTGGCATGTCGGCAATCGCCGCGTCATCCCAGGTGTCTGCCACCGGGTCGTAACGATAGGTCTTTGCCGAGGCAAGCGACCCAACGCTTTGAATACCACCGGCCGAGTAAATAAAGCCTCCCTGGGTCCAGCCGCTGGTGAAACTAATCAGGAGCGGATAGGCGGCACCGGCACTCCAGGTATTGAAAGCGACGTCATAAATTTCCAGCGCGTTCGCCGAAGCGGTCGCAGGACCCGTGCCGCACCACTTGTAAATCTTTCCAGCCAGATAAACCGCCGAATGGTTCCACGTCCCAGTGGTAAAAGGAGCCAGGGTCGTATAGGTATTTAACGCGACATTATATCTGTAAACAGTCGTTTGCGGCGTGCCCGTGCCGGTTAACGCGCCGCCCAGAATGTAGCAATTTGTTCCGTCGGTCACCGCCGCCGGAAACTCGACCGCCGTCGGCAGTGGAGCGATCGGCGTCCAGGTCGTGCCGTCGAATTTAAAGGAAGCTGCGGTAATCGCGCCGCCTTGGACGCCGCCGAAGAGGTACATGTTGCCGCCAACTGTCACCACCGGCGCGTCGAGCAACGCAACGGGTGTCACAGGTGCGACACTCCAGGTGCAGTTAAAGAGGGTGTCCGGGTTACCGGGTTGACCGTTGGCCGCCAGCTCGTGACTGCGCCATCGCTGGCATCACGCTACATAGAAGTAGCAGTGAAAGTGCCGTCCTGAAGAGTGGCCACGTTTTATGTTCGGTCATTTGGGGTTGCCCTTTTGTTTTCCGAACAGCTACCACAGAGGTGGCCGACCGCGCGGAAGCAATGGGGCGCTTGGAAAGGGAAACGTGGCGGTCAGCCAACGCGGCAGATTAAATTGAAAGGAAGTTTTCATTGCGGATTGCTTTCTATTGGAGTTTTGCTGCGACTGTTCCCAGATCGCGCAGAACCGGAACCATCCTCACGAGGCGGCGCTTTCAAGAGCGGCCTTGCTTCGGCTGACTCGGGGTTTCCGTTGGATCTGGAGATCGCGTAAAGCGGTGGTCCCAGCGAAGGTCCAGCCCCACGGGCAAACTCAGCCCGGCCGAAGATGCGTTGAAACGTCGGGTGACGTAATCGAGATCGTTCGTAGATAGAATCCGTTAGGCTGTCGAGGATTATTTTTTCGCCTGTTCAAACGGAAGCATGACGATCAATCAATCCTTGCACGACCTCAGCGAATTGTAGCCGTCGTTCGTGAGAGTTTCCGTTTCCATTGCGCCGGTCTCATCGCATAATTCCAGGACAATGGAACCCGACTTCACAAAGGCGGGGAAGATTTACTGCGCACGTATCGCGAGACCATTGCGACAATTCCCCAGCGGCGGTACCATGAGGCGATGAATCTGACTTCGCGCGATGCGGTCGATGAGCTGTTGCTAACCTACAGCGAGACCGGCGGCATCAATTATCTCGACGCCGCCGCCATTCTGCCCTCGCGAGAAGCAGTGCAATCGATCTGCGCCGAGTTGATGAGCCTGATGTTTCCCGGCTTCCGAGGTGAAGCGCTGGTCGATTCCGGCGATTTGCCCGATGTGGCGCGCAGCCGCGTTCGCCAGATTCGCAACACGCTCATTCCGGAAATCTGCAAGAGCTTCGGCGATTATCCGCCGCGCCCGCAAACACAGGAGAAAGCCGAAAAACTGCTCGAGCATTTCGTTTCGCAACTGGCCGATCTACGCAGGTTGATCTGGACCGACATCGATGCCGCTTACGAAGGCGATCCCGCCGCGACCAGCTACGAAGAAATCATCCTCGCGTATCCGGCACTCGAGGCCATTGCGATTCAACGCATGGCACACGTCCTTTATCTGAAAGAGGTGCCGTTCATCCCACGCATCATGACGGAATGGGCCCACAGTCGCACGGGCATCGACATTAGCCCCGGCGCGAAGATTGGATCACATTTTTTCATCGATCACGGCACAGGGTGCGTCGTCGGCGAAACGGCCGAGATCGGTTCGCGCGTGAAGCTCTATCACAACGTCACGCTCGGAGCGCGTTCGTTTGAAAAAGATGAGCACGGCAACATCAAAAAAGGCGGCAAACGTCATCCCACGGTTGAAGATCACGTCACGATCTATCCGAACTCGACGATTCTTGGCGGGCAAACCGTCATCGGCGCGCGCAGCACGATCGGCGGCAACGTCTTTCTCACTCAAAGTGTCCCGCCGGATTCGTTAGTCTATTACGAGGCGACGCAGATCAAGATTGTCTCCAAGCGCGACCGGCAGCTCGATGGCCACAGCAAATTGTAGATCGGCTTGATTTATCTCGACTACAACGCGACCACGCCACTCTGCGCACGCGGCGCGCGAAGCGATGCGGCCGTTTCTCGAGGAGCATTTCGGGAATCCTTCCAGCATTCACGCGGCCGGCCGCGAAGCGCGCGCCGCGGTGGACGACGCGCGCGATCGTCTCGCCGCTCTCCTGCGCGCGAAGCCGCATGAGCTGATCTTTACCGGCAGCGGGACGGAATCGAACAACCTCGCGGTGCTCGGGCTCGCGCGCAGTCGCCGTGAGCGCGGCCGCCATCTCATCTGCGGAAGCACCGAGCATCACGCGGTGCTGAACGCGTTCGAGCATTTGCAGAAGGACGAAGGCTTCGAGGTGACGTTTTTGCGCGTGAATGATGGCGGACGGATCGATCCGGAAGAGCTGGCGCGAGACGATCCGCCCGGACACGACGCTGGTCTCGATCATGTCGGCCAACAATGAGACCGGCGTGACCCAACCGATGGCTGAGATCGGCGAAGTCTGCCGCGAGCGCGGCGTTCTGCTCCACAGCGACATGGTGCAATCTTTCGGCAAACAGCCGACCGATCTCGCTCCGGTCGATGCCGCCAGCTTTGCCGCGCACAAATTCCACGGCCCAAAAGGCGCAGGCCTTCTTTATCTGCGCGCCGGTTTGCCGATCGAGCCGATCTCGTTTGGCGGCGCTCATGAAAACCAGCGCCGGCCAGGAACTGAAAACGTGCCCGCGATCGCCGGGATGGCGGCGGCGGCAGAATGGACCATCGCCGGCATGGAAGAGGAGCAGCGCCGCGAAGCGGTCTTGCGCGATCGGCTTTGGACAAGAATCTCGCGCGCCTTTCCGGCCGCGCGCCAGAACGGCGACGTCGCGCATCGGCTGGCGAACACCTTGAACGTCAGCTTTCCCGGGCTGAGCTCGGAAACGATATTGATGGCGCTCGACCTCGAAGGTGTTTGCGCCTCCAGCGGTTCGGCCTGCATGGTCGGATCCGTGGTCGCGTCGCATGTTCTCCTGGCGATGGGCGCACCGATGGAGGACGCGAGCTCCGCGATTCGCTTCTCGTTAGGCAAAGAGACGACGGAGGCGGAAATCGAAATGGCGGCGGACGCGGTGGCGAGAACCATGGAGCGGCTCGTGCACGCGAACGAGAAGGTGAACGACGGAACTTATGCGGTCGTTTAAGCAGCTCGACTTCTTCGTCCGTTTCTTCACCCAGCCAGCGCCACCCGTGGCGGCGGCAGCAATTTCGGGGCGATCCGGGCGCGATCCTGATCTCGAGAACGAAGCGCGCAAACTCCTTCGCTCCGTCAACGCAACGGCGCTGCTTCCACTCCTCCGCGTGGAATGGAACCCGCGTCTGCGCACCGCGGCTGGGCGCGCGGATTATCGCAGCAAACTCGTCTCGCTAAACCCGCGGCTGCGCGAGCATGGCGAAGCGGAGATCGATCGCACCTTGCGGCATGAACTGGCGCACCTCGTCGCGCACCTGCGCGCCGGGCGACACCGAATCGCACCGCACGGACCGGAATGGCGCCAGGCCTGTTACGACCTGGGCATCGGCGACGAACGGCGCTGCCACACGCTGCCCTTTCCCACGCGAACCCGCGCGCGGCGTTATCTCTATCGCTGCCCGAGGTGCGCCGCGGATTTCCCGCGCGTCCGTCGAATGAAACGCGCAGTGGCCTGCCTCGCGTGTTGTCGCCGTCACAATCGCGGCGCCTACGACAAGCGATTCCAGCTGCGCCTTGTGCCTGCACTGCCGAGCGCCTAATCTTCTCCGTGTTCCGCGGTAGAAGTTTCGCCACTATCAAGCTCTTTATCCTGCTGCTCGCCGTCGTTTTCGCTGGCCGCATCGCTCGCGCGTTCAGTCTGGAAGGCGAGAAGTGGACTCTGAACCGCACGGTCGTAATGCATCTTTCGCTCGCTGGACCTGGGCCTTTGCAGGACGGATTCGGTTCCTTCAATGAGTCCGCCGCGGACGCGCTCAACACTTGGAACGCTTACCTCGCTCACATGAAGTTTGCGCCCGTCATTGGCTCGCCGCTTCCCCGGCGACAGCGACAGCGACAACTCCGTTTTCTTCTCGAACACGGTCTACGGAGAGGCTTTTGGGGACAGAGTGATCGCGATCTCGCTGACCTCTTCGCGCAATTCCGTCTTCACCGAAGGAGATGTCATCTTCAACAACCGCGAGAATTGGGATTCTTATCGTGGCCCGCTGCAGACCGACTTGGATTTCCATCGTGTCGCGCTGCATGAATTCGGACATGTCCTTGGCCTGGATCACCCCGACAGCGCCGGCCCCAGCACGTCATCGCCATCATGAATTCGATCACCAGCAGTATCGACGTCCTCCACTCCGACGATATCGCGGGCGCGCGGAACCTTTATGATAGCGGGCCGCCCTACCGTTCATCGAATCCCTCTCCAAACCTGGTCAATCTTTCGACCCGCGCTTTCGTCGGCACCGGCGGCAACGTGCTCATCGGTGGTTTCATCATCCAAGGCTCGCAACCCGCCACTGTGGTCTTGCGCGCGATCGGTCATTCGCTGGCCGCGCGCGGCGTGAGCAATCCGTTAAGCGATCCGTTGATGGAGGTGCACAATGCCGCGGGAACCCTGGTCGCGCAGAATGACGATTGGTTCACCGACGCGGACGCCGAGACGATCGCGAGCTACGGACTCGACCCTTCAAACAGCCGCGAATCGGCTCTCCTGCAAACGCTGAATCCAGGAAATTACACCGCGATCGTGAAAGCGTATGATAATCACGACGGCGATCTCACGGGCAACGCGCTGGTCGAACTTTACGATCTCAACACCTCGGGCGGGCGGGCCGGAAATATCTCGACCCGCGGGCAGGTTCTGGCCGGCGATAAGGTGATGATCGCGGGTTTCATCGTCGGTGGGAATCAGGGCAAGGAAGTGGTGATTCGAGGCCTTGGGCCCTCCCTCGGCAGTGCGGGAATCGCGAACGCGCTCTCGGATCCGACGATTGAATTGCACGACTCCTCCGGGGCGCTGATGGCCTCGAATAACAACTGGCAGAGCGACGCGAACGCCGCCCGGGTTCAAGAGGTGGCTCTGGCACCGAACCAACCGGTGGAATCCGCGCTCGATCGGACCCTGAGTCCAGGCTCCTACACGGTGATTCTGCGCGGAGTCGGCAGCGCCACCGGCATCGGACTGATTGAGGTTTACGACCTCACGCCCGCGCCGTGAGGTAGTCGTTGTAGCGGTGCTTGTGCCAAGCACCGAATCGTTGACGCGGAAACGCGCGCGCCGGGCGTTTGACACAAACGCCCCTACACCATCTGCAGCACCGTTTCCTCGCCCTTGCTCGCCTTCTGCCGCGCAATTTCGCCTGGATGAAGAGGTCGATGTCTCCATCCATGACGGCTTGCACGTTGCTCGTCTCCCGATCGTTCCGATTCCGGAGGTGACTGCGGCTTGCGGACTGCCGTCAATCGATACGTTGGCGAGAAAGGTAGCGACGATGGTGTAGTCGCTCGTCGCGCCGCCGCTACGGCATTCGATCCCGGGTGCTCCACTCAAAGGAAGATCAACATCGAACGTGCCCGCGGTGCCATGCGTCTTTCGCGAAACGACGCTTTGCACGATCGGCGTTGAGGGTTGCACGCAGTATCTTCCGCCGCTGTTCAACTCGAAGCTGGCCGCGTCGAACCCACCCCAGACGATCATTTGCGTGCCGGTCCAGACCGCCGTGTGAGAGTCTCGAGCAACAGGTGCGTTCATGGTCGTCGTCGGCATCCAACTGTCGGTGGTCGAGTTGTATCGCCCGCCCGTGTTCAATGCTCCCGTGGTAGTGCCCCCGGCCCAGATGATCATTTCGCTGCCGGTCCACACCCCCGTGTGTGCGCTTCGCGGCGAGGGCGCGCTGGCGAGGTTGGTCGCGACCCAGCCATCATTTACCGGATTGTATCTCCCGCCGGTGTTGGTGCCGTGGAAAGTTTCATCCACGCCGCCCCAGACAATCATCTCGCTGCCAGTCCATATCGCACTGTGTGCGACTCGGCCCGGGATGGTCGTGTTCGGGACTGGCGTCGGCGTCCAAGTGTCCGTCTTTGGGTTATATCGGGCACCCGTGCGCAAATAGTTTGTCTGATCCGTTCCACCCCAGACGATCATTTCACTCCCCGTCCACAGCGCTTTGTGCTTCCAGCGTGCGGAAGGCGCGTTGACGATGCTCATCGCTGTCCAAGTGTCGGTAACAGGATTGTATCTGCCCCCAGTGTTAAAGCGGCAGTTACCACCACATCCCTGTCCACCCCAGACGATCATCTCGCTCCCGGTCCAGACCGCGCTGTGATTGTATCGTGCTTGGGGCGCGTTGACGGTGCTGGTGGGAATCCACGTATCTGCGTTCGGATCATACCGGCCACCGGCGGTAGTGTCAGAAGCGCCACCCCAGATAATCATCTCACTACCGGTCCAGATGGCGGTGTGAAATGCTCGGGCCGACGGCGCGTTGGCGGTGCCGGTAGAAGTCCAACTATCGGCCGTGGGATTGTATCTCGCGCCGGTGTTGAAACCACCGCCGACGTCAAAACTGAACCCGCCCCAGATAATCATCTCTCGCCCTGTCCACAGCGCGGTGTGAGCTGTTCTGTTTTCCGGAGGATCTGATCGGTACTGCAGTGAGACTCCACGTGTTGTCGGCGCAGACAATCGGGGCTAAAATTCCTGGGGCATCTCCCATCCCCCGGAGGCACGAGATGCTCGCGCAAAGAAAGACAGACAAGTAAGGCGCCGCCTGCTCGAGCTGCCCAGACTGAAATCTCTTCACATGCTCCTCTACTTTTTCACGGCAGCGCCGTGCCGGAGCGCGCGCGCACGATCACGGCATCCCCGCTGTTGATGAAGCCATCGGCATCCACATCGGAGCGGAAGTTCGGCAGCATCCGTCGTTTGGCCGGAGCGGTTGCGCGTTTGCTGGGCGTCGCCGGAGTTGACCAATCCGTCGCCGTTCGTGTCGCCGATGAGCAGGCGCATCGGAATGGTCATGTTCGTCGCGCCATTCACATTATTGAGCGTAACGTTGATCGTCTGGGCGTTGGCCACGTTGGTCAACGGGATGATCACGACATTGTCGCTCACGATAACCGTGCCGCCGTTGCTCACTCCGCCGCTGCCGATTGTCGCGATTCCCGAGGTGACTGCGGCTTGCGGACTGGCGTTGAGCGAGACATTGGCGAGGAAAGTAAGCACGATGGTGTAATCGCTGGTCGCGCCGCCGCGGCGGCATTCTATTCCCGGCGTTCCACTGAAAGGAAGATCAAGTTCGAAGATGCCTGTGTTGCCGTGACTTTTTCTAGAAAACGCACTCTGCATTATCGGCGTCGCTGGTTGCGCGCAGTATCGTCCCCCGGTGTTCAACTCGAAGGCGCCATCGTTGATCCCACCCCAGACGATCATTTGCGTGCCAGTCCACACCGCCGTGTGGAAGATGCGAACAACAGGTGCGTTTGACGTCGTCGTCGGTATCCAATTGTCGGTGCCGGGATTGTAGCGCCCCCCCATGTTCGCGAGGCTCGCGCCCCACACGATCATCTCGGTTCCGGTCCAAACGCCGCTATGATACTGCCGCGGCGAGGGCGCGTTGGCGAGGTTGGTCGCGATCCAACTATCCGTGCCTGGGTCGTATCTCCCGCCGGTGTTCGTCAGTTGGAAAAGCTCATTCACGCCGCCCCAGACGATCATCTCACTGCCGGTCCAGACTGCTGCGAAATTGACGCGGCCCGGGATCGTCGCGTCCGGGACTTGCGTTAGGGTCCACGTATCTGTCCTCGGGTTATATCGCCCGCCCGTGCGCAAATAATTTGTCTGATCGGTTCCACCCCAGACGATCATTTCACTCCCGGTCCAGAGCGCTTTGTGGTTCCATCGTGCCGAAGGCGCGTTGACCGTGCTCATCGCTGTCCAAGTGTCGGTAGTAGGATTGTATCTGCCCCCGGTGTTAAACCTGCAGTTACCGCCACATCCGGATCCACCCCAGACGATCATCTCGCTGCCGGTCCAGACGGCGCTGTGAGAATCTCGCGGCAACGGCGCGTTGGCCGTGCTGGTAGCTGCCCAGCTATCGTTGCTTGGATTGTATCTGCCGCCGGTGTTCAGATCGCCCGTTGTCACGCTCCACCCCAGACAATCATCTCGCTGCCGGTCCAGACGGCGGTGTGACACACTCGTGCGGTCGGTGCGTTGGCGGTGCTGATAGCAGTCCAACTATCGGTCGCGGGATTGTATCTCGCGCCGGTATTGAAATTGCCGAAGTCAACGTTGTCTCCTCCCCAGATAATCATTTCGCGGCCCGTCCACACTGCCGTGTGATCTTCTCTGGCCGACGGCGAATTGACAGTACTCGTGGCAGTCCAAGTGTTGTCGGCACAAACCAGTGGAACGGAGATTTCCGGGGGATTTCCCATCCCCCGGAGACGGAAAGGCCCGGGCCACTTACAAGTCGTACTCGAGGTCATTCCCCTCGCCTTTGCTCGCTTTTTGTCCGCGCAACTTCGCCTGGATGAAAAGATCGATGTCGCCATCCATCACCGCTTGCACGTTGCTCGTTTCGGCGCCGGTGCGGTGATCCTTCACCATCTGGTACGGCTGAAAAACGTAGGAGCGAATCTGGCTGCCCCACGCGACGTCGCCTTTCTCGCCGTATTGCCGATCGATCTCCGCGCGCTTCTTGTCCTGCTCGATTTCGTAGAGCTTTGCCTTCAGCATTTTCATCGCCAGCTCGCGGTTGCGGCCCTGGCTCCGCTCGGCCTGACAGGCGACGACGATCCCGGTCGGCTTGTGCACGATGCGCACCGCCGTCTCGACCTTGTTCACGTTCTGTCCGCCTTTGCCGCCGGCGCGGAAAGTGTCGACTTCGATGTCGGCCGGATTCACTTCGATCGGCGCGGACTCCGCGATTTCCGGGACGACATCGACGCTCGCGAAGGAGGTGTGCCGCCGCTTGTTCGAATCGAACGGCGAAATGCGCACGAGACGATGCACGCCGCGCTCGGTGTTCAGATAGCCGTAGGCGTACTCGCCGCTGACGAGCAGCGTCGCGGATTTGATCCCGACTTCTTCGCCGGTCTGGATGTCGATCGTTTGCGACTGGAAGCCGCTCCGTTCGATCCAGCGCTGATACATGCGCAGGAGCATGTCCGCCCAGTCGCATGACTCCGTGCCGCCGGCGCCGGAGTGAATCGTGACGAAACGCATTCGAGCGATCGTTTTCGCCCGGAGAGAAACTGCCGCAACTCGAACTCCTCCAGTTTGTGGAGTAGGCGTGCGTGTTCCGCTGCGACTTCCTTCTCCGCCGCGCGCGCGCTGGCCGGCATCGGATTCCTCGCGCGGCCAGTTGCTGCAGCGCCTCGAAATCGTCCGGCTCGCGCTCGAGTTCGCGAACGGGATTGATGAGCGAGCGCAAGCGCGAAACTTCCTCGACATCGGCCTGCGCGCGTTCGCGGTTCGACCAGAAATCGGGCGCGGCCATGCGCGCTTCGAGTTCGGCTAGCTGTTCCTGAAGTTTCGGCGACGTCAAAGAAACCTCCGCAATTCGCCGACGCGTGCTTTCAATTCCGCTGCGCTCGATTGCCTGAACTTCCGTTAGCCATGGCGCAGAAACATAACGCCGCGCGCGGCAGCGCGCCGCTCGGTGTACGCAGGCGCTTGCTGTCACGCCCCGGAAGCGTTCGTGAGCACCGAACCTGCACAAGCGCCGCTACATCCTGCGTCCGCTTCGTTTTGCGGCGGCTCGAGACGAAAAATCGTTTCGCCTTCCTTCATCAGGTCGAGACGATCGCGCGCAATCGTTTCCAAATAGGTCGGATCGGTCTTTAGCAGATTCACCTCGCGCGTTTGCCGGGCGAGCAGCATCTTCTGCTCGGTTACCTGCGCCTGGAGGGTGTCGATGTCGTCGCGGCTTTGCGTCAGTTTCTTGTACTGCGGCACGAAAGAGACTAACGATGACGAGGAGAGACGCGATCGACCAGACAGCGACGCGCAGAACGCGATTGAGTCGCTGCCAGATGGTGGCTTCGCGACGCGCGCGAAAATCGCCGTAGCCGGGGTGATCCACTAGCGCATCTTACCGCCGTAAACCGCGTTGTCACCAAGTTCCTCCGCGATTCGCAGCAATTGGTTGTACTTGGCGACGCGATCGGTCCGGCAAAGCGAACCGGTCTTGATCTGGCCGGCGTTGGTCGCGACCGCGATGTCGGCGATGGTGGTGTCTTCCGTCTCGCCGGAGCGATGGCTGATCACGGCGGTGTAGCCGTTTTCCGTTCGCCAGACTTGATGGTCGTCGAGGGTTTCGGTGAGCGTGCCGATCTGGTTCACCTTGACGAGAATCGAGTTTGCCACGCCTTGCTCGATGCCTTTGCGGAGAAACTCGACGTTGGTCACGAAAAGATCGTCGCCCACCAGTTGGACTTTGTCGCCGAGCCGGTCGGTCAATCTTCTTCCAGCCGGCCCAATCGTTTTCCGCGCAGCCGTCCTCGATCGAGATGATCGGGAAACGCGTCGCAGAGCTCCGCATAATAGTCGATCAGCTCCTCCGCGGTGCGCTTCGAGCCGTCGGATTTCTTGAAGACGTAAGCGTCCTGCTTCCTTGATCGTAGAACTCCGAAGCCGCCGGATCGAGCGCGATGAAAATTTGCTCGCCGAATTTGTAGCCGGCCTTCTCGACCGCGGTCGCGATGCATTCCAGCGCGTCCTCGGCCGAATTCAGATTCGGCGCGAAGCCGCCTTCGTCGCCGATCGCGGTGGAGAGGCCACGATCTTTCAGCACGCTCTTTCAGCGCGTGAAAAACTTCCGCGCCGTAACGCAACGCTTCCGCGAAAGTCGGCGCGCCTTTCGGCATGATCATGAATTCCTGAAAATCGATCGGCGCATCCGAATGCGCGCCGCCATTCAGGATGTTCATCATCGGCACGGGCAAAGTGACCTGCGCCCGGCGCCGCCGAGATAACGAAAGAGCGGAAGCTGTCCGGACAACGCCGCGGCCGCGTGCGCATTCGCCAGCGAAACGCCGAGCAGCGCGTTCGCGCCGAGCTTCTTTCTTGTTCGGCGTGCCGTCGAGCTCGATGAGCTTGCGATCGATCGCTTGCCTGATCGAGCGCATCCAGCCGGCCAGGCGCCGGGCGATCGTTTCGTTCACAGCTGCGCACCGCTTTGGTGACGCCTTTGCCGCCGTAGCGTTTCTTGTCGCCATCGCGCAGTTCCCACGCTTCGTGCTCGCCCGTGCTGGCGCCACTCGGAACAGCGGCGCGCCCGAACGCGCCGCCCTCCAGATGCACATCGACTTCGACCGTCGGATTGCCGCGCGAATCGAGAATCTCGCGCGCGACGACTTTACTGATGCTGGTTTTTGCCATCGTTCGAATTAGATGAGCTTTTGCGAAGCGCAAGGCAACGCTCTTTTGACGATGAGCCTGGGCCGATCACCCGAGACCTTATCGGTTGCACTGCAATCACAACGGATCCATGCGCTGTCGATAGAGCGTTCGGTCGACAGCCCCGGCCATCGCAGCCGTATCCAGATCGAAGCCAAGAAAAGAGTTAAGCTCTTTGGCCAGTGCGAGAGGATCTTCCAGAATCCGATGATACTCGATCGGTCGAGTCTCGAAGCAGGAGTGCTCTGCCAGCCACTGCTCAACCTGCGTAAGCTGGCTCTGGTAAACCTTCGACAACGCGGCCGGATCTGCGCTCACCTTACCCTGCCGCGCCAGCATCGCGCTTTGACTGGCGATGACTTCTTCCATCGGTCGCCTGAGGAAGAGGACACGGTATTGGAAACGTCCGTCCGTCGGGAGTTCGCGCAGGAGCAGGTGAATGATCTTGACCGCGCGTCCGCGCGCTTGTTCGAGCCAACTCTGATCCGTCCGCAACCTCTTCACCGGTTCGAATTCCAGATAACCGCGCGGATTGCTTTCGTCCGGAGTGCGCACGGCGTCCGTGAGCGCGGGCAGACCGCCCGCGGCAAGCATCTGCATCATGAGCGAAGTGCCGGAACGCGGCAGACCGCTGACCACCGTGATGAAATTGCGCTCCATTGCCGCCTAACGAACGCTCCCAGGGTTCAATCCACCGCCGGCTGCGGCAGGCCTTGCTCGAGAATCATGTCAGCACGCTTCCGGTGTTCGGTGGCCGCCTGGATGCGACCCAAATGATTGGAGATGCGAGAAACATACCGGTGCGCCAGGGCGAAGTCGGGACGCATCGCGAGGCAAATCTCAAAGGCCTGCAGGGCACGGTCGTACCAACCGAGCCGGGAAAGCACGGCGCCGAGTTGAAAATGCGCCAGGGGAAAATCGTGCAGAAGTGAGACCGCTTTCAGGCCGCATTCCACGCCCTCCTCGAGTCGGCCTTGCCGGGGAAGCGCGACGCTGAGGCCGTAGTAGGTCTCGGCATTGTCGGCATCGAGCGTCCGCGCTTTTTGAAAGGCTTCCTCCGCCTCACGCCAGCGTCGCAGGCGCAGATAAGCCCGGCCAATCCGGCAGAGCAACCAAGGGTCGGGCGGCCCATAGAGCGCCGCAGCTTCAAAATGGCGGAGAGCACCCGGGGCGTCATCTGTTAGCCAACAATGAAATGCGCGGAACAGGATCAGTTGCTTGTGTTCCGGTTTGAGCGCCACGAGGGCCTGAATGGCACGGTCCAAGGCTTCTGCATTTCCCGCAGAAATGGCCGTCTGACCGACAGAGCACGACGTGCCTGATTTCTCCGGGAGACTGTTTCGTTAATTCCTCCGCCAGAATCAATGCGTGGGCGGGTTGTTTTCCGTCGAGATAGGAGCAGGCGAGATTAAATTTCTGCTCGGCGCGAGCGCGGGCGATGTCGCGGAGCACATCCTCGCCCGGCGCCTCGATATAACCCAGCTCGACCAGTTGTTGCAACGCGGCCGCCGCCGCTTCGGGATCATCTTCCTGCATTTTTTCCGGGCCGGGAGGATTGAGACGGATCGTCGACCTCCTCCCACGACGGGATGCGCGCGATGTCGGGCATTTCTTCGAAAGCATTCACCAACACTTTGCCCTCCATGTCGCGTCCGACGGGCAGGCCCAACATCGCCAGCACAGTCGGTGCGATATCAAGGAGCGTCGCTCCGTGAATCATTTCGTCCTTTTTCAAACCCGGGCCAGCGGCGACGAAAATGCCGAAGTTCCGGTGCCACTGCGCCGGATCGACATCGCCGGCAGGTCGCCTCGGGCCGCTCAGGAAGCCGTGGTCCGACACGATCATCACATGCGCGTCTGGACCGGCCAGTTCCACCAACCGACCCAGCATTTGATCGTGAAATTCGTAGGTCGCGTCCATGACTCCGCGAAATACTTCGAACAAATCCGGGCGCACATTCTCCATCTGCGGCGGATGGAAGGGCATGAAATCGTGGCCGACGTGATCGATCGCTTCGTAATAGGCCGTGCAAAAATCCCAGGGCTCTTCCTCCATGAGCGCCGTGGTAATCGCGTGCAGCGAGACGCACTCGGCGAGTCGTTTGGCGAAAACATTCAACAAGCGACGGACCTCGGGATCGCGCTGATCCAGTCGCGACGCGAGGGGGATGAATTGCGAGAGCATCGGGCCGGTGACCTCGGCGGGATGCAAACGCAGTTCGGCCAAAGTCTGCGCCAACTGCGCTGGCTGCACACTGTTCGGTTGCGGTGGCCAGCGCTCCGCGGTTGCGGAGCGCGGAGCGACCGGGAACTGATGCGAGACGCAGACCCCGTTGATGGTTTCCGCAGGATGACTCGCATACCATCCGATCGCGTGGCAGCGCTTGCCCGCCTGCGCCAGAATATTCCAAAGCGCTTTACACTTGCGGGTGCTGCTGGCGGTCGGACGGAGGCCGATGGCGTCGGGGGTGGGTTCGACAAATCCGTGCACCCCGTGCAAGTAGGCTCGCTTGCCGGTCGCAATTGAGGTCCACAGGATCGGCGACAGCATCGGCTGGAGCGTGAGCAGGTTGCCCATCACCCCGGCCTCGATCAGCCGTTTGAGATGCGGCATCCGTCCAGCATCCAAGAGCGGGTGAATCATCTCCCAATCGGCCGCATCCCAGCCGATGAGGAGAAGCTTTTGTGCGATCGAATCAGCCATTCGCGCGTTTGCGTCCTAATTGAGCACTCAAACAACCAATCGCGAGCAAGATGCCCCAAAGAAAAACCGCGCTCACGGCCAAGCACCTTGGCGTGAGCGCGGTCAGGAAACCTTTAGCTCAGAAGCGCGTTAGGCTGCGCGCTGGCGGCGCCATTGGCGCAGCCCCGCCGCACCTGAGACGAGGGCAGCGATCGAAAGAAGCGCTGCGGTCGTCGGTTCAGGGATGGGGACGGTGATAGGCGCTCCCGTGTTGTCAAAACTCCAGCTGACGATGGTCATGGGCATTCCGGTTGTTGCGCCGCCGCCGGTATTAGTCATGACCATGTAACCATAGTTGGTCGTGGCTGCAGCGTTCACAAAGCGAAATCCCAAGATATGCGTGCCAGTCATGAGAAAGGGAGAGCCGGTCGTCCCCAGAATGGCGTTGGCAAATGTTGAGGCCGCCGAGACGGTTGCGCCTGGGGCGAGATTGATATAAGGGCCGGTAGTAGTCGTCCCGACCCCTCCTGCACCAGTACCCCAGTAGAACCCAAGCTGCGTGAGCCCGGAGGCAGCGTAGGGATTGAAATCCCATCCCGGTGTGGCGCCCCCACTTCCCCCAGTAACTCCAGTTTCTAGATTGATGTAAACACCGGCAAAGGTGATGGGGACCGCGAGCCCCGGGGTGAATGTGATGATGTCTGCCTGTGCGCTTGGAACGGCAGCTGCGGTGCCAGCCAAGGCCGCCGCGCACAAACCAAGGCGGGCAGTCACAGTAGAGGGGTCAAGATTGAGTAAATTTTGGGGTTTCATAGATGGGTGGGGGTTCTAGTTGGCGGTGAGAAA
The DNA here is from genome assembly GCA_963784865.1 of uncultured Verrucomicrobiae bacterium. Taxonomy (GTDB): domain Bacteria; phylum Verrucomicrobiota; class Verrucomicrobiia; order Chthoniobacterales; family UBA10450; genus JACCTI01. The sequence goes on along the minus strand of CAWATC010000012.1, from coordinate 134,152 downwards.
TAGCAGGACGTTTTCCAGACGACAAGAGAAAAAACAGAATTTTTCAAAAAAGATTGAACGCGTTCCAAGCGGGCAAATGTAGCGGCACTCGTGCCAAGCGCTGATACCTTTCGAGATTCCCGCTGGTAATCTGCCGCAGGGACGCATAATCTGGCCCCATGCTTTTCCGAACGGGCCGTGTCCTGGCTACATTAATCGCGACTGTCTGCACCTGCGCCGCCGCCCAACCGGCATCGCTCACGCCGGACCAGCTCGCGAAGGCGGTCAAGAGCGACACTCTCACGATTCCGACACCCGGTGAACTTTTTGCCGCCCTGGCGAAACCGGGGAAACCAAATTGGGCCGGACAATACCGCGGCCCCATCCCGATGACCTACAGCAATCGGGCGCAGATTGCCTTGAATCTCGGCGGTCTGGTCGCGGACGGGTTCATCGCCATCGAGGCGCAGGACAGCCAGCAGGTGAAGAATATTGGCGCCGACATCATCAAGCTGGCGAAAGCCCTCGGCGTGAGCGAGAACGTCCTCAGCCGCGGCAAGAGCATCAGCGAGTTTGCCGAGCAAAATCAGTGGGACGCGTTGCAGGAGGAGCTCGAGGCCACCCAAAACGAGGTCAAAGCCTCGATGCAGTCGAACCACGATCAGGATTATGTGATTTTGGTCAGCCTTGGCGGATGGATTCGCGGCACCCAGGTGGTCAGCGGCTCGATCATGGAAAACTACAATGCGGCGAGCGCAAAGGTTCTGCGGCAGCCGGCTTTGGTCAGCTACATCCAGGCGAAGGTAAAGGAGATGTCGCCGGAGTTGCAAAAGGAACCGCTGGTGAAATCGATCAGCGCGCAGCTCTCCGAGATCGAAAAGCTCGTCACCTTCCCAAACGGAGGCACGCCCACTGCTGAAGAAGTTCGCAAGCTGAACGGCGCGGTCACCAAACTAATGAACGAAATTCAAAGCAAGGGCGACACGAAATGATCTCACGGCTCACCTTCATAGCGCTGCTCATCGCCACCGCCGCCTCGGTGCGAGCGGCAGATAACGACAAAGAGGTCGAGGCACGGAAAGTCGCGCTCGATCTGGCGGGCGCTTTCTCGAACGACGGATTTAAGATTCGCGACGGCCATTGGGCGGGCGCGCTCAAGAAGGGCGAGCAGGCCGTTCTCGCGGTCAATCTCTACGCCGGCAATCAATATTGGTTTTCCGTCGGCGCGGATGGCAACGCCAAGAAGTTTGCTCTCCAAGTCTATGACGAAAACGGCAAACCGGTCGCCACGGAAACCTACGAGGACGACGAAAAAGCGGCCGCGGGATTTTCTCCCACGATTAGCGGCCAGTATTTTGTCTCGATCGACCCTGTAGAAACCGAGGGGAGCACCTTTTGTCTGGTCTATTCATACAAATGAGTTCGGCGACACCTCCGAACGGGGGCAGCGGAAAGGCGGTCTGCATCGGCCTGGCGCTCGCGCTTCTCTGCGGTTTTTCCAGCGCCTGCTCCAGCACCAAGAACTCCACCGCGGGAGTAAACAATGGCAAGGTTTTTGCCGTGACCGCGGAGAAGACCTCCTTCTACCGCTTCGGTCCGCAGCAGGGCAATGGCCCGGATGAATCCCTGCCGAAGGACACGCTGATGACCTTGATTCGGCCGTCGTTCGGTTACTGCAAAGTCCAGCTCATGCCCAGCGCGAAGGAAGGTTACGTCGCCAGCGAGGACATCCAACCGGCGCCGCCGACGTTGATCGCGGCCTTGAACGCGCCGCCAAATCAGGCGGGCAACTCCTCGGAACGCGAGAATTTTGACGTCCGCTCGACCGAACCGCCTCCGCCCGAAACGTTGCCGGATCCGGATTTGCCGCCGACGACGGCGGAACCATCACCGCAATAGGGCGTAAGTTTCCCGGCTTGCGCCGTCTCGCCCATGCCTTCGACTCGAGTCTTTTACGAGGGAAATGTGCAGGGAGTCGGCTTCCGCTACTCGGTGAAGCAAATTGCCAAAGGCTTCGACGTCACCGGATCGGTGCGCAATCTGCCGGACGGCCGCGTCGAGCTGCAAGCCAGCGGCGAGGCCTCCGAGTTGTCCGCCTTTCTCGAAGCGATCGCCAGGAGCGAGCTGCGTGCGCACATCCGGGACCAGATAACCGTGCCCCTCGCAGATCCCCCGGCGACGAGCGGTTTCAGTATCCGGCATGACTGAGCCGGCGGTCGCGGTCACTGCGCTGACCAAGACATTTCCCGTTCCCTTCCAGCGCCGATCCATCGTCGCGGTGCGCGACCTGACTCTGCGGGTGGAAGCCGGCCAGGTTTACGGATTGCTCGGACCGAATGGCTCCGGCAAGAGCACCACGCTCAAGATCATCCTCGGCCTCGTTTCGCCGACGCGCGGCAAGAGCGGAAATTTTCGGACGCGACAGCCGCGAGGTTTCCAGCCGGGAAGCCGTGGGGTTTCTCCCGGAGAGTCCCTACTTTCCACAAATACCTCACCGGCGCTGAGACCCTCCGCTTCTACGGGAAACTTTGCGGCGCGCGCGGCGCCGGGCTCGCGCAAAGAGTGGACGAACTGCTCGCGCTCGTTGGCCTAACGAATGCAGGCGATCGCCGGCTTGGGACCTATTCGAAAGGGATGTTGCAGCGAATCGGGCTGGCGCAGGCGCTCGTGCACGAGCCGCGGCTTGTCGTGCTCGACGAACCGACCGCCGGTGTCGACCCGGCGGGCTCGCGCGAGATCCGCGATCTCATTCTCGATTTGAAACGGCGCGGCATCACCGTTCTGCTTTCGTCGCATTTGCTCGGGCAGGTGCAGGAAATTTGCGACCGCGTCGGCATTCTCGCGGAGGGCGCGCTCGTGCGCGAAGGCCGGCTGGAAGAACTGCTCGGGATCGAAAATCAGACTGAGATTCTTCTCGAGAACGGTTCGCCGAGCTTGATCGACCAGATCGTCACGATGGCCGAAAAGGCGGGAGCGCGCGTGGTCGAGCAACGCAAATCGAGGACGACGCTGGAGCGGCTCTTCTTGGAGACAACGCGAAATAGGGACGGACGTTGAACGTCTGGACGTTGAGCGTTGGACGTTGGACGTTTCCCTTTCCATGCCACATCGCGCCTTCTCGCTCCGCCGCATCGCCGCGATCACGAGCAACACCTTGACCGAGCTCACGCGCCTCAAGGTTTTCTACTTCCTCCTGCTCTTCGCCTTGATCCTGATCGGCAGTTCCGCTGGTCATGGCGCGGTTGACCTTTCAGCAGGAATTTCAGGTCCTGAAAGATATCTCGTTAGGCACGATGAGTATTTTCACCTCGCTGCTCGCGATCGTGGCCACGGCGCGTCTGCTGCCGCAGGCGATCGAGGATCGCACCATCTACACCATCCTGGCCAAACCGGTCCCGCGCTTCGAGTACCTCGCTCGGAAAACTCGGCGGCATCCTTTTGCTCCTGGCGATCAGCACCATCGTGATGACCGCCCTTTTTTTCGGCGTGCTTTACCTGCGCGAGCAAGCGGCTTTCGCGGAGACGACGCGGCAAATGTCCGGCTTGCCCGCGGAGCAAGTGACCGAGGCGCTGCGCGCCATTCGCGCGGGCGCATTCAACGCCAACCTCCTTCCCGGCATCGCCATCATTTACGTAAAGGGCGCGCTCCTCGCCTCGCTCACCCTCTTCATCTCCACCTTCGCCACGCACCAATATCTTCACCGTGATCGTGACGGTCTTCGTTTATTTCATCGGACATTTGCAGGCGACCGCGCGCGAATTTTGGCTGCAGGAACAGGGCGGCGGCTGGCTCAGCCGGACATTCCTCGCCTTCGTTGCGCTGGTCTTTCCCGATCTGCAGCAGTTTAACCTGGTGGACGAGATCGTGGCCGGGACCGCGATTCCGCTCGCGCTTTTTCTGAAGACGATCGCGCTTGGGCGTGCTTCTACATTCTCCTTTATCTGCTTCTCTCCGCGGCTGTCTTCACGGAGAAAGAGCTATGAAGCTTTCGCTCCTCGCAGTTTGTGCGTTGCTCGTCGTCGGAGCCGCACGATTGCCGGTGGAGCACGCACTCTTCCTCGAGCGAACGCGACAGCATCTCAATTCGGCGCCGCCGCTCGATTTGAGTTTGCGCGAACAACTCGGGCAGCTCGGATTCGTCGCCGCGCTCGAGCGGTTTTCGTTCGCTTGTGGCAGATTTCCTTTTCATCCAGGCGCACGTCGCCTGGGAACGCACCGAGTGGAGCCGCGTCCTGCCCTCTTCCGCGCAGACGACGACGCTGCAGCCGCACGCGATTCTCTTTTGGGACATGGCGGCGTGGCACATGGCGTGGAATGCGAGCGTCGCCGCGCTCAACGATCCCGCGCAGCCGCGGCTCGCGCTGCGCGTCAAAGCGCAACGCGAATATTTCGATCTCGGGAAGGATTTCCTCGAACGCGGGATCAAGAACAACCCGGATCGCCCGCAACTTTACGAAGCGCTCGCCCGCCTCTACCGCGACAAGTACAAGGATCACGCCCGCGCTGCAGAATTCTTCGAGAAAGCCGCGGAGAAACCGGGCGCGCCGAGCTACGACAAACGTTTCAGCTGCCTACGAGCTTTCGTATTGCGAAGGGCGCGAGCACGAAGCGTACGAAAAACTGATGCGCCTTTATTCCGTCGGCGAAAGCGAACGTCTGCCCACCTTGATCAGCAGGTTGAAATATCTCGAAGACCAAGCTCAACATTCCGCTCGCTCAGCGCATCCCGGATTCGGCGCGCTAAACATTCCTGCCATGCGCTTCGCCATTTTCAGTGATCAGCACGGCAACCTTGAGGCGACCGAGGCCATCCTCGCAGGACGCGCAGGAGCAAAGAGTGCACGCATTTCGTTTGTCTCGGCGACCTCGTCGGCTACAACGCCAACCCGCACGAGTGCGTCGAGATGGTGCGAGCGATTGGATTGTCCGGTGGTGAAAGGAAATCACGACGAGCAGGCGTGTCTCGGCGAGTCCTCGCGGGACTTCAACGATCTCGCGGAAGAGGCCATCAACTGGACGCGCGACCACTTGACCGACGCGGACAAGCAATGGCTGGCCGATTTGCGGCTGACCCGGCAGGTGCGCGATTTCACCATCGTTCATGCCACCCTCGATACGCCCGGCGAGTGGGGCTACGTCTTCAAGAACCTCGACGCGGTCGCCAGCTTCACCTACCAACACACCACCGTCTGCTTCTTCGGCCATACCCATGTTGCGGGCGCCTTCGTGCGCGACGTCGGCGTGCAGCGCGTGGTCACCGAGCAGCTCACGATCGAGCCGGGGAAGAAATACTTCATCAACGTGGGCAGCGTCGGCCAGCCGCGCGACGGCGATTGCGCGCGCGGCCTACTGCATTTACGACATCGAACGAAACGTCGTCGAACAGCGGCGCGTGAAATATGATGTGGCCACCGCGCAAAAGAAAATTATCCAGGCCGGTCTGCCGCGGCTTGCTCGCGGAGCGGCTGGCCCTCGGCCGCTAAATTTTCTTCACTCTTCCGCTCCCTCTTCCTCTTCTTTCCTGAGCCTAACGAGAAGCAGAAGTAGAGGAAGCGGATGAGGAAGGGTTCTTAAGTAATGCCGCGTCGCGAATCCATTCTCATCATCAAGCCAAGTTCGCTCGGCGACGTGGTGCACACGCTGCCCGCGGTCGCCGCGATTCGAGCGGCCAATCCGGATGCCGAGATCACCTGGCTGATTAACCCCGAATGGGCCACGCTCCTCCGCGGAAATCCGGATATCGATCACGTGCGCATCTTTCCGCGGGGCGACTTCCGCGGACTCGGAGCTCCCGCCAGTTTGCTCCCCTGGCTGAGGCAAACGCGACAGCTTCGCCCCGATATCGCGGTCGATTTTCAAGGACTTCTGCGCAGCGCGCTCATTGGGCGAATCAGCGGCGCGCGTCAGTTCTTTGGCCTGAGCGACGCGCGGGAAGGTTCCCGTTTTTTCTACGACAAGATCGCGCGCGTCGAGCGCCGCAGCCACGCGGTTGAGCGCTACCTCAAGCTTGCGGAGACCATGGGCGCGACTGTCTCACTGCCTTTGCGTTTTCCGCTGCCGAGCGGTGATCCCCTGCCGCGTTTCGACGATTACCCGCCGTTCATTCTCTTGCACCCGTTCGCGCGCGGACGCGGGAAATCGCTCAGCAACGCGGTGGTCGAGGAAATCTGCCGATCCTGTTCACCGACGCGCGTCGTCGTGGTCGGCAAATCGAAGCTGCGAATCGAAGCGCCGGAAAACTGCGTCGATCTGTGCGGCCAGACCACGCTCCTGCAACTCATCCGTCTCATCCGCACCGCGAGTTTCGTAATCACGGTGGACAGCGGACCGATGCACATCGCCGCCGCGCTTTCCGACCGGCTCGTCTCCATTCACACCTGGACTGATCCGCGTCGCGTCGGTCCATACAACGCCGACGCGTGGATCTGGAGAAATGGCGATCTCCAGCAGATGCGTGATTTTTCCGGCGACGGCAAGAATCAAAACTGGAAGGCGCTTTTGCACCAGCGACGCCGCCAGAGTTGTCGAACTCGCGCAAAGGTTTGTCGCCAAACCAGATCTAGCGCGCGCGCTGCGAAAGGACGAATTCCGCCAGGGCGAGATCCGCCGGGAACGTGATCTTGAAATTGAACTCGTCGTTAGGCACGAGCACCACCGGACGCCCGAGAGCCTGGATCGCGGAAACCTCGTCCGTGATCGAAAGCTTCTGCGCGGCCACCAGAGCAAACGCCTGCGGCAAGCAGATCTCGCGAAAAAATTTGTGGCGTTTGCATCGCGTAAACTCCGTCGCGCTCGATCGAGCCGCAGACAACGCTGCTCCTCGGTCGCGCGCTTCAAGCGTGTCGGTCACCGGCGCCGCCAATGCCGCCGCGCCGTGAACGCGCGCCGCCGCAAAGACGCACTCGATCTGCGCCGGGGTAACGAGCGGCCGCGCCGCGTCGTGCACCGCGACGTAGCGACACTCCTCGCCGAGCGCGGCCAGACCGGCGCTTACCGAATCCTGCCGGTGCAGACCGCCTGCGACCACGCGCTGAATTTTTCGGAAGGCCTGCTGCCGGAGCAACTCTTCCAGTTCAGCCATTCGCTCTGGCCGGCCAACGAGAATAATTTCGTCGACACACTCGGCCGCTTCGAAAGCCGCGATGGTGTGAGCGACCACTGGCTTGTCGCCTAACGAGGCGAAGGTCTTGTCGAATCCCATGCGCCGGCTGCTGCCGCCGGCGACGATGATCGCGGTGAGCATGAGGACGCAGAACGTCAAGAGACGTCCAACGTTCAACGAAAGCTGTCCGTTAACGTTCAACGTTGAAGTTCCTTCGACTTCTTCATCCCAACTGCCGCTGCACTTCCTGACTCAGGTCTTCCCATCCGCCCGGCCGGCGAGCTTCGTCTGCAACACTTTCATCACCGCGCCCATTTGCGCACGGGAAGTCGCGCCGGCCTCGGCGATCGCCTCGCGCACCGCGTTCTCAAGTTCCTTCGCATCCATCGCCTGCGGGAGATAGGCGCTCAGAATCGCGAGCTCATCCTTCTCCTTCGCCGCCAGTTCCGGCCGTCCGCCTTTTTCAAAACTCTCGATCGAATCCTGCCGCTGCTTCACCTGCTTGCGAATCACCTGCGTCGCTTCGGCATCATCGAGCGTCGCGCTCGCGCCGCCCTTCTCGATCGCAGCATTCTTGATCGCCGACTTCAACATCCGCAGAACGCCCAGCTTCGCGGCATCCTTGGCCCGCATCGCGTCTTTCAATTCCGAATCAATGCGCTCTTGAACGGTCATGCAGTCGGAGGCTACGAAATTGCGGTCAAAGGGCAACTCCCCATGCTCCGAGCCGCAAGTTCAGTCTTTTGTGGCCAGGGATCCGGTTGCGCCGAATGACGCTTTCTCACCGCAGCCGAAGAACGCCTCCAGCGCGCGCGTGCCGAGCGCTTTCCAGATCTTGATCACTTCATAGACGATGATGGTGGTGAAGCTGACCGCCATCCAGACACAGGGTTCTTCGATCGGAAGATTGGACCACGCGCCGATGTTCAGACCGATCATCGCTTCCTGACGAAAGCCCCACCAGCCGTAAGGCAGTGCGAGCGTGACTTCCCAGAGCAGGCTGATGAGAAGCAGCAGGAAGAAGGTGAAACTGAAGGCGCGCCAGTTGATGAAACGCTGTGCAGTCTTGAAGAATCCCGCCGACGGAATGAGCGAGGCAGCGGCGAGATAGACGAAATACCACGGAAAGCCATCTGGCGTTCCCGAGAAAAATTTCCGGTAGACAATCGCGGCCGCAATCAAAACTGCTCCGAGAAGCACCGAGGCGAAATGAAAGCGCACGATGCGCGGAATGCCTTGCGCAGCGGCGCGGTAATCCGGGACGTTGTAGGCCGCCATCCAGTATTCGTCGCACCAGACATAGCTGAGGAGCGTGATGATGAAGCCGGTGAGATAGAAGACAAACTCTTCCACCGGAATCGGTCCACCAATCGCGGGGATTTCGAGTCCGAGCGTGGCTTCTTTATTGGTGAAGACGAAGAAGGCGTTGCCGAAGAGGAGATCGAGGATGAACCCGAGCGGCGCCAGGACCGCGATCGTGCGCCAGAAGGCGGCGCGGGGAAACTTCAGATCCGGGCGCGAGGCAAACCACCAGGCCAGTCCCGCGATGGGGATGAGGAAGAGTGACAGACTCCAGGTGTAACCAAGGCGATCGACATGCCGCAGGGTAATGATCGCGGGAAGAACGAGCAGGGCCGCGATCGCGAAGACGACCTGGAAGGACTGTCGAGACTCACGAGATTCCATTGGCAAATCTGTCGACTGATGCAGACACGGTGCTGGAACTCCCGAATGCAACGGCGCGATCGCGGCAATCGGCTAAGCTGCGCGCAGCTTCTCAGCGCACGCCTTGATCGACGCAGGGTCGGACACACTGAGCACGTCAGTGCCCTTGCGCGTTCGTTGCAAGAGGCCCGCGAGCACGCCGCCCGGCCCGAGTTCGATGAACAAATCGCAGCCGCGCGCGAGCAACCACTCCATGCAATCGGTCCAACGCACCGTGCTCGTGACCTGATCCTGGAGAGTGCGGCGGATCTCCGGTAGAGAATCGGCGGGCTGGCCGGTGACGTTGCTCACGACCGGAAAGCGTCGGCAGCTGCAATTCTGCTTCGAGCAACTCGGCTCCGAGCTGCACGTAGGCGCTGTCCATGAGACGCGAATGATATGCTCCCGCCACATTCAGCAACGTGGCCCGCCGAATGCCGTGTTCCTTTGCCAGAGTGACTGCCAATTCCACTTTGGCGGCTTCGCCGGAAATGACGATCTGCCCTGGGGCATTGAGGTTCGCAATGTCGACGTCAGTGGCCGCGGCGAGCGCGCGCACTGCGCTTTCATCCGCCCCGATCATCGCCGCCATCGCGCCCTCGGTCTCCTCGCAGGCGGCTTCCATAAGACGGCCGCGTTTCTCCACCAGCCGCAAGCCGGTCGCGAAGTCGAAGGTCCGCGCGGCCGCATGCGCCGTCCACTCGCCTAACGAGAGACCGGCGACCGCCTCAATCGCAAAGTCCCCCGCGCTTTCGCGCAAAGCCGCCAGGCAGGCGAGCCCATGCACATACAAAGCAGGCTGGCAGTTGGCGGTGCGCGTCAGATCTTCAAGCGGTCCGTTCCACGCAATTTCGCTCAGCTTGCGGCCCAGGCAGTCATCCGCGCGTTCGAACAGCTCGGCTGCGACCGGAAACTCCGCCGCGACCTCCCGTCCCATGCCCACGCATTGTGCACCCTGACCCGCGAAGAGAAGCGCGATTTTTTTCATCCCCAACTAGCTAACTCAAAATTGGCGCGGTGCGAAAGACAATGAACAATCAATATCGTCCGTTTGCCCAGAGTTGGATAGCCGTTTTTGTCGTAAAAAATGTCATTGCATTCGCAAGACGAAATGACCAAGCTAAAGGCATGAGCCAACACACGCAGATAACAAGTAGGTCTCGTCAGGGAGCCTGCATTGCGATCGTGGCCGTTCTCTCGCTCTTCGGAGCGGGCTCGGCGCATGCGCAGTGGGCTTCCAAGCCAGCACCACCACTCCACCACTCGCACCTTATGGCTGCCTGGTCGGGTTCCGTGGTGCTCGGCCTTGTGTTCGAGAGTAACGGTCAGGTCAAAGATGTCCGCATTGTCCGCAGCAGCGGCATCCGCGGACTCGACCAGGTCGCGCAAGAAGGAGCCATGCATTGGCGCCTTAATCCGGCATCGTTGCGACCGTCGGATATGACAGTGGGACGCCAGCATCTGGTCAAGTTCTACCAGAACGCGAAGGTCAGCCGCCTGGTTGAGCCTTACGAGGCGCACTGGCGCGAACTGTAAGCGGTCCTTGTTTGCACGCACCGCGGCTGGCGGCGACCGCGGTGCGGGGAAGTGGGCGCATTCTGATTTCGACTGTGCCCGCTCGTTTCGTTTGGCTCGACGGAGCGACGCCGTTCTTAATCATTTCTCGAATCCGCTTGCGCCCTTTTCGCAGGTGGCGAGCATAAGCGCACGTCCCGGATTTATGGCTTTCACGACGCGCGAAATCGAATCTCCTGACCCCGCGACGCGCGTCGCGGCCGCGGAAGCGCAGTTGTCCGAACGCGCCGACGACATCGGCGAGAAGATGGTGCTGAACATGGGGCCGTCGCATCCGGCCACGCATGGAGTCTTGCGGCTCATCCTCGAGCTGGACGGCGAGACCATTACCAAAGCCACGCCGGATGTCGGTTACCTGCACCGCGGCGACGAGAAGATCGCGGAGAACATGCAGTACAACCAGTTCGTCCCCTACACCGACCGGCTGGATTATCTCGCTCCGCTGGCGAACAACGTCGCCTACGCGCTCGCGGTCGAAAAACTGATGGGCTGGGAGTTGCCGCCGCGCGGCAAAGCGATTCGCGTCCTCTGCTGCGAACTGGCGCGCATCCAGGCGCACCTGCTCGGGATCGGCGCGATGGCGCTCGATCTCGGGGCGATGACGGTTTTCCTCTACACCTTCACCGAGCGCGAAAAAATCTACAACCTCTGCGAGCTCATTTGCGGGGCGCGCTTCACGACCTCTTACACGCGCATCGGCGGTCAGACGCGCGATCTGCCGGACAGCTTCTTCCCGCAGCTGACGAAATTCCTCGATGGCTTCATTCCCCAGCTGAACGAAGTCGATCAGCTCCTGACGCGGAATCGCATTTTCGTCGATCGCACGCGAGACATCGGGGTCATTTCGAAAGAGCGCGCGATTGCCTACGGCCTGTCGGGACCGAACCTGCGCGGGAGCGGCGTCGAGCACGACCTCCGCCGGAAACATCCCTATCTCGACTACGAGAAGTACGACTTCGAGGTCGCCATCGGCACCGCCGGCGATGGCTATGACCGCTATCTCGTGCGCATCGAGGAGATGCGGCAAAGCGCGCATATCCTGCGGCAGGTGATCGACAAAATGCCCGGTGGCCCGATCAACGTGGTCGATGGGAAAAATATGCTGCCGCCGAAGTCTCACGTGATGACCAAAATGGAGGAACTGATCCACCACTTCATCGTGGTGACGGAAGGGCTCGACGCCCCGCCGGGCGAAATCTATTTCGGCGCGGAAAATCCCAAGGGCGAACTCGGATTTTACATCAACAGCAAGGGCGGCGGGGTGCCGCATCGGCTGAAGATTCGCTCGCCCTCGTTCTGCAACCTGAGCATCTTGCCGGAGCTCCTTCCCGGCTGCAGCGTGAGCGATGTCGTCGCCGTGCTCGGCAGTCTGGACTTCGTCATGGGCGAATGCGACAGATGAACTGCACGACATGAAACCCTCAGAAACACTCGGTCGGGAACTGTGAGATTGCTGCAAGGCTGCGATGAAACGGTATTCGCGATCGCTCCTATCCTTCAACTGCTGGCCTTATGCCTGTTGTTTCTCGGCACTGGCTGTCACCAGGGGAGTCACCTGAGGAAAGCGAACGTCGATCAAGTCGCTATCGGCATGGCGAAGAAGCAGGTTGAGTCGATTCTCGGGATGCCTTCCTCCGTCGACACCAAAGACTTTGAGGTGAAGCGGAAAACGACCTACGTCTACACACAAGCCAATGGCACGGTGACGATCGTCTTCTGGGAAGACAGAGTGGAGTCGAAGGAATCCACCCTCACCGAATAGCGCTGTGGACTCGGCGACCAGGGACATACCCGCCGACCTGGAGCGGGAAATGGATCGAGCGATCGCCCGCTATCCGGCAGATCGTAAACGGAGCGCATCGATGCCGCTTCTGCATCTGTGGCAGGAGCACTTCGGTTACATCAGCGACGAGGGCGTGTGCTGGATCGCGGAGAAGCTGGGGCTTCAACCGATCAACATCCTCGAGCTGGTCACGTTCTATCCGATGTACCGGCAAGCACCCGCGGGCCGGAAGCACATTCGCGTTTGCCGAACACTGAGCTGTGCGATGGCCGGCAGTTATGAGTTGATGCGGAATCTTTCCGCCGAAGCGGGGATCGACCGCGAGCATCACGACGCCGGAATGCACAACCCGGTCGCGGTCAGCGCGGACGGGAGATTACAGCATTGAATTTGTCGAATGCCTCGCCAGCTGCGGGACCGCGCCGGTCTGCATGGTGGAGGATGAGCTGCACGAGAAAGTCCAGCCGCAAGCCGCGGCGCAAGTTCTTTCCCAGCAACCATCAACCATCATCCGTCGGCCCCATCCGTACGAGCGGCGGTTGATCTTCAAGAACATCGGCCGCGAAGGTTACACGATCGACATCGACTGCTACCTGCGGAATGGCGGCTACGAGCAACTTCGGAAGGCGGTGACGATGTCGCGCATCGACATCGTCAACGAAGTGAAAAGCTCGGGGTTGCGCGGACGCGGCGGCGCGGGATTTCCCTGCGGCGTGAAGTGGGGCTTTATCAAACCGGACGAAAAAAAGCCCGTCTATCTCATCTGCAACGCGGACGAGTCCGAGCCCGGGACGTTCAAGGATCGCTACATCATTCACGAAGATCCGCATCAGCTCATCGAAAGCATGCTGATCTCGGCTTTCGCTCTCGGCGTGAAGACGGCCTACATCTACATCCGCGGCGAATTCCCGGAAGGCGCGAAGATCCTCGAGCGCGCGATCGAGGAAGCGCGCGCGCAAAATTTTCTCGGCAAGAACATTCTCGGCACCGGCTTCGATTGCGAGATTTACATCCATCGCGGCGCCGGCGCCTACATCTGCGGCGAAGAAACGGGACTGATCGAATCGCTCGAAGGCAAGCGCGCTTACCCGCGGATCAAGCCGCCGTACTTCCCCGCCGTCCTCGGCCTCTACATGGTGCCCGACGATCGTGAACAACGTCGAGACGCTCTGCCACGTGAAGCACATCATCGAGATGGGCGGCGCGGAGTACGCCAGGCTCGGCCGGCCTAACAACACCGGCACGCGCATCGTCTGCGTGAGCGGAGACGTGCAGCAGCCAGGATATTTCGAGATCGAGGTGGGCGCGGTCACCATGGGACAGTTGATCTACGAGATGGCGGGCGGGCTCAAATTCGGCCGAACCTTGAAAGCGGTCATCCCCGGCGGCAGTTCCGCCAAGGTCCTGCGCGCGGACGAAATCTTCACCCTCAAGGTAAGCAACCCGATGGCTCGATGGCGGAGCAAGAGCTGTCGATCAACGAAATTCCGATGGACTTCGACTCGTTAGCCGCGGCCGGATCGATGGCCGGTTCCGGCGGCGTCATCGTGCTGGATGATTCCCGCGACATGGTCTGGGCTTTGAACAACATCAACGAATTTTACGCGCACGAGAGCTGCGGCCAATGCACCCCTTGCCGCGAAGGCTCGCTGTGGATGAAGAAAATCACCGAGCGCATGCTGCTCGGCGGCGGGGTGGTCGAGGATCCGAAGACCCTGGTCAACGTGGCCGACAACATCGCGGGCCGGACGATCTGCGCTTTCGGCGAAGCCTGCGCCTGGCCGACGCAAAGTTTCGTCGAAAAATTCCGCGAGGAGTTTGCAGCGAAGGCCGAGAAAGCGCGACCGCCTGCGTTGCCACCCGAGTACACGTCGGACGAATTGATCAAAGAAGAGGGCGCCATGGCGACGGTGCCGCTCGCTCACGATCCGGGCTGGGAGAAAGCCGGCGCCGCTGGAATGATATGAGCGATAAGGTTTCAGCGCCCATGCCGATGGTCAACGTCCAGATCGACGGCGTTTGGAAGCAATTCCCGAAAGGCACGCGCCTGATCGAGGCCTGCGAGCAGGCCGGGAGTTACATCCCGCGTTATTGCTATCACAAGAAGCTCAGCTCGCCCGGCAATTGCCGGATGTGCCTGATCGAAATGGGCATGCCGAAGATGGGGCCGGATCGCAAGCCGGTACTCGGTGACGACGGCATGCCGGTGATCAATTGGATGCCGCGTCCACAGATCTCCTGCGCGCAGGATGTCTCCGAAGGGATGGGCGTGCGCACCGACTCACCGCTGGTTGAAGAATGCCGTCGCGGAGTGATGGAATTTCTCCTCATCAATCATCCGCTCGATTGCCCGATCTGCGATCAAGCGGGCGAATGCCGGCTTCAGGAATTCAGCGTGGAATACGGCAATGCGGAGTCGCGTTTTCTCGAGAACAAAGTGAAGAAACCGAAGAACGTCGAGCTCGGCCCGCGCGTCACGCTCGACGACGAGCGCTGCATTCTCTGCTCGCGCTGCATTCGCTTCTGCCAGGAGATCGCGCAAAGACGATGTCCTCGGGTTCGTCGATCGCGGCAGCCACAGCGTGCTCACCGCGCATCCGGGCAAGCGACTTGAGAATAATTACTCGCTAAACACGGTCGACATCTGTCCCGTCGGCGCGCTCACCTCATCCGACTTTCGCTTCAAGATGCGCGTCTGGTTCCTGAAGGAGACGAAGAGTTTTTGCACGAGCTGCGCGACCGGTTGCAACACGCTCATCGGCACGCGCGAAGATGTGATTCAGCGCCAGACGCCGCGTGAAAACGACGCCGTCAATTCGACCTGGATGTGCGATTACGGTCGGCTTGAATTTCGATTACCTCCACTCCGAGAGGCGACTCCTCGAGCCGAAGATTTACGCCGGCGACAAACTGATTCCTGCGGACTGGAAGACCGCGATCATGCACGCGGCGGCGCAATTGAAGCATTTCAACGGATGGGAAATCGCCATCATCGCCTCTGGCCGAATGACGAACGAAGAACTCTGGCTCACGTCTCGACTCGGGCGAGCGCTCGGCGTGCAACTGATGGACATCGTTCCGCGCCACGGGCCCGGCGACGACATTCTTTTGAGTGAAGATCGCAACCCGAACACGAACGGCGCGCGCCTGCTGGGAGTGACCACAGATCCAGGCGCGCAGTTGCCCGCCATCTCCGAGGCGATCACCAGCGGGCAGGTGAAAGCGTTGATTTGCCTGAAAGAGAATCCGTTCGCCGCCGGCATTTCCGCCGAACAACTCTCGGCAGCTTCCGGCTCTCGTCGTCATGGACATCCTCGAGAATGCCGCGACCGACTGCGCGACCGTGCTCCTGCCCGCCGCCGGCTTCGCCGAGAAACGCGGATCGATGATCAACCGCAACGGTCGCTTGCAACGGCTCAACCGCGCGATCCGTCCGCCGGGAACGGCGCGCGATGATTGGGAGATCCTGCGCGATCTGATCCAGGAATGCTCGGGACAAAACGGCATCTACACGATCGAGGAAGTCTTTCGCCAAATGAGCCAGTCAGTTCCAGAGCTGGCGGGATTGAACTTGAGCAAAATCGGCGACCTCGGAGCGCAGGTCATGGAAGTGACGCCAGACTCCTCGCCTAACGAATCTTCCGGGAAGGCCGCAAGGTAGCTCATGATGGCGATGGACTGGTTTTTCATCCTCACTTCCCTCGCGAAGACAATCGGCGTCATCTTCCTCATCATCCTGCCGATGGTTTCCTATGCCGTTTACGCCGAGCGACGGGTGAGCGCATTGATCCAGGACCGCCTGGGACCAAATCGCGTCGGTCCTTCCGGCCTCTTCCAACCGATCGCCGACGCGGTGAAATTCCTCCTCAAGGAAGACTTCACGCCCGCGCACGTAAACACCTTCTACTACTGGCTCGCGCCCTGCCTCGCGATGGTGCCGGCGATCGCCACCATCGCCGTCGTTCCTTTCGGCAGCAGCTTGCTCGGTGTGCCGATGGTGATCGCCGATATCAACGTCGGCGTCCTCTACGTCTTCGCCATCGCTTCGTTAGGCGTTTACGGCATTGTCATCGCCGGCTGGTCGTCGAACTCGAAGTATCCCTTTCTCGGCGGCGTCCGCTCCACCTCGCAGATGATCTCCTACGAGTTGTCGCTCGGTCTGGCCGTCATCCCGATCTTCCTCCTCGTCGGTCAGCTTCGGCTGACGGAAATCGTTCGCTACCAAATCGAGCATGGCTGGATGATTGCGCCATTCATCGGCGATTGGACGAGCCCGCAGAAATGGCTCCTCGCGATCCCGATGTTCATCTCCTTCTGCGTCTTCACGATCGCGATCTTCGCCGAGACCAATCGCCTGCCGTTCGATCTTGCCCGAAGCCGAAACCGAACTCGTCGGCGGATATCACACCGAATACGGCTCGATGAAATTCGCGCTCTTCTTCCTCGGCGAATACGCCGCCATGATCACCGGCTCCGCGATCATCGTCACCCTCTTCCTCGGCGGCTGGCATCTGCCCATTCCCTCGTGGCACGGCAGCTTCCACTGGGTGCTTGGTCACCGGCTCGGCGGACGGCTGGCGCGGGATCGTCGGCGGTCTGTTCAACATCGCGACCTTTTTCGGCAAGGTGACCGCCCTGCTCCTCGTCTTCATCTGGGTGCGCTGGACGCTGCCGCGCTTCCGCTACGATCAACTGATGCGGCTCGGCTGGGTTTTCTTTTTCGAGATCGCGCTCGTCAACATCTTCGTCGCGGCCATCATCCTCGCCTACTTCCCGCAATAAATGGACAGGATTAACAGGATTTTCAGGATTGAAGCACGAGACGCGCTTTGAGACGCGTCCTCCTCTGTCTTCTTCGATCCTGTTAATCCTGTAAATCCTGTCTGACTCTTCATGGCCATCACCGTCTCGCGCCCAAAGCTGAACTGGAAGGAGCGCGCTCTACCTGCCCGCGATCCTCGGCGGCATGGCGATTACCCTTCGCCACTTCAAGAACATGCTCATCGGGCGCACGAAGGTGACCATGCAGTATCCCGAGGAAAAATGGGACAGCCACCTGCCGGAGCATTACCGCGGCGCGCCGGCGCTGGTGCGCGATGACCGCGGGCCGGATCCGCTGCGTCGCCTGCCAGCTCTGCGAATTCATCTGTCCGCCGCGCGCGATCAGGATCGTCCCGGGCGAACTTCCGGCGGACGACAAGTTCGCCAAGGTCGAAAAATTTCCGCACGAATTCGACATCGACATGATCCGCTGCATCTACTGCGGCATGTGCGAAGAGGTTTGCCCGGAGCAGGCGATCTTCCTGCGCAAAGATTACGCCATCACCGGCTTCACCCGCGCGGAGATGGTGCACGACAAGGAGAAGCTGCTCGAGCTCGGCGGCGTCATGCAAGGCGTCGTCTTGAAGTGGAACGAGAAGAAATGAACGCAGATTCAGATCGGACTCAGATTTCAAGATCGCCTTCGCCGTATTCCATCTGCATCTGCAACCGAACCAATGCCGCCTTCTCTTCTGGATCTTCGCGCGTCATGCTCGTCTTCGGCGCCGCCGTCGTGATCAACCGCAACCCGGTCGCGAGCGCGCTCAGCCTTGTCGTTTGCTTCCTCGGTCTCGTCCGCGCTCTTCATGTCGCTCGATGCGTTCTTCATCGGCATCATTCAGGTGCTCGTCTACGCCGGCGCGGTCATGGTGCTCTTTCTTGTTCATCATCATGCTGCTCGATCTGCGGGCGGAGGAACGCCGCCGAAGATGAACGTCGTCGCCTTCGCCGGCGGCATCGGCGGTCGCGCTCGCGCTTCTTCGTGCAGATTTGCTTCGTCGTCGGACAGCTCCGCGGCGCCGAGTCAACCTTTCCCCGCTCTCCCTTCGCCGCCGATGCCGACGATGTCCATCAGGTCGGCCTGCTGCTTTTCAGCAACTACAACCTGCCGTTCCAAATCATCGGCGTGCTCGTCCTGGTCGCGACCATCGGCGTGATCGTGCTGAGCAAACGCGAGCTTCGTTGAACATGGTCACGCTGGGCGATTATCTCATCGTCAGCGGCCTGCTTTTCACGATCGGCTTCGCCGGCGTGATCCTGCGCCGCAACATCATCATCATCTTCATGTCGCTCGAGTTGATGCTGAACGCGGCCAATCTTTCGCTCGTCGCCTTTTCGCGCTTCCGCGTGGGCGCCGACGGTCTCCCGAATTACAACGCGCAGGTCTTCGTCTTCTTCATCATCACCGTGGCAGCGGCGGAAGTCGCGGTCGGTCTCGCCATCATCGTGGCGCTCTATCGCGCCCGCCAAACGACGCATGTGGAAGACATCAGCAGCCTGAAATTCTGATTCGCAATGAGCAGCGCCCTTCCCTGGTACGTTCTGCTGCTGCCGCTGGTCTCGGCCGCGGTCATCGTCCTGCTCACGCGCCGTCTCGGCCGAGGTTAGCGCAATCATTTCCGTCGGCGCCGCGGTCATCGGGTTTCATCTGCAGTTGCGTCGATCTTCGCTTCGCCCAGCATCTCCGCGGCGCGAGCTCATCTGGATCGACCTCAAGCCGCTCCTCTACGTCCCGCTCGGCTTCGTCCTCGATGACCTGAGCAAGACCATGCTCGTGCTCGTCACCGGCGTCGGCGCGCTCATCCACATCTACTCGCTCGGCTACATGCGCGACGACGCGGGCAAATCGCGCTACTTCGCCGCGCTCTCGTTCTTCATGTTCTCGATGCTCGGCATCGTCCTCGCGAACAACTTCGTCATGATGTTCATCTTCTGGGAACTGGTCGGCGTCAGTTCCTATTTGCTCATCGGTCATTGGTTCGAGCGCGACCGCGCCGCGGCCGACGCGGCGAAGAAGGCGTTCCTCACCAACCGCATCGGCGATTTCGGCTTCATGCTCGGCATCCTGATGGTCTGGACCGCGACCGGCTCGGTCGTCTTTCACGGAGATCGCGGCAGGAATGGCGACGCATCACCGACTCATCCCGGATTTCTCGACCGCCGCCGCGCTGCTGATTTTCTGCGGCGCGGTCGGCAAGTCCGCGCAATTCCCGCTGCACGTCTGGTTGCCGGACGCGATGGAAGGCCCGACGCCGGTCTCCGCCCTGATCCACGCCGCGACGATGGTGGCCGCGGGCGTTTACATGCTGGTGCGCGTCGGCTTTCTCATCCAAGCCTCGCCGCAGGCGCTCACGGTCATCGCGTGGATCGGAACCATCACCGCCGTCCTGGCCGCGCTGATCGCGACGCAGCAGAACGACATCAAGCGCATCCTCGCCTACTCCACCCTGTCGCAGCTCGGCTACATGGTCATGGCGGTCGGGCTCGCCTCGGGCGAAGCGGCGATGTTCCACCTCTTCACCCACGCCTTCTTCAAGGCGCTGCTCTTCCTCGGCGCGGGTTCGATCATCATCATGCTCCATCACGAGCAGAACATCTGGAAGATGGGCGGACTCGCCGGCAGGCTGCGCGATCACGTTTCGTCACCTTCCTGATCGGCACGCTCGCGCTCATCGGCTGCCCGCCTTTCAGCGGCTTCTTCAGCAAGGACGCGATCCTCGCGCTCGCCTACGAGAAGAATCATGCCGATCTTCTGCGCTCGCGCTTTTCACCGCGTTCCTGACCGCGTTCTACATGCTGCGTCTCGTGCTGGTCGTTTTCTTCGGGAAGCCGCGCAGCGAACACGCGCGCGCACGGGCCGGGAGTCGCCGCTGGTCATGACCGGTCCGCTGATCGTGCTCGCGATTCCGGCGGCGCTCGCGGGTTTTGGATTTGTCGCGAACACATTTCCTGCCCTCGCCGCACGAACACCGAAGCCGGTCGCCTCGTGCCGATTCTCGCCACTCGCCGCGATGCTCGTCGGCGTCGTCGCTCGCCTTCCTGCTCTACCGCAATCGCGAAAGCGACCCGCTCGATCTCGCCCTCTTGCGCCGAGCGCTTTTACCTCGATGAGATTCTACGGCTGGCTCATCGGCGTGACGCAGGAATTGCTCGCGCAGCATCTCCGCGTTCCTCGATCGCTGGATTCTCGATGCCGGCGGTCGTGCGCGGCGTCGAGCGGCGCGACCTGGGGCTTCGGCTCGTTGCTCCGGCTGCTTCCAAGTCGGCAACCTGCAGGCCTATTCGTTTCTCTTCGGCCTGGGCATCGTCGGGCTGATCTACTTCACCGTTTTCCGATGATCCTGCTCTTCATCGTCTTCTGTCCGCTGCTCGCGGCGCTCGCCGATTCTGGCCGGCGCGCCGGCGCGGCGCACCGTCGCTCGCGGCTGCGGGTTTGACGCTGGTCGCGACGCTGCTCGCGTTCGCCGGATTCGAGCGCGGCCACGACGGATTTCAATTCGTCACCTCGCTGCCGATCAGCGCGGAGTGGCGGCTGCAATTTCGCCCTCGGCGTCGATGGCCTGAGCCTGATCATGATTTTGCTCACCGCGATCGTGACCGCTCGCCGCCGTCTGGTTCACCGGCAAAATCGCGCAGCACGAACACGCCTTCTACGCCTGCCTCCTGTTCATCGCCGGCGGGCGCGATGGGAGCATTCGCTTCGCTCGATCTCTTTTTCTTCTACGCCTTTCACGAGCTCGCGCTGATTCCGACGTTTCTCCTCATCGGAATCTGGGGAACGCGGCAATCGCTTCGCCGCGGCGTGGAAAATCACGATCTATCTCGCGACCGGCAGCTTCATCCTGCTGCTGGGCTTGATCCTGCTTTATCGCAGCGTGCCGGAAGCGGCGCGCAGCTTCGATCTCCGCGCGCTGCAAGCCGCGGCGACCGCGGGCCAGATCCCGGCCGATGCGCAAAGCCACATCTTCTTGCTGCTCCTGATCGGCTTTGGCATTCTGGTCTCGCTCTTTCCCGTTCCACACCTGGGCGCCCGAAGCCTACGCCTCCGCGCCGGCGCCGGCCGCGATGCTGCACGCCGGCGTGCTGAAGAAATTTGGCCTCTACGGTCTGCTGCGCATCGCGCTGCCGCTGCTGCCCGGAGGGCGCGCAGCACTGGGCCACGCTGCTGATCGTCCTCTTGTTAGGCAACATCATCTATGTCGGCCTGGTGACGATCGCGCAGAAGCGGCTCGATTGGATGCTCGGTTATTCGAGCGTGATGCACATGGGCTACATCTTCCTCGGGATCGCGAGCGGCAATCTTCTCGGCACGAACGGCGCCGCCATCCTGATCTTCGCGCACGGAATTTCGATCGCGCTTGCTCTTTGCCATCGCCGGAGAAATGCGCGCAGCGCACCGGCACTTTGCTGCTCTCGGATCTCGGCGGTCTCGCGCAAGGTGATGCCGCTGGGCGCGTTCGCCTTCGGCCTGGGCGCATTTGCCGCCATCGGCTTGCCCGGCTTCGCCAACTTCGCCGGCGAAGTGATGGTTTTCTTCGGCGCCTTCCGCAACGGCGCGGACCTGGACCGCTTTCACCATCTTCCAAGTCGCCACGGTGCTCGCGTTGTGGGGCGTGGTCATTTCCGCCGTCTACATGCTGCGCGCCTACCGCGCGACTTTCATGGGCGCCATGCGCTGAATCGCTGGGCGGCGATGCCCGATCTTCGGCAGCAGCTGCGGCGTGCCGATCGGACTTCTCGTCGCGGTCACGCTCTGGATCGGATTCTTCCCGCAGATCTTTCGTCCGAATCCTGACGCCCGCGTTCAAGAATTACTTCTCCGCGACCAAATGATCGACGCGCCCCTCTCTCGAAATCGAAGTGCTCGTCCTCGGACTGGTCGTCCTGATGGTCGAAGCGTTCGCCGAGCAAGATCGACAAAGCGCTCGCTGGCGTTCATCGGCGATCCTCGGCCTCGGCGCCGTGCTCGTCGCCAGCTTCTTTCTGTCGCCGCCGCCACCAGCCGCCGCGACGGGTTTCTGGAGTTTCTACACCGCCGATCCGCTCGCGATTTTCTTCAAACGCTTCGCGCTCGTCACCACCATTCTCGTCCTGATCATGATGATCGATTACGCGCCGATCGTGCGGCAATCGATCCACGGCGCGACCCATCAATCCGGGCTCGGCGAATTTTTCGCGCTTCCGATCTTCACCTGCGCCGGGCTGATGTGGATGGCGTCGGCGATCGACTTCGTCATGATCTTCGTCTCGCTCGAAGCTGGTGACGATGTCGTTCTACGTGCTCGTCGCTTTCACCCGGCGCAATCCGGCGACGCTGGAAGCCGGCGTGAAATATCTGATCCTGAGCGCGCTCTCGACCGGTTTTCTGGTTTACGGCATCACCTGGATTTTCGGCGTGACCGGCGAGACGAATCTGGCGCGCATCGCGGACGGTGCTTGCGAAGCCGGCGGTCGAGCAAGGCCCGGCGCTTTTCGGCATGGCGCTCGTGCTGGTCGCGCTCGGTTTCAAGATCGCCGCGGTGCCGTTCCAGATCTGGGTGCCCGATGTTTATCAAGGCGCGCCGACTCCGGTGACCGCGTTTCTTTCCGTCGGCTCGAAGGCCGCCGGCTTCGTCGTGCTGCTGCGGGTGCTCGAACCGTTCTTCATGCTGCCGCAGATGCAGCGTCTGCTCGTGGTGCTCGCCGCGCTCACCCTGATCTACGGCAATCTCGCCGCGCTTCCGCAAACCAATCTGAAACGACTGCTCGCCTACTCGAGCATCGCGCACGCGGGATATCTGCTCATCGGCGTCGTCGTCGTCTGGCGGGAGACGGCGGTCGTCTTTTATCTCGTCGCCTATCTGCTCATGACGATGCTGAGCTTCGCCGTCCTCATCGTGGTCGCGGATCAAACCGGCGAACACATCGAAGACTTCAACGGCCTGGCCAAACGCTCGCCTTTTCTCGCCTTCGCCATGCTGATGGCGATGGCGTCGCTCGCGGGGGTTCCATTCACCGCCGGATTCCTCGGCAAGTTTTTCATCTTCGACGCCGCCATTCGGCAGCATCAGACCACGCTGCTGGTCGTCGGCGTGATCACGGTCGCGTGCGGTTTCTACTACTATCTCAAGGTCGTGCGCGCGATGTATTGGGAAGCATCAACGAACACCGAACCCGTCGCCGCTCAGCAGCTTGTCTCGCGTAACGATGATCGCGCTGATGGCAGGCATTATCGTCCTGGGCGTTTACCCCGAGCCGATCTTGAATGCGTTGCGACCGCGCTCGGATGCGCCCGTTGCAGCAACGCGTTGAAGCGGTCATCCCGAGGCTGGCGAAGCGCGCCGAGGGACCTCACCTCCTCGCTACTGATCACACACGAGATTGGGTGAACCACCACCTGCGTGAGGTCCTCGCCGTCTTGCAGCTCGGGATGACAGCCTTATCGACCCTCAGTCGCTCAGCTCGACGTTCCAGTAGGCGAGATCGACGAAGTGCCGCCAGCTTTCGTGATGCTGCGACGTAGAAGGTGACGTGCACAAAAGGCCGCCACTTCGGACGCTTCGGCTTGCGAATCAGAGTCATGTGCGCCTCGTGCGGCAGCCGATTTCCCTTCCGCGTGTTACACGGGATGCACGAGCAGACGACGTTCTCCCAAGTCGTTAGGCCGCCTTTATCGCGCGGCAGGACGTGATCGAGATTCAGCTCGCTGCGATCGAAAGCGTGCCCGCAATACTGACAGGTGTTCTTGTCGCGCTCGAAAACATTGTGCCGGGTAAACTTCACTTCCTTCTTCGGCAACCGATCGAAGAGCAGCAGCACGATGACCCGCGGCACGCGGATCTTCCACGAGATCGTCGTGACCATCTCGTGCTCCGGCGCGGTGGCGGAAAAATCGCGCCAGCTATCGAAGTCGTGCGTGAGGAAATTATTCTGCGGATCGGAGGAGACGACCTGCGCGTGCCCCTGGTAGAGGAGCGTAAAAGCACGACGCGCCGAGCAGATATTAACCGCCTGCCAGAGGCGGTTCAGCACCAGCACCTGACTATCGAGTAGTGCGTTCAGAAATTGCGCGACGGATACCATCCGGCGTTTCCGCTGTCAACGTGACAAATGGATGGCGCACCCAGCTAGGATCGGCTCCTGGCCTTGACAAAATTCCCCGGCACGCGCTTCTCGTCGGGCGTGGCGCCGGCGGAGTTGGCGAAGCCTTGTTCCTCCGCCGGGAGGAACTTCTTGAAGAGATTCTTGTCGATCGCCTTCATGAAGGCTTCGTGCGGCGAGACGATGCCCTGCTGGAGCAACGCCCAGATCGCGTCGTCCATGAACTGCATCCCCTGCCCTTTGCCGGCCACGATCACATCCTGCAGTTTTTGCGTCGCGCCTTCGCGGATGATCGCGGCCACGGCCGCATTCCCGACCAGGATCTCATTGACCGCGACGCGCCCGCTCCCGTCCGCCTTCTTGAGCAACAACTGCGCAAGCACTCCGCGCAGCGAATTCGCCAACATCGTGCGCGCCTGCGCCTGCTTGTTCGCCGGGAAAGACATCCACCATGCGATCGACGGTCTTGCGCGCGTTGTTCGTGTGCAGCGTTCCGAAGACCAGCAGTCCCGTTTCCGCCGCGGTCAGGGCGAGCGAGATCGTCTCCAGATCGCGCATCTCGCCCGACGAGCACGATGTCCGCGTCTTCCCGCAGCGCCGCTTTCAAACCATCGGGAAAGGAGACGGTATTGATCGGCACCTCGCGTTGCGTGATCACGCTGCGCTTGTTTTCGTGCACGAACTCGATCGGCTCCTCGATCGTCACGATGTGCCGGGAAAAATTCTCGTTTATGTAATCGATCAACGCCGCCAGCGTGGTCGATTTGCCGGAGCCAGTCGGGCCGGTGACCAGCACGAGCCCGCCGCGCAGATGGCCAAATTCTTTCACCACCGGCGGAATCCCGAGTTGCTCGAGCGAAGCGATCTTCGTCGGAATCAAACGAAAGACGGCGCCATAGCCGCCCGCTTGTTTCAGGAAGTTGCAACGGAAACGCGACTCGCGATCCATTTCGTAGGCGAAATCCAGATCGCCGCGCTCTTCGAAAAGCGCCCAGTTTTCCGGACCCGCGATCTCGCTCAGCATGTAGGCGGCTTCTTCCTGCGTGACCGCTTCCGGCCGAATCGGCAGCGACGTCGCCGTGCTTGCGCATCTTCGGCGGTTGACCTTCGCTGATGTGCAGATCGGACGCGCCCTGCTCGACGAGCACCGCGAAGAATTGATCGATGTAGGCCATGGAAGAGAAGTGAAGAATTAGGAAAGATGAATTAGGAACCTCTTACTTCTTCCATCATCCTTCATACTTTCTGCACATGTTGCCGCATCATCTCTTTCTGTTCGGCGCGCGCGTAGGCTTCTTCGCCGCTGATCAGCTGGCGATCAAACAAGTCGATCAGCGCATCATCCATTAGCTGCATGCCCTGCTTCTTCCCGGTCTGGATGATGCCCGGCAGCATGTAGGTTTTCGCTTCGCGGATGACGTTGGCCACCGCCGGCGTGTTCGTCAGCGTTTCGAGCGCGAGCACGCGGCCGGTTCCATCCGCCCGCGGGACGAGTTGTTGGCTGATGATGCCGCGGAGCGATTCGCTCACCATCATGCGGATCTGCTCCTGTTGATCGACCGGGAAAACATCGAGCAATCGATCGAGCGTGCGCGAGGCATTCCCGGTGTGCAGCGTTCCCAAGACAAGATGCCCCGTCTCGGAGGCGGTGATCGCGAGCGAAATGGTCTCGAGGTCGCGCATCTCCCCGATCATGATCACGTCCGGATCTTCGCGCAGCGCGCCGCGCAAGGCGGCGCTGAACGACACGGTATGCGTGTGCACTTCGCGCTGCGTGATGTGGCAACCCTTCGGCTCGAAGATGTATTCGATCGGATCCTCGAGAGTGATGATGTGCTCGCGCCGCTCGAGGTTCACCTGCTCGACGAGCGCGGCGAGCGTGGTCGATTTGCCGCTCCCGACCGAGCCGGTCACGAGGATGAGCCCGTTCTGGTAACGCGTGAGCAACTGCAAATGCTCCGGCAAACCCAGCTCGTCCATCGTCCGCACCTGCGTATTGATGATGCGGAAAACCAGATCAACGCCGAGCCGTTGCCGCACCACGCTCGTGCGGAAGCGGCCGAACTCCGTGGCATAGGCAAAATCCGCATCGCCGCGCTTCGCGAGGAGCGCCTTCTGCACCTCCGGGAGAAAACTGTCCGCGAGCGCCGCGGTCTCCTCCGCGGTCAGCCGCGGCGCATCCGGCCAGATCGGCTGCAGCGTTCCCTGCAAGCGCCAGATCGGCGGTGCATTCACCCCGAGGTGAATATCGGAGGCGCCGGCTTGTTGGCCGATCGCGAGATACTGGTCGACGTGGGTGAACGCGACCGCCCCAGTTTCGGCCGGTGGTTCAGTTGAATCTACGGGCATGTCATGAAGTGACCTTCAGGGGCTCGGGGAGAGATTCCCCGTCCGGGCCACGAATGACAAGCTCGCGTTAACTCATTCGCATTCGCACACGATGCGGAAGCCAAGATCGTTGCAGGAATAATTGGGGACGTTCGATCCGCGGGTGGTCGTTCGCAGGCTGTTGAAGCGCGACTTCCAACTCCCGCCGCGATAGACCCGCTTGGCTCCGGCGGTCGCGCCGCGCGGATTCACCTTCGGCGCGCCGCGGTACATTTCGAAATAATCCAGACACCATTCCCAAACATTCCCGGCCATGTCTTCCAAGCCAAACGGGCTCGCGCCCAAGGGAAAGGCGCCCACAGGGGAGCTCTCCGCAAAGCCATCGCTGATCTCGCGATCACTCCAGGCGAAGACCGTGTTCTTGTCGGCAAAATTCGCGAGATCGCCCCGGCGACTGTAATTGCCCCAGGGATACTTTCGCCCGTCTGAACCGCGCGCGGCATACTCCCATTCCGCCTCCGTCGGCAGGCGGTATTTCTTCCGTTCGCGCGTCGTCAGCCACTGGCAGAATTTCATCGCCTCGAGGCTGTTGACATAGACAACCGGGTGTAGATCGCCGGCGCCGGCCATGCGTTTCTGCGCATGGCCGCGGTCGAACTGTTCATATTCCCCATTCGTCACCGGAAATCGGGAAATGTAATAGCGGGTCAGCGTCACGCTGGTGATCGGCCGTTCGTTAGGCGCGGCTTCGGAATCTTCGCTGCCCATCGCGAATTTTCCCGATGGAACAAAGAGCATTTGGCCGCCGACCGAGTTGGCGAAGGGAGCAAAGCGAGTCGCGCTCGTCCGCGGGATCGATCGCCGGTTCCTCCACGGAAGGGGCCGGCTCCGGCACTGGAGCAGCCACGACCGGCGGTCGGAGCTTTGACCTGGATCTTGGGCGCGGGCGCATCGGCAGGATTCGCCTTCGCGTCCGCTTCGTCCAGGTAGAGATCGATGATATCCTCCGCGTCACCGGGATCGATCCCGAGATTCTCCGCCATGTTCACGAAGGCGTCGCGGGTGTCGTCGCTCATGCCATCGCTGTCGAGCCCGGTCAGCTGCAGCATTCGGAGAAATTCGTCCTTCGGTTCGAGCGTGCGGCGCCGGGGGCGCGGCGCCCTCGCCGTCCGCGGAACGGCTTCCTCTGGGGGTGCTTCCACGACCGGTGCGCGGGTGGCGCCGCTATCGCGCAGCTCGGCCTCGATATAGCTGAGAATCTGGTCGTCCGTAAGTTTATGCTCGCGGCCGAAGCGCAGGAGATTCTTTTCTTCCTCCGCCCGCAGGACTCCGTCGGCCAGCGCGAAGGTCAGATACTTATGAAATTCGGCAACCGCCTGCTCCTGCGCTTGCGCGGAGAGCTCGTCATCGAGTTGCTGCCGACGCCGCGGATTGAGCAACTCCACGCGGGCTTCCGTCAAGTAACGCGAAGATTCATCGAGGCCCGGACGCAATAATTGCGCGAGCGGATTGCTCGGCTGATTCTTCAGCGGCAGTTTTTTTTGCCACCAGCGAAGGAGCTCGCGGCAATGCCCTTCGATGAGCTCGTTGCTCGGACGCTCCTCCGGATCGAGACAGAGGCGCTCGTAGTAATTCGGCGATTTATACTTGCTCCAGCCGTTCCACTTATTCGGATCGTCCGGGAGTGGGATAGGAAAGAGGAGATTCACCTCGAGCATCTTTACGAAACCCGCAGGGTCGCGAGACTCGCCGTGGCTTGGGCGATCTCATGCGGCGCCAGGCCGGTGTTTCGCTCGATCTGAATTTTCGTTTCGTTGCCGCAGGCATGCGACGGCAACCTCGAGGACCTGGTTCGCGTTGTATTCGTAAACCAATTCCACCGGCGAGCCCTTGGGCAGGAACGGCGGCAACTCCACATCGCACGTCCCCAGCGGGGTGCACTCGCCCGGCAACGTGCTCTCGCCTTCCACGATGCGCACCACCGCCCGCGGCATGTTCGCGCTCGCGGTGCCAAAGAAATTCTTCGCCGCCGCCGGGATCGCACTCATCTTGTGGATCATCGGGAAGACGTATTCCTCGAGCTGCGCATCGTCCCACAGCACCACCCCGAGGGTGTGCGAGGTGATGTTGGTCACTTGCATCAGGCCGCCGTCACGCGAGGAAAACTGCTGCCGCGTATCGTCTGGCAGCACCTTTCAGCCCGAGGTCGTTTCCTCCTCCAGCATGACGAGAATCGCCTGGATCGCGGCACCGATCGCGACCGCTTCATCCGGGTTGACGTCATCGACGAGCGGCACCGGCGAGAGCCGCGCCATCATTTCGCGCACCATCGGCATCCGCGTCATGCCGCCGACGAGCAAGACCTTGTCGATTTGGTCCCACTCGAGCTTCGCTTCCTGCATGACCATTTCGCACATCGTCTTGCACTTCTCGACGAGGTGACGCGTTCTCTCCTCGAGTTCTTCCCGCGTCAGTTCGACCTTCACGCTCTTGCCATTGTAATTGTGGACGATCGGTACTGCGGGGCCGGCTGGAGAGCTGGATCTTCGCGGCCAGCGCGCGGCTTTGCAGGTCCTGATAGCTTTGCAGGTCGAGCAGCGGATTTTCCCCGTAGGCGCGATCGAATTCCTCCGCGACCAGATTGACGATGACGTCATCCCAATCCTTTCCGCCGAGGCGATGGTCGCCATTCGTCGCCAGCATCGTGATGCTGTGGCCTTCGATCCGCATGATCGTGACGTCGAAGGTGCCGCCGCCGAGATCGAAAACAAAAACGGTCTGATCCTGCTCCAGCTTGTCCAGTCCGTAGGCGACCGCGGCGGCCGTCGGCTCGTTGACGACCTGGAGAACGTTGAGCCCGGCAAGCTGCCCGGCGGTGATCGTCGCCGTGCGCTCGGCGTCGTTGAAGTACGCCGGCACGGTGATGACCGCGTCCGTCACTTCCTGTTTGAGATATTTCTCGGCGTCCGCTTTGAGCTTCCTCAGGATGATGGCGGACAATTCTTCCGCGGAAAAAACCTTGCCGTCGAACTCGCGTTGAAACTGGGCCTTCGGTTTTCCCATTTCGCGCTTCACGAAATCGACGATCTTCTCCGGCTCCGCGACCGAGTTATTTTTCGCGTGCGTCCCGACGACGGCGTTCCCGCCTTCAAAGAGGATGACCGAGGGCGTGATCCGTTCGCTTTCCGAGTTGGGGATGATCTGCGGCTTTCCGTAGGCGTCGATGTGCGCGACGGCGGAAAATGTGGTGCCGAGATCGATGCCGATAGCTTTGCGTGTAGACATATGGTGCGAGATCGAAACTGCCGTTTTGATTTGGTGGACTAGGCAACTCCGGCCATAGGTGCAGTTTCCATGCCGGAAAGCACAGGGAAATTAGGTTCCGCGCAGATCAGAAACGGAGCCCCGGCGGACGAGAATTCCGCTCCCCAGCCACTGCGTCAGGCAAAGCGTTTCGCGACCACTTCTTCCGGGCGCAAAACCTGGTCGCGCCAGATGAAACCGCGCTTGATGCGCATCACGATGCGGCCGTCGTCCTCCGCGAAATCCGCCGGCTCGTGGCTGACCACGCGGTGAAAGGTGCGATCGACCATTTCCTTCGGCTCGATTTCGGTCACCTCCATCCGGTGCAAGACCTCGACCAGCGAATGGATCGCGTTTTGCAGGTTCGCGGACCATTGCGCGATCGCTCCCTGTTTTTTCCCCGGTGTCTCGCCGGCTTTTTCCATCTGTGATGCCAGACTGTTAAGGTCGTCAAAGAGGACGACGAGATCGCGGATGAATGGCTTCTGCAGGGACTCGCGCAGAAAATTATCGCGGTAACTTTTCAGCTCCTGGTGGAGCGAATTGAAGAGCCGCTGGTTGACGCTCTCCGTGTTGCGCAGGGCCACGAGATGCTCGTCCATGCGCTGCATTTGCTCGGTGTCGTTTTCCGTCGGGAGGGCGGCCGTTACCTTCGCCAGCCCGTTCGAGACCGCTCGCGCCAGTCCCGCCATCCGCTCGTTCAGCGCGACCAATTCGGCGTGGATCTCCGCCGATCCCGCGCCCGCTCCACCGACCGAGGCGAGTGCTTCAGGCGAGATGTTCTTCTCCGCTTCGGCCACCAGTTGTTGCATGGTCGAGGCGAACTCGTCCGGCAGCTTGATTTCTCCGTTGGTGATCATTCAGGATTTGCGGGCGTAGAATTTTCGAATCGCGGCGACCAATCCCGGGATGTCGTGCTGCCGTGCTTCGACGTCGACCGTCAATCCGCGCTCCCGCGCCGTCTTGGAGGTCACGGGACCGATGGTCGCGACTTGCATTCCGGCAGGCCACGGAAGTCCCAAGGCGAGGAAGTTTTCCACCGTCGAGGAGCTGGTAAACGTGATCAGGTCCGCCCCCTCCTCCAATAGCCGGCGGCGCGCGCCGTGATCGTCGCGCGTCTCGGGTACCGTCCGGTAAGCGAAGCCTTCATCTACAATTCCTCCCATGGCGGAGAGTTCCCTCGGAAGCACGTCCCGCGCCTTCTCCGCACGCGCCAAAAGAATTCGCAGATTTTCCACCCCGCCCTGCTTCTTGAATTCGCGCACGACCGATTCAGCGACGAACTCCTCCGGCTGCAGATCGACATGCAAGTGGTATTCCTTGATCCGCTGCGCGGTCGCCGGTCCGATCGCGGCGATTTTCGCCCCGCCGATCTCACGCGCGTCGTCGTAGAGCTTGTAGAAAAGATCGAAGAACGCGGTCACGCCGTTCGGGCTGGTGAAGACAATCCAATCGTAGGCATGTGCATCCTGCACCAGCTCCGCGAACGCGCGCAGATCGCTCGGCGGTTCGATGCGGATGGTGGGCAATTCGATCACGTCGGCGCCCAGATCGCGCGAGTTGCGCGCTCAAGACGCCGGCCTGCGTTCGCGTCCGCGTAACCACGATGCGTTTGCCGGAAAGCGGGCCGGCCTTCGAACCAATTCAATTCGTCGCGCAGCGAAACCACCTCGCCAAAGACGGCCACCGCCGGCGCTTCGAATCCAGTCTCCGCGACGCGTTGCGCGATGTTCTCCAACGTGCCCACCAGCGTCTCCTGCCGGCCCGTCGTCGCCCAACGAATCAGCGCCACCGGCAAATCGGGACGCATTCCTTTGCGCCAGCATTTCCTGGCTGATCGCTGCGATCCGCTCGACACCCATGAGCATGACCTGCGTGCCGCCGAGTTTCGCGAGCGCCGCGAAATCGATCGAGCTTTCGGACTTTGCGGGATCTTCGTGTCCGGTGAAAAACGTCACGTGAGAATTGCTCCCGCGATGCGTCACCGGAATTCCGGCGTAAGCAGGTCCGGCAATCGCCGAGGTGATTCCCGGCACGATCTCGAACGGGAGACCGGCACGCGCGAGCGCCTGCGCCTCTTCCCCGCCGCGACCAAAGACGAACGGATCGCCGCCCTTCAGCCGAACGACGTGTTTCCCTTCGCGCGGCCTTTTGCACGAGCAGCGCGTTGATTTCCTCCTGCGTCAAGGTGTGCGCGCCCGCCTTCTTCCCAGCGAAAATCGTCTCCGCACTTTCCGGCGCCCACTGCAACATTTCGGGATTGCAGAGGTAATCGTAGACGATCACCTCCGCCTGCTCGATGCACTCCTTCGCGCGCAACGTGACCAGCCCGAGATCGCCCGGACCCGCGCCGACCAGAAAACATTTTCCCTGCTGTTTCTTATCCGCCATTGATCAATCCCAAAAGTTCCGCGCCGAGCATCTCCGGTTCGCTGTCCGCGTCATTGTTCCTAACTTCGCGACGCGAGGTTCGGCGCGGTTGCCGTCGAAAAACTGCGCGCAAATTGTCATCACGCCGCCGTTCATCGTCGCGAGCACGCCTACTGGTGTGCCGCAGTCACCTTGCAGCAAGCGCAAGAATTCTCGCTCGGCGCGCAAGCACAACAGCGTTTCAGCGTGGTTCAGTTCTTCGATGATGCGCCGCGTCTCGGCATCGTCGCTCCGAACCTGCAGGCCACGATGCCCTGGCCGCCGGCCGGGGTGAATTGATCTGTCGGCAAACGAAAAATCTGCAGCACCTGCCCCTCAAAGCTGATCGTGCCGCGCGAACAATCGAAGCCAAGTCTTTCCAGACCCGCGCGCGCCAGAATAATCGCGTCCCAGGAATTCGCGATCAGTTTGCGCAAACGCGTCGGCACGTTGCCGCGCAGGTCGTGAATGTTCAGATCCGGCCGCAACCAACGCAGCTGATGCTGGCGCCGCACGCTGCCGGTCGCGACGGTGCTTCCGGCGGAGAGCGTCGCCAAATCCGCGCCGGCCTTCATGACCAGAACATCCTCCACCGCGGCGCGCGGCAGCGCCGCACAGATTTCCAATCCCGGCGTCGCCTCGCTCGGCAAATCCTTCGCGCTGT
This sequence comes from uncultured Verrucomicrobiae bacterium, assembly GCA_963784865.1. GTDB lineage: Bacteria > Verrucomicrobiota > Verrucomicrobiia > Chthoniobacterales > UBA10450 > JACCTI01. The sequence continues at coordinate 101,403 of CAWATC010000012.1, read as the reverse complement.
GAACCGCCACATCGATCTCCCGGCTGAGAAGTGCGCGCTCGATTTCACCAGTGAAGAGTCCCTTTCGTCCCGCCCGAGGGTCGATGGTCTCCTGCAATTGGGCCGCGCTTCTCATCACCGCGGGTGGTGATGATTTCGATTGCGACCTCGAGATTCGGTTGCGTTGCGCGAAGAGCCGCTTCCACGAGCGACGTTTGCGCGCGCGCAAGCTCGCTCCCGCGCGTGCCGAGAACGATCCGCCTCACGACTCGGACGTGCGCAGCGGCGCCTCGGCGATCACGCTGTCCGCGCGAGCGTCACTCGGGCAGCGCGCCACGGCGCGCGTTACGCAACCAACCGCCGAAATCGGCCACATGCTCCGCAATGATTTCTTCCCCCGCCGCGACCTGCTGCCGGCGAAGCGCGAGCGATTGCTCGGCGATCGATTGCAGCGAATCGATGTCGTAAAGGAAGACTCCTTCCATTTCATTCACCTCCGGGGCCACGTCGCGCGGCACCGCGATGTCGATGATGAAAAGCGGGCGATCCCAACGATCGCGCAAAATCGGCGCGAGCTTTTCACGCGTGAGCAGCGGCTCCTCCGCAGCCGTGGACGAAATCAAAATATCGATCTCCCGGCATTGATTCTCCCATCCATTGAAGCCGACGGCGCAGCCGCCGACGAGCGCCGCGAGATGCTCCGCGCGTTCGCCCGAACGGTTGGTCACGCGCAGATCAGTGACACCGCGCGAGACCAGGGCCCGCGCCGTCCGCTCGCTCGTTTCGCCCGCGCCGAGGACGAGCACTTTGCGCGTTTTTAATTCGCCAAAAATCTTGACCGCGAGATCGACCGCCACGGAGCCGACCGAGACCGCACCCCGCGTGATGTCGGTATGCGTCCGCACTTGTTTGGCGACGCGAAACGCGCGTTGAAAAAGCCGATGCAACAATGGTCCCGCGCCGCCTGAAGTGCGCGCCGCCGCGTAGGCCTGCTTCGCCTGCCCGAGGACCTCGGTCTCTCCCACCACCATCGAGTCGAGACCCGAGGCGACGCGGAAGAGATGCCGCGCGCAGTCGTCGCCTTCGTATTTGTAAAAACTGGTTCCGACATCCTCGAACTCAGACGAAGCCGTGGTCAGACAGCGCGCGATGGTCGCGCTCTCCATCTCGCCTTGGGAGACGCCGTAGACTTCCACGCGGTTGCAGGTCGAAAGCAAAATCGCTTCGCTGCAACCAGCCTTCTCGCGCAGCTCACGGTCGACTTCGTTGTTGCGGAGATAACGTTCGCGCGTTTCGACATTCGCGGTGTGATGGCTGAGGCCGACGCAAAAAAGATTCATCGCGTCAGGCCGGAATCTTTTGCGAAACGAAGGTGATCGCCCACAGAACCGAAACGGCGGCGGTAAAAGCAATCACGCACAACATGGCCACGCGCCGCGGGGCCAGGCGGAACAAGTGACGCCCTTGCAGAATCGCCCCGTAGAAAAACCAGACCGCGACCGCGCACACCACCTTCACCCGCGGCAGCGGCTCGCCGGTCAAAAAGCCGCTGATCAAGCCGGCGGTGTAGAGTCCGAAGCCGAGCCAGAGCAGTCGATGGATGGCGGCATACAAATCCGTCAACGGCGGCAAGTGATGGAAGACGGAATGCAAATGGTGCGTCTTGAGTTGCCGTTCCTGCACGAGGTACATCAAGCCGGCGACGCAGGCGAGCGCGAAAGCACCGTAGGCCACGATCGACATGGAGGCGTGGAACTCCAGCCAGGGATTCACCGCCATCTTCGCCACGTGCGGGCGATCGATCGGGGCGAGGAGCGCGAAAGTTTGAATGAGCAAAACCAGCGGCGCGGTGAAAGCGCCCATCAGCGAGAGGCGATACGTCGGGCCGATCACCAGGTAGATCAGCGCGACCGACCACGCCATGAAGACGAAGACCTCGAAAAGATTCGTCAACGGACAACGGCCCAGCGCCTTTCCTCGCACCCACAGAAACGCGGTCTGCAAGACAAACCCGCCCGCGATCGCGAGAAAACTGGAGCGCCCCGGCCGGAAAACGCCCGCGCGAATGAGCAGCGCCGTCCGCACGACAGCGAGGAAAAAGCACAGCGTGGAGGCGATGAGGAGCAACCGATCCATCGAGGCGCCATTCTAAAAGGGCGCCTCTTCATTGGCAAACTCACAGGCCTCGCTCGCTTTCGCTCCGGCCAGCGACGGGCCGCGCTTAGTTGATCACCACGAGCGTCCCGACGGGGATCTCCGCAAAGAGCTTGCGCGCGACAGCCGGCGGGAGGCGAATGCATCCATGGGATGCCGGATAATCTGGGACCACCCCCGCGTGCATACCGAAATCGAGACAATTCAGTCGCATGAAAAATGGCATATCCACGTGATAGACGGTGGAACGATGATCGCGATTCTTATCCGTAATAACGTACTCACCGGGGGGCGTATCGAATCCGCTGCGCCCGGTAGAGATTGGAGTGTGCAGAATCGGCACGCCATCCTTGATCACAGACGCGCGCTGTCTTGCGAGGGAGATTTCAATGCGCAACTGCTCCGGATCAGGACCTCGGCCGAGAAGCATCTGGATGCACTTCACGTTCCTGGTGTGCGTGGCAAAATAAAGCGCGAGCATTTTGTAGCGCCCGGTTTGCAGTCTCCGGTCAGCTCCCGCGGCCAGCAGAGCGCGAACGTACTCCGTCTTGCCCAACCCGGCCGCAATCATGAGCGGTGTGATTCCGGTATCGCCGCGTGCGTGAGCGCGGAGATCTTCGGTTTTCAAAAGCGAGACGAACGACTTCTCGACCGGCGTGGGCAGGACGACGTTCAAATTCGTTCCCGCCGCCAAAAGTGCTTGGAAGACTCGCGAGTCGTCCGTCGCGATGGCTTGTGCGAGCAACGGAATCTTTCCGTCTTCGGTGGTCGGCGGCGCTGGGTGGTGGCTGAGCAGAAGTTGGATCAACTCCGTCTTCCCTGAAGAAATCGCCGACACCAAGGCTTTCCGTGTTCCTGTGGTCCACTCCAAATTGGCGGGCGCGCGCTGCAGCACCATCTCGATCAATCTCGAGTCGCCGGTGTCGCAGGCCATCGCGAGAAGGTTGCGTCCATCAGCCGCTGGCTGATCGGGTTGCGTCGTCAGCGGAAGGAGAATCTCCAGCGCCGCCAATTGTCCGGCGAGAAGCGCGTGGTGCGTCGCGGAAAGTCCGTTCGTATCTCTGGCGTCGATTCTTGGAGAGCAACGCAGAACGCGCTGCAGCAGATCAAGATCGCCCTCCTTCGCCGCCCACATCAGCGGCGTGAGGCCGTCGGGGTCGCTCGAATCGATATCCGCGCAGCTCGCCAACAAACATTCCGTCAGGACTGGATCGCACCCCCGAACCGCCTGGAGCAGGGCGGAGTGATTGCCGCCACCGACGACGTCCGCGAGCACGGGTCCGAAGGCGGCCAGATCAAAGAACTGTGGGTTCCGCGTGACGATTGCACGGGCAAAGGCGTTGCTTCCGGGTTCGTTCCGCGCAGCCTCTTCGTCCGCGACATGACAGGCGCCCTGGAGGAACGCGCAGGCGAGCGCGGCAGCGAGCAGCCTCCGTTTTTTCACCGCAAACATTGTGTTCGGGGAGATGATAATCATACAGGATACGTCAACCGGAGGCCTCTGAAGATCGTGCCGGCCACTCAAACAAGCAATTTCGCGACCATCATAAACGCCGCCGGCACACGAGAAGCGCTCGACTCATTGACCTTTCCGATCAAGTCGTTAGCGTCCCCGCGATGCTTCCTGATGCGGTCGAAAATTTGCGCAAGGCGATTCGGGACGTGCCGGATTTTCCGGTAGCCGGCATCATCTTCAAGGACATCACGCCCATCCTCTGTGATGGGGCGCTCTTCCGCGCGGCGATTGATCTCTTTCTCCAGCGCTGTCGTTCACAGCAGATCGACAAAGATTGTTTGCATCGATGCGCGCGGATTTCTTTTCGGGTCAGCCGTCGCTTATGAACTCGGGATCGGATTAGTGCCGATTCGCAAGAGCGGGAAATTGCCCTACAAGACCGAGCGCGCTGCTTACACGCTCGAATACGGCGAAGCCGAAATGGAGATGCACATCGATAGCATTTACCCGGGCGAACGCATCGTCCTGATCGACGACCTGCTCGCGACCGGCGGCACCTCAGCCTCTGCGGTGACGTTGATCCAGAAAGTCGGCGGCGTGCTGGTCGAAGCGCAATTCCTGATTGAGCTGGAGTTCCTGCACGGCCGCAAGAAACTGGAGCCGGCGCCAGTAATTTCGTTTTTGCAGTTCTGACGTAGCAGGACTCTCAGCTGCCGTGGCAGGTGCACGCGGCGCCACAGTCGCCAGATTCTGCGACGACCACTTCCATGCCGATCTCCTGCAGCGCCAGTTGCTCGTGAATCAGGCCCAGTAGCTCGATCGCGCGCTCATCCGGCATGGTCTTGGAACGCAACTCAATGCGCGCGCGTTTGCCAGCCAGCTCAGGATGTTCCGCGAGCATTTCTCCATCGAGCAGAAACGAAACGTAGGCATTGAACTTTTCCTGGAGTTCGTGCAGCCGCAGATCGGATCCATCCCATGATCGTTCCTCGTTCATCACCAACAGGACCTCGCCGGTCTTTTCGTCGAGAGCGAATAAGATCGATGACCGCGGCGTTGGCCACGCCCGTGCTCGCGTTGTTGTTCTGGGATCTCCAATAGCCATCGAGCGTCCAACGTTCAACGTCCTCTTTCAAGTTCCTCGCAAAGTCTGAATTGAAACATTGGACGTTGAACGTTGGACGTTGGACGTTTCTCCCGTGCTGAACTTCAAAGGGATACTGCCGCTTCTCCTCTGGCTTGGCACCAGCCTTGCACGCGCCCAATTTTCCCCCGCCCTTCTGCAGAACGACACCTATTGGAATGACGGCAAGGCGGAGTTCAACATCTACGCCGCGGAGATCACGCGCTACGGCATCGCGCGACCGTGCGAAGTCCTCCACATCCTCGTGCGCGAGCCGTTCGATCCGAAGCAGCTCGTGAAACCCGAAGGTGCGCCGCGGCCCGAGACCATCGCGGTATTGAAGCTGAACCAAATCCTCAACGTGCCGACCGGTCTTTACCTTTATCAGCAGATGCACTCGAACTTCTGGCGGGTCGATAACGCGCAGTTGCTCAAGTTCTCGCTCACGAGCAACGACAGCTGTGGCAACACTTACAAGGAAGCGCGTCGCACGGGCGAGGGGTTCACCTATGACTACCGGACGTACTGGGACGGCATGGCGACCGGAACGGAGACAGTCACTCTGCCCGCGAACGGCTACTTCTACGACGAGTTACCGTGGCTGGTGCGCACGATCGATTTCAGCAAACCGAGCACGCCATTCGAGATCCAACTCACTGGCTCAACGATCAATTCCAAGAAAGACATTTTCGACTTTCAGCCGGCGAAAATTTCCTTCACCACCACCGAACGCGCAATCGATGTCGCGGTGCAACACGCGGCCGGCACCGACCATTTCGTCCTGGACCGCGACGGCCCGCATCTCTTGCGCGAATGGAAGGCGGCCGACGGCAGCCATCTCAAGATGAAGCGAAATCTGAAGGTGGACTATTGGAACTACAACAAACCGGGCGACCGCGAACGCGCCTTGAATAATCCCATGCTGCGCTTGCCGGATTGATTCGGCGCCCGCACCTTTCGCTCGCAATGAAACGAGCAGCGCGCTCCCAAAAAACATCCCTGACTCTTCTCGGCCGGAGCGAGGCGCGGCTGCCGGCTTCGCCTAACGAGGCGCAGCTCGAGACATTTCCCAGCCCGGCGAAAAGGCCCTACACGATTCGCTTCGAGACGGCCGACTTCACCTCGCTTTGCCCGGTCACCGGGCAAATGGATTTCGCGCAGATCGTGATCGAATACGTGCCGGACGCGCTCTGTGTGGAGAGCAAATCGCTCAAATTTTATCTCGCCTCGTTTCGCAACGAGCGCGCCTTCAACGAGGCGGTAACCAATCGTATCCTCGATGACTTCGTGGCCGCATGTTCTCCGCGGAGCGCGATTGTGACCGCGGAGTTCTCTCCGCGCGGCGGCATCGGATTGACGGTGCGTGCGGAGTATCGCGCCCGGCGATGAATCGCGAAGGCGACAAGAGTGTCGCCAGACCCACCCTGATTGACTTGATTCCGTTTGATTTTAGGTTGGCCAGCCCGGCGCGGTTCGGCGCTCATCACCGTGAAAAATGTTCTTTTTGTCTGTACCGGAAACATCTGCCGGAGCCCGATTGCCGAGGGTCTTTTTCGCCATTTGCTGGGCAATCGCCACGACATCACGGTCGCTTCCGCGGGCGTGCATGCAGTGCGCGGGCAACCCGCGAGTACCTTCGCGGTCCAGGTGCTGCAGGATCAGGGCGTCGACATTTCGGGAATCCGCAGCCAGCCCCTGACCGCGACGTTGGTCGATCGCGCCACCCACATTTTTGCGATGACCGGAGCGCACCTGGAGACGATCCACCTGCTCTTTCCGCACGGCGCCGACAAGACCTTCCTGCTGCGCGAATTCGAGGAACCGGGCGCGACCGTCTGGCGGGATGTGCCCGATCCCATCGGCTGCGGACGCGATGTTTACTTGCTCTGTGCAGCCACGATCAAAAACGCTTTACCGAGCGTGCTCGCGTTCGTAGAACAGGGCGAACTGGCGGCGCCAGCGAGTTCGCGCGGCGGAGCTTCTTCTTACCCTATGGCTGACTTGTCTTCTCCCTCTGCGACTGGTTCCGGTGCCTCGAGCGGCGGCTTGCGGAAAGTCGACCCCGAAATCTACGACGTCATCCAGGCCGAGGAAAAACGGCAGCGCGAAGGCATCGAACTCATCGCCTCCGAGAACTTCACCAGCCGCGCCGTCATGGAAGCGCAGGGCAGCTGCCTAACGAACAAATACGCCGAGGGCTATCCCGGGAAACGCTGGTACGGCGGCTGCGAAAACGTGGACGTCGCCGAGCAACTCGCCATCGACCGCGCCAAGCGCCTCTTCGGTTGCGAACACGTCAACGTCCAGCCCCACTGCGGCGCGCAGGCGAACATGGCCGTCTATTTCTCCGTCCTGAAGCCGGGCGACAAAATCCTCACCATGAATCTCGCCCACGGCGGCCATCTCACCCACGGCCACCCCGCGAATTTCTCCGGCAAATTCTACGAAGTCGCAGCCTACGGCGTCAGCGCCGAGACCGAGCAGCATCGACTACGACGCCCTCGCCAAACAAGCCGAAGAAGTGCGCCCCGCCATGATCACCGCCGGCGCCTCCGCCTATCCGCGCATCATCGATTTTCCGCGCCTGCGCCAGATCGCCGATTCCGTCGACGCCCTCCTCTTCGTCGACATGGCCCACATCGCCGGCCTCGTCGCGGGCGGCCAGCATCCCAGCCCCATCCCGCACGCCCACTTCGTCACCACCACCACGCACAAAAGTCTGCGCGGCCCGCGCGGCGGCATCGTCATGTGCCAGGAGAAATTTGCCAAAGGCATCGACGGCACCGTCTTCCCCGGCATCCAGGGCGGCCCGCTCATGCACGTCATCGCCGCCAAAGCCGTCTGCTTCCACGAAGCGCTCCAGCCGCAGTTCCGCGACTACCAGCGCCAGGTCGTCGTCAACGCCAAGGCGCTCGCCGCCGGCCTTGCCAAACACGGCTACCGCATCGTCTCCGGCGGCACCGACAACCACCTCATGCTCGTCGACCTCCGCCCGAAAGACCTGAACGGCAAAGATCGCGCAAGAAGTCCTCGATAAAGCCGGCATCACCGTGAACAAAAACGGCATCCCCTTCGACACCCTACCCGATCTTCAAACCCGGCGGCATCCGCGTCGGCACGCCCGCCGTCACCACGCGCGGGATGAAAGAAGAAGAGATGCTCGACATCGCCGACCTCGTGAACGACGCCCTAACGAATCGCGACGACGCCGCCAAACTCGAAGCCATCCACGGAAAAGTCCGCGAGATCATGCGGCGCTTCCCGCTGCCGTCGTAACGACAGTCGTCGTTCTGCGGTCGGAAGAGCTGCTGACGATACAAGGACGCGACTCCTGCGCTCCGTAGCAAACGACCCTATCAAAGCGAACCGTCGAACTTGATCCGAGGTGAGTCCGTGCGTCCGACTCGTTCAGCACCTATTAACGGTGGAGTCCGCATGTGACTGCTTGCCTGCAGGATGCCACGAGTAAGTCGCACGAAATCGTCGACAGCCTTTGGCGGCCCGGTGATTCTTGCATCGCATTGAGTGCGGGAGCGATCCGAACGCAATGTCTATGCACTTGCCGCGACCGTCGATCATCGGCTCACGAAGCCGCGATCGCGTGAGCTACATCCGTTGTCGGGACCGCCCAGCATGGCCAGCGTCGCTGAGTCCTTGCGAGCTTTGACGTCGGGAACGTGCACCAAACGATGTCGCCAGCAGACTCCATACATGGATCGACGTTTCCCGCGAACACCGAATGGCCGGCGAGCATACCTCGGTCGAGGTCTGCAAAGGCCGCACGCATAAGCTGGACCGATGTAGACCTTCACGGTCCCATATGGCCATCCCTTGACAGACGATGAAATCGTCGCGACACCGTAGCGCCTTAATGTCGATGCTCGACGAGACCAGGCTCGTTGACAGTCTCACGCTTTGTTCGCGGGAGACGTGGCGAACGACGCCGAAGTGTTTTCGCTGCAAGACGAGACTTCCGGTCCAACCACGACCTCACCGGAACGCTGGATGTTCTTCTGAGCTGGTCCAGCACCTCTTGCTCGGCGGTGCGTGGAGCGCATCAAAGCCCGGTCCTAAGGAGGACGGTCACTGGGGTCGGTCCTAGAATCTCGGCAAAGCTTAACTCCCGCACCCGGCCGCCGCGGATTGCGGGTTGTGACGGCGCGGGCTTTCCTCCCGAAGTTCCAGGAAAGCGTCGCAGCGTCGGGCGCGTCTTGAGTTTTCGAGGTCAGCGCGATACCCTGAACGCGGGACATGACTATCGATCAGATTGCTGCCGCCGCCCTTTCGCTGCCGAGCGAGGAGCGAGCGCTTCTGGCTGACCGACTGGTGGAGAGCCTCGACGCGGCGGAAGCCAACCGGTTGGATCGACTTTGGGCGGCCGAGGCCAAACGTCGCCGCGACGAGGTCCGCCAAGGCTCGGTGCAGACCATCCCAGGCGATGAGGCTCTGGCGCGCGTGCGACGCTCGCTCGGCCGATGAGGTTTGAGTTTCATCCGGAGGCGCTCGAAGAGTACGACGCGGCTGGCCACTACTATGCCAGAGAGCAGCCGGGTTTGGACTTGCGCTTCCTCCTCTGCGTGGAGGAGGCCATCGAACTCATCATGGAAGATCCTCTTCGCTGGCGCCCATTTGACGAGGACGTGCGGCGGTGTCTCACGCGCATCTTTCCTTACGGTATCCTCTACACGATCGAGCCGGATTATGTGCTCATTGTCGCAGTGGCGCATTGTAGCCGCGAACCCGGCTACTGGCGGCACCGAATCGCCTAATCGCTTGGCTAGAGAAAATGGTGCGAACGACGGAGCCATCGTTAGGCCGGACGAGCCTGATGTTGGAGCTGGTGGAAATGGCGAGGAGCGAAGCGTCGCCGTTCAGCGCGCAATCGGTCCCGGTTCCAGTCAGCTTCCGCACCAGCTGGCCGTCGGCCAAATTCCAGAAGCCCGGCCCGGCCGATTCGCCGAGGGCGAGGATCGTCTGACCGTCGGGGAAAAAAATCAGGGGCACCATCGGGCCGAAGATGAACAGATTCGAATTGTTGGTGCGGAGCGTCCTAATCATGCGCCCGTCCGACACGCGCCAGAGCTTGGCCGAATCACCAAAATGGCCGCTGGAGGCGAGGATTTTTCCATCCGGCGAATAGGCGACGGAGACGACCTGCGGATGCCCGCCCGCGAACCAGGAAATATCCGGGCGCAGACTTTGCGCGATCGCGAGAGGCGCGATAAACATCGCGATCAGCAGCCCGCCACCGACGTGGAGTCGCTTCGTCACGGCGAGCCCGAGCCTAACGAAAAACATCGTGGCCGCACAAGCAAAACAACCGAAGATAAAGCCGATGCGGTGTCGGAGGATCAATTCATGAGCACAAGCGTGCGGCTGACTCCCAAAACGCGGGCGGAAGCTTTCGCCATGATCGAGGCCATGACTTCCTCCGACAAGGCGCAGATGTCGGCGGATTGGCTGGCGCGCCTGCACGCTTCGAGTGCGAGCGATCCGTGGGTGCATGGTTTTGCCATCGTGAGGACGGAGAACGGCGAGGTGGTCGGGAATTGTGGATTCACGGCTCCTCCGGGAGACGACGGCGTGGTGGAGATCGCGTACGGCGTGGCGCCTGAGCATCAAGGACGCGGGTATGCGACCGAGGCGGCACGGGCGTTGATCGAATACGCGTTCGCGTCGGGCAAAGTGCGCATCGTTCGCGCGCACACGCTTCCCACCGGAGCGGCTTCCATCCGGGTGCTGGAAAAGTGCGGGTTTCGAGACGTGGGCGAGGTCGAGGATCCGCAGGACGGCCGGGTGCGGCGATTCGAGCGGGGCGCAGAACAGGCGTAATGGCGGGCCACCAACTTTACGCTTACCGGCTCGCGGAATTGCGGATATATCTGCCACCACATTCATGAACACCGGGCAAGCTCAGTCGAATCCTCTGCGCGAAGGCATCGCCACTCGCACCGTCCCGCAAGCGTGCACCGTGGTGATCTTCGGCGCGACCGGCGATCTGACCCATCGCAAGCTCATGCCGGCGCTCTACAATCTCGCGGCCGACGGCGAATTGCCGCCCGAGCTGGCCGTCGTCGGCATGGCGCGGCGGCCGAAGACCAATGAAGAATTTCGCGAGCGAACTCGAGGAGGCGGCGAAGAAATTCTCCCGCCAGACGGTGCGCGATGATTTGTGGAAGGCGTTCGCCAGTTCTGTCTTTTACCATCAAAGCGAATTCCACGACGCCGATGGTTACAAGCGGCTTGGCGGAGCTTTTGCAAAAGATCGAGAGCGAACGCGAGACCGGCGGCAACCGGCTCTTTTATCTCGCGGTCGCGCCCGATCAATTCGAACCCATCCTGAAAAACCTCGCGGCCGCGGGGCTAAACAAACCCGGCGGCGAAGCCTGGGCACGAGTCATCGTCGAGAAGCCGTTCGGCACCGATCTCGCCTCTGCGCGCGAGTTGAACGCCGTCGTGCAGCGCGGCCTTTCCGGAAGAGGACACCTACCGGATCGATCATTTCCTCGGGAAAGAAACCGCGCAGAACATCCTCGTGCTCCGGTTCGCGAACGCGATTTTCGAGCCGCTCTGGAACACGCGCTACATCGATCACGTGCAGATTACGGCCGCGGAAACGCTCGGCGTGGAAGGGCGCGCGGGCTACTACGAGGGCGCGGGCGCGCTGCGCGACATGGTGCAGAATCACCTGCTGCAACTGCTCTGTCTCGTGGGCATGGAGCCGCCGACCGATCTGCGCGCCGACAGTATTCGCGATGAAAAGGTGAAGATCGTCCGCTCGCTGCGTCGCCTAACGAGCGAGGCGGTCGCGATAGACGTCGTGCGCGCGCAATACAGCGAGGGCGCGATCAGCGGCAAACCGGTGCCGGCTTATCGCGCGGAGCAAAACGTGAAGAAGGATTCCAAGACCGAAACCTTCGTCGCGCTCCACCTGCGCATCGACAACTGGCGCTGGGCCGACGTGCCGATTTACATGCGCGTCGGCAAACGATTGCCGAAATCAGGCACCGAGATTTCCGTCCATTTCAAGAAGGCGCCCTCGGTGTTGTTCAACAAAGAGTCGCAGGCGCTCGATCAAAATGTCCTCGTTGATTCGCATTCAACCGGATGAAGGCATTTCGCTGCGCATGCAGGCGAAGGTGCCCGGGAGCAGCTTCCGCATCGAGCCGGTGAAGATGGATTTTCACTACGGCACCTCCTTCGGCAAAGCCAGCCCGGAGGCCTACGAACGCCTGCTGCTCGACGCCATGAGCGGCGACGCCACGCTCTTCGCGCGGCGCGACGAAGTGGAGCAGGCCTGGGCTTTCATCGATGCCATCGAGGACGCCTGGCGCGAACCGGACGGCCCGCAGCTTTATGAATATCCCGCCGGCTCCTGGGGCCCGGAGGCTGCGGACGAATTGCTCGCCCGCGACGGGCGGGCGTGGAGACGACTCTAAGATGATTGCGTCGGCCGAAACCTTCGCGACCGGGATGCCGGTGGAAATCGGCAAGATCGAGCGCGAGCTGAAGAAGCTCTGGGAGCAGGCCGGCGAAGCGATGACGCGCGCCTCGCTGATCAATCTCGCGGTTTACAGCGAAGCGCCGGATTCACTCAACACGAACACGCAAATCGTCGCGCAGATCACGGAGGATCACGCCTGCCGCGCGATCGTCATCGCGGCGGATCCGCAGGCGAAACAAGATCACGTGGAGGCGTGGATCGCAGCGCATTGCCACGTGGGCCGCGCGGGCGGCAAGCAGGGTTGCTCGGAACAAATCTCCTTCTCCCTCGCCGGTTCGCTGGCCAGGCTTTTGCCGAACATTGTCTTCTCGCACCTCGATTCCGACCTGCCGTTTTACCTTTGGTGGCAGGGCGAGTTTCACGATCCGATGGATCCGCAGCTTTGGAGCTGGGTTGATCGGCTGATCTACGACAGCCAGCAGTGGCACGACTTCGAAGCGCAAATGCGCCTGGTGGAAACGGCGCAGACAGAAGCGAACCAGCGCGTCGTGCTCTGCGATTTGAATTGGACGCGCCTGGTGCACGTGCGTCTGGCGGTGGCGCAATTCTTCGACGCATCCGTGGCGCGGGATCACCTGGCCAGCATCGAGCGGGTGGAGATCGCGCATGGCCAGGGGTATCGCTCGACCGGAATCCTGCTCGCCGGCTGGCTGGCGGCGCAGCTTGGTTGGACGCTGGTGGAAGCGGCCGATGAGTCGACCATCGCCTTCTCCGATTGCGTCGGCGAAGCGATCCGCGTCACGCTCGAGGAAACTCCCGGTGATCCGATCGGGCGTTGCAGTTTGTTTTGCGGCTCGGCCGAGTTTCGCGTGATCGATCCGCCCGACACTGATTTGCTTGAGGTCACGGCGCATGTGGAAGGCCGCGAGCGGATGCATCAACTGATGCCCGCCGGCCAGAACAATCCGGTGGCGCTGATGCAGGAGGAATTGATGCGCGGCGGGCCACACCGCGTTTACCTGCGGGCGATCGAAGCCGTGCGCGCGCTGCTCTAAGCTAGACCGAGACGGTTACCGTGGCCCGACCACCATCCTCCGGCTTTACTTCGCTTCGTTGAGCGACCAGTCGTATTCCTGGTAGCTGATCTTTGCATCCTTCGGCAAAGGGGACGAGCGGCGTCGGTTGATAAAGTCAATCGGTCCGCCGTCTTTGAAGTCGTCTTTGTACCAATCGAAAATCTTCGAAAGCTCCGCGCTATTGCCGCCGGCGGGAACGCGCACGCCACGGTCGGAGTTCACGAAATCTTTCGCCAATCTCTCAAACTGCGCGTCCAGCCTGCCTCCGTCGAAGGCCTCCTGGTCGAGCGGCGGACAACTGCGGCTGGCGCAGTTCAACGCGAAATGCACGCGTGGATCGCCGAACTTCCGAATGACATTGTCTTCCAGCGCCTTGAAGCTCGTCTGCTCACCCGCGACTTTGATCCGCTTACTGATGAAGAAGGTGAAGAGCGCATCCTTGACACTCTTGGTCGGGTACTTGCCCAGCGCTTCGTGCAGGATCCAGGCGTTGTAGGCATTCACGTAAAACGCCATCTGCTCCTTCTGCCCGAGCGAGGACGCGTTGGTTTGGGCGATTCCATCCACCACTTTCTGCAACGCCTGCATGTCGGCGGCGTTGTTTTTCCACTCGGCATACTTCACTCCATTCGGGGTGACGTATTTACCGAGCAGTCGGTTGTAATCGGACATCCATCCGTCCGTTTCGGCGCAAAGTGAATCGGTCAACGCTGCACCCAGAAAGACCAGAAACAGGCAACGAAGAAGAATCTTCATCACGCCGATTCCAGGCTGGGGCTCGCGACACAGCGGGCGGACTCACCCAAAATGGCCGCCAACGCGGCGACATTTTTCTCGAGGGAGAATTTCGCCGCGGCGAGCTCGCGTCCGCGGGCCCCGTACGCCCGCGATCGAGGAATGTCGGAAGCAAACACAGCGAGCGCGTCGGCGAGTGCGGCCGGTTCATTCGGAGGAACCAACTCTCCCGTGACGCCGGTTTGAACCATCTCCGGCACCCCGGCAAGCGGCGTCGAAATCACCGGCAACCCCGCGGCCATGGCTTCCATAATGACCGTCGGAAGATTATCCATGTCGCCTTTCGCGTCTTTGCAGCAGGGAAGAACGAAGACCGTTGCCGCAGCCAGGCGTTCGACGATTTGGCTCTGCGTTTTCGGGCCCACGAGCTGCACATATTCCTGAAGTCGCGCGTCAGCGATTTGCGCCCGCAATGCCTCCTCCAGCGGGCCCTCCCCAATGATTTCGCAGCAGAACTTCTGACCGCGGCCAGCCAAAATAGCGCAGGCAGCGACGAGATCGAGGAAGCCTTTCTTTTCAATCAAACGGCCGATGGAGAGAATCAACGGAACCGCGCGGTCGAATTCCGCCATCCGAAATCGGTCCAGTTCCACGCCGTTATAGACGCGATGAAATTTCGCCGCCTCCTGCGGGAACCGTTCCTTCAGTTGATCGACAGCGAAGTCACTCACGGTCACCACGGCGCAGGCGTCCCTGAATAATTTCTCCAGACCGACGACAAAATCGCGCGGCGCGAAGATGTCATTCGCATGCACGGTCAGGCTGTACTCGATCCCGAAAAACTGCCGGACCCAGTATGCCGTCCGCGCCGCCATTCCGGCGAAGTGCGCATGCACCCGCTGAATGCCCGCCCTCCGGAGCCGCAGGCCGATATACGTCGCCTGATAGAGCCGCAGGAAATCGGGCTGGCGGCCCCATTCCTCCAGCGCGGTTACCGCGGCGGCCGGGAGCTCGCCCGCGCTCGCAGCTCGGCGAATCTCCGACACCAGCTCCGCCTCCTCCGGAAGATAGGTAATCCGCTCAATAATGCTTTCGTCCCAATCCTGCGGCGGCTCCCCGGTCGGTTGCCGAATCGAAAAAATGCTCAGTTCCGCCCCTTGGCGCTCAAGTTCAGCGACTTCCCGGTAACAGAACGTCTGGCCGAAGGACGGGAACCGCTCGAAGACGTAGCCCATCCGAAGCATCGAGGACTCTAGCGGCGGTCGGCGGCCATCGCACCTTTCCACTTTCACATATCCTTGGTTGGTTTTGTGGTATTCCCGTCCCCTGGCCCGCACAAGTCTTGCTATAAGCACGGGATGCCAGCCGGAGATTTCTTTACCTTTTGCACCTCCCTGCAACCGCTGGAACTAAAAGCGCTCGGTGCGCTCTCGCAGGTGCGGCACATCCCCGAAAAGGAAACGATCTATGTCCCGGGTGATGTTGGCGACACGCTCTACATCATCAACCGCGGACTGCTTGAGATGGTGCGGGAAAAATCGAAGAGTCCCGTGGCCGGCGCCGGGACATATCTCTCCCGCGGCGACGTCTTCGGAGATCTCGAAGCGCTATCCGGTCTTCCGCGCAGGCACACCGTCCGCACCTGCGAGCCGGCGAGTCTGCAGTGCTTTGACCGCAAAGATTTCCCGGAGCTGGTGCGTCGCATTCCGGCGTTCTTCCGCTATTTGTCCGAAAGCCTGGCCGCGCGCCTCGTTCAGGCACACGACACGGTGGTCTCTCAGAGCAATTGCCTCGAACTCAGCGGCAACCTGGCCAACTTCGATCTGGTGACGATCTACCAGACGATCGTCAATTCCTCCAAGACCGGCGAGCTTTCGATCTGTAATGAAGCGGGCGAGTTGATCTCCGCCTTCTGCTTTCGATTCTGGCTGGCCGAAGTCCGGGCAGTTTCAACACCTCACCGGCGAAGAAGCGTTCTGCCAGCTCTTCCTGGCGAACGAGTTGGGTGGGACGTTCTCCTTTTCCTCCGGCAAACCAGAAGTCAGTTGTCTGGTGCGGGACGCCGGGATGACACGCCACCCGGACGATCTGCTCATTCACGCGCTGCAAGCGCGCGACGAGTTGAACGATCTCCGCCATTTCATTCCTGATCCGAGTGCCACGCTGAAGCGACACACCCGGGAGCTCGAAGTGGACGAGATTTCGCCGCAGAGTCTTCGCCCGGTGATGGAGGAGATTTGGCGGCGCCTCTTTGCCCGGCCGATGTCGGTGACCGAGATCTACCATCACCTCTCCGTCTCTGAACTAAAGATCTACCAGGCGGCGCACGAACTGATCCGCTCGGGACACTTGACCTTGTCTGGACCGGTGATCGTCGAAAAGGTGGCCTAAGAGAGGACATGACCAGGTCCCTCTCCCTTCTCCTGGCGCTCGCCTTCGCATGCACCGGTTGCTCCTTTTCCAAGCAGGGACGGCAGCAGCGCGCCTACGAAAAGTATGTGCGGAAATCCAGCGCGACCCGCCAGAAGCAGAGTTCGCATTTCCGGAGCAAGAGCCCGCCGATGCCGAGCACGACGATGCCGACCGAGCCGTTGGTCAGCTCGGAGACTTCGCCGCAGGCAATGTCGTCCGGGGATGCGCAATAACGCGGCGCAGGCGCCGAATTAACCGCGGTTGACCGGGATCGGCTTGCCGGAGTCGTCCACCGCCACATAAATGAAGACCCCGCGCGTGACCCGCTCCTCGCGCCCATCCCGGTAGCGTTGCACCCAGACCTCGACTGGAATGGTCATCGAAGTCCGCCCAATTTTCTCCACCCAGGCATAGCAAGCGACGGTATCGCCGACCCGCACCGGCTGCAGAAACGACATCCCTTCCATGGCCACGGTGACCACCCGTGTCTTGGCGGTCTTGGCCGCGAGGATGCCGCTGCCGAGATCCATTTGCGACATCAACCAGCCGCCGAAGATGTCGCCGCTGGGATTCGTGTCCTTCGGCATGGCAATGGTCCGGATGACCAGTTCGCCCTTTGGTTGGTCGGGAGTATCCATCGCAGCGGAGGATAACACAGAGCGGCACGCGCTACAGGATGAGCATGCAATCGCCGTAGCTGTAAAAGCGATAACGTTCGCGGATGGCTTCCGCATAGGCGCGGAGAACGAACTCGCGCCCGGCGAACGCGCTCACCAGCATGAGCAAGGTCGAGCGCGGCAGATGAAAATTCGTCAGGAGCACGTCGGCATGCTCGATCCGGGTCGGCGGGTAAATGAAAATGTCCGTGCTCCCTTCCTGCGGAAGCAGATTTCCGGCGACGCGCCGGGCGGCCTCGAGCACGCGCACGCTCGTCGTCCCCACCGCGATGATGCGCAGCGCGGTGTTGATTTCATCCGCTGCCTGCGCCGAAATCACAAAGCGCTCGGCATGCATCTGGTGCTCCGCGATGTTCTGCGTCTTCACCGGCTGAAACGTCCCCTCGCCGACATGCAGGGTGACAAACGTGTGCGGCAGCGACGCCAGCATCTCCGGCGTGAAGTGCAGCCCCGCCGTGGGCGCAGCAACCGCTCCGGGCACATCCGCAAAGACCGTTTGGTAACGCTCCCGATCCTCCGCGTCGGGCGACCGGTGCATGTACGGGGGCAATGGAACGATGCCACCGGTCTCCAATGGCAGGTCGGTGTCGACCGCGATGACTCGGCTGCCATCGGGAAGCACCTCGGCCACGAGCGCGGTCGCTGCGTTGATCATGCAGGCAGAGCCGAGACGCATTTTGCGGCCAGGTTTCACCAGGCATCGCCAGCGACCCCGCCCGAGCTTTTCCAGAAACAAAAACTCGATCGCCCCGTCATCGGAAAATCTGCGCGCCGCGATGACCCGAGCGTTGTTCAGGACTAACAAGTCGCCGTCGCGCAGAAATGTTCCGAGATCGACAAAGCGACGATGCTCAATGCGCTGACTCTGGCGATGCAGCACCATCATGCGCGAGTCCTGCCGCCGTGGAAGCGGCCGCTGCGCGATGAGCTCTTCCGGCAAAACGTAATCGTAGTCCGAAAGACGGGCGCTCATCGCGTCATCACTTAAAGGAATTGCCGCCTCACGCAAAAGCTCAGATCATCGCGGGATGAAGGAATTCGAATCTGCGCTCGAAGTTGTGCTCGGCACCCTGGAGCAGATCCGGACGCAGGGCGGTCGTTGGCCGAGAGCTTCGAAAACGGTTTTGGCAACGCTGCGCCGTCCCGGCCGTGGCAAGGCCGAACTCCTCGCGGAAGTGCGCGCGCGCGTGGCCGTTTGCCAAAAATGTCCGCACCTCGCCTCGAGCCGCACCCAGACGGTTTTCGGCGTGGGCAATACCGATGCGGAATTGATGTTCGTGGGCGAAGCGCCGGGCGCGGATGAAGACCGGCAGGGCGAACCATTCGTCGGCGCGGCAGGACAGTTACTAACAAAAATCATTGCGGCGACCGGCCTGAGTCGTGGCGACGTTTACATCGCCAACATTTTGAAATGCCGGCCCGACACGCCCGGGCGAACTTCCGGCAACCGCAAACCGACGCCGGAGGAAATGGCGACCTGCATTCCGTATCTGCACGAGCAGATCGATTTGATTCGCCCAAAGGTTTTGGTCGCTCTCGGCGCGACCGCGGTTGAAGGATTGCTCGGAAAAACGGTCGGGATAACGAGGTTGCGCGGCAATTGGCAGACCTATCGCGGCATTCCACTCATGCCGACATATCATCCCGCATTTTTGCTGCGCAATCAGGCGATAAGCGAGAAGCGCAAGGTGTGGGAGGACATGCTGCTCGTGCTGGAAAAACTCGAGCGCCCGATCACCGAGAAGCAGCGGAATTACTTTCGGTCCTAGATGCGGACCGGCGGCTGGATTGAATCGCATGTGCCCGCGAGGCTGGACCGTTTGCCATGGAGTCCCTGGCACTGGTTGATCGTCACCGCTCTTGGCGCAACCTGGATTCTCGACGGCCTCGAAGTCACGCTCGCGGGCTCGTTAGGCGGAATCCTCACGCGGCCGGAAACCCTCGGTCTAACCGATGCGCAGGTCGGGGCGAGCGCCACCTTCTATCTCGCCGGCGCCGTGCTCGGCGCCCTGCTTTTCGGCTACGGCACCGATCGGCTCGGGCGAAAGAAACTCTTCTTCATCACCGTTTCAGTGTACCTCGCCGCGACCGCGTTGACCGCCTTCTCATGGAGCTTTGCGAGCTACGCGTTTTTTCGCGCGCTCACCGGCGCCGGGCATTGGCGGCGAATACGCCGCGATCAATTCCGCGATCGATGAGCTGATCCCGGCGCGGTTTCGCGGGCGGGTGGCGCTGATGATCAATGGCTCCTATTGGATCGGCGCCGCGCTCGGATCGGGCGCGACCCTTCTCCTGCTCGATCCGCGCTTTCTGCCGGTCCATCTCGGCTGGCGTCTGGCTTTCGGGATCGGCGCGCTTCTTGGTTTGATCGTAATTTTTTTCCGCCGCTGGATTCCGGAAAGCCCACGCTGGCTCATGATTCACGGACGAAACGAGGAAGCAGAACGGATCGTCGACGAAGTCGAGCGCACCATTACCACCGCGACCTTGCCGGCCCACGAGGCGCCGCCCACGCGTATCCGCACACGCACGCACACGCCCTGGCGCGAGATCTGGCATACGATCGTGCACGAACATCGCCGCCGCTCACTCCTGGGCTTTGTGCTCATGCTCGCGCAGGCATTCTTCTACAACGCGATCTTCTTCACCTACGGGTTGGTGTTGATGCGCTTCTACGGCATCCCCGCCGAGCGCGTGGGCGGATACCTCCTGCCTTTCGCGCTCGGCAACGTGCTTGGGCCGTACGTGATTGGTCATTTCTTCGACACCGTCGGGCGAAAGAAAATGATCAGCGGGACATACGCGACCTCGGGTCTCCTGCTCGCGCTGACCGCGTGGCTGTTTCATGGCGGACTGCTGACCGCCCAAACGCAAACGCTGGCATGGAGTTTGATTTTCTTTGTCGCATCGGCCGCCGCGAGTGCGGCATACCTGACCGTGAGCGAGATCTTCCCGCTGGAAATTCGCGCGATCGCCATCGCGATCTTCTTTGGTGTCGGCACGCTGGCGGGTGGCGTGGGTGCGCCGCTCTTGTTCGGCTGGATCATCGGCACCGGATCGCGCGGCGCGCTCTCGGTGGCCTACCTGATTGGCGCGGGCTTGATGATTTTTGCCGCAGGCATCGAAGCCTGGATCGGCGTCGCCGCCGAGCGAAGACCACTCGAAAGCGTGGCCTCGCCGCTCTCCTCCCGGGAAGATCTGCGGCAGAATGATTGATTCTGCGCCCACCGGGGTTTGTGTTGATAAGACCTCGGAAGGTCGTTATTGAATGCGAGCGAATTCCTGATCCCGATGACTTCCGCAGAAGCTACCCTACCGCGACGATCGTTTGGCCAAACGATGCGGCCGGATGCGTGGTGGGCGCAGCCGCTGCTCGTCTTTCTCGGGCTCGGCGCGTTTCATCGTTTACTCCACCTGGGCGGCGTTTCAGGGGACGAACTATTATTTCGGGCCGTACCTCTCGCCGTTTTATTCGCCGGAAATTTTCGGCGATTCGCCGCACAGTTGGTTTGGACCGAAACCGGTCTGGTGGCCGGCGCTGGCTTGCTGTTTTCGCCGGCGCTCTTGATTCTCTGGGCGCCGGGCGGATTTCGGCTCACCTGTTACTACTATCGCGGCGCCTACTACAAAGCGTTTCTGGGCCGATCCGCCGGCCTGCACCGTCGGCGAACCGCGCAAGACGTATCTCGGCGAGCGCTCGTTTCCGCTCATCATGCAGAATGTGCATCGCTACTTTCTCTATCTCGCGCTCATCTTCATCGTGCATCCTCGCTCATCGATGTCTGGAAAGCGATGTGGTTCGCCGATCCAGCGACGGGCAAGACGTCCTTCGGCATCGGCGTCGGCACGATCGTGCTCGCGATCAACGTCGTGCTTGCTCGGCGGCTACACCTTTGGCTGTCATTCGCTGCGCCATCTCGTCGGCGGATTTCGCGATCAACTTTCGCAAGTCGCCGACCTGCTATCAGCGCCTATCGCTGCGTCAGCTGTCTCAATCGCCGCCACATGCTCTGGGCCTGGATGAGTTTGTTCTGGGTCGGGTTCTCGGATCTTTACGTGCGGCTGTGCTCGATGGGAGTCTGGCACGACTTCAGATTTTTCTAAGGCCGCCATGCCCGATTACGAAACATTCGAGCACGACGTTCTTGTCATCGGCTCCGGCGGCGCGGGATTGCGCGCGGCGATTGAAGCGTCGGCGGCCGGCGTTTCGGTCGGGATGGTTTGCAAATGTCTGCTCGGCAAAGCGCACACCGTCATGGCCGAAGGCGGCATCGCCGCGGCGCTCGCCAATGTCGATGATCGCGACAATTGGAAAGTCCATTTCGCCGACACGATGCGCGGCGGCCAATATGTCAATCAATGGCGCATGGCGGAACTGCACGCCAAGGAAGCGCCCGATCGCGTGCGCGAACTCGAAGCGTGGGGCGCGGTCTTCGATCGCACGAAGGACGGCCGCATTCTGCAAAGAAATTTCGGCGGCCACAAATATCCGCGACTCGCGCACGTCGGCGATCGCACCGGGTTGGAAATGATTCGCACGTTGCAGGATCACGGCGTCCATCAGGGCATCGATGTTCACATGGAGATTTGCATCCTCGCGCTGCTCAAGGATGGCGAGCGCGTCGTCGGCGCGTTCGGCTACGATCGCGAGCGCGGCCGGTTCAAAATTTTTCGCGCCAAGGCAGTCATTCTCGCCACCGGCGGAATCGGCAAGGCCTACAAGATCACGAGCAACAGTTGGGATTGCACCGGCGACGGTCATTCGCTCGCCTATCACGCCGGCGCGGCGTTGATCGACATGGAGTTCATTCAATTTCATCCCACCGGGATGGTCTGGCCGCCGAGCGTTTCGGGAATGCTCGTGACCGAAGGCGTGCGCGGCGAAGGCGGCATCCTGACGAACGCCGACGGCAAGCGTTTCATGTTCGATTTCATTCCGGACAACTACAAAGCGCAGACGGCCGACAACGAAGAAGAAGGCTGGCGTTACACGCAGGGCGACAAGAACGCGCGGCGCCCGCCGGAATTACTCACGCGCGATCACGTGGCGCGTTGCATCGTGCGCGAGATCAAGGAAGGGCGCGGGACTCCGCACGGCGGCGTCTATCTCGACATCTCGTGGATCAAGAAAAGACTGCCGAACGCGGAAGAGCACATCAAACGCAAGCTGCCGAGCATGTATCACCAGTTCAAAGCAGCTCGGCGATGTCGATATCACGCAGCGAGCCGATGGAGGTCGGGCCGACGACGCATTACATCATGGGCGGCGTGCATGTGAATGCCGACACGCAAATGTCGGACGTGCCGGGATTATTTGCCGCCGGTGAATGCGCCGCGGGAATCAATGGCGCGAATCGGCTTGGCGGCAATTCGCTCTCCGATCTCATTGTCTTCGGAAAACGCGCCGGCGAATTCGCCGCGAAATTCGCGCAAGGAAAATCCGCACGGCAAGATCGACAATGACAAGATCGACGTGCACGCGCGGGAGGCGTTGCAACCATTCGAGAACAGCGCGGGCGAGAATCCGTACACGGTGCAGCGCGATTTGCAGGAGATGATGCAACATAATGTCGGCATCGTGCGTGACGAAGGCGAAATGCGAGCGGCGCTCGATCATTTGAAAGTATTTTGGGAACGCGCCGGCCGGGTCGGTGTCACCGGCAATCGCGATTTCAATCCCGGCTGGCACACCGCGCTCGACCTGAAGAATCTGCTCACCGTTTCCGAAGCGATCACGCGCGCCGCGCTGGAGCGAAAGGAAAGCCGCGGCGCACAATTTCGCGAAGATTATCCGGAGAAGGACGAACGCTTCGCGAAAGTGAACACGATGATTCGAAAGGCGGCGACGGAGCGATGGAAGTCCGGCTGGAGCCGCTGCCGGAGATGCCGGAGGATTTGAAGCAGATCATTGAGGAGATGAAATGAGCGCGACAGAAACAGGCGCACCTTCCAGAATCTGGCGCGGCGATGCGCAGGGCGGCGAATTCCGCGATTACACGACCGGCGTTTCCGAAGGCATGGTCGTGCTCGATGCGGTCAATCACATTCAGGCGACGCAGGCGAACGACCTCGCCTGTCGATGGAACTGCAAGGCCGGCAAATGCGGCTCGTGTTCCGCGGAAATCAACGGCATGCCGAAGCTGATGTGCATGACGCGGCTGAGCGATCTGCCGCTCGAAAAACCGGTGACGTTCGAGCCGATGAAAGCGTTTCCACTCGTCAAAGATCTGATCACCGATGTTTCGTGGAATTTTCGCGTGAAGAAAAAGATCAAGAAATTCAAGCCGCGCCCGCCGGATGCGCCGGATGGCACGTGGCGGATGCAGCAGGAGGACATCGATCGCGTGCAGGAATTCCGGAAATGCATCGAATGCTTTCTTTGCCAGGATGTCTGCCACGTGCTGCGCGATCATCACAAGCACGACGAATTTATCGGGCCGCGCTTTCTTGTTTACGTGGCCGCGCTCGAGATGCATCCGCTCGACACCGAGAATCGCGTCGAGGAATTGCGAGAGGCGCAGGGCATCGGCTATTGCAACATCACCAAGTGCTGCACGAAGGTCTGCCCGGAGAATATCAAGATCACCGACAACGCGATCATTCCGCTGAAGGAACGCGTGGTGGATCGATTATTATGATCCGCTGGGATGGCTGTGGAAGACAGTTGCGGCGCTTGCGATCGAGCGGCAACCAGTCAACGAAGCCAGTGACACCATGTCTGAACTGAAGACCACTTTCCGAGGAAGCGATTCCGGCCGCGCTGGAAAAGGCGGAGCGCTATCGCTTGCTCAACGAGCCGGCCGAAGCGGAAAGCATCTGCCTCGATGTGCTGAAGGCCGATCCGGAAAACCAGCAGGCGCTGATCATGCTTCTGCTCGCGGTGACCGATCGTTTCGGCAAAGGCTACGGCGTGAGCGACACGCAGGCGAAGGAATTGTTGGCGCGGCTGAAGGGAGAATATGAGCGCGCCTACTACGCAGGCATTGTGGCCGAGCGCCGGGCGAAGATGAAACTGACGCAGGGGGCCACGCGAGTCCAGTGGGCTTATGACCTCTTCCGCGAAGCGATGGAATGCTTCGAAAAAGCGGAAGAGATCCGTCCGCCGGGGAACGACGATGCCCTGCTGCGCTGGAACACGTGCGCCCGGATTATCGAGAAAAACAAACTCGTCCCACGGCACGAAGAGAAATTTGAGCCGCCGCTGGAATGATTGCTGGCGTTTCTGTGAACGCCACTCGGCTCGCGTCTGACAAGAGCCTACAATTCGCGCGCGAAAATTTCCAGCTCGCGCGTGTAAGCGGAACCGAGCGGACCAGGTGCGCTGGAGAAGAGCGCGAAGCGCTCCACGCGCGTCAAACCAGCATCGAACTCAGCGTTCGCTCTTCAGAAACGGGCGGACCGATTCCGCGGAGACATCGCGGCAGCGGGCAATCGTGATGTGAGGATGCCAGGCGCGGAGTTCCGGCTCGAGACCCGCGCCCAGCGCGGCTTCCTGCACGCGTTTGTAGACCCGGAAGAGCTGCGGATGTCCAGAGCCCACGCCCGTCCAGATGACCTTCGGTTTTCCCTTCGCCGGAAAAGTGCCCAGACCGGCCACCGGCAGGAAGAAGCTCTGAAAGCGGATGACCCGCAATTTCTCCCGCAGTGCTTCTTCGGCGTCGGGTCCGACATTGCCAAGAAAGCTCAGGGTGAGATGCATCTGCTCAGGGCGGAGCCAGCGGACACCGGGCAGATGCGGGTCCAGCCTAACGAGGAGCGACGTCACCGCCTCGGGCAAATCAATTGCGACGAAGAGACGCTTGCCGCTCACCGCACCTCAAACCCCATCGCGCTTCGTCTTCATCGAGCGAAAGCTAAATCGTGGAACCTGCTGGAATCGTTTCCGGAACCCGATCTGCCGCCGGTTTCTTCAAACAAAATGCGAGCCCCGCTCCGACCAGGCAGAGAAAGGCCGCGGCATAGAACGGTGTCTCACCGTAATGCGACAGCGGCTTGTGGAGATCGAGCATGAGGAGCGAGCCGCCGATCAGCGGGCCAAGGAGGCGCGCGGTGCTGCCGGCGGATTGCATCACGCCGAGGGCGCGGCCCTGCCAGCTGCGATCAATCATCTGGGAGGCGAGTCCGTTCAAAGGCGGGCTGGCGAAGCCGCTGCCTAACGAGAGGCCGACGCAGGCGACGAGCAGCCACGTGAGGTTGCCGCACCAGGGCATGAGGGCGAGCGCAGCGGCGGTGATCAGCAGACCGGTGCGGGCCAGCGCGGTCTCGCCAAATATTTTCACCAGTCGCCCGATCAATCCGCCCTGCACGATCACGGTCATGATTCCGATAAAGCCGAAGAGATAACCATTCGCGTGCGCGTCGTAGCCGAAGCGCTTCTCCGTGAAGAGCGCGAAGAGCGTGGTCATGATCGCGAACCCGGCGATGAGGAAAAAATAAGTCGCGACCACGATGCCGAACATCCAGCCCGAACCGTGACGAAAGACTTCCGCGATGGGAGCGTCTTCATGCGGTTTGGCGCGATGCTCTTTCGGCAGGCTTTCCGGCAGGATGAAGTAGAGGAGGACGACATTCGCGACGGCAAGCGCAGCGGCGAAATAGAAGGGCGCGCTGTAGGAGATGCGGCTCATGATTCCGCCGATCATCGGGCCAAAGGTAAAGCCGAGGCCGAAGGCGGCGCCAATCATGCCCATCCATTTCGAGCGCGTCTCGGGAGTGGTCACGTCGGCGATATAGGCTTGCGGGATGGAGATATTGCCGCCGGTGATGCCGGCGATAATTCGCGCGACGAAGAGGAGCAGGAGCGTGTGCGCCATGCCCATGAGTGCGAAGCCGACCGCGGTGCCGGCCAGGCTGAGCATCAGGATCGGACGGCGTCCGAAGCGATCGGAAAGTTTGCCGAGGATCGGCGTGAAGATGATCTGCATGCCGGAATAAATTCCGGTGAGCCAGCCGATCGCGACGGGCGAAGCGTGAAAGTGCTCGGCGTAGAGCGGCAGCACCGGAATGATGATGCCGAAACCCACCATGTCGATGAAGACGGTGAGGAAGAGGACGAAGAGCGGGGAGCGCGCGCGAGACATGACGAGGAACGTTGGCTAGGCGTGCCGGCGATTGAAGCGTGCGACCTCGCGCTCGGTCTCGCGATCGGTCGCGCGTTTCTTGAGATCGGCGCGCTTGTCGTGAGCGACCTTGCCGTGGCGACACCGATCTCCGCTTTCAGCCGCCCTTTTTTCCAATAGATGCTCAGGATGACAAGCGTCCGGCCGGCGACGGCGGTCTCACCATAGAGTTTGTCGATTTCCTTCTTGTGGAGCAGGAGACGCCGCACCCGCTTGGCGGCGGGAATCTCGTGACTGGCGCGTTCGTAGGGCTGGATGTCCGCGTTGTAGAGAAAGGCCTCGCCCTTCTCGATGCGGGCAAAAGCGTCGCTGATGTTCGCCTTGCCGGCGCGGATTGACTTGACCTCACTGCCCTTCAACTCGATGCCGGCTTCGTAGCGTTCGAGGATGTGAAAATCGCGGAGAGCCTTGCGATTGAGAATGGTGTCAGTCGCCATGAGAAAAACGTAGCACAGGCTACCTCTGACGAACTGGCCGACTGGCCGCGGCGTCTGAGGGAGACACGGGAGCCGCCAGATTTCCGGCAGTTGCCGATGCTATACGCCCTCAGCGGGCTTGCTTTCCGGCGTCAACTCGTAGGTCAGTTTCCCGTCGATAATTTCGCGGAGCGCGATGTCAGTCAGCGAGGAACGTGGAGTGGCTTCGACGAGCGGACGATGGCCCAAGCCGAGCTGCCGCACGCGTCGGGAAACAACGTTGATCAGGAGTTGCTGATTCGGGATCACTTGAGCTGCGTCCTGCAGGAGTTGGGCGGTCATATTTCGTAGAGAACGGACGGCACGGGTCGTTTCCGTAGGGAACTGGAGGATCGCCGGTCCGGCGCCGGCAAGAATGGAAGGGATAGTCGTTGAGGCGAGCATCGGCGGAGAAAGGGAGTCGAGACTTTGTGGGTGCCCCGAGCCGGTGTCAACCGATTTGTTAGCGCGTGCGATTCATTAGCTCGCAGATTGCGCACGCCTGGCATGTGTCCAAAAGCGGGTGGTAATGACCTTCTACTCAGACCCTTTCCGTCGCCTTGGCCAAAACGCCAAACGCGCGGGGCGCCACCTTGCTTTGTGGTTGCGGCAGCTTTGGAGCACTGGAACGCGCCTCGAAAGCAATTCC
Source organism: uncultured Verrucomicrobiae bacterium (assembly GCA_963784865.1). Lineage (GTDB taxonomy): Bacteria > Verrucomicrobiota > Verrucomicrobiia > Chthoniobacterales > UBA10450 > JACCTI01. Next base: position 74,124 of record CAWATC010000012.1, on the reverse strand, counting down.
AAAGATTCCACCGCCGCAGCCCGGCGCCCCCGAAGCGGGACTTCCCTGGCTCGTGGCGCGTATTTCGAAAACTTGATTCTTCGTTGGACAATTCCGGCACGGCCCCGGGGAGGAGAAAACCACTGCAAGTTGGCACTGGTGTTGCTTCCAAGGTTCTGTGGTTTTCTATAAACGTCATACAATGGCAGGTCGTTTCAAGGCAGGTGGTTTTACCCTGGTCGAGGCCGTCGTCGGGGTCACTCTCATCGGAGTGGGCGTCGCCTATACCATAGGAGCGCTGACCAAGTTCAATCAGATTGCGGCGACGAGCCGCAATGCGACGGGCGCTGCGGCAGTCGTGATGAATCAGGTCGACCTATTCCAATCGATGAGCCCATTCAATCCGCAGCCAAGCAAGAACCAGATTCCGAGGGATGCCGATGGTACTTACGATATGACCGTCGGAACGCATACAATCGCCTACAAAGACCCGAGCACCGGAGTAGTCATCGAACCAACCCGACCCGTGGCCAGTTTATCGCGAGCCCGCACGCTGGACCTATGCCAATGCCGCCGCTCGCACAGGGGCAACTGGATTGGTGGCGAGCGACGTTGGGCAGCTTGCCTATCAAAGCGATACCCAGACTTACTGGCGCTTGCAAACGACTGCACCAACGTGGGTCGCGGACACGACCGGCGGAATTATCGTCAAAGGCACGATGACGTCCACGGTGACCGACATTTCCACCGCCTCCATGCCTAACACGTATAAGGCCGTATTCACCATCGGGTACCAATACCTGGGGCGCGGACCAATCTGGAACGCGGCGCGCAATCGTTGGGAGTACCAGCTATCAATGACCGCGATTCGTTCTTCCGACATATGAAAATTCATTCTCCGATCGCGGAGCGGTCTGACCTTGGTTGAATTGTCGGTTACGGCCGGGCTGGTCGGAGTTCTTGGTCTCATCATCTATTCGCTCTTGAACATCGGCACCATTCTGGGCGCCAAGAACACAGCCGTGAACACCGCGCATCAGCAGGCCCGGGTAGCCATGCTGAAAATGATCGCAGACCTGCACGAAGCCGTGTCGTTGCCCGCATTGACAAATGCCACCGGCACGCCGTATCCGGCACCCCAAGCTGGATCGACCCCGATCTCTGCGGAGGGCATTTCCTTCCAGCAATGGTCAATGGGGCCATTCAAGGTTATCGCGGACACGGCGGCGATGCCAGGGAGTCAAAATTTCGTCAAAATTAGGCTGCCAAGCAGTACCTCTCCGCTGCCTGTGGTGAACCAAAAGCTAATTATTCCGACCCATCAGATTGAAGGCGATATCACGGCGGTAACTGGAACCTGGGACAACTTAACGGTCACACTCGCTAATATGCCCGCTCCGTCACCTGCTCCGTCGCCTGCTCCATCGCCTAGTGGGACGAAGTTACCGGTGCGGATTCAAGGCACAACCGCCGGGCCGACCCCAGTCCCACGGGAGACGTAGTCTGCTACATTACCGATCGCTGCTCCTATAGGGTGGTCCAGGCTAGCGCCGGCCCTCCGACTGTCTACACACTCCAATGGAAAAAGGAGAGCGATGCGGCGGCTCGCGACATCGTCACCGACATTACCAATCCGAAACCCTTCAGCATACCAGCCACTCCGGCGGGCGCGCTTTACTACCGGTTCGTCGCGGCGATCGATCTCTCCACGTCCGACCCGAAGTACACGCAATCGCGGTTACAAAGCAGCCAACATCCTGCTCAACGGACAAGTTCCCTATAAAGCACGACTCACCACCTACCAATGAAAACAATCCATCCTCGCAAACAATCCGGCAGTTCGCTGGTCGTAGTCATCTCGGTTTTGGCGACGCTGATGGTCGTAGTCGGCGTAGCCGCCGAATATACCTGGACGATCAACCGGCATGTGCAGCGCAGCAACACACTGCAGAGCGCGGTTGCTGTAGGCGACGCCTGCATCGAAATTCTCTTTGCCAATTGGAGAGCGATCTGCAGCGCAGCTCCGACGACGTTACAGACGACCAGTGCGTTTGCAGCGGTGCCCACTCCCTCTCCCGGGCAATTGAATCTCCCAAGTGTCACGAATTTCGTAAAACGGGGAACGAGCATCGATCCGGACAATGACGAGTCGGAGTATGATCCCGATTACACCATTTCCAATTACAAAGTAGTGGCGGTCACCCCAGAATGGACCGCGCTGGCCTCGGCCACCACACCGCCCATGCCGATGCTCGGACCAGTCGCCCTGCCTACACCAGCGCCCTCTCCCACAACGACTTTGGTCTACAATTATATTGCTTCGGCCGATGTGACGCTGCCGGCGTTGGGACCGACCGGCAAGGTCGTCGCGAAAGTCCGGCGCGTATTTCAAAAACAGCAAATGTCGCCCTGGAACTTTGCCATCTTCTATGTCGATCCACTGGAAATTCATCCGGGACCAGACTTCACCGTGACCGGCTGGGTGCACACAAATTCCGACCTCTACACCGGCCATGACTCCCTTACCTTCGCCGACAAGGTGACCTACGGTTCGGACTGGTTCGTTGGTTTCCATCCCCTGGATGGGACTCACGACAATGACGATCCAGCCGCTCCAAACTACCCAGGCAATTTGCCCCCGGCGCGTGATCAAGCGCTGCAACCATTCGGTCTGGACGCGACCGCGCTCTTCAATACTGACTGACGCGAATCCGAATAACGACAGCTATCGCGAACTGATCGAGCCGCCGACGGCCGATCACCCGATCCACTGGCGAGCCAGCGTTACTGGGATCAGGCTGACGTCAGTTATCCAAGTCGATGCCAGTAACAACGTTACGATCGGGAAGCCCATTGCAAACGGAACGATCGCATGATTGCACTGAGTTCGAGCGCCGACTGCAGCAACGATACAGCTCTTTACAACATGTTCAATACTTCTGCGCGATTACCACCGAATCGCAATCGATCCAGGACGACCGCGAAGGCGCGACAACGTCCGCCTTGTCACGCTCGACGTTAGCAAGATTCTGAGAATAATACCAGCGGACTCAGTCCCACTTTCAAAGCGAGTCAGTTTCGACGGCATCGTTTACATTTATGATAACAGTGCGACCACCCACGTCTCAATGCCGATGGATCGGTAAATCCAAATCCAACTAGTCCCGTGAGGCGAGGAGTTCGGTTGAAGAATGGCAGCAAGATTCCATCCGACGGGATTGACTGTCGTGAGCCCCAATCCCGTGTACATCCAGGGCGATTACAATACCGGCCGGGACTGTGCCGGCAGTCCCAATCCACCGTCCAACAACGCCACCAGCGATCCGACGCAGCCGCAAGTGTCGCGGTCTACACCCGGCGCCCCCTGTTCGGTCCTGGCCGATGCGGTGACGATCCTTTCCAACAGCTGGGACGACAGCAACGGCATCAGCAGCGGCGATCCTCTAGCGGCGCTGCCACTAACACGACCGTCAACACGGCGATCATCGCTGGTATCGTTCCGTCGGAGGCCTGCCAGTCAACGGCGGCGACGGTGCTCTTACAGCGGCGGCGCCGAGAACTTCCCGCGTTTTCTGGAAGACTGGGATAACAAGTCACTTCACCTACTACGGGTCGATGGTGGAACTTTACAAGAGCCAGCAAGTCGATCGGTGAATGGTCGTATGGCGGCAACGTTTACGGTGCGCCGAACCGGCAATGGTATTTTGACAACAATTTCAAGACGACACCGCCCCCAGGCTCGCTGATGCTCTACAGCTACATCAAAGGAAAATGGTCCGTTCTCTAACGCTAATCTTATGCGGCGCGTTCTTCATCGCCGCCGCGCACGCCGAGCTGCTGCTTACGCCGAAGGTTGCGGAATACAAAGCGGATGGCGCAACACTGAAGCATCTCGAGTTTTCCGACGGCGGTAAGACAGTGACCTACCAGTCCCCGCGCGGCTGGGACTATTCCGGCAACTCCACTCAGTTGACGCTCCGCCCGCCGAACAAAGCACAGGCCGAGGCCACCATCACAAGAGTTCCGCTTTCGCAGCCGGGAAACTTTGACGAGGAGAGTTTGAAGAAGCTGGTGAGTGAAGCGGTCGCACTGGTGCCCAAAGGCAGCGAAAATATCAGTGTCGTCTCACAGGAAAAGAATCCGTTGCTGATCGAGCGCAAGGAAACGTTCTTGATTACGCTGAGCTACACGTTTTACGGCCAAAAATATGGCCGCTCGATTCTTTTCCTGAATCGCGGGAACGAGCAGATCCGTTCTCAACTGACCTGCCATGAGGCCGATTTCAAAGAGCTCCACCAGGCATTTCTCCGCAGCCAGTATACCTGGCAGAATCTCTAGAATAAGAGCCGTTGGATCTCCGGCGCGGTCTGCGACCTGGGCCACGGCGCGGGCGGCGTCCACATTGGCTGGATTCATTTGAAACGCGCGCCGTTCCGCTCAGAGCCGCCAATTTTCACATCATACCGCTCTTGCTTGTTCGACCTTGCCACTGCGACCGGAATACGCGAAATAGATGCGCGCGCCGCGTCTGATCTCGACGCGACGACTAGTTCGGGCTGTGGCTCAGCTTGGTAGAGCGCCTGCCTCGGGTGCAGGAGGTCCAGGGTTCAAATCCCTGCAGCCCGACGCCTCTCAATCGTGCTCATGCTCGCGATCGTGCTCGTGCTCGATCATGATTACGATTACGAGCAGGAGCACGAGTAGATGAACGACACCGTCCTGACCACCATCGCCATCACCGGATTCGGCGTTGCCTTTTTCCACGCTGCCATCCCGACGCATTGGCTGCCGTTCGTTCTCGCCTCGCGCGCGCAGCATTGGAATCACCCGAAGACGCTGGCGATCACCGCCCTCGCCGGCACCGGGCACGTCCTCGTCACGGCCGTGCTCGGTCTGCTCATTGCCTGGTTCGGGATCGCCTTGAACGAAAAGATCGGCAGCCTGTTTCCGCTGATCGCGGGCGCCGTCTCTGCTGCTCCTCGGGCGTCTTCTATCTGTACCGGCAACTAACCGGAAAGGGCCACGCGCATCACCACCTCTTCTGCGGTCACCCGCACACGCATGTGGGAGAATTGGAACACGAACACGATCACCCGGCGCAACCGATCTCCGCGCGCCCGCGCGGTCGCGTCGGATCGAATCGCGATCACGAGTCTGCTCGCGCTGCTGACGTTTTCGCCCTGCGAGGCATTCCTGCCGATCTACGCTTCCGGGGTGCAATACGGGTGGCCCGGATTTGCCTTGCTCACCGCCATTCTGTCGATTGGCACGGTCGCCGGGATGGTGTTGTTCACCTGGCTCACGCTCACGGGCGTGCAAAAGATCAAGCTCAGCGCTCCTGGAGAAATACGAGAGCGGCCTGATCGGCGCGCTCCTTTGCGCGGTTGGCCTGTTGATTATCCTCTTCGAGAAATGATGGTGCGTCATGGCTGTTGAACTCAAAGTCGGTGATCCGGCTCCGGATTTTCAGCCCGCGCGGTGGGCGGAAAGTACGGAGCCGGAAAGGATGTTTCCCTGAAAGATCTGCGCGGCCGAAACGTCGTCCTCTATTTCTATCCGAAAGACGATACGCCGGGATGCACCGTTCAGGCATGCGGTCTGCGCGATGCCTGGAGCGAACTCGACGGCGCGCGGCGAAATCTTTCGGCGTCAGTGTCGATTCGGCGGCGAGCCACGAGAAGTTCATCAACAAATATCAGCCTGCCCTTTCCGCTGCTCTCCGATGTCGATCGCCAGATCGTGAAGCCTACGGCGTCTGGGTGGAAAAGAGCATGTACGGAAAGAAATACATGGGCGCTGAACGGAGCACCTTCGTCATCGATCGGCGAAGGGCGGATTTCCGCGATTTTTCGCAAGGTCAAGCCGGACGAACACGTCGATCTCTTGAGGAAGCGCTCCCGGAATAGTTGCCGGCGAAGCGAAGAAGTCTGTTGCGGTGCCGGCCATCCGATGCTTGCGTTGCGCTCCGGGAAACCGGCATCTGATCAAACCTCTATGGGCTCCCTGAAGAAACGACGAAAAGCGAAGATCTCCAAGCACAAGCGTCGCAAGCGCATGAAGGAGAATCGCCACAAGAAGCGTTTGCGCTACAAGTCGTAACCGCTCCCTGCGTTTCAGAGTTCCTCGGGCCGCGCCTCGAATTTGCTCCTTCGGGCAGTGTGGGCGCATTGCCAGATCTCAAGCTTCCCGTTAGACTGGTTGGCATGACGCTTCCGAGGCAATGGCCCGTGCTCTCCGTGCAGCGTGCTCTCTTTCTCGGCGGTCTGCGTTTTCGCGACGGCTCGCCGTGAGCGTGCATCCATCGCACTGCGGCCACGCCTCCAGCCGCCAAGCCGGCCCAGGCGCTCCCGGTGAAACGCGGCGCCGCGCTGGATGATTCCACTCGCGCGCCCCCGCGAAAGATCTCACTCTCCAACGCCAGCGCGCGCAAAGCCAATGCCCTGGTCGATTTTGTCGAGGGCTCTCGTTTGGAAGAAAACGCCGAGATCGACAACGCGCTCGCGGTCTATCAAAAAGTCCTCACGTCGATCCGGGCCAGACCGATCTCGCGTTGCGCGTGGCCGCGTTACTGAGCCGACAGGAAGATTTTCCGCGCGCGATCGATGTCCTGAAGGACGCGATCAAGGCGAAGCCGAAGGAACCGGCCCGTATCTGCAGCTTTCCTTCATCTACGCGAAGTATCTCAAGAAGACAGAACAGGCGTTGAAATACGCGAATCAGGCCATTGCGCTCGATCCGGAAAATATCGACGCCTATCAGCGCCTCTACGAAATCGAAATGACCGCGCGGTGATCCGAAGAAGGCGGTCAGTCGCCCTGGAACGCGCGGCGCAGAGCAAGAGCGACGATCCGGCCTTCTGGACTAAGGCTGGGCAAGCTCTACGCCTCCATTGTGTTCAAAGCCGAGGTGGAGCCGAAGCCGGAAGATCTCCGGCGCGTCAATGCGATTCTTCAGAAAGCGCCGCCGAGAATGCCAGGGACGATGCCGGCGTGCTGAAGGAGGTGGCGGATTATTTCGCGGCTTCTCAGCAAATTCAGGAAGCGATTCCGCTCTACCTCAGGGTTCTGGAGTTACAGCCGGACGATTCAAACGCGCGCGAAAAGCTCGCCTCGGGATTCGTGCTGACGAATCAGCGAGAGCAGGCGATCGAGATGTTGCAGGAAATCATCAAACAGACATCCGGAAAAGTATCAGCCCTACGATTTGCTCGCGCAGCTACTGGATGACGAGGGCCGGGCGCTGCGCGCGCAAACCAACTCGAACCCGCCAAGGCGGAGTTCGCGAAAGCCGCGGCGAATTACGAGCAAAGCCTGCTGATCAATCCAATCGCGGGAAGACCTACCTGCGCCTGGCGGAATTGCTCATCGGGCCGCTCCGGAAAGCGAACGCGCGGAAACGATGCTCACCGAAGCGCGCCTGCGTTTTCCGCAGTGCTCCGGAGTTCACCTACTATCCTGGGCATCGCGCTTCCGCGAGGCGAAACATCCGCAGCAGGCCGTGATCACCTTCGAAGAAGCGCTGCATGAAGCGGAAGCGAAAACGACAGCGATGCATTAATGCCCGATTCTATTTCGATTACGGTGCCGCCGCCGATCAGGCCGGGCTTTAGGACAAGGCGGCCGATCTTTTCCGGCGGTCGATCGCGCTCGATCCGGCGAACGCCGCCGAAGCCTACAACTACCTCGGCTTCATGTGGGCGGAGCACAACCTTCACCTCGATGAAGCCGAGGAGATGATCGAGCGCGCCCTCCAGATCGATCCGAACAACGGCGCCTATCTCGACAGCCTCGGCTGGGTCAAATTATCGCAAGGCAAATTCGAAGAGGCCCTGAATGAATTGCTGCGCGCCGTCCAAACTCTGACGCGCGATGATCCCATTGTCTTCGAGCACATCGGCGACACCTATTCGAAGCTGAACCGCATTCCGCAGGCGCTCGATTACTGGCAGAAAGCGATCGCTCTCGATCCGGAAACAAGGTACTGGCAGACAAGATCGAGAAGACCAAGACGAAGATGAGCAAAGGCGATTCGCCGAAGGCCGCGCCGCTCAAGTAAACCGAAAAGGCAGGGTGCCTGCGGGCCTTGCTGCCTAACAAATGGCTGTTTCGCATGAAAAAATATCCCACGCCTGGCAGCGCAAGACGATGTGGGCTGCGCTCACGGCGTTTTTCGTGGTCGTGCTCTGTCGCATCATTGGCTCGGTCGTCTGGATCGCAGCCAACTGATCGGTTCCTTCAACCGATCCTGATCCCGGTCGCGATCGCTGTCATCCTGGCCTATCTCCTCGACCCGCTGGTGACGCATCTGAGCGAGCGCCGGTTTCGCCCGGACGAAAGCGATCGCGCTGCTCTTTTCCGTCGCCTTTCTCGCCATCGCGGCGCTTTTCGCCTGGCTCGTGCCGATCGATCTCGCTGCAAAGCGCGAACTTCGCGCGCGAGCTTCCCGGTTACACCAGCAGAGCGCGCGACCAGGTCGTGGACCTGATCTACCGCTACGATCACACCTTCGGTTTGCCCGCAGCCGGAAAAGGAAAATCGTCCTCGGCGGCGCATAGCCTCGTGAATTGGCTTCTCGCCTCGCCTGCTCCGCTCGCCGGCGAACGCCGTTTCCCCGAAATCGCCCGCGCCCGCGGCCAAGCCCACCGCCGCCCGAAGGAAGAGATCTCGGCTGCGCCGGCGAAGCTCACTTCCGCCGATCGACAGCGCATTCAGGAATGGGTCCAGAAGCAATTGCCGAACCTGCAAAGTCAGCTGCCCTATCTCACCGACAAGTTTTGGAACCTGCTCAAGAGAAGCATCGGCGGATTTCTCGGTGTCACCGGATTTCTCCTCAGCCTGGTCATGGTGCCGATCTATTTCTTTTTCCTGCTGAAGGAACGTCCGGCGATCGAGCGGCGCTGGCGGGAATATCTTCCCTTCCGGAATTCGCCGCTCAAAGATGAAGTCGCCGCCGTTCTCTCGCAGATCAACAGCTACGTCATCGCCTACTTTCGCGGCCAGCTTCTCGTTTGCCTGATCGACGGCATGCTCATCGGCACCGCCCTCCTGCTTCTCGGCCTGAACTTCGCGCCGCTCATCGGGCTGCTCGTTGTCATCCTGACGATGATCCCCTATCTCGGAATCGTCCTCTGCTGGGTCCCGGCTGTCCTCATCGCCGCCGCGCAATGGGGCGACTGGACGCATCCGCTTATCGTCACCCTGGTTTTCTTCGGTCATGCAAAATCTCGAAGCGATTTTCATTGCCCCACGCATCGTCGGAAATTCCGTCGGCCTGCATCCGATGACGGTCATCGTTTCGATTTTCGTCTGGGGTTTGCTCATCGGCGGACTGCTCGGTCCGATTCTGGCCGTCCCTCTCACCGCGACGCTCAAGGTCCTGCTCGCGCGCTATGTTTGGGGCCGCCGTCTGCGCGAGAGGGTGGAGAGCAAATCGAGGAAGTGCCGGTCGTCCAGGCCGCGAAAGACGAAGCGATCGCGTAGCGAACGGCTCGACCCGGTCCGACTCCTGCGCGGAGTTGCAACTCCGCGTGCCGCACGGATAGAAGTTCGGGCAAATGGCAAAGCAGGTCAGACGTGTTCGACGCAAACGACGGCGGAATCGCGCCAGTTCCCATGCTGCCAGGGACGGACCGCCATCTACGGCGGCGCCGTGATCCTGGCTTCGCGCTCGCCTTCCTCTTCCTCACCTACGCGCCGCACGCCTACAGCAGTTGGCGCGAATCGCGCCTGCTCAAGCGCGCTTCCGCCTTTCTGGAAAAACAGCAACTCGACGAGGCCACGCGAGCCGCCCAGCAGATCCTCAAGCTTCGTCCCGATTCGCTGCGCGGCGTTTCAAATCATGGCGGATGCGACCGAGAAGCAGAACCGTCCGGAAACCGTCGCCTGGCGCGCACAGATCGCCCGCCTCCTTCCAGAAAATCTGGACGCCAACTAAATCTCGCCTCCGCGGCGCTTCGTTTCGGACAGCTCGATACCGCCCGCAGCGCGCTCGAAAACGTTCCGGAGCCGAGATCGCGACAAGGCGGCCTATCACGTCGTCGCCGGCTGGCTGGCGCGTGCGCAAGGCAACGATGCCGACGTCGAGCAGCATTTCGCCGCCGCGGTGAAACAGGAGCCGGCGAACGATCTCTACCAATTCAATCTCGCCGTGCTTCAGATCCGCTCGCCGGACTCAGAAAAAAGCGCGCCCGCCCGCGAGACTCTCGAGCGCCTTTCCAAGGTCACGGCGTTTCGCACCGGTTCCCTGCGCGCCCTGCTCACCGACGCGGTGCAGCACGACGAACTCGAGCGCGCCGACCGCTTCGCGCAAGACCTGCAAATGAGTCAGCAGGTCACCTTCGCCGATTTTCTTCTCTGTCTGGATTTTTACCGGAAGCTCGACGAGAAAAAATTCGCCGCGCTTCTGGAAAAAGTGAAACCGGTGGCGGCGCGCAATCCGGCCGACCTCGCGCTCGCTCATGGACTGGATGAATCGCAATGGCCTGACCGCGGAGATGCTCAAGTGGAGCGACAAGTTGCCCGCGGAATTCACGACCGTACCTCCACCTTCGATCCCGATTGCGGAAGCGTTCGCGGAAATGAAAAATTGGTCGCGCCTGAAACGCTGGACGCGCAGCGGCGCGTGGGGCGACTTCGAATATCTGCGCCTGGCCTATCAAGCCTACGGCGCGAAGCAGTCGCGCCAATCCTCGGCCGATGCGGAGTTCGATTCGCTCTGGCATTCGGCGGAACGCGCGGCGGCCGATCACCCCGAACGCGAAACGAATCTCGCGCGGCTGGCGACAAAATGGAACCTGCCCGGCGAAGCGGAACTCTTTGGAAACGCGTCTCGAAAGCATGCTCCGATGCGGCGCGAAGCCCTCGACGCGCTCTTTCGAATTGCGCGCGCCACGAATGATCTGCCGAAGTTACTCGAGATCGCAAAACAACTGCACGAAAGCTCACCGCGCGAGACCCTGCTCACTTCGAACTACGCGCGCCTCGCGCTCTTGCTCGCGCCCAACACGGAGGAGGCGCAACGCATGGCGAAGGAGGCCTACGACGCTAGTCCGGATGACGCGAACTGCGCCGTCACCTATGCCTTCGCGCTCTACAGCGCGGGTCGCACGTCGGAGGGAATCGAGGTCCTGAAAAAATTGCCTGCCGGAGCAACTGCACGATCCACATGCCGCGGTTTACATGGCGGTCTTGCTGCTCGACGAGAATCAGGCGGAGGCCGCGAAGGAATACATCGACGATGCCCAGAAGGGCTCCCTTTATGTCGAAGAAAAGAAGCTGCTGAAGGAAGCGATGGCCAAAGCCGCCGGCATCGCCCAGCCCGCCTTCGAGCCCTCGTCCCCGACATCGCCGCCAAGTCCTTCGCCTACGCCAACGGCGGCGGACTCACCGCATTAGCGCTTGTCCGCTTCGACGATTGCTTTCTCCACGAGCAGCGCAGCCAGCGGCTCGGTTGCTTTATCGAGAGTCGCATTCGCTTTTTTCAAGCGCTGACACTTCGCCCGACGCCAGTGCCGCCCGCAACTCCGCGACGTGCTCATCGATCTTGCGCTTCTCTTCTCCGTCAAGCTCCGCGCCCAGAATGCGAAACGCATTTTCCACCGCGCCGAGCATCTCGTCCGCTTTCAACTTCGCTTCCGTCCAGACGCGTTCCGACATGTCGTCAAAGGCGTGGTCGAGCGATTCGGAAATCATCGCCTCGACCGCCTCGTCGGAAACATCCACCGCGCTGTTGATCTCCACGATTTTCTCCCGACCGGTCTTGGTGTCGCGCGCGAGCACGTGCAGAATTCCATTCGCGTCGATCTCGAATTGCACGCCCACGCGCGCGCACGCCTTTGGGCGCGGGATCGAACTCGAGTTCGAATTCGCCCGAGCGGCCAGTTGTCCCGCGCCATCTCCCGTTCGCCCTGCAGCACTTTGATCCGCATCGATCGCTGTTGGTGGACCGCGGTCGTGAACATCTCGCCGGCCTTGATCGGAATGGTCGAGTTGCGCGGAATGATCACATTCATCAGCCCGCCGAAAGTTTCGATGCCTAACGAAAGCGGCGTGACATCGAGCAGGACGACATCCCGCACCGCGCCGGAAAGTATTCCGGCTTGAATCGTCGCGCCGAGCGCGACCGCTTCGTCCGGATTTTGCGAGATGTTGGGCGCGCGTCCGAAAATTTCCGCGACGATCGTTGCACCAACGGCATCCGGGTCACGCCACCGACCAGGATGACCTCGTCGAGATCGGTCGGGCGAGAGCTTCGCGTCCGCGAGGGCGCGGAGACAATAGGCGCGCGTCTTCTCGATGATTGGCCGGCTGAGTTCTTCCAGTTCGCGCGCGAGTAAGACGTCGTGCGAAAAGCTGCGTTGCTGCCGTCGAGAAATGGAAGGTCGATCGTGACGTCTTCCTCACGTCGGAAAGCCGATGTTTCGCTGTCAAGCAGCCGCCTCGCGCAGCCGCGCCGTTGCTGCGTCATGAGTCTCATCCGCAATCCGATTTCGCGAAATCCGACGATCAGCCTCGCGTCAATGTCGTCTCCGCCGAGTCGGGTGTTCCCATTCGTCGCCAGCACTTCGAAGACGCCGTTGTTCAACTCGAGAATCGAGACGTCGAAGGTCCCGCCGCCGAAATCGTAGACCGCAATCTTCGCGCGGCTCTTAAGCTTATCGAGCCCGTAAGCAAGCGCCGCGGCGGTCGGTTCATTCACGATCCGCTCGACCGGAAAACCCGCGAGCTCGCCTGCGCGTTTGGTCGCGTTGCGTTGCGCGTCATTGAAGTACGCCGGCACGGTGATGACCGCGCGCGACACGCTCCGACCCAACGCCGCTTCTGCATCGGCCTTCAGTTTCCGCAGCACGAATGCGGAAATTTCTTCCGTGGAATAATCGCCGCCGGCCGCGCGGACTCGCACCGGTTGTCCTTTTTCGCGCTTCAGTTCGTAACCGACATCCGCGTCGCCTTCGCGAAGTTCATCGCCGCGCAATCCGATGAAGCGCTTCACCGAGTAAATGGTGTTCGCCGGATTGAGCACGCGCATCCGCGCCGCCGCCCGCCCCACGAGCGGTTCACCGTCGTCGGGGAAGTGAACAACGGAAGGCGTCAATCGCTCGCCCTCGGCATCGGCGAGGAGCAGCGGAAAGCCCGCCTCCATGATCCCGATGAGGGAATTTGTCGTCCCGAGATCAATGCCAACGATGTCGCTCATCCTAACGTGATCTTCGGATGAGGGCGTCGTTCTTCAACCGCGCTGGTCGATCTCACGCCAGGCTTCCACATCCGCGCGCGTCGTCATCGTTGGAGGATACGCGATCAGCTTCAATCCTTCGAAGCTCGCCCGCTGGAACGGAAGCTTGATGCTTCTCGCCAGCTCCTCCTGCTCCGCCGGCGGCATCTTTTTGTAGAGCAAGCTCAGGTGCGGATCGAAATCATCCTCGCTCTCCAGGTCGAGTGCCTGGGTGATCGCATTTCTCAGCTCGCGGAGTTCATCGGAAAGATGAAAGCAAACGAAGAGGGTTTTCGTATATCGCTCGGAAAAGTGTACGCCCTCGATCTCCAGTTCGCATCTCGCATTAACCGAACGCTTCCGGAATGCTTGCAACGTCCGGTCGTGGTTAGCGATTCCACCGACCAAGGTGAGGTGCGGCTCGAACACTGGCGAATCAAAGCGCCGAGCGAATTCCTCAATGAGCGACGCGAAGAATTCGCGCTCCCGCGGCGCCGGCACGAGCCAGAAAGCGAGCATTTCTTTCGTTGTCGTCATTCCACTAATTCGCAAAGGTAGCCCATTTTGCTCGTCACTGCTCCACCGATGGGAGTGTCAAACAAGCTCTGCCACCGATGACCGGCCGCTTCTTTCTTTTTCCTGCTGTCCTGATTCGAATGTCCGAAGGGGCAGCCAATGCTATGATGCAACCATGCCCACGAACGTTCTCGGCACCGAGCTGAAATGTTGTTGTCGCGATCCGATGACGGGATTTTTTCGCGACGGTTACTGCCGGACCGGACCGGAGGATCTGGGACTCCACACGGTTTGCGTGCTCGTCGATCGCGACTTCCTGGATTTCTCGGTCCTCGACGGCAACGATCTCATCACGCCGCATCCGGAGTACGGATTTCCCGGCTTGAAACCGGGCGATCGCTGGTGCGTTTGCGTGACGCGCTGGGCCGCAGCGTTGAAGCGCGGCCTCGCCGGCAAGATCGACCTCGAGGCGACGCACTCGTCCGCGCTCGAGTTTGTCTCGCTCGAAGAACTGAAAGCGCACGCGATCGAAACCTGAAGGAAATCGCAACTCCGGAGGTTTCCACACCACCTGTCATCCTGAGTCGCGCAGACGGCGAAGGACCTCTCGCAGCGCGACGACTGTCCGTCTAACGAGAAGTGATCTACAACGTCCGGGATGAATGGCGCACGCCGCATTCGGGACGATCCGTTGTGAATCGGTGGGGTCCTTCGACGCGCTTCGCCGCCTCAGGATGACGGGGCTGGGCGCGGAGCGACACGAGTTCGCGCTGGCATCGTTTCGGTTTGTCGCGACCTTAGCGCCGATTTGAAACTGCCGTTCAGCCTCTTTCTCGCGCTGCGCTATCTCAAGCCGAAGCGCACCTTCGTTTCGATCATCACCCTCATTTCCGTCCTCGGGGTGACGCTCGGCGTGACCGTGCTCATTCTCGTCATCTCGGTCATGACCGGCTTCGATCGCGAGCTGCGGCAGAAGGTGATCGACTGGGAGGCGCACATTCTCGTCTCGACCCAGGATGTGTTGAACGACTGGCGCGACCTGACGGTGAAAGTGCGAAACACCGCCGGGCGTGGTCGCGACCGCGCCCTATGTGCAGGGGCCGGTGATCGTCGAATTCCAAAATCGCCGCCTGGCGCCGCTGATGCGCGGGAATTGATCCGGAGGAGGAGGAGAAGGTGATTCCGCTGCGGAAGTTCATCAAGAGAGGAAGCCTCGATCTGGAGGGCGATTCCGTCGTGCTCGGGATCGAGCTGGCGCGCAAATTACAAATCGATCTCGGCGACAAGCTGACGGTTTATTCGCCGGGAAATCTCGGCCAGATCCTCGACGGAATCAGGAAGCTGGAAACCAAGGACAGCGCCGCAGAGCAGGCCGCGATCGATCAACTGCGCGAGGTGGTCCTGCCGAAGGAACTGACCGTCACCGGCATCTTCGAGACCGGCCATTACCTGCACGACTCCGAGTTCCTCCTCGTGCCGCTTTACGTGGGACAGGAACTCTACGGTCTGGAGGACGCGCTCCATGGGCTGACCGTGAAGACGGTCGATCCCTACGCGGCCGGCCGGATCAAGGAAGCGATCGAGAAGTTTTTGCAGCCCACCGGAATACGCGCAGACCTGGATCGAGATGAATAACCAATACTTCGAAGCGGTGCGCCTGGAGCGGACGGTGATGTTTTTCCTTCTCTTCTTTATCGTGGTGGTCGCGGCCTTCGGAATCATGAACACGCTCATCACCGTGACCGTGCAGAAGACGCGCGAGATCGGGATCATGAAAGCGATCGGCGCGAACATCTGGCAGATCGTCTGGGTTTTTCTGGCCCAGGGAATGGTGGTGGGATTGTTCGGAACGCTTTCCGGGCTGGGACTCGGGATGTTGCTGATTCGTTACCGGAATGAATTCAGCCAATGGCTGGCCTCGACGTTTGGCATCGAAGTTTTCCCACGGCAGGTCTACCAATTTTCGGCCATACCCGCGGAGATCGTGCCGAACGACGTCGCGATTATCTGCGTGGGCGCATTCATCATCTGCTCGCTCGCGGCTTTGATCCCGGCCTATTTCGCGGCGCGTCTCGATCCGGTGAAGGCGCTGCGCTTCGAGTAGAGTCCTGCGGTTTCGCAAGCTGGAAAGCTTTGCGCTACGCTATCGCATGAATCGCTTCGTTCTTTTGGGATGGTTCTCCGCATTAACGATCGCTTCGGCCTACGCACAAATCGATCGGATCACCGGGCGCGCGTTTGCGACGCGGTCCGAAGTGCTCGCCCGTCACGGGATGGTTTGCACGAGTGTGCCCGCGGCCACCCAGGTCGGGCTCGATGTCCTGAAACGCGGCGGCAGCGCGGTCGATGCGGCGATCGCAGCGAACGCCACGCTCGGATTGATGGAGCCAGTCTCCAACGGCGTCGGCGGCGATCTCTTCGCGATCGTCTACAGCGCGAAGGAAAACAAACTCTACGGGCTCAACGCCAGTGGCCGTTCGCCGCTCGGCTTGAGCTACGAGCAGATGAAGGCGGAACTGACGAAGCTCAAGCGGACCACGATTCCGCCTGACGGAATGCTGCCGATCAGCGTGCCGGGTTGCGTCGATGGCTGGGCCGAGCTGCACAAGAAATTCGGCAAAGCTCTCGTTAGCCGATGATCTTTCCGGCGCGATCCACTATGCCGAAGAAGGCTTCCCGGTAACCGAACTGATCGCGTGGTATTGGAGCCGCAGCGTGCCGCTTTTCAAAGGAATGCCCGGCGGATTTCTGAAGACCTACACGCTCGATGGCGCCGGGCGCGCGCCGGCCAAAGGCGACATCTTCAAGAATCCGGAGCTGGCCCACACTTTGCGCCTGATCGGCGAGAAGGGCCGCGACGCTTTCTACAAAGGCGAGATCGCGGACAAGATCGACGCCTTCATGCAGGCGAATGGCGGCTATCTGCGGAAAGCGGATTTCGAGAAGCACACGTCCACCTGGGTCGAGCCCGTCTCGACGAACTATCGCGGCTACGATGTCTTCGAATTGCCGCCGAATGGCCAGGGCATCGCCACGCTTGCAGATGCTGAACATTCTCGAAGGATTCGATCTGCGAGCGATGGGCCGCAATTCGCCGGAAACCCTGCACGCGATGGTCGAAGCGAAGAAGATCGCCTGGGCTGATCGCGCGAAGTTTTATGCCGATCCCGACTTCGCGAAGGCGCCGGTCGCGGAGTTGCTTTCGAAGCCCTACGCCGCCGCGCGGCGCAAGCTGATCGATCCCGAGTCGTGCGGCAAAATCGGTCGAGGCCGGCAATCCGGCGCTCGAAAAGGGCGACACGATTTACCTCTGCACCGCCGATGACGAGGGCAACATGGTCTCGCTCATCCAGAGCAATTACCGCGGAATGGGCAGCGGCATTGTCGTGCCTGGACTGGGCTTCATGTTCCAGGATCGCGGCGAGCTGTTCTCGATGCAGCCGGGACATGCGAATGTTTATGCGCCGGGCAAACGTCCGTTTCACACGATCATTCCCGGCTTCGTCATGAAAGACGGGAAGCCGTGGGAAGCGTTCGGCGTCATGGGCGGCGGAATGCAACCGCAGGGACACGTGCAGGTGCTGACGAACCAGATCGACTTCGGACTCGGCGTGCAGGAAGCCGGCGACGCCGCCCGCTGGCAACACGAAGGCGACAGCGAACCGACCGACGAGAAGATGACCAACGGCGGTTACGTGAATCTCGAGAGCGGCATTCCCTGGGAAACCGTGCGCGAACTAAAGAAGCGCGGCCACGATGTGCGCTTCGACGTCGGCGGATACGGCGGCTATCAGGCGATCAAAGTCGAAATGCACGACGGCCAACGCGTCTACGTCGGCGCGAGCGAGAGCCGCAAGGACGGACAGGCGGCAGGATACTAAGGTGATGCCGGATTGCCTAACGAGTGTTTGATCATGAAAATCGCCGCGGCCCAAATCTCTTGCGCAGTAGGTGACGTCGTCGCGAATCTTGCGAAAATTCGTGACTTTTCGGCGCGCGCGAAAGCGAGTGGCGCCGACTGGATCGTGTTCCCAGAGATGGCCGACACCGGCTACGTCATGTCGGCGATTCGCAAGCATGCGACCTCATGGCGAGAAGGAGCCGTGCCGGAATTACAGCGGATGGCAAAAGACCTTTCGCTCGGGATTATCTGCGGCGTTTCCGAGCGCGATGGCGAATCGATTTTCAACACCCAGGTGATCATCGACGCGAACGGCGCGATCACCGGGAAGTATCGCAAGACTCATCTTTTCTCGCCGCCGCCGATCGAAGAGCACAAATGCTTCGGGGCGGGAGACTGCACTGTCACTTTGCCGGTCGCGGGATTCCGCTTCGGATTCAGCATCTGCTACGACCTGCGATTCCCGGAGTTGTATCGCAAACTCGCCACGGAAGACGAAGCGAACGTCTTCATCCTCTCATCCGCCTGGCCGTTTCCGCGCGTCGAGCATTTTCGAATTCTCGCGACGGCGCGCGCGATCGAAAATCAGAGCTACGTCATCGTCTCGAATCGCGTCGGCAAGGACGATGGCGTCCCGTTTTGTGGATCGTCCGCGATCATCGATCCCTACGGCGTGGTCGTTGCGTCGGCTTCCACTGATCGCGAAGAGCTCCTCGTGGCGGAAATCTCCCTGGAGAATCTTCAATCCGTCCGCGACCGCATGCCCGTCTTCACGGATCGGCGCAGCCGAGCTCTATTCGAAATCTTAAGACCACTAGCCGACAAAGATCCCACTTTTTCGGCAGCTTCTGCTTAAGGGTTTGCACCGGCGCAAAAAGGTCGCCGTCCTTTTCCACCCGTTTCACGACCTGGTCCGAATTAAGGCTGAGCAGCTTCGGATTCTTCTTTTTCAGGCAAGCGCTGCACTTCCTCCCAAGTGACCGGCGTAGAAACAGTCGGCTGCTCCCGGGCACGCAACGAGTAGACGTTGATCGTCGTCTTGTGCTCGTCGTTCTGGCTCCAGTCGACCAGGATCTTTCCGGTGCGGAGCGACTTCAACATTTTGTGCACAACGAGGTCGGGATGCTCGCGCTCGAGATGTTCCGCAAGTGCGCGGGAGAGCGCCTTGGTTTGATCGAAGGTCGCGGGCGTGTTCAGCGGGACGTAAACCTGCAAGCCTTTCGAGCCGCTCGTTTTCGCCCAGCTCTGGAGTTTCATTTTCCCTAACAAGTCGCGCAGCCAGAGTCCGACCTGGCAGCATTGCACGATCGTGGCGGGCGGACCGGGATCGAGATCGAAGACCATCATCGTCGGCCTGGTCACGTCTTTTTTCCGCGCGAGCGAGGTGTGCAGTTCGAGATCGGCGAGATTCGCCGCCCAGACGAGAGTGGGCAAATCCTGCGCGAGACAATAATGCATGTCGCGTTGATTTCCCTCACTCCAGACTTTCACCGTTTTCACCCATGCCGGCCGATGAGACGGACAGTTCTTTTCGTAAAAGAACATCCCCTCGACGCCGTTCGGGTAGCGTTTCATCGTCAGCGGCCGATCCTTCAAATGCGGCAACAAAACGGGCGCGACGCGGATGTAGTAATCGATCACCTGCCCTTTCGTGAAACCCGCCTTCGGGTAGAGCACTTTGTTCAGGTTCGAAACCGGGAGCTTCTTGCCTTCGACGATCAGTTCTGCGTTGTCGGCCATTCTTGTTCTCGATTCGCTTTGCGGGCGAGCGTGGCGCGCTTGCCAGTCAAGACGAGATCCGCTCACTACCTCAGGAAAAAAATCGCTCGGGCGAGAGCATCGGGCCGCGGCTGGCAGATGCGCGCGACGCAATGCTCCCAGCTCTCGTGCCCGCTCAGGATCTCGATCTCGACCCGCAGAAAATAGATCGGGACTTCCGGCGCCATTAATCGCGGGAACCGCACCGCGTCTTTTTCCGTCGTTACCACCATGGCCAGATCGCGGCGCAGGCAGCGGTTGATAAAGGTTTGCAGCTCGCCTTCATCGTAGCGGTGGTGATCGGTGTAATGTTTCGAGAGCTCGATGCGCGCGCCGAGCTTGCGCAGGCCATCCTCAAAACTCTCCGGCGCCGCGATTCCGCAGAGCGATCCGATGAAAGCGCCCTGCAATTTCTCCAGCGGCAACTGCTCGGCGGTGAAGGCGTTTTGCAGATGGAGCGGCTTGTGCGCGCACTCGATGATCTCCGCGGTGCGGTTGTACTGGCGGATGCGCGCGATGAGTTCGTCGTTCGGTTCGCCGGTGCATTTCGTGATGAAGATGTAACTGGCGCGCCGAAGATTCCGCGGCGGTTCGCGCAACGTTCCGCGCGGCAGGAGATATTCGTTTCCAAAGGGCGCCTGACGATCGATCAGGACGATATCGAGCCGGTGTTTCAGCCGGAGATATTGCAGGCCGTCGTCGAGGAGAAGAGTATCGGCTTTGAATTCCTTGATCGCGTAGCGGCCGCTGTTCACGCGATCGACGTCCACGAGGACGACGACATCTTTCAAATTATTCGCCAGCATGTAGGGCTCGTCGCCGGCGGTGCGGGAATCGAGCAGGAGTGATTTGCCATCCGAGACGATCCGCGGCGGCGGCAGGGCCTTTTTTCGAAAGCGGGCGAACCGTTGTTTCTTCGTCGGCTGCGGCACGCTCTTGTAACCGCGGCTGAGAATCGCGACCTGTCGGCCGCCGTCGCGGAGCGCGCGCGCGAACTTCTCGACCACCGGCGTCTTGCCCGTCCCGCCGACGGTCAGGTTCCCGATGCTGACCACCAGACAGCCGAGTGTGCGCTCTCGAAAAATGCGGTGCCGGTAAAGAAAAAGCCGGAGCAAAACCGCTCGCTCGTAACCAAAAGACATGAAGTAGAGAAGACCGCGCAGGATTTTGGCACGCGCGCCCTGGCGCCGGCCGAGAATTACGTCGATCGCGAATTGCTCGAGACTTTCTGAGCGCTGACTCATCGGCGATTTCGGATTGCGGATTTCGGATTGCGGATTGGAAGCACCCGGGCGCCGCGGTTGTCTGCGGTTGTGATGAGACGCGCGAACCTGCGGGCGCGGCAGCAAGCATCGCCGCAGCGACATCTTCCGGCTTTCGAGCGTGACGGCGGCAATCGTCGAACCGGAGCCGCTCAAGAAGCCGCCGAGCGCGCCGGCTTTTCCGCCGCAAGGACCACATCGTCGAAGAAAGGCACCAACTTTTTCCGATACGGTTGATGCAGGAAATCGCGGAACGCGCCCCGCAAATTCAAATATCGGCCGGAGGCGAAAGCGGCCGTGATGCTGCAGGCATTGGCATTGCTCTCGACCGCTGCCGCGCGTCCGATTTGGATTGGGAGCAGGGCGCGCGCTGCGGACGTTTTCACTTCGAAGTCCGGAATGAGCAGAACGAACTTCAGCGCCGCCGAGACCGGAAAGCGTTGCCGCGTCGCGCCGTGCGCAACATTGAATCCGCCGAACTCCGCCGGCGCCGCGTTATCCGGATGTCCTTCCAGTTCGGCACAAAGCCGGAAGATCTTTTCGCGCGTCAACGGTGTTTCGGCGAGCGCGTTCAACCCGTGGATCACGCCCAGTCGCACGGTCACGCTGCTGCCCAATCCGCGCGAGACGGGCACGTCGCCAGCGATCTTGAACGAGAAAGGAAAGACGCCGCATCTTGCTCGCGCGAAAAAGAGCTCGGCCGCGGCGCAGCACCATGGGATGGATCGGGCCTGCGGCCGCCGCGTCGGATGGTGACGTCGTTATAGACCCGCAGCGCCACGCCCAGGCAATCAAAGCCGGGACCGAGATTGGAAGTGCTCGCCGGAACGCGGACGGTGATTGCTTGCATGATTGCACATCCGCCGCAAGACGATGCGGGCGCGCGGCGCAAAGGTATCGCGCTCCTTCCCGGCGGCAAGGCACGCCGGCGAAAGACACGCAGAAGCGCTCGCGCTTCCCGATTCTTCCTCGAAACTGTCGCCAGCGCTCCGATGAGGATGTCCGAATGGATCGAACCCGCCCTGGTGCAGGCCTTCGCCGCCGAGCAGACCGACGCCTATCGCCTTTGCACCTGCGATGATGGCTGGGTCGAGCGCTACGGCAGCGACGTGCTTGTTTCCTACAAGACCGAGGCGGCGCGGGAACGGCTCACGACCGAGTTCTGTCGTTGGTCGCTCTCGGTCGAGTTCAAATTCACGCGCATCTTCGCCCGCTTCCTCCCGAGGCAAAACGCGCAACGCGCGGCGCCGAAGTTAATCCTGGGCGATGCCGGATTGAGCCTGCGCTCGATCGCCACTGAGCGGCGGCTGCATTACGGAATCGATTTTGAAAGCGGTTATTCCATCGGCCTCTTCATCGACCAACGCGAGAACCGGAGCTACGTCCGCAGTCTTCGACCGAAAACGCTGCTCAATTGCTTCGCCTATACCTGTTCGTTTTCGGTCGGCGGCGGCGACGGTCGGCGCAAAGACGGTCAACGTGGATCTTTCAAAAAAATCGCTCGCGCGCGGGCGCGAAAATTTCGCCCTGAACGCGCAGACGACGAACGATCATCGGTTCATCGCGGACGATGTGATGGACTTCCTCCCGCGTCTCGCGCGCAAAGGCGAAAAATTCGACGTCATCATTCTCGACCCGCCCACCTTCTCGCGGTCGCACCGCGGGAAGGCGTTCCAAGTCGAGCAGGATTTCGAAACCCTGCTGGCGCTCGCCCTGGAAGTGGCGGAACGGGATGGCAGGATCCTGCTTTCGACGAATTGCACGACGCTGCACGAACAGGCGCTGAAAGTAATGGCGCGTTTTTGCCTGAAGGCGGCCCGACGCGCCGGCACCCTGCATCGCGAGCCGCCGCTGCCGGATTTTCCGCCGGAGACAGGGGCGAGCACCGTTTGGCTGACTTTGCGTTGATCCGAAATCTGGACAACGCTGCGTCCTGGCCCATTATTTGAACACGCACCAAAGCCTCAACATCCGAAGATAGTTAAAATGGAACAAGAACTTGCCGAGAATCCCGAAGATTTTGCCGAGCGCGGCCTGCGCTACACGAAAGAGCAATTCGAACAAATCATGGAACAGACCGAGGATTTCGTGCGCGAAAATCCGACCCGCGCCATGGCCTACGCAGTGGTGGCCGGCCTGGTGATCGATCGACTTCCGGTTTTCCGCATCCTCGGCGGCCTGACACGCCTTTCGTTGATGGCCTTAAAGCCGGCCATCCTCATTTACGGCGCGACGAAGCTCTACCAGGCGACCAAGCAGGACGAGGCGTAGGACGCTGTAGCAGCGCTTGTCGCCGAAGCGCTCACGCCTAGCGCCGATGGCGCAAGCGCCTGCGCTAGACGCCGCTCAGCATCTACTTGTCGAGGGTGAAGCCGACTTTGAGCGTCACCTGCCAATGGTCCACCTTGCCGTTCTCGATGTGACCGCGGGTCTCCGTGACCTCGAACCAGCGCATGTTTCGGATCGGTCTTCTCGGCGCGTGCCAGCGCGTTCGTGACTGCTTCCTCAATGCTGTTCGGTGAGGAACCAACCAGCTCTATCTTCTTGTAAACGTTCTCGCTCATAGGCGCAGCGTGAACGCGCGCACGCCGAGCGACAAATCCAAAGTGGCGCAAGTTTCCAACTTGCCGTCGGAGGGGTGCAAGCTGGAAGCTTGCGCTGCCCTCATGGAAAAAAACATCGAGTCGCACCTGATCGAGAAACGCGTCTTCAAACCCAGCCGCGCCTTCGCGAAGAAATCGCGCATCGGCAGCCTCGAGGATTACCGGCGGATGCATCGCAAGTCGATCAAGTCGCCGGAAAAATTTTGGGCGCGCGAGGCGCGCGAGCTGGTCTGGCAAACTCCGTGGAAGAAGGTGCTGGAGTGGAAGGCGCCGTTCGCGAAATGGTTTGTCGGCGGGAAGCTCAATCTCTCGGAGAATTGTCTCGACCGTCATCTCACCGGCCCGAATCGCAACAAGGCGGCGATCCTTTGGGAAGGTGAACCGGGCGACAAGCGCACCCTGACTTACCAGCAATTGCACCGGGACGTTTGCCGTTTCGCGAATGTCCTGAAGCGCAACGGAATCAAGAAAGGCCACCGCGTCATCATCTACATGCCGGCGATTCCCGAAGCCGCGATCGCGATGCTGGCCTGCGCGCGCATCGGCGCGGTCCACTCGGTCATCTTCGGCGGCTTCAGTCCGGACAGCATTCGCGATCGGATCGCGGATTGCGGAGCGATCGCCGTCGTCACCGCGGATGGCGGGTATCGGCGCGGCGCGATTGTTCCGCTGAAGAAAAACGTCGATGACGCCTTGAGCGGTGAGACTTCGATCAAGCGCGTGATCGTCTTCCGCCGGGCCGGAAACGATGTCCACATCGAGGAAGGTCGCGACGTCTGGTGGCATCGCGAGTTGGAATATGTAAACGCGAACTGCCCGCCGACGCCGCTCGACAGCGAGCATCCGCTTTACATTCTCTACACCAGCGGATCGACGGGAAAGCCGAAGGGAATTCTGCACACCACCGGCGGTTATCTCGTCGGCATTCACGCGACGACGAAATACGTCTTCGATCTGCGCGACGACGACGTCTTTTGGTGCACCGCCGATATCGGCTGGGTCACCGGGCACAGCTACGTCGTCTACGGCCCGCTCGCGAATGGCGCGACCACGCTCATGTATGAGGGCGCGCCGAATTGGCCGGAACCGGATCGTTTTTGGCGGATCATCGACGAATACAGCGTCAACGTTCTCTACACCGCGCCCACCGCGATCCGCGCCTTCATCCGCTGGGGCGACCAGTGGGTGAAGAAGCACGATCTCTCCTCACTGCGGCTGCTCGGAACGGTCGGCGAGCCGATCAATCCCGAGGCCTGGATGTGGTATCACGAGAAGATCGGCGGCGGCCGCTGCCCGATCGTCGACACCTGGTGGCAGACGGAAACCGGCGGCATCATGATCACGCCGTTGCCGGGCGCGATCCCGACGAAGCCGGGCAGCGCGACGCTTCCGTTCTTCGGCGTCGATGCGGCGATCGTCGATGAGCAAGGCAACGAAGTCGGCCCAAATGTCGGCGGCAAACTCATCATCCGGCGCCCGTGGCCGTCGATGTTACGGACGATCTACGGCGACAAGGATCGCTACAAGAAACAATACTGGAGCGAATTCAAAGGCAGCTACCTGACCGGCGATGGCGCGCGCCGCGACCAGGATGGCTACTTCTGGATCGTTGGCCGGATCGACGACGTGCTCAATGTCGCCGGGCATCGCCTCGGCACTTCCGAAATCGAGAGTGCACTCGTTAGTCATCCGAAGGTGGCGGAAGCGGCCGTGGTCGGACGGCCCGATGAACTAAAAGGCCAGGGCGTGGTCGCGTTCGTCACGGTGAAAGGCGGTGTCGAGGCGACGCCGGCCTTGAAGGAAGAACTGCGCAATCATGTCGGCTTGCACATCGGTGCGATCGCCAAGCCGGACGAAGTTCGTTTTGCCGAAGCGCTCCCAAAAACGCGCAGCGGCAAGATCATGCGCCGACTGCTGAAGGAAATCGCCAGCGGCAAGACCGTGACCGGCGACACCACGACGCTCGAAGACTTCGGCGTTCTCGCGAAGCTCAGCGCGGAAGAGTGAGCGGTCGCACGTCCGGAGCGCACGCTTGTCGTGCGCTCCAGGCACCCAAGTCAGAGCGTCCGCCACGCCGGTGCAACAGCGTGACGGCACGCTCACTCGTTAGGCGCCCGGCTTATTGATTCCCCGCACGGCGGCGGTGTAGCTCTCCCCGTCGGCTCGCTTTAGCCGCAGGTGCAGGACGTTTCCCGGTTCCTTGCTCAGGAGGAAGTAGAGTTGAATGGCTCGGGTGCCGGGGACAACTTTGCCTTCCGCCTCGATGATCTCGTCGCCGACACGGATGTTTTGGGCTGAGGCTGGCGAATTCAACTTCACCTTGTCGATCACCACCGACTTAACAATCGGATTCAACGGGAAGCCGGCGGTCTCCGGCTTGATGTGGAAGCCATACCACGCTCTCTCGGCCGCACCGGCGGTCGCAAGAGAGACGGCCAGCAAGATTCCGACTGTGATTCCGTGCCTGTGCATCGCGGGCGCTAATGTGGCGCAACTTTAGCCGAATGCCAGGCATCCCCGAGTTCTACTTCACGGGCGACGCAGCGGTCGAGCAAAATGCCGAGATTCACAGACCGACTCTAACTGCCTGACGGCTGCCACGTCGGCTCCGTGACTGGTTAGCCGCTCACTGTCCTTCACGGTTTATGTCGCGAACGTAGCCGACAGCGCAGCGTGTCAACGCGCTCGCTCGAGGCGGCGTGCCGTCCCAGGCATCGATGCGGTGATGCGACTGTGCCGTGAGAACGTCAACTGTGACTTCGCCGGCGGTGAAGTGACCTTGCGCCCGAGTCCATCTGCCGTGCCGATTGCGAGAGTCGTTCGATCGTCCTGATGCGCCAGCACTTTGCGTCGCGGCTGAGGACGAACATGCGCGGCCACATGCGGCGTGATCGGTCCGACTAGCACGTGACGGAGTGGCCGACCTCGATCAGTCTGGTTGCGCAAGCTGTCGTGACTCGCTCATCGATAGCCGCGAACGATCGCACGTCGGTGGTGCACGCAGTACTGCTCGATGCAGCGAGATGTCGAGTTCGAATGACGCGATGCCGATGAACCGCGCACTGGCTGACAAGGCTCCGGTCGAAGCGAGTGTCAGCGCGCCGAGCAGCGACAGCGCAGCAGGCCTGCGGAGATGCGTGACGCTTGCATGCGTCGGGAACGCTCGAAGGCCTAACGAGTATTGGAAGAACGGTTCGTCTTTAAAGGCGAATATGTTTTCGTCTATCACGGCTTGGAGAGAGGGTTGCTCGTCCACAGGACTGCGGATGCTCGGCGGATCAGGGAAGAGGGTCGATCGTGAGGTGATCGGGACAGAGTTCGCATCTTGCGCCTTACGAGACCGCGCCGTAGCGACGCTGGCGTTGACCGAATTCTTCGACGGCCGCGAAGAGATCCTCTTTGGTGAAATCCGGCCAGAGCTTCGGCGTGACATACATCTCGGTGTAGGAAAGTTGCCAGAGAAGGAAATTCGAGAGGCGCATTTCGCCCGAGGTGCGGATGAGCAAATCGGGATCGGGATAGTAGCGGGTGTAGAGATGCTTGCTGAACATCTCGACGTCGATCATCGCGCGGTCGATGTGGCCCGCTTCGATCTGCCGCAGCAGGCTCTTGATGCCGTCGATGATCTCCAGCCGCCCGCCGTAGCTGAAAGCGAGAATCAACGTCAGCCCGTTGTTGCCGGAAGTGGGCTCGATCGACTTGTGCAACTGACGCTGGCAGGCCGCCGGCAAATCGGTCAGGCGCCCGATCGCCTGCAGGCGGACATTTTTCTCCAGCAGCTCCGGCGTTTTCTCCTTCAAGAAACGCTCGAGCAGATGCATGAGCGCAAAGACTTCGGTCTTCGGCCGCTGCCAGTTTTCCGCGGAAAAAGCGTAGAGGGTGAGGAACTCGACCTTCAGATCGCCGCAACCTTCGACGCAGTCGCGGACTGCTTCCGCGCCCTGTTCGTGGCCTTTGATCCGCGGCAGTCCGCGGTTCTTCGCCCAGCGGCCGTTGCCGTCCATGATGATGGCGATGTGGCGCGGAACGGATGGGGCAGGCTTGGCCATGGGGCTAGAGAATGATGGTCTGGCCGCGCGCCGGTCCGACGCTGACGATGGTTAATTTCGCGCCGGTCAGCTCCGCGATCCTGCGCACGTAAGCGCGCGCTGCGGTCGGCAGATCCGCAAAGGTTTTGGCGGTCTGGGTGGATTTCTTCCAGCCGGCGATCTCGTCGTAGACCGGCTCGCATTCCTCGAGTTGCGCGGCGTCGCACGGCGGCACATCGAGCCGTTTGCCCTTCAGCCGATAGGCCACGCAAATTCGGATCGGATCGACTGAATCGAGACCGTCCAGATTCGTGATCGCCAGCTCGTCGATGCCGTTGATCATCGTGGCATAACGCGTGGCGACCGCGTCGAACCAGCCGCAGCGCCGCGCGCGTCCGGTCGTCGCGCCGAATTCCCGGCCCATCGCGTGCAACATTTCCGCGATCCCAGCGTCCTCCGTCGGCAACGCTCCTTCGCCCACGCGCGTCGTGTAGGCTTTCATCACCCCGAGAACCACATCCATGCGATGCGGCGGCACGCCGGAACCGGTGCAGGCGCCGCCGGCGGTCGTGTTCGACGAAGTGACGTAGGGATAGGTGCCGTGATCGATATCGAGGAACGTTCCCTGCGCGCCCTCGAAGAGAATCTCCTTGCCGCGTTGCAAGGCGCGGTGCAGATAGACGACGGTGTTCTGGACGAACGGCCGCAGCTTTTCGCCGGCTTCGAGATACTTTTCGTTCACCTGGCGGAAGTTGATCGGCTTCGCGCCCGAGCGCCTGGAGGATGCTGTTGTTCTCGCGGATCTTCGCCTGCAGTTTTTTCGAGAACAATTCGGGCTGCATCAAATCGGAGATGCGCAGACCGGTGCGCGCGGCCTTGTCGCCGTAGGCCGGACCAATGCCGCGTTTCGTCGTCCCAATTTTGGCGTGGCCTTTGCGCAGCTCGCGCTGTTCATCGAGCACGCGGTGATAGGGCAGGACGAGATGGGCGCAATCGCTGATGAGCAGATTCTTGCCGACGGCGATGCCCATCTTCCGCAAGCCCTCGATCTCGCCGACGAGCGCGATCGGATCGATGACGACGCCGTTGCCGATCACACAAATCTTGCCGCGGCGCAGAATGCCGGACGGAATGAGATGGAGGACGTACTTGGTCCCGCGATGGATGACGGTGTGCCCGGCGTTGTTGCCGCCCTGGCTGCGGACGACGATGTCGGACTTGCGCGGTCAAGACGTCGATGATCTTGCCTTTGCCTTCGTCGCCCCACTGCGCGCCGACCAGGATTGTGTTCGCCATGGAATGAAAGAAACAAAAATTGTCCCGACGCATCCGGGGCGGACACATTCGGGACCGACGGTGAGAATAGAATCAAGTGCTGGGGCTGCAAGAAATTTCCCCAACCCCGGGGGCCGCGCGCCTCGTTAGGCGGCCGGCTGGCGGCCCGATGCGCACCACGGGCAACGGAAAGCGCAAGCGCAACTCGTTCTCGAGATAAATCTCCACATGGTGGAGTCCGAACTGCTGGAACTGCACGCCACCGAAATAGTGGACGTTGGTGGCGTGCCCTTCCATTTCCTTCAACTCAAACTCGACCTCGGCTTGCGCGATGACTTGCTGCTCGTCCACGCCGACGATGCGTGATTTCTGGCGGAACTTTCCGGAACCGCTGCACCAGCGCGACCAGATGCAGAGGCGCATGTAATTGATCGGCAGTTGCGGAGTGGGAATGACGTTGAGGACACCGACGAGGGTCTGCATGCCGTTGAATTCACAGCGCACGTCTTCGCAGAGCACACAGCTTTGCAGGTCGGGCAGAATGACTTCGTTCTCCATGAGCACGGGTTCAGATCAGGCCACGACTAACCGCCACGAGCAGGGCAATCCCGACGATGATTCGGTAGATCGCGAACGGCGCAAATCCACGCGCCCGCACCCAGTGCATGAACCAGGCGACGACGGCGAGCGCGACGATGAAGGAAACAACGAAGCCGATCCCGAGGATTGTCCAGTCATGCGCGTTCATCGTCACGGGCGCGAGGGCCGCCTCGACCGCGTCGTGATGTGGCCTGATGGTCTTGAGCAGGTCGTAGCCGGTCGCCACGACCATCGTGGGCATGGAGAGGAAGAAGGAAAATTCCAAGGCTGCCGCCCGGGTCATGCCCGCCACCTGCCCGGCCGCGATCGTGCACATGGAGCGGGACGTCCCGGGGAAAACGGCCGAAAGAATCTGGACCGCGCCGATCCAGATCGCGCGCGGCAGATTCATCAGCTCCAGCCGGCCAATGCGCGGATCGCGGCACATCACGTCGACCACCCACATGACGATGCCGCCGATGAGAAGCGCCCAGCCCATGACGACGAGGTTCTCGAGATTCTTCCCGATCTCCTTCTTCAACAAGAACGAAGGAATCGCCGTGACGACGAATGCGATCAGGATCAGACTCAAGGGATGCGTCCAGATGGTGCGATCACCCCGTTGCCCTTTGGGAAAGGTGGCAATGAAATCGATGATCCGCTGGCGGAAATAAACCGGCAGCGCCAGGATCGCACCGAGTTGGATGACGATGCTGTACATCTTCCAGAAGCCATCGTGCAGGTCCAGATGCAGCAAGGCTTCCGTAATGCGGAGGTGGGCGGTGGAACTTACCGGGAGGAACTCGGTCACGCCTTCGATGACGCCGAGCAAAATCGAGATCAGGACGTCGTTCATCGGGGGTCGGGCGGCACAGTAGAAGCCGCGGAGTAAAGCGCAAGCGCTGGAAAGGCGACCGCCGTTTCGCCGCTCCGGCGAGGAAAGTTTCGCTACCCGGCAGCGCTGACTTGGGTCAGGCTGGTTTTGGAAAACTGTCATGTACGACTACTTGATTGTGGGTGCGGGCTACGCGGGGAGCGTCCTCGCCGAACGTCTTGCGCGGGATGGGGGCAAGAAGGTTCTGCTCGTCGATCGCCGTCCGCACGTCGCCGGGAATGCGTATGATCACCCAGACGCCGCGGGCGTTCTGGTGCACAAATACGGGCCGCACATTTTCCACACAAACTCGCGGGAGATCTTCGAGTACCTCTCGCAGTTTACGGAATGGCGACCGTACGAACATCGCGTCCGCGCGTTTGTGGACGGACAATTGCTACCGATTCCGATTAACCTCGACACGATCAACCGGCTCTATGGGTTGAATCTGGACTCCGCCGGCGTGGAAGCATTCTTTGCGTCTGCCAGGGAGAAGGTGGACCAGATTCAAACCTCAGAGGATGTGGTCGTCAGCACGGTGGGTCGCGAGTTGTATGAGAAGTTTTTCCGGGGCTACACGCGCAAGCAATGGGGCCTCGATCCATCGCAGTTGAGTTCGCAGGTGACCGCCCGCGTCCCCGCGCGCACCAACCGCGATGACCGCTACTTCACCGATGCGCATCAATCGATGCCGCTGCACGGCTTCACCCGCATGTTCGAGAAGATGCTCGACCACGAAAACATCACCATTCAGCTGAGCACGGATTATCGCGAGGTGAAGGATTCAGTGCCGTATCGCGAGATGATCTACACCGGCCCGATCGACGAGTTCTTCGATTTTCGCTACGGGAAACTTCCCTACCGCTCGCTCGAATTCCGGCACGAGACGCACGATCAGGAAGTTTTTCAGGCCGCCCCGGTGGTGAATTATCCGGACGAAAACGTCCCCCACACGCGGGTCACGGAATTCAAGTATCTGACCGGCCAGAAGCACGCCAAAACGAGCATCGTCTACGAATACCCGCAGGCGGAAGGTGACCCGTATTATCCGATTCCGCGACCGCAGAACGCCGAGATCAACGCCAAATACCAGGCGCTGGTTAACGACACGCCTGGACTGTATTTTGTCGGTCGGCTCGCTTCCTACAAGTATTACAACATGGATCAGGTGGTGGGCCAGGCGCTGACGCTCTACGCGAAGATCAGCCAGAAAAAGCGTGGCGGAAAGTCGAAGCCCGCCGACGCACCGCTCGTGGCCTAACCGATGGACGGCGGCGCAAAACCTTTTTGCGCGGCCATAAGAACTGGAATAAAGAAAAGCATGTCCGGCTACGATCACGAGCCAGACCGAGCGTGGGATGAATACGAGTGGGAGCGTTTTCTCCAGCAGCAGGACCACAAGACGGAGAAGTACATGGAGCTGCTCGAGAAGTACCTCGATCATCCGCAGCGCGACCAGATCATCGCGCGCGAAATGGGCTGGACCCAGCTTCTGCAGAGCGACGACTGGAGCGACGAAGTCGATGCCCTCCTGTCGCGGAGGATCGAGCCCGGCAGCGAGGCCGAGGAGTCTGCGCGAAGCGCAGATGAGCAATCGCGCCGCGGACAGTTTCGAGGATCACAGTCTTTATCGGGCGGCGTTCGCCCTGACGGTTTGGATCGATCAACTTTTCGACGAGCGACCGCCGCGCTGCAAAACGAGCCCGCCGCGGTCAAACTCGCCACGCACTCCGCCCTGGCCAGCGCCAAACTCGCCGCCGCCTTGAGCGACGACGATGTCGACGAAATCGGGATGACGATCGCCTATCTCAAACGCGCCCTGAAAGCGATCACCGTCTCGATGGAAGCCGCGGCGCAGTTGCTCTCCGAGAGACTCATCACGCCGCGGCAGCACGCCGTCCTGCAACAGCGGCTCTTCCAGGTCCGCGACGGCATTATCTGCCTGATGGGCGAATATCGCGGCGAATGGCTGCGGCGCTTCGGCAGCCTTTAGGCCAAACGCGTTGAATGAATTAGCGGCCAGCTCCCGTCCAAATAATGGATACGGAAGCGACTGCGGCTCAGGCCGATGTCTCGGAACTCGACCTGGTCAAGACATGCCAGGCCGGTGACACCGAGGCCTTCGACCAACTGGTGGGCCGCTACCGAACGCGAGTTTTTGGTATGATTTACAACATGGTGCATAACGAGCAGGACGCCTGGGATCTGGCCCAGGACAGCTTCCTGAAGGCGTGGAAATCGATCGGCCGCTTCCGCGGGCAATCGTCGTTCTACACCTGGATCTATCGCATCGTGACGAACGTGACGATTGACTGGCTGCGCAAGAAGCAGGTCAAAGGCACCGGCGCGGAATTCGACGACGCGATTCAACTGAAAGAGATCGATCCGGCCTCGCGCACCGTGCCCGAAGGCCGATGCGCTGCCCGCACGAGCGGATGGAACAGGCGGAGATCCGGGGCCGGATCGACGCCGCGATCGCGCAGCTCTCGCCGGAACATCGCGCCGTCATTTTGATGAAGGAAATCGAGGACATGCAATATCATGAAATCGCCGAAGCGCTCGGTTGCTCCATCGGCACGGTGATGTCGCGCCTGTTCTACGCGCGCAAGAAACTGCAGAATCTGTTGAGAGATGTTTATGAAAACGTTTGAGGAAAAGTGGACCGCCTGGCTCGACGGCGAGCTGAGCGGGCAAGGAGCTCGCCGAGTTCGAAGCGTCGCTGCCGGACAAGGCCGCGGCCGAAGCGGAGAAAGCAGGACGCGCAGAAACTCGGTGCATTCCTGAAGGAGCAACTGCGCGCGCCGCGCGATGGGCAACGAGGAATTCTTCCATCATCAGCTGCGCGAGCGGATCGCCGCAGAATGCAGCCCGGCAACTCGCGCCGGTCGAGCCGCGCGCGCGCGAAACGCTGGTGGTCGATTGGCCGTCTGCTTTGGACGGGCGCGACGTCGCTCGCCATCTTTCGCCGTCTGCACATTTTTCGTCATGCGCGAGAAGCCGAGCCACCGGATCAATCGCAGTACCTGACGCAGATCTTGAATGCGCGGGTCGATCCCGGACGTGAGCCCGAATGCGACGATCTCGATGTTTCGAAGCGAAGGAAGACAAGGTCACCGTGCTCTGGGTGGACGGCTTGCAATCGTTGCCGTCCGAATACGCCGCCAAGTAATTCGTCCATGCGCCATTCGTTCCTCCTGCTCTCGCCGTGATGGCCTTGCTGCCGATCTTGGCAGCGCGGCGTCGTGCGCGGGCGCGCGAGACGGTCTGGAGCGGCCTGGTCATGGCGAACAATGTGCCGGAGCCCGACGCCGATTCCGGCCGAAGCTGAGCGGGCTCGAAGGCACGCTCAAGCAGTTGTTTGGCTACAATCAATTCGAGGTCATCGGCCAATCGCGCAAGACGCTGCAAGACCGGCGACGAAGATTGGCTGGCGTCGAGCAAATATTTCTCGCTCCACGTCGATTCGAAAGGCGCAGACGCGATTCAGGTTATCTGCTCAATCTGCAGTTTTTTCAGGACGAGAAGTTGCTGCTCGAAACCGACGCGAAGTTGAGCAAGAGCAGTCCGCTCGTGATCAGCGGTCCGCAGGTCGGTGACGGACAATTGCTGCTGTTGCTCGTGGTGCAGTAGCGAGGTTCGAGTCGGCTCGACTGCGAAATCCGGCGCGTGCGCAAAGCGGACGCGCCAAAGCGATGTTAAGTGAGCCGGATGCGCTCGCTTTCCGTTCTGCTGTCTGGCCTGACATTCGCGTTTGCAATCCTCTCCAGCGTGAACGCAGAGAAGCCATTCGATTTCGCGACCACGCCGGGAAAACTTCCCAAGGAGGTCGTGCCGGAAGAATACGCGATTCGGATCGCGCCGGACCTGAAGAAGCTCACCTTCACCGGCTCGGAAACGGTCAAGCTCAACGTGCGCAAACCGGTGCGCGAGTTGGTGCTCAACGCGCTCGAGCTGCAGATCACGAGCGCGTCGGTCGACGAAAAACCGCTTCCGCGAAGCGGCGATCAAGCTCGATCCGAAGCAGGAAACGCTGACGATCACGCTGCCGAACGAGCTGCCGCCGGCGCGCACACGCTGGCGCTCACTTTCAGCGGGCAAGATCAATCAGCAAGGACAGGGACTCTATCTACGCGCGCTATCAGGAGCAGGGAACGGGCGCGAAGAAAGTCATGCTCGGGACGCAATTCGAAGCGACCGATGCGCGCCGCATGTTTCCCTGCTGGGATGAGCCGAGCTTCCGCGCGCGCTTTCAACTGACCGCGGTCGTTCCGGAAAATTTTATCGCCGTTTCCAACATGCCGGTCGAGAGGGAAAAGAAGGTCGCCGGCGGCAAGGAAGTGCGCTTCGCGATCACGCCCTTCGATGTCGAGGTATCTCAATGTCTTTTGCGCGGGCGAGCTGGACGCGATCGAGAACGAGAGCGGACGGCGTGACTCCACGCGTCGTCGACGACGAAAGGCAAAGCGGAGATGGGTCGTTACGCGCTCGAGAGTGCGCGCGCAGATTCTGCAATTACTACAACGATTACTTCGGCGTGCCGTATCCGCTGCCGAAGCTCGATCAGATCGCGATCCCCGGCGGTTTCGGCGGCGCGATGGAGAACTGGGGCGGCATCACCTACTACGAATCGGCGCTCCTGTTCGATCCGGAGAATTCCTCGGCCGAAACGCAAGCAGAGTATCTACGAAGTGATCGCGCACGAGATGGCGCACCTGTGGTTCGGCGATCTCGTCACGATGGCCTGGTGGGACAATCTTTGGCTGAACGAAGGATTCGCCTCCTGGATGGGAACGAAGTGCACCGCGAAGTTCAATCCGGAGTGGGAGGTGTGGCTGCAGCGCGCCATCCCGCGCGATCCGACCCGGCGCGGCGGCATTCCGAAGGAAGCGGCGATGGAAGGCGACGCGCGCTCGACGACCCATCCGATCCAGCAAGCCGATCGCCACCGAAGCGGAAGCGAACAGCGCCTTCGACGACATCACCTACAGAAAGGGCAGTCGTTCATCCGCATGCTCGAGAGTTTTCCTCGGCGAAGAAGTTTTCCGCGACGGCATTCGCAAATACATCGCGCGTCACAAATTTTCGAACACCACCACGGCCGATCTTTGGAATGCGCTCGGCGAAGCCTCGGGCAAACCGGTCGGGGAGATCGCCGCCGGTTGGACGGAGCAACCCGGTTTCCCGGTCGTGCAGGTAACGCGCGATGCGAGCGGCAATGTCACGCTCACGCAGGAGCGTTTCACCGTTCATTTCCCGAACGCTCCGGCTTTGGAATGGAAAATTCCCCTCACCTATTCGGTCGCCGGATCGGCCACGCCGGTCAGTATCTTGATGACATCGAAGACGATGGAACTCGCCGACATTCCCGCTGAGCGCGCGGTGAAGTTCAACGTCGAAGGCGCGGGAAATTATCGCGTCCAATACGACGAGGCTTCCTGGAAACTGCTCCTCGCCGAATTGCCGAAGATGAGCACGCCGGACCGGGTCAATCTCCTGAGCGACGCCTGGGCGCTGGTGCAGGCGAATCGCGCGCCGCTTTCGCTTTATCTCGATCTGGTCGAGAAACTTCCCACGCGCACGGAGCTGGCCGAACGCGAGCAGATCATGACCGCGTTCGATTACATCAATCGACTCATGATCGGCGACCCCAAGCGTGACCAGTTTCAAAAATATGCGCGTTCCATTCTGCGACCGAGCTTTGACGAAGTCGGTTGGGAACCGAAGAGCGGTGAACCGGCACGCCATCGCGACCTTGCGCGCGAGCCTGATCACTGCGCTCGGCAGTCTGAACGACCGCGACGTCATCGCCGGATGTCGCGACCGCTTCGCGCGCTTTCTCGCCAAACCGGAATCGCTTCCGCCCGATCTGCGCGCGCCGGTCTTGCAGGTGACCGGCGGATCACGCCGACGAGCAGACCTGGAAGCAACTGCATGAACTGGGACTGAAAACGACCAGCATCGAGGAGAAACAAAATTACTACGAAGCGCTCTGGCCGCGATCGATCCGAAGCTCGTCGCAGCGCACCCTGCAAATCGCTTGACGAACGAATTGCCGACGAGTCGTGCAACTGTACCTCGTCGCGAAGGTGGCGCGGGAAAGCGAGCATCCGGAACTGGCGTGGCAATTTGCGAAAGCACACATGAAGCAGCTCCTCGCCAAGGCGGACGCGCTCGGGGTGAACAGTTACGCGCCGAACTTGTTCACCTTCTTCTCCGACACTGCGCGGGTCGCCGAATTGCAGGCTTACGCCAAATCGAATCTGCCCCCGGCCGCAGCCAAGGCGGTCGAAAAGGCCGTGGATGAAGTCAGCTTCCGCGCTGAATTCAAGAAACGGCTCGCCGGTGAGATCGCGAGTTGGGACTCGGTCGCGCAACCGCGCGGCTAAAGCATCGGACGCTCGCTCCGTCTCACCGCGCAGCTCGAATCGCTTCCCGGTCCTCGGCAGCAAGGGCGCCGGCATGTTGCCATCCGGCCCAGGCCTGACTGAGGAGGAAGAAGGCCATGATGCCGACCCACATTGAACCGATCGAGAAGGCGTAAAGCGCGAGGGCAGCGCCGCCCAGAAGGCCGATGAATGTCGCGATCCGCAAGCTCCGGATTCGGCCAAGCGGAAACCAAAGAAGCGCGCGCAGAATCTGGCCGCCATCGAGCGGAAAGACCGGGAGCAGGTTGAAGACGAGCAACATGAGATTGATCGTGCGAATCCAGTATACCAGCGTGAAGGCATCGGGGGCGTGGTAGGCCCAGCCGTTGTAGCGGACGAAGGAGAAGAGAACCTCCAGCACTGGCGCCAAGACCACGTTGACCAGCGGCCCGGCGGCGATACTCCAAAGCATCGCGCCCGGCGCGTGGCGGCGGACTCACGAAGGCAATGCCGCCCAATGGCCAAAGGACGATCTGCTCCGCATGCCCGCCCACCTCCGACAAGCGAGCGCGTGCCCGAATTCGTGCATCAAAACGAGCGCGAAGAGCCCCAGGTATTCATAGAACGCGAAAACCGGCGAATGATACGCATTCGGCCGCGTGATCTGATAAACGGCAACGAAGAACCAACTGAAATGCAGATAGACCGTGATTCCCGAGATTTGAAACAAACGAATCGATCCGCTTTGCATGTGGCCGTCAAAG
Organism: uncultured Verrucomicrobiae bacterium; assembly: GCA_963784865.1. Lineage (GTDB taxonomy): Bacteria > Verrucomicrobiota > Verrucomicrobiia > Chthoniobacterales > UBA10450 > JACCTI01. Next base: position 37,008 of record CAWATC010000012.1, on the reverse strand, counting down.
TCGGCTGGCCCGCACTTCTCCGCTACTGCCAATAACTGAAAACGAGATGAATCAGGAAATGAGGAAAGCAGGAAGAAGAAACTGAAGAGTCGCCTCGCTAATCGTTCGCAGTCGGGTTTTTCCTGCTTTCCTGATTCGTATTTCTGGATCGCAGCGTTTAGCCCGCCGCGAACTACAAGGTCACTTCCGTGCGTCCTTCGTGCGGCGGCAGGAGCAGGCGCATCGGCATCATGGACGATTCGTGGAAGCCGTGGCGCTTGAAGAAATTTTGCGAACGCAGCTCCGGCCGGTCGGTCAAGAGTGTGATGCGGAGGAAATTTTTCTGCTTGGCGAAATTGATTGCGTATTCGAGCAACCGCGAGCCGTAGCCTTTCCCCTGGAAACCTTTGTGAATCACCAGATCCTCGAGGAGGATGACGAATCCGCCTTCCGCCGTGCTGATCGTGAAGAGCAGATTGATCATGCCGACGATGGTTCGGTCCTGACGGAGCACGAAGACGCGGCCGCGATTCGGCTGCTCAAAGATCAGGCGGAGCCCGCGGAGCTGTTTCTCTTTGTCGGGGCAGAAGTCGCTTTCCACGTTGAAAAGCTCTCCGAGCAGGAGCGACAATTCGTCCAGGTCTTCAAAAGTTGCCGGCTCGATTACGACCTCGCTCATGGGCGCCTTGTTATTCCACAAAGGCGTGGTCGTAGCAATGCCACGTTGTCGTCGCGCGTTGACAAAGTCCACCTCGTCCCTAATGTAGCCGCTCTTCGCCGGTTTCTGGCGGGATTCTGTTTATGAAACGCACCCTACAGCGCTCGAAGCGCACCCGGAAGAATCAGCACGGTTTTCGCGCGCGCATGAGCACCAAAGCCGGTCGTGCCTGTCTGGCCCGCCGTCGCCAGCGCGGCCGTAAACGTCTGCTGCCGAAGGGTGCCGAAGTTCATTACGCGCGGCACACGCAGGCGTAAGTCCCCTCCTGCTCATACTCTTACCGGAGTTCAAGAGTCATCGCTGCAATTCCCGCAGCGGTCCCGCGTATCCGGTTAACTCCAGATAACCGCGACCCGTGATCGGCTGGCCGTCGCGCGTGCCCGTCACCTCGATCGCGCCTTCCCAATAGACCAGCGGCGGAAAGGACAGCTCCTGGTTCTCGACCGCCGCGCGCACGGTAAAATGCAAGTCGCGTTCGGGCAGATCGACTCGCCATCCGATCGGATACTTCGCGCCGCTCCGGCCGCTCTTCCAAAATCGGTCGGCGTCATCTGGAAGCTGCTGCTCGATAGGTGAGCGCTCGTGCCATCGGCCGCGATCAACGTTCCACTCGAAGCCGGATCGGCAGAGCCATTCTCCAACCGCATCTGATAGAGCATCAGTTCGCTGCCGTCATCGAACTGCACCGAAAGCCAATCCCAACCGACCTGTCCTGGCGCGAGTTGGTTCGTCGCCCACTCGTGATCGAACCAGCTTTCGCCGCGAACGGCCTGCGATTTTCCGCCGCCGAAGAATTCGCCCGTCGTCTCCAAACGCGTGATTGAGTAATAATGCGAGGCGTGGCCGTCGCCACTCGCCTTCGCGCTGATCCCGCCTTCTCCATGGATGACCGGCGGCTTGGTCGCGCGCAGGTGCAGATGAATCGTCCCCTCCTTTGACGATGCCGTGAGATCGAACGCGTCGTCGCCATTGGTGGCCAGCGTCCAGTTATCGATCCAGGCCAACTGCTGGCCGTTATCGAACCCGGCCTCGCCGAAAGCTCCCCGGCTCATTTTTTGTTCAAATCGAAACTGCTGCTTCGCGACATCGGTCACCGCGAAATGGGCGAACTTCAGATCATTGACCACGAAGCGCGACGCGTTTGGATCACGCTCCGCGAGTGGCGCGATCCCCTGCCGGAAAAACGTCAGCTCATAGCCGAAGCGGTGGCCTTCCGCGTCCGCCACGTTCCCGGTGAAATACCACCACTCGGTCTTGAACTCAGGATGAGCGTGATGATCGCGCGGAAACTCGTAGCTCCATCCCGGCTCGGCAATTTGCCAATCGGCCGCGAGGCAGCAGGTCGCCAGCGCGATCGCCGAATCGAACATCAAACGTCGAGCTTCGAACTTCCTCTCATTCGTCGCGCAACGCCTCCGTGACGACGAGTCGGCCCGCGCGCCAGGCAGGAATCAGGCCGGCCAACACCGCCACGGCGACGATCCAGACCGGCGTCCAGGAAAGCGAGGCCCACGGAAACGCCAGCTGAATCGTCCAGCCAAAGAAAGCGCGATTGATCACTCCGGTGAGAACGAAAGCGAGACAAAGGCCGGACGCGAGTCCGATGATGGCGGCGAGCAATCCAATCATCGCCGACTCCCAGAGCAGAAGTCTGCGCAACTGCGCCGCGCTTCCGCCGATCGCGCGAAAAATTCCCAGTTCGCGCGAACGCTCGGCGATCAAAGTCGTCAAGGTCAGGAAAATCCCGACAATCGCGACGATCACCGCAATCGTCCGCAGCACGTAGGTGACCGCAAATGTCTGATCAAAAATCTCGAAAACCCATGTCCGCAGATCGCGATTCGACAACATCATGAACTGCCCAGCCGTGCTGAACTTTGCGCGGAAATCGGCGATGAGCGCGTCCGGCGAACCGGCATTCTGCAAATAAACCGCCAGGCTGTTCACGCGCTCATCTTTCCAAATCGCGACAAAAGTCTTCGCGCTCATGTAAACAACGCCCTGGTCGCGCGTGTAATCGTAGAATGTGCCGGCGATCGGGAAACGGCGCGCGCCTTCCGGCGTCGATAAAGGCAGCGTCATCGCCATCGCGCACGCGGTGCCGGCGCGCGAAGCTCTCGGACACGAGAACGCATTGCTCGTGGTAAAAGCGTTGCATGATCGCTGCGACCGTCGCCGCGAAGGAAATGCAGGCGCCGGCGATCGCTGCCGCGCACCACCGCCACCGCGACCGTCTCGCCGTTCATCGGCAGATCCACCTCGCGGAAGGTATCGACCGCCGCCACGGCCGGATGATTCTCGAAAAAGCGGATCGCCTCCGGCGGCATAAACGACGACGGGCCGACGATCTCGTTCGAGGCCGGGGCGATGAAGAGATCCGCGATCAGGGTTTGATCGATCCACGATTCCACCGTCCGGCGGAACGAAAACACCATCACGCTGACGCCGATCGCCATCGCCACGGCCGCGGCGAGCGCGGCGATGGTGACCGAGTTGCGCACCAGCGAACGCGAGAGATTTCCGGCAGCCAGATTCGCCTCGACCGCCGATAACCGAAGCGTCGCGCGCAGCCGCGAGGAACCGGCTCGCGCCAGCGCTGAAGCGCGAGGTCGCCTCCGGGAACCATGAACGAAAAACCCGCCAGCACGCAAAAGGCGGCGCCGAACGCGATCCACGGCGGACCAGTCGTTAGCGCGACGAACGAGAGCACGCCGGCTCCACCGAGGAAGATCAGTCCCAGCCAAAACCAGGCCGGCGAAAGGTCGGCGGATTGTTCGATGATGGAACCGGCACGCAGCGCGCGCACCGGATCCATCTTCGCCGCGGCGGCTGCCGGCAACCACGCCGCGACCATGACGGAGACCAGCCCGAGCAACGCCGCCGAGCCGAACATCCAGGGCGTGACCGCCACCTCCCTCACGCTGAGCAAAACGTAGAGCGACGAAATCGTTTCCGAGACCGTCCCGACAAGAACCCGCGCGAGCAGCAAACCTCCGATCGATCCCACGACCACACCGATCACGCCGAGGACGAAAGCTTCCGCGAGGAAAAGCGCGCGCACTTCATTCCTCGTCGTGCCTAACGAACGCAGGATCCCGATCTCGCTCCGCCGCCGCACGACCGAAGCCGAGACCGTGTTGTAAATGAGAAACATGCCGACGAGCAACGAAACCAGGCTCATCGCGGTGAGATTGAGTTCGAAGCCGCCGAGCATTTTCTGCACTTGCTCGCCCCGCTGCGCTGGAGTTGCGACCCTCGCATCCGGCGGAAGAATGCTGCGCAAACTCGCGCTCACGGCGTCCCGGTCGCGCGGCTGCGTCAGTTGCACTTGAATCGAGCTGAGCACGCCGCGGCGACCGAAGAACTCCTGCGCCCAGCCGATATCCATCGCCGCAAAATGCGGATCCAGCGCCGACGCGCCGCTCGTGCGCAGAATGAATCCGACGTGCAGGGACCGATCCGCCCCGTTGACCTGCACGCGCAGCGCATCTCCCGCGCTGCAGGTGATGAAGGCGCGCAAACTCCTCCGACACGGCGATCGCATTCGCCTCCCCCAGCCACCGCTGGACATCGAACTCGCCCGCTTTGAAATCCGTCAGCTCAAAGGTGCGAAAGGGCGCGTTGGTGAAAATATCGACCCCGAGGACGACAAGATATTCGCCAGGCAAATCGGGAAGCGTGACCATCCCGCGCACCAGCGGCGTGGCCGCGGAGATTCCGGGCTGACCCGCCACGACCGGGAAAACCGTTTCTGGCAATCCCGCCACCGATCCGGTGATGACCAGATCCGCCTTCCCGGCCACGACATCGATGGTCGCGGCAAACGCCCGGTTGGCGCTGTGGTTCGCAATTTGAATCGCGAGATACACGGCCACGCCGAGCGCCACGCTGCAGACATTGAGCAACGCCAGCAGGCGATGCCGCGCGAGGTAGCGCAGGACATGCCACTGAAAAAGGCGGAGGTATTGAGAAGTCACAGGTGGTCCATCGCCACGAGCGCGAAATTAGGAATCGGACCCGAGTTGATCAAAGGGCGGGTCGTCTCTCGTAGCTGATCGCTCGCGTCTTAGGGAAGCGGTTCTCTTATTAGTTCGTGTTGAAAAAAGGTCCGCCATTCGTCGCCCAGAACGATGCTTTCAAGACGTAGCGCGCCATTCCCCGGCGGCACTTGAATCGTTACCTCGAAACCGCAGTTAAGCGCCAGGGGCATCTCGCGATGCGAACTGAAAACCTCGGGCCGCTCGATTCCGTACCGGGCGATTCGGCCCTTCGTGCCAACTATCGCCCTGATTCCGGCGAGTTCGCGGCCAGTCCGCGAGAAGCACCAACCGGAGATGACCATTTCGTCGCCGCCAGTGATCCACTCCGTGGGTGCCTCGATCTCGAAGAGCAGATCAGTGTCCAGGCGTGCGTCTTCAACTTTCGGGGAACGATTGAGAATTTTCCAAAGCGGTTTGACTGTTTTCCAGACGGCTGATTGCCGAATCCGTTGCAAGTTGCTTTCCAGACTCGTGGCCCACGCCGTGGCGTCCGCGCGGTTTACCCTGGTATCCCAGAGGACGCGTTCAGTCTCCTGGAGCCGCGAACGAAGCTGCTCGGCGTCGGTCGTGGTAAAGCGGTGCAGCCCGCGGATCGAATCGATTTTCTCGCGGATCGGTGCAAGCGATAACCATTCGATAAATGCCTCCTCGCCACGGGCGGCAAACGGGTCTGGCGGCGCCGCTCCCTGACCTTCTTCGAATCTCCGCAGCTCGTCCCGATACAGCTGGCGCAGATGACGATCGATCTTCAGACCGCCGGGAAGGGAATCGAAGCCGTAGGGAACGCTCTTTTTTTCCTCGAAGTGTTCCGCCAGCACCTTGTCGCGGTACTCATGGCAGATTCGCGCCAACCCCGGGCGGTCATTCAGAAGGACGCGCGGGCGATCACCCTGGTGTTTGCTCAGCAAATCCGGTTTATCGAGTTCGTAACCGCTATAGTGAAAGAATCGCAGCGGCCTTCCATTCACTTCATAATGATCGCACGTCCAGGTAAGATCCCGGCTGTGCAAATTCCAGTAGGCGACGTTGCATGCAGGATCGCGCAGGATGTAATGAGGAAACAAACCTGGGACGAAATCGATCCAGCGCTGATCAACAAAGCGCATCCGCGCATGATCGATGACACAATCCCGACGCAGCCGGGCGGCCCACCAGTCCAGGAAATCTGCGCTGCCAGAGCCAACGGCGATAAAGCCGAGGTTGTAGATCCCCGCGGCGAGAATCTCGCTTTCGGTGATCCGGAGGTTGTCGCGCGGAATGGGCTCGGTGACGTGCGGGGTGAGAACGATCGTATGCTGCCGGGCGAGGCTCTCCGACATCATCGAGCGGAGCGAAAATCTCGATGTCGGGATCAAAGTATATGACGGCCTTCGCGCCCCTCCGCAGAAGTGTCTGCAAGAGCCACGGCTTAACTGCCGTGCAGAGCTCGGTGACATCGTAGATGAGCGGCATTCGATGCTCATCGCCGGCGGCCAGACCAATCTGGTTGAGATTGACGACCTCGAAAGAGTCTTCCCGCGTCGGATTGGAATCGAGTTCGTCAACCATGAGGACGAAAAAACGACTGCCCGGGTGATGCTGTCTGAATGACCGGGCCAACACCGTGACCTGCGGGAGATAGTTCCGCGCCGCTATGGTGCACGCCACCATTCCGGTCAGGGCTGGCTGGCTGGGCGGGTCGACGTTTTTCACCCAGGAAGTCCTCTCCATTAGTGCAGCACTCTCCGCAGGAATTGCCCGCCGGTAAACCCGTCAGAATCAGGAGCGAGCACGAAACGGCTGCAATGGTAGACGATCGAGAAGCCCTGGCCGCGGGGCTCCCCGAGCTCCGAGTGAAAATTCGAATGTTGTTGCAAAGAATCTTGCCAATCTCATTTTGAAATCCGCCTATGAAAGAGCAGCGTCTTGCGGAACCCCTCGCATGGACGGGAGAGCGGCTGGTCACCAGCTGTCACCGGCCGCTGATTTACGAGCACCTGCACCGATACGCGATAGCGTGCGGGCTGGCCAAAGGCAGGCGCGTCCTGGACATCGCTTGTGGCGAGGGCTACGGCGCCAAGCTTCTCGCAGGCGTGGCCGCCGAGGTGACCGGCGTGGACATCGACACCGAGACGATCGCGCATGCGAAGGCTTCTTATCGACATCGTAACCTCCATTTTCTCGAGGGCTCGTGCACCGAGATCCCTTGCCCTGACCAGAGCATGGACCTGGTCGCAAGTTTCGAGACGATCGAGCACATTCGCGAACACGATCGCTTCCTGCAGGAGATCAGACGCGTGCTTGCTCCGGGAGGGATTCTCGTCATCTCGAGTCCGCACAAAGCGGAGTATCGAAAGATGTCGAAAGAAGGAAATCCCTTCCACGAACTCGAGCTAAACCACGATGACTTTGTCCAGTTGATCGCCGCCAGCTTTAAGAAGGTAGTGGTCGGGAAGCAAAGATTGGTGCTCGGTTCGTGGATCGCCCCGGATGCACCCTCCGCCAAAGTCGCCGCTGCGACTTTCCGCGGCGGCTTCGACGGGATCGAGATAGAACAGGGAGTTTATCGCGGACTCTACTCGATCGCGGTCTGTTCGGACAAGGCATTGCCGGTAGTGAGTCTCGGCATGTTTGAAAATTTTCCTGAGAGCGCGGATGCCTGGAATTTGTTGGATAGCTACGACACGCCCGCGCAGATCTCGGCGAAGCTGGGCGAGCTGGCCCAGTCGGACGCGGAGAAACAACAGCAGATCGAAGAGCTTCAGCGCGCTCTGGAGGAGAGAACGCGGCAGGTCGCTCATTTCCAGCGCGACGTCGAAGAGAAGTCAAAACACGTCACCCTGCTCCAGCGCGAGAGCGACGAGAGGGCCAGGCAAGTAGAGCATTTCCAGCGCGACTTTGAGGAGAAAGCAAGGCACGTCGGCATCCTTCAACGCGAGAACGAAGAGAGAGCCAGGCAGGTGGCCCACTTCCAGCGTGACTCCGAGGAAAAGGCAACGCAGCTCAGCCTGCTCCAGCGGGAGCACCAGGAGAATGAGCACCTCAAGACACGCCTCGAGCTCAAGAATGAGCGACTTGCCCGGGCCGAGGCCGAAGTCGTGGACGCGCGCTGGGAAGTGCTGACTCTACGCGGGCGACTGGTTCGAGGAACCGGATCGGTGAATCGCCTCCAGGAGGTCCAAAGCCAGCTCGAAGCCCTGACCAGTGAACGCGACCAGCTGCGCGGGATGTTGACTGCTCTCCAGACGGAAATCGAGAGGCAGGCAAAACAGTTGGAACGCCTGAAACAGCATGTCTCGAGGAGACTGATCCTGCCTTTTGGAAGGTCGCAGCGAAAGCTGCGGCGGCTGATGGCAAAAGGCGCCGAAGCATGACTGACCTGAAGAAATACCAGTTTTGCTTCGATGCGCCGAAACCCCTATTTGCCAACCACGGCGGGATGGAGCTTCACGGCTGGTGCTTTGATCGAACGTCAGCCGAGATTCCGCAAGTCAGGCTGGTAGTTGGCGAACGACGCTACCTTTGCGAGTCGGGCCATAAGCGACCCGACATCGCCGCCCTCTTTACGGATTTTCCCCAGGCGGCAAACTCGGGCTTTGCTCTGCGCACCTGGCTGCCATTGGGATTCCATTGGGCTCATTTTGAGCTGAGCAGCAATGGCGCTGATTGGCTTCGCGCAGAGTCCCTTCCTCTGTGCGTTGAGCTGGCGCCGCTTGTCGGCTATCTCGACCCCAGCGCGAGGAGCGGAGGCGACGGAACTCCGGTTACCCTCTCGGGTTGGGCGTTCCATCCTCAAGAGCCGATCACCCATCTTACCATGCTGGTCGGCGATGCGGCTGTTCCGTGTCAATACGGCCTCGCGCGCGCCGACGTCGCGCAAAGCTTCCCCGATCGCCCGGAGAGCAAGCGCTCCGGCTTCCTTTGTGAGACCAGTGCCGGGTTAGGCGCTTCACTCACTCTCAAAGCACAACTCGAATCTGGCGCGATCGTTTTTCATCCGCTCGAGAACGGGATCGCGATCGAGCGGGGCGCGGTGCGCGATTTCCTGGAGTTGCTCGACGAACAGCGCGCCGCCCTGCTGTCCTTTCCGCGGCTCGAAGAACCAAAAGTCTCCATTGTCATCGCGGTCTACGATCAGCTCGATGTCACCCTCGCCTGCCTCAAATCGATCCTCCGGCATACGGACCCGGCGAGCTATGAAGTGATCGTGATCGACGATCATTCCTCCGCGGCGACCGCGCGGAGCCTGGCACGCGCCCAGGGCCTCCAGATTCTTACCAACCAATCAAACCGCGGTTTTCTCCACAGCTGTAACGAGGCGGCGAAAATGGCGCGCGGAAAATATCTCCTCTTTCTAAACAATGACACCGAGGTGACGCCCGGCTGGCTGGGCGCAATGCTCAGCGTTTTTGAAAAAGATGAGAGCGCCGGACTGGTGGGAGCCAAATTGGTTTATCCTGATGGGCGTTTGCAAGAGGCCGGTGGCATCATCTGGCGTGACGCTTCCGGCGCTAACTATGGCCGGAGCGATCATCCGGAGAAGCCAGAGTATAACTTCCTGCGTGAAGTCGATTACTGCTCCGGCGCATGCATCCTCATCCCGACCGCCCTCTTTCGTGATTTGGGAGGTTTCGATCCACGGTTCGCTCCAGCCTACTATGAGGACACCGATCTTGCGTTCCAAGTTCGGGCCGCCGGGCGGAAGGTTTACTACCAGCCGCGCGCGGTCGTGATTCATCATGAAGGGCAAACCGGCGGGACCGACACCGCTCGCGGGGTGAAGAGCTACCAGGTCGTTAACCAAACCAAGTTTCGGGAGAAGTGGGAAAACGTCCTGCGTGATTTTCCCGACAATCGACCCGAGCACCTGCGGCGCGCCAGCCAGCGCACCTTGTCAAAAAGGGCGCTGGTGGTCGATGCGCGGATCCCCTGTCCAGATCAAGACTCAGGGTCGCTCCGCATGGTCCGCTTGCTCGAGATTCTGCGCGACCTCGATTTTCAGGTAACCTTCGCGCCCTTCAACAAGCAACGCGTTCATCCGTACACCGACCGCTTGCAGGACAGCGGGGTCGAGTGCCTTTACGAACCTTTCTTCGGAGATTTTGAGAGCCTCATTTCCGAGCGGGGCTCCGAATTCGACCTGATCATCCTATCCCGCGCGGAAACCGCGGCCACGGTGCTTCCGATTTGCCGCGCCATCGTGCCCAAGATTCCGGTCGTCTTCGACACCGTGGACCTGCACTTTGTGCGCCATCAGCGCGAAGCCGAACTCACGGGCGAAGAGATCGCGCGGGAGCGAGCCGAGGAGTTCGAGGGAGTGGAGCTGACGGTCACGCGCGATTGCGACGCGGTCCTGGTCGTCAGCGCGGAGGAGAAAGATGTCCTCGCATCGCAAGTGCCGGAGCAAACGATCGCCGTGATCTCAAACATCCACGAAGTGTCCCGAGACATCCCCCCTTACGAGGCGCGTCACGGTCTGGTCTTCATCGGGGGCTTCGAACACCCGCCGAACGTCGATGCGATGCTTTGGTTTTGTCAGGAGATCATGCCACGCATCCTGGAACAATTACCTGACAGCATTCTGCATATCGTCGGCAGCAAGACGCCGGAGAGCATTCTCGCGCTGGCCAGCAAATCCGTCATTCCCCACGGATACGTGGAGAAGGTGGAATCCCTCTTCCAGTCGTGCCTCCTTTCCGTCGCCCCGCTGCGATTTGGAGCCGGCGTGAAAGGTAAAATCAATCAGAGCATGAGCCACGGCGTTCCCGTGGTCTCCACGAGCATCGGCGTCGAAGGAATGCACCTGGTGCACGAGAAGAGCGCGCTCGTGGCCGATGACCCGCTCGACTTCGCCACCCAAGTGGTGCGGCTGCACCGGGACGCGGCGCTCTGGAACGAACTTTCGCGAAACGGTCTCACGAACATCGAGGAACATTTCTCGCCCGCCGTCGCAGCACGAGGCCTCGCGCAATTGCTCGAAGATTTGACCGCGAAGAACGGGATGCAAAAAATCGCGTGAGTTGCGCCTAGTCGGATTTCGGCGGAGAACGCATGGTATGAACTCACACGCCCCTTGGTATTGTTTCGTCATCGCCGGAGCGCTTTTTCTCGCGGCCTGCGACAAGAAAGCCCCGCCTCCGGTGACTGACTCCGCTTCCGCTCAGACACCCGCTGGGACGCCAATGGTTTCACGCAGCGAATCCGCCATGATTAGCGCTTCGCCGAACCCAGTCCCAGCCGGACCCACGCCCGGAAAGACAACGATCAAGTGGAGTACAGGACTGAGTGAAACAGCTGAAGTTTACGTCTCGACGAACGGCGAGCCGGAAGTGCTTTTCGCGAGCGGTGCAGAAGGTTCCTCTGATGCTCCCTGGATCCAAACCGGCATGAGCTACGAATTCCGCCTCTACGCGGGCAACGAACACAAAAAAATCCTCACGCGAGTTGTCGTCACCCGCCAGAAGTGAAAGACCGTCTCCGGTGAGTCCGAGGATCGCGACGCACAAGAACGCCAACGTTTTCAATTATGCGCTAGGAGCTCTTCGTCACAGAGAATCCGTTGAATCGACTCGATCCTGGCGGCAACATCAGATCTATCGGTGAAGTGGCGAAGGAAGAGATCCATAACCCGATCCACGCTACTCTGGCGCACCGTCCTCATGTCGTCCTCGAAATGAGACGCGTGGCCATAGTTGCCTGTGACTATCTCGTAGGAGGGGAAATACATCACATCGTCGCGACCCTGAGCGACCTGCTCTGCCGCCACCCGGAGCACTGCCTTGCTGTACGTCGTGGCCGTCAGAACGTGCCGGCGTTCAAATGTTGCCGCCAAGGGGACCGGCGACACCGTGAGAATGATGCGCGCCCTCGGATTGACTCCCTTAAGCTTGGCTCGAAACTCGTGCAGGTCATTCGCGACCTCTGCGACCGAAAAATTCACGAACTCGTATCGCTGCGGGTCCGGCGACTCCGCCACTACGCCAGGGGCCAATGGCACGACAGCGCCATCGCTCTTCGAACGCCAGGCCTCCGTCAACCCGAGGGTGATGACCAGAACATCAAGTTGCTCGAATAGACGGCGAACTGCCTCGAGATGAGAGTCGCGCGCCCGGACGACGTCCCCTTTCGTCGGAAAGCCGTCGGGTTCTACTGTTGGTCGGAACGGATCGACATATCGGCCATTAGCGCATATCCATGTGCGATCGTCAGGCTCGAAAATGCCGGAAGCACGATCATATAGCTGAAGGAGTTGTCGCGTCGTGTAGATGTTCCCGTAGCGAGCGGAGAAGAGGCCGTACTGACGATCGGCGGCTTCCTCCAGAGACAAGTCGGACGGCGGAGGCTCTGCGACAAAGTAATTAAGGCCGGCGTTCTTAAGAGAGAGGGCTATGTGTTGCGCAAAACAACTGCCTGCGGTTGCCACCTTGGTATCGGCATTGATGAGAAAAGGTGGATCATCGACGGGATCGAACAGCTCAGCAGGAACGTCGCTGACCGCTGATCTCCAGAACTGCCTGGGTGGGAGACCGACGTATGGATGGTTCCGTTTCTCTCTGCCCCTCTTGGACGACACTGTGGATGTCGCGCGTCGCGCCCAGTCGTCGAGGCCCTGATACGCAACGTTCTCAATGTGCGGGCATGTGACCAACGCTTTGTTGATATGCCCATAACCCTCCAAAGACGCGTCGATAAAGCCCTCCAAGGAAAGGACCTTCACTGGCTGGTCAGCAGACGCTAGATCCCAGGGCACCTTGAAGTCATACGAAGCGAAGCCTTCCCACTGAGGATTTAGCCCGGGGTAAACCGGCCAGACGCAGTTGTGCATCAACGGATCCGCAACGTAATCCTCTGGGCGGGTCGTCTGCATTCTAATCCCTGAGCGTTCGGCCAGCACTCTGGCAATGTCCGCCAAAACGAACAATTTGGGGTGATTCACGCTGTGCATGAAACGGCCAGCGCCCTGCCACTTGTCCAGCAAGGACTCCATCGGGAAAGCGACGGCCTCTCCCTCGCGCAGCATCGACGCGCGAGATAGGCCCTGATGCCCCGCAAAATAGAGGCGCTCGAACACCTCAGGGCAGAAAAGGGCCTTCGTCTCGCGCGCTGACAGGCTGTGAAGCCATGCGTATAGGATGAGCGACGAATGATACTCGCCCACCGGTGATTTTATCTTCTCGGGGCCGATAGTTGCATAGACGATGTCGGGCGCAAAGGCTGTGTAGATTACGCGCGGATACTGAAATACTCGTCCGACAAGCTGAGGGAAGACATTCTCTAAGCGCGCATCGTCTAGTAGCGTGGTGAAGACCAAATCGTAGGCTGTCAGGTCATCAGTAATTTCCGTTGAGCGATTCGCGACGATCGGTCTTGCGACGATATCAGGAGCCATCGCCATCAGACACAAGGCTAATGGATGCGCCTGACAATTCCCGACGACGGCGATTTCCATCAAACGATTCCTCGGCGTTGGAGTTGAACGGATACCTTGCTGGTGCACGTCACGTGGCGTTCCCGCGAAGTCTCGGCGATTCCTGGCGGTACTCCCTCGCTCGCTTGCGGGCGAAGCTGGCCGCTACCAAGATAACGCATACGGCGTTTGCGCTGGCCTGTTTTGACTCGGAAATTCATGCGCTGTTCTTCAGTTTACCAAGCATTCGACGCGTGAACGACTAGATAAACACCGCTCCTTATCCAGCATCTGTCATGTCATACGAATCGAAAGTGGAGCAAGAGATCAGTATTTATAAGGACGTCTTAGACGTCCATGCCCTTCCCGAGATATTTTCCTATTGGTCGAACAAACATCTCCGGCCGAAATTTGAGTCTCTCGGATTCAGCAACCCGAATCAGTTCTTTGTCGATTACATCAGCCGAATGGCCGGCATTCAATCGCCGAGCAATTGCAATATTCTGAGCGTAGGCGCAGGAAACTGCGACACGGAGGTGAGTCTCGCTCAGTTGCTCATCCAGAAGGGTATCGACAACTTCTGTTTCGATTGTCTCGATCTCAATTCGGAAATGCTCGCCAGAGGGCGACTGCTTGCTTCCGAGCAAACTCTAAGGTCACACTTCGGCTTTATCGAAGCCGACATCAATGGGTGGACGGTGGAAAAATCATATCACGTCATCATCGCCAACCAGAGTCTTCATCACTTCGTGGAGTTGGAGCTGTTGTTCGAAAAAATATGGCAATCGCTGACCGACGATGGCGTGTTCCTCACCAACGACATGATCGGGCGCAATGGTCATATGCGGTGGCCTGAAGCGCTGGAACTGGTGCAGGCATGCTGGTCGCTCCTGGATGATAAACACAAATGGAATCATCAACTGAAGCGGCTCGAGCCGGCCTATGAGAACTGGGACTGTTCAACGTCCGGTTTCGAAGGGATCCGCGCGCAGGATATCCTCCCGCTATTGATAAAGACCTTCAGATTCGACTGTTTTGTCGGCTTCGCCAACGTGATCAATGTCTTCGTTGATCGCGGTTTCGGGCACAACTTCGATCCCGCCAATCCGCGCGATTGTCACTTCATCGACTTCGTTGCAGGGCTAGACGATTACTTCATTGAAGCTGGGAAGATCAAGCCGACGCAGATGATCGCCGCGATGACGAAGCATCAACCTGCCGCCGCGAAGTATTACAAACACCTGACGCCTGAATTTTGCGTGCGCGATCCGAATCTGGTGAGGCCAGCCGCGCAAGGCTGGACCTGAAGGCCGGAGCCACGATCAGAGTCGAAAGCCAGCGGAAAGAGCGTCCTGGTGAAACATCCGCACTGTGTCTAACGAGAGTGCGTCGAGATCGAGTCCGCCAAGTTTGGTCGCCTTCGCCAAAATATCGTGGGGCACGGTGACAATGTCGCAGCCGCAGTCCGCTGCTTGAAAAATATTCAGCACCTCGCGGACGCTCGCCCAGAGCAATTCCGCTTCCGGCAAGCCTTCGAGTATTGCGCGCGCCTCTTTCATCAAGGGCATGGGATCAACGCCGGTGTCGGCGATGCGACCCGCGAAGACTGAAACGACCGCAGGCACTTTCGGATTCAACGCGCCGGCCACCCCACTCACCTGTGACGCCGGTCAAGATGCGCGGTGACGTTCAGCTTCACTCCCTCATCGCTCAGCTCTTTGATCAGCGGCAACGCTGAGTCGGACCGCGTGTTGGTAATCGGAATCTTCACGTAAACATTCTCCTGCCAGTCGCGAATCTTGAGCGCCTGGCGGCGCATCTCGGGGAATTCATCGGAGAAGACTTCGAAGGAAATCGGTTTGTCGGTCACGCTTTCCAGGACGGAGCGTGCGAAGGCTTCGTAATCGGTGATGCCAACCTTCCGCATCAGGGTTGGGTTGGTCGTCAGGCCTTGGATGAATGGTTTTCGATAGAGATCAATGATGCCTTCCAGATCAGCTCCGTCGGCGAAAATCTTGATCGGGAGTTTTTCCAGCAGACCCGCGCTCATTACGTTTTCATTTAACGGGAGTCACGCTCGCGATGCAAACCATGTTCAAGTTCGACGGCGTCGGCTAGAATGGTCGCCACGGCTTCGGAAAACTCCGCCACCGTGAAGTCGGGCCGGTCGCGCAAGACTTCATCGTAGCCACGATCGATGAAGACCGCGCGGCAGCCCGCAGCATGCGCGCAATCAACATCGCGCCAGCGATCGCCGATGAGATAGCTTTTCGCGAGGTCGATCCGAAATCTTGCCGCTGCCCTCAGCACCATCCCAGGCCGCGGCTTCCGGCAATCGCACGCCTCGCCGTATTTCTCGCCCGGCGTGCCAGCAGACTTCGATGGCATCGAGCATGGGCAGCGTCTCGCGCAGTTTCGCATGCATCAACTCGATCTCCGCCCGCGTCTGCGTGCCACGGCCCACGTCCGGTTGATTCGTCACGACAACGAGAAGAAAGCCCGCCGCCTTCAAACGAGCGCAGCCCTCGGCGACATCGTGCGTAAAGTTCGAAGTCGACCGCGCGCGCCGGCGGAAAGGGGCGCCCATCACGGATCACCGGCCGGTTCAGAACCCCGTCGCGGTCGAGGAAAACCGCCCGCTGCCCTACTTGGTGCTCTCCCACTTGGTCTGCGCGATTTTCAACTTGGGATGGCTCACAAAAAGATGCCAGACGACAGCTTGGAATGCCTCCGAATGCGGGGTCACGTTCATCGGGTTCACCGTCGGAATAATAACGCAAACGTCCGCCACCTCCGCCGTGTAACCGCCGTCGCGGCCCACGACGCCGACGATGGAACTCCCTCGTTCCCGAGCCAGTTGGAGTGCCGTGACCAGATTCGGACTGACGTTCTTTTCCAGATTACCCCCGCCGACCGAGAAGACGAGGAGCGCGTCTTTTTCGTTGAGTCGGCTGCCTTTGAGCCATTCGGCGAAAACAGAGATCCACCCTTCGTCGTTCGTGCGCGCGGTCAGCTCGGAGACATTGTCCGTGGGCGCATAACATTCCAGGCCGGCGATCTTGCGGAAATCGTTCACCGCGTGCGAAGCGTTCGCGGCACTGCCGCCCACTCCGAGAATGAAAAGACGCCCACCGCGCGCGCGGACGCCCGCGAGCAGCTCGACCGCTTTCTCACACTGCGCGGGATCAAGCTGGGAAACGATCTCGGCGGTTTCGCGGAGGTGATCTTCAGAATAACTCATGGTGTGACCACAGCCTGGCGGGTGCGCAACAAAGCGTCGAGTTCCGCCAGGCCCTGCGGTGAACCGATTTCGTAAAACCGTTCCGTTACCTCATAGCCGGCCAATTGATTCTCCGCGGTGAGGACGCCGGTAGACATCCGCGAGATCAAACGGTTCGTCTTCGGCCCAACGCTGCAAGACCTCCGCGGACAGAACGCCGAGTCCGTAATCGATATGCCTCATCTCGGGTCCAGGGTTCTTCTTGTCGTAGGCTGCGATCTTTCCCGTCACGGAAGAAGACATTGCTCGTGTCCCAATGGCCGTCATTCGCGAAGACGGTCATCAGCCCCAATTTCCCACTCTCGCACAAACGCCTGCTTCACCTCGTCGTAGCGAACCGAGAGATACGAATCGCCGTAGAGCACAAAGAATCTATCTCCCAACAACGGCAAGGCGCGCCGCAACGCCCCGCCCGTCCCTAACAAATGCGGTCCGTCTAACGAATACTCGATTTCCATTCCGTAGCCTGTGCCCGTCGCCAAATTCAGCCTCGATCATCTCACCGAGATAGGCCGCACAAATTACCACGCGCCGTAAGCCCTGGGCGTGCAATTGCCGCAACTGATGGGCGAGAAATGGTTCGCCCGCCACCGGCACCAGCGACTTGGGAATGGTTTCGGTGATCGGTCGCAGCCTGGTCGCCAATCCGCCGGCCAGGATCGCCACCGGCCACTGGCTGAGTTCCGTTGGGGCGACGATTGAATTCATTGGGCGACGATTTTCGTGCCCTCGAAGTCGAAGCGGAAGCGAACCTCGGTCAAGCCTTGTTCCCGCATGGCGTGTCGCAGCCGGGCCTTGTCATCAGCGTAGAACATGAGGAACCCGCCACCACCCGCGCCAATGAGTTTGCCGCCGAGCGCCCCGTTCGCCATCGCGAGGTCGTACCATTCGTTAATCCGAGCATTGCTCATGTTCTGCGAGCGCTCTTTCTTGCGCTGCCAGTGCACATCCATCAAGCGCGCAAATTCGCGCAGGTTGTCGCTTTCCAGCGCGGCCTGGCTTTGTTTTCCGAGGTCTTTCACGAAGTGCAGATTCTCCGTCATCACGGCGTCCGCTTCCTTGCTCTTGTCGTCCTGTTCTTTGAGAATTGTTGACGCCGACCGCGAGTAGCCGGTGAAAAACAAAAGCAGGTTGTCTTCGAGATTGAAGAGAGTTTCCTCGGAAATCTTCAGCGGCCACGCTTCCACCCGGCCATCCGGGAGGAAATTGAAACAGGTCAGCCCGCCGAAGGCGGCGATGTATTGATCCTGTTTCCCGATCGGTTCGCGCAGTTTTTCCAACTCGATCTCACAGGCCTGCGCGGCCAGCTCGGCCGGGTGCACCAAGTCCTTCCGCAAGGCGTAAAGCGCCTTGAGCAGCGCGGTCGTGAAACTGCCCGAGGACCCAAGGCCGGTGCCCGCCGGGATGTCGGCCATGCTCGTGATCTCCAAGTGACGCTCCTCCACGCGAGCCAGCTTCAGAGCTTCACGAATGATCGGGTGCTCGATTTCGTCGATCGTGGCCGCTTCCTCGAGGCGCGAGTACTTGAGGAGAAAGCCTTCCGCAAAGCGGCGATGAACGTTAATGAAAACGTACTTGTCGATCGCGGCGGCCACCAGGAAGCCCCCATGTTCCTTGTAGTACGAGGGAAGGTCGGTTCCTCCCCCTCCCAGCGAGATCCGCAAAGGAGAACGTGTAATGATCATGATCTTGGTTTGGCCTCAGACCTTTTGCGCCAAAACCAGATACTGTCCGCCAATCGGAAGCCGAAACAGGTATTTCTCCAACGAACGCAAGCCGGGCACGTAGCTCGGAAAGAAAAAAAGATAATCGGTGCGGAGCAGGCGGAAGCGTCCCGCGGTCAGCAGACGGCGAGCCTCCGGCGGCACGATGGGGACGGCATTCCGATCTACTTCACCGTGCTTCATGGAATAATTCACGATCGGATTCCAAGGATTGTTCTCCCAGAAGGCGAAGAGGCCGCCGCTACGCAAGCTCGCGTGGACATAATCGATCGCCTGAGAACGTTGCTCCGGCTCGATGTGATGAAAAACGCCGTTACAAAAAACGAAATCCAGCACGCCCGGCGGAACGAACGCTTCGACCGTTTCCAGTTGGACTCCCAGGGTTCGTCAGCGTCCGACGCGCCACATTGAGTGAAGCGTCTGAGGTGTCCACCCCGAGCACGTGTTCCGCCCCCACGATGTCGATGAGCAGCGGGATCGAGATTCCAGTGCCACAGCCGAAATCCATCGCGCTCTGCACGGCGAAGCCCTGCTGTCGGAGCAATTGGGCCAACCAACGCATGCGCGTTTCCGCGAAATACTCTCGCGGCGAACCGGTCACTTTCAGCCACGGCTTTAAGAGCGCTTCGTAGTTCTCCGCGAAACGATCGAACTCGGCCTCCTGGTTTGACTGCTGCGCCATCGTCCCTCAATCAAGCGACCCGCTGCGCGATGGCAAAGAGATTCAGGCCGAACTTATGATAACGCAGTTTGATCCTGCTCGGTTTGAAACCGGCGCGGACGAGCAGCGGCCACAAATCCCGCTTCGCGTAATACATTTTGTGATCGTCCATTTCGATCATCGGGCTGAGATGAAGACGGAACGCGGAGAACTCGAGGAATCGCTTGCCGAGCCAGGTCGGAACATTGATGAGCAAATGGCCTTCCTCGGCGAGGAGATCCTGGACAGCGCGGAGGACGGGAAGTGGTTCCGATAAATGTTCGAGGACGGAAATGAGGAGGACGAGATCAAACTTTTCTCCGGCGAGCTTTGGTAAAGCGCCTTCAATCGTGCCTTCGATAAAAGTGAACCGATCCTTGGCCCGCAGCTCAGGGGCGATTTGGAAATCGACGCCGACGCCGCGCTGCACGATGTCGTCCATGGCGCAGAGTTGAGTCGCGCGATAACCACACCCCAGCTCGAGCACCTTCAGATCGCGGCGTTTCGGCAGACATCGGCGGATCGCGCGTTGGGAAAGCCAGACGCCCAGGCGATCGACCGCCGTCAGCTTGCGGTATCCGTAGCTTTCCTCCCGGCGCTCGCTCATTTCGAGTCGCGGAAGAGTCGCTGCGTCATTTCCAAAAGAAGGGTGAAGGAGAAGGTTTGGAAGCCGAGAATGATCAGGAGCAAGCCGAGGATCGCCGGATGCGAGATGCTTTGCAGACGCAAGCCCATGGTCACATATCGCCAGACCAGCGTGCCGGCCAGGACAAATCCGAGCAAACCACAGCCGGCGGCGATCGCCATCCCGCGGTTGTAGGAAAGATATGCTTGGAGCCGATCCGCAAAGCCGTGTCGCAAGCGATGCATAATGCGCGCAAGGACACCGATCTGGATACAACTGTAACCGAGCGTCGCGCAGGTCACACCTAACAACATCCAGTAAAGATCAAAACCAATCGGGCCGATCGTGAACGGACCCGCAGCCAGCGCGATGGACAGCAACAGACCGACTCCCATGAGGAAAAACCCAGGCTTCAGGAGGAACGAATCCGGCGTGTAGACCAGCATCACCTTGAGGTTGAGCCAGCCCGCCAGCCAGGGCGAGAGCCAGCCCATGCGTTTGTGATGGCTGAATCGGCCCGCCCGATCTTTGTAGAACTTCACCGGCACTTCTGCGGTCGCGAGATGCAGGCGCGCGGCCTTGAGCACCATTTCGCTGGCGTACTCCCAGGACTGCGATTTCAAATCGATCGCGTCGATGGCTCCCCGGGTCAGGCCGCGCATGCCGCAGTGAATGTCGGAGTAATGGCTGTGGTAAATGCGATTGAGAATCCAAGTCGTTAGGGGCGTGCCGAAGTAACGATGCAGACCAGGCATCGCGCCCTTTTCAATGCTTCCACGAAAGCGGCTGCCCATGACAAACTCCGCGCCGCCGCGAAATGCTTCCACAAATGGTTTCAACTCGCGAAAGTCGTAGGTTAAATCGGCGTCGCCCATCACGATCCACTGGCCGCGGATGAAAGGAATCGCATCGATGTAGGCGCGACCCAGTCCGCGTTTCGGCGTCCGCAGCACTTCGCCGCCATGCTGGAGAACGATGTCTGCCGTGCGATCGGTCGAGCTATCGACGATCAGGATTTGTCCGGTGACGCCGGCGCTGGCCAGACCTTCCTTACACCAATCCACAAACTCACCGACGGTGATCTCTTCGTTCAGCGCCGGCACCACGAGGCTCAGATCCACCGGCTCCAGGATGGCGTGATCTGGAACCAGGTGCTGGATGCCGCCCGCGGATGATACATCCGCCGAGCTAGCTCGATTCATTCACCAACTCCTTTTTCATCGCCGAGATCGCATCAGCGAGTGCTTCGCTCGAACTGCGCCGGCAACGCCACCCGAGCGCTTTGATCTTGGC
This sequence comes from uncultured Verrucomicrobiae bacterium, assembly GCA_963784865.1. GTDB lineage: Bacteria > Verrucomicrobiota > Verrucomicrobiia > Chthoniobacterales > UBA10450 > JACCTI01. Next base: position 16,263 of record CAWATC010000012.1, on the reverse strand, counting down.
ACAATCGAAGCGCACGACCGGGACGTCGCCCTTCCACCCACGGTCGCCACCGGTAAACTCGTAGTGCACACTCCCGGGAGGAAGACCGCAGAGCCCGACGGCCAAGTCCGCGATTTCGCGCACCGTGATGTAGTCGTCCGTGGCGACGTTGAAGACATCGTAGTTTTTCGCGGCGTCCGCGGTGGTGGCGAAAATCGCATTCAAGACATCGTCCACGTGGATGTAGCTCTTTTTTTGCGTGCCGTCGCCGAGGATTCGCAAGCGGGTGGGATCGCTCCGCAGACGACGCACAAAATCGTAGCCGACGCCGTGGGTTTGCCGAGGACCGACGACGTTGGCAAATCTAAAGGCGCGTCCCCAGAGTCCGAACATATGGCAATAGGCGGCAATCAATCCTTCACACGCCATTTTGCTGGCGCCATAGGTGGAAATGGGAATGCACGGCCCGTAATCTTCGCGGAAAGCGGTCGCCGGATTTTCACCATAGATTCCACTGCCCGACGTGTAGAAGATCCGCCGCACTTCGTTCTCCCGCATCGCTTCCAGGACATTTTGCGCCAGATAAGTTCCTTCCCAAAAATCGATATCCGGTTGCGTGACGGCTTTGGCGATATCGGGGTTGGCCGCGAGATGAAAAACGGTGTCGCAACCAGCCATCGCCGCGCTGACCGCCGCCTTGTCCTTTAGATCAGCTTCGACCACCGAGAAGCGCGGCTCGTCTGCCAGATCCTGGAGGTAGCTTCTCTGCCCGGAAGTGAAATTATCCAGCACCACGACTCGTTCCGCCTTCTCCAGGTGCAAAAGCCGGCGCACCAGATGGCTGCCAATGAATCCCGCGCCGCCGGTGACGAAAGCGTTCACGACCTCGCGGGCTCCGCTCTTCGATTTCGATATTCCACCGCGGCCCGAAAACAAAGCCCGACAGCAAATCAAGGTGAGGACGGAAGCCGGATGCAGGTAGCGCACGCTCGGGGCCACGGAAAAAATCATGTTCATGCCAAGGATAATGCTGAGCTGAAGAAGGAGAAACAAAGCAAACTGCCAATTTCGATTTCGGTAAAAGATGGCCAGACCCCAGATGGGCGAAAGGAGGATGACATAACAATAAGGGACGGAAGCGAGGAAGTAGCGCTGGAGGAGACTCGGAGGGGCGCCCTTGATTTTCGGACCTACGGAGTAATGGAACCGCTCGGCCAGAAAAGCCACCACATCCGGCGTCAGATCGACATGCCCAAGGTCGTTCCGGGCGTAATCTCGCAGGTCTTTCAGGTTCCAGTAAGCGCTAAAAGTGCGCCACCCCAGGGCGAAGACTTGCAGAGGATTCCGGCGGAGAGCGTTCAAGGCCGTTTGCTTCGCAACTTGATGGAAACGCCCGACATCCTTCTCCACCTCCGCCCAGCGGTCGAAGAGATAGCCGCGCTGATAACGCTGACTGTTGCGTAGAGTTAGGTCCTTGATCCCATATTCGTCGCCGTGCCGGATAATTTCCGCGAGGCGAGGATCCGGGGCATCCTCCGGCTCGATCACCGGAGCCCAAGCTGCGAGCACCTGGCTGCCTGCCGCTCGGAGGTACGTCGGCTCCGTGTGCGCCACCCAACCGTTCACCTGTTTGTAGCCGGCGTGCAACGCCAGCATGGCAAGAACGCTCACCACAAAGTGAGTCCCGGCGACTTGAGCCGCCTGTAGGCGCGCTGGCCAGGACAAGCGGCCTTTGAGGGAATCAATCATGACCGGGAGAAAAGCCACAAAAGGCAGGAGGACAGCATTGAGTTGCGTCACGAGCAAAAAACTCATGCGGAAGCCGATCACCACGACGCCAAAAACATGCACCAGCACCAGCCGAGAAAGACGCCGGTCACGCAGATATAGGAATGAGCTGTAGAGCACCAAAAGGTAGAAGAACAGGCTCAGGGTCTCCGTCATCACGTATCGCTCCCAGACCAATTGCAGAGGATCAAGCGCACAAACGAAACCGAGCGCATACGCCTGCCAAACCGGGAATCGAAAGATCGCGCGGCCAATCGCAGCCGTGACGAGCGCGGTAACTCCACTCAAGAATGCCTGCAAAAGCAGGAGCGGAGTCAAACTCTCCGCCAGACAGAAACCCAACGAACAATGTACCCGTAGAAGTATGATCGGTCATCGGGAATCCAGCCCGTCAAAGCCGTCCAAAGGTAACTCCCGGAATCTCCCATGAACAGCCTCGGCGACGGATCGAGCGCCAGGAGAAAGAACTTCAGACCTAGAATCAACAGGCAAAAGAGCCACCAATTCCGGTCTCTCAGCAGGGAGGAGTTCGTATCGCCCGCCCTCCCGGTTTCGTGCGCCATCGGCAAGTCCTTTCGACCGATAACCGACAACGTCAAGCGAGAGCACCGTTTTGAATCCCCGTGGCTGGAGCGCGTCGTCCACTTTTTCCTCCGAGCATTGTCCGGGTTAATCGGAGGCTTGCTTGGAACGAGCCGCCGTCCATCCCGCGAGGCGAGAGACCTACGCAATGCGCTGCGTTTGCATCGCGCGCGGCTGGACAATCAGTGATTTGTGAGCGTAAGGATTCCCAGGAGCTGATAGATGCGAGGTTCTTACCATCTTGGTCGAATCGCGGGGATCGACGTCAAAGTTCACGTCACATTCTTCCTTCTGCTCGCCTGGATCGGGTTCGTCTATCATCGCAGCGGCGGAATGTCCGCGGCCATCAACGGCGTCATTTTTGTTCTTCTGATTTTCCTTTGCGTGCTGCTGCACGAATTCGGGCACGCGCTCGCCGCGCGCCGCTACGGCATCAAGACGCACGACATTACCCTGCTGCCCATCGGCGGTCTGGCGCGGCTGGAGCGCATGCCGGACAAGCCGTCCGAAGAAGTCGTCGTCGCGCTGGCGGGCCCAGCGGTCAACGTCGTCATCGCGGGGATACTCTGGATTTTATCGGCCTGACGGGTGGCTTGCCCGATCCCGAGATGATGCAGCAAACCGGCGTGCCGCTCGCTGTGCGACTTTTCACCGTCAACATCTGGCTCGTGCTCTTCAACATGATCCCGGCATTCCCGATGGACGGCGGACGCGTGCTGCGAGCCGTCCTCGCGATGCGGATGAATTACGCGCGCGCCACGCAAATCGCCGCCAGCATCGGCCAGGGAATTGCGTTCATCTTTTTCATCCTCGGTCTTTGGTCGAATCCGATGCTGCTTCTTGATTGCGGTCTTCATCTATTTCGGCGCCAGCAGTGAAGTGGCGTTCGCGCAAATGAAGAGTGTCTCGAAGGACTTGCGCGTTTCGGCCGCGATGGTGACTCAGTTCCAGGCGCTGCCGCTCAACGCCACGCTCCACGAAGCGGCGGAGGCGTTGTTGCGGACATCGCAGCACGAATTTCCGATCACCGATGAGATCGGCAAGGTGCATGGCATTCTGACCCGCGATGACATGATTGCGGGCCTGCGCAAATCTGGCGCGGAAACACCGGTGGCGGATGTGATGCGCGTGGACATTCCATCTGTGCCTGAATCGATGTTGTTCGACCGCGCCTTTGCAGTGATGCAGCAATGCAGTTGCCCGGCGCTGCCGGTGCTCGATGCGAGCGGACGCCTCGTAGGTTTGTTCACTCCGGAAAACGTGGGCGAAATGATCATGGTGCAAAGCGCGCTCAACTCGCGCGGGCCAAATGCGCGGCGCACGACAAGTTGAAGAAGCGTCGCTGGACGGGAGAATTTTCCCAGGCCCTCGCGATTCGTCGGGCCAACACCAGGTTCCGCTCAAGGCAATAGCGAGTGAAGAATCCTCTGCCCGGCGCTGCCAGATGCCGTGTCCGATGCCCGGATGGCGGTCGCCACCACCGCCGGCGATATCAACGCGACCTCGCTCGAATCAGTTTCGATGACGCTCCATCCGCGGTGAAGGTCGCGAGTGCTGAATCGTTAGCGTGTTCGGCGTAGGAACCGTACCGGAAGGGGTCAACGTAAACTGCCACGAGCCAGCCAGCGATGTCGTGGTCTGGCCGGCGGAGCCCTCCCCGGCAGAACCATCCCAAGAAGAACCAACGTAACTACGAACCTCGATTTCATATCTCTCTCCAGGCTCCTCCATTAGTTCAAGTTAAGCCTGCCAGCGGCAACATAATCGTAGCCCCTGAAGGCACGAAGGCGACGAATTTTCCCGACGAAGTGTGTGCGATTCCAGGCGCGTGGCTGTTGCAGCTAGGCTTCGCGGTGCGAATCTTCCGTCAGATGTGGCTCTGCTGGTGGTTTGCGAATGACCGAAATCACCGCCGGCTCGGCGGCTTGATCATAAGAATGCCAACTCCGGTCACAGCGCCGGCGTCGTTCAGGGCAGGGCGCGCATCCGTTTTCAACCGAACGGCCACTTGGTTGCGCGGCACGCCCCACCCCAGATAGGTGGCGGTCGCCCCGGCCACGATAGCCGAGGACTGGGAGGTGCCGCTAACGAGTGCAATTCTATCGGTTCCCCATGCGGAAACTACCCCGACACCGGGCGCGGCCAGGTCGAGGCCCGCACCGGAATTGGAGAAGTAGGCCTGCCGACTGTTGGCGTCCACGCTACCCACGCTGATTACGCCTTCATATGCGGCGGGAATGGCGAGTTGGCCGTAGGCATCATTGCCGGCGGCGGCCACGACCACCACGCCATGTTGGAAAGCGTAGGCTACCGCCTGCCCCAAGATCGTTATGTCCCCGTATCCACCGAGGCTAATGTTGATTACCTGCGCGCCACGATCAGTGGCGGTGATGATGCCTTGGGCGAGAGTCGAACTGACCGCGTAGCCCTCGGCGTTCGCCACCCTAATATCAAGAATCTGTGCACCAGGCGCCACGCCCGGGGCTTGCGGGTTCTGCCCGCCGATGAGCGAAGCCACGCTCGTGCCGTGACTATTAAAACTCTGCCCGTCGTTGACCAGATCCAGATGCGTGACCTCTCCTTCGGCAAACGTGGGATGAACCAAAACGCCGGTGTCCAGCACCGCCACGGTGACGTTATCGCCCCAGTGCGTCCGATCCCCGGCGGCATTGATCGCGCTCATCATTCCCTGACCAAACGGCGCCCTTCCACCTTGATTGTTGGGATCGGGCTGCGGCGACGTAGCGGGGATGCTTAACCAGAGGTTGCCCTCGACATTGGCCAAGTCCCCACTGCTTGCGGTAAGCGCGTCGCGTAAGTCTTCGAGTCGGCCATAGTGCACACGAGCGGTGTTCAGTTCCGGGATGGCCCCGAGAATCTCGAGACCATAACCGGCGGCTTGTCTGGCGAAACGATCACGCGCCTCTTTGCTGCGAAAGGTCAGCAACACCTCCCCGGGAACGACATTTCCCGCCTCCAACTTCGCGCGAAGGGATTCGAGCAGGGCGTCCCGCTTTGGCACTGCAGTCTTCGCTGATTTCGGTGCTGCGGGTTTCGGAAGTCTTCCATCCTCCAACAGTGCGCGATTCTCGAGGCCAACCGCGTCAATCTCGCCACGGTTTCCGCTGCGGGCCTTGGAAGCGAATGACGACCACCACCCCGCTTCAATCACCAGCCCCGCCGCGAGAATCGCGATCAGCAGAGTGGTCAAAAGGCGGAGTGGCACTTTCATGAAACCGCCGAAGCTTAGCATCTTGGCGCGCGTGTTGAAACCACGCTTCCTGCGCGACAACCTTGAACGGTAAGTTTTCTCCCGCTCTCTGCGAGCGTCCGATGTTGTATTTAAGGCAGTAGCGGGTGAGGAATCCTCTGCCCGGCGACCGTGCCGGACCCAGTGGTCAGGGTGTGGCCATTGGGGTCAACCAGCACAAAGCTGTAAGTGCCGCTGAAGTTATTCCCGGCCGAATCCATCGCTCCAGCGATGGTGACAGTTTTCCGCGCATAGAGGCTTTGATTCGCATTCACCACCAGGCTGATGAATTGAATGAAAAGATTTCCGATCGCTGGGGCGGGCTGCCAGATGCCGTGTCCGGGCGTCGCACGCATGGTGGTCGCCACCACCGCCGGCGATATCAGCGCCACCTCGCTCGAATCAGTTTCGATTACGCTCCCATCCGCAGTGAAGGTCGCGAGAGCCTGGATCGGGGCGGCGTTCGGTGTAGGAACCGGACCGGAAGGTGTCAAGGTAAGCTGCCACGAGCCAGCCAGCGATGGCGTGGCCTGGCCGGCGAGAGCCCCCATCCCCGACAGAACTGCCCCAAAAACAACCAACGCAACTACGAACTTTGATTTCATGTTTCTTCAGTCTCCTCGTTTGATTTACGTTAAGCCTGCAGCGGCAAGGTAATCGTAGTCCCTGACGGGAATGCGGCAACGGATTTTCGGATGACGTTTGCGCCGTTCAAAGCGCTCGGCATACAGGGCACCCATGCGCGGTGCAAGTGTTCCACGAGATGTCGCTTTGTTGGCGGCTTGCGAATGACCGAACAGTTTGCAAGGCTGCGCAGTCGTCCGATTCAAACACGCAAGAAACACTATGATGCGCATCACCTCCGCCCTTCTCACCACCGCCTTGATCACTGCCGCGCGCGCCCAGACACCGGTGGCTGATCTCGCCAAACCACCCGCCGACGCCGAGCACTTCATCATCAGTTCCACCGGCGGCAAGCACGGCGACAGTTGGATCTGGCGCACCCCGGACGGCACCTTGATGGGCCGCGAGAGCATGAATCTTCGTGGCCAGGTATTTGAGGTCGACTCAGCCGAGAAAGCCGGGGCAGACGGCCTGCCAACGAGCATCACGGTCCGCGGCTTCACTCCGACAGGCGATGCGGCCGAGAGCTTCACGATCGCGGACGGCCAGGCAAAATGGAAAAGCCCCATCGACTCGGGCTCAATTGGCAGCTCGGCTCCCGCGTTCTATGTCGCCTTCGGCGGTCCGACGCAGCTCAACGCGCTTTTCGTCGAGCGTTTGTTGGCCAGTCCCGACAAGTCGCTCGCGTTGCTGCCGGGTGGCAAAGCCACGGCGGAGAAGCTTACGAGCCTTGAGATCGGGAATGGCGACAAGAAGAAAACGGTAACCGCGTGGGCCATTTCCGGGCTCAGCAATTCGCCGCTCCCCATCTGGACCGATGCCGAGAACAAATTCTTCGGGATAGCCTTTGGCATGTCGTGGTTGCCCGACGGCTACGAGAGCGAGCGCGCCAAACTTGAGAAGGCACAGGGCGATGCCCTCGCCGCGCGCATGCCCGCATTGGCCCGATCACTGGCCAAGAGCCCGAAGACACCGGTAGCCTTTGCAAACGTCAAGCTATTCGATGCCGATGGTCTGCGTTTCCTGGATAACCAGACGGTAATAGTAGATAAAGGCGTCATCACCAAGGTCGGCCCGTCGGCCGAAATAAAGCCGCCCACCGACGCACAAGTCATCGACGGCGAAGGTCGGACGCTCGTACCCGGCCTGTGGGATTGCCACATGCATGTCGCTGACGACTACACCGGATTGCAGGAACTCTCGTTAGGCGTGACCTCCGTGCGCGATCCGGGCAACGACGATGTCCGCACAATTCGACCGCCGTGAACGTGCAGCAAAGGGCGACCTGCTCGCCCCGCACGTCTATCCGTCGTCGTTGATCGACGGCAAAGGACCTTACACCGCTCAGGTGGCCAATGTCGCCACCAGCCAGGCCGAAGCCATCGCCTGGGTCGACAAGGCGAAGAAGAATGGTTTCACCGGCGTGAAATTCTACGGGACCCTCGACCCGGCGTGGTTGAAAGCCAGCATCGCCGAGGCTCACAAGCTCGGCCTCCATGTCCATGGCCATCTTCCGGCCGGCATCCGGCCGATGGATGCGATCAACGCCGGCTACGACGAAATCACACACATCAACTGGATCATCATGCAGGCCATGCCCGACGACGTGGTCAAAGTTTCCAATGGCATCATGCGCTTCGAAGGTCCCGGTCGCTACGCGCGAAACGTCGACCTCGACGCTGCGCCGATGAAGACCCTTGTCGCCACCATGGCCGCGAAGAAAATATCTTCCGACCCGACGATGGTGGCATTTGAGGGCCTGTATGTGCCGGAGAACGGCGATTTGTCTCCCGCCTATGCGCCCTTCGTCGGCACCTTGCCGCCCGCCACCGAGCGCGGTTTCCGCTCGGGCGGATTCGCCGTGCCAAAGGATCTCACCCGCGCCGATTACCGCGCCAGTTGGGCGAAGCTCGTCCAACTGCTCGCCAAAATGCACGAGGCCGGCGTGCCGATCGTTTGCGGCACCGACGGGTCGGGCATCGAAATCGTCCGCGAACTGGAAATCTACCACGAAGCCGGCCTAACGAATGCGGAAGCGCTGGCCGCGGCGACGATCGTCCCGGCCCGCCTTGTCGGTCAGGAGAAGAAAACCGGATCGATCAAGGTCGGCAAAACCGCCGACATGGTGCTCGTCGAAGGCGATCCATCTGTCCGTCTCGCAGATTTGCGCCAGACACGCCTCGTCATGATGGACGGCAAGCTGATGGACGCCGACGCCCTCCGCACCGCCGCAGGATTCTCCGGCCGGCCCAAGTGAAGCTTCGCCCAGCACGTCGCAGCTTCGAAAAAATCGCCGTCATGCAGACCTTCCGCTCGTTACTCTGCGTTACCTCTGGCGACCTCCTTTCGCGTCGCACTTGGCGAGACAATCGCATCGGAGAAGCCCGCCAGAGCGGCGGCGGCGTCACTCCTTCAAACGCCACAGTTCAGCCGTCCCGCTGTAGCCGGGCTCGCTGGGCCGGCTACAGCCAAGCTACGTTGCGGCGGGTTGTGTTACCGATTAGTCACCACGCGGAGCGCAGGCCTGCTCATCCTAACCTGGGCGCTCGCATTTCTGAAGCTGCGCTGCCTGTTCTTTGAATTGCGCTGTCAAAGTCTCCATCCCTTTCTCTTGCCGGGCGACGATTGATCTTAATTCGGCGATGGTCGTTTCCTGCTTCGCAATCTTGGTTTCCTGCGCCGCGACTTTCTTGTGCTCCTTGAGGAATTCGTTGAGCAGCATCGCGTTGATCTGTTCGTAACGCACGGTGTTGACTTCTCCCTTTTTGTCCCGCACCACCAGTTCGGAATTCACCTCTGCGACATCTTCCGCGATCAGTCCGCACTGCGGGATCGCTTGTGGATCGATGTCTTTTTTGTAGCTGAAGGTGACTGGCTTGAGCTCAAAGCAGCGTTTTGCTCGCGGCATTACTCATCGGTTTGATGTTGTCTTTGAATCGCCTGCTTGAGGTGCTGGTGCCGAGTTTGCCCACTGCTGTTGACGAATACGGCGGCGCCCCCGGGAAGAGGTCTGGTTACAGATGCTCCCGATATAACAGCTGTCGCTCTCGTCAGACCGACCGCGCATTCCGGTGCCGATGTAGATGTTACTGTTACCGGTGCTATGATTGCAGCCTGCACTCTCGCCAACGCGACGTTGCTGCTGCCGGTGACATTGGTAACAGCGTTCTGGTAACCGATGGACGTGTTAGAGGGGCCGGTGGTGTTGCTCAAAAGCGCCTGAAAGCCGTTGGCCGTGTTGTAGCGGCCGTGGTGTTGCTCACAGGCGATTGAGATCCCGTTGCCGTGTTGTCCACGCCGGTAATGTTGCTTCTGAGCGCTTGATAACCGGTCGCTGTGTTGGAATCGCCGGTGGTATTGTCTTTCAGCGCGCTCGCACCGGTGGCGGTATTAGCGCCGGCGATCGTATTGCTCTGGAGCGCACTGGCGCCACTGGCGGTGTTTGCCGTGCCGGTCGTGTTACTAAACAACGCAAACGTGCCCGTAGCAGCGTTACTGAAACCGGTGGTATTGCTCTGGAGAGCACTGGCCCCGCTGGCCGTGTTCTCGTAACCACGGTGTTGCTGGAGAGCGCCTGGGAACCGGTAGCTGTGTTTAAATCGCCAGTTGTATTACCGAACAGAGCCCCAAAGCCGTTGGCCGCGTTGTCGCTCCCCTGGGTGTCGGCCGACAAAGCATACCAACCGTGAGCGGTGTTGTTTTGCCCAATGGTGTTGATACCCAGCGACTCGATACCCTCGGCGGCGCTGTTATTTTTGCCACGATCCTCACCGACGACGGTCGTTGGAGAGCCGGCGAGCGCTGCCGGCAAAAGGGCCGCGCAGCAAAGCGCGAGCGCGACAAGAAGGTCCCGGTGGCGACGCTTAATGGAGGTTCGGATTAGTGTCTTCATAATGATTTTTGCTTTTGCTTCCAGTTGTGAATTTGCTGTTCGCTAATCCTTTCTCGGAAATCGGGACGAAGTTGCCGAAATTTTCGAACAACGAATTCTTTTATCACCGGTGGGGGGAGGCAGTGCAGGTCGCCGACGACGCGGGAGTGCGCCACGTAAAACAGAACGACGCGGCCCCGAACTTGCCGAACGCCGCGTACTGAACGTCTCCTGTTAATTGTAGCCAGATCACTAACCCGACTGCAACCAAGTCATAATGCACCGTCGCCTTACGGGTTAACCACTACTCGCGGCGTGCGTCTGCTCATCTCCATCTGAGCGCTGACCTTTTGGATTTGCGCGCCTGAGCTCCGTCATGCCTGGGCATGAGACCCACCATCTCGCTTCCTGATTCCGCAATCCTCGCTCTCCTGCATCTCGACTTTCTCTGTGCTCCTTGAGAAACTCATTCAGTAGCATCGCATTCACTGCTTCGTAACGGACGGTGTTGGTTTTGCCTTCCTTATCGTGCACGACCAATTCAGAGTTACCTCGGCTACTTCCTCCGCCACTCAGCCCGAACTGCGGGATACCCTTGCGGATCGATCTCCTTCTTGTAACGGAAGGTGACCGGCTTAAGCGCGAAGAGTGCTTCGCTTGCCTCGTCCATCGGTTTAATCTCGATCTTTAAAGCGTCGGGATGAAGATCGGTCGTACCGGTTTGCCGGCTTGAACTAATGTAAACGGGCGTTCCTCCGTAAGAGGTTTGCCACAGATGCCGCCAGATAGCAGCCGTTGCTGTCGTTCTCCGCACCCTGTTCCTATGGCCGATGTAAATATTGTTGCTGCCTGGCGAAAACCCCACGCGACTGAAACCTGCATGGTCGCCGCTGCAGATATTGTCGTTGCGGGTCTGACCAGATACTGTCGCCAGCCCCGAACCCTAACGCAACGTGGTTGAGCCCCTGCTGCGCTTGGCGCGCTCACGCCAGACAGCCTATGGCCGATGCCCGCGCCGTTGCCTAAGGTGCTACGTTAGCCGACGGCGCGTTGGGTTGCCGCGAATTGCCGTATTGCGCGGACTCGCCGATGGCCGTGTTTTGCTCACCGGAGCGTTTTAAGCGCCCGAGCGCGTGAAGCCGATTCCCGTTATTGAATTTGCCGGTAGAATTGCCCAAGAGCGCCTACCACCGGCGGCCGTGTTCTAAGGCCGATAGTGTTGTGACCGAGCGCCTGAAAACCGGTGGCGGTGTTCTGAGTGCCGGAGCTGTTCGAACCAAGCGCACTAACGCCGGTAGCCGTGTTGCTGCCGCCGGTAGTATTGCTCAAGAGCGCCTGAAAACCAGTGGCCGTATTATAGGTACCGGTAGTGTTCGCAAGGAGCGCATAAACACCGTTGGCGGTGTTGTAGTTGCCAGTGTTAGACCCTGCAGCGCTCCCTCACCGGTTGCGGTGTTATAGCTGCCGGTGGTGTTGCCATAGAGCGCACCGCCACCCGTGGCTGTGTTCCAGAGCCGGTGGTATTCTCGTGGAGCGCCTGGTAGCCGTTGGCGGTATTGTAGATGCCGGTGGTGTTGCGACCGAGGGACTGAAAACCGGTGGCCGTATTTCCCCGACCGAGAGTGTTGGCGGAGAGGGCGTATGAGCCCATTGCCGTAGTCCGAAGCCGGTGGTGTTTCTTTTAACCGCAGCACCGCTAACAGTGTTTCCATTGGCGGTCGTGTTGCTCTGGAGTGCGCTCGCACCAATGGCGGTGTTTTCCATCCCGGTGGTGTTGCTAAACAACGAGTAGGTCCCATTGGCAGTGTTGCTCCTCCCTGTCATATTTCGAAAGAGCGCCTCATAACCGTTGGCGGTGTTATCACTGCCCGTGGTATTGGCCGACAACGAGTACCAACCGTGAGCGGTGTTGTTCTCCCCGTTGCGTCGATGTTCAGCGACTCGATGCCCTCGGCGGCGCTATTATTCTTGCCACGATCTTCACCGACGACGGTCGTTGGAATCGATCCGGCCAGCGCTGCCGACGAAAGGACGGCGAAGCAAAGGGCGAGCGGGACGAGAAGGTCTCTGTGGCGCCGCTTAATTGAGGTGTGGATTAGTGTCTTCATAAAGGTTTTTGTTTGCTTTCTAGTTGTGGGTTTACTGTTCGCTAATCCTCTCTCGGAAATTCGGGACGAAGTTCCCGAAAATTTTCAAAACGTAAATTTGTCAACCACGAATGAGCCACCGCTTCCGATTGCGCCACTCAAAAAAAACGACACGGCGCCCAGCTTGCCGGACGCCGTGTCTCCGAATCGTAATGTTACCGATTAGTCTCCATTCGGAGCGCAGGCCCGCTCATCCCAACCTTGGTGCTCACTTTCTGAAGCTGCGCTGACCTGGGCGCTTTGACTTGCGCCGTGAAGCTCCGACTGACTACTTCGTGAATTGACGCAGTCATGGTCTCATTCCCTCCTTTTGCCGGGCGACCATTGATTTAATTCCCGATCGTCGCCTCCTGAGTCTCGACTTTTTTGTGCTCCTTGAGGAATTCGTTCAGCAACATCGCGTTAATCTGTTCGTAACGGACCGTGTTGACTTTGCCCTCCTTGTCGCGCACCACCGTTGAGGATTCACCTCGTGCGACATCCTCCGCGATCAGTCCAAACTGCGAGATACCCTGCGGATCGATCTCCTGTCTTGTAACGAAAGGTGACCGGCTCCAGCGCAAAAAGCGCTTCGCTCGCGTCATTCATTGGTTTAACGTCGCGCTTTAAACGGCGCGACGAAGTCATGGTCCCAAGTTTGCCGGCGTTGTTAATGAAGACAGTAGTTCCCCCGGAAGTAGTCTGATTCCAGATGCCTACCGATATAGCACGCTGTTGATTTCGCCAGCCACACCCATCATTCCGGCGCCGATATAAATGTTGCCGCTACCGGTAGCTCTGATTGTAGCCGGCGCGTTCGCCAATGCGACGTTGCTCATTGCCGGTGACGTTTTTATTCAGCGCATCCTAGCCGAGCGCCGTATTGCTCGCCCCAGTGGTGGTGTTGGGCCATCGCCCAGTAACCGGTGGCCGTGTTGTCGTGACCTTCGGTGTTGTAAATCATCGCCGCGCGACCAACCCCCGTGTTGTGGTAGCCTATGTTGTTGTTCTGGAGTGCCTGACTGCCATAGGCCGTGTTCCATTGCCCGGTGGTGTTGTTATACAGGGCTCGATACCCCCCGCCCGTGTTGTCGCTCCCGGTGGTGTTGCCAGACAGGACTCCATTACCGGTGCCCGTGTTGGCGGTCCCGGTCGTGTTGGCGCGCAGCGCACCGGCGCCGAACGCGGCGTTGGCTGTTCCCACGGTGTTGCTACCCAGGGCGAAGGTTCCAACAGCGGCGTTGTCATTGGCGGTATTATGACCTCCGAGAGCACCCTCGCCGACTGCCGTGTTGTAGCTGCCAGTGGTGTTGCCCCAGAGCGCACCACCGCCAGTGGCCGTGTTATAGATTCCGGTGGTGTTCTCGTGGAGCGCAGCATCACCGACAGCCGTGTTGTAGGTGCCGGTGGTGTTGCTAAAGAGCGATTGAAAACCGGTCGCGGTATTCCCCAGTCCGACATTGTTGGTAGAAAGAGCGAAGGCTGCTTGGCTGTGTTTTCGATGCCGGTGGTGTTGCCTAGGAGGGCTCCAGAACCGGTGGCTGTGGAACTTGCCGGTTGTGCTACTGAACAGGGCTCCATAGCCGGTGGCGGTGTTATCGCTGCCCTGGGTGTTGGCCGACAAAGCCTGCCAGCCGTGAGCGGTGTTGTTTTGCCCGGTTGTGTCGATGTTCAGCGACTCGATGCCTTCGGCAGTTGTGTTTGTTTTTTGCCACGATCTTCTCCGACAACGGTCGTTGGACTCGATCCTGCCAGCGCTGCCGACGAAAGGGCAGCGCAGCAAAGCGCGAGCGCGATGAGAAGGTCTCTCTGTCGCCGCTTAGTTGAGGTTTCGATTGGTGTCTTCATAAAGTGTAATTGCCTTTTGTATTTTGTTTGTGGGTTTGCTGTTCGCTATCCACTCCCGGGAATTAGGACAAGGTTCCGAAAACTTTCCAAACGACTCAGTTTTGACCGTGGATGGGCGAGGAATTGCAAGTCTCCGCGGAGAACGAACGTGATCTTTTGCCCGCTGGGACTTCTCTGGTTCTCGGGAAAAAACTTGCCAAGAGAATTGGTCAAATACGAGGATGGACGGGATGTGAGCACGGAGGCGGCAGAACCGGCCAATCAAAGCCCGGAGCGGTTCGACATGACCCGCTGGAGCGTGGTGCTGTCCTGCGCGGATTCGGGAATAGAAAGTGTCGCGGCCCGCGATGCCCTGAGTAAGCTATGCGAGACGTATTGGCGGCCAATCCTGGCCTATATCGGCCGTCGCGGTTATTCGACCCACGATGCGGAGGATCTGGCCGACTTCTTCGCCGCCCTGATCCAGGGACCTCTTCTTCAGCGCGCCGACCCGGAACGAGGTCGTTTCCGTTCACTCCTGCTGAAGGCCCTGGGAGATTTCCTCGGACACGCCAGGGAGAAACGGGACGCAGCTAAACGTGGCGGCGGCGTGAAACTCGTTTCGTGGGACGATTGGATGGCCGAAGCGCCGTCGCAATTGTCGATCCCAGGCGCAAACGATCAATTCCTGCTCAGCGGAGCAACTGTTCGATCTGCGGTGGGCTGCGACCGTAGTCGAACAAGCGCTTAGGCGTCTGCGCGAGGAATGTCAAAGCAAAGGGCGGCTCAGATTGTTTGAGACGTTGAGCCTCTACCTGACGACGGAGCGCGAAGATGTCTCGTATGAAAGCCTGGCTGCGACGCTGGGAATAACAGAAGCCGCGGTCAAAAAACAGCTGCACAATTTGCGGCGGCGTTATCGCTGGCTTATCCGCGAGGAAGTCGCGCAGACGGTCGAAGATCCAGGCGATGTGGAAGACGAAATTCGACATCTCTGCGCGACGCTGGCGGCCGGGATCGAGGCCGGCTAACCATGGATGAAGACTAACAAACACGAAGTTCCGACACCTGATCTCTGACTTCGTGTTCATCTGCTAGCGATTAGCCAATGATCTCTCACGGCCTCACCGATTCGATCGTGAGCGTGATCGGAAGTCCCGCCGAATGCCGGCAGTGCGGCGCGACTACGCGGTTGGGTAATGGACTTTGCCTGAGCTGTACGCTGCGCGAGGGACTCGCGGGCGATGCCGAGGCCTCGCGCGAATCATTCGAAGCGATCCTGGCTGAGGACGAAGTGCAAGACACGCACTGGCGGGTCGGGAATTACGAGATCCTGGAGGAAATCGGACGCGGCGGAATGGGTGTGATTTATCGCGCGCGCCAGCGGCATTCGCGTCGAATCGTTGCACTCAAACGAATGGGTGTCCTATCACGCGGATTCGCGCGAAACGCTGGAACGTTTCCGGCGGGAAGCTGAAGCGGCGGCCAGTCTCGATCATCCGAATATTCTTCCTATCTATGAAGTCGGCCAGGGCGAAGACGGACTCCCGTTTTTCACCATGAAGTATGCGGCTGGCGGCAGCCTGCAAAAAGCCGGGCCTGCTCTGCGCGGTGAACCGCGCGAATGCGTCCGGCTTCTGGTCAAGGGGGCGCGTGCCGTCCAATACGCGCATGAGCACGGCATTTTACATCGCGATCTGAAGCCAGGAAACATCCTGCTCGACGGTCATGGCGAACCAATGGTGACCGATTTCGGATTGGCCAAGTGGCTCGACACCAATACCGATCTCACGCGCACACTCACTATCTTCGGCACGCCTGGTTATATTGCACCCGAGCAGGCCAAAGATCCGCAGCCAAGCTTACTCCGGCGTCGGACGTTTACAGTCTGGGAGCACTCTTGTTCGATCTGTTCACCGGGCGTCCGCCTTTCTCGGCGAACACGCGTTGGCCGTGATTCAACAAGCCAGCGAAAGGCCGGCACCAAAACTGCGCTCGCTCGCGCCGACGCTCGATCGCGACCTGGAGACGATCTGCGCGCGTTGCCTGGAGCGCGAGCCGCAGGCGCGCTATCGCTCAGGGACCGATTTGGCTGTCGATCTTGAACGCTGGCTCGAAGGCCGCCGATCTTAGCGCGTCGCGTTTTGCCGCCGGTGCGGGTCTGGCGTTGGTCGAAGCGTAACCCAAAGCTTACTGCTGCGACAGCCGCAGCGTTC
>CAWATC010000011.1:0-241709 GCA_963784865.1 uncultured Verrucomicrobiae bacterium | reverse complement strand
TCGTCCCCATGGACCAGGCGCTCCAGCGGCTGCGCAGGCAGGGGATCAAGCGAACGCCCCAGCGGGTGGCCGTGCTGCGCGCCCTCGGGGGCTACCGGCTGAGCGCCGGCGACGTCTTCAAGCGGGCCCGCGAGCACTGCCCCGAGCTCGGGCTGTCCACGGTTGACCGCACCCTGTGGGCCCTCACCGAGGCGGGGATGCTCGACACCATCGGCCACCACGAGGGCGAGGCGACCTACCGCCTGTGCAGCGACGGGCACCACCACCACCTGGTGTGCTCGCGGTGCCTGCGCGTCGAGGAGCTCCCGGAGTGCGACCTCTCGGTGGTCGAGCGCGACGTGGCGTCGGAGCACGGCTACCGGGTCGAGGGCCACTCGCTGAGCTTCCACGGCGTCTGCGGCGAGTGTCAGGCTGCCGAGAGCCGCCGCAGCCGCGGCACCAGCACCCCGCGGGGCGCGACCAGCAACGCCACGGCGAAGACGCCGGTGGCCACGAGCACCACCGCGCTGCTGTCGGCCGCCACGTCGCCGTAGTAGGAGAGGTAGAGGCCGGCGATCCCCTCGGCCGCGCCGAGCGCGGCGCCCAGGATGACGGTGGGCGCCATCCGCAGGCCGGCCAGCCGCGCGGTCGCCGCGGGCGTGATCAGCATGGCCAGCACCAGCACGTTCCCCACCGCGCCGAGGGAGACGACCACGGCCAGGGCGAGCATGACCAGCAGGGCGGCATCCACGCGGCGCACGCCGACGCCCATGGCCTGCGCGGCGGCGCGGTCGAAGGAGGTCAGCACCAGCGGGCGCCACAGGGCGACCAGGCCGGCGAGGACGACGGCCGCCGCCGCCGCGGTGAGCAGCAGGTTGTTGTCGGACACCCCGAGCAGGCTCCCGGACAGGAACCAGTCGAGGTCCCGCGAGGGGCTCGCCTCGGTGGACAGGAGGATCGCCCCGAGCGCGAAGGCCCCCACGAAGACGATGCCGATGGCCGCCTCGGCGCCCACCCTGTGGGACGCGGGCGGCCAGGGCCATCGCCCCGGCCGAGGCCAGGCCGAAGGCCAGCGCCCCCGCGGTCACCGAGAAGCCGGCCATCGTGGCCACCACCGCGCCGGGGAACACGGTGTGCGCGAAGGCCTCCCCGGTGAACGCCAGCCCGCGGACGACCACGCGCCCCCAGGGCGCCGCCCACGATCCCCACCAGGATCAACGCGAGCATGGCCCGCACCACGAATGCGGCCTGCCAGGGCTCGGCGAGCCAGGAGAGCACGCTCACGGGGACCCGTGGCGGTGGTGCGGGTCGTCGAGCACCAGGGCCCGGCCGCCCGGGGCGTCGACCACCAGAAGGTCCCCGCCGTAGGTCCCGGCCAGGACCTCGGCGGTGAAGGCCTCCTGGGGCGGCCCGAAGGCCACCCGCCGGTTGAGGAAGAGCAGCAGGTCGCAGGTGCGCGAGGCCTGGGCCAGGTCGTGGGTGGCCATCAGGATCGCCCGCCCCTCGTCGCGCAGGCGGCCCAGCACGCCCAGGATGGCCTCCTGGCTGGTCGTGTCGACGCCGGTCAGCGGCTCGTCGAGCAGCATGACCTCCCCGCCGGGCGAGCGCCCGGGCCAGGAAGGCGCGCTGGCGCTGGCCGCCGGAGAGCTCGCCCACCTGCCGCCCGGCGAGGTCGGCCAGCCCCACCGCGTCGAGGGCCTCGCGGCCCGCCTCGCGGTCGGCGCGACGCAGCGGCCGCCACCAGGGGGTTGCTGGTGCCGGCCGATCAGCGCCACGTCCAGCACCGTGACCGGCAGGTCGAGCCGCGCCGCGTCGCCCTGGGGCACGTAGGCCGGGCGCCGTCCGCGACCCTGGACGCTGCCGGAGTGGCGCAGCACCCCGAGGATGGCCTTGAACAGCGTCGACTTGCCGGCGCCGTTCGGGCCGATCACCCCGACCACGCGGCCGGGCGGGACCTCGAAGCTCACGTCCTCCAGCGCGGCGCGCCGTCCGTAGGCGACGTCGACCCCCCGCACCGCGAGCGCGGCCGGTCCGGAGACAGTGAGGGCAGCCACGGTCGAAGGGGGAGTTGGCGGCGTTGAAAGTCACTGTCAACTGACGCCTGCTCCCAGCGGCCCCCGCCCCGCCGTGAGCGCCTCCCAGACGGGCCGCGCCGCGGCCACCAGCACGAAGGCGCCCGCGGCCACGGCGGCGATACAGGCGCCCGGGAGGAGCGTTCACCCGGTAGGCGATCCAGTTGCTGCTCCCTGCTGGCCAGCAGGCCACGGCGAGGACCAGGCCCCGAGAGACGCCGGGTCATCAGCCGGGCCGTCGCGGCCGGCACCAGGAAGAGCCCCAGCAGGATGAGGCTGCCCACGACCGAGACGGCGACCGCGACGGCGGGCGGCGAGAGGCAGAACGAGGCCAGGACGCATCGAGGTCTGCGCAGGGGCACGCCGAGGCCCGCGCGCGCCCGGTCGAAGGAAGATCTGGAGCGACGCGGCCGGCGGCCAGCCAGGACGCCAGGATGATCGCCGCTCGCGGCCATGCTGCATGTCGCGCTGCGGGTCACGTCCGCGTCGGCGACCGCGAGCAGGCTGCCGAAGAGCAGGGAGTTGGCCCCCACGCCGGGATCGCTGATGTCGCTCACCAGCACGGCCCCCAGGGCGACGGCGGCCGAGAGCACGATCGCCACCGCCACCCCCTCGGCGAGCTCGGGCCGCCTCCCAGGCGGGAGAGGCCCAGCGCCAGGGCGAGCGAGGCGACCAGGCGGCGCCGAACACGCTCCAGCCGGCCAGGTAGGCGACGACGAGCGCGGGGAAGGTGGCGTGCCCGAGGCCGTGGTGAAGAAGGCCAGGCCGCGCAGGACGACCCAGGGGCCGAGCAGGCCGGCCGGAACGGCCAGCAGCAGCACCTCGATCAGCGCACGGCGCATGAAGTCCGCCGAGAAGGGGTCGGCGACGAGGCTCCAGAGATCGGAACGGGGCGCCGCAGGATGGCACAGGCTCAGCCGGGCTGAGGCTCCTGGGCGCACAGGCGCCGGACGATCCAGGCGCCGACCTCCCCTCGCGGGATCTCGCCCGAGAGGCACCCGGCGGCGAACTCGATCGCCAGCTCCGAGAGCCGCCCGTCGGCCGTCGAGGGCAGGTCGCCGCGCAGGACCGAGGCCAGGCGCGTCGCGCGCACCCCGAAGCGGGCCACCGAGCAGGCCACGCCGGCGAAGTGACGTGCCTGGCCCCGGGTCCCGTCGGCGAGCTCGGGGCGGAAGCCGGTGCCGCGGATCGGGTTGCGCCCGCCGCGCAGCAGGTCCAGCACCCCGCGGGGACCGCTCCTGATGTCGGCCCCGCGGCGCCCGAGCTCGTTCAGCAGGGCCCGGGGCTCGGGGTGCGCGGCCGCCACCTCCTGGGCCAGCTCGGCCAGGCGCCGGCAGGCGGTGGGATCAGGGGCGGACCGCGCCGACGTAGTCGCCCCGGTCGGCCAGGTTGGCGATCCGCACCACGTCGCCGGTGTGCGGCGCGTGCACGAACTGGCCGTTGCCGATGTAGATGCCCACGTGCTCGCCCCCGTTGAAGAACACCAGGTCGCCGGGCTGGAGCTGGTCGGAGGGGACCTGGGGGAAGGAGGCCCAGATCGCCCCGGTGTAGTGGGGCACGCTCTTGCCGATCTGCGCGTACACGTAGGAGGCGAGGCCGCTGCAGTCGAAGCCCGAGGGCGAGGCGCCGCCCCAGACGTAGGGCACTCCCAGGTAGTTGAGGGCCAGGCGGGCGGCCTCCGCGTTGCCCGCGCCGCTCGGCAGCGGTCCGCTCAGGTGGACGGCGGGGGAGAGGTTGTTCGCCCGCTGCGCGGCGGCGGCCCGCTCCCGCAGCAGCGCGGCCTCCTCGCGCTGGCGCTCCTGCTCCTGGGCGATCAGGTGGCGCAGCTCGCCCTTGGCGTTCTGGAGCACCCCCTGGCGCTCGGCCAGGAGGCCCTGGACGCGCGCCCGCTCCCTCCGCGTCGCCTCGACCTGCTGGGCGGCCTCGCGGCGGTTCACGATGAGCTCGGCCCGCGCCGACTTGAGCCGCACCCGGAAGGTGCGGATGTTGCTCACCACGCTCTGGTCCTGCTGCCCGAGGCGCTTCAGCAGGTCCAGGGTGTCCACCGCGGCGACGATGCTGCCGCTCGTGAGGATCACCTGGGCCAGGGAGGGCTCCGACTGCCGGTAGATGTCGCGCAGCCGGCGGGCCAGGGTGTCCGTCGCCGTGGTCAGGTCCCGCCGCGAGACCCTCAGGACCCGCCGGTTCTCGACGATCCGCTGCTGCACCAGCCCGAGGTGGTACCGCGCGCCGTTGAAGGCCTCGGCCGCCTGCTCGACCTTGCCGTCCAGCACCCCCAGCTGGGCCTGGATGGCCCGGATCTGCGCCCGCTTGGCCCGGATGTCGGCCGGCGCCGCGCCCGCCTTGGGCGGCGCGAGGGCGACGGCCGCCGCCGCGAGCGCGACGGCCGCGAGCGCGACGGCCGCCCCGAGGGGGCGCCGGCGTGGGCTGGTGGAGCGGGTCAGCGGGGGTCCCTCCCTCGTCGGTTGCGGGCGTGTGACGACGGCCGGGCCGCGTTGACCGCGGCCCCCGGGGCCATAGAATCCCGCCGTGCCTCTACGCCCCCATTCGGCGGGCGCCGCGATTCGCCTGCTGGTGGTGCTCGGCCTCGTCGTCGGAGCGCTGGCCCTCCCGGCGATCGGAGCGCCGGGCGACCCGGGCCGCGCCGCCTCCAGCGGCTTCGGGGCGCTGATGGACGGCGGGACGCAGGCCGCGGCCAGCGCGAGCTCGGATGGGCACCCGACCCGCTCCGCGACGGCCTCCGGACTGCAGGGAGCGGCTGGAGCTGTGGGTCAAGTCGAGGTTGAGCTTGGCGCCGGGACGAGCGGCTCGGACGCCCTCGCCACGGCCCAGGCCACGGCCCGCGACATCCTGCTGCTGGGCGGGCGGGTGGCGGTGGCCAACCTGAGCGTCTCCGTGCAGGCCCACGCCACCGGGGCGGGCCCCACGGCCGGCCTCTCGGGCTACTCGGCCACCGGCCTGGTGGTCGACGGGCAGCCGATGGACGCCGTGCCGGGGCGCCAGATCGACATCGCCGGGGCGGGGACCCTCGTGTTCTTCGAGCAGGTGACGGACTCCGCAGGGGCGGCCCAGGCCAACGGCCTGCGGCTGGAGATCACCGATCCGGCCAGCGGTCTGCCGGTCGGGACCACGATCGTGATCGGACACGTCCAGGCGTCGGCCGGCCGGTCTTCTCGATTACCCAGGCGCCTAGGTTTTGATCAGGAACGAAAAGAATATCTCGCTCGGGCGGCGCGCTGCGGACGATCTTCTCCGCGTTCCCGCTCGTGCAGATGACATCGGAGAGCGCCTTCACCCCGGCGCTGCAATTGATGTAGGCGATGACGTAATAATTCTTCTCCGCGTGCTGCTTCAGAAACGCCTCCAGCTTGTCCGGCGGGCAGGAGTCGGAAAGTGAGCATCCGGCGTCCAGGTCCGGCAGGAGCACCCGCTTCGTCGGGTTCACGATCTTCGCCGTTTCCGCCATGAAGTGGACGCCGCAGAAGAGAATCACATCGGCCTCTGTTTGCGCGGCCTGGTAGCTCAGCCCGGAGGTCATAAGGGGTCAGCTTCATAATCTCGCTGGGGGTCATAAGGGGTCAGCTTCAGAATCGCGGCAAATCTGATCGAGTTGATGGCGGCGCCGACCTCGGAATGGCGCGAAAATGGTGTGGCGGCCGAATTCGCTGCCTGAAATGCGTCGATGCGCGACGGTGACTGCGGCGTCTTAGGATGCACGCATGACAGATTCAATCTTCCGCATTGTTCCACTGCCCACGGCGGTCGCCGACGCCGCGCGACGGGCAGCGCATCGCTGGCGCGCCGGATCACGCCATCGTCGATGTCGATTCGCCTGCTGGTTATCCCTGCCGGCATTGCCTGCGCTGGGCTCAGCCGGGCGAACGAGTGATCCTGTTTCCCTTCGCCTCGATCGAGCCTGGTCATCCCTACTCCGAGACCGGGCCCATCTTCGTTCACGAACAACCATGCGAACAATACTCCGCGACTCATGAATTCCCGGCGGACTTCCGGGAGGGGCGCGTGCTCCGCGCTTACGATGCGCGGCAGAACATGATCGATGCGATTGTCGTGAATGGAGAAGAGCCGGAGGATGTGATTGAAAAGCTGCTGCGCAATCCGGAGACTGCGTTTCTTCAAGTTCGCAGCGTCAGCCGGGGTTGCTTCACGATGAGGATCGAACGCGCATGAAAACGATGGAACTCCTGCCCCCTTCCGACACGATGTATCGCGCGCTGGTCAATCGCGATTCCAGCTTTGAAGGAATCTTTTACGTCGGCGTGCGCACGACCGGTATTTTCTGTCGTCCGACCTGTCCGGCGAAAAAACCGGCGCGCGAAAATGTCGATTTCTTCGCGACCTCGAGCGAAGCGTTGCACGGCGGCTATCGGCCATGTCTCCGTTGCACGCCGATGGATCCTGATCGGCGTCCGCCGAAGTTGATCGAGCGCCTGCGCGCCGAAGTCGAGCGCGCGCCGGATGGGCGACTGACGGACAAGGAACTGGCGGCGATGAAGATCGATCCCTCGACTGCGCGCCGGCAATTCAAGCGTCACTACGGAATGACCTTCCAGGCTTATCACCGCGCTCGCCGCATGGGACTCGCGTTGCGCGAAGTGCGCAAAGGCGGACGAGTGGACGAGGCGCAGAATGGCAGCGGGTTCGAATCGGCGAGCGGTTTTCGCGAAGCCTTTACCAAAATCTTCGGCGATCCGCCAACGACGGCGAAGGAGCGCGCTCCGCTTTTCGCGCAACGCATCGATACGCCACTCGGCGCGATGCTGGCGGTGGCGGACGACGAAGGTTTGCGGTTGCTGGAATTTACGGATCGCCGCGCGCTCGAACGCGAGCTGACGATTCTGCGGAAGCGTTTTCGCACGAATGTGGTCCCGGGCGAGAACGAATATCTGGATGCGATCCGCACCCAGTTAGGCGAATATTTCGCCGGGACGCGGACCGAATTCGAGGTGCGCCTCGCACCGGTCGGTTCGGATTTTCAAATGCGCACGTGGGAGGTTCTGCGCTCCATCCCGATTGCGGAAACGCGTTCCTATTCCTGGATGGCAGAGCGACTCGGCGTGCCCGGCGCACGCGCGCGGTCGGCCGGGCAAACGGCACCAACCTCCTGTGCATCATCATTCCATGCCATCGCGTGATCCGTGCCGACGGCACGCTCTGCGGTTACGGCGGCGGACTCTGGCGCAAGAAGTGGCTCCTCGAGCACGAGCGCAAGGTGGCGGGTCGTTAGGGGATTAAGCGCGTTGTCGCGGTGCTTGGGTCAGGCACCGAGTGCGGGACGATGCCACGCGTTGAGCAGGCGTTTGACACAAACGCCTCTACAACCGAACGACGGCTAACGGTCGCCATGTTCACGTTGTCTCGCATCATTGGAATCCCGACCGCGGCTTTCGCGCTCGCGCTGACGTTCGGATTCCTCGCGGACATCGACGCCGGAACGAAACCGGACCGCGGCCAGGCCGAGCATGTGGTGCTGATCGTGTGGGATGGGATGCGGCCGGAATTTGTCACGGAGGCAAACGCGCCGGTGCTGTGGAATCTGGCGCGCAACGGCGTGACCTTTCGCAATCATCATTCGGCCTACCCAAGCCTAACGAACGCTAATTCTACCGCCCTGGCCACCGGTGTGTTCGCCCGCTCGCAGCGGCTTGCTCGCGAACTACGAATACCGGCCCGAGCTGGAGCGCGCGAAGTTCATCCGCACCGACCAGCCAGGCATGGTGCGCAAAGGAGACGAGCTAAGTCGTGGGCATTACCTGACCGCTCCGACCATCGCGGAATTGGTGCAGGCCGCCGGCGGGCGCACCGCGATTGCCGGCGGGAAAACGGCCGCGCTGCTCCACGACCGACACCATGTTGACTCCGAGAAAGCATCGCGCGCCTCGGTTACCATTTTCTCGGGTGAAACGCTTCCGAGTTCCGCTTTGGCCCCGATCGTGAAGCTGTTGGGACCGTTCCCCGATCTCGACCACACGCCGGGGGCCGCGGGTGATGTTTGGACGACGAGAGCTTTGACCGAGGCGCTGTGGGCGGACGGCGTGCCGCAGTACTCGGTTCTTTGGTTGAGCGAACCGGATCGAACTCAACACGACAGCGGGCCGGGATCGGAAGCCGCCTTGGCCGCGATCAAATCGTCGGACGCGAATCTCGAGACCGTGCTCCAGGTGCTGGAGAAAAAAGGCGTGCGCGACAAGACTGATGTCATCGTTGCTTCCGACCACGGCTTCTCCACCATCCAGCGCACGATCGATTTGCGCGGATTGATGAAGGACGCCGGCTTCACCGTGATCATCGACGGCGATAATCCATCGAAGCGCGGCGAGGTGCGCGTTGTCGGCAACGGCGGAACGATTCTGTTCTATATCACGAAGCACGATGCGGAAGTGGCCGCCCGGTTGGTGGAATGGCTGCAACAGTCGGATTTTGCCGGTGTCATTTTTTCCCGCCTCAGAAGCGAAGGAACCTTCCCGCTGGCAACGCTGCACCTCAATACACCGGGATGCACCAGACGTCGTGATGGCGTTCCGGTGGAACGATGAGAAAAACAAGAGACGGCGTGCCGGGAATGATCCCCGCGCTCAAGACGGCGGATCCGGTGGCGGGAACGCACGGCACGCTGAGCAAGTTCGACCTCCACAACACGCTGATCGCATCAGGACCGGATTTCCGCAGCGGGAGTATCGACGAGCTTCCGACGAGCAACCTTGATGTCGTACCGACGGTTCTGCACATCCTCGGGATCACGCCACCGTGGCATCTCGATGGCAGAGTTCTCTACGAGGCGATGATGAAAAACGACGCCGGGATTCCTTCTGTGGAGAGCAGCACGCTCGAAGCGACGCGCGAGTTTCCTGCCGGTGTTTGGCGGCAGTATTTGAAGACGTCGAAGGTGAGCTCGCTCGCGAATTCGTCCGTCACCTGCGACTGCTTCAAGGATTACGTGGACGAAGGCAACGGCGAAATGCGACCGAAGTGATCTGGCGCGCTCAAGCTACAACTTTAGCAGCGAAGCGTAGAGCGCCTTCGTTTCCTCGGCGATCGCCGACCAACTGAACTTCTCCTCCGCGCGCTTCCGGCCGGCGCGTCCGAACTGCTCGCGCAGGTCCGGGTTGGCCATCAGTTCGTTGATTCGTCGCGCGAGATCTCGTTCGAATTGTTCCGGGTCTTTCGGTTCAAACGGACTCTCGTTCATCTGCTCGAGCGGAACCAGAAAACCAGTCTCGCCATCGACCACCACTTCCTTGATCCCGCCGACCGCGCTCGCCACCACCGCGGTCTCGCAGGCCATCGCTTCCAAATTAATGATGCCGAATGGCTCGTAGATTGATGGGCAACAAAAGACCGCGGCGTGCGAATAGAGTTCGATCACGCTCTTCTTATCCACCATCTCGCGAACCCAAATGACGCCGGGACGTTTTGCGCTCACCGCCGCGACCGCGCGTTCCATTTCCTCCTCGATCTCCGGCGTGTCCGGCGCACCGGCGCAGAGCACGATCTGGAATCCATCCGCCATGTGCTCGATCGCGCGCACGAGATGAATGATCCCCTTCTGCCGGGTAATCCGGCCGACGAAGAGGAGGTAAGGCGTCTCAAGGATCAATCCCGTGACGCTCCAGCGCGGTCGTCGAATCGACCTTGCGATACTCCTCGAGATCGATGCCGTTATGGATGACGTGCAAACGCTCTGGCCGGACATTGAACAGCCGTTCGAGGTCACGCTTCGTTTCCGCGGAAACCGCGATGACCGCATCCGCCATTTCGAGCGCGGTCTTTTCCAGCCACACGGTGAAATCGTAGCCGCCGCCGAGTTGCTCGCGCTTCCATGGCCGCAGCGGCTCGAGCGAGTGGACCGTGATCACCAGCGGAATGCCGTAGTTTTTCTGCGCGAGAATTCCGCCGAAGTGGGAATACCAAGTGTGACAATGGACCAGGTCGGCGTCGATGTTGGTGGTGTTAAAATCGACGCAGCGTTCGACCGCGGCGAAGACTGATTGCAGCGGCTTCGGACAGGTGAATCCGGCGCTGTCACCTTGAAAGCCGAGCACGCGCAGGTTCCCCTCCTCGACATCTTGCTCGCCGAAACAGCGCACTTCCACCGGCATCGTTTTGGCCAGTTCGCGCGAGAGATAATCCACATGCACACCCGCGCCACCGTAAACGTGCGGCGGGTATTCATTGGTGAGGAAGAGCGCTTTCACGTCCACCGTTCTAAGCGCGCGACTCGGAGATCGCAAGGCGGGCTGAGCGCCGTCGCTCCGGGACCTGCCGGCTCAATGCTTCACCTTCAAGAGGAGAACCGGAATGTCGACGCTGTGACGCACCTTGTCCGCGGTGCTGCCGTAGAGCAGATCGCTGATGAAACGATGACCATGCGTGCTCATGGCGATCAGCTCGACCGGCGTCGAGCGCGCCAGTTTGATGATTTCCGTCGCCGGATCGCCCATGGCCAGGACCGAGCTGACCTCGAATCCTTCCGCCTGCAGTTCCCGCTCGAGCGTCGCCGAGATAATCGCGGTCCTCCTTCATCTCCTCGCTCTCCTGCAACTTGAGTTGCTCGTAATTTCGCGCCGCCCAGCCATCGGCCACGTGCACCAGCATCAGCTTCGATCCGTGCAGACGCGCCAGCGGACGGATGTGCTGCAGGATCGTTTGATCGGTCTCAGCGATTTTCGACCGGAACCAGGATTGTTTTATACATAGGTGTTTCTCAGGTGAAGAACCAATCGCGAAAAGTTTGGACGAGAAGCCAGGCATTCAGCGAGGCAATGATGACCGCGATCGACCAGGCGAGGCACTTGATCACGTAAGCCGTTCACGAACTCGCCCATCTTCAGCTTGTCGCTCGTGAACATGACCAGCGGAAAAACGGCGAAGCTCAACTGCAAGCTCAGGATCACCTGGCTGAGGACGAGCAGCTCCGTGGTTCCCTTTTCGCCGGAGATACTGGTCACGATCACCGCCGGAATGATCGCGATCCCGCGCGTGATCAGCCGCCGCAGCCACGGACGCAGCCGGATGTTCAGGAAGCCTTCCATCACGATCTGGCCGGCCAGCGTGCCGGTGAGAGTCGAGTTCTGACCGGAGGCCAGGAGCGCCAGCGCGAAGAGCGTGCTCGCGCCGGTCACGCCGAGCAGCGGCGAGAGCAAGTTTGTAGGCGTCCTGAATCTCGGCCACATCGTTGCGGCCGCGGGTGTAAAACGTCGCCGCGGAAACGATCAGAATGGCGGCGTTGATGAAGAGCGCGAACATCAACGCCAGGGTCGAGTCGATCGTGGCAAACTTGATCGCCTCGCGTTTTCCCGCGGACGTTCAGCTCGTAGCGCCGCGTCTGCACGATCGAAGAATGGAGATACAGATTGTGGGGCATCACCGTCGCGCCGAGAATGCCGATCGCGATGTAGAGCATGCCGGGATCGGTCATGATTTGCGCTGACGGGACGAAACCCTTGGCGATGCCCAGCAAGTCCGGCCGCGAAGCGATGAGCTCCCAGGCGAAACAGCCGCCGATCACCACGATCAGGGTGATGACCAGCGCCTCGATGTAGCGAAAGCCCTTGTTCTGCAGAAACAAGAACGATCAAGCACATCGAGCGCGGTGATGCAGACGCCCCAGATCAGCGGAATGCCGAAGAGCAGATTCAGGGCGATCGCCGAGCCGATGATTTCCGCCAGATCGCAGGCCGCGATGGCCAGCTCGCAGATGAACCCAAAGGACAAACGAAACCGGCCGGCTGTAGTGATCGCGGCAGGCTTGCGCCAGATCGCGCCCGGTGACGATGCCGAGTTTGAGCGAGAGCGCTTGGAGGAGGATCGCCATGAGATTCGAGATCATGATCACCGAGAGCAGCGCGAAGTTGTATTTCGAGCCGCCGGCCAGATCGGTGGCCCAATTGCCGGGATCCATGTAGCCGACGGCGACCAGAAAGCCGGGCCCGGCGAAGGCGAGCAGCTTGCGCAAGAAACTGGCGGACGGTGGAACAACCAGGCTGCGATGGACCTCGGAGAGACTCGGCAGCTCGGGCTGCGAGCGGAAGCCCGCCTCGCGTATGGACGGGCCCTGGTCAATGGAATTAGGCATGACTAATTTAGTTATCTTTCACTATAAATCTGTCAATGTGAAAATATTTTTTGTTTGACCCAATACGCAGCTCTGTCTCCTACTTGTTCCTCCCATCGTGCCCGCCAAAATGACCACGCCGTCCGCAATTCCGCCGCGGTCGAAGATTACCTCGAGCGCATCCTCGAATTGATCAACACGAAGGGTTACGCCCGCGTGGTCGATATCGCGACCAGTCTCAAGATCTCCCAGGCGAGCGTCACCAACATGGTGCAACGCCTCGATGGCGACGGCCTGCTCAACTACGAGAAATATCGCGGACTCGTGCTGACCACCGCCGGTGAAACGCTCGCCCGCAATATCGCCCGGCGTCATCAGCTCCTGACCGATTTCCTCCAGTTGCTCGGCGTCGATCAACGGGTCATCGAGCACGATGTCGAGGGCATGGAGCACCACATCAGCCCGTCGACTTTGCGGGCGATCGAAGCGCTGACCGCGCAGTTGCGGCGACGGCCCGCCTTGGTCGCGCGATTGAATGGCTCAAAAGATGCGTCTCGCCGAAAAGCATCGGCGCGGCACCTGAAACAAATCGCCTCGAACGTCGGCTCGTCTCGAGCATTTCACCGACGCGGGCGCGTGATTGATCTGGGTAGCGCGCGCGTCCCGCGTGCTGGTTGTTGCGTCCCGCGACAACGAACTTCTTCACGGCGGTAATCGTGCGTTTGGCTTAACCTCGGAAAAGTTCGCGATGGCGGAACGCCATCGCCAGCACGCGAGACGCGCGCGCTACCCAGAGAATCATTGCGCCGCGCCTTCAATCTGCTTCGCGCAGCTCGATCACCTCACCGGGCCGACAACGAATCGTCAGGTTGATCGGGCGGCAGCAAACGCTGCAATCTTCGACCAGCAACTGCTCGCCCTGCGAAGTGTCGACGTGGAGCGGAAACGATTCGCCGCAATGCGGACAAACGATATCGGTTTCGACACTCAGATCCATTTCCGTCACGGGACTAAACGGCCGCGTCCGTGTCTTGGAGATTCTTCAGCCAAGGCCGCGTCGCTCAACTTTTGGAAATGCAACTGCCTCCACCCGGCGCCCATCCGTCTTCGTAATCGTGACCAGATAATCCTCGATCCGCACCTGCTCGCCCTGCTTCGGCAGATGGCCGAGCAGATGCGTCACGTAACCGCCGATGGTGCTGACGTCGGCGCTTTCCAAGTTCAGCCCCACCAGGTCCCGCAGCTCGTAAAGTCCGACCGCGCCATCGACCGTAAATTCGTTTTCGTTGATCTTGCGAAATTCCTCCTTCTCGGTGTCGAACTCGTCCTGAATGTCGCCCACGATTTCCTCGAGCACATTCTCCAGCGTCACCATGCCGACCGTGCCGCCGTATTCGTCCACCACGATCGCGAGATGCGCGTGCTTGGTCAGGAAAAGATTCAGCAGTTTCTCCAGCGACATCATCTCGGGCACCGGAATGGACATCGCGCCGGATGCGGAGTCAGATCCGGCTGCGGATCGCGCATCATCGGCACCAATTCCTTGATGTGAATCAGGCCGATCGTGTTATCGAGATGACCGCGACAAAGCGGAAAACGCGTGTGCCGCGATTCGAGCGCCTTCTTGACGTTCTCCTCGAAGCTCTCCTCGATATCGAGGAAAACGACCTCACCGCGCGGCGTCATGATATCGCGCACCACGCGGCGGCGCAGATCGAGGGCATTGACGAGGATATCGCGACCGAGCGTGGAGACTTCGTCGGACTTCTCGCTCTCGTCGAGAATGAGGCGCAACTCCTCCTCGCTGTGCGAGAGCTCGTGCTCCGTGGCGGGCTCGAGTCGGAGGACGTTCTTCAGCACCCAATTCGACGACGCGTTGAGAAACCAGATCGCCGGCTTGAAGATCAGGTAAAAGAAACGAAGCGGGCCGACTGACCCACAAGGTCGTCGGCAGGGCTTTGCGGATCGCGAGAATTTTCGGCGCCTGTTCGCCGAGCACGATGTGGAGGAAAGTGATCGCGGAAAAGGCGAGCGTGAACGAGATGGACGTAATCACCGCGGCGGATTGAATCCCTACGAGCGCAAACGCCGGCTGCAGCATGTGCGCGAGAAATGGCTCGCCGACCCAGCCGAGGCCGAGGCTCGCCAGCGTAATGCCGAGCTGACAGGCGGAAAGATAAGCGTCCAGATTGCCGGTCACGAGCTGCCCGGTCAGCCGCGCGTTTGTTCCCTTCCGCCGCCAGCGCCTCCAGCTGGCTGCTGCGGATCTTGACGAGGGCAAATTCGGCCGCGACGAAGAAGCCGTTCAGACAAACCAGCAGCGGCGATCGCCGCCGAGCTTGGCGATCAGCAAGCCGGGCGAATCCCAGTGCTGCGACGATCGCTTCGGCCAGCGGCTCGCAGTTGACAAAAACGAAAGATGAAATGCTCATCAAACGGATGCGACCTCCGCACCCGAACCCCGCGCCCACGGCGCTACCAGCTCGACTTCGTCACGCCCGGGATGAACCCGGCGGAAGCCAGCTCGCGAAAAGTGAGACGCGAAACCTTGAACCGGCGAATGAAAGCGCGGCGGCGGCCGCTCACCTCGCAACGGTTGACCACCCGCGTCGGGCTGGCGTCGCGCGGCAAAGCGCAGAGGCCGGCGTAATCCTTCTTCGCCTTCAGCTCGGCCCGCAGCGCAGCATATTTCTTGACCGTGTCGCGCTTGCGGTTGTTGCGATTAATCCAGGAAGTCTTCGCCATAAAGGAACGCGGAAAGTAGAGGAGCGACCGCATTTTGCAAGCGGTTTTTCCTCTGTGGCTAGGAGCTGAATTCGGCCCTGACGGTTAGCTTGTCCCCCGCGGAAAGCCTTACATCGCGCAACCTGATTTCGCCGAGCGACAGGGCCATCAAGGGGAAACTCCGGCCTTCGAGTTTCTGCAGATGCGGGGCGAGGAACCCACAGGCGAGCGAACCAATCGCGCCGTCGCCGGTGCATTTCAGTCCGGAAACGGTCGCGTTCAGGTCATCGTCGACCGCCAGTTTCGCCTTCAGCTCGATGGTCGTCGCGAAGAACATCTTGCGCGCGCGGACGCTGGCTTCGGCTTCGACTTCGCGGGGCCCCAACTGGCGTAGCGTCAGGCGAACGTCCTCGATCGTGACGCCGTGTTTGTCCGCCGCGCCCTGGGCCAGTTTCGTCACCGCTGATTCGAGATCGGACGATCTCCGTGGAAATCTCCACGCTGCCATCCGTGGCGCGTTCCAAGCCCAGGACGATTTCGCCCTCGGTATCGTTGCCGCGGTTCAGATAAACGTCGCGCGCCCGCAGAGCCAGGCTGACCGACACCGGGCCGATCGAGATCCCCTCGCCCGTGAGGGACAACCTTTCCGCGGTCAGCGCAGGTGCGGTCTCGCCGTTCGCGACCCGTGGCTTCGGAGCATCCGGGCGAACCGCCGCGCCACTCAGATTGATCTCGATATCCTGGAGCGCAGGATAGTTTCCGTCCACGACACGGACGGGATCGCTCTGTGCGACCAGAAGTTCGCGGAAACTCGCGTTCAGTAAACGCTCAAGTTCAACCGCGCTGGTGGGAAAAGTCTTGGTCAGCAGCGGAAACATTTTCGGGCGCCAAGTTGCGACGAGACACGGCGTGTTGACAATGCGGCTCGGAAATTCTCAAACTTCGAGTTGCCATGGCTGAAGATGATGATCTTCAACTGCCCTTGGAGATTCCGTGGAAGCTCGCTTCCACGACCCTGCCGTTTAGCGCGGGTGAGCCGGACCAGACTTCGATCTCGCTCTTTTTCCACGAACCGGACGATGACCTCCTGACCAGCAAGTTCCCCGACGAGAGGCTGGTTTTCGTGAAGTTCGCCGTCTCGATCTCGCCCGCTTCGTTTCCTCCAGGGACACCGCCGCCCTTCGGGCTTCTCGGAGAAGGTGTCCCCTGTTATCACATGCTGCTCGATCTGAAGGTGCGGCGGAAATCCGGCGAGACCGGCACCATCCGTCCGTACTTTCACGCGGCCGCGCCGTTGAATCGACGCATGCTGCAAACCGGCGTGGTCGGGAACGACACCTTCGAAGGCGAAGCGTCGGGGCAATCGATGGGCAAGAGCGGCAGCCAGATGCACGAATCGCTCAGCAGCGAATCGCGCACGAACTCGGCCAGTGCGAGCGCCGGATTCAGCATCGGTGGCTTCGGCGCGAGCGGCTCGGTTCGCACCACGAGCACAGATGTGAGCAGCAACCGCGCAGTTTCGCAGACGGTCGATACGACGATCGCGGCAGGCGTCGGAAGAACGGCGTGAACTCGTTAGTCACACGACGCAGGTGGAGAACATGCTCACGCTGTTGAACGCCAAATATGTCGGCACACCTTACCTGAGTTTTTCGCTCAACCCGCGCCCCCTGCAATTGCTCTCGGTCGATCCGGCCGATCCGAATCTCTGGTTCAGCCAGCTCCTGGCGCGGCGTTCGAGTGGAATCGAAGGCCTCCAGGAGTTCACTGCCGTTATCGTCGTGCCGCGCGATCAGGATTTCTGCATCAGCGCGCGTCTGCGCCGCGTTTGTTTGCTTGATGCGCCGCCCGGTCCACTCACCTTCGAGGAGCGCTACAACAGCAGCCTGCCGCAACTGGTCCGAATGCTGAACTACGTCGAACGCACGTTCCCTCCGGGCACACCACTGGAGGAACTCGACGTCGAAGTGATCCCCTCCCCTGCGCCGCCCGAGAGATTCCCGCGCCCCGTGATTCAGTTTTGGGAGATCGCCAGCATGGGAGGTTTCCTCGCTCCGCTTATCTTTACCGTCTCGCCGAACCCCACGCCCGTCATCACTGGCGTCAGCACAGCGGATGTCGTCTACAAGCATCCGCTGGAACTCTGGCTCGACATCTTGCGCGATGAATACGAGACCGATCTCGCCCGTTCACCGCTCGAGCGCGGCGTGCTCCTCGGCGAAAACCGGACGCTCGACACCTGCTTCGCCTTCGCCGACGCCGCGCTCAACGTGAGCAATAGTTCATCGTCCGTCACACCGCTCGTGCCCTTCCCGGTCGCCAAGCCTGACATCGATATCGGCGGAGTGCGCGCCGGCGTTCTCGACCAAACGCGTGACGTGCGCACGCGTGCCGTTGAAGCCGTTACGCGCTGGAACGCGCTCGAACAACAACTCGCGACCATCTTGAACAATCGACGCGCTTTTCCAAGGACGCCGCCGAAGCTGAGCGACGTCAGTGTGGTCAATGTCCTCATCGAACGCTGGGCTAAACTTCCGCCGGGCGATCCGAACAACCTGGATTTCAACGCCGCGGCATCTGCGCTCGGCCTCAGCGCGGAACACAAACGGTTCCTGAAATCCGCGGGCGCGACCGACCTTGCCTCCATCGCGCGCGCGTTGCTCTCGGCGCCAAGAATCGAGAGCTACAATGCGGAATTTGACCGGCGTCAGAAAGCCGATCGCAAACGCAAACCAAACGGCAAGCCGCTCTCCTTCTCGGTCAACGCCGCCAAAGCCGACGAAATGCGGCGGGCCATTGGCGACGCCATGACCAAGGCCCTCGGCACGCCTAACGAGAGCTAATCATGCGTCCGCGCAGGGCGCTCAACCGCCTCCGGCTGGGTCCGGTCGTCGGCCATACCGATGACACGAGCGCGAAGGTTTGGATCCAGGTCGCGGATGATCCGACGGATTACAAATTGCGCGTCTCCGGCGCGGGGTTGTTCGATTTCATCAGCACGGAACCGGCCGGCGTCGAGTTCGGGACCGCGATCGCACGCGCAATCGAGCTGCGGCCCGATTGGAAATACACCTACTCGGTCACGCGCGGCGGCCGTCGCGTTCCCGGATCGAAAGGCTCGTTTCGCACCATGCCGCAGCCGTCATCAATGGCGCCGATCGTCTTTTGCGCCGTCTCCTGCAACACGCTTTCGACCGACGGCGTCTGGCCGCAGATGGCAAAGTTCATCAAGGACGCGCAGCCCTCGTTCCTCATGATGATGGGCGATCAGGTCTACATCGACGAAGACGAGCCGAACGTCTTCAAGGATCATTACGAATCCGACTCCGCCACGCGCCGCGCGCGCGCTCGCGGAGAAATATCGCCTGAGCTGGAGTCGTCCGGTCGTGCAGCAGGTGCTCGCGAACATTCCCACCTACATGGTGTGGGACGATCACGAGATTCGCGACGGCTTCGGCTCACTCGCCTGCGACAGTCCCACCCTGGTCGCGAAACACCCGCGCGGTGCGGCCATGTTTCTGAAGTCGGATGCGTGGCTGCAGGACTGCCGCGACGTCTTCTGGCACTTCCAGGGCTGTCACAATCCGCTGCAGGGCGACAGCACCGATCCGGCATTGCCTAACTACATCAAGGATCCGCCCGCCGGCGGCCCGCGACGCGCCATGCCGTTTGTCTTTCGCTGCGGACGCGCGCTCCTGCTCGTCACCGAGAGCCGCACGGAGCGCGATGTCTTTCGCGAGGTGTTCCCGATTTTCGGCACGGAGCAATGGGGATTCATCGACCAGGTTTTTGCCAATCTACCGCCCGATGTCGATCTGCTCGCAGTCGTTACGCCAACACCGATCGCGTCGGTTAATCCCGACGGACAGATCATGAAGCTAATGGGCGACCGCACCGATGACGTGGAAGCCTTCAAGCGCGGCGACGAAAAAGGCGTGCTCGATCCGCATTCCAACGAAGACCTGACCGATCTGGGTCTCGCCATCGTTGGCCACAAGCTCACGCAATTCACCGGCACGGCCTTCAACCTCGGCGCCTTCAAGGTTTCGAACATCGATGAGGCGCGCGATCAATGGTCGCACAAGTTTGGGCGGCCCGAGCAGAAGGACCTCCTGCGCAAAGCAATCAAGGCGCGCTTCGTCAATCGTGAAGGCAGCGGGCGCGAGCTGATCTTTCTTTCCGGCGACATTCACGTCGGCTGCATCTTCGACATCAAAACGTCGGATCCCGACTACAACATCGTCTCGCTCACTTCCTCCGGCATCAGCGCGAAGCAGACCGTGAAGGGAGATCTCTTTGTCGGCACCTACCTCGACGAAGACTTCAAGGTCGCTCCGGAAATTCGCTCTACTCTGCGCGAGGTCGTCCCCGACTTTAACTTCGGCATCGTGCAGGTCCTGCCGACCGGCGACAGCGCGCAGGTCAACGTCGCCTTGGTCCACGAAGGCAGCGCCTTCGCCGCCGGCCTCGATATCTCGAAGCTGATTTGAGCGCGCGTGCGTTTCCCGCTCGGCGAGATTCGCTTGCGCGACGTGTGCCTTTCGGCGAGCGACAGACTACCCGTCAACGCGGAGTTCGGCGCCTGAGGCAGCCCATGTGAAAAACGCTCAAGTCATCCTGCTCAGTATTCTTGCGGCGTGTGCCTACGGAGTCATTCACGATCAGATCACCATCAGGCTCTGCCTCGAGTATTTCACCGTCGCTCACCCGCCGCTGTTCCACACCACGTCACCAACTCTTCTGGCCCTGTGCTGGGGCGTTGCGGCTACCGCGGGCATCGGTGCCGTCTTCGGGATGGTCCTGGCCCTGGTCTCGCAATCAGGCCCGGCTCCGTATCCGATCTCCCGAGTTGCTCGACTAATTCTTCTACTCCTCACCGCCATGGCCGGCTCGGCAGTCGTCGCCGGTATCGTTGGCTACCAACTCTCACAGCGAGGGCTTATTTCCATTCCATCTGGTGTCGCTCGCGCGATTCCCGAAGAGCAACATCACCGTTTTATGGCCGTCTGGTTCGCCCATGGTGCCAGTTATTTCGTCGGCCTAACCGGAAGTGCGATTGTCTGCTTTGCGGTATGGAATGCTCGCGGCCGGCCTTGCGTCATCCCGTTTCTGCCGCGGACACGAGCAGCTACGATCCGCACTCTTTTCCTGGCTGTAGTCGCCGCCCTTGTCGCCTGGTGGCGTTTTGGCCCCCGCTGAGCGACCCTACGTCGTCGCGGGCTAGCTCTTCGGCTTGGCCTTGCTCTTGATCTCCGCCACGAGCCGCTGCTGGGATTGCTGCAGCCTTTCCATCATCGGCGCCATCATCGTTTGCATCTCGGCCATGGTATTCTGCATCACGACTGGCATCTTGTTGATCAACGCCTGACCCGCCGGCGTCTTATAAAGCGCAATCAACCCGGTCACCTCTTCCTGCGTGAGAGACTTTTGATAAATCCGCACGTAGAGCGGTTCAAGTTTGCTCCAAGTCAGCTCCTCACGCATCACCGCCATCGCGTCCGCGCGGCTTCTCTCGATAATCTTCTGCTCCTCCGGCGACAACTGGTGTCCCTTCAACGCCGTTGACATTGCGCTTTGCATCATCCCGTCGATTTGCGGAATCATGTCGTCGACCATCTTCTGCACGTTCATCACCGCGAAAAGTTCGTCGATGGAAGCGGCGCTCGGAATGCTGTCCGCAGCTTGTGCGGCAAGACAACTGACGGTGAGAAGAAAGAAGGATTCGTTTGAACATAAATGTGAATGCTTAGGTGGCTGAACTGGTAGTCGCAGGCATATCGGAATTGAAACCGAATGCAAGGCCATTAAGCACTTCGTGCAGACGCGTGCGAATGTCACCGCGACTTGAGGACGACTTTGCAACCTGCTCGCGTTGCGCTTCGGTTGACGCCTTGGCACAAACTCGGCGTTGAGTCCCGACGGAAAGGGCCAGCCGCCGCCACACTCGTATCGTAAGCCGGTTACGCTAATGAATGCCGCCGCTGAGCAAACGAACTTGGGCCGATGGAAGGCGAACAACCCTTAAAGAAGGTGACTATCTACACAGATGGCGCCTGCATCGGAAACCCGGGGCACGGCGGCTGGGCGGCGATTCTCGAGTTTTCGGGCAAGAAGAAAGAATTCGACGGAGGCGAACTGGCGACGACGAACAACCGCATGGAATTGCAAGCGGCGATCGAGGCATTGCGGAAGCTGAAGGAACCGTGCGAAGTGGAACTCTATACCGATTCCCAATATGTCCGCGAAGGGATCTCGATGTGGATCCGCGCTTGGAAAGCGAAAGGTTGGAAGAAGAAGGTCAAGAACAAGGACCTCTGGCAGGCGCTCGACACCGAAGCGACCAGGCACAAAGTGATCTGGCATTGGGTGCGGGGCCACTCGGAAATCCTGCCAACGAGCGCTGCGACCTCCTCGCGACACAGAAGGCGCTCACCTTCGAAAAGAGTCACACGCCAGAACAGCGCACCGCCGCCATCAACGAGTTCCTCCGGACGCGCGAGGAACTGCCTAATCAGCCGAAGCTATTGGATTCCGAGAACACATTGCTGTAGGTGCGAAACGTTTGTCATCGCATCGTAAGCCGGTTACGATAATGCGATGCCTTCCGAGCGAGTAACGCTGCCCCGCAAAGTACGCGAGTATTTCGCCGAGATCGGGAAACGCGGCGGACAAGCCGGGCGTCGTGAACTGACACGACCGCAGGCCAGACTCCTGGTCGCGATCCGGGAAGCGAAACGCACCGCGAAGAAAAAGGGCAAGCCGCCCCCGGCATTTACTGCCAAACAACTCGCGCCGCTCCGAAAGCCGAAATCAACTCGCCATTAGCCGCAACCCAGCGGCGTTCCTTTCCTCGTGCGCGCGGTCCGAGTCCGTATCGTAAGCCGCTTACGATGCGCCAACCATGCCTCGATGGCCGTCCCGGAGGAAAACGTAGACCAGAGAAGTTTTCAAACGCGCCGAGAGCGAAGAAGAGTATCCATCGTAAGCCGCTTACGATGATACGATGTCGCCTTCAAGACGCGACGGTATTGTCAGTGCGGCCTGGCGAAGACCGTGACCGTCCCGGAGGAAAGAAGAGTATCCATCGTAAGCGGCTTACGATGAGATTTGATGTTATCCTGCGATGTTCGCGGAGGCGCCCGGCGATACGAGTACCTTCAAGAAGGGATGGTATTGTCAGTGCGGCCGGCGAAGACCGGAAACTCGCCACAATCTCAACTTGACCGCGTCAAATCGCCGAGGCATGAAGGCGCCACCCTCGGAATCGAGATCCATTCGAGCCCGTTGCGTCACGCAACCAGCCGCCGCCTCATATCGTAAGCCGCTTACGACGCGCCAACCATGCTCGAAGGCCGCTCCCGAGGAACGAGGATTATCTATGGCTACGCCTACGACTCTCGAAAACGCACCCGCACAGCAGCGCTGTTATCGGCGCCAGCGCGGATAACGCACGGTCGACTCCTGGTGGAGATAGCCGGCGGTGATGGAGAACCACTCATTCCCCACGGTGCCGATGATGTAGCCCGAGAAATCCTGGCCGCCGTATTTGCCGCTCGAACTCCCGTAAAGAAATCCGATTTCTCCCCCAAATTGAAGACGACTTGGCCCCGCCAATCCACCCCGTCATCAAGTGAGTTCCTGCGGCTCGGCGAATCTTTGGAAGAGTAACTTTGCGGCTCCTCCCAACTGTAGGCCGGGAGAAAATCCTGCGTCGCCCGCATCGATCCGAAGGCAGTTGAGAAGAAGAAACGGTCCTGATCTTCGAGCGTGACCGACGGTGTCCGGACCCAGGGCCCATCAAGCGTGCCATAAGATTGGAACTGTTCCGGGATCAGCCCCTGCTGCGCCGACAAGGAAACGCAAAGACCGAAAAATCCAGCAACCGCGAAAAGAGCGCGCTTCGTCATGCGCGCAGTCTCAGCCAGGACGCTGGGAGTGCCAGCAAAATCTCGAGGTAACGGACGCCTGTATTCAGCCTTCAGGTCCGATCTTCACCAGGCAGTGCCGTCGCATCGCCAGCACGCAAAAGTCGTCCGTCGAGAGATCTCGGATGAAGAGGAAGTGGTCGCATGATCATCACCAGGCTGCGTTGACAGGCAACAGGAAGCAGCCGTCCTCCGGCGCGTGAAGGCGGGTTCACCGGATTTCCACCGCTCCGGCTGCTACTCAGGGTCTCGTTCATCCTCGCGGCGAGAACATCGAATCTTCTCCACCCGAATCCATGCCCGGGCGAGTTGCCGGAGCTCCACGGGAATTTCCACGCCCGGTGCGTGTACGCTGCCGCTTCATCCCGAGGCCCTACAAATACCGCTCCGCAACGCCGTAAGACGTGCTCATTGGTTTCTCCTTCCGCGCTGCGATCTTCGAATATACCTGCGTCCACAACTCGTTCCGGTGTTTTCCGCGAGCGATGGTGTGCGTAGGAGCTCCAGATTTCCCCGACCGATCAGCGTCTATCGGCGAACGTCGTCTTTCAACCTATTCGATTCTCCACTTAAGTCGGGATACTCCGCCTTCACCTCCACGACGCGTTGGGCAGACGCTATCGCCGACGACTCAATCAGCCCCGGATGCATCGGCAATCGTAAGAATACGGTCAGGCTAAGCTCCTTCTCGCGCCAGATGGCCGTTTCCAAAACGAGCCGCTGCTTCTAGGAAACGCGTCTCCTCTCGGCCTCAATGATCCGTGATCTGATCCGAATCGTAGCTATACGCCGAGTGGGTCGCGCCGATTCGGTCCCCCACACCGCTTGCCGCGTCGCTGAAGCTGGCCAAGTGAGCAGATTATCGCGGTTATCAATGGATGCACCGTAGCCACCTGTGATGCAGTGGTCAACGCTGTGGAAGCGCGCATCGTTCGTCGCAACGCTAGCCGCCAGGTCTTCCTCATCCCACGCGAGGCTTCCACCTGCTGTAGTAGTGCGCCTTGTTCGCGAAGAAACAGTTCCGCCAAGTGATCTCTAGCGTAAAGAATTTTCGGACGCAGTTGGTGAACGAGTTCCTGTTTCCAACCCCACTCTGTAATGCGGATTAGCGCGATATCTCGGCGGACGTCAGATGCAGCATCCAACCGTCGTAAAATAACCAAACTGGGCGCGGATCCAAAACAGGTTGACTGTGTGAACCCTTTTGCTCAAGTTTCTCCTCCGGCGCTTTTGGCCGGATCGGCTTGGCTTCCCTAACGCAACCTGTGTAGATTGAGGCATTGAAAACCACATGAGACCACAGACTCCCCTAGAGGCGCAACCGAAGACTCTGCCATCGTCAGAAACGTGCCAAACCGCCGCTAATTTCTGAGAAATCTGCCAGCTATCAAACGGCACACGGTGCCGCCTATGCAGGCGACTCATTAGAGTTGTTGCGGGCGCTGCCTACCGCATCTGTAAACCGTCTGCGACCTCGCCGCCGTACGCACTACACTTCAAAGTCTGTACGGAAATGTCTCCAAGGCTGATTACGTCGAGTGGTTCAAGCCGTTCGCCAGCGAAATCCTTCGTGTCTTGACTGATGACGGCAGCTTCGTGCTCAACATTGGCGGGAGCTGGAATCCCGGTAGTCCCACGCGCTCGCTCTATCACTACAAACTGCTCATCGCCCTCGTCGAAGAAGTCGGATTCCACCTTGCGCAGGGAATGTTACCGGTATAACCCCGCAAAAATGCCCGTCCCAGCGGAGTGGGTTACCGTGCGACGCGTCCGGGTAAAGGATTCCGTCGAACACGTCTGGGCGCTCTTGAAATCAAAGCACCCGAAGGCGAGCAACCTCCATGTTTTGAACCGCTACAGCGCCGATATGATCCGTCTCAACAGCCGCGGCCTAAGGAAACCGTTCGGCCCAGCGGTCACGTCATCAATAAGAGCTGGGACAAGTTGAAGGGTGAAGGTCAATTCCCGGGAACGTCCTTGAGGAAGTGATGTCCCACATGCCGGACGACATGCTGAAGTTTGGGAACAATTCTGCAAACGACACCTATACCTTACGTTGTAAGGCAGTGGGCATTCCGATCCATCCTGCCCGTTTTCCAGAACGGCTACCGGAGTTCTTCATTCGGATGTTGACTAATCCTGGCGATGTCGTCCTCGACATCTTCGCCGGCTCAAACACGACCGGTTCCGTCGCTGAACGAGAAGGCCGTCGTTGGCTGAGTTTCGAGCTGGACTTGGATTATGTCGCCGCTTCCGCCTTTCGCTTCATCAACACCGAAGCGCCACCCGAAGCCACGAGCGAAACGTACGACGGCATTCTTCGCCACGAACAGGCCGACCTCGACGTGGAAGGCTCGCA
Organism: uncultured Verrucomicrobiae bacterium; assembly: GCA_963784865.1. Lineage (GTDB taxonomy): Bacteria > Verrucomicrobiota > Verrucomicrobiia > Chthoniobacterales > UBA10450 > JACCTI01. Next base: position 216,578 of record CAWATC010000011.1, on the reverse strand, counting down.
GCTGAGAATGTTTGAGAAACCCTATCCTCCCGTAGGGGAACCAAAAAGCGGTCAGAGCTAACTATTGATGATTTGCGAAGGCGCTGGCTGGGCGCGACCTCGGACGCGGAATGTGATGGTGGCGGAGATTCGGCGACGCGACGGGACGGCGGAGTTTCTTCGGCGGGATTTCTCGTCGCTGCGGCGAGCGCGCGAGCCTGTTATAGAGGAAGAATTATCGCCCGGAGCGGTGGCGGCTCCCAGCGAGGTGACCAGCGGTTGGCCGTGCTTCTACGGCGATCCCATCGGGTCATCCGCCGTTGGCGCTGAGCGTGATTGGATCACGTTGAGGTATCCGGAGAGACGGGAGCAGCTAACACGGCGCGGCAACGAGAAACGGCGGCGCGGCTTCCCTCAAAACGGATTGGGGACCCCGTCCCGCCTCGCCGGATGAGGTGGATGAGTCTCCGGTGAGGAAACTCCATCTCCCTTTGCGCAGGTGCAGTCCCATCGGGTCATCCGCCGCTGGCGGCGGCAATGACGGGGGCGGAATCTGCCGTCTGGCATCGCGGCTGCTAATTGTGCGCCCGTAAGAGGTCGCGCAATTCCGCAGATAACCAACGAAACGATATGAACACTGATAATACTCTTCCTTCTGGGATCGATGACCTGAAGAAGCTCGCCGGCGACATCGCCGAGTTAAAGCTGCACGGGCCGTGGCTGAAGATGACCCAGACGCCAGAGGCTGCTTTCCGGGCGGTCCTGGGCCGGTTAAGCCAGGCGGAGACGCTCTACGGAGAGGCGCGCGCGAGTAAGGGTGAGATCGGCAAGGAATCAGTCGCCGCAGACAAGGTCTTAACCGATTGGCTGGTGCGAACGCGGGCGGTCCTGGGGTCCGTGCTGGGTCAACGCTGGTCGGAACGCTGGCTCGAGGTCGGAGTGGTCAATCGGCGGACGGCCATCCCGAAACGAATGGCGCCGCGGATCGCGCTGGCCGCGGGAATGATCCGGTGGATGGAGAAGAATCCTGATTACACGATGCCTCACGCGGGGATTACGGCCGAGAACGGCAAGGCCATCCGGGAACGGATGGTGAAGGCCCAACGCGAGCTGCGCGCGGCGAAAGCAGCTTGTCTGGTGAAGAAGCGCGCGCGTGATGCGGCGGAAAGAACTTTGCGCCGCAAGATGCGGCAAGTGGTGGTGATCCTGGGCGTGTCGATCCGGCCGAAGACCGGCGTTGGCTGGACTTCGGTTTGAACCGGCCGCTGCGTTCGTTAGGCAGCCGGCCGGCTGCGGCGGGCATCGGCGCCGCCGAGAGTGAATCCGTTCTGCCGGTGACCTTCCAAACGGAGACTCCGAACAGTGCGGACGCGGCAGCAGCGGCGTAGGAGGACGGCGGAGTTTCTCCCGGCGGATTTCTCGTCGCTGCGGCGATGCGAGTTGGCCGCGAAGCTGGCTTCCGGCGCCCGCAGCTCTGGCAACAGCTCTCGTCGGCAAAGGACGTGCTGCCTTGATCAGTCTCCCGGCGAGTGATACGTGTTCGGTTACTCCATGACCGCAGAACAGATCCTCGATGAGATTCGCGTGCTGCCGGTCGCTGAGCGCCAACGTTGGCTAGGGACTGCGACAGCTCGGCGAGGACGAGATCCCGCAGGATTTTCTCGAAGGCTTGGACGACTTCGCGAATGGCCGCTTCGTTTCGATGCAGCCGTGCTCGGCGAAGTTCCGCCGGACGCGTGAACTATCAGTATCGGGCGGTCGAAGAGTTGGTGTAACCGCTTCTATCGGCTGGGTGCGTCTCAAAAGGAGCTGTCTCGCAACGACGCGCCGACGACGCGGTCCTTTTCTCGTAATCGGCAATCATCGAATCGAGGGAATCGTGGGATTTTCCCTGAGCGACATCAAGAAGCGCGGGGTTTGAGGCGCGCACCTGAAATGTGGTGTTGTTCGCCTGGCTGGTGACGATCCAGCCGTCCACATCGCCCACGCCCGTAAGAACAAAGCCTTTCGGCGCACGCCTCGATGGGTCCGACTTCAACTCCGGCACATCGACTTTGGCGCTCGCCTCCGCCGCGCCTCGCAAGTTCATCGAGAGATCCGAGTGCGCGTAAATGAAACGGGGCCGCCCTTGCGTGCTTTCCCGATGAAATAAACCTGAGCGGTGATCGCACTCGCTTGCCGCGCAGCGTCTCTGATGGTGACAAGAATTTGTTTTCGAACGCCGCCGCCAATTTCTTTCACATCCAGCTCTAGAGCAGAATTTGCAACGATCGGACGCGCCGACGGGACTCGGCGAAGCGTCCGACTGGAACCAGCGCAACGCCTCCACGGTCAGGGGACGTTTGACGCGGTGACCTTCGGGAAACATCTCCAGGCGCACCTGACGGAATCCGTTCCTTTCGATGGATGTCCTGACTCGCGCGGTCTGCGCGGGCGTGGCGATGGTGTCGCTCTGACCGCTGGTAATGAGGATTTTCGTGCTGAGAAATCCGGCGCCGGGATGAAATGTGCGATAGCCCTGGCCGAGCATGTCTTCATTAACGCCGGCCAGATAAATACCGACAACGCGGTTGCCGGTCGCTGCGAGGAGAGGCGCGATCGAGGCAGGCGCGCTTCGCCCCGCCGGAGATGCCCGCGCAGGCGACCGGCCACTCGTTAGACCCGGGGAAACTGCGATGGAGCGCGTCCAGGGCAGCCAGGGTCATGGCGGCGCGCCAGCCGGTGCTGTCGTCGTGCGGGCGCTCGGGGCCATCTCCGGTGAGAATAAGCCAGTTCTCGCTCAGAGCGGCGGTGAGGTCGAACGGGATGTCGCCGCGATTTTCGCGTTGAGAATCACTCGTGGAAAAGACTACCAGGACAGGCCAACTCTTGCGTCGGATCGAAACCGCGCGGGACAGCGAGGACCGCAATTGCGTTTGCGGGAACCCGATTCCCTCCGATGGCCGCGTACAGTTTTCTCCTGCTCGCTGAGCGGCACTGCGGCGGAAATGTGTGTCCCCCGGCCGCACCGGGATGCCCTGGAACTTCACGTCGGACTCCGCCGCCGCGACGATGGTGCGATCGCCAGAAGCTCAGCGATTGCGGCCAAGACAAACACTCGACTCGGCTAACCGCGGCATCGTGCTCGGGTCATAACTGGAGCAACATTCCGTCTCGCAAGAAAAAGACCAGTGCAGTATCAGGCGAACGAGGTACGATTTGCGCCCCGTGCGATCGCCGCGGGTCTCCCTCGTGAATATCAAGATCGGCTTCGATATCGAATTCGAACTTCTCGGCCCGACACCGATGATTCTGATGCTCTACGTGCATCCGTCGCGACAAAAGGATTTGCTCGCGGCCGAGAAGATCGTGGTCGAACCAAACGTTGCACTGCACGACTTCAGCGACCTTTATGGGAATCGCTGCGCTCGGATTCTTGCCCCCGCTGGCAATCTCCGTTTGTCGCTTGAGACGACGATCGAGGATAGCGGCGAACCTGATGCGCAAGCCCCGGACGCGATTCAGCACCCGATTGAAGAGCTACCGGACGAGGTCCTGCCATTTCTCCTAACAAGTCGCTATTGCGAAGTGGACAAACTTTTCGACATCGCCTGGAAGCTCTGGCTCGACCGCTCCCGGCTGGCCGCGCGCGCAGGCCATTGCCGATCGGGGTCACAACCACTCACCTTTGGCTCACCACTTCGCCGATTCCTCAGAAATCGGCTTTCGATGTTCACACCGACGGCCAGGGCGTTTGTCGCGACTTCAGCGCCATCTCGCTGCTCACCTTTATGCGCTGCATGAACATTCCGCGCGTACGTGACCGGATACCATGGGCGACATCGGCAGTGCCGTCGTGCTCCCGATGGATTTCAGCGGCTGTTCGAAGCTTATCTCGGCGGCGCGCTGGCTGCTTCGACGCACGCGCAACGACCGCGAATCGGCCGGATCGTCGATGGCCATCGGCGCGACCTGCGGCGGGACGTTGCCCTGAACGACGATTTCGGTCGCGCCATCCTGAAGAAATTCTTCATTATCAGCGACGAAATAGTGGAGCGCGACGCTCTGTCGTCGCGAGAATCATCGCGCTCGACAGAGCAGCGCGCTCCAGCTTTTCTATCTTCGCGCAGCGCGACCATTGGATCGACTTGCGTGGCTCGGCGTGCCGGAAAAAGCACGCAAGCAGCGCAACGAACGCGAGCGACAGAAGCGCCGTCGTCAACGCCGCCAAATCAATCGTGCCGACGTTGTAGAGCAACTCGCCAACGCGCGCCCGGCGGCCAAGGCGCAGAAGTCCGAAGCCAAGTCCAAGACTAACCAGTGCAAGGCCCTGGCCAAGCACGAGCCGAAAGACGTCGGCCGCCGCCCCGAGCGCGAGTCGGATTCCCAATTCGCGCGTCCGCTGCGTGACACTCAACGCCATGACGCCGTAGAGTCCGACGCTGGCGAGGACCAGTGCCAGCCCCGCGAAGCTGCCAGCAAGACCATGGTCAAACGGCGCGCGGCCAGACTGTTCGCGACGTTCTCCTCCATCGTCGTCACCTGGCCGATCGGCTGATCGGGATCGATCGCCTGCACTTCGCGCCGCACCGCTGACGCCAGTGCCTTCGGATCGCCAGCTCGCACACGCAGCATCAGCATGTCTGCCTGATGCGGGTTTTGCGTCGCGCAAAGGTACATGTGCACGAAGTTGAGCTTCTCCACGTTGTCTTCGCCGGCCGCTTCATTGCGCGTCCGCGAACAATGCCAACGATGGTCAGCGGCGGGTACTTCTCCGGATCGTCACCTTCCGCCCCGCTGCGCTGGTCATCATCGATATGCAAGACCGATCGGATCTTTGCCGGGGAAATATCGCTCGGCAAAAGTTTGATCGATAATGATGTGAACGCGAACGCGAATCATCCGGGACCTCTTCGGGACCAAAGGCGCGGCCGCGCAGGATCGGCATGTTCATGACCTTGAAGTAATCCGACGAGACGATATCGACCTCCGCGGAGGGTTCCTTCCCCGGCTCTGCTTCCGGCGTGCCCGTGATGTGAAAAGAGGAATCCCACTCGGTATCGTCGAAAGGAATATTCGCGCCGACGCGGCCGTTTCGACACCAGGAGAACGCGCACCCGTTCCAGCAATCGATCCCAGAACGCGCGGAGCTTGTCGTCGTCCCAAACGCGCTGTCCATCCTTTTCCTTATCGTATTTCGCCTTCGGTACCTCAATCGGCGTGAGCAAAATGTCGTGCGGATCGAAATTGAGCGGGGCGTTCTGCGCACGCCAGAAACTCTTCAGCGTCAGTCCCGCCCCGGCGAGAAGCACCACGGCCAGCGCGACCTGTGTGACCACCAGTCCGGAGCGAGCGCGCTGTTTCACAATCCCGCCGCTGCCGCCGCGCGTGCCCGCTTCATGCAGGACGACAGACAAGGCCGCCGTGCGTGAAATCTTCCATGCCGGCCAAATGCCGGCGAGGATGCCGGCGGCGACGGCGACGATGCCGGTATACAAAAGCGCCATGCCATCGATGCGCGTTTCCTTGAAGCGCGGAATGTTTGGCGGACAGAACGCGACGATGGTGTCGAGACTCCAGATGGCGAGAATTACTCCGGCGGCCGCGCCGATCGCCGCCAGCAACACGCTCTCCGTCAAAAGCTGACCGCGCCAAACGCCAGCGACTCGCGCCCAGCGCGGCGCGAATGGCCAGTTCCTTCTGGCGCGCCAGCGCCCGCGCGAGTTGGAGGTTCGCCACATTTGCGCACGCGATCAGAAGCACGCAGGCAACCGCGGCTAACAAGAGATTCAAGCTGTGGCGATACTCACCCACCGACGATTCCAGCAGCGGCTCATGGCGACGCGTCGGGTCGCGTTCGACTTGGGATATTCCTTCTCCAGCGCGACGCGAGATCGGCTCGAGATCGGCGTTCGCCTGCGTAAGCGAAACTCCGTGTTTCAACCTCCCGAGAACGCTGAAGCCGGGATGGTTGCCACGGTTCAGAACATCTTCGTCTTTCCGCAATTCCGCGAGTGGAACCCAGATCTGTGAAAGACGCGGAAATTTTACTCCTCGGGCAAAACGCCAATAATCTTGCGCGGATACCGTCGACGATGATCTGCTGCCCGAGAACTGTTTGGGAAGCGCCAAAACGCGTTCGCCAGATCGTTTCGTTGATGAGAACCACGGGAGCACTCCCGGCGTATCGTCGCTTCGACGAAATCGCGTCCGATGATCGGTTTCATCGCGAGCACCTTAGATAATTGAAGCTGACTCGTCCGCCGTTGATGCGCTCCGGCGCATTTGTCCGACCGGAATCGCCGAAGTTGTAGCTGTCCCGCCTAACGAGTGCCAGATCTGTGAAAGTGTGCTGGCCCGTGCGCCAGTCGAGGAAATTGGGATAACTGACCGAGCCACTCGGGAATCCAGCCGAGCTCTCGCGCAAGACAATCAGCTCGTCCGGTTGCGGATAAGGCAGTGGGCGCAAGAGGACCGCATTAACGACACTGAAGATGGCCGTGTTGGCACCAATGCCGAGTCCGAGGGCGAGAACGGCGATGATGGAAAAAGCCGGCGACTTGGCCAGCATGCGGATGGCGTAGCGCAGATCAATCAGGAAGGTGCTCATCGTTTTGGTCAGGCATTATTCAGCGCGCAGAGCATCGCTGGGATTTACACGGGTAGCGCGGCGGGCGGGCAACCAGCAGGCGAGGAGCGCCGCGAAGGTTAAGAGGAAACAGGCCACGGCGTAATTGAACCCCTCGTTAGGGACCGTTGCGCGAAGGAAGAGGCGCGTGCAGAGAAATGCCGCACCCACGCCAATCGCAACTCCGGCGACGACCGCGCGCATCCCCTGCCCTAAGACCAGGCGCAGGACCGCGCCGCGATTCGCGCCCAGCGCCATGCGAATGCCGATCTCGCGTGTGCGCTGCGCCACGCCGTAGGCGATCGAGCCGTAAAGGCCTGCCGCCGCAAGAGTCAGCGCGACGATCGAGAAAAATCCGAGCAACCAGCTTTGCAATCGCGGCCGCCAGAGCGAGTTCGCGACTTCCTTTTCCAGAGAAACAAAATTGAAAACACCTGTGCCCGGTGCAGCCGCAGACACTTGTGCGCGAATCGCCGGGACAAGGCTGAGCGGGTCGATTTCCGGTCGGGCGCGCACCAGATAATGCATCTGCTTCCACGCGAGTTGGAGGCTGCAGTTATACAGCTCGGGACCCGGCTCGCCTTCCAAGCCCTGGTGCCGGACATCGCCGACCACGCCAATGACGGTCAACCAATCCGGATGCGCCTCGTCGCCGGGCGCGCCGAGCTTCAGACGTCTGCCGATCGAGTGCTCGTTAGGCCAAAGGCGGCGCGCGAGCCGTTCGCTCACGAGACAAACACGCGGGGCCTCCAGGTTGTCGCGCAACTCAAACACGCGCCCGCTGAGTAGCGGCACGCGCAACAAAGCGAAATAATCCGGGCTGACCGTTTGGAAGTTTGCCAGCGGATTGCGGCTCTGCTCATCGACTGGCTGACCTTCGGCCGTAATCTGCGTGCGATTCCACGGCCGTTGGGGGACGAAGGGTGGACTATTGTTCGCCGCGACGGATTCGACGCCGGGAATTTCGCGCAGACGTTCGAGCAGACGCACAAAACGATCGACCCGCACCTGAGCCGATTCATCACCGGTGTAGGTCGGATTCATTTCCATCATCACCGTCTGCCGCGGATCGAAGCCCGGATCGACCTTTTGCAAATTCATCACCGCGCGCAGCATCATGCTCGCGCCAGCCAGGAGCATGATCGACACGCTCACTTGCGCGACGGTCAGAAGCTCGCGCGTTCGGCTCGAAGGGCTCGTGCTGCGCGTCTGGTTGAGTGCGGCCGCGAATTCGACCCGGGTCGCTTGCCACGCCGGCAGTGAACCAGCGAGCAAACCCGTCAGCAACGAAACGCCCGCGGCAAAAGCAACACTCCGGAATTCACATCGATCGCCACCCAGAACGGCAACTCAATCGGAATCGCTGCACGCACCAGCGCCACCAGCCAAAAGGCACAAATTCCGCCGGTGACGCAGCCGAGAATCCCCAGAAGCGCGCTTTCGGTGAGCAACTGCCTAACGAGCCTGGCGCGGCTGGCACCCAGCGCAGAACGCACCGCCAGCTACGCTCGCGGGTCGCGGCGCGCGCGAGGAGAAGCTGACTCACATTGGCGCAGGCGATGACGAGGACACCGCCGCAGGCCGCGAGCAGGAGGAGCAGTGAGTTGCGCAAATCACCGACCCAATGCTCGCGCAAACCAATCACCTTCGCGCCAATGTCGGCGTTGGTTTCGGGATACTGGCGTCGCGAGTCGCTCGGCAATCACGCTCATTTCCGCCTGCGCTTCCGAGATGGTGACGCTCGGCTTCAAGCGCGCAATAGCCTGATCAGCGCGCCAGGAACGGTTCGTCCCCCGCCCGAAAACGATGCCATTGGCACCCAGAGATCACTCTGCACGGGAAAACGGAATCCTGGAGGCATCACCCCGACGACGGTACGCGGACTGCCATCAAGCCGAAGTTCGCGTCCGACGATTCCGGGATCGCTGCCCAGCGCCGCCCAAAGCCGATGGCTGATCAACATCACCTTGGCGGCGTCCTCTTCGTCGTCTGTCGGCGTCAGATCGCGGCCGAGCAACGGGTCACGCCTAACAAGTGAAAGAGATTCGCGGTGGTGAAAGTAGTCTTGAGCGTTTCGGTCACGCCATCGCGAGTTTCCAGATTGCCATTCCAGCGAAGATTGAAAAAGGCGAGATCGGAGAAACTGCGGGTCTGTTCCTGCCAATCCTTGAAGTCGAGATAATTGACCCCGAGATCGCTCCCGGAACGGGTGCTGCGCGACTGCAGCATGACCAGTTGATCGGGCTGCGCATAAGGCAACGGCCGCAGGAGAAATCCGTAGATGACACCAAACATGGCCGTGGTCGCGCCGATGCCCAGGGCGAGCGCGAGAATGGCGACGCCGGTGAAACCTGGCGTCGTCAGCAAGCTGCGGCACGCGTAGCGGAAATCGCTCATCGACCGACTCATTCCGCGCGCAAGGCGATGATCGGATCCACCCGGGTCGCGCGGCGCGCCGGCAGCCACGCCGCGACAAAAGCAACGACGGAGACGAGCAAAACGATGGCGACGAACGTGATCGGATCCGACGCGCCGACGCCGTAGAGAAGGCTGTTCAACAAGCGGGTGGCGGCAAAGGCGCCGACGAGTCCGACCACCAGACTGATCGCCACGATCGTCATGGCCTGACCGACGACGAGGCGAAAGATCGAGCTCTTCCCCGCGCCCAACGCGATGCGAATCCCGATCTCACTCGTGCGTTGCGAAACGGAATACGCCATCACGCCGTAAATTCCGATCGCCGTCAGCAGCAAGGCGGTGCCGGCAAAAATCGAAAGCAGCATGGCGTTGAAACGAGGCCGGGCCAGCGCGCGGGCGAGGTATTCGTCAAAAACCCGGACGCGCACCAGCGGAATATTGCGATCGACGGCGGCCAGTTCGGAACGGACCGCGGAAGTAATGGCCGCGGGATTGGAGACACTCGTGCGCGCCACGATCGACACGACTGTCCATCGGGATTTGCGACGTCGACAGATAAACTTCCGGCGTAAACTCCATGTCGAGCGTGCGGTGCTTCACGTTGCCGACGACACCAACGATGGTGCGCATGAGCGGTTTCTCGTCGCCAATGCTCCAACTTGGTTTGATGTGTTTGCCCACCACATTTTGACCCGGGAAAAATTTCTGGACGAACTGCTCGTTCACGACCACAACCGGCAGAGACTTGAACTGGTCGGTCTCCTCGAAGCCACGGCCCTGCCGGACTGGGAATGCCCATGGTCTTGAAGTAATCCGAACCCACGATCCGCATCGGGCTGTCCGGCTGTTGTCCTTCGGGCATGGGATGTTCCTCGATGTCAAAAGAACTGACGTTGTTGCTGCCGCTGAGCGGAAGAGGCCACACGGTCGTGACAGATTCGACCCCGGGAATCGCCCGGAGCCGCGGCATGAGCTGATCGAAAAACGCGATGATGTTTTCCGGGCGGGGATAGGCGGCTTCGGGAAGTCCAATCCGTGCCGTGAAAAGACGTTCGGTGCGCATGCCGGTCTGAACGCGGCCGAGGCGCGCGAAGGTTTGAATCAACAGGCTGGCGCAAATGAGCAGGATCAACGCGAGCGCCACCTCCGTCATGACCAGGGCATTGCGCGCCCGATGTTTTCCCTCCACGCCGCCGGCGCCGCGCGTGCCTGATTTCAGCGCGGTGTTAAGATCGACATGCGATGCCTGCCAGGCGGGAACAAGGCCGAAAACGATTCCGGTCGCGAGCGAAAGCAGAAGGGTAAAACCGAGAACCGCTCCATCCAACTGAATGGCGCTGACGCGCGGAATATTCTGCGGCACCGCCGCGACGAGGGCTTCCGTTCCCCATTGCGCGACGAGCAATCCGAGCAACCCGCCGAGTCCGGCCAGAAGCACGCTCTCCGTGAGCAATTGCCGAATGATCCGTCCGCGGCTGGCGCCGAGAGCAGCGCGCAGGGCAATCTCTTTTCCGCGCACCGACGCGCGCGCGAGCATGAGATTGGCGACATTTGCGTTCGCGATGAGCAGCAGGCAGGCGACCGCGCCAAACAAGACGTAGAGCGCGGTCCGGACGTCTCCCACCATTTCATCACGGAGCGGCTGCGATCCGGCGCTGCACTTTGGTATTGGTCTCCGGATACTTTTTTTCCAGCGCCGCCGCGATCGTCCGCAGCTCCGCGTTCGCCTGCGGCGAGAGGCACGCCCGTTTTTACGCGCGCGATTCCCTGCAGCCGATGACTGCCCCGCTGCTGCGTTTTGGGCGTGCTCCCATCGGGAGTCGACGCATCCTCGGCAATCGTGGTGTAAAGCTCGATCGGATCGGTTTGGATGGGGAACTGGAAACCTTCTGGCATCACGCCGATCACCGTGTTCGGACGGCCATCCAGCATGAGGACACGGCCAATCACATCGTCAGCCCGATTGAAATGGCTCTGCCAGAATCCGTAACTCAGGACAACTTTGAGACCGCCGGGTCCGCCGCCCGCTTGCTCATCCGCCCGCGTGAAACCGCGGCCAAGCATCGGCTTGATGCCGAGCACGTCGAAGAACTCCCCGCTCACCTTTTCTCCACGCACGCTTTGCGCTCCCTTTTCGTCGACCAGCGCGAGGGTGCGGTCCCGATAAACCGCCATGCTCGAAAAGCTGCGGTTCTGTTCCCGAAAATCGAAGAAGTCCGGAAAGCACAACGAGTAGAGCCTGGGAGGCGAGACTGTTTCGCTCAGATCGACGCCGCCGATGGCCACGAGTTCCTCGGGCGCCGGGAAGGGCAGCGGCTTCAAGAGCACCGCGTTGACCACGCTGAAGATGGCGGTGTTCGCGCCGATCCCGAGCGCGAGCGTGAGCACCGCGACCAGGGTGAAGCCGGGATGCTTGATCAGCTGGCGTATGCCGTAGCGAATGTCGTTCATCATAATTGGTGTTACGTTGATGACGCTCTGCGAATGACGAAGTGAATGACGAAGCACGAATGACGAATGTCGAAAGAATGACGAAACCGAAGCCGAAATACGCATTCATTCTATTTTGCGCTTCAGTGTTTCGTCATTCGTGTTCGTCATTCGTCATTCGTGCTTCGTCATTCTTATCATTCCGCGCGCAACGCGATGATCGGATCGACCGCGCGCGCGCCGTGCCGGCAGCCACGCCGCGAGGAACGCGACGACGGAGACGAGCAGCACGATGGCGATAAACGTGATCGGATCCGACGCGCCGACGCCGAAGAGCAGGCTGTTCAACAAGCGCGTGGCGGCAAAAGCGCCGGCCAGTCCGATGACCAGACTGATCGCGACGAGCGTCATGGCCTGGCCAACGACCAGACGGAAGATGGATGACTGCCCGGCGCCGAGCGCAATGCGAATGCCGATCTCGTTCGTGCGCTGCGCCACCGAATAGGCCATCACGCCATAAATTCCGATCGCCGTCAGCAAGCAGCGCCGTGCCGGCGAAGATCGAAAGGAGGAGCGCGTTGAAGCGCGGCCGCGCGAGCGAACGCGAGACGTATTCGTCGAAAACGCGCACGCTGGTCAGAGGGAGATTCGCGATCGAGCGCGGCCAGTTCGCTGCGCGAATGGCGGAAGTGAGCGCGGCCGGATTCGAGACGCTGCGTGCGGACGACCAGCGTCATGATGTTGAACGGAATCTGCGTCTGCGGCAGATACATCTCGGGCGTGTCGTCGCTCTCGCAGCGAACGATGTTTGACGTTGCCGACCACGCCGACGATCTCGCGCATTTTCGGATCCCCATCATCCGCGCTGAAACCCGGCGTGATCCGTTTCCCGAGGACGTTTTGGCCCGGGAAAATACTTGTTCGCGAAGCGTTCGTTCACGATCACGACGGGAGCGGAATCGAAGCGATCGGTTTCGTCGAAGACGCGGCCTTGCCGCACGGCGATGCCCATCGGTCTTGAAATAATCAGTCCCGATGATGCGGACCGGCGCGGCGGCGCGCTGACCTTCCGGCAAGCGGATGTTCCTCGATGTCGAAAGTCGTCATCATGTTGCTGCCGCTGAGCGGCAGCGGAACGATCGTGCTGGCCGATTCCACGCCGGGAAGCGCGCGAATCCGCGGCAGGAACTGCTCGAAGAAAGCGATGATGTTTTCGTTCTTCGGATAGGCGGATCTCGGCAGACTGCACGCGCGCGGTGAGAAGACGTTCCGTGCGCAGACCGGTCTGGACCCGGCCGAGACGCGCGAAACTTTGGATCAACAGGCCGGCGCAAATCAAGAGCACGAGCGCGAGCGCCACTTCCGCCATGACGAGCGCATTGCGCACCCGGCCTTTGCGTTCTCCGCCGCCGCCGGTGCGCGTGCCGGATTTGAGCGAAGTGTTGAGATCGACGTGCGATGCCTGCCAGGCCGGGACGAGGCCGAAGATCACGCCGGTGGCGAGCGAAACGAGCAAGGGTGAAGCCGAGGACGGAGCGCATCCAACTGAATCTCGCTGATGCGCGGAATATTTTCCGGAACGGCCTTGATCAGCGCCGTCGGTGCCCCATTGCGCGAAGAGCAAACCGAAGACGCCGCCGAATCCGGAAAGGAGCAGGCTTTCGGTCAGCAATTGCCGAACGATGCGTGCCCGGCTCGCGCCCATGGCCGCGCGCAAAGCCATCTCCTTTCCGCGCACCGAAGCGCGCGCGAGCAGAAGATTCGCGACATTCGCATTCGCGATCAGCAGAACGCAAACGACCGCGCCAAACAGAACGTAAAGCGCGGTGCGCACATCGCCGATCAAATCCTCGCGCAACGGTTTCACCAGCGACGCCGAAATGCGTGTTCGGTATCGGGATAACTGCTTCGTCCAGGTTCGCGGCGATGGTCGAGAGATCAGCTCTGCGCCTGCTCGACGGAGACGCCTGGCTTCAGACGCGCGATCGCCTCGCAGGCTGTGACTGCCGCGTTGCTCGGTCTGCGGTTTCGAGCCGTCCGGATTCGCGGCGTCTTCCGCGATCGTGACGTAAAGATCGATCGGATCGGTTTGAATCGGAAATTGAAAACCGGCCGGCATGACGCCGATGACGTTGTACTGCCGGCGATCGAGCTCGATCGTGCGCCCGAGGACATTCTTGTCGCCGCCGAATTGCTTCTGCCAGAAATCGTAGCCGAGAATCACCTTCAATCCGCCGGGCCCGCCGCCGGCCTGTTCGTCGGTCGCGGGTAAAGTCCCGCCCGATGACTGGTTTGATCCCGAGCACATCGAAGAAACTCGGCGCTGCATGTCACGCCGCGCAGACTTTGCGCGCCCTTCTCATCGCTGGTGAGCGCGAAGCTGCGGTCGCGATAGACGGCGATGCTCGTGCAGCGTGCGGTTCTGGTCGCGGAAATCGAAGAAGTCCGGATACGAAAGCGAATTGAGTTCCGCGGCGTCCCCTTCTGCGCGATATTCGGTCATGCCGACGGCGATGAGCTGCTCGGCGGCGGGAAACGGCAGCGGCTTCAGGAGGACGCGCGTTGACCACGCTGAAGATGGCGGTGTTCGCACCGATGCCGAGCGCGAGGGTCAGCACGGCGACGAGCGTGAAACCGGGATGCTTGAACAGTTGGCGGAAGCCGTAGCGAATATCGGTGAGCATGGGCTTTAAGGAGTTGGTTAATTTCGTTTTCATTCGGCGCGGAGCGCGATCATCGGATCGACCTTGGTGGCGCGTCGCGCCGGGATGAGGCAGGCAACGAGTGACACCGCGGTCATGACGAGCGCGGTGCCGAGAAGAGTGGCGATGGGCAGCGTGGGCACGTCGAAGAGAACGCTCTGCATCGCTCTTCCGGCCAGCCAGGCGCCGATCAAACCGAGGATGGTTCCGGCGGCGAGCAGGCGCAGGCCTAACGAGAGGAATTGCGAACCGATCTGGCCTCGTTGCGCACCGAGCGCCATGCGAATGCCGATCTCGCGCGTGCGTTGCGCGACGGCGTAACTGAGCACGCCGTAAGTTCCAATCGCCGCCAGGAGCAGCGCGACGCCGGCGAAAATTCCGGCGAGCAGCGCGGGCGAACGACGCGCGATGAGGCTCTCCGCGATGCGCGTATCCATCGAGCGGATGTTATCGAACGCGAGCTCGGGATGCGCGGCGCGGACCAGCTTTCGCAGCGTCTCGGCAAACGCTTCCGGACGCTGGCTCGTGCGCGTGACGACGAAAACGCTGGTCGCCGTCGCGATGGGCGTAGGGCAGGTAAACCGCCCCCTGTCCCTGCGACTCCGTGAGCTCCGCTTGTTTTACCGCGCCGACAACGCCGACAATGGTGAACAGCTTTGCTTCGTCCGATTCGTTGCCACGAAAGACCTGCTGGCCGAGCGCGCCCCCGTTGGGCCAGTAACGCCGGGCCAAATCCTCGTCGACCACGCAGACGCGTTCCGGGCGGTGAGAATCCGCCGAGGTCAGGAAGCGTCCTTCGCGCAGCGGAATGCCGAGCGCCGTGAAGTAATCGCCGTTGACGCCATAGGAATAATGACCGTGCACGGATTGGCCGGGCGGCGGCACATAGCCCTTCGGTGTGATCGCGGTTTTGCCGCTATCCCCGCTCAGCGGGATGTTCGTGATCGTTCCGGCGGCGGCGATTCCGGGTTGCTGCCGGATGGATTCCAGCAAGCGATCGACAATACCGACTGGGTCCTGCTCCAGTTGCCACGAGATGGTGCACTCGCCGGTGAGAACATGATCGGCGCGAAAACCGGGAGACACCGCCATCACCTTTTTCAGGCTCAGCCCGAGCAGCGCCGCACCGGCGAGCAAAACAAAGGCGAGCGCGATCTGCGCGACGATGAAGCCGTGGCGAAGACGTTGGGTGGCGCGACTGATCGTGCCGGTGCGCGATTCGGATTGGAGCGCATTCGCCAGATGGCTGCCGAGATTGAACCAGGCGATCGGCACCGCGATGACGACTCCGAGAATCACCGCGCCGACGAGCCCGATCGACGCGAGCCAGCCGTCGAACGCGATGTGCGCGCCGAGCGGCAAACGATTCGCACCAAGAACCTGGAGCAATTGAGTTCCCCACGCGCCCACCAACACGCCGAGCAATCCGCCGATCGCGGTGAGGAGAACGGTTTCAGTCACCACTTGCCTAACGACATGTCGCCGGCTCGCGCCCATCGATTGGCGGATCGCCATTTCTTTCGCGCGGCCGCTCGCGCGAATCAGGAGGAGGTTGACGAGATTGACCGCGCCGATGAGCAGGAGGAAAAACACGCCGCCCTGCATCAGCCAGAGGGTCGGACGAATCGAGCGGACGTGATCGCGCATGCAGCGAAACGACCGGCGAGCGGAAGCCGGCCTCGGCCATCATTTTCGCCTCGGGATTGTCCTTCTCGACCGCGGCATTGTGCGCGTCGATCTGTGATTGCGCTTCGGCGATCGTCGCGCCTGGTTTCAAGCGCGCGATCATGTGAGTGCCGCCACCGCCGGAATGGCGCTGGCTCGGCGCGCGCTGCTCCAGGCCGCGTCCTGATCGGCTAGATAAAGGCGCGCTTCTGAGGAGAGAAAGCGAAAATCAGGAGGCAACACGCCGACGATCTTTCTTGGGATGCCGTTCACGCGGAGATCGCGGCCGAGGACATTTGGATCGGCATTGAGGCGCTGGCGCCAAAAGCCGTCGGTCAGGATGATGACTCCGTTATTTTCCGCCATGGCCGCTTCCTCTTCGGTGAAGGTGCGACCCATGGCGAGACCAACGCCAAGCGTCGTGAAAAATTCCGGCGAGACGCGCATGACTTCTTCCTGCTCGGTCGAACCGGGTTCGCCGACGACTTCGGCGCGGTCGAGGAAGATGGACAGGCTCGAGAACGCCGGAATGTTGCCGCGCCGCTCGTAGTAATTGGTGAACGACGAGCCGTCGTTCTCGACGCCGGCTTTCGGATAGGTGTTGTAGATCGTGACGAGCCGATCGCGATTCCGGAAACGGAAGCGGCCGAAGCAGGATGGAATTGATGACCGCGAAGATGGCGAGGTTCGCGCCGAGACAGATCGCGACCGTGGCCAGCGCGGTCAGCGTGAAGGCCGGCGCTTTGCGAAGCTGGCGAAAGGCGAAGCGGAGATCGTTCAGCATACCTGGGTGGGGATGACGAACCTGGTTGTAGCGACGGCGCTCTGTCGCCGTTCAGTGCGAGACGAGCCCGCGCTGCGTAGGTTGGCGAAGCGCAGGCGGGCGGCGACCACACCTGCGTCTAACAGCGACAGACCGCCATCGCTACAACATGAAGAAAATTTCCGGCTCATTCGGTGCGAAGCGCTTGAATCGGGTTGACCAGCGTGGCGCGACGGGCCGGCAGCAAACACGCGACCAACGCGACGACCGCAAGCATGGAAGCGGTGCCAGCCAGGAGCGCCGGATTGGTCGCGGAGACTTCATATAACTGCGTGGCCAGCACGCGACCGAGCGCCAGCGCGGCCAGCAGTCCAAGTCCCAGCCCGATGAACACCGGGCTCATTCCCTGCTTAACGACCAGGCGCAGCACGTCAATAGTCTGCGCGCCCAACGCCATGCGCACTCCGATTTCTCCGGTGCGTTGCTCGACCGTATAAGCGACCGCGCCGTAAATTCCCACCATCGCGAGGATGAGGGCGATGCCGGCAAAGGCGCCCAGCAACGCCATCGTCAGCCGGCGTTGGCCTAACGATTGATTGACGATTTCATCCATGCTCGTGGGCTGGATGATAGGCAGGCCGGGATCGATTTTGGCCAGGGCGCTTTTCACCATGGTCGTGGCCGCCTCGATCTTGATGCTGCTGCGCACGACGACCCACATGAAGGGCGAGGAGCGCTGTGCGAAAGGACGGTAAAATTCGACGTCGTTCTTGCGATCCAGGCGGAGCGAGCGGACATCGCCGACGACCCCGACGATCTCAGTCATGTAGCCGGTGTTGTTGTCGGTTCCGAACCACATCCGTTTGCCGATCGGGTCTTCGTTGGGAAAGAGACGTTGCGCCGTCGACTTGCTCACGAGGACGACGAGAGGTTTATCCACGCCATCGCGTTCGTCGATGTCGCGGCCGGCGAGTAATGGAATGCCGAGCGTCTTCAGAAAACCGGGGGAAATCGCGCGGGTCAATCCGAGCGGACGTTGATTAAGCGGCACGGGGTTGCCTTCCACGCGCGCATACGGCGAGCTGGAATTGCTGCCATTCAGCGGCAGGTCATCGGCAATCGCGGAGGTTTCGACGCCGGGAGTATTTTTTAGTTCCTCGAGCAAGCGATCGACCATGCGGGCCTTCGCCGGCGCGTCCGGATATTGCGTCGCGGGCAGCCCGATCGCGCCAACCCAAAGATGGTCGGAACGAAAACCTGCTTCCTGCCGGCTCAAGCGCAGAAAGCTGGTGATCAGCAATGCGGCGCCTGCGAGCAGGACGACGGAAAGACCGACCTGCGCCGCCACCAAACCGCGGCGGAAACGCTGCTGTCCCTTGCTTCCGCTGATCGCCCGCCCGCCGTCTTTCAGACCATCGACAAGATCGGCGCGTGAACTTTGCCACGCCGGGTACAAGCCCATGACGACGCCCGTGAGTAAAGAGAGCCCGAGGGTGAAGAGAAGGACTGATGGATTCACTCCGACGGCATTCTCAATCGGCAGATTGTTGGCCGCCAATTTCGGAACGAGCGAAACGACCCAAAGCGCGAGAATCGTTCCGAGGATGCCGGCAATCAGACTAACGAGTGTGCTTTCGAAGACAAACAACCTGACGACTCCGCGACGCGACGCACCCAGGGCCATGCGCAACGCGATCTCCCGCCGTCGTCCCGTGAAACGCACCAGCAATAGATTCGCTACGTTACTGCAAGCGATCAGCAGCACCGCCGCGACCGCCGCGAGCAGGACGACAAATGGATCGCGCAATTCGCCGAGCGCGTTTTCGGTGGCCGTGACGAGCTTGGGCGACCAGGAATTATCGGCGTTGTCGGGCCATTGCTCACGGTAGCTGTTGAACAAAGTGGGCATCGTCGCGCGCGCCTGTTCGATCGTCACGCCCGGTTTCAAGCGCGCGGCAACTCTCATGAAACTCATCCCGCGCATGAGGCGCTCGCGCGTTACGCCATCTACTTGAAAGGGTTTGGTCGTGAAGATTTCGGTGTCCGGTCCCCACCACGCGACCGCCGGTTTTGGCATTACCCCTACGATCGTGGTCGGCACGCCGTTGAGAGTAATGCTCCGACCGACGACTTGCGGATCGGAGCCGAGACGCTTGTGCCAGAAAGGTTCGCTCACCAGCGCGACGTCGGCGGTTTGTTCCTCCTCGGGCAGGAAGAGTCGGCCAAGAATCGGACGCACGCCGATGGTCTCCAGGTAATTCGAGGTCATGTGCGATCCGATGACCTGCACCGGATCGCCGATTCCGGTGACGATGAATCCGGTCCCGGCATCGGCGGCGATGCTGGAAAACACTGTCTGCCCGTCGCGGAAATGCCAGAAGCGCGGAACCGACATGGGCAGATGCTCGAGATCACGCTCCTTCGCTTCGGCCTCAATGATGACGAGCCGGTTCTGATCGGCGAATGGCAGTCCGCGCAGAAAGAGATCGTGAATCAGACTGAAGATCGCGGTGTTCACCCCGATGCCCAGCGCGAGGGTAATGACGGCGAGAATGGTGAAGCCGGGGGCCTTCAGAAGTTGGCGGATGGCAAAGCGGAGGTCAGTCATGGAGTTTCGTTGGTTGGAATTATTGGTAGCGCAGGGCTTCGACCGGCTGGAGGCGCGAAGCGCGACGCGCGGGCAGATAGCAGGCGGCGAGAGTGATCAGGCCGAGCGATCCGATGACCGCGGCATAGGTCAGGGGATCGGCCGCGGCCGTGCCGAAAAGAAGACTCGTTAGGGCGCGGCTCAGGACCAGCGCGAGAACGGTGCCAATGATCAGGCCAACGCCGGCGAGCCGCGCTCCGCTACCGACGATCATGCGCAGGATGTCTCCTTCGCCTGCGCCGAGCGCGAGGCGCACTCCGATCTCCGAGGTACGCTGGCTGACCGCATACGACATCACTCCGTAAATGCCGACGGCAGCCAGCAGCATCGCAAGACCGGCGAAAATTGCCAGGAGCCGCGAACTGAAGCGCGCTTGCGCGAGAGATTTTGCCACCCATTGCTCCATCGTGCGGACTTCGGAGACCGGCTGATCTTTGTCGAGCGCGTGCACCTGCGCCTCGACCGCCGCGCGCAGGGAGAGCGGCTCGACCTTCGTGCGAACGGTCAATGTCATGGCGCTGTAGCCAAGTTGTGGATGGGGCCAGAACGCGACCGGACGTGCCGGCGTCACCAAATCGGCGAATTTGCTATCGCCCACGATGCCGATGATCTCGGTGGGCACGTTCGGATCGTTCATCTCGATCGTGACCCGCTGGCCGACAGCATCGCCTTTGGGAAAATACTGACGGGCGAACGTTTCGTTGATGATGACTACGTTCGATTTCTCCTCCATCTCGCGCTTCGTGAACACCCGGCCTCGAAGTAGTGGAATCTTCAACGCCTGGAAGAAGCCATTGTCACAAACGGTGACCACCGTATTAGTCTCCCTGCCGGGCGGCGGTGGTGGTTGTCCCTCGACGGTAAAACTGGTCGCCGCGCCGAGGCCGGCCATCGGCAGGTAGCTGACGACGCCGGCGCTTTCCACGCCGGGGAGCGTCGCGATCCGCGCGGTCAACTGGTGAAAATGACGAATGCGCGCGGCGTCATCGGGATATTTTGCGCGCGGCAAAGTCATCCGCATGGTCAGGACATTGTCCGGTTCAAATCCCGGATCGACTCGACGCATGGAGGCGAAACTCCGGAGCATCAGCCCCGCGCCGACGAGCAAGACGACCGCGAGCGCGATTTCGGCGACAACAAAAGAATGACGCAATCGGCGATGGCGCAGGCCGCCGCCGATCTGGCGTCCGCCTTCCACGAGGGCGGACTGTGCGTTGGCCCGCGAGCCCTCCAAGGCGGAGGCGAGACCGCAGCCAAGAGCAGTCAGGAGGGAAATCGCCGCGGTAAATGCGAGCACCGACGAGCTCAGTGGCAATGAACTGGAGGTGGCCAGTTCGACCGGGCTGAGGGTGGCGAGGAAATCCAGGCCCCATCGCGCGACCAGCAAACTGGCGACGCCGCCGAAGATCCCGAGGACGAGGCTTTCGGAAAGCAATTGCCTAACTAGTTGTCCGCGGGTGGCGCCGAGCGCGGAGCGAATCGCCAGTTCATGCTGCCGCGCCGCGCCGCGGGCGAGCAAGAGATTGGCAACATTCGCACATGCGATCAGGAGGACGAAAGCGACCGCACCGGACAAAACCAGGAGCCCGGGTCCGACTTCGTGGGCCAGTTCTTCGCGCAACGGGAACAACACCGCCTTCCATCCGGTATCGAAAGCCGGTAACTCCGCGACCAGACTCGCGGAGATCGCGTCCATTTCCGCGCGGGCCGACTCGACACGCACATGCGGTTTCAGACGTCCAATGACAGAAAGATAGCGGCCACGCGGCTCGCGTTCCGCCGGCCCGAGGCTGTAGGTGGACCAAAGATCGGCCGGTTTGCCAGCCAGTGAACCCGTTTTGAAAAACAAGCGCACGCCCGGCGGCATGACGCCGACGACAGTCTGCGGTTTTCCGTTCAGCTGAATCGCGCGGCCGACAATTCCCGGATCGGATCCGAAGCGGCGCTGCCACAATTCATCACTGAGGATAACGACCGTTGAATTCGGGTCCGCGCTTTCCTCTGCGGTAAAGAGGCGTCCAAGTTTCGGTTCGAGGCCGAGAACGGAAAAGAACTGCGCGGTCACATTCTGCGCGACCACCTCTTCAGGGCTTTCCGTGCCGGTGAGATTTGCGCGGGTGTCAGCAAAGGCCGCCAGGGCTTCGAAGGATTTCACCCGTTCCTGCCAGCGCAGGAAATTGGCTGGCGCGACGACATTCGATTGTCCGGGCCGCTGCGCGCTGGTCTCCCAAATGGCGACCACCCGATCCGCTTCGCGATACGGCAGCGATTCGAGGAAGACGGCGTGAACGATGGTGAAGATCGCAGTGTTCGCCCCGATGCCGAGTGCCAGGGTGAGGACGGCGATAAAGGTGAAGCCGGGAGACTTCATCAGGAAGCGAAAGGCAAAGCGAAAGTTGTTCATGGCATCCCTTTCACTCGGCACGAAGCGTGATCATTGGGTCCAATCGCGACGCGCGACGCGCGGGAATGCAGCAGGCAAGAAAAGCCACGCCCGTGAGCAGAGAAGAGACTGCGGTGAGGGTGAAGGCGTCAGTCGGGCCGACGCCGAAAAGCAGATTCGCGATGATTCTGGTCAGCGCAAAGGAAGCAGCCAGACCCAGGGCAACGCCGACCACCGCCAGAGCCATTCCCTCGAGGACGACTAGTTTGAGAACGTCGCGCTTCTGCGCCCCCAAGGCCATGCGAATGCCGATCTCTTTGTTGCGCTGACTAACGAAGCAGGCCATGACGCCGTAAATCCCGATGGCTGCCAGGACCATCGCGAGTGCCGAGAATACGCCTAGCAGGAGCATGACGAATCGGCTCTGTGCGAGGCTCTGCGAAAGCCGTTCCTCCATGGTCATGATCTCGAAGACCGGTTGGTCCTTGTCCAAAGCCAGCACCTGATCGCGAATCGCCCCGATCATGCTCGAGGGCTCGGCTTTCGTCCGCACAACAAGGCTCATGAAATTGCGCGGCCATTGGCGATAGGGCTCGAAGAGCTCGGGCTTGAGTTCCGCGTCGAGCCGCCGGTGTTTCACGTCGCCAACTACGCCGACGATTTCCGCCCAGCGAAGCTTGCCGTCATCTTCCAATCCCAATCGCCTGCCGAGCGCGCTCTGGCCCGGAAAAAATCGCCGCGCCAGCGTTTGATTGACCACGATGACCGGCGGCGTGTCCGCGCGATCTTGTTCGGCAAACTGCCGGCCTTCGACGAGTGGAATGCGCATTGCCTGGAAGTAATCCGGCGTTACTACGCGCTCGCCTGCCTCCGGACGGTCGGCCGAGGGAACGATTGGCTGACCATCGATCAAAATGCCCGTGGTCGAGTCACTCCCGCTCATCGGCAAGGGATCAACGCCACCGGCGACCTCGACGGCAGATAATCTGCCGATGCGCTCGATCAATTGGTCAAAGAAGACATTCGCCTGTCCGTTCTCCGGTACTTTTGTCGCGGCAGTCCGATGTTGAGCGTCAGCAGGTTCTTCGCTTCGAATCCCGGATTGACTTGTTGCAGTCGCATCGCGCTTCGAATCATCAAGCCCGCGCCGACGAGCAGGAGGAGCGCGAGCGCAATCTCAGAAATTACCAGCGCGCGACTGACGCGGCTGCGCCGCAGTCCGCCGCTGTTGCGCCCGCTCTCTTGCAGGGCGCGATTGAGATCGGACTTCGACGCCTGCAAGCCCGGAGCGAGCCCGACGAGGATTCCTGTCACTAGCAGAATACCGAGGGTCCAAAGGAAGACTGGCGCGTTCAGAGCGATCTCGCTCAGCCGCGGCAAATCGGCGGGAGCCAGCGCCCGCAGAGCCTGAACGCCCCACGCCGCGAGGACGAGACCGAAGAGTCCGCCGAGTGTAGAAAGCATCAGTGCCTCGGTGAGCAGTTGCCGAATGAGCCTGCCGCGGCCGGCGCCGAGCGCCTGACGGAGCGCGATCTCTTTGTCGCGACTGGCGAGACGCGCCAACATCAAATTGGCGACATTGGCGCCCGCGATGAGCAAGACGAATCCGACCGCCGCGAAGAGGACGTAGAGGTACGGCTGGATGGCGCCGACGAGTTGCAGGTGCAGTGGCACGAGATTAACGCCAGCGCCTTTGTTCGTGTCTGGATATTGCTGGCGCAACTGCTGGGCGATGACGTTCATCCCCGCCTGCGCCTGCTCCAAAGAGACGCCGTTCTTTAGCCGGCCGAGGACATACAGATAATGCGCGATCCGGTCCCCATCCGCCGCGCCACGGCGGAGCGGCGTCCACATTTCCACCGGTATGCTGGCCGGAAACTGGATCTCAAAGCCAGCCGGCATCACCCCCACGATGGTGAACAGTTCTCCGTTGAAGGTCTGAGTTCGGCCAACCAGACTTGGGTCGCTTCCAAACCGGCGCTGCCACAGCCCGTGGCTGATTACAGCCGTGCGCGGCGCGCTCGCTTTTTCCTCGTCGGCTACAAAGGAGCGGCCAAGCGCAGGCTGCACGCCGAGGGTGGCAAAGTAATTAAAGCTCACGACTGCCCCTTGAATTCTCTCCGGCTGGGAGACGCCGATCAGGTTGAAGCTCGCGTAGGTCAGGGCAGCGATTTGTTCGAAGACCTGGTTCTGCGACCGCCAATCGTAGAAATTCCCTTTGGCCGCCTCATTGCGGAGATTCGACTCCGCGCCTGGTTGCTCGTTCGTCTCCCAGACTGCCACCAGCCGCGACGGCTCCTTGAAAGCCAGCGGATGAAAAAGAACCGCGTCAACGACACTGAAAATGGCCGTGTTCGTCCCGATTCCCAGCCCAAGAGCGAGGACGGCGATGCAGGTAAAGCTCTTGTGCTTCAAAAGCATCCTGGCGCCGTAACGCGCGTCCTGGAGGAGGGAGCTAAGCATGTTTTCCCTTACTCATCGCGCAGCGCGATCATCGGATTGATTTTCGTGACCCGGAGCGCCGGCCACCAAAGTGTCGTTAGGCCGACAAACAGGAGCACACCGAAAGTTGCAAAAAGCGTCACGGGATCGTGCGGCGAGACGTTGTAGAGCAGGCTGGCGATCAATCGGCCGACGCCTAACGAGCCGATCATCCCGAGTCCGAGCCCGACGAGCAACGGCGTTGCCCCCTGCCGCATGACCAGCGCAACCACCTGACGAGGAAGCGCCCCCAGCGCCATGCGAATGCCAAACTCGCGCCGGCGGACTGTCATGGCGTGCGCGACCACACCGTGTAGTCCGAGACACGCGAGCAGCAGGGCCACCGCGGCGAAGATCGCGACCAATCTGGAATACAGTGCTTGGGTCACATGATCGCGGGAGATCATTTTCTCCATCGTGTCGACGCCGTAGACGGGAACGTCCGGATCAACCATCGCGACCGCATCGCGAACTGCTCTTTCGAGACTTAGCGGCGTCACCGCCGTGCGGAGGACGAAGTTCATTTCGTTCGACGCCTCCTGCGATTGCGCCAGGTAACCCTGGTAATATTGAGACCCGCTCTGGTCGATTCCGTAGAGCTGCACCGCGGGGACTACGCCGATGATTTCGGAGCCTTTGGCATCGCCCGGAGTTCGATTGGCCGCCCGCCCCTTGTATATGATCTTCCCGATTGGGTCCTCGTTAGGCCAGATCGCCTCGGCCATGTGCTGATCGATGATTATCTTCGCGCCCGTCTCGGGTTTGTCGCGTGGAGTTGAAATTGCGGCCACGGAGAATGGGCAGGCCGAGCGTGGGGAAATAATCGGGATCGGCGATGCCCATTTCCATCGCCGGCTCAGTTCCCGGGCGTGTAGGGATCGCGGCCCGCGACATCGAAATAGGTCGACCACTGAGTGCGGAGGGGCAGGCTGTAATTCAGACCCACGGAACGCACGCCGGGCAGGACCGCGAGCCGAGCTTTCACCGCCTCGAAGAAACGCGATCCGCTTTTCCGGGCGCTCGTAGGCGTCACCTGTTTCCGGCACGCCCACGGTGAAGACGAGGAGATTGTGCGGATCGAAGCCGAAGGCGAGATTTTGAATCTGCGCAAGACTGCGGGCGAACAACCCGGCGCCGGCGACCAGAAGAACGGTGAGCGCGACCTGCCCCGCGACCATGATTTGCCGCGTCCATTGCGACGACGAGCCGACCGTGCCGCGACCCGCACCTTGCAGCGCTTCGCGCAGATCAGTCCGCGCGGCGCGAAACGCCGGCCACAAGCCGAAGATCAAGCCGCTCGCAACCGAGGCGGCGATGGAAAACAGGAGCACGTTCAAATTCACCGAGAGGTTCTGGAAACGCGCGCTCGGCGGAGTGAAGGCTTTGATCGAATCGACCGCCCAGAAAGCGAGCATCACGCCGAGCGCGCCGCCGATCACAAAAAGGAGAAGATTTTCCACCAGCACCTGGCGAAGCAAACGCCCGCGACTTGAACCAAGCGCCGCGCGCAAGGCGAACTCCTGGGTGCGACTGAGCGTGCGCGCCAATTGCAAACTGGCGACATTGGCGCAGGCGATCGCGAGAAGCAGCCCGACGGCGCCCATGAGCATCCAGAGCGCCGGCCGAAAGCGGGCAATCATGGCATCGAGAAGCGGTCTAACGACTGGTAGCGTCTCGGCGCATTCGGCCGGATATTGCTCCTGCAAGCGCTGACCGATGGCGCCGAGATCGGCGCGCGCCTGCTCCAGGGTCGACGTCCGGCTTCAGCCGACCGAAAGCGAAAAGGCCCGGCTGATTGCCGCGCTTTTGCCAACTGGGATCGCTGGAGAACGGCGCGATCGGCACCCAGAACTCGACCATCCCCGGGAGGGTCACGTCGTTAGGCAAGACGCCGACGACGGTGTAGGATTTGCCGTCGAGCGTTACCGGTTGGCCGAGCACATCGGACGCGCCGCCGAATTTCCGTTGCCAAAGCGATTCGCGCAGAACCACGACCTTGCCGGTGTCGACGCGATCCTCGTCGGCGTTGAAAGGCCGGCCGAGGACGGGATTGATCCCGATTACCTTGAAGAAATCGCTCGAAACACACGCGCCGCGGATCTTCTCGGCGGAGCCGACGCCGGAAAGCGTGAACTCCTGGCGGGTAACGACTGCCAGCGCCGCGAAGCTGCGATTGTCGCGCTGGATGTCCTGAAAATTCGGCCAGGAAAACGGGATGTCCTGCGCGCCTTTGTAGCGCTGTTGCACGGCCATCAAACGCTCCGCCTCCGGATAAGGCAGCGGCCGCAGGAGCACATTGTCGACCAGCGAAAAGATCGCGGTGCAAGCGCCGATGCCGAGCGCAAGGGTCAGCACCGCGACCGTGGTGAAGCCAGGTGATTTGCGCAGCTGGCGAAGAGCGTAGCGAAGATCGTTCATGCGTTAGCTCATTTGGCTTAAGGTTTCGGCAATCATTCGGCGCGTAGAGTGATCATTGGATTCACGCGTGAAGCGCGACGCGCCGGAATCCAGCAGGCGAAAAGTGCCGCGCCGCGGCGAGGACCAACGTGACGACGCCGTAGATCAGCGGGTCGTTCGCGCTCACGCCGAAAAGGACACTGCGAATAACTCGCGAAAGGGCGAACGCGCCGACGAAACCGAGGATCAACCCGGCGCCGAGCAGGCGCATCCCCTGGCGCAGCATCATCGTGCGAATCTGCGCACGGCATCGCACCCAAGCGCGAGACGCACTCCGATTTCGCGCATGCGCCGCAATCCGTTGAAGGCCATCACGCCGTAGAGGCCGACGACGGCGAGCGTCAGCGCGAGCGCGCGAAACAGACAAGCAGAAAACTCATCAGGCGCGGCGTGGCCCACGTTTCCTCCACGCGTTCCTGCATCGTCTTGAATTCGAACGCGGGTTGCGCCGGATCGAGCGACGCGACGATGTCGCGCACCGGTTTCTCGAGCGATTTCGGCGAAAGCGAAGTGCGCAGCAGCACCACCAATCCGGTCTGCGGTTGTTGCGTCATCGGCAGGTAAGCCTGCGGCAACACGGTCACTTCCTCGAAGCCGTACACCTTCAGGTGCGGAACAACGCCGACGATGGTCCGATATTCCCGAGCGCCTTCGTCGCCGGTGGACATCCGAATGCGTTTTCCAACTGCGTCCTCGCCCGGGAAATGACGATCTCGCGAGCAGCTGATCGATGATCATGACCGGAGGCGCGTCCTTCGTGTCGCTGCGCTTCGAACGGCCGGCCGCGAAGCAACGGCGTGCTGCATCGTGTGAAAGTAATCCGGCAGTCACCACGGTCATCTCGGCCGAAGGCATCTTGCCCGGCTCCGGATCCGGCGCGCCTTCGGGCACGAACGAAGTCTGCCATCCGGTCATGAGCGGCGGATTCGAAGCGAGCGCGACATTCTGCACGCCGGGAAGAACGGACAATTTCTCCATGAGCGCCGCCGAAAAATTCAGCAGCTTCTTCTCATCGGAGTAGCTCGGCTCCGGCAGATCGACGCGCGCCGACAGCAAGAGATGCGGATCGAAACCCGAGCGCCGAGCGACCGGGCGTTGGCAAAACTCTTCAACACCAGACCGGCCGCGCTCAGCAGCACGAGCGTGAGCGCCACCTCCGCAATCACGAGCAGATCGCGCGAGCGGCGAGCGCCCGGCGAATCGGAGCTGCCGTGTCCGCCCGATTTGAGAGCGAGCTGAATATCGGCGCGCGAGGTATGCCACGCCGGCCAGAGACCGAAGAGAAGACTGGTGACGACCGAGAGCGCGAGACTGAACGAGAGAACCCAGCCGTCGAGGGCGAGATCTTGAAAACGTGGCACGCCCGGTGGCGAAAGCGCGACCAGGAGATCGCGGCCCCACGCCGCCAGACAAAGCCCGAGCGAACCGCCGAAGAGCGCGAGAACGAGACTCTCGATCAGGAGCTGGCGAATGATCTGCCAGCGCGATGCGCCGACCGCAGCGCGGACGGCAAATTCGCGAGTCCGGGCGGCGCCGCGGGCGGCGAGCAAATTGGCGAGATTCGCGCACGCGATCAGCAGCACCAGCACCACTGCGCCGAGCAACAGCGCCAGACTCGCGCGATAATCGCCAACTTGATTTTCGAGCAACGGAGTCACGGTGACGCTCACTCCGGCATTCGAATCGGGATATTGTTTCGAAAGCCGGGCCGCGATCTGTTTCATCTCCGCGCAGCGCCTTCTCGACCGAGACGCCCGGCTTTCAATCGTCCCCAGCCAAACAATCCCGGGATGATTATCGCGCGTCTGCCAACTGCGGATTGTCCGTGCGTCGCATGATCGGAAACCAGACCTCGACCGTGCGCGGCGAAAACATCTGCGGCGGCATCACCCCGATGATGGTGTAGGGCTGATTGCCGAAATTCACGCTCCGTCCCAGCACCGCGGGATCGCGCGAAAAAATGCGCTGCCACAGCCGGTCGCTGATCACCGCCAGGAGCGGTCCGCCTACGCGATCTTCTTCTTCGGTGAAGACGCGGCCGAGTTGCGGCGTGAGGCCGATCGACCTTGAAAAAATTCGCCGTCACAATCGCGCCGCTGATCTGCTCGGGCGCACGTCCCTCCAGGCCGCTTAGGTTGAACGATTCGCGGCGTGAAATGGCGAGCTGCTTCGAAAACGGTGTTGTCGCGTTTCCAATCGACATAGTCCGGAAACGAAACGGAAATCTGCGGCTGGTTCGCGTCGCGTCTCGGTGATGATCATCAACCGATCCGCCTCCGGATAGGGCAGCGGCCGGAGCAAGACCGCGTAGATCACGCTGAAGATGGCGGTGTTCGCGCCGATGCCGAGCGCGAGCGTGAGCACGGCGATGAAGGTGAACCCCGGCGACTTGCGCAACTGACGGAGAGCGAAGCGGAAATCCTTCATGCGGATTTCGTCACTGCATTGCGGTCTTCGCGGCCGTCGATCTGATCGAAATACTTCCGGCGCTCGAGCGCAGGATGACGGACTTGCCGCCGCCATTGATCGCGCCGCGGAGTTCGTCGCGCTCGGAGCGCGTGGCCACGATCGGCAAATTATTCGACACCGAGCCGACACTCGCGGTGGCTTCGAGGTTGATCGCGGCGTCCGCGGGAACGGCGAGCTCGATGCTGCCGGCGGAGCTGATCAACTCCACATCGCCGGGCACCGGCGAGAGAAGGGCCGCGGAGATGGAGCCACCGGAAGTCTTGCCGATCAACCGGCCATTCACTTGCTCGAAGGTCAACCTTCCTCCGCTGGTCTTCACCGTCGCGTCGCCATTGAAGTTGCGCACACTGATCGATCCGCCGGAAGTCTTTGCCTCCAGCGTTCCGCTGCCCTCGGTCGCGGTGATGCCGCCGCCGCTGGTCTTGATGTCCAGACTGCCCTCGCAGCTACTCAAGACAATGCTGCCACCGCTGGTCTTCGCGTTCAGCGGTCCGCGGAGATGATCGAGCTTTAGCTTTCCTCCACCGGTGGCCGCCGTGGTTGTCCCGGAAACGCCGCTGGCCGCGATCATTCCGCCACCCGTTTTCAGATCGAGATTGAAACTCTTCGGGACCCGGACGGTGTAGCGCGCGTCCATCGTCGTATTGCAAGTCCAGTCCCAGGATTTTTGCTCCAGTCGCCGCGCCCGCACAGTGACCGTGTTGCCCTCTTTGTTGATCACGATCGGGACTTCCGCGAGGTACTTTTTCTCGCTCGCCTCATCCGTCGTTTCGATCTTGCGATGCGCTTCGATCGTGACCTTGTCGTCCGCGCCGGCGCTCAGATCGATCGTGCCGAAGGCCACATCCACGATGAGATTGCCGCCCGGCGCCGCGTCCAGCTCTTCGGAGACGTTCTCCTGCGACAAAGCGAACGCCGTGGAAACGGAGAGAGCAAGAAGAAGTGTGGTGCGAGTAAACATAAGAGGGGTACCTCGGCGATAGCTTTGCAGGGGCTGTGCCATCACGGCGGCGGAGTTCCTAGCTGGTGTGCGCGAGAGGTTTACAACCGATGGCGACAACGTCCGAGCGTCCATCTGTCCCAGCGTCGGGATTTTCCCGTCCCGGTTTTGCAACCCGCCGACGAGCCGGTCCTATTGCCGCGCCAGCCGGCGAAACATCCACGCGCCTAACAAGAGGAAGAGAACGTTGGGAAACCAGACCAGCAGTTCGGGATGCATCGCGGGGTTATTGCGCAACGTGTCCGCCACGATGACGAAGAGAAAGTAGGAGAACGCCACGACCAGACTCATCAAGAAACCCATCGAGGTCTCGCGGCGATGCGCCGTGATCCCGAGCGGCACCGCCATGAGCGCGAAGGCCATGCAGGAAAATGGAAACGAAAAGCGTTTGCTGATCTCCGTGCGGCTCTGGCTCTGCATAGCCTTGTCGCCGATTTTCAACTGCTCCAGCAATTGCTCCAGCGACATCGCCGAGCGGCTCGTCCGCCGCTTCTCCTTTTGATACAGCTCCAGCAGACTGATCGGCAGCATACCTTCCGCCATGCTGATGCCGTCGCGGATTTTGCGCAGATCGAACGGCTCGCTCTCGTCGCGCTGCTGGTAGCGCGCATCGTAGAGATGCATCAGGATGCGTTGATTCGGCAGGTCGGCTTCGAGCGTTCCGCGCTTCGCGTGCGTCACGCGCATCGGGATCGACTCTTCGTTCAACTCGAAGACGATGATGTTCTCCAGCTGATTTCCTTCTTTCTTGCCGACGTAAATCTTGCGGCCAGGAAATTGATCGATCACCTGGTCGCTCCCGAAAAGCGCCATCGGGTTGCGCGTCGCGAGATCGAAAATCGTGCTCCGCAGTTTTTGCTGCGCCGCGGGCGCGACCTGGACATTGAGCCAGAGAGCAGATGACGGTGCAGATCGACGCCACGACCGCGAGCGAAACGCAGATGCGCGCGATGCTGACGCCGTTGGAGCGGAGCGCGATCAGTTCGTTGTCCGCGGAGAGCCGGCCGAAAACGAGCAGGATGGCGGTGAGCAAGCCCCAGGGAATGGTGAAGATGAGCGAGAACGGCAGGACGTAGGCGACAAAGGTGAGGAGATATTCCGCGGGCACGTCGTGATTGACGAGCAGCGGAAGGAGCTTGCGAAAAATGTTCCCGACGACCAGGACCAGACTGAGCACGGCGACCGCGAAGAGCAGGTTCACGATCAGTTCGCGGCTGATGAAGCGGTCGATCAGTTTCATCGCTGCTTCTGTTAGTGCGGTTCGAGCGGAGTGACAAGTGGCCCGCTCCGAGGAATGCCGGATTTGCTTCCCGGTGAACTTTGCTACCTTAGGCGCGCATGGGAGATGAGACCTACGACGTCGCCATTATTGGCGGCGGCCCGGCCGGGAGTACGGCGGCGACGCTGCTGGCTCGTGCCGGGCGTCGGGTCGTCGTCCTGGAACGCGAAAAGTTTCCGCGCTTTCACATCGGCGAATCGCTCCTGCCGTTCAGCATGCAAGCTTTCACGCGGCTCGGATTGCACGAGAAATTCAAGCGCGCCGGTTTCATGGAAAAATTCGGCGGCGAAATGCAGGGCGCGTGCAGTGAGGAGGGCGTGAAGTTCTACTTCGAAGACGGCTTCCGTTCGAAGACGGACCGCTCCTATCAGGTGACGCGCGCCGATTTCGACAAAGTCCTGCTCGATCACGCGGCGGAAAACGGCGCGGAAGTGCGCGAGGAAACCTCGGTCGAGAAAGTGGACTTCGGCGACGACGAGGTGCGGCTGTGCGTTTCGAGCAAAGACTCTGGAACGTCTGAGATCCGCGCGAAATACGTCATCGACGCCAGCGGTCGCAATTCCGTCATCGGTTCTCACTTCAAGCTGAAGCAGAACTACGATCACCTGCAAAAAATCTCGATCTTCGCGCACTACGACGGGGTCGTGCGCGAGGACGGACGCGACGGCACCCTGACCCGCATGGTGCGGGCGCTTGACCGCTGGTTCTGGCATATTCCGCTGACGCCGGAGCGCACGAGCATCGGCGTGGTGCTGGACGCCGAGGTGTTCAAGAAGGCGAAGCTAAGCCCCGAGGAATTTCTCGAGCAGGCGATCGCCGAACAGCCGTTGCTCAGGCAACGCATGCGAAGCGGCTGAGCGCGTCGGTCCGGTAAGCGTCGCGGCGGATTTTTCCTATCGAAACTCGCAGCTCACGGGCGATCGCTGGATGCTCGCCGGAGACGCGGCCGGCTTTATCGATCCGGTCTTCAGCAGCGGCGTTTTTCTCGCCGTGCTCGGCGGCGAACAATGCGCCGACATCTTGCACGAGGTGCTCGACCACCCGAAAAAACGGCGGCGTCTTTTCGCGCGCTACGGGCGCACGATCAACCGGGCGATGGATGTTTATCTGCGTTTCGTGAACGCGTGGTATTCGAAGGAATTCATCGAAGTCTTCCTGCATCCCCAGGACGTGATGCAAATTCCGCCCGCGGTGAATGCGGTGCTCGGCGGAAATGTCGGCACGAGCTGGGCGATCCGCTGGCGAATGTCGGTCTTCTACTTCCTCGTCTGGCTGCAGAAATACATTCCGCTCTGCCCGCGGCGCACGCTTCTGCCAGAGCGGGCGGCGACTTTGCAGACGCGCGAACCGGCGGAAGCCTTGTCATGAAAGGGTGGCGCAACGCCATTTCCTTGCTCGTCCTTGGCCTAACGAGCTGTGCGACTATTTCGAACCATCAGTTCGCCAATCCCGGCGCGGACTGGCAAACGCGCACCGGCCAACTGGCTTACAAGGGCACGAAGATTGTCGCTCATCGGCGAGCTGGTCGTGCGCTCTTCGAAGACAGGCGAATTCGAATTGATCTTCAGCAAGGGACCGGGCGTGACCCTGCTTGACCATTCGCCAGGACGCGAACTTCGCCAGCGCGACCGGTCCGCTGGCGCGCGGCAGTTGGTCCGGACCGACGGCGAACGCGCCGGAGCGCTTGCGCGGCTGGTTCGCCTTGCGCGAGAAAATCATCGCCGGCGGATCGTCCGTGCGCTTCGCCCGCGGCGCCGAAAGCTTCTATCTGCGCTTTTGACCACGGCGGCTTGAGACGCGAACGTCGCGACTTCGCTTCGTCCTCTCATGGCGCTCCATTCCACCATTAGCCGCCTCGTCACCCAACGGCGCGGCCTGGTCTGGCTCGGTATCGCCATCATCCTGGCGGCCTCCATTTTCGTCCTCGTCACCCGGATGAAGCTCGACACCGAGGTGCTCAATCTTCTCCCGGCGGATTCGAATCGGTCGAAGGCCTCAAGGTTTACAACCGCGACTTCGCGCAAGTCCGCGAGCTGACCTTCGCGCTCGTCTGCCAGCCGGAAGACGTCGACAAGCTGGAGGAATTCGCGCCGCAGTTCGCGGAATCGTTGCGCGAACAGCCGTGGTGCACGCGCGTTCTCGCCGGCGCGCCGATCGAAACGCCGGAAGGCGTTCGCGATCTGCAATCGATCGCCGTTCCGCTCCTGCTGAATCTCGAGCCGGCCGCTTTCGATGAAACGCTCGCGCTCTTGCAACCGGAGAAAATCCGCGAGCGTTTGCAACGATTGCGCGAAGAAATCGAAGCCGGCTCGCCGCGGCCGCAAATCGAACTGGCGCTCGATCCGCTCGGCGTGATCGCGCCGGCGCTGAAACCATTCGCGGGCAACGCGGCGATCGAAGAAGACCAACCGCTCACCTCGCCCGATCGCACGATGCGCGTCTTTCTCGTCGTCACCAATCAGGAAAGCATCGGCGCGTTCGATTGCCAGAAGTTGATGCGCGAAGTGAACGCCTTTCGCGCCAAGGCGCACGAAGGCTGGGATGGCGGGCCGCTCGAAATTCTGGTGACCGGACGCTCGGCCTACGTCGCCGAGATTTCGCTCAGCATGCGACACGACATCGTCGTCACCCTGCTCGGCTCGATCCTGCTCGTCGGCGGCGTTTTTTACATCGGATTCCATCGCTGGCTGCCGCTGATCGGGATGGGCTTTTCGCTCCTCCTTTGCTGCCTCGTCGCGCTCGCCGCCGGGCTCCTGATTTTCGGCGAACTCAACATGGTGACGATCGGTTTCTGCGCGATCCTGATCGGGCTCGGAGTCGATTTCGCGATTCTGATTTTCGGCCGCTATCAGCAGGCGCGCGATGAAGGAGAGAACCACACCGAAGCGGTCGACCTGGCGATAAGAAATCTCGGCCGCGCGATTTTCTTCGGCGCCCTGACCACGGCGGTCGGATTCATGGCCTTGCTCCTGGCGGCTCGGCCGGCTTCACCCAACTCGGCGTGCTGATCGCGATCGGCATTTTCCTCGCCGGCCTCTTCATGATGACGGTTTTCTTTCTTTTCCTGCCGCGCTCGAGCCATCCGCAGCAGACACGATTGGATCTTCACGTTCGTGAAAAAATACGTGCGCTGGACGGTGCGGCGACCGGCGCTCATGCTTTGGATCGCGACGCCAATCCTTCTCCTGCTCACCGCCATCGCCGTCTCGCCCAGACCGCCGTTGATCTTCGACGCCAGCACGCAATCGATGGAACCGAAATCGAGCGACGCCGGTTACGCGCTGAACACGATCATGGAGAAAATGCCGACGCGCTGGGAACCGGTCATCGGCATCGTGCAGCGCGAGCGACGAACAGCAATTGCACGACGACTGGCAAAAAGTCGCCGCGCACTGGAGCGCTGTCGAAGAAGCGGGCAAGATCAAGAGCTTCTCCACGCCGGCCGCGCTCGCCCTTTCTCCGCAGCGGCTGGCGACCAATCGCGCAAGACTGCGCACGCTCGATTTCGCCGGGACGCGAGAGGCGCTCGAAGCGGCGATCGCGCAGGAAGGTTTCAGCGCGGAAACCTTCGCGCCGGCCTTTACGCTCCTCGATCAATTGCGCGTGCTGCTGATCCCGCGGCGAAAATGCCCGATTGGCGCACGCAGCTGCCGGAAACCTCGAGCTGGTGGTTTCTGGTCGATCGCTACTTCGCGCACGATCCGCTGCTCACGACTGGTTTCGTCACGACGAACGAGCCGATCACGACCCAGGAGCAAAAGGAAATGCTGCAACGCGAGCTTCCGGTCGCCGGCGTGCCGATGACCTTGTCGGGCTGGAGTTTCACCCTCACCGATCTCGTCCCCTGGTCGCATCGCCAGCTGATTCTGATCAGCACCCTGATGGCGCTTTTCGACGCGACCCTGCTCGCGCTGCTCTATCGCGACTGGCGGCTCTGGGTCATTCAGATCGCGACCCTCGCGATGGCGGTCGGCGCGATGATCGCGTCGATGAAGCTGCTGCACATTCCGCTGAATCTGCTCAACGTGCTCGCCTTCCGGCTCGTCCTCGCGATCGGCGTCGACTACGGCATCTACGTCCTGCTCGTCTGGCAAAAAGCGCGGGAACTCGAGCACGATGTCGCCGGCGTGGTCAAGCCGGTCATCCTCGCCGGCCTCACCGCGATTGCCGGATTCGGTTCGCTCGGCCTGGCGAATAATCCGACCCTCGCCGGTCTCGGCATTGCCTGCGCGATCGGAATGTTCTGGAGCCTGGCTGCGACGATCTTTTTCACTCTCCCGGCGACGGCGGCGGCTGAACCGAAATACTGGCGCGAAGAGGATTTGTCGCCCACCGTCCAAGCTTCCGAACATGTTTAAGAAAAACTTCCTCGTCCTTTGCCTCGTGGCTTTTCCCTTCCTCGCTCACGCGGAGCCGCTTGCGCCTAACGACCTCAAAGCCCTGCTCGGCCGCATTCGCGAAAAACGCGCCGCCGCTCCGCAGGTGCAGGCGGATTTCCAGGAAGACAAAACGATTCGCTTGATGAACAAACCGATCGTCAGCTCCGGCAAAGTCTGGTTCCAGGCGCCGAACAAATTCCGCCGCGAAGTAAAAGGCAACTCGCCGAGCATCACGGTGAGCGATGGCCAGCAGCTCTGGATTTACTATCCGAAATTTCAATCCGCGGAGCACTACACGCTGGGCAAACGCTCCCCGCTGGATGCCGGCATCGCCGCGATCACCGCCAGCCTGAATCTGGAAGGCGTCGAGCAGACCTATCACATTAGCGGGTCGCGCGAAGGGAGCGGCTACGTCCTGCAACTCGCCCCGCGCACGCCTTCGATGAAGCGGATGCTGCAACAGTTCGTCATCCGCTTCAACGACGCGCTGCAGGTGGATCGCACCGAAATGCTGCAACCGAACGGCGACCGCATCGTCACTCTTTACACGAACGAATCACGCGCGCCGATCGACCCGGCGATGTTCCAGTTCAATCCTCCCGCGGGCACGAACGTCACGACTCCCCTGGGGCGCTAGGCCGCGCGGCTCGCGTCCTCCGCGCTGGAATACCCTAACGCCGCGAGCACTTCGCCGAAGCGTTTGTTCAACTCCGCGATCGTTTCCGGTCGCAGTTTCTCCTGGTAATCGCCCGGCGTCACCTTTCGCTTATGCGACCAAACGTCTTCCGTCCCGGGCTTCACCTCCTCGACGCGCCGATCGAGGACGAAACGATAGATCTCCTCCTCATTTTCCAACTCGAAACGCGCGACCACCTTTCGCAGCCAACTCGGAAAATCGCGCACCATCTCTTCGTATGAAACCAGCACGGTATTCGGTCTGCCGACTACTTCGCGGAGATAGGTCAGATACCGCGTGAGGATATTTCCGATGTGCTCCCGGTAGTTGCCGCCGGTGCCGTAATCGCCTTCGTAGCGCAGGAATTCCTCACTCGACATATCGAGGACATACTTGTCGATCCCCGCTTCGGCGACGGCGCGACGGTAACCAGTGTTCTTCTCAACCGGACC
Source organism: uncultured Verrucomicrobiae bacterium (assembly GCA_963784865.1). Taxonomy (GTDB): domain Bacteria; phylum Verrucomicrobiota; class Verrucomicrobiia; order Chthoniobacterales; family UBA10450; genus JACCTI01. The sequence goes on along the minus strand of CAWATC010000011.1, from coordinate 179,791 downwards.
GCGATGCATAAAACAGTACGAGAAGAACATCGAGGTCAGCACATCCCGTGGATCGCGGAGATGGAGGAGCACGTTCGCCTCCGGCAGCGCCTTGCTGGGCACGAAGAAACGGATCGGGCCGAAACAGCCATTCCGCTTCGCGATAAAATCCTTGCCTTCAAAAATCTTGCGCACCGGCAGCATGTCCCGTTTGGAAGACTGATTCTCGGAAAGATACCTGATGTTCGTCTGGTCACAGATGTCTTTCAGCACGCGGTGCAAGACCATGGAGCCCGCCTTGTGCATCGTGAAGACAATGACGTTCCTGTCCAACCGCCGGTAGCGCCGTCCGAAGAGCATATATCGATGGATGTTACGCGGGCGGCACCACGTTTCACCACCGATTCATCGGGACATGTCGAGAAGCGAGTCGCGCGAATGCACCGCAGCCCCGGAGTTGCTCCAAAAAATAGACCTCGGCGCTGGCATGAAAACTTCTGCGAGGGGAAGCGTGCGCATCTTGATCGCCGACGACCAAAAAAGCGTGGGCACCACCCTGGCGGCGCTCGTTTGCCACTGTAAACATGAGGTCGTGGAAGTAGTCGGCTCCGGCTTGGAAGCCATTCAGGCCTACGCGCGGCACAAACCAGACGTCGTCCTGATGGACTACTGGATGGGGAAGCTCAATGGTGCGACCGCCTGCCGGAACATTCTCGCGAAAGACCCGGCCGCCCGCGTCATCCTGGTTTCCGGCTTCTCGCCTGGAAACGACGCGAAAGATGCGGGCGCGATCGCCGTGCTCTCGAAGCCGGTTGGACTGCAACTGTTGGAAGAAGCGCTCGACGCCGCGGCGCGTTGACGATCGATTGTCCCCGAGCGGACTTGTTTCGCGCGCGCACCTCGCTAGCCTTCGGCGGCGATGCGATTCTCGAGGCGAATAATCGACGGCTCCCCTGCTCTGCTCGCCTTTTTCTTCTGCTGCATCTCCAGTCCGGCGCAAGTCACAACCTCTCCGCAGCAGGGAATTCGCGAGAATGATCCGCGGATTCACGCGTTGACAAATGCGCGCATGATCACCGCGCCCGGAAAGACGATCGAGAAGGGCACGATCCTCCTGCGCGACGGCGTGATCGTCGATGTCGGCCCGGCGGTGAAAGTGCCGCCGAAGCGCGCGTCTGGGACCTTGCCGGCAAGACGGTTTACCCCGGCTTCATCAATTCCTACAGCCGCCTCGGGTTGCCCGAGACGCTTGCAACCGGAGCCATTGCGGGAGGATGTCGATCGCGATGATCCGAACGCGAAACCGAAAGAAATCCCGCGCGAACAAGTGAAGGGAATGCACGCCTGGAATCCTCGCGTCACTCCGGAACGCGAGGCCGCCGCTTACCTGAAGCTCGACCAGAAGGCGACCCGGAAACTTCGCGACCTCGGATTCACCAGCGCGCTCGTCGTCCCGGGTCGCGGCATCTTCCGCGGCGCAAGCGCGCTCATCAATCTGCAGGAAACCGACCCCGACAAGATGGTCGTCGTGCCCTCGGTCGCGCAGCACATCGCCTTCGATTTCAATCGCGGCCGCGATGCAGGTTATCCGAATTCGCTCATGGGCTGCATCGCGCTGATTCGTCAGAGCTTTCTCGATGCGTCCTGGTATCAAGCGGCACAGGAGGCGTATCGCAAGAATCCGGCGACGACGGAGCGCCCGGAAGCGAACGCCAGCCTGGCTGCGCTCGCCGAGCAGGCGCAACGAAAACAGCCGGCGGTCTTCGAAGCGGAAGACGAACTCGATCTTCTCCGCGCATTGCGCATCGCGGACGAGTTCAAGCTGAAACTCGTCCTCCTCGGCAACGGTTACGAATATCGCGTCCGCAAAGCGCTCAACAAAACGCCGATCATTCTCTCGCTCGATTTTCCGAAAGTGCCCGAGATCGAAAAACCGGAACAAGCGCTCGAGTACGGGCTCGATGAACTGCAACACTGGGATCGCGCCGCCAGCAATCCCGCGCGCCTCGCGGAAGCCGGGATCCCGATCGCCTTCACGACCGAGAAGCTGGAGAAGCCCGACAAGGAATTTTGGTCGCGCATTCGCCTGACGGTCCGGCGCGGATTGAGCAAAGACGCCGCGCTGGCTGCCCTAACGAGCACGCCGGCGGAAATCTTCGGCGTCGCCGATCGCCTCGGGAGCATTGCGCCGGGACGCATCGCGAATCTGGTCGTCGCGAGCGGAGATCTCTTCAGCGACGAAGCGGCCCGTGTCCTCACGACCTGGGTCGACGGGAAGTTCTACGACACCGATGCGGCCGCCAATCGCGATCCGCGCGGCACCTGGGAAGTCACCGCCGAAGGGAAAACGTTGCCGCTGACGATCGAAGGAGAACTGGACAAACTCGAGGCGAAACTCGCCGGCGAGAAGGTGACCTTTTCGACCAAGGAGGATGCGGTTCTGCTGGTCGCGCCAGCGAAGTTGTTCGACAAGGGCGAGGGCTCAGTGCGCCTTTCCGGTCGAATCGCGGGTGAAACGATCAGCGGAAGCGGTGAGGCGCCTAACGAGATCAAACTCGCATGGACGGCAAAGCGAACAGCGCCGTATGTCGCCACAAAGAAGCCGGACGAAAAACCCTCGCCGCTCGATAAGCCGCTCGATTTTCCTGAGACCTATCCGGCGGGCGCATTCGGTCGCACCGCCGCGCCGCCGCAACCGCCCGCAGTCCTCATTCAAGGCGCAACCATCTGGACTTCCGGTCCGCAAGGCACATTGCAAAACGCCGATCTCCTCGTGACCGCCGGCAAGATTACATCAGTCGGACCGGGCCTGAAGGTTCCCGCGGGCGCGACCGTGATTGATGGGAAAGGGATGCATGTCACGCCGGGCATCATCGATTGCCATTCGCACACCGCGATCAGCCGCGGCGTGAACGAGGGGAGTCACGCGGTCACCTGCGAAGTGCGCATCGGCGATGTCATCGATGCCACCGACATCGAGATTTATCGCGAGCTGGCCGGTGGCGTGACGACCGCCAATCTTCTGCACGGTTCGGCCAATCCGATCGGCGGACAGAATCAGGTGATCAAATTCCGCTGGGGCGCTCTGCCCGAGGAGATGAAATTCGCCGACGCGATGCCGGGAGTGAAGTTCGCGCTCGGCGAAAACGTGAAGCAATCGAACTGGGGCGACAAGTTCACCACTCGTTATCCGCAAACCCGCATGGGCGTGGAGCAGATCATCCGCGATCGCTTTCGCGCCGCGCTCGAATACGACGCCGCGCTGAAGAAGAAAGATGGTCTGCCGCCGCGGCGCGATCTGCAACTCGAAGCGCTTTCCGAAATCGTCAGCGGCAAACGACTGATCCATTGCCACTCGTATCGGCAGGACGAAGTGCTCGCGTTCCTGCATCTGGCGCAGGAGTTCAAAATCAAGATCGGAACGCTGCAGCACATCCTCGAGGGCTACAAAGTCGCGGACGAAATCGCCAAGGATGGCGTCGGCGCGTCCACCTTCGCGGATTGGTGGGGCTACAAGTTCGAAGTCTACGACGCCATTCCCGACAACGCAGCGATGATGCAGAGCCAGGGAGTTCTCACTTCCGTCAATTCCGACAGCGCCGATCTCGCGCGGCGACTGAATACCGAAGCCGGCAAAGTCGATGAAGTATGGCGGCATGTCCGCGGACGAAGCGCTCAAGTTGGTCACGATCAATCCGGCGAAGCAATTGCGCATCGACGCGAAGACCGGTTCGCTCGAACCCGGCAAGGACGCCGACTTCGTCATCTGGAACGGCAATCCGCTTTCCAACTACACGCGCGTGAATCAGACCTGGATCGATGGACGGAAATATTTCGATCGCGCGGAGGACGCCGAAGCTCGCAAGGCTTTCGCGGCGCAACGCGAAGCGCTCGTCCAGAAGGCGCTGACCGAGCGGGTGAAGGAATTGGGCAAGCCGAAGGAAGGCGACGAGAAAAAGCCGGACGAGAAAGATGCGAAGCCGTCGCTCGCGACGCTCGCATCGCGCTCATGAGCTCGCGGGGCTGTATGGCGACGGCAGCGACAAGCACACCTGCATGGAGGATGAGCGTGAACCTTAAGGCGCGATCTGCTCTCGCACTCGTTCTCGCCGTGCGGGATCGGCGCCGCAGGCGCATCGACGGAGATCCCGGCGCCGCCGCAAACGCGACCGATTGCGCTCAAAGGCGCGACCATTCATCCGGTCAGCGGACCGGATATCGCGTCCGGCACGATCGTTTTCGACCACGGCAAGATCACCGCAATCGGAGCCGATGCGGTCGATTCCGGCCGGCGCGGAAGTGATCGATGCCGACCGGCAAGCACATCTATCCCGGTCTGATCAGCGCGAACAGCGCTGCTCGGCCTGATCGAAATCGGCGCGGTCCGCGCGACGGTCGATCTCGCCGAGTCCGGCGCGATCAACCCGAACGTCCGCAGCCTAACGAGCATTAATCCGGACAGCGAAATGATCCCGGTCGCGCGCAGCAACGGCATTCTCACCACCCTGACCGTGCCGGAAGGCGGAATCATCTCCGGCCAATCCGCGGTCCTGCGGATGGACGGCTGGACTCCGGAAGAGATGACCGTGCGCTCGCCCGCCGCGATGCACCTCCGCTGGCCGGAGATGACGCTCGATCGCGATCCGCGCGCGCCGAAATCGGTCGAGGATCAACAAAAGGAAATCGACAAAGCGCTGAAGACGATCCGCGACGCGTTCCAAATCGCGCGCTCCTATTGGCAGGCGCGGAAAACAGTCGAGCGCGGATTTCAAAAGCGACCTGCGCTGGGAATCCATGATGCCGGTTTTCGATGGCAAGCTGCCGCTCTTCGTCCATGCGGACACGTTCGCGCAAATCGAATCCGCGCTCGCCTGGGCGAAAGATGCGCAACTGAAGATTGTCCTCGTGGGCGGCAACGACGCGTGGCGCATGGCTCGGCAATTGAAAGAGAGCGACACGCCGGTGATCATCGCGCTCACGACCGCGCTGCCGTTGCGGCGCGATGACGGCTACGACAGCCATCTTCAGCAACGCGGCGCGTTTGCACGAAGCCGGGGTTCGCTTCTGCATCGCCAAGAACGGACGCAATTCCGAAGCGCCGCACGAACGGACGCTTCCGTACGAAGCAGCGATGGCTTCCGCCTTCGGTTTGCCGAGGGAAGAAGCGCTCAAAGCGGTCACGCTTTATCCGGCGCAAATCCTCGGCATCAGCGATCAACTCGGATCGCTCGAAACAGGAAAAGCGGCCACGTTCATCGTCACGAATGGCGATCCGTTAGACTTTCCGACGCAAGTTGAGATGGCCTACATCGACGGCCGCAAAATCGATCTCAGCAATCGGCAGACTCATCTGCGCGACAAGTATCAGGAGAAATACCGGCGTCACTGATCGCGCGGACGATTAGTTGCGTCTTGAATGGCGCCGTGATCTCTGGCGGTAACAACGGCGTGGCGCCATCGTGCGACGCGACGAAGGCGCCGAGGCGGCAGGCGTCTTCCAGAACTTTGCGCGTGTCGGTTCCGCGCGTCAGGCCGACCATGAGGCCCGCCATGAAAGCGTCGCCCGCGCCGACCGTATCCTTGACGACCACGTGCGGCGCTGGCGCGGTGACGAGTGTGCCGCGATCCCACAAGGCAGCACCTTCTTCCGCCAGCGTGACGCAAATGCGGGAGGTATTCGTTGCCTCCGCGACGATCGCGCAGGCGGACGGCAATCGCTTCCGGAGTGCGCGGCGTGTTCGCGGTCCCCTCGCCGGTTTGCAGCCAGGAAGCCAGTCGGCCGACTTCGCCGTCATTGAGCTTCAGAATGTCGGCGCGCTTCGCCAATTGCATGACCAGGTCGGGATCGGCGAAGGGCGGGCGCAGGTTCACGTCGAAAAATTTCATCGGACCCTCAACCGCCAGCAGACGCTCGAGCTGCTCGAGATTGTACGGGGAGCGGCCCGCGAGCGACCCATAGATCAACGCGCGCGCTTTCGCGACGGCCGCGAGCGCTTCCGCCGGAACTTTGATCTCATCCCACGCGGCCGGTTGCACCAGTTCGTAGGTGGCATTGGCGTTTGCATCCAGGGTCACCAACACCGTGCCCGTGGGAAGGCCGATGCGCGCGCGGGTGATAAACTTTGTGTCGACTCCTTTGTCCTGCGCCACTTTCAAAATCTCGTCGCCCAAGGAATCTCGGCCGATGCAGGAAAGGAGCGCCGAGGAGACGCCGAGCTGAGCGAGATGCGCGGTGACATTGAAAGGAGCTCCACCGGCATGCCGGCCCGAAGGCAGGCAATCCCAAAGGATTTCCCCAAAGGCGTAATACTCAGCAGCCATTCTTAAGGCGATTCTTCTGCCGTTCCTGTCGTGTCATCCGGTGTGTAGATAAAGATGAGGTCCTGGTCCATTCCCTTCGGATCGAGCGAACGCTCGAAGACGAGCAGATTCTCCGTGCCGATGAGGCAATGTTCCTTGCCTGGTTCCAAGTGAAACTCAGCGCCCGGTTCAATCGCTTCGACCGCGAGCGGTTGGCCGGACACGCGTCGCCACAAGATCAAGCCTGCGCCTTCACGCACTTCGAGGCGCTCGTCTTTTTGCTCGTGCATTTCGAGCGCGAGATAACTGCCTTGGCGGACAACCAGATATTTTTCAACGCGCGGATGTTCGTGCAACGTAATGACGACACCACCCCACCTGGTTGGTATTACATTCTCGCCACCAGTTTCGATCTGACCGAGCAACTCCGTAAACCGCGAGGACGTCGTGCCCACTCCGTTCGGAAAATGATGCGCCCAAAGCCGGCACGCTGTTTCGCAGTAACAGTTGAAGGCCTCGCGAGAGTCAATCGGCGAGAGCAGGCAAAGTTCACGAGCCATTTCGGCAAAGCGCGGATCAGTCGCGAGCTTCTGCTGGTTCAATTCGAAACTCGCGCTCATGATTCGTTAGGCCGCAGCGCTGACCGCTCAGTGTCCACCGGTTGTCGCCACGCCATGCATGCCCTCGGCTCCGCTCAAGCGTGGCCACATGAAACCGTAAACCGCCACAAAGGCGAAGCAGAGCATCGGCACAATGAAACCGCGGGAAAGATCGTAGCTGTCGGCGACGTGGCCCATCACCTTCGGCAAAATGGCGCCACCCATGATCGCCATGACGATGAACGAGGACGCTTTCTTCGCGCGCTCGCCCAGACCAAAAATCCCGAGCGCGAAAATGGTCGGAAACATGATCGACATAAAGAAGTAGGTCAGGAAAACGCAGGCCACGGAAACCCATCCGAGTTTGAAGAAAACCAGGAGGCAGAGAATGGCGCTGGCAGCGGAATAAAGGGCGAGCACGGTGTGCGCGGCGAATTTTTTCAGAATGGCCGAGCCGGTAAATCGGCCGATGAGGAAGCAGAGAAAGCCTAACGAGGCCAGATTCGAGGCGGCTTTGTTGCTGAAGCCGAGCACGCCGTTCGCGTGCGTTTCAAACCAGCCGCCGAAAAAACCGGACTGAGCCTCGGGCGTGTGCCAGGATGCCGGGAATCGGCGGGACCTGCGAGGTCATGTAGTTGATGAAGAAGCTGAAGATCCCGGCCTGGGCGGCGACGTAGAGAAACTGCGCCAGCACCGCCATCCAGAAGTGCGGGTGCGACCAGATGGAATGCGAGACGTTCGGCGCATCGGGATCATCGAGGTGGTAGTCGTCCTCCATCTTGATCTCGGGGACGTTGGCGAAGAAGAAAACGATCGCGAGAACGATGACGACGCACCCGATGAATGCGTATGGAATCCAAAGATTCTCGCTTCCAGTGCTCTCGCCGGCAGCGTTCTTGGAATAGAAGAACATTCCACCCGCGACCGGTCCGAGGAGAAGACCGATGCCGTTGGTCGATTGCGCGAGGTTGATGCGCGTCGCCGCATATTGAATCGGCCCGAGGACCGTGGTGTATGGATTCGCAATCGTCTCGAGAAACGTCAGGCCGGCGGCAATGATGCAAACGCCGAGGAGAAAGGCCCAGAATTGGGCGATGTGTGTCGCGGGAATGAACCAGAAGCCGCCAACCGCCACCATGAGCAGTCCCGTGATGATGCCGCCTTTGTAGCCGAGCTTCGTCGCCAGCCAACCGGCGGGCAGCGCCATGAGGAAGTAGCCGAGATAATGCGCGAATTGCACCCAGGCCGATTGCGCCAGGCTGAGATGCAGCTCTTCCTGGAAGTGCTTGTCCATGACATCGATCATGCCGTTGCAGAATCCCCAAAGCGCGAAGAGCAAGATCAGAAGCACGAAAACGAAGAGAACGTTGCGCCCATCTTCCAGCACGAACATGCCCCGCTTTGGCGCGAGGTGTGGATCGAGCGGAGTCGGCCGGTCGTTGTGCTCATGAGCTCCTTCTAAACTTTTGGATCAAGAACGTCGCGCCCATTTGTGCGCCAATCACTTCGATCTCGTATTTTTCGGTTGATCTGCTCCACAATCGCCGGACAAAACCAGAAACCATTATGAACACCATCTCCATTTCCCGACGTCGTTTTGCACACTTGATCGGCGCAGGCGCAGCGGCCGCCGTATTCAGACCAGCATTATCCTTTAGCACCGAAGAAATCTCCTCGCCCGCAAGCAACGGCATCGTCCGCTTGAGCTCGAACGAGAATCCTTACGGCCCTTCGCCCAAGGCGCTGCAAGCGATGACCGACGCTTTCGGCGTCGCCTGCCGTTATCCGGACGAACAGGCCGATTTGCTCGTCGATGCGCTCGCCCAGCTTGACGGCGTCAGTCCCGATCAAATCCTGCTCGGCGACGGCTCGGGCGAAATTCTGAAACTGTGTGCGGCGGCATTCACCGGACCAGCGAACGGCAAGAATGGCCGCGGAAAACTGGTCGTCGCCGATCCGACCTTCGAAGCCATCCTCGCTCACGCGAAGTGTGGCCGGCGCCGAAGTCGTGAAAATTCCGCTCACACCCAGCTTCGGTCACGATCTTCGCAAGATGCAGGCCGCCGCGAAAGAAGGGCTCATTTACATCTGCAATCCGAACAATCCGACCGCCAGCATTACGCCGAAGAAGGAGCTGAGAGATTTCATCGCCAACTGTCCGCGGACCTCAATGATCCTGGTCGACGAGGCCTACTTTCACTACGCCGACAGTCCCGACTACGAGAGCGTGATCCCGCTTGATCAAAGATCATCCGAACCTGATCGTCGCGCGCACCTTCTCCAAGATCTACGGCATGGCCGGACTGCGCTGCGGATATTGCATCGCGCAGAAGGAAACAATCGAGCGGATGCGTCCGCATCAGTCCTGGGACAGCGTCAACATCATGGCCCTGGCCGCGGCGAAGCGCGAGTCTGACAGGATCCGGATCAGGTCGCGAACGGCCGGCGCTGAACAGCGAAGCCAAAGCATTCGTTAGTCACGAGCTCGATGCGATGGGTTACCAACAGATTCCGTCGCAGGCCAACTTCATCATGTTCGATGTCAAGCGCCCGGTGGTTCCGCTGATTCAGGGATTGAAGCAACGCAATGTACAAGTCGGCCGACTATTCCCCGCGATGCCCAACCATATGCGTCTCACCATCGGGAAAAAAGCTGAGATGGAAGCCTTCCTTTCTGCGTTTCGCGAAGTGACGGCCGCGACGTAAACATCTTCCGAATAACAAACACCAACCGACAAGATCTTCTAAGCCCGGATTGGAAAATGAAGCTGCCCCTCCATGTGGTGTTTCATCGCGACCTGCGACTGATGCTTTGGAGACCGCACGGCATCCTTGACGAAAAGGCCCTCAACCAGATCCTGAGATTTATCGGGAGGAAGGAAGCGACCTTCGGGGAACCCTTCAATCGATTCATCGATACGCTCAAACTCGATGCGATCGACCTCAACTTCCGATATGTCTTTCACTTCTCACTCTTTCGGCGTCTCTCCTTCGTCGGGCGCCCACCGGTGAAATCTGCCATTCTCGTTGCCGGGCGACACAGTGCTCATTACACCAGGCTGCATGAAGTCTTGACCCAGGGTTCTCCGCTCAAAGTCCGCATTTTTCAGGATCGAGACAAGGCGGCGAAATGGCTCGGGGTCGAAGTCGAATCGCTGGAGCAGAGCGATTGACGCTGCCTCCTACCGCCGCGCCAACGTCTCCGAGGGGCTTTCGCCGAAGTGCGCTTTGTAGTCGCGCGCGAAGTAGCCGAGGTGCCAGAAACCCAGATCGAGCGCGACGCTCTTGATCGGGACGGCGACGAATCTCGGCAGCGCTAACGTAAAACATGTACGACCAAAGTCTTATATACAATCGTTGATCAAGTTGCTACAAATTATCCATGATCCCCCAATCGCGCCCTGCCGCAGCTTCAATGCTGCGTTCCCCCTCCCTAGTAACAGCCCGCCGCATTCCGGCGTGGCGTGTTGCAGTTGTCTGTGCACTTGTCGTAACGCTCGCCATCGCAAGCAGCACGAAACTCCGCGGTGCTGACGTCACTTGGAACAATGGATCGGCAAGTTTCCTTTGGAACTTGACCGACCTGAATTGGTCCACCGGCGCGTGGAATAACGCCAATGGCGACGGCGCGATCTTCGCCGCGACCGGTGCGGGCGCGATCAATGTCGCCAGCGCGATTAACGTCAACAGCCTGACTTTCAACGCCAATGGCTACACGCTCGGCGGCGCGGGCTCGCTCACATTTGTGAACGGCAGCAGCACGGCCGGCACCGGCTTCATTAATGTGCCGCCTGGCATCACCGCCACGATCAACACCGCGATCAACAGCTCGTTAGGCTTGATCAAGCTCGGCGGGGGCGTCGCTCCAGCTGGGCGGGCCGATGACGTTTAGCGGCAACGGCCTGTTCATCACGCCTCGCAACGGGCTCCCGACCGATATCGTTGGCCGCGGGCGACAAGCTCCAGCGGCATTTCCGGCGGCACCATCAGGATCCTGAACACCGGCGTGCTTCCGACTACGTCACGCCTTGGAGTCTCGAACGGCCTCTTTGATTTCGGAGCCAACAACATCACCATCGCGGCGCTGAACTTCGTCAATCAGGCGGACGGCCCATTCTATACAACCCTGCGACCGGTGTCGCCGGCGCTGGCGTCTTCGGAACCGGCACGCTGCGGGTCACGGGCGAGATCAACATCATCGGCGTCTTCGGCGGAAACTTCGGCAGCAACACCATCGGCAACTAATCTCGACCTCGGCGGTGGGACACAGATTGTGCGCACGGCCTCGAACGGAAGCTTCTGCGACCTCGGGCGCGCGCTCCAATTCACCGGCGCCCTCTCCAATGGTTCGCTTCTTAAGACCTTCGGCGTCACGGAGAACGGCATCATGGGACAGCCGGATGGCATGGCCCTCTACGGCAACAACACCTACACCGGCTCGACCACCTTCAACGGCGGCCGAAGCATTCATGACGGGCACGAACGCCACCACCTCGGTCACAGATCGTGGGCGATCGTGGTCCTGTCGCTCCGTCAGGTAGCACGATGACCCTGCAGGGTGCAAACGGTTCCCTCGGATCGGCGACGACGATCCAGGCTTTCGCGGGTGCGCAATTCATCATCGATAACAACGTCGTCGATTACCGCGGGCGGCGATACTCCCACCATCCCGGCGGCACAAAACAACAACCGCATCCGCGACGATGCGGAGATCCAGCTCCGCGACGGTGTCTTTCATTTACCGCGGGCTGGCCGCAACCGCGGCGAGCGAGACCTTCGGCAACCTGAACGTCATCGGCGGCTCACAGCAACGTCACCCTCACCCCGAGTGGCGTGGGCGGGACGGTGACCTTGACCGCGAACGGCAACCTCACGCTCGGACCGCGGGCCACGCTCCAGGTCACCTCGACCACGCTCGGCGCTGCGAGCAAGTTCTTTGTCAACGGCACGCTGCCGGCGGCAGACGCGACCGGCATCCTGTCGCGCATCGTCGGCTCGACCGACTTCCTGACCTACAACGGCGCGACCGGGCTCACGCCTTACACCGGTTATGCCACTGACTTCACCACGCGCGGGAACGAACGTCGCTGTGACTGCTGCGGCGAGTGTTCCGAGTTCGATTAACGTCAACGCGATCAAGAGCACTGGCACGTTCACCACGACGATTGCTGCCGGTCAGACGCTTGGCGTTACCTCGGGAATGCTGCTGAATACCTCCGGCACGCGCACCTATACCGGCGGCACGATTGCGTTCGGCTCCAACCCCGGCGTCTTCTTCGCCGGAACAACCGGCTCCGGCGGCTTCACCATCAGCAGCGCGATCACTGGTAGCGCCGGGCTGATCAACGCCAACAGTGTTTCCACCCTCAGCGGCGATCTCTCCGGACTAACCGGAACCATCTCTACTAACGGCGGCTTCGCCACCACCACGCTTGCGACCAACACGTTTGGCGGCACGCCTCGAGGTTCGCGGTGGACAACTCAACCTCAACGTCAGCCAGACGCTGGCCGGTCAGGGCCCGATCATGCTCGGGGTGCCCGAGAACGATGACCACCTGATCAACAACTTCGCTCAGGTGAACTTCTCCGGCGCGGGCGCGGGCGCGATCATCGGGCGCGACATCGTCGTCGACCACGGCTCGTACGATGCCGCCGGCCTACAGACGACGTTTGGCTTTTTGCCGACGCTCGCGCCGCTCAACAACACTACCGGCTCGCAGACGCTCAGCGGTAACATCACCCTGAACAGCCCCGTCCGGTTGCAGGGCGGCGGCGGCGGCGGCACCGGCGCGACGACTTTGAGCGGGAACATCTCCGGGCCGGCGCAATTCTATCTCACCAACGGCCGCGAACTTCTCACCGGCAGCTACAGCAACGCCGGTGGATTCCGCGTCGGCGAACAAGGCTTCACCGCCCAGGTGTCATTCCTGGGCACCCCATCGGCTCAGCGCCGATCAACTGATCGAAGGCGGTAACAACACTTTCATCGCCTACAATTCCGGATCGCTCCCGACCGGTCACGATCACGGTCGAAGGTGCCGGCGGTGGACTGTGTTACGGCGTCGCTTAATCCGCTCCAGAATTCGACGATCAACAACGCCATTGCTCTGGGTAGCACCGGCAACCCGGGCACCATCTCCAGTAACGTCGCCGGCGGCATCACCGCAAACTGGAATGGCCCGATCAGCGGCGCCGGTGGCGCTCACGAAGTCCGGCACGGGCACCCTAACTTTAAGTACCGCGACGAACAGCTACGCCGGCGGGACCACAATTAACGCGTGGCATATTGGTCGCCAATACGGATGGGTCACTCGGCACCGGCAACATCAGCCTCAGCGCCGCTTCGGTCACGCTTATCTTGCAGAATGGAGCCACCAACAACTACATCGCCGATACCGCTACCCTGAATATCGGGTTCACCAACGACACCGTGAATCTCGCCTACAGCGGCACCGACACGATCAAGGCCCTGGTGATCAATGGCGTTACTCAAGCAAACGGCACCTGGGGATCTCCGACCAGCGGCGCCATGCATACCGATCCGCTATTTACCGGCCCGGGAATTCTAAACGTTAACCCACTAACCGTCAGCACCGCCGTTTCACGAAAGAACCATGGCGGCACTGACTTCGATCTTGCTCTGCCACTTTTTCCCAGTCCCGCCGGGGTCGAGTCACGCCTGGGTGGTCTGACTAACGATTACACTATTGTCGTTAGCCTCAGCGAGGCAGTGACCGTAAGTGGTAATCCGCAGGCCGAACTAATCGCTGGTAGCGGCACAGTTGGAAGCGGCGGCACGCCGAATGGCGGCATGGTCACGGTTAGTGGAAATACCGTTACCATCCCGCTTACTAATGTTACCAGCCAGCAGAACATCCAGGTGAGGCTGAATGGGGTGAACGGCTCCTCCAGCTTCATCATCCCCATGGGTGTTCTTGTCGGCGACACCAACGGTGATCGCATTGTTAACGCCGGCGACACCGCCCAAACGAAAGGTCGCTCCGGTCAGACGACTGATGGGACTAACTTCCGTTCCGACGTCAATACGAATGGCATCATCAACTCCGGCGATACCTCCGCCGTGAAGTCACACTCGGGCAACGCACTACCGTAAACCCTGCGTGGAGGAAGCGACGGCAAGTCGCTTCCTCCGGCGGTATCGGCCCACGATCGATTACGCCTTTATCGGCTCCGACTCGCTAAATCGCGTCGGCAATGGCAACGACCTCGCGGTCCATATTATCCCTGAGCCACAATCATGGGCGCTGCTGGCCTTTGGCGCGCTATCGTTCCTCGCCTTCCGGCTGCGTCGTCGGAGCACCTGAGGATCATCACCCCGACGCTCTCTGGTGGCTCAAAGAAAACCGCTGAGCTCGCCGAGAAGCATGGCAAGCCCTGGATTCACCTGCCGGGGCGAAACTGCGAACCGGTGTCCCTGTTGGTTGCGTTCAGCGCCGAGAACGGCATTCGAACTCTGAACATTGCCGGGGCGCGCGCTTCAAAGGAGCCCGGCATCTATCGATTGGTAAAGCGTGACACTCGAAGGCGCTTTCTTTCCGGCGGTCGCTGATCTTGAGTCTAGGTGGCGTCACCCCTGGAGGAACGGCCAAACGCGGCCACTACCTGATCGATCCGATCGGACGAGGCGTGCGGGATCGCAATCCCGAAACCGATCCCGGTGCTCATCGTTTCCTCGCGCTGTTTGAGCGAAGCGAGGATGCTGTCGCGATCTTCCGTCTTGATCCGGGCCAGACGAACGAGGAGATCGATCAATTCGACGATGGCCGGCCAGCGTTCGGTGGCCTTCATCTCCGGAATGATTTGCTCGGCAGATAATAAGCTGGCCAGCGACATGCAGTGCCCGATTTGGGAGCGCAAGCTTACTGTGAGCCCCTTTGATGACAAGCGTGATTTGGGCGGTGCGCGACGTTAACAATCGGCTGTTCGGAAAGACGCGAAAGTTGGTTTCCGCAGGCAGCGTAAACTTTCTCGCAAAAGTATTGGCGCGATCGCGGCGAAAACCGCAGATTGCTGACAAACGTTCCTTCCCAGGTGGCCGCGCGGACGACTTCCATCGTCCCAATCCCCGTTATTCCGCGAGAGGGATGTTTGCCTAACACCCTACCCTCATTATGTGCATCAAACTCTTTCGGGCGCTTTCCGGTCTCGCGGCCATCCTCGTGCTGAGCGCCGGCTCTCTCCACGCTCAGATCTATGCGGAAATCGGGGACGCTGGCCAAACGCTCGCGACCGCCCAGACCACCGGGGTAACCAGTGGACAAATGCTGATCTCGATCACCGGAACTATTTCCGGGGTCAACGATGCAGACATGTTCATCTTTACGCTGACGTCGCCGATGACCTTCTCAGCCTCGACCGTGAACGGGTTAACGCTCGTAGACACAGCGCTTTTCCTTTTTAGAAGCAACGGGACCGGAGTTTACACGAACGACGACGCCAACGGGACGACGCTCCAATCAACCTTGCCGGCGGGGACCGGTTTCACGATCTCACTCAGCCCGGGCGTCTATTTCCTCGGCATCAGCCTTTCCGGGAATGAGCCGATCAATCTCAATAGCCAGCTGCTGTTCAACGGCTTCCCCGGGGGTGATTCGACCGCGGTGCGGGGTCCAGCCGCCGGCATCAATCCGGCCACGCATTCGAACTTCAACGGGCTCGCCGGTTTCGCAGAAATGGGCGCATATCAAATCAACCTGACGGGCGCGGCGACCGCGTCCGCAATTCCGGAGCCTTCGACGACGGCGTTGTCCGCGGTCGCAATGACGATTCTTTTCCTGGCCTGGAAACGGCGCCAACAGAAATTACGCAGATGACCCGGTTCCCATCTTCATTTTTACCTATTGATCTTGCCTAACGAATCCGTGAAATCCACGCTCTCTCTTTCAATTTTCAAGCAGTTTAACTCCGCGGCTGCTCTTGCCCTGGCGATTGTGTTTGGCGCGCCCGCTCTTCACGCAAAGCCCGTTCCGGACAACCTTGGCTACGGCCTCGACAAACTGGTCGAAAGCAACCTTGCGCTCTCGAGTTCCAGGAACGCCACGCCGCCTCTCTATAATGGGTTCACGACGGAAGCGGCCGCGAATTATGACGCGCTCGCGATCAAGGCCGAGGACGGTCGCTACATGGTCGACATTACCCTCGACGGCAAGGTGGGTGTCGACGAGCTGCAGAAAACGCTCGCGAAAAACGCCAGTTCCTTCGAGGTCACGTCAGTCGATCCCACATATCGTGGTATCGGAATTATTGAGGGATGGGTGGCAGTGGAAGATGCGTTGACTCTCGCGAAAGCACCGGGAGTGCGCGCGGTCTTTCTCGCCCTGAAACCGAACCTGGACGCGCGGAAAAATGGTCCAGGTAACGAGACCAAGGTCGATCCCAATCCACCTGCTCCGAACTTCGCCATGCTCGGAACCAAATTTCTCCAGGGCGTCACGCAGCATCGGGTGGACAAGATCAATCAGTTCTACAATCCGAGCGCGCCGGTGAACTATGATGGTGAAGGAATCACTGTCGGCGTGTTGTCGGACAGTTTCGCGAGCAACGCCGCGGCTGCGACGACGAACGTGAACAATTGGGATCTGCCCGGTGCCGCCAATAACCCGGTGAATACACAGCCTGTTGTCGTTCTTCAGGACCTCCCCGGGAGCACCGATGAAGGCCGCGGGATGTGCGAGATCGTTTACAAGATGGCGCCGAAGGCGAAAATCGGTTTTGCCACCGCCTTTATCGGTGAAGTGGGTTTCGCGAACAACATTCGCGCTTTGTCCGGCCGATTCCCGGGCGTCCCGAACACGCAGCCCGGCTTCCGCGCGGATGTGATCACTGACGACGTGAGCTACGGCGGCGAGCCCGTATTTGCCGACGGAGGTGTGGTCGCTAACGGCGTCGATGATGTGACAGCGGTCGGCGTGTCCTATTTTGCGTCCGCCGGCAACTCATTCGGCGTCAGCGTCTACAATTCTGATCTGCGGATGGTACCGAATGGCGTCGGTGTGACGGCGGCGACCAATACTGCGCTCGTCGGGACGAATATCGATCTCACCGGCGTTCCGACGAATTTGTATCAGGGCGGATTTCACAACTTCAATCCGAATGGGCAGGACGTGGCCTGCCTTTGGAACATCAGCTCCGTCACCGCCTGCGAAATGCAGTGGGATGATCCGTACGATTCCAGCCCGCCGATCTTGAATCAGCCTCCGATCTACTCCAATACCGGCGTTGGAGGCCCAACACCGGTCGTTTTCAACGACATTCCCCCGCTGAGCGCGGGGCAGAAATACGTGATCTCGGAGACAGCCACGAGCGGCAACTTCGATGGCATTGTTTCGATCACCGATTCGATGGGCGTTGTCCTTGTCGACCAGGACTCGGGGACCGACGAGGTGGTCACATTCTTCCCGCCCGCCACCGGGACCTACACGGTTACGGTCCGCCGGTTCGGCACCACCAGCGGCAATTTCAATTTGGTGGTAAACACCGCGACCGGCTCGCCCTTTGCTTACGACCGATTTGAATCTCCTCATCTTCCGCTTGGATACCGGCTTCTATGTCGGCACTACCGGGCTTACGAGCAATAACCTCGCGAGCAACCGACCGGTCGAGCTCGGAACCCTCGTCCGTCCCGGCGGAGTGACGCAGGTGCAATTTGTCATCGCGCGCTCGAGCACGCCGACGGCGCCACGCCCCGCGACCCGCGTCCGCTGCAGCACGGCTCGAAACGGCAGTGCGGTCGATGCGCCCGCGGAATATTTCGATTACAACTCCGCGGTTACCGGACGCCATTCGATCGCTGCGGGCTGCAACGGCGTGGCCGCCTACGATGTCTTCAAGCCGAACGTTCCGCAGGACTTCACCTCCGGTGGACCGGCGTTGATCTTCTTCGATCGAAATCAAAACCTTTATCCGACGCCAGAGGTGCGACTGCAGCCGCGGCTGGCGGCAGCCAACGGTTCCAATAGCACGTGGGGTGGGGCTCAGGGCGATTCCGGGAACGATGTCGACACAGGTGGGGGCCAATTTTATGGCACGAGTGCGGCGGCACCTCATGCGGCCGGAATTGCGGCGCTCGTTCTGGATGCCAAAGGCGGTCCCGGGACTGTTACTCCCACGCAGATGCGGACGATTTTGCAGAACAGCACGTTCCCGCACGACCTCGATCCTTACATGGCGACCGGCGTGGCGCGGACCAGCAATGGCGGGAAAGTTACGGTAACGATCCGGAGCGACAACACCGCGGTTCAAAGTCGTGGGCGTAACGATCCTAACTCGACCTCTATCGCTTATGTGGGGCCGGGCGCGATCAGCAGCTTCGTCTTCAATCCGAACGGCCTCGCCTCCGAGGGTGGCGGCGTAACCAGCGGTCAGAACGGCGTGGACATAAATAATAATTACTTCTCGAATATCACTCCGGGAATGTATTTCACCACGGCGACTGCGACTGGCGCATTTGCCTTCACCGTCGGCGCGAGCACGGGTTTGATCGCAGCCGATGTTACGCCGGTATTGAGCAACCCAGCTCCGGCGCCAGTAACGGTCACGCCTAACCAGGGTCAAACGTTGACCCTGAATTTTGCGACCGGCAGTTTTGTGGGCGGCGACATCCTGCGGTTTACCATCGGGCGCGGTCTCATTCGGGGCCCGAACGTAACGCTCGCAGCGGGGCGCTTCGCTGGCCAACTACAACGCCGACCTGATCGGCGGTGGAGTTTTGATCCCCGAGGGAACGGTCACTGCCGACGGGATGCGCTTTAGCGGCACGCTCGAAGGTGGCGCCACCTTTGACGGCAGGATAAGAAACCGACTTGGTTTCGGGTTCTCGCAGCTGGACGGCTTCGGATTCATCAACGCCGAACAGGCTGTGTCAGCGCCCCTGCCGTAACCGCCGAGACGGCCCCATTCACGCTGCCGCAGCTGAACATGCTTCGCGTGCGGCCGCTTCGCCTTGCAAGGCCGAAGCATCTGACGAACATGCGCAGTCCCGCGATTGAGAAGATTATCAGCGGGCCGACAGACCGGGAGCCGATCGTGCGGCACTGGACTTCGCCATTTATTCACGACATTCCGCACGGCGGTTCGTCGTCGGAGCGCCTGAGCAGGATCGTAGCCCTGAATCGCCGCGCGCCAGCACCGCCCCCGCTTGACGACCGATTACGGCGTCGGCGGTGGTGTTGCTGGAATCGTTGCCGCCTTGTTCACGATCACGCGCGCCGCGAAGTAACCGCCGCAGAAATCGGAGTTCGACGCTCTCGGCGACGCCCTGCCCTAAGGCGCTGCGGTTTCCGGGCCGGCGCGCCCGAAATTAGATCGAAAGAAGAGTAGCGAGCCTCCTGGCGCGCGGATGCGGTTTTGTACCGACTTCGAGCTGCGTTTTCTTCATAATCGGGCTTTCTCGAGATCATGCCGCTACCAGATGCATTGTTGGAATTGTCGCTCTTAATGGCGCGCTCATGAGCTGGGTCACATTCATTTGGGCGCTGGTTCTGGGAGCATGTGTGACCATGGCTCTGCCGCATCTGTTCGTCGGCATAAAGCGGCGCGCGTGGGAAAATTTGCTTTTTACCGTCGCAGCGCTCGGCGTGGCGGGAATCGCCTTCGGTGAATTGGCTATCATGCATTCACGAACTCCCGCTGAAATTGGCCGCGCCCTGCAATGGACGCACGTCCCGATGTTCGTGATTTACGTCGGGATTATTGGGTTCGTCGGAGCTTATTTCGGGACAGGCCGGCGCTGGCTTGGAATCGCCGCAATCGGAGCGCGCCTGGTTTCGTTGGCCCTCAATTTTGCTTTTCCGCCGAATTTGAATTTCCGCGAGATCACCGGGCTCCGGCACCTCGATTTTCTTGGCGACACCGTGGCCATGCCGGAAGGGGTGAGCAATCCATGGACGCGTCTGGGAGAGTTGAGCTCCCTATTGATGCTGGCTTTCGTGATCGACGCTTCGATCGCCCTGTGGCGTCGCGGCGGGACGGAGAATCGAAGGCGAGCGGCGATCGTGGGGGGCAGCGTCACGCTTTTCATTGTCATGGCAGCGGGAATCTCGGCCCTGATCCACGCGAGGATCATTCACTCACCTTACCTGATTAGCTTTCCATTCCTCGGTGTCATCCTGGCCATGGGTTTCGAACTCGGCCATGACATCCTGCGTGCCGCGCAAACCGCGCAGCAGTTGCACATGAGCGAAGCCGCGTTGCGCGAAAGCGAGGAGCGCATGAGTCTGGCAACCGATTCGGCCAATCTCGGTCTCTGGGTTTGGGACATCGCGCGCGACGAAATATGGGTCACACCACGCTTTCGCACGATGTTTGGCTTTCACGCGGACGAGTCAATCACCTTCAGCGTTTTCCGGGAACGCGTGCACCCGGACGATCGAGAAATGATGGAACGCAACGTGCGAACGGCGCTGACGGAAAAGCGTCCGTACGATGTGCAATATCGCGTGGTCTGGCCCGACGGTGGCGAGCGATGGATCGCAGCCACCGGGCGGGTGGAATATGCGAATTCCGGCGCACCTTTTCGCATGCACGGAGTTTGCCGGGACATCACGGAGCGGCGGCGAGCACAACTCGAGACGGAGCGTCTACAACACGAAATCGCACACGTGGGACGTGTCTCGATGATGGGGCAGCTGGCCTCGGCCCTGGCGCACGAAATCAATCAGCCCCTCGGCGCCATCTTACGCAACGCCGAGGCCGCCGAGCTTTTCATGCAAAGTGAAAATCCCGACCTCGATGAGATCCGCGCCATCCTCGCCGATATCCGCGCCGATGATCAACGAGCAGGCAATGTGATCGATCGCATGCGCGCTTTGCTCACGCGGCACGATCTCGAAACGCGCCCGCTCGACGTGGCCGAACTGATCGGTGTGGTCGCAAGTCTCGCGCGGCCGGACGCGGCGACACGGCGCGTAACGCTGGAGGTTGGGATGCCTGTCGATCTACCACTGGTGCGCGGCGACCGCGTGCACCTTCAGCAGGTCCTGCTTAATCTTATTATCAACGCGATGGACGCGCTAAACGGCGCCTCCCCGGAGAATCGGCGCGTCCACGTCAGCGCGAGACTGGACGACGCGCAGTTGGTCGAGGTCGCCGTCCGCGATACCGGGCATGGCATTGACTCAGAAAAGCTCGCGAAGATTTTCGATCCGTTCTTCACGACCAAGCCCAACGGGATGGGAATGGGCCTGCCGATCTCGCGCACCATCATCGAGGCGCACGGGGGAAAATTGTGGGCTGAGAGGAACGACGACGTCGGCGCGACATTTCGCTTCACGCTGAAGACGGAGAGTGGCGAGGGGCGAGTGGCGGGTGGCGAGGAGATGCTCTCGTGAGCGAGAGTGGACTTGCGGGATTTGAAGCCTATCAGAAGGCGCTTCGGCTGTTTGATCTCGTGGTCGAGGATATGACGCGCCACTTCAACGGCCGGAAATTGGAACGACTCGTTAGCCAGCAAATTGCCAGCGCCGACTCCGTTTGCTCAAACATTGAGGAAGGGTATGGCCGTGAAAGCACGATCGAATACCGCCGTTTTCTAGTCATCGCTCGTGGCTCGCTCCGCGAAACCGAAGGCCGATACCTACGCCTTCGCCACTGGATGCCATCGGAAATCGTCGCCGAGCGTGTGGCACTTGCCGGAGAGATCAATCGAATGCTAAGCGCAACCATCGTGCGGCTCAAGAATCGTCCAACTCCGTGAAGCCCTCTGCCCTGGCCACCAGCCCCTCGCCCCTCGCCACCGTCCACATCGTCGATGACGACGAGTCTTTCCGCACTGCCACTTCGCGGCTGCTGCGTGCAAGTGGGTTGGCGGTAAGAACGTTTGCTTCTGCGCGGGAATTTTTCGCGGAGCGCGCACCGGACGTACCGGGGTGTGTGGTGGCAGATTTACAGATGCCCGAAATGGGCGGACTCGAACTGCAAGCGGCGCTGGCGCGAACGCGCAATCCGCTTCCGATTCTCTTCCTCACCGGTCACGGCGACATCCCCTCGAGCGTGCGCGCGATGCGCGCTGGTGCGGAGGATTTTCTGGAAAAGCGCGCACCCAAAGCAAAGCTGCTGGATGCGGTGAAACGCGCGTTGGAGCGCGATGTACGTGAACGCGAACTGCGCGCCCGGAAGCTGGCGTTGCGCACACGATTCGACGCGCTCACGGAACGCGAGCGCGAAGTTCTTGGGCATGTCGTGCAGGGAAAACTGAACAAACAAATCGCCGACGACCTCGGCATTCATGAACGCACGGTCAAACTGCATCGCACCGCGATCACGACAAAATTGGGTGTGCCGTCGGTCGCGGAGCTCACGCGTTTGACACAGGAAGCCGGCATCTTTTCCGCGTCCGCGACGACCTTCCCCAAAGGGCAGTAGTCAGCATTTCGCGCGGACGTCTAAGGTGCTCGTCGGTTACCGATGACCAGCACCAAACAAATCCATGTCGCGGTCGTCGATGACGATGAAAATGTGTGCCGTTCGTTTGGACGGCTGCTGCGCGCCGCGGACATCGAGCCGGTAACCTATTCTTCAGCGGAAGCGTATCTCGCGGATAAGGCGCATCGGCAATTCGATTGCCTCGTACTCGACATCCAGCTCGGAGGCATGTCGGGCATCCAGTTGAGCAAACAGCTTTTGGCGACAGGGGAACGAACTCCCTTCATTTTCATCACCGCCCACGACGATCCCGACGCTCGCGCAGAAGCCGAAGCGGTGGGCTGCGCCGCCTATTTCCGAAAGAACGATTCCGGCGCCGAAGTGCTCGATACCATCCGCCGGCTGGCCGCATGAACTACCGGCAGAATCGGAAAATAGAATCAACCCGCAGGGTTTTCTGCGACGAGATCGCAGGCCACCCGACCAATACCCAACAACCATGAAAACCAAAACCAAACCCCGCAATCTAAGCCGCAGCGTCTTTGTCGCCGCAACCTTTTGTTCAATCATTCTGAGCTCTGTCGCTTCGGCCCAGCTCATGGGGACAAAAAACATTCCCGGCGACTATGCGACGCTCGCTGCCGCCATCACCGATCTGAACACGCAGGGCGTGGGCGCGGGCGGCGTCACCCTGAACCTGCTGGCGGCAAATCCCGAGACCGCTCCGGCCGGGGGCTATGTCATCGGCGACACCGGCAGCCTCGTGCTGACCACCACGAGCATGTCGAGCCCGGTCATTATTCAGGGCAACGGGAACACGATCACCGCCTCAGGCGCCCAGACCGTGGGCAATCTGAATGACGCCATTTTCAAATTGATCGGCGCGGACTGGGTCACCATCACCGGCTTTGTCATGCAGGAAAACGCTGCGAATACCGTGACCACAGCCGGGCACCAACAACATGACGGAATGGGGCGTGGCTTTGCTCTATGTCACGACGACAGATGGTGCCCAGAACAATACCATTTCCGGTAACACGATCGACTCTTAACCGAACCTATCAAAATACGTTCGGCATCTACAGCAACTCGACCCACAGCGCGACCGCAGTAACCGTCAGTGCAACGGCCACCGGCGCCGCTGGCGGTAACAGCGGGTTGAAAATCTACGGGAACAACATCAGCAATGTGAACCATTGGGAATCATCGTCGTTGGCCCGACGGCGGCGGTGGATAACAACGATCGCGCTCGACATTGGCGGCGCTGCCCTGGCGACCGGCAATAGCGTGACCGATTACGGCACGACCGGCACCTTCTCCGGCTACGCCAACGTTTCCGGGACGGTCAATGGGATTCTCGTTCGGAACACGAAAAACTATAACGTTTCTTACAACACGGTGGCGAGCTCCAACGGTGGCACGACGGTTGGAACTCTGCGCGGCATTTACGTCCCGGCCTTCAGCAATGCTCCGACGGGAACCTTCGCCAACACCATCAACCACAATAGCGTTTCTGTCCGGAGCGGGCTCGTCGCGGGCGCGATGAACGGCATTCAGGTGGAAGCGACGACCAACAGCGCCACCTCGACGCTCAACATCGACAATAACGATTTCAACAATATCACTCACACGGTGGCGGGGACCGGCACGATCACGGTGCTTCAAAATGCCAGCACGGCTCTCACTCAGAGCATCAGCAACAACACGTTTACCAACCTCACTCCTAATACTACCGGTTCAGTCACACTTCATTAACAACACTAACTCAATCGCGACGGCAACCGGCACCAAGAATGTCAACAACAACTCGATTGTTACTGGATTTAACAAGACCGGAGCGGGCGGATCAGTAACGATGTTCACCGATACCGGTATCGACGTAGCCGGGGTCACGAGTAACTTTAACAATAATACGTTTTCCAACATTACCCTCACAGGTAATACCGGCGTCCTCGGGATAAACCATAGCAACGGTTCCGGGCCGTTCACCGGGCCGAACAAGACGATTTCCGGCAACACGATTAGCGGCATCACCACTGGCACCGGCACTGTCACCGGGCTGAACGAGAATGGCACCAATGGCACCACCAACGTATTCAACAATACCGTGAGCGGGATTACGAACGCCAACCTGATCACCGCCCTCGCGACGGGCACCACGGGGACTGGAACGGTAAACGTCTACCAAAATAATATTAACAGCCTTACCAGCACCGGCGCCGGCGCCGTGACGGGCATTCAGATTGGAGGCGGCGTCGGTTCCACCAAGAACGTCCATCACAACAAGATTTGTAATCTGGAGAACAGCAGCGCAACCGGGACAATGAATGGCGTTTTTGTGCACAAGCGCCGGAACCACGATCAACCTCTACAACAATCTGATCGGTGATCTGAGGACGCCAGCTGACGAGCGCGGCGAACCCATTGAATGGTATCAACCTCAACACAAACACCGTCATCTCCAGTGTCAACATTTCCTACAACACCGTCTATTTGAATGCCACCTCCACTGGGGCAAACTTCGGCAGCAGCGGCCTTTCTGTTCTCACCAACGCGACCCCGACGACTGCCACCCTCAATCTGCGGAACAACGTCATCGTTAACCTTTCCACTCCAAATGGAACAGGGGTGACGGCCGCGTATCGTCGATCGAGCGCCGTATTGGCCAATTACGGCTCAGTTTCCAATAACAACGATTTCTATGCGGGCACGCCCGGTGCGGCCAGGCTGATTTTCTTCGACGGAACAAACTCAGACCAAACGCTGGCCGCCTATCAGACCCGGGTCGCAACCCGAGATTCGGCCTCCGTGACAGAAAACCCGCCTTTCCTCAGCACAACGTGCGGCAACGCAAACTTCCTCCACATCGATACGACTGTTGCGACGCAGTTGGAGAGTGCCGGGGCCAACGTCGCCGGGATCACCGACGACTTCGATGGCGACATCCGACAGGGCAACCCAGGTTACGTCGGCTCTGGAACGTCACCGGACATTGGGGCTGACGAATTTAATGGCATCCCCATGGACATCACGCCACCGGTGATTACCTACACACCTCTGGCCAACACGGCCAGCACGGCCAACCGGATGCTGGCCACGACGATCACTGACGGAAGCGGGGTGCCGACGATGGGGGCCGGTCTGCCGGTGCTCTACTATCGAAAGGGAATGGCCGGCGCTTTCACGGCGGCGCAGGCAACCTACGGCGGCGGCAGCAGCTACACCTTCACCATCGACTATGGAATGCTCGGTGGCGTGATGATTGGCGACCCGATTCAATACTACGTGGTCGCGCAGGATACTGCGGCGACGCCGAATGTCGGGGCCAATCCTTCCGCCGGGGCTGGCGCCTTCACGACGAATCCGCCGGCAGCAGGCACTCCGCCTACTACTCCGAACAGCTATACCATCGTGGCCTCTGCCTCGGGGACATTCAACGTGGGCGCGGCCCAATCGCCTCCCTACAACACTCTGACCGCGGCGATCGCCGATTTGAACACCAAAGGACTCACCGGCCCGGCCACATTTGTCCTGACCGATGCGGATTATTCGACGGGCGAAACCTTCCCGATCGTCATCAATCCTAACGGCGACTCGAGCCCGACCAACACGATCACGATCAAGCCGGCGAATGCCCAGACTGTGGCCATCAATGGCAGCAGCGCGACCGGGATTATTCGCATCAATGGCGCGGATTACGTCACGATCGAAGGGAACAATGGCGGCATGATGGCCACGGACGAAGGGGATCTGCCGACCCGTGATCTCACGATTACGAACAGCAATACCGCTGGCGTCTGCGTCTGGATCACCAGCTTCAGTTTCAGCGATGGCGCCAACAATAGCACCGTGCAAGACTGCAATCTCTCTGGCGGCCCAGGCGTGCAGCCGCTTGCCGGTGTGTTGTCCGGCAGCGGAGTTACCCTTGGGTAACGACGCCGAGTTCGCGAATAACAACATCCTGGTCCAGAACAACAATATCTTCCGGGTCCAGAACTCGTGCTGACCTGCGTGGCACGACCTTCGCAGCTGATACCGGCTGGGTCGTTACCGGCAATATCTGCGGTTCGACCGTCGCGGCCGATAAGAATAACTTACGAGGTATTCGGGTCGGCAATTGCCAGGGCTTCCTGATCAGTGGCAACACCGTCAGCGGTATTGCTTCCACCCCCGCCAGCACAACCAAGGTGGCCGGAATTCAAACCAATCTCGTCATCAATGGAGGCACCATCACCCAGAATAAGATCAGGGACATTATGCAGCTCAACGCCGGTCAAACCGTCGGAGCTATCGGCATTGATCTCGCTGGGGGCAATAACATCGTGGTGACGAATAACTTCGTCAGCAATATCAACCACGATATGACCGGAGGTTTCAACAACGGCCCCACCACCGGAGCTGTTGGCATCGACATCTACGACGGGCACGGGGCATCAGGTTTACTATAACTCGGTCAATCTCTACGGCCCGACGCTTGGCACGCCGAGCACGACTCTCCTGAGCGCGGCCTTTGCCATCAACGCCCAAACGAGCACCGGGTGCAACGTGCGCGATAACATCTTCGCCAACAACATGACCGGGGGGACACCCCCAAATATAAGGCATGTCGCGGTCTTCCTGCCATCCCCTGCGACCGCGACATGAATCTGACCCTCAATAACAATGCCTATTACTACGGCACGGACGTGACGACACAGGGAGTTGGCCAGGGCGGGAACATCGTCGGGACCTTCCTCATCACCCTGGCTCAGTTGCAGGCGTATTCCATGCCTCTTTCGGCCGCCGGGACGAATGATAATGCATCGATTGCCTTTAACACGGCTGTGCCCTTCATATCGGCTGACGATCTGCACATCACCTGCGGTTCGGCGGTCGACAATGCCGGCGTGCCCATAGCTGGGATCACGACCGACATCGACGGGAATATGCGCAGTGCGACGACGCCGGACATCGGCGCGGATGAAACACAGGCGCCCACGGCAGTGAGCGCGGTTTCGCGCAAGACCCATGGCGCCGCGGGCGATTTCGATATCGACCTGCCGTCGAGCGGCCCGATCGGAATCGAATGCCGCAGCGGCGGACTGACGAACGACTATCAAGATCGTGGTCACCTTCGCCTCGCCCGTGACCTTGGGCAGCGCGGCACTGACTGTCGGCACCGGCTCGGTGGCGATGGCGACGGTCAGCGGGAACACGATCACGGTGGATCTCACCGGCGTGGCCAACGCGCAGTATATCACCGTCGGGCTCAACTGTGTGAGTGACGGCGTTAACAGCGGCAATATGACGATCAACATGGGCGTGCTCCTCGGTGACACGAACGCCAACGGCGGCGTCAACTCGGGCGACTCGACCCAAACGAAAGCCCGCTCCGGTCAGACGACGGATGCGACCAACTTCCGCTCCGACGTCAACGAGAATGGCAGTATCAACAGCGGCGATTCCGTCATCGTGAAGGCGAATTCGGGCACCGCGCTACCGTAATCCCCGCGCGGAGGAAGCGACGAGCAAGTCGCTTCCTCCGGCGGGCAATCGCGAAGGGATCACAATGTCCTCTACTCTTAAACCTAACCAAATCAAAGGAACCCACAGAATGAAAAACAAATCTTACGTTCTAGCTACACTCCTCGCTGGAATTCTGTTCTTACTCGGCTCAGGTTCTACCGCCTTCGCTCAAGACCACCAGGATTGGAAGTTCACCCATCCGAAGCCACAACCCAATAC
The DNA here is from genome assembly GCA_963784865.1 of uncultured Verrucomicrobiae bacterium. GTDB lineage: Bacteria > Verrucomicrobiota > Verrucomicrobiia > Chthoniobacterales > UBA10450 > JACCTI01. The sequence goes on along the minus strand of CAWATC010000011.1, from coordinate 151,808 downwards.
CCTGCGAAAGATCCAGACGCTTGATGCCAATAACTGGATCGCCGTCGGTGCAAACGGGACCTTTATGCGAACGACAGATGCCGGAGCTAGTTGGTATTTTCATCACCAGGCCGGGATCCCAACAAACAACGCGGGCCAGATAGGGCAGAACTACGATCTGCGATTCGTCAACCCGACGAACGGAATCATTGCCGGCGATACGGGATTTGTTGGTAAAACCTCGGATGGAGGTGTGACGATAACTCCTGTGGCGAGTGGCGTGCCTACTACCCAACGCTGTCAGTCGATCTCGTTTGGCGATGCGAGCACAGGATACGTCGCTGCTGGAGCAGCCAGCGGGTCGGCAGGGACAATCATCAAAACCATCGGACGGCGGCGCAACCTGGACAACCGTCTACACAACTACGAACTCCTGTTACGTGCGTTGGTGGCAATTAATCCAATGGTTGTGCACGCGGTCCTGCAAAATGGTGGAGTGGTTAACACAACCGACGGAGGACTCACCTGGAGCACCCCTGTTCCCGGCACGGTAGGAAATCAACGCTCGGGATGTCATTCCTCGACTCGATGACAGGGTTTGTTGTCGGATCGTCCGGCGAAATTAGCAAAACCACAGATGGCGGTGCCACATGGGCCCGCTCTGCCGCCGCCACAGACGGACTGGGCCTTCTTCCAAATGAAGATTATCTCGCCGACTGAGATTTACGCCGTCGGTGCACCGGATTTCCTCTACAAATCGACCGACCTTGGTGGCACCTGGACCCCTCTGCCCATCATCCCCGTTGCAGGAACTTTCGGGGCTCTCGACACTTTAGAACTTCTATCTCACTCGAGAAACAAGGGTCAATGCTGATCATGGCCGGAGACGTTCGGTTTGGTAGCAGAATCAACCGACGGTGGGATGAGTTGGACATCAAACAATTTCCAACTCACCACAGCACTCATGTTCGATATCAAAGAGGTGCCGAACACGAGCACAGTCGTGGCAGTCGGCCGTCAACGGACGATCGGGACGCGGCAGGTGCTTCGTTCGACGAATCGGGGTGACACCTGGAGCGCGATCGACGTTCCGGTGAACACGGATCTGCAAGCTGTCTCATTCGTCGATTCTCAGCTCGGGTATGCATGTGGAACAAACAGCCAGGTGGTGAAAACCACCGATGCTGGATTGACCTGGGCACCTGTAACTCGACCCTCCGCCACTAACTACACCCTGCAGGCGATGGAATTTGTCGATGCCAACACGGGATGGGTCTTCGTCAATTTTGCCAATGTCCCCGGTGGCAACATCTTCAAGACAACCGACGGGGGAACGACGTGGACTCAGCAAACTATTGGAACCACGGACTCGCATCGCTGCCCTTGACATGGTAGATGCAAATGTCGGTTACATTACTCTCAATTCGTCAGGCCGACCTATCTACAAGACCACAAATGGCGGGACAAACTGGACGCCAGTTACGACGCCGTTTACCGGTCAAATCAGAGCGGTCCGCGCAGTTGATGCCAATCTCGTCTACATCGGCATCGAGCTCGGGGACAAACCGGGTAGGCAAGTCAACCGATGGTGGAGCTACCTGGCAGCAAATTGCGCTTCCAGCTACGGTTGATGTCATCAGCCTCGACTTCATCGATGCGAATACAGGATACGTGTGCTGGTCAAAGCTCAAAACTGCCCTCTGCAAAACAACTGACGGCGGAGCCACCTGGTCATTCCAGAATGCACATGTGAATACGGTCGTGAGGATCTACGCCGGACCGAGTGGCGCAGCATGGGCCCTGGGAACGTCCGCCTCTATTCTCCGTAATGCTCTGCTCCAGCCCACCTCAGCGGTTTCGCGGCTGACGCATGGCGGCGCGGGAAACTTCGATATCGACATGCCACTCACTGGCACAACCGGCGTCGAATGCCGGAACGGCGGCGGCAACTACACGCTCGTTGTTACCTTTAGTAACACGATGGTGAGCGGCAACGCCAGCGTGACCGCTGGTGCAGGCAGCGTTGCCGGAAGTCCGACCTTCAGCGGACATACGATGACGATTAATCTAACCGGCGTGACCGATGCACAGACGCTCACGGTTAGTCTGACCAATCTTACCGACAGCCTTCTCACAAGTCCTGCCCAGTGTCGCGCTCGGCGCGAGTTTCCTCATCGGCGATACCAACGGTGACCGCATGGTGAATGCCGGCGACGCGACCCAAACGAAATCCCGCTCGGGCCAGACAACGGATGCGACTAACTTCCGTTCCGACGTGAATACGGATGGCGTTGTCAACGCTGGCGATACCACGCAGGTGAAGTCGCATTCGGGCAACGCGCTACCGTAAACCCTGCCCGGAGGAAGCGACGGCAAGTCGCTTCCTCCGGGTAGAGGGGCAATGTGCAACTGCACGAAAGTTGCTATGACGACAGCCCCTCATGGCTTCTTTGTCTCCGGGTCAGGCGGCCAAACTCGCGAAATGGAAACTCAGGTTAGGCTTCGGTGACCCTTCGCCGCCAAAGAAGGAACTCCCGGCACCGCCCGCTAAATCAAACCGCCGAATCTATCATCCGAAGGGCGACAAAGCAGACGACGCACCACGCCCTTATGGTTGAGGAGCGCAAACTCTGAAAACTAAATTAACGGCTGCTGCTCCGAATCGCTTTCCGCCCTGGCCTTCTTGAAATTCAAATCCGGTTCGTAATCGGGATGCTCGGCGCGTTGCGTTGCCGTCGAGCAGACCATCGATCGTGAGCAACTGCACACGGGCAAACTTCTTCCCCGCCCTGCTTTCGTAGAAACCGACTGACGCTGCCGTCTTTCACCATTGCCGGCGTCGCTTGCTCCAGCGAAATGAACAGCGCGATCTCCGCTTTCTCGCGTTCTCGCACGTGATTGAGCGCGCGCACGTCATCCGGCTTGATTCCGCCACCCTTCACGCTCACCACGATCTTGTGCACTTCCTTCCGGTCGAGATCGCGAAAGAACTTCACCCCGTCGATGCCCGTGTCCGCGCCTTTCTTCTTTCCCTGGAACGGCTGCGCGTCGACCAGCGAGACCGCCCACCACTGGAACTGATACTTGTCCCGCGTCGCGCCAGATCGCGCGCCGCATCCGAGGTCTTTCGGCGTGCCGTGAACTTCGAACTTCGCCCGGCCTTTGTAGCGATCCTTCAGCCGCTTCTCGATCAGACGAGATCGCGAGATGCGTGATGTCGATCCCGATCCATTGGCGCTTCAGCTTCTGCGCCGCATGCACCGCCGTCCCGCAACCGCAGAACGGATCGAGGACCACGTCGCCTTCGTTGCTGCTGGCCGAGATGATGCGTTCAAGCAGCGCGACCGGCTTCTGCGTCGGATAGCCGAGACGCTCCTCGTGCTAGCGGAGTTGATCGGAGGAATGTCGTCCCACAGGTCTCTGAGCGGGAGCCCCTGGCAGTTCGTCGAGGTATCGCTTGCACTGCGGCATCCGTCCTGTCTGCGGCGAGTAAATCCGACCCTCTTGTCCACTCGTCCATGTTCATTCGGTCAGCGCCAGTGCGTCCCTTTACGCCAGGTGACGACATATGCCGGTCGCATCGTAAGATCAGGCCCGCGCATCGCCAGGGCTCGCGCAGGTTAGTCGACGCCAATACACGCCCGTCTGCGTCATGCATGTCGTAGTAACTTCGTTGCGATATAGTCGCGTTCGATGTCGCGATACTGCGAGTTAATTCCAGTCTCGTCTCTTGCGTAGAAGAGAAGGATGTCGTGAACTGGCGCCAACTGCTTGCGCACTGCTTGTATCGCCTGCGCAGTCGTTCGCTTCCAAATGATTTCGTTCCGGAAAGTTCTCTTGCTCCGAACACCGCATCGAGCACGATCTTGAGGTAATGGGACGCGGTCGGGTCGCAGTGGAGGTAGAGCGAGCCGGTGGGCTTGAGCACGCGGTGCAGTTCGAGCAGGCGAGTTGGCCATCATCGTGAGGTAGGCCATCATGTCGTTGCTCGCCGAGAAAGCCGCGCAAGGCCTGCATCATGTCGGCGACGTCGGTGTTCGGCTGGTGCAGCAGTTCGTCGAACTCGCGCTCGGCCTGCTCGTCCCAATGCCACGTGTCCTCGAACGCCGTGATCTGCGCCTCGCTGCGTGCCGTCCTTTCGGCGACTTGAAGAGCAGGTTGTAGTCGCGCTTCGAGTTGAACGGCGGATCGAGGTAGATCAGATCGACCGACTCGTCCGGGATGTAGCTCGCGGAGCACTGCAAGGTTGTCGCCGTAGTAGAGTTGGTTCATCTCGCCTTACCAAGCACTGATCTCTCATGAGCCCGTCGCTCCGTGATTATCGCGGAAGGTATGCCGCAACGTAAACTCCCCGAATGAGTCCTCGCTGCGCCGAAGAGCAGACTGGAAAGTGAAGCACGTATAGTGCAGCTTCTCGCCGCGATCCGTATCGCGGCATCGCGACTATTTCTCGCTGCGTGCCATTCGTTTCGCTTTCTTTAACGGAACGAGCGGACGCGCAGGTTCCATTGGAGGAGATGGTGCTCTCCGCGCCGACGCCGGACTATCCCTACGAGGCAAGACGAGCGTGCATAAGTGGAAGCGGGTCTTTATTTTGGACGTCTGAACCGGGAATGCGACGGTCAGAAAGTGAAGGCTACCGCCCAATGTCACTGGTTGCAGGGTGCACGACAATGCGACCGTCAATGGTTTGAGGCCGCCGGGGTCGTTAAGCCGAGCAGCTGTCAACAAAATTAGGCTGCCGATAACATTTAGATCGGCGGAGGAGAAGCGTCCACCCTAACCGTTCATATCCTTTCACCGATACCGTTACGGCCGTCAACATCCCGACCATTACTTCACCATGCAGGGGCCGACAGGGAACGACGTCATCCTCATTTCGAACACTACGAAATTAACCAGAAACTCCGTGCCCGCAGACCTGCGCGAGATATCAGTCGGCGACCAAGTTCATGGCTCGGCGAGGGTCACCAAAGAACGCGTCGCGGTTGCGACTTCCGCTTCGTTTAGGTCCAGATCGAAGCACTAGGGGAACACGAGGGTCGCTCTTTCATTCTCACACTTTGCTCTAGCCTATTGGGCGCTCCCACGGTCACGATACCGCGACGAACTTCTTCCCACCGCACTTCGGGCAAGGCGGCGCGACCTCGGCGGGCATGGGACGGGTGAAGTGCTTGATGTAGCCGCAATCGACGCAGCGCCAGCGGAGGCAACAGAGTTCGTCGAACGATTTCAGGCGGGTGAGCGCGTAATCGAGCCGCTCCCGAACGTGCTCCAGCAGTTCGCGGATCGGCTTTAGCGCTTCTTCGTCATACATAGAGGCAGCTCCAGTTGAATTTCGCCCGGCCTTCTGCGGCTGATTAGAGCCCAAATGCGGCGGATGTATCGCATACGTTCAGTTGAACGCTTTCCGGCGGATTGGCAAGTGAAATCGCATTTCGTGACGAGTGACGGAGCCGGAGTCCGTCTTTCCGGTTTAAGCCGCCATCTCTTTGACCGAATTCCCGCACTGCGTCCTCTAATACACATAGAGCGACTTTCGACACCGCTGAGGCGCTTTCCGATGTCTGGAACCGGTTTCTCAATGTTCCGGATGGTCTTCTTAACCGTTCCGCACAGACTGATCATGGGTTCGGAGCACTCTGATTAATGTGTTGGCGAGGCTCGCCACGCTCCGGGAAGGGCGTGATCGATGTTTTGGACAGGCTCATTTTGTTTCAGCGAAGCCTGCTTAACCTTCAGGAAAGGTCGATCAACCTTCGGAAGATCTTCCGTAAGCTTCGGAAGAGACTGATCAACGTTACGAGGATTCTAATGAAGGTTCAGCAGAGGCCGGATTAACCATGGGAAGCCGCTGGCCAGGTTTCAGGCAAAGTTGATTAACCCTCCGAAGACTCTCATAAAGCTTCAACAAGATGCTCACGATCTTCAAAGAGCCTCCCAGCCTTGGATAACGTCGGGTTCCAAAGCTGCAGAACTTCTAAAATAATTCCGCGCACGGTTCCTTTTGTTCTCAGATGTGATTCGCAATTCTCAGAACTACGTGGCCCATTATCGAAAAGGTGTCTTCTTCCTCACGTTTGCGCGATGCTCCCGGCCTGTTTCGCTTCTCCAACCCTGATCGCTCCGTAACTTTTAAAGATCTATCGGCGCATTTTTAAAAACTCCGCCATAAGGCGGAATCGCAATTGATCGGCGTGCATACGCCCCTAACGAAGCCTAACCATATCACCGGACATGGTTCGCCCTAACGAGTTGGCAATATTTTTGCTCAAGAGGAAAGCATGAATACAAAAATAACGGGGGTAACCCCATGATTGTTAAACCAGCGATCACTTTCCTGATCGCGTCAGCCGATGCGCTCCTTATCACCATGATAAGGACCATCCTTTTGGCGATGACGGGTAACGTGAACTTTGACAAACCTGAGCCAACCCTGGCCATGATCGGGACGGCCCTGGACGACTTCATTACCGCGTTTGGGAAGGCAGCGGATGGCGGCAAAGAACTCACCGCGATAAAGAATGCAAAACGGAACGAGCTCGTTTCGCTGGTCCGTCAGCTGGCCAGCTATGTGCTCGTCGCCTGCCACGGAGATATGGCTATCCTGCTTAGCAGCGGTTTTCCAGTGCAAAAGCCAAACCGCCAGCCTATCGGTGTGCTGCCCGCGCCTGAGGCTCCTAAAGTTTCCCAGGGAGGGCGCACTGGGGAGATGTATGCCGTTACATCGCCGCTGAGCGGAGGGTATATCTATACCTGGCAGTTGTTTCTCGCCTCGGGTTCCAACGTCCCGGTGCGAACGGAACAAACGACCGGCGCACGCCACACCTTCACCGGTCTCACGCGCGGAGCGACCTATCGCCTGCAAGTGAACGTGATCGGCACCGCCGGCCCAAGCGATTGGAGCCAGTCGGTTGAGTTGATGGTGCTCTAGGAAGCAAAGTTCCCCCTTCGGGATTTTTCATGCCGCGGTGAGTTCGAGCCTCACCGCGGTTCTTTCTTCTGATCGAAGAGTTAATGTAGCCGCGTTGGTGAAATTGTAGCGGTGCCTGTGTCAGGCACAGAACTCGTATGCCAAGCGCTTGGCACAAGCGCCTCTACAGTTGGCCAGGTGGTGTGGGACTAAAGTCCAATGGCGGCGGCGCTTGTCTTTCGGGATCGTGAAGAATCGTTCTCCCCACAAGAAACAACCAATCACACCACGAGCGATCGACCTTGAGGCTCTAACCACAACGCGGCGCTCAGGAGATTCCAGACCTCAGTTTCTAAAACGGCAGGCATGAAGCGCGACACATCCAGTGAAACCGGCGACCACGGCGTCGCCACCGCACGGTCCATTTGAAACAGCAGGCATGAAAAGCGACGCATCCAGTGAAACCGGCGACCACGGCGCCGCCGCACGGTCCATTTTGAGGAGAGGACTGCCGCAGTTCGCCGGGTTCGAGTTGCTGTTCCGGTTGCTCGGGCTGGCGGTTTTCATCCCGTCCACGGCATGGCTCACCAGCCACCTGATCGCGTGGTCGGGCAGCGGGGCGATCAGCAATTATGATCTCGCCAGCTTTTTTCTCTCTTTCAAAGGGTTGTGCTATCTCATCGTGGCGGTCACGATCGGATTCGCGCTGGCGTTCTTCGAATTTGGCGGACTGATAGCTCTGGCGATTTCGCTGCAGCGGCGCGAGCGCATCCGGATGAGGCAACTTTTCGGATTTCTCGGCCTTGCGCTGCCGCGTCTTTGGCGGCTTTCGGTGCGACAATTCCTGATCTACATCGCCATCGCGCTGCCGTTCCTCGCTCTCGCCGGCGGAGCGTATTTGATCTTCCTCACAGAAAACGACATCAACTATTATCTCTTTGCGAAGCCTCCACCGTTCTGGATTGCGCTGTCGGTTTGCGCTGTCTCCGGCCTCGGGTTCGCCTTCTTCGCGGTCCGGCGTTTTGTGCGCTGGATTTACTCGGTCCCGCTGCTGCTCTTTACGAACGCGTCGCCGGCCATCGCGCTGCGGGAGAGCGCCAGGCTCGTAAGAACGCGGAAGCGGGAAACGGTAGTGATGTTGCTCCGCTGGCTCGTGCTGGTGGCGCTTCTTTTTGGCACGTCATGGCTGGTCACCCGGCTGTTGAAGTGGGTGCTCCTTGGTGCCGCGGGGAATGCGCCCGCTGTGGTCCTGACGATGACAGCCCTCTTGGTGGTGGTTCAGTTCCTGACTAACACCGCGGCGGCAATCCTCTCCATGGTGGCATTGGCCTGCAAGGTTTCGGTGCAGTTCTTGCATCACCGGCCGGATGTCACTCTGCCGGAATCGCTGATGGGAGAGGAGACGGCGCTCGTGCGCCGGGCGGCAGGATTCCTCCGAACGGGCTTGGTTCTGCTTGCTGTTTTTACGGCCCTGACAATCTACGTTGGAGTACGCCTCGTGAACGCAGTCCATCTGCATGACGCGACCGCCATCACCGCCCATCGCGGTAGTTCCATCGTCGCGCCTGAGAACACGATGGCCGCCATTTTGCAGGCGATCGAAGAGGGCGCCGACTTTGTCGAGATTGACGTTCAGGAAACAAAGGACGGCACCGTGGTCCTCGCCCACGATAAGGACCTCAATCGCGTCTTCGGTATCAACCGACGCATCTGGGAGGTCACCTATGACGAACTGAAAGATCTCGACAGCGGTGGCTGGTTCAGTCCGAAATTCAGCGACCAGCGCATTGCCACCCTTGCGCAGGTAATCGAGGCAGTGAAGGGCCGTGCGAAGCTCAATATCGAGCTCAAATTCAATGGCCACGATCAGAAACTCGCCGACGAAGTGGTGCGTATCATCAACGATCACGATTTCGCCCGCGACTGTGTCGTGACATCGCTCGACTATGACGGCATCCGGCAGGTGCGCGCCGCTGGCCCGGGCATCCGCACCGGCGTGATCGTGACCTCCGCGCTGGGGGACATCACCAAACTGGAAACGGATGTTCTCAGCATTAGTTCTGCCGCCGTCACGCGCGACCTGATCGCACGCGCACGCCGCCGGAATCTGGAAGTCCACGTCTGGACGGTGAACGACGTCCCCCTCATGAACACCGTGCTCAGCATGGGCGCGGACAACATCATTACCGACGATCCCAAACTGCTCGGGGAAGTGCTCCGCCGGCGAGCCGCGCTTAGCAACGTGGAAAAGACCCTTCTCCAACTCGCCGACTTCGCGAGTCGGCGGTTCTGACCCGCCTCATTCTCGCCGGCTCGCTCGCTCGGCAGAATGTGCCGCCCTACCGCGAGCGGCCAGTTTCCAGCACCTTCATCGCGGCGTTATGCCCCGGGATACCGCTGACCGCTCCGCCGCGCTGCGCGCTCGAGCCGCAGAAGAAGACATTCTCCCACTCCGTCTCGACGCCCCACGTGCCGGCTTGTTCCTTTGTTTCCGCGAAGGGAAACGTCGGCGCGTTCTGGAAAATGTTTCCGTGGTAAAGGCCGAGCGCTTCCTCGATATCGACCGGGCTCTTGCTTTCGATGCAGCGACTTCCGTCACGCGCGACCGCGAGGCAATCTTCCAACGGTTCGGCCAGCCATTGATTCATCCCATGAATGAATTTATTGCCAGCCTGCACCCGCATCGTCTCGTTATCTCCCGCGAACAAACTCCACGGAGTATCGAGTCCAAAAAGCGTCATGGTGTGGAAACCTTGCCCACGCAGTTCCGGCGAGAGAATACTGTCGTCGGTGAGGGTGTGGCAATAAACCTCGCCTGGCAGTTTATCCGGCATCCGCCCCTGGGATGCCTGCCGATAGCTCACGCTCATCTCTTCATAACCTTCGTCGATGTGGAACGTCCCGCAGAAGGCCTCGGCCGACGGGTAGCGCGTTGCCTTCAGCTTCGGCAAGCGACGCAGGAGCATGTTGATCTTGAAAACCGAACCTTCATCGGTGGCATCGGGTTGATGGGTGGTGCCCAGCACTTTCGCCAGAACATTGCGACCAAAGTTAACAAGAAGAAATCGCGCCTCGACCGTCTGCCGTTTTCCATCGACTTCAAAGTCCACTGTGCGGCTTTTCCCGGTCAGCTCGAGCGACTGCAACTGGACGCGCGTCAGCATCTCGGCGCCGCTCCGTTACGCGCCGCTTCTCCAGCTCCCGCGCGACTGCGCCCATCCCGCCGACCGGCACTTTCCATTCGCCCGTCTTGTTCCCGATGAGGTGATAAAGGAAACACCGATTCTGCAGCAGCGTCGGATCGTGCGGATGCGTGAAGACGCCGATCTTGGCGTCCGTGAAAACGAGACCGCGGACCAGATCGTTCTGCAGATAACGTTCGAGCGCGCGACCGAGCGGTTCCTCCGCGAGACTGCGCCAAGCCTCGCGGCTCGTTTCATCACGATCGAAACGGGAACGAAACTCTTCTTTCGCGACGAGCGGCTCCAGCATTGTGTCCCAGACGTGTTCCGCAAAGACTCGTGACAACCCGTAGAATCGCTGCATCTGATCGAACTCCGAGTCGCTGCCAGTCAACCTGCGCATCGACTCCCGGCTCGTTCCTTCGGAGAGATTGCTCAGGAGCAAGCCGTCGTGGCGACCCTCCTTCACGTACGGAGTGAAGGACCCAGTCGCGCGCCGGCGCAGTTCGAGCTTCAGGCCGAGATCGCGGATGATTTTTTCCGGAAACAGACTGACCAGGTAGGAGTATCGCGAGAGGTGTGCGTCGTAATCCGGGAACACCTTTTGCGAAGTCGTCGCACCGCCGATGTAGTCGTTCTTCTCCAGCAACAGAACACTCAATCCCGCGCGCGCCAGATAGGCGGCTGCCACCAGACCGTTGTGCCCGGCTCCAAGAATGACCACGTCGTAATTCGTTTTCATCGCGTCTCGCCGAGATTCGCATTTCCACCGGGACACGCCAGAGAAAGCCGCGCGCGCTGGCTTTGATTACACAAACGTAACGGAAAATTTCTTGTCGGTCGCGGGCAAAATTCGTATCCCTGCGGTCCCCCTGGTTTGCCAAAATAGAAAGGACCAAATATGAGGATCTTATCCTTGTTGGTTACCCTGGCAGCGTTGCTGGTTTCAACTGGCTGCAAGAAAAAATCGGGCCACATCATTATCCGGGATGCCGGCGTGTCCGTTTGGGACGACAACATCACCGTCGGCACGCAAATGCAACTGGTGAACGCGGGCAATCGCGCGGCCAATCAACTTCGGGTCACGCGCGTGGAAGTGGAAGGCGGCACCTATACCGGGCCGACGACGTTGCCCACTGCCCCACTCGGTGATCTCAAAGTCGGCGGCGATGTTCGCTTCGACGCGCTTCTGAAAGTGTCCCGCGCCGACGGCAGTCCCCACCTCCTAACGGTGGAGGGCAACTACCACGAGGACGGCAAGGAAATGCACTTCCGTGCGCAACGACCGATTAATCCCAACGCGGCGCCTCCAGGCCCGATCAATGCCACCACGGGCACCGTGATCAAGGAAACCCCGGGCACTGCCACCTTCCCGACGCCGCCTTCGTCGGCACCATTCGGTCCGAATTCCGAGCAACCTGTTTTTGTTCCCATCGGACCGCCGCGGCAGCTCTTCACTCCGACGCCGACCGGCACGCAACTCGGCGGCAGCGCAGGCGGCGCGGGTGTGCAAATTCCGCGCAACACCACGATGCGCAATGCCGGTGTCCCGCCTGATCCGAACGCCGCCGCCGCCACCGCTGATGGGGTCGTTCTCGCCACCTACAACAGCAACATCAGTTATTCGACTAACGGCGGGCAGACATTTACCGACGTAAATCTTCTCAGTCCGCAACCCGGCAATCCTGCACGAACCACCTTCTTCCCCGAAAGCGACGGCGGATTTTGCTGCGACCAGGTTGTCATTTACCTCCCGAATCAAAATCTTTTCTTCTGGTTGTTGCAGTACAATCCCGTCACCGCCTGCGCCACCAACTGCCCGCCACGACCGTCGCCCGCTCCCGCGGCTACCTTCCGCATCACCCAGACGTCGCGACTCCGGATCGCCTGGGCCACCCCCGCGGCCATTACCTCCAATTTTTGGAACGCCTGGACGTATTGTGATTTAACCGGGACAGGACTCGGCACGACCAACGCCGAGTGGCTGGATTATCCTGACCTCGCCTTTTCAAACACCTTTCTTTACGTCGCCATCGATCACGGTTTCCCGACGCCGGGCCAGGTTTACACGGGACGACGGATCGTCGCGCGTTTGAGCCTGGCGGATATCACCAATGCCGCCGCGACCAGTGTCGGTTATGGTTTCGCCGAGCTCACCGGTTCGAACGGGCTCAACAAAAGCCATATCGTGCAAGGAGCGCCCGGCCGAATGATTGTCGCTTCGCTCGATAACTCCAGCACGATGCGCGTCTTCACCTGGAACGATAACGAGAATACGATCAAGCCCACGACCCTCATCGTGAGTCAGATCCAACAGGGAACGACCTACACCTCCACCGCACCCGATGGCGCCGATTGGCTCGCGGTTTCGTTTCCGGGGAACATCACCGGCGCGGTTTATCGCAGCGTCATTCCTGGGCTGGGAGTTCCATCGCGCGACGAATATCTCATCGCGTTCGATGCCGGCGCGAATTCCGGCGGCGGCCGGCCGCGTGCATATCTGCGCCTGGAAACCCTTACTCCCGATGGCGACAAGTACAAGGCAATTGCGGAGTACGATGTTTGGAACCCCGACTACGCGTTCGCCATGGGCGCGCTCGGCACGGACGGAACGCAAATCGGCATCACCCTTGCCGTCGGGGGTGGAACCGTCGGATATCCACAGTTCTCCGTCGGCTACAAAGACGACTTCGTCGTCTATCAAGTGACCAACAGCAACGCCACCCAGACCACGCGTTTCGGCGATTACGTTTGCAACCGGCCAATCGCCGGAGGTCTGTTCGCGAGCGAAGTTTACGATGTCATCCTGAACCCGCTCCCGCCCGGCGTCACCAGCGGCACCTGCGCCACCGTCGGCTGCACGGCGAACATGCGCTTCGTCGAATACGGCCGGCCGCCAGCACCGCCGATCCACTAAGCCCGCTTTCGCCTCAGGCATTATTTCTCGACGACGAGCCGCGCCTAACGATAGCCTTCCGTTATGCGGATGCGAAGAACGGCGCTGATCGTCGCGACACTTCTGTTCATCCTGCCGGTCCATGCTGCCGATCGCTCGATCGAGCCAATCGTCTCTCACATCCGCCGCGAACCCGTTCAATCCAGCGCACTCGCGGCAGTCGGTTACAGCAAACGCTTGCACGCTCTTGAGATCGAATTCCGCGACGGGCTGATCTACCGCTATCTGGAGGTTACGACCGCGACCTATCGTGACTTGATGGCCGCACAATCGAAGACTCGTTATTACAACCATCACATCCGCGGCAGATATTACTGTCTGCGGGTGAAACCGAAACGGGCACGATGAAGACCGCGAAACGGGAGCGCCTTCAGCTCCTCGTCCTCACCGCCGAGGAGAAAAAGGCGGCTTGTTGCGTTCTCGCGGCGCTGGTTCTCGGATTGGTGACGCAACATTACCGCGCCACGCATCCGCACCCGGCGCCTCCGCCCACCGCCAGGGAACAACGGGCCGCGAAGATGGCAGCCAGAACGGTCAACGCTCGAGCCCGATCCGCCCGCGCAGCACCGAATCAGGCGACTGCCGCTCCCCCAGCGGAAGCAGCCGAGGAAGATTGAACCCTGTGGGCGTGACAATCCGCTAGGCGCGGTCCGAAAATCTCTGCAAAGTTCAGCCGTGCGCGTGCTGATCGCTGATGACCAAAAGAGTGTGGGGGTTACTCTCGCCGAGATGGTGACTCGTTGCGGACACGAGGTCGTCGAAGTCGTTGCCTCCGGCTTGGACGCAATCCACGGCTACACCCGTCATCGCCCCGATATCGTGTTGATGGATTATTCCATGCCGCGATTGAATGGCGCCACCGCCTGCCGAATGATTCTGGCCAAAGACCCGGCGGCGCGCGTCATCCTCATCTCCGGCGCCATCCCGATTGCCGACATCGTCAACTCAGGTGCCGTGGCAATTCTATCGAAGCCGCTTGGTTTGGAGCGGCTCTACGCTGCGCTTTACGATGCCGGGTCTGCCTCTGCCGACTCCAAAGAGCCGAGCAAGTGATCTCAGACGATCCAGCCCTTCCCTTGGTACTCCATGTAAGTCGCCGTCGTTTGCGCGACCTCGCGCCCGAAGTAGCGCTCGACCACACGGAGCGCGAGATCGGTTCCACTCGTTAGGCCCGCCGGCGGTCGAAATCTTCTCGCCCTCGACGAACCGGACACCGCGCTTCACCTGGATGTCCGGATACTCGCTTTGCAGCTTGTCGAGGAACTCATGATGCGTCGTCGCGGCTTTGCCGGAAAGCAGACCGGCCTTCGCCAGCTTGAATGCGCCGGTGCAAACCGACATCGTCACATCCGCGGTCGGCGCGATCTTGCGCAGCCACTCGATCATCGCCTCCGAGCCCTTCTGCGCCGGAATCACCACGACTTTCACCTCCGGGACATTCGCGAAAGTGTAGTCCGGCATCAGCTTCAAGCCGCTGCCGGAAGTGACGATGTCCGCGGTCTCCGCAACCGTAAAGAAACGAAACGGTGGCTCCGTCGCGCCCGGGACATTGACGCTCTCGAAAACGCCCCAGGGTCCGGAGAAGTCGATCACGTTGAGGCATTCCGAAATCAGAATCGCCACGGGAATGCTGCCGGACTTCGGCGGCGTCAATTTGGATGTTTGCGTGACCAGGCCTTTCACCTCGGTGCCGGTGGATTCGTTAGGCGCGGCCAGGCTGCGGGCTGGAGAGGGCCGCCAGGGCAGTGGCGCTCGTGGTGAGGAATCGTCGTCTATTCATATGTTTGTTCTTTCGGTTTCAATTGGCGCGCAGCGCCGAGATCGGGTTGACCATCGTGGCGCGTCGCGCCGGCACGATGCACGCGATCACCGCGACGCTGAGCAAGACCACGGCCACGGCAATGAAAGTCAGCGGATCGGTCGGCGAGACCTCGAAGAGCACCTCCTTCATCAGCCGAACGAGAAATAGTGCGCCGATCGTCCCAGTGGCCAGTCCGAGCAGCACCAGGATGAGCCCCTGCCGCAGCACCATCTTCAGGACCGCGCCGCGGCTCGCGCCGAGCGCCATGCGAATGCCGATCTCCTGCGTTCGTTGGTTGACGGAAAAGGCCAGCACCCCGCCGATTCCCGCCGCCGTAATGACGAGCGCCAGCAACGCGAAGAGACCGAGCAAGCTCGCGATCAAAGTGGGCGACGCGAGCGCGCGCGTCCGCACCTGCTCGAGCGTCTCGATGCGCGTGATCGGCTGTTGCGGATCGACGCGGCGAATGGCTTCGCGCAATCCGTTGCTCAGCGCTCCCGGCGCGCCATGCGTGCGCACCATCAACGCTCCCGCGGTCAATGCGTTGCCGGCCCGCAGCGGAAGATGGATTTCGTCCTGCGGTTGCGCGTCGATTTGCTGCCGCGCATTCGCCACCACACCCACGATCGTGTTCCAGGTCTTGCCATTGTCGAAAGTGATCCGGCGTCCGACTGGATCCTCGTTAGGCCAGTAGCGGCTCGCGAGCGATTGATTGACGATCGCGACCTGCGGAGCCTCGCTGCGTGTCGCCGGAATTGAAAGCGCGCCCGCGCAGCAACGGCTGGCCCACGATCTTGAAATAATCCTCGCTGCTGATCAGGACAAAGCCGGCCGCGGAAGCGGCGTTCGGCTGCACATCGCGGTGTTCGATGGCGAAGGTGGTCGGATTATTGGCCAGCCCATTCAGCGGCACGGTGCCGGAGACGGCGACTGATTCCACGCCGGGGAGGCGCGCGATCTCGTTCATGTTGCGATCCCAGAAATCGAGCCGCTTCTCGAAGTCGTTATACTGGGTGAAATTCAGACTCAGATTCGCGGCGAGCACGCGATTCGTTTCCACGCCGGGATCGACCTGTTGCAGTTGCAGAAGACTGCGCGCCGCCAGAGCCGCGCCGACCAGCAACGGCACGGAGACCGCCACCTGGCCGATGATGAGCAAACCGCGCAAGCGACCGCCGTGCGCGCCGGCACCGCGCGCGCCATCTTTGAGCGTGCCGAAGAGTGCACCACTTCCGGGCAGTCGCGGCCACGAGCCAAAGAGCAACCCGGTCAGCAACGAAACCGCCGCGGTGAAAAGCAGGACCGGAGTGCTGATTCCGATCTCGTCCGCTCGCGGAAGAAACGCAGCCGCATAGGCCGTGAGCGCATCCAGTCCCCAGGCGGCGAGCGCCAGACCGGCGAGACCGCCAAGCATTGCGAGCAGCAAATTCTCCGTGATCAATTGCTGGAGAATTCGTCCACGGCCCGCGCCCAACGCCACGCGCATGGCGAGTTCGTGATCGCGCAAGACAAGGCGCGAGAGCGAGAGATTCGCGACGTTCGCGCACGCGATCAGCAGCACGAAACCGGACGTCGCGAGCAACACGAAGAGCGGTGTTCGCGACCTGCCGGTGAACGCTTCCGTGATGCTCTGCATCCGAACCGTGTAGCCTTCGGCGATCGGATAATTTTGCGGATACTCTTTCGCTAATTCGGAGCCGATGCGTTGCGCGTCATCGAGCGCCTGCGCCGGCGTCACGCCATCCTTCAAACGCGCGAAGACGTGACTGATAATGCGACCGTTCCGATTCGTCAGGACGCGGTCTCGCCCGCGAAACGGGCAGGCGGCCGCCGGCATGAAGACCTGATCCAGGTTCGGAAAGGCCGGCAGCGGCGGCAGCACGCCCACGACCGTGTGCGGCTTGTCATTCATCTGAAAGACCTGCCCGACCACGTTGGGATCGCCCGCGAAACTCTTCTGCCAGATAGTTGTAGCTCAGCACGAGCACCGGAGCCGCGCCCTGTTTGTCTTCGCCCGGTTGAAAGGTGCGCCCGAGAAGCGGTTTCACCCCGAACATGTCGAAGAAGTTGTCCGAGACGACGCCTGTCTGGACCCGTTCCGGATCGGGTCGTCCGAGCAGGATGAACCACATCGAGTGATATTCCGAGAGCGCCGAGAAGGCGCGCGTCCGCTCACGAAAATCGGTAAAGTCCGGCACCGAAAATCCAAACGAATCCTCGCCGATCTTCGGCGCAGCCTGGTTGCAGAAGCACAAGCCGCTCGGGCGCGTGATACGGCAACGGGCGCATCAGGACGCCGTGCACGACGGAGAAAATCGCGGTGTTCGCGCCAATACCGAGAGCGAGCGTCAGGATGACGACGGCGGCGAAGCCGGGATTCCGGGCCAACCCGCGCGAGCCGTAAGCCAGATCCTGCCGGAGGTGATCGAAGAAGTTGAGAATTTGTTGTTCATTTGTTGCCTGTTTCCAGTTGGTGTCTGCCGCGTTTTGAGGATCTTGTTAGGCCGACGCTCGGATGGGCAGACCGAAGCTGCGTCGATACTTGCTTGGGCGTGACCCGGAACCGGCGCTCGAAGGCGCGCCGGAATGAATCCGCGCCGTTGAAGCCGACCGATTCGGCCACGTTCTCGATCGAGCTTTCGCCGCCGGAAAGACGGCGGCGCGCTTCGTTCAACCGCAGCGTTTCGACAAACGTCGCGGGCGACGAACCGAAATGTTCTTTGAAGCGGCGGAAAAACTGCCGCGGCGAGAGCGAGGCGCGACGCGCGAGAGATTCCACCGACATCTCTTCCGTCGGATTGTTCGTCATCCACGCGACCAACTCCGCGAAGCGATCGCTGGAATTCGTCTGAAATTGCAACGGCTCGGAATATTGTTCCTGCCCTCCGGAACGTTTCAGGTAAACGACCATCTCGCGGGCGACCGACAGCGCCACCTTCGATCCGAAATCCTCCTCGATCAGCGCGAGCGCGAGATCGATTCCGGCGGTAACGCCAGCCGAAGTGTAGAACGCGCCGTCCTTCACGAACAACGCGTTCGGCTCCATCCTGCAGTTTCGGAAACCGCTTCGCGACATCAGTGGCAAAGCGCCAATGCGTCGTGACGCGACGTCCATCAAGCAATCCCGTCGCCGCCAATCCGTAAATGCCGGTGCAAACCGAAGCGACGCGTCGCGTCGCCTTCGCCTTCTCGAGAATCCACTTTGCGGCCTTGCGATTAATGTCGGGCAACCGCAGCCCGCAGCCGCCGGGAATAATCAGCGTGTCGAGCTTCGGCGCGGTCTCGATCGTCGCGGTCGGCTGGAAGACGATGCCCGACTCCGCCGTGAACGATCGCCGCGTCAGGCCGATGATCGAAACTTCGTAGCAACGCTCGCGCTTCCCTTTTCCATTGTCACGAAACGCCGAAGCAAACGCCTCCGCCGGTCCGACGATATCAAGCGCATTTGCGTTTTCGTATCCGAGAAATCCGATGCGAAGCGGTGCCATTGCCAGCACCATACACACAGAAATCCGCAATGGCGGTATGACGAAGATACGACAAATCCTGCCAATCGCCCGCTGCACGGAACGGCGGGCGCAAATGAGCCTCTTCCCCGTTCTAGGCGATCTGCGAGCATCTGCGTAATCTACGGTTCCCATGAAAGTCATTCTCGAGACCGATCGATTGCTCCTGAGAGAATATGTGGAAGAGGACGCGGCGGCGTTCTTCAAGCTGAACACCGATCCGCAAGTGTTGCGCTTCGTTCCCGATAAGGCGTTGCTTAATGTCGAACAGGCCCGGCAGATCTTGATCGATCATCCGATCGCCGATTACCGAAAGCATGGCTTCGGTCGGGGCGCCTGCATCCTCAAAAGCACCGGCGAACAGGTCGGCTTTGCCGGGTTGAAGTATCTGGAAGAACTCGGCGAAGTCGACGTCGCATACCGCCTGCTGCCGACTCACTGGGGCCAGGGATTGGCGACTGAAGCTGCGCTCGCTTCGGTGCGTTACGGGTTCGCCGATCTCGGACTCAAACAAATCATCGGCCTGGTCATGCCAGAGAACATCGCTTCGGTGCGAGTGCTCGAAAAAGCCGGCCTGCGCTACACCGAAACGGTCACGTTTTGGGAGCACCAATTCTCAAAATACGTAGTCACAAACACTTGAGATTAAAGTTGGAAGCAGCGCGAACTGATGAAAATGAAGCAACGTTCGTTAAAGCGATCTCGGTTCGTCACGGGCGCTGTTGTTTGCTTCAACGAGAGGGACGTTGAACGTTCGCTTTTCCCATCCCATGAAGTTCCTTCTGACAAACGACGATGGCATTGATGCTCCCGGTCTCGAAGCGTTGTTAAGCGCCGCCCGCACCCTCGGCGACCCGATCGTCGTGGCGCCCGCTGGGCCGCAATCCGGCGTCAGCCACGCCGTCACCTGGCACGAGGGCGTCCGGATTGAACCACGCGGCGAAGATCGTTTTGCCATTCACGGCACGCCGGCCGATTGCACACGACTCGGACTACTCCACCTCGTCCCCGACGCGAAGTGGATCCTGAGTGGCATCAATCACGGGGCGAATCTCGGCGCGGACGTTTACTACTCGGGCACGGTCGCCGCGGTCCGCGAGGCCGTCCTGCATGGCTGGCCCGGCATCGCCGTCTCGCACTATCGCAAGTCTGGCGTGACCTTCGATTGGGAGCGGGCGACGCGTTGGGTTACGCCAGTGCTCGCGAGCATTTTGGCCAGACCGGTCGAGCTGGGCCTTTTCTACAATGTGAACCTGCCACTGCTCCCACCGGGTACCGCGGATCCGGAAGTCGCGTGGTGTCCGCTCGATCCAAAGCCGTTGCCGCTCAACTACCGGCACGAGGAAGAGAGCGGGCTGTACTACGCGGGCGATTACAACCTGCGTCACCGCACCGCGGGAGCGGATGTGGATGTCTGCTTTGGCGGCCGAATCGCCGTCACCGCGGTTCGGTTGCTCTAATCCGAGTTTCGCTTGCTCGATGACCAAACGCTCCGTAGACGATCGCGCAAACATGATCGACAAGGTGCGGGGTGACCACCAAGTTGCCCTCTGAATCATGCACATCGGCGATATCATGCGTGGGGCTTCACCCACTTTTTCATTCGAATTCTTTCCCCCGAAAACGGCGGAGGCTGCCGAGAGTCTTTACCAGACGATTCGCGAGCTGGAAGAATACATGCCGCACTTCGTCAGCGTCACTTATGGCGCCGGCGGCTCCACGCGCGATTTGACCCATGATCTGGTCGAGCGCATCAAGACCACGACGAAGCTGGATCCGATCCCGCACCTGACCTGCGTCTGCCACCAGGAGGCAGAAGTCGATTCGATTCTGCGTCGCTATGCGAGCTCGGCGATTGGAAACATTCTCGCGCTCGGAGGCGATCGACCGCAGGGAACTCCCTACGATAAAGCGAGCGATGCGTTCCAACACGCGATCGACCTGGTGAAGTTCATTCGCCGATTCAATGACTCCGGTGCGCATCCTGATTCGCGCGGTTTCGGGATCGGCGTGGCCGGTTTCCCGGAAGGACATCCAGCGACGCCGAATCGCCTCGTCGAAATGGATCACCTCAAAGCAAAGGTCGATGCCGGGGCCGACTACATCGTCACGCAGCTGTTTTTCGACAATCGCGACTTCTACGATTTCCGAGAGCGTTGTGAACTGGCTGGAATCCACGTTCCCATCATCGCCGGGATCATGCCGATCACTTCAATGAGCGGATGCAAGCGTATTGCCGAACTCGCCGGCGGCGCACGCTTTCCCGCAAAGCTTCTCCGCGCCTTGCAGCGATGCGAAAAGGATCCTCAAGGGGTCACGCGGGTCGGTGTCCATTTCGCGCTCGAGCAATGTCACGACTTGTTAGACAATCACGTCGCCGGCATCCATTTCTACACCCTGAATAAGTCCGACGCGACGCGCACCATCTTCGACAGCCTCGGTATTCCGCGTCGGCAAAATGCGTCCGTGCCGATCGCATAATGTGCCGCGGTCGCAGCCGGACAACCTCTCCAGTTATTACATCTTGAGGACAACGCGGAAGCGCGCTTTGCCGCTCATCATTCGCTCGTAGGCCTCGGTGACTTTCTCGAACGGGAAAACTTCATTCATCGATTGCACACCGGTCGCGACACTGAAGTTGAGCGTGTCCTGCGAGTCGATCGACGTGCCCGAATACCAGCCCTGCACCGACCGTTTCCCAATGATGAGCAGAATCGGATCGACCGAGAGCGGACCAGCCGCGCCGATGACAATGAGCACACCGTTAGGCCCCAGGCCACCCATGACCGCGTTCATCGCGTCCGCGTTGGTTACGGTCGCGATGATGACCTTCGCGCCACCGAGCTTGTTCAACTCCGCCGCGGGATCCTGCGTTTGACTGTCGATGTAATGCCGCGCGCCGAGCTGTTTCGCAAGCGTTCCCTTGTCCTCTCCGCGTGCAATCGCCACGGTGTTGAAACCCATCTTCGCCGCGAATTGCACACCGAGATGACCCAACCCTCCGATCCCGAGCACGCCGACGACATCGCCGGCGCGCGCACCGCTGTTTCGCAGCGCGTTGAAAGTCGTTAGGCCGGCGCACATCAGTGGAGCGCCGTCGACCGATGCGAGATCATCCGGGACCAGCGCGAGTCGCTTCCGCAGGCGCGACCATGTATTCGCCGTAACCGCCGTCGAACGAGATTCCGGTGGTGAGCAACGACACTCTGCAGGCGAAAAAATCGCCGCGCCGGCAGTTCTCGCAGTAGCCGCAATGTCCACCATGCCAGCCGACGCCAACCCGTTGACCGGACTTCCAGCCGCGCACGTTTTCTCCGACAGCATCAACGACTCCGATAACCTCATGTCCTGGCACGCGCGGGTATTGAATCCCCGGCCAGAGTCCTTCCTTGGTCAACGAATCGCTGTGACAAACGCCACACGCTTCGACCTTCACCCGAACCCAGCCGGCTTGCGGCTCCGGAATATCTCGCTCCACGATTTCAAACGCGCCTTTCGGCTGCGGGACCTGCGCGACTCGCATTTTTTTCTCCATGATTTGCTATCGCTCTGCTCCTCCGAAATCACAAGCCTCCGCTCATAGCGGTAAGAGCGCTCGCTGCTGCAGTCTCTCCGACGCCGGCGTCGAATTCCCGGCTCAATCCAGCACATGAAAACCAAAACGACGTTAGTGGCTCTGGCACTCTCACTGGCCGCTGCGGCTGTGTGCCTGGCCAACCCAAATATGGGCACTTGGAAATTGAACGAAAGCAAATCGAAGTTCTCGCCCGGGGCGGCGATGAACAAGACCGTTGTCTACGAAGCCGCGGGTGACAGCGTGAAAGTCATCGTGGACGGAGTCGATGGCGACGGGAAGGCGACGCACAACGAGTGGACGGGCAAGTTCGACGGCAAAGATTACGCCGTCACGGGCGACCCAAACTTTGACATGCGCGCCTACAAGCAGGTGAATGACCACACGCTCGATATGACCCTTAAGAAAGACGGGAAAGTTGTTGGCACCGGCACGATTGTTGTCGCAGCCGATGGCAAGAGCCGCACCGTGACCACGACCGGGACTGACGCGAAAGGCGAGAAGTTCACGAACACCGCAGTATACGACAAGAAGTAACAGACTTCGTGCTCATGACCTCCGCCCGCTGGCTCGCGTCGGCGGGCGGTTTTCTCTTCCGTGCCTGTACTTAGAACCCGCGACATCTCCGGCTGCGAGATTTCCTGCCGTCAGCCTCGCGCTCGTTAGACCGCACGCGCCTTGCCGCTGGAGCGAGCCCGCAAATCCTGGACGATCTGCCGCATCTTCTCCATGCCGGCCTCGTCGCAATAATCCCGCGGCTTCGAGGGCGGAAACTCCACTGGCAGGGAAACGAGCTTCTGTCGAATCGCCTCCAGCTCGGGATCGTCCAGGCGGATCGAAATGAAACCGTCCCACGCCCATTGATTGCCAGTGCCATTCACCAAGCCCTCGATGGTGTTTGCGACTTCCTCAGGTGTCCTCTTCATAGGAAAATTAGACGCCTTTTTTGAACTCCATTCCAGAGAGAAGTGAACACACTTGTCAGTCAGGCACGCAAACAGCATTCTGCGCCGATGAACCGTGCGCGCCTCGAGCTGGGCGTCTGCCGTGAAGCAGACACCGGAAGGCGGCGTGGCGCTGAGTAACCATGAAAACCATATTTATTAGATTGACGTGCGGTCGATCAATAGATGACGATAAAGAACTACCGCCTATGATCACCTCTCTACGTACAGCCATCGCCCTGATGATATTGGCCAGCCCTCACGCGGTTCAAGGGACGGCTATCCAAATAGATTTGGGACCTCCTGGCACGTACGCGACTGACATAACGATTCCATTCAGCGCCTTGAACGGGACGGCTTTGGCTGGGCAAAGTCTGTCAGTCGATTTTGTCTTCGCGAATTCTGAGTTTCTGCGTCTTTTCACAGCGACGACCTCATTTTCGGTGTTGATCACGCTCCAGACTAATGGCTCTGGTCTCGTTGGGTTTCTTCAGGGAACAGGTTATTTAACCGACATCCTGGGCAGCGCACTTGAGCCGCCGGAAATTTTAGGGGGCGCATCGTC
The DNA here is from genome assembly GCA_963784865.1 of uncultured Verrucomicrobiae bacterium. Taxonomy (GTDB): domain Bacteria; phylum Verrucomicrobiota; class Verrucomicrobiia; order Chthoniobacterales; family UBA10450; genus JACCTI01. The sequence continues at coordinate 128,388 of CAWATC010000011.1, read as the reverse complement.
GGATGACGGCCGAATGTTTGCCGGATTATTCCCACAAGTAGGCAGGCCAATTGACATTTACGGCGTGCATTTCGACCTGACCTTTCCGACTAGTCTTTCGGTGGCAGTGACTGGAGGCCAGTTCCGATTACTCAGCGACGACTTTGTGTTTGGCATCGGCCCGGGCCTTCCCGCGGACATTGTCCCAGAGACCGGTAGCACAGCTATACTGCTGGGGATGAGCTTTCTCGCAATTATCCTGTTCACTCACCGCCTCATCGGAATACGCGATGTTCCTGTCGAAGCTCATCGCCCTATACGACTTGGGGAATCGGACAGAATCGGCTGAAATCGGCGCAAGTCTCTGTTTCACCAGTCTATTCCGCGCGTAACGCTTCTACTGGATTCAGCAGGCTGGCCCGGCGCGCCGGGAACAGACAAGCGAGCAGCGCAGCCAGCGCGAGGACTGCCGCGGTCGTGATGAGCAAGACCGGATTATGCGCGGAGACTTGATAAAGCTGCGACGCGATCAATCGGCCGAGAGCTAACGCGGCCGCCAATCCGACGAGCAACCCGATAATCACCGGCTTCATTCCCTGCATCACGACCAGTCGCAGGACATCCATCGTTTGCGCGCCGAGCGCCATGCGGACGCCGATCTCGCCCGTGCGTTGCTCCACCGTGTAAGCGACCGCGCCGTAAATTCCGACCGTCGCCAGGAGCAGCGCGACGCCTGCAAAAATTCCGAGAAGCCACATCATCAAGCGCGCCTGGCCAAGGGCCTGGGCGACGATCGTATCCATCGATTGCGGCTGCGCGATGGCGATCGTTGGATCGATACCGTTCAGAGCCGACTGCACCAGTTTGGTCACGACGTCAGTTTTCAAAGTACTGCGCACGGTCACGCTCATGAAGGGGAAATTCTCCTGCGCCCACGGCCGATAAAATTCCATATCGTTAGGGCGTGCGACACGGTCAGAGCGAACATCGGCCACGATGCCGACGATCTCCACCGGCACGCTGCCGCTGGTGACGAGCAGTGTTTTGCCGATCGCATTCTCGTTCGGGAAAACTTTTTTCGCGCCGGCCTCGCTGATCAGGATCACGTTCGGATGATCGCCGAGATCGTGTTCGTCGAAGTCACGGCCAGCGAGAAGCGGGATGCCCCAGGTCTTCAGATATCCGGGCGCGATATCATGCGAAGGCGCGCCGGGTCGCTCCGGCACCGGCAGGACGTTGCCGTCCGGCCGGGTGTAAAGGGTCTGCGAATTGCCGCCGACTAGGGGGAAATCGCCGCTGACCGAAACGTTCTGGAATCCTGGAATGGCCTGGACCGCTTTCGCAACCTGATCGCCAAAACGCGCGCGCGCATCGAGGTCGGGATATTGCGCCTGCGGCATGGTGACGAAACCGACCCAGAGATTCTCCGGACTGAATCCGAGATCCTGATGACTCAAGCGGACGAAACTGGTGATGAGCAAGGACGCGCCAACGAGCAAGGTGACCGAGAGCGCGACCTGCGCGCCGACGAGCATTTTGCGGAAACGTTGTTGCTTCACGCTGCCGCTACTCCCGCGGCCGCCTTCCTTCAGACCCTCGACGAGATCGGCGCGCGAACTTTGCAGCGCCGGATAAACTCCCATCAAGAGTCCGGTGAGGAGCGAAAGCGCGATCGTGAAAGCGAGCAAGGGAAGCGACAGCCCGACGTGGTAGTTTCGTTCGAGCGGGAGAAAATTCGCCGCCATTTTTGGCACGAGTGGGATCAGTTGCCAGGCGAGTGCGGCTCCGACAATTCCGGCAAACGCGCTGACGAGCAGGCTTTCGAAAACGAAAAGCCGCATGACGCTGGCACGAGAGGCGCCAATCGCCATGCGCAACGCGATTTCGCGGCGGCGGCCGCTGAAGCGCACCAGCAAGAGATTGGCGACGTTGCTGCACGCGATCAAGAGGACGAACGCGACCGCAGCGAGCAAGGTCGCGAACGCCGGGCGCAAATCGCCGGTCACATCTTCCGACAAGGTCTTGATGATCGTTGGAAACTGCGCGTCGATCTTGTCCGGGTATTGTGACCGATAACTTTGATCGAGCGAGGGCAACGCGACTCGCACCTGCTCAAGCGTTTGTCCCGGATTCAATCGTCCGATCACGCGCAGGAAGCCGGTGCCTCGCATCATGCGCTCGTGCGAGAACCCGGGGATGATGAACGGTTTGGTTGTCCAGACTTCGTTGCCGTTCGGGCCAACCCACTGCGCGGGCATATTCGGCAAGACGCCCACGATCGTGTGCGCGACGCCGTCGAGCGTGATGCTGCGCCCGATCACGTTCGGATCGCTGCTCATGCGTTTCCGCCAGAAATTTTCGGTGACCAACGCGACATCCGCGCCTTCCTCTTCCGCGGGGAGAAAGTTGCGCCCGCGGATGGGCGTGACGCCGAGCACGTCGAACCAGTTCGCCGTGACCTTGAACATCGGAATCTGGACCGGATCACCCAGTCCGGTGAGGGTGGCGCCCGCCGGGTTCTCGGCGGCGAACCCGTCGAAGATCGTCTGCCCATCGCGATAATGCATGAAGCGCGGCGCGGAGAGCGGGAATTCCCCGACGTCGCGGTCCTGCGGTTTGGCGAACACATGGACGAGTCGGTTGGACTCACGGAACGGCAACCCGCGCAGGAAGAGATCGTTGATCAAACTGAAGATCGCCGTGTTCAGTCCGATCCCGAGCGTGAGTGTGATTACCGCGAGGAGCGTGAAGCCCGGCGATTTGCGCAACTGCCGGAGAGCGAAACGAAGATCGGTCATCATATGAGTTTAGATGTTGAATTGGGCCCGTTGGATTCCGAAATCTTCAAGCGCACGAAGATTTCGTCCAACCTCAATACGCCACGGCGGAATGTTTTTGTCTTCGGAGCGCACATTCATTTTGCGCGTCCCGAGCGCACAAGCGTGACAGCGCGGAGCGCGAGCGATAGCGTGCGCGAGATGGAAGCGGCGGATTGGACATCATTGAGCGACCAGGAATTGCTCGAACGCCGCATCTCCAAGCTTGGGTTGCGGCTTGAAGGCACGGCTCTGGAACCGCTGATCCGTCAGTTCCATGACGAGCTGTCGGCGAAGGGGCTGGTGTTTCATCCGCCGTGTCACATCGGCGATGAATGGTTCGTGCCGGTCGGCATCCCGGCGATCTTCGTGCCGTTTTTTCTCGTCCACGACCGGCTGCGCGCGCTGGAGAAGACGATGATGCTCGAGGTCGAGGGCGGGACGCGCGAGTGGTTCATGAAACTGATCCGGCACGAGGCGGCGCACGCCTACAGCTACGCCTACCGGATTCCGAAAAAGAAAAAGTGGCAGCAGACTTTCGGGCAAACGTCCCGCGACGAGACGCCGGATTTCTATCACCCGCAGCCGTTCAGCCGCAGCTACGTGGTGAATCTCGACGACTGGTATGCGCAGAGCCATCCGGACGAGGATTTCGCGGAGACCTTCGCGGTCTGGCTCACGCCGGGGCTCGACTGGCGAGCGCGTTATGCGGGCTGGAACGCGCTGCAAAAACTCGAATACGTCGACGAGCTGATGCGCTCGCTCGCGGGGAAGTACGTCGATGACCTGATGCGGTCGCTTTCCGGGAAGCCGCCAGTGCACGCGCCGGAATATCGCGCGGCCGACTACGATTGTCTGAACCTCAAACTCAAAACGTATTACGCGCGCAAACGAAAGCTCTACGAGGATACGTATCCGGATTTCTACGACGCCGATCTACGCCAGCTCTTCGCCGCGTCTGCCGGACCGGGACGGATCACGGCGGCCGCGTATCTTCGTCGACGACGGAGACGGCTATTGAACTCCGTCTGCCAATGGACAAATGAGAAAAAGTTCCGGGTGAACAAACTCCTCGCGCGGTTGATCGATCGCTGCGACCAGCTCGATCTTTGCGTGCTGAACGACGATCCGCAGCAGGACTTTCGCGTCACTTCTTTCATCACCACGCTGGTGATGAATTATCTCTTCACCGGCAAATTCAAACGCAGCAAATAACATGAAGAAGAAACTCAAAGTCCTCGCGCTTTTCGACGCCATCGGTCCGACGGCGATCGATCAGGACTTGAGCGCGGAGATGCAGACGGAGGATTGGAAAACCGAAGCGAACGTCATGGCGGCGCTCGGCGCTCTCGGGCATGCGGCGGAGCATCTCGTCATCTTCGACGACCTCGATCTGCTGCGGCAAAAACTGCAAAGCTTTGCGCCCGATGTCCTTTTCAACCTGGCCGACGAATTCAAGAGGAACAAAGCGTTCGACCAGAACATCGTCTCCTTGCTCGAAATGCAAGGGGTGCCGTTTACGGGCTGCGGAGCGACCGGTCTTGTCCTTTGCAAGCACAAGGCCATCTCGAAAAAGATCCTCAGCTATCACCGCATCCACACCCCGAACTTCGTCGTCATCACGCGCGGCCAGCGCATCGCACGGCCACGGCATCTCAAGTTCCCCATCCTGGTGAAGCCAGTGAAAGAAGAGGCCTCTTACGGCATCTCGCAGGCATCGTTCGTTGAGACCGACGAGCAGTTCCGCGAGCGCGTGGCCTTTATTCACGAGAAACATAGAGCCGACGTGATCGCCGAGGAATACATCGCTGGCCGTGAACTCTATGTGAGCGTGATGGGGAATCTGCGGCTCAGCGTTTTTCCGATCCGTGAGTTGGTCTTTCGCGACGTGCCGCCGGACGAGCCAAAGATCGCGACGTTTCGCGCGAAGTGGGACGAGGAATATCGCAAACGCTGGGGCTTGCAAAATCAGTTCGCCGAGGGGCTTGACCCTGCGCTCGTCGCGCGCATCGAGGAGACGTGCAAGCGGATCTATCGTCTGCTCACGATCGACGGGTATGCACGGATCGACTTGCGACTGACGGCGGCGAACGAAGTCTATTTTATCGAGGCCAACCCCAATCCGATTCTCGCGGCGGACGAGGACTTCGCGCTTTCGGCGGGCCACGCGGGCATGCCGTACCCGCAATTGATTGACCGAATCATCCGGCTTGGGATGAAGACAGTGCGGGGCTGAAATGGCGACGGATACGCATAGGCAAGCGCGACTCGAAGGAAGAATCTTTCGGATTGTGCAAAATCTTGTTTGACGACGTTGGCGACCCCATTATCTTGCACGTCCCGCATCACTGCGGCCCCGAAAGCATACGGGGTGTTCTTCCCCTCTCTGGCTCACCGCCGAGCCGATCGTTCGTTCGCAAGAATTCGACGGTTGGTTTGTACGTGGCTGGAAGGCGGTTGAGAGCAATTGATCTTTGACAGTGCAATTCTGGATTTCGTTGAGTCACGACGATTGATTTTAGTTCGAAATCCGGAAGGTAATTTAAGTCAGCGAAAATTGAATTGTGCGTTATACGTCGAGTTTCTTTGATTAAAAATTTTCCCGCACCGGTTCTTCGGAACCGCGTGGGAATCTCAATTTAAGAAGTAAGATCGGACGAACACCGGCTTTCACCCACGGGTGCTGGCCGGTTTAGAATGGTCAGATTTCAGCTCGGTCTTCTTAGCGAAGACAGGCGCAAACTTTGTCCGGGCGTCAGCAATGACGCCGGCTCCAAATTTTTACGGAGAGTTTGATTCTGGCTCAGAACGAACGCTGGCGGCGTGGATAAGACATGCAAGTCGAACGGGACAACATTTGTAGCAATACAGATGTTGTTTAGTGGCGAACGGGTGCGTAACACGTGGGCAATCTGCCGAGAAGTGGGGGATAGCTCGCCGAAAGGCGAATTAATACCGCATATGATCAGGGAAGACATCTTTCCGACATCAAAGCCGGGGCAACCTGGCGCTTCTTGATGAGCCCGCGGCCTATCAGCTAGTTGGTGAGGTAACGGCTCACCAAGGCGATGACGGGTAGCTGGTCTGAGAGGACGACCAGTCACACTGGAACTGAGACACGGTCCAGACACCTACGGGTGGCAGCAGTCGAGAATTTTTCTCAATGGGGGCAACCCTGAAGGAGCGACGCCGCGTGGAGGATGAAGGCTTTCGGGTTGTAAACTCCTGTCATTTGAGAACAAGTGTCGGCAAGTAACTACTGCCGACTTGATAGTATCAGAAGAGGAAGAGACGGCTAACTCTGTGCCAGCAGCCGCGGTAATACAGAGGTCTCAAGCGTTGTTCGGATTCATTGGGCGTAAAGGGTGCGTAGGTGGCGTGGTAAGTCGGGTGTGAAATTTCGGAGCTTAACTCCGAAACTGCATTCGATACTGCCGTGCTTGAGGACTGGAGAGGAGACTGGAATTTACGGTGTAGCAGTGAAATGCGTAGAGATCGTAAGGAAGACCAGTGGCGAAGGCGGGTCTCTGGACAGTTCCTGACACTGAGGCACGAAGGCCAGGGGAGCAAACGGGATTAGATACCCCGGTAGTCCTGGCAGTAAACGGTGCACGTTTGGTGTGGGAGGATTCGACCCCTTCCGCGCCGGAGCTAACGCGTTAAACGTGCCGCCTGGGGAGTACGGTCGCAAGATTAAAACTCAAAGAAATTGACGGGGGCCCGCACAAGCGGTGGAGTATGTGGCTTAATTCGATGCAACGCGAAGAACCTTACCTGGCCTTGACATGCATCTCTAAACCGGTGAAAGCCGGCGAGTGTCGAAAGACACAATTTGCACAGGTGCTGCATGGCTGTCGTCAGCTCGTGTCGTGAGATGTTGGGTTAAGTCCCGCAACGAGCGCAACCCCTGTGAACTGTTGCCACTCCCTTGATTGGGAAGCACTCTGTTCAGACTGCCCTGTGAAACGGGGAGGAAGGTGGGGACGACGTCAAGTCAGTATGGCCCTTACGGCCAGGGCTGCACACGTACTACAATGCTCAGCACAGAACGATCCGAGACCGCGAGGTGGAGGAAATCTAGTAAAACTGGGCCCAGTTCGGATTGGAGGCTGCAACTCGCCTCCATGAAGCCGGAATCGCTAGTAATGCCGTATCAGCTACGACGGCGTGAATACGTTCCCGGGCCTTGTACACACCGCCCGTCACATCATGGAAGTCACTTGTAGCCGAAGCCGGCGCGCTAACCAGCAATGGAGGCAGCCGTCTACGCTATGAGCGGTAACTGGGATGAAGTCGTAACAAGGTAGCCGTAGGGGAACCTGCGGCTGGATCACCTCCTTTCTAAGGAGAAATTGCAATCGGATCGAGTCGAGCGTCAGCTCGAGGACTGGATCGGTTTGAATAGGTCGACGGCTAAGACCGAGATCCTTCGGGATTTCGGACATGCCGTTAAGCCCTCGAATCGAAAGAAACCGTTGAGGCTCAGAGAAACATCGAAACGGTAACGCACAATTCAGTTTTTGTTTGATTGCTGACTGCTAAAAATGCCGGACCGCGGCCTCGCCGCCGTCCGGCATTTTTGTTGTCCAGGCTTCCAGTGCGTCGGATGAACGGCCAGGCAGATACGCCCGGCGAGTCAGGCTGGAGCCGGCGACTGACTTCCGCTTGCAATCGCAGATCGCCAATCGACATTCGAAATTCTTCAAACGGGGGCATAGCTCAGTTGGTAGAGCGCCAGCTTTGCAAGCTGGATGTCAGGGGTTCGAATCCCCTTGCCTCCAAGTCTTTGCCCGGAACCGCAGCGAAATGCCGTCGGTCGAGCGAGAGACTATTCTTCGCCGCGCCTGTTCTCGCCGTTCTCCGTCGAACTAAAGAACCCGGGCGGCGGAATCTGCAGCGCTGGATTCCCGGACGCGATCGTTCCTCCGCCCTTGGCATCTTTGCGCGGCGGCAAATCCGGTAGCTTGACGACGGGCTTTTCGGCCTTCGGTTTTTTGTCCGCCTTGTGTGAATCCAATTTTTCTTTTCTACGCAGGTCGGCCGTTCTGCGAATCCCAAGAAAGCGCCGGCAAGACGGCCGCTGCTTTACAAATTAATACACCGCGTTGCATGCATTTCAATTGCGGATCAAACCGCTCGTGCTAATTCTTCCTCTCCGATTTCGGATCGCGATATTCAGGGCCTGTAGCTCAGTTGGTTAGAGCATGCGCTTGATAAGCGCAGGGTCGCTGGTTCGAGCCCAGCCAGGCCCATTTCGCTTAAGCCACCGATGCCGCTGACGCGCGAGGGCTAGCCTTTCTTATTGTCCAGCAAATCAGCAAGCCCATCGTCGCCCCGAGGCAATCGATCATCACATCATGGGCCGATGCAGTGCGCGACGGCGTGAAGGTCTGGTGAAATTCGTCGGTCGTTGCATAAAGGGCGACGATCACCAGAACAAGCGTCGCCTGCCGTGCAAAGGCAGCGCGCGTTCCGGAGCGCACAGCACGCAGGAGGAGCATTGCCAGCACTGCGTATTCCGTAAGATGGGCCACCTTTCGGATCAGAAATTGGATCTTCACGATTGTTGCGCCCGAGATGTGGGGATCGAGCCAATGCAGGAAGGGCACCAGGAAGCGCGAGGTATGCTCAGCCGAACCGAGATCAGTGGAAGCGGCGAAGATGACCAGCATCCAAATTATGACAGGCATCCAAGCAGAGACGAAAGACCGCGGCTTCATGTTCAAAGGAAAGTGCACTCTATGGAGTTCACTCCTTGAAACAAACGCCGTCCGCGGCCGCTGCATTGCAAAACGATGCGCCCTCCTTAGCTTGCCGCGCAGCCATGACCATCGAACAACCGCTGATTTTCCAGCCCATCTTCATGGAGCGGGTCTGGGGCGGGCGCCGGCTGGAATCACTCTTTGGCAAACCGCTACCGGCGGGCGCTCGCATCGGAGAATCGTGGGAAATCGTGGATCGACCGGAAGCGCAGAGTATCGTCGATGCCGGGCCACTCCAAGGACGGACGTTGCACGACCTCTGGTCGATGCATCGCGCCGAGATCTTCGGCAACACTCCAGACGGTGCGCGTTTCCCTCTGCTCATCAAACTCCTGGACGCTCAGGAAACGCTCTCACTGCAAGTGCATCCGCCTGCGCCGAGATTGCCGCCGAATTGGGCGGCGAAGCGAAGACCGAATTTTGGTACATTGCCGACGCATCGCCATCGGCGGAACTTTACGTAGGTCTGCGTAGCGGACGTTCGCGCGCGCAGTTCGAGGAAGCGCTCAAGCGCAACGGGATCGAGGAATTTGCTCACAAGATCCCGGTTCGCACTGGCGATGCGATGTTTCTGCCCTCCGGAAGAATGCACGCAGTCGGAGCCGGCAACGTCATCGTCGAGGTCATGGAGAACAGCGACACCACCTACCGTGTCTTTGATTGGAATCGCCGCGACGACCAGGGCCAGTCGAGAGAACTGCACATCGAGCAAGCGCTGCGTTCGATCGATTTCGAAGATTACGAACCGATGCTCGTGGCTCAGGAGAGTGAACGTCTCGTTACCCATTCAGCCTTCGCAGTGGAAAAGTGGAATCTCGCGGAGGAGCGGGTGGTCGCAGCGGAAGGCAGGTTTGCCATCGTCGGCTGCCTTTCCGGCGAGATCGGCTGCGCCGGAATATCGATTCGGCCGGGAGGATTTTTTCTTCTTCCGGCATCGCTGCGCGAGCGCAGGCTCACCCCGCGCGCTGCGAACAGCACCCTGCTGCGGATAACGCTTCCGGATTAGCCGCGGCTGGCGGTTTCACGCCTGCGACCCGGCGAGCGGTTGATCGCGGCGGTAACTTTTCAGTTCTTCCACGCCGTCGATTTTCCAATCCGCATCCTCGTTTGTGAGTTTGTAGATGAATGATCGTACCGCCCCGTTTTCCTCGAAGAAGAAGACCTGCACGAGCGCACTGCCGCCCTCCACCCTTACGAGTCCAAACTCCACGCGCTGCGCCCGGGTCATCTCGGGATAGTTGCGGCGGACCATGGTTTCAAATTCCGCCAGGGTAAACTTCTGTTGCACGCACGTGGCCGCATGGATGTAGGCACTTTGGAAATCCGCCGTCCGGAAGGCCACCAACTGCTGATTCACAATCGCGAACAACTCGCGCGGGACCGGAGCCGGCAACCGTTGGCGGAACTGATGCGTCACCACGAAGGCGGATCCGCAGGTGAAAAGAAAAAATAGGAGCAACGAAGCTTTGATGGAAGGGGTCATCTCCTTGGACCTCGAAGAATAGCAGCCGCGTCAACCCACCGCGGCGAGACGACGAAGATATTGGAACGAATAGATTCCTGTGCCATGGTCGTCGCCCCACCGCGGCTGAATGGCGTAGCCACCCACAATGTCCCAACCATGCAGCTCAAAACTTTGTTCAACATAGCGCACACTCGGCCGCGAAATATTGCCCAGCACATCGGGCTCTCCGCCACAGCTCGCGCAGGGGCAGGCGCGCCGCAGCCTTTGCAAGGGCAGGTAGGACTCCACACCGTCGCTCCAGCGCAACGCCAATTCATTCCCGATCAATTGCGCGTTCGCGAGTTCTAGCTTCACTGTCTTGCGCGACGCTATTGAATCGCGCCGGAGAAGCAATCCCGGAACAAATTAACCCATCCATTTCACCGCGAGAATCGAACTTCCTTTTGCCACTACATTTATGAAGAAACTACTCGTCCTCCTCTGTCTGTTTGCCACTGCCGCGGGCGCGCGCGCCGAACAAATGGTGGCGCTCACCAACGATAATCGCCTCTTGTTCTTCGATCACACTACACCCGGCACGATCATCAGGACTGCCGTGGTCACCGGGCTTCAGACCGGTGAAACGCTCTTCGGCATCGATTTCCGGCCGGCCACGGGACAGTTGTATGCCTTGGGCAGCACGAGTCGATTGTATCAACTCGATGTGAACAGCGGCGCGGCTACGGCTGTTGGGTCAGCGGGAGACTTCAGCATCGTGGGCACAAACTTCGGTTTTGATTTCAATCCAACCGCCGACCGCATCCGCATCACGAGCGACTCCGATCAAAATATCCGGGTGAATCCAGACGACGGCACGGCGACACCCGATCTGACTCTGCGGTTCGCGGCCGGAGACCCAAACGACGGGGTAAACGCGAATGTGGTTGGCTCTGCCTATACGAACAACTTCGCCGGTGCGGGTGCAACAGTCCTGTATGACATCGACACGACCTCGGACGTCTTGGTCATTCAAGATCCGCCGAACGACGGGACCCTGAAAACCATCGGCGCTCTGGGGGTGGACACGGGCGGAAACATCGGGTTCGATATTTCCGGTGTGACTGGCCGCGCCTACGCGTCCCTGCACGTGGGCGGTCCGGCGGTCGGCATCCCGGGACTCTATACGATTGATCTTGTTACCGGAGCCGCGACGCTCATCGGCGAAATCGCGGATGCGTCCCTACGCGGCAGCTCGAACATCACCGACATCGCCGCTTTTACCGCCACGAAGTTCCGGAATCTTGCCACCCGCGGTCGCGTCGGCACGGGCGATGACGTGCTCATCGGCGGTTTCATCACCCGGGGGGCTGCCTCCACCACCGTGGTCTTCAGGGCGATCGGGCCAAGTCTGTCGGATGACGTGAGTGGCGCCCTCGCTGATCCAGTGCTGACGGTTTACGACAGCAGCGGCGCCGTTCTCGAGACCAACAACGATTGGCACGACTCGCCGCAAGCCGCGCAGATCATGAGCGCCGGCCTGGCGCCGACCGATGACCGCGAGTCCGCCGTTCTCTTGACGCTCCCACCGGGCGCCTACACGGCGATCGTCGCCGGCGCAGGCAACACGACCGGTGTGGCGCTGGTCGAAGCGTACGAATTGTAAGCGGCTGTTGAGGCGGGACGCCGTCGCGCCCTCTGAGAAAGACGCTGGCCAAAATTTGTGGCCGCTGCGGACCCGTTTCGCGCCCTCATGACCACGATGGTAAGACCATTGTTCCGGGCAGCAATTTCTCCAGTGCGTCCGATTCCGATTCCAGTCCGAATCAGAGCTAGAGACTCAACCGCATGAAAAAGAATCTTTTGCCTCTCGTGGCCGTCATCGCCCTCGCAGTTCCGTGTGCCCAGGCGGAAACGATTATCGCCCTCACCTCGGGTAACCGCCTCTTGACCGTCGAGAGCGCGACACCCGGCGACGTTGCCAAGGCCGTGGCCATCACGGGACTCCCGGACGCCGAGTCATTGGTGGCAATCGATTTTCGCCCATTCACCGGCGGGCTCTACGCCTTGGGCAGTTCGAATCGCCTTTACGCCATCGATCCGGCCAACGGTGTCGCGACCGCCATCGGCGCGGCGGGAGACTTTCAACTCAGGGGATCGAGTTTTGGTTTTGATTTCAATCCGACGGTCGACCTCGTCCGCGTAACCAGCGATCAAGATCAGAACCTGCGCCTAAATCCCGCGACTGGTGAACTCGTCTCGACCGACGCACCGCTGGCTTATGCCGCGACCGATGTGAATGCATCGGCTGATCCGAATGTCGTGGCATCAGCATACACGAATAGCATCGCCACCGCCGCCGCGACCACCCTCTACGACATCGATTCGCACCTCGCCGCGCTCGCAATTCAAAACCCGCCGAACAACGGCGTCCTGAATACCGTCGGTCCCCTCGGCGTGACGATCACTGATGCGGTGGGGTTCGATATCTCGCCGACGACCGGTGTGGCCTACGCGTCGATGACCTTGGTCACGCCTCCTCCAAACACTGACACCGTGGATCCTCCACGCGCACAACTTTTCACGATCAACCTCTTGAACGGAACGGCGACTTCGCTCGGCCCGATCGCGGATACCGTCACGCTGGCAGGCGAGACCATCGTCGATATCGCGCTCCCTACGCCAACTCGTCTGTTGAACCTTTCCACGCGAGGACGCGTCGGAACGGGCGATGACGTTTTGATCGGTGGCTTTATTAGCGACGGTGCTACAAACTCGAGATTCCTCGTGCGGGGCATCGGACCGAGCCTTCCCGCCACCCTCGTCCCCACACCGTTGGCCGATCCAGTTCTCACCCTTTTCGATCGGAACGGCACGCTCGTGAAGACGAACGACGACTGGATGATTCAGGCCGTGGCCTCCGATCTGACCGCGATCAACCGTTCCGGGCTCGCCCCTACGAACAATGCCGAAGCTGCGATCTTCGCAGATCTCGCTCCGGGCGCTTACACGGCGATCGTCAGCGGCAAGAACGGCGCGACGGGCGTTGCCTTGGTGGAAATCTACCAGTTGCCGTAGTCCGCTGAGTTCGAAAATCGGAAGGTTACCGGCTGCCAAAGATCGCTGTCCCAACGCGCACGAGCGTGGCGCCTTCCTCGATCGCGACGGCGTAGTCGTTACTCATCCCCATGGATAAATGCGGAAGTTGCACCTCGAATTCCCGCTCGAGCTGGTCACGCAGTTCGCGCAATGAAACAAAATAACTCCGCGACTGTTCTGCTTCCGGCGCCAGCGGCGGAATCGTCATCAGACCTTCGATGCTAACCCGCGTTAGACGGAGCATGGACTCCATCTCCGCGCGTAGTTGCTCCGGAGCGAACCCGATCTTGCTCCCCTCACCTGCGACGTTCACTTCGAGAAGCACTCGTGGTCGCACGCCCTCCTCTTCCGCGATCCGTTCGATGTCGTCCGCGAGCGCGCGGGAATCAATGCTGTGAAACAACTCAAAGAGCGGCAACGCATGCCGGATTTTATTCTTCTGCAGACGGCCAATGAAATGCCAGCGCACCGCGGAAGGCAGCAGCGGGATTTTGACTCTCGCTTCCTGCACCCGACTCTCGCCAAAGATCGGCTGGCCGGCATCAAACGCCGCCCGCACTTTCTCCGCGTCCTGTTTCTTCGAGACGGCAATCAATTGCACATCACTCTCGCGCCGGCCGGATTTTTCGATCGCGTCAGCGATGCGCGCGAGCACCAGTTCCAGGTTGCGCGCTACGTCATCCATCATTCTGCACAGTTTTCCCGCGCAGAGCGGCGGTGAAACGCACCAACTCCTCCGCCACCTGCTTAATGCGGCGGCCGACCTTCGCATCCTTCAACGCGTCATCATCGAAGGCATCGCCGGTCGCATAAACGAAACGCGGAATGATCACCGTGCGGAAATCGAGCATCAGGCTGTTGGCATACGCCATCACCGACATGTAGCTGCTCATTCCTCCCGCCGCACAGAGGAATCCGACCACCTTGTCTTCCCACGCGCTGCCCGTCAGCTCGATCATGTTTTTCGCTGCCGCACTCACGTCGTAGTTATAAACCGGCGCCGCCACCATGATGCCGTCGGCGGCCCTGATCGCCTGGCTGAGTTTTTGCGCATTAGGGTCCGCGTAGCAGGCGTCCGCATCGCACAGCGGCAAATCGAGTTCTTTTAGATCCAGCCACTCACAATCGACCTTAAGTTTCCGCAAATGATCGAAGGCCAGACGCCCCATCCTGCGACTGTTGCTGGAGGAATTTCCGCTCGTGCTGACGACAAGATATTTTGGCATGGGTTTCGGCAGAATCACGAAAAGCTAGCGACCTTCCGCCCATTCGCGACCCAGTTCTGCAGGCGGTTTCTGCGCAACGCCAATAGACTGCCTTACGGCAAGGTAAAATCAGCCCAGACCGCGGCATGATCGCTCGCCGAACTCGTGTCGCCGGTGATGGTCGCGAGCGGCGGGTATTTCGCGCGCGTCTTCGCCGCGGAAGCCCAGATGCCGCGGCGCTCGATCTGCACCTCTTTCAAGAGCGGCCAGAGCGCATCCGAGACCAGCAGGTAATCGATCTGCTGATTCTTGCTCGGCGTGGCGTCATCGCGATGCGTCCAGCGATCCGCCCCTGCCGGCAGCTTTTCGAAGCTGTTGCGCAAGCCCGAAAGCCCCAGCAACGGCGCGAGCGAGTCGGAAGTCGGCAGCTCGTTGAAATCGCCGGCGACGATGACCCAGTCCTTTTTCAAATCGAAACGGCGCAGGATTTCTGAGACTCGCGTCGCCTGCTTCTTGCGTTTCGCATCGTTCGCTGCCTTCGAGCCGTATCCGCGGCTCTTGAAATGATTGACCAAAATCCAAAGGCTCCTGTTGCTCCCGGGAAGATCGATCTGAAATTCCGCGCAATCCCGGCTGAACACCGGGCGTTTCGTGTCCGGATCGGGATCATCCACATGGCTCCGCATATCGAGAATCGACCAGCGACTAACGAGTCCCACATCGATCCCGCGATCGTCGTTCCCATCGATCAACATCGCGTGCGGATACGGCGCGGCCTTCAGCGCAGTCTCGTTAAACCGCGCCAACACCGGCCGGCTCTCGACCTCCACCAGACACAACACGTCGGCCTTCACTTCGTTGATGATTCGCCCGGTATTTTCAATCGCGGGCGCGCCGACCAATTCCCGCCGCCACTCGAGCCAGCCCATCCAGTCCCCTCGCCCGTTGGCTACGATTTTGCCCGCCGTCGAGACCAAACTCCGCCGTGTTTGCTGGAGAAAAAACGGCCCGGCGGTTCCGAGCGCCTTATGCTTTTTGAGCAACGAGAGGATCTGCGCTTTATCGGCATCGCTGTAAACCGGCTGCGCGAGCAGTTTCTCCAGGGCCGCGACATCCTGAAGGACGGCGGCGTTTTTCGTTTCGTCGCCTCCAGCCATGGCGCTGATCCGGCTGAAAAGATTTTCCACGTTGTAAGTCGCGATGCGCATAGGAAGAAGATTAGCGCCGCGCGGAGATCGGGCTAGATAATTGTGTAAACGAAAACGTGCCTGGAGCGCGACGCCCTGTCGTCGCGCAGCTGGCGCCCGTGCCTAACGGGACCGGCAATGGGAACGGCAGCGCGAACGCCAGCCGTGTTCGCACGCACTAGGTTATTCTTGTTTGTTAGAGCACGGGTTGTCGTGATCCGGTTGCCCGCGCCGCCGCAAGGTGGCGCGGGTTTTCTATTTCCGGAAGATGCGCAGGCGCGACCGGCGGTGACGCCGCCCAACGACCGCGTCTGCTGCCGTCTATTTCATTCAAGCGGGCACGATGGCGCTTTCCACCAGACGCGCTTCGCGTTCGCGGCGCGTGATCAGCCCGTCCAATCCTTTCCCTGCCCAGATGCGTTTCATCGCGCGCAAAGCCGCCGCGATCTTCTCCAAGATCGTAAGGCGGTTCCCCGGCGAGCAACTCACTAATTTCGCGCATCTCCTGGCGGCGCTCGCCTTTCAACGAGGTCCCCCGATTGAAGACCAGACTCAACAAGGCGCCCTGCACGTTTCCCGGCAGTTTGTTCGCGTTCGGAAATGTCGTGAGCATCTTCTGGTAATATTTCGGAACCGTCACGCGGAAGAAAACATCATCCGCCGCTTCGCTCGTGATCGTGATATCGCGGAACTGCGGGCAAAGCGCTTTGGCCGCGTCGCCCGTTTTACCGATGGCAATCGCGAGCCGGTCGAGTTGTTCGCCGCTCAACCACTGTTTCCAGTCATTCAGCATCTCCGCTTTCGAGTCGGTGCCGGCGCCGAGGTCATAACCGTGACCGAGCGTGACGCCGGAATCGCCGCCGGGGAATTTCCAGGGCTGATCCATCCCCTCTTCGTCGACGATAAACTCGATCGCTTCGCGCGGAATGCCGCCGACGCCGCGCGTATTCGGCAACACGTTAGGCGGCGGCGCGGCGTTGGAGACAAAGGTGCCGCCGCTCGCCGTGGAAACGAAATGCCAGCGGATAAAATTCCGCACCAAACTTTTCGCGCGCACTTTCTCCCACACACCATCGCCCATCACGCTGTCGCGATCGCCCCGGCCGTTGGTGTTGCCTTCGATCGTGCGAAAATTTTTCGCGTCGATCGGCGCTTTGACAAAACAGATGTGCGAGAACTCGAAGACCGCGATCATGCCCGCTTCCGGCGCGGCCGTCGGCGGGAGAATTTCCTGATCGAAACGCCGCGCCCAATCGATGTATCCAAACGCGCTCGCGGTCTGCGGACGTTTCGCTTCGACCTCCTCGTTACGCCACCCGAGCGCGCGTTGAACTTCGGGAAAGTTATTGACCCACTCGCGGATCACCCAATCGGTGAAAGCCGCGCACCAGGGCCACGGGCCCAGCGGACGCAACTCGGTCGCGCGTTGATATTCGCGCACCCGCACCCCGCAATTGTTCCCGCCGACCTCGCGCACGCCGACTTCGTGTTGCGCGATGTCGACCAGCTTTTGCAAGAGCGCGGCGCGATCGTCGACCGGCGCGGCGACCGCGACGACAGCCGCCTTTGCGCCTTTGCGGCCCTTCCGCGCTTTCGGACTCTTCGGCGCCTTGGCCGCCTTCGAAACCTTCGGCAATTTCGAGAGCGGTGTGTCCACCGAATACCAACCGCGCAGCTCGTCCATCTTCTGGAAGGTGTCCGGGCCGACGACGCCATCGACCTCCAGCTTGAACTGCTTCTGGAACGCTTTCACCGTCGCCTCGGTTTTTTCCCCGAATGTTCCGGTCCCCTTCAGTGGACCCTCCGGAAGCGTGAAGTTCCCATTTTGCGCCAGCTCGTTCAGCCGCAATTGCATTTGCGCGACTGCGCTCCCGTTGCTGCCAATTCGTAGGATCATAAAGTGATGAAGGACAGATTGTACTCGCGGCGGTCGTTAGGCGATCAAAAAAGATTTTCGAAGATGATTCGGCCAAAGAAGTTCCCCGAATGGCCGTTGCGTCTCTCCGGCGACCGTGTGCATGTAGCCGATTTCCATTTTCGCCGTGACAATGGTGAGCTGCAATCCGCCCCCGACCGCCGCGTCGACCTGCCCGCCACCCGCGCCCGCGACGTCGCAGAGCAAGAGAGGCTTGAGCGAATAGACGTTCGCGCGATCGGCGATGAAGTCGATCGCCGGCTGCACTTCGCCGTAGATTGCCTTTGCTTTCGCCAGCGCCGCGTCCGGCGAAAGCCCCTCGTCTTCGAATTCAACCGCGAGGTGGGAGACCGAATCGCCCGCTTTGTTTTTCAAGAGCCGCTTCAGGGTCAGGCCGGGCGCCACTTCCTCATTGGGAATCAGCGGAGCCGACAGGCTCGGGATCGGGAAGCTGATGTTGAGATTGACGTGCCAGTAATCGCTCGAGCCGCGGCCGGAGCGGTTGAGGGTGTCTCCTTCGCCCAGGCTGCGAATGATCGGTCCTCTCGGGAAGGCGGTGAGTCCGGGCGATTGCAGGCTGTCATAGAGAAAATCGCGCTCTGTGTTTCCGCCGTAAAATTGTGCGTAAGTGGGTGCCGACCAGGCTTTACCTGCGCCGACGATTGCTTCGACTCCGATGGTTTGATTGGTCGCGACGAGAAATTCTTTTTCGAAACCAATGAGCCCCGCGATGCGGCCGTAATCGCTGGCGCCATCCGGCCAGCCGCCGTCGGCCCACAAGCCGGCGCGGAGAAAACCACCGCCCGCGCGTCCCTCCGCGATGACCCGCAATTCGCCGGCGCTCTCGCTGGTGGCACTCGCCGGAGCGAGGTGATTGTGCGACCAGCGATACTTCGCGCCGAGGTCGAGCGTTTGCACCAATCCGAGCTTCGGCTTTAACCGCAGGCTGCCGCCAATCTCGACGGCCTGCCCGGCATAGGTGTCGTCGCCGCGCGGCGCCTCGGTTCCGGCATAGGCGAGCTCGAGAGCGGATTGCTCGATGAATTCCCCGGGCCGAAGACTCGTTAGGGCCAATTGCACGTTGGCATCGTAGAAGGACTCCTCGACCGACTTGCGTCCGCTGGCGATAACCTCGAGTCGGGAGCCGCGCGTCGTCGCCGCCTGACCACTTAAGGTCTGCGGCAGCGCAAGCAGATCGGTGGCGATGCCAAAGGTCGGAGCAAATCCGTAGCGATCGTCCTGATAGGCGCCGAGCGTCGGATTGAACGCCAGCAGCGGCGCCGGCACCGCGTTGTAAAAGGTGGCCAACGCCGAGCGCGGAATCGGCAACACATTGTCGCCGATCTGATAGAGATCGATCCGGAGCGAGCGCACCTGAATGATCACGTCCACTTCCCGCCCTTCCACGAGAAGGCAGCGCGTGATGTGGGTGACTCCGACCGCCCCGAGGCTCTGCAATTCAAAGTCACCCCGGTCGTCGCTATGCAACGCTTCCTGCACCGCTTCGATCGCTTGCTGAATTTTCGCATTCGAAAACCGGTCGCCCGGCTTGATCGGCAGCGCGATCGGCGGCACCCAGCGGCCTTCCACTTTGACCGAGCGAATCGTGTAACCATCCGCCTCGAGCAAATCATCCCGGCATTCGGGCGCGCCGCGTGCGCTCAGTCGCGCCAGCGCCACCGCGGCGATGAACAACAAGGTGAAGCGGTGACGCATGATGACTCGGACGAGATGCCAGGTGTCAGACGTTCGACCGCCTTGAGCGCGGCTTTCCTCATGGCGTCATGCAAAGCTTTCTTCTGCTTCGCGGTCGGCTTTTTGGATTCGGCGTAGGCCTTCGCCGCCGGGTGCACTTCGTTGTGAAGAACGCGCGCGGTTTCCACGTTGACGGGTTCGAGCGCGAGCGCTTCCACCCCGCGCTGTTCGTCGGGCTCGGTCGGCGTGAAGGAGACGTGGACAAGCTGCTGGAAGACACCGGCGGTGTCCTTCTTGTAAAGATCGAAGACGAGTTTCCAGAGCGGGTCATTGGTGCTCGTGCAGGATTTCTCGACGGTGAGTTCGAATTTGTAACCGGCTTCGGGGCTGGCCACGAATACTTCCAGGATGAACGGCTTGCATTTTTTTGCGCCGACGGGGACGACGGTAAGGTTTGCCATGAGGTGCTTTCTGTTTTGGGTTTTCGGAACGTGAATGTCAGGATGCGGTGGGTTTAACAAGAAGCGTTTCGCTCCGCCGGGATCATCCTTTGCCAGATTTTTCGGCGGCTTCTTCCTGGCTGATCGCTCGCGCCAGCGCAGGACGGAGACTGGCCAGATTCTTCAGGACATTGAACCAATAAGGCGCGCCGAGAGTAAGCAGCGCGGCGAAGAGTGCGATCCCCGGCAAGTGCCGGACAATGTTCTTGAGTTTGCTCTGCGCACCGCCGCTCGCCGGCCATCGCCAATAACCTACCGGAATAAACTCGAAGCCGGTGGCGCTCACGCCACTCGTTAACTCGCTCAATCTGTCGTTTCGATCCTTGTAGTACGCGGTCGTGGTCTCCTTCACCAGCCGGTCAAAATCGCCGGCGTTGAAACTCTCGCCGTCGCGTTTCGCCAGGGCTGCTTGCAACTGTCCGGTGTGATTGATCCCCGCGAGATCGACCGCCGCCTGCCCAGGTTTCGTCGCCGCATCCGCGATCCGCTTGATCAAACCGCCCTTCTCATCGAGCGCGCCATCAGCTTCGTTGATCACCTGATCGGCACTGGCCACGAGCGCGCTCCGCGCGGCGGAGTTCGTGCTGAGGTGGTGAAAAATCTCGACCGCATCCAATTGCAACACGAGCGCGACCAGAATGCTGCCCGGCAATCGTAAGGGCGCGGGTGTGGAGTTGGAACCACTGCTGCGCGCGGTCCTGCGCGCTGCCAAACCATGCCTCGAATTTCGCCCGCCCCGCATCGATCTCGACCACCATCGTTGCACTCCTGTCTTCGACAGCAGCTATGAGCCGCTTTTCCACCGGGGCGTCCGTGATAGTGGCCGCTTCATCCGCAGGTGTAACGAGAGCTTGCAGAATTCTCGTCGCGGTTTCCTGCAGGGCAATCGCCTCGGCCGAGGCTTTGACGGTGGTCTCCCTCCGATCCTGCAATCGTCGCAGCACCGCGTAAACTTCCTCCGCCCGAATCGCATTCGCGAGATGGCCGGCCCCGCGAAGATTGAAGAAATCCCAAGGCCCTTTTCGCGCCGCGATCCATCCCAGTCCCTTCATCCTGTCTTTCGTCGTCAGAGTGGAATCGGACAAAAACGGATCAGTCAGGATCTTGGCGGCTAATTGGTGAGCCTTTTCTCCGAGCGACGGATCGATCGTCTGAAAAGTGAGCGCGAGCGCATTGGCCAGATTCTTCCCGCGCAGACTGAGCGCGGCGGAGAACATCTGCACGATGATGGTCACAAACAAACTCGCCACCGTCATGATAACGACGAAGGCGATCAGGGTGTCGATGCTCTGGAGCATAAGCGGCGGCGCTTTTCGCCAGCCTGCCGAAACGCGATTTGTTCAGCAAGGCGCAAAGGACAATTTTCGCGCTTGGTCTTTTCCGCGAAATCAGCGCAGGCTCGACACATGAAGATTATCACGATCATTGCCCGCATTCTGCTTGGCCTGCTCTTTGTCGTCTTCGGCTCGAACGCCTTTATCCATTTCCTTCCCATGCCGCCGATGACGGGTCCTTCCGGGGAATTCATCGGAGCCATGGCGTCGACCGGCTATTTGCAAGTCATCGCCGGATTTCAAGTCGTCGGCGGCGCGCTCCTCCTTCTCGGAAGGTACGTCCCGCTCGGTCTGACTCTGCTCGGCCCCATCATCGTGAACATCGTCCTGTTCCACATTTTCCTGGAACGTGCCGGGTTGGCCATGGCCCTGGTCGTCTGCGCGGTTTGGCTTTTTCTCCTCTGGGCTTATCGCACCGCCTTCGCCGGCTTGCTGCGACCGTAAACGAAGACTTGTGAGTGCGACGCTGGACTCTCTCTCCATCATCGTCCCCGTGCTCAACGAAGCGCCGCTGATCGCAAATTTCCTGCGACACCTCCGAGCGGTCGCACCTCAAGCGGAACTCATCGTCGTCGATGGCGGAAGCACCGATGGGACGGCGGTCCTCGCCGCGCCCCTGGCTGACCGCGTGCTCAGCGCGCCGCGCGGCCGCGCACGTCAGATGAACGCTGGGGCTGCCGTAGCGCGAGGCGACATCCTTTGGTTCCTCCACGTCGACTCGGAGTTGCCGGCGACCGCCGCTGGCAGCCATCCGAAACGCACTCCAAGAACGAGCGCCTGGTGGGCGGCTGTCTTCGGCTGGAGATCCCGCGACGCGAACTAATTTACCGCCTCACCGATCAGATCGGCAACGCAGGCGTGCAGATATTCCGGCTCGCGCTCGGTGATCATGGGATCTTCTGTCGGCGCGCCGCGTTCGAAGCGATCGGCGGATATCCGGACGTGCCGATCCTGGAAGACGCGGAGCTGTACCGAAAGCTGCGCCGTGTCGGCGAGGTGCGGCAGCTCCAGCCAAGAATAATCAGCAGCCCCCGGACCTACGAACGGCTGGGTCGATATCGGACGACCGCCACCTACTTTCTGATTCTCGTTCTCTACATCCTCCGCGTCCCGATTCCTTCCCTCCACAAACTATATCGCCGGTTGCACGCGACCGCCTCATCCGCGGTAGCGCGGCAGCGTGTAATGCTTTAGTCCACCGCTTCCCGCTAGGATCCCGGCGGCTGGCTTTGAGGCTGCAAACCGTCGC
Organism: uncultured Verrucomicrobiae bacterium; assembly: GCA_963784865.1. Taxonomy (GTDB): domain Bacteria; phylum Verrucomicrobiota; class Verrucomicrobiia; order Chthoniobacterales; family UBA10450; genus JACCTI01. Next base: position 106,206 of record CAWATC010000011.1, on the reverse strand, counting down.
CCGCTGGAGCCTCTTGAACTGTGGGAGCAGCTTGGGAATTCGCGGCCGCGGCTGCTCTTTTCGCTTCCCATCGCGCTTTCATCGCTGCTGCCAGTTGCGCGCGGCGCTCCGGCGTGAGGTTCAGTTTTTTCTTCGGCTTGGGCGCCTCTGGCTTTTGGTCGGCAGACTTTGGACCAGATGACTTCTTTTTCGATGAGGCCGCGGCCTTGCCGCTCTGAGCGGTCGCTTTGCGTTTGCCTTTGGTCTTGCCCTCCTTGGTTGCCGCGCCAAGTTTCATCGTCAACTTGGCCAGCTTCTTCGCATCACTCGCCAGGCGGGCTTTCAATCGATCAATTTTCTTACTGAGGCTTTTGCGCTTTTTCATAGGTGGAAAAGTTGGCCAACGCCGAGGCAATTGGCGACGGAAATTTCGAGTTAATGAAGATTCTGCGCCAATGTCACGTCCCATCGCTATTCTTGTCGCATGAGATTTCGCTTCGTTGCGCCCGCCCTGGTCATTTTGCTCCCGCTCACGTCTTCCCTTGCCGCCGAAGGCAACAGCCTCGGCCCCGATGTCTTGAAGGAGCGAATCGTCGCGCACGCTCGGACGGTCGCGGCGGAAGATTTTGCCTACACGCGGACCGTCCGGATTGAATCAACCGAGGGGGACAAGAAAGAGGAGCGCGTTTTGGTGGAACGGTGGGACCCGACCAAGCCGCTCGAACAACGCTGGACTCTGATCTCCGTCGATGGACGGCCGCCCAAGGCCGAGGATTCGCAGGATTACCGCAAGGGCCTGCCCAAGCGACGCCAGCCTTACTACGGCCGGGTCGCCGGATATTTTTCCGGGCCGGCGACCAGCTCCGTCGATGCGCGCGGACGGACCACCTTCCGCTTTGCCTCGCTCCCGAAGGAAACGGTCATGGTGGGCGACGCCGACATCTCGGCGAATGCCACCGGAGAGGTCGTCGTCGACACGACCGGCGCGATGCCCTTCGTCGAGGAAGTCCGCTTTTCTTCGACGAAACCAACTCGGATAAAACTGGTGGCAAAGATCGAGCGTTTCGAAACCACGACGCGCTACCGCCTCATGCCCGACGGCAAGCCGGTGCCCATCGAATTGGTCTCCGAAATGAGCGGCTCGATGCTGGGCCAACAAGGCCGTATCCGGACGCGGATTGCCTACACCGACCATCGCGCGGTCGGGAAGTAATCCGTCGCGATTTGTTTGCGCATCTTCGCCACTTCCGCTTCGGACAACACTCATCCCCTTGACCCGCCGAAATGTATCTCTACGCTCGCGACATGTTTCGGCTCGTCGGACGCGCGGTCACGATCCTGGCTTTGTGCCTCGCGATCGGGCTGCACTGGCTGGCCGTGCAATCGATCGCGTGGACGAGCATGATCGTGGAGTACTCGCAAACGACATCACTCCCGGAAGCGCTGGCGAAGACGTTTGACGGGAAGCACCCCTGCTCGCTTTGCCACGCGGTGCGCAAAGGCCAGAGCTCGGAAAAGAAATCCGATTTCCCATCGCTCACGCCGAAGATTGATTTGATCTGCAGTGCGCGCATCATCCGATTGATGCCGCCGGTGGCAGACTTCGAATATCAATCGCTCGCTGCTCCGGTGCACGGACGCGCGCAATCTCCGCCGGTTCCTCCGCCGCGAACCGCCCTCGGTTAGAGGCGCCAAATCGAAACGCTCGCGCCGTGCGTGTGCACGGGCCGCAAGCTTCCGGCATTAACCTGAGAACTGCCCCGCCGTAGTGCGGCCGCGGTTCTCCTTTCCGAGGAACCTTTCATGAAAACTTTTACGCAGACTCTTACTTTGATTTTCTCCATCGCAGCCTTTGCCAGCACGGCCCCGGCTTGCGATCTTTGCGGCTGTTACACTCCACAACTCGAAACGCTCTCCCATGCGCCAGGCGGACACTTCCTTCGAGCAAAGGATGGACGTCGCGCGGAACGAAATGCGTTGGTGGACATCCGGCCTCTACGGCGCCATCGGCGAACAATTCACCCACTTCGGCACCGTGCAGGTGGACGGACAGGAAGTGCGCTAATCCGACCGGTCAATACGAGAACAGTTCGATCACGCAATTGGTCGCCGGCTATGGATTCACCAGCCGGTTCGCTTTGCAGTTGAATGTGCCGCTGATCTACCGCTCGTTCGAGCGGCCGGAAGGTTTCGCGATCGATCGCGGAACGGAGTCAGGCCTCGGAGATATTTCATTGCTGGCGAAAGTCGTGCTCTTCCAGGTCGATGCGCTCAAGCGCACCGAGACCGTCACCGATGGGAAGAATACCCGCGAAATCACCCACGAACCGGACCTTACGTTCTCAGTCGTGGCGCTTGCCGGGGTGAAATTTCCCACCGGCGGCACCAGCCGGATCAAGGAGGAATTCAACGAGGTCGAAATTCCTGGTGCGCCGGAAAGCGGGATTCACGGTCACGACCTCACGCTCGGGACCGGCTCGTACGACGGCATCTTTGGCGGCCGCGCTTCGCTTCGCTACAAGAGCTTCTTCTTCCTCGCGGACGTCCAGTTCGCGCTGCGCGGAGATGGGCCTTACCAATACGACTTTGCGAACGATCTCTCCTGGAGCGGTGGACCCGGATATTATTTCGTGCGACGCCCAAACACAGTCGTCGGTCTGCAATTTGTTGTCTCGGGCGAATCCAAGGATGTCGATCGCTTTCAAGGTAACCCCGCCGAAGACACCGGCATCACGTCGATTTTTCTTGGACCGCGCGTAATCGCATCGTTCGGCCGGTACAGCGGCGAGGTCGGCGTGGATATTCCGGTGTCGATCGACAATACCGCGCTCCAGGTGGTTCCGGATTACCGCATCAGAGCGGGCTTTTCGGTCCAGTTCTAAAATCGCCTAACGGATTCGCTTTTGACCTTCTGCTTCGATCTCGATGCACTCTTCGCCTCAACCTCGGGGGTCGACGAACTACTTCAGATCGGTTTCAGAGACAGGGATGGTGACCGCATCGCCTCCGAACGAAACCATGACGTCGGCCGCGAGTTCTGGCAATGACGCGCAACTCCGTTCCTTGAGGGATCACGGCCTCGTGACCCTCTGTCATGATCCGAACATTGCGCAGGGTTCGTGTCGTCGAGCGCGGGACGACTGTGGCGGCGTTGCCCCTCGAGATCGTTGATAATCCGGGGTCAATGCGTGATTTGAGAGTCACGAAACCGAACGCAAGAGCGGCGGCCAGGCCGCCGAGTCCGAGGACTCGCGAAACAAAACACATAGACGCGTTGCGCGACGGTCTCGAGTTTCATGATGGAAGACAGGCGTGATTTGAGCGATTCGAGGCGGCGCATCCGAGACGGCGCTCAGTATTCCGCGAAGGCTTCGTCCGGATAGCAGTAGAGCCAGCGCTCGTTAGGCTGAGCCGAGGCAATCACCGGATGTCCGCTGGCGCGCGCGTGTTTGCTCGCGTGTTGATTGGGCGAGCTGTCGCAACAAAGCGTTGCCCCGCATTCCTGACAGGTGCGCAAGTGGATCCAGTCCGCACCAATCTTGACGCACTCTTCGCACTCCCGGCGTTTTGGGAGCGTGACGGCTGTGATCGCCAGAAGATGCGGACAAGTGTCGTTAGGGATTTGCATGATGCATCGTTTGCATTCGGCCTGAAGCGCTTGGCAATATATGCGGTCACTTCTGCGCGACCAGCGTCAGTATCGGCCATTGCCAGACGGTCTTGCCCTCTTCGACTCCGAGCTTGAAGGCGCGGCGGGCGGAGGCGGGCGCGGTCTCGATCAGTTGTAGAACGCGCTCCTGGTTCTCCGTCGAGGTCGCGGCGGTTTCGAAATACCAACGGAGATCCGGTTGCTTCTTCTCGTGAATGTCGGTCCAGCCCACGGTGAGGCCGGCTTCGGCGCAGAGTTCCTTCCAGGCGCGTGGCGTAAGGAAACGATTGTGGCTCGGATCGCGCAGCTTCTCGACTTCGTGCAACCACGCTTCCGCCTCGGGTTCGTTATCCGGGACCGTCCCGTCGATGAGCAGGAACCAACCGCCCGGAACAAGCACCCGCGCCACTTCGCGGACGAACTTCTCCGGGGCGCTGAAATGATGCGGCGCCACCCGGCAGGTCACGAGGTCGAAACTTCCGTCGTCGTACGGCAGCGTCTCCGCCGGGTGCTGGCGCAATTGCACCTTGAGTGCGCGAGCCGCCGCCGCTTCCGCCACGCGATCCAACATTGGCTGCGCCAAATCCGAGAGCGTGACGTCGTGGCCGAGGCTGGCGAGATGCAATCCGGTGTGGCCGCCGCCGGTGGCGACATCGAGCACGCGCGCACGGTCCGGTAACGAAATGTGCTGCAGCGCCGTTTCCACATCGGTCACGTCGGCGAGGATGTGGCTCTTCCCGTAGCGCGCGCTTTGCCGCGCGAATTGATCGCGCGCGGCCTGCTGAATCGGGTCCACTGCTCCGGTGCCTCGTCGGAGATTCGCGTCTCATTGGCTGAGAAACGTTGCATAGGCACAAAGCGAATACCGTGAACGCACTGCTCTGAGCCAGTGACACGAAAACCTAAGCGCTCGTAAGCCGAAACGGCATTCGGTGAAGAGTTGACAGTGAACTCGCAATCCGTATCGCCAGCGAGCGTGCTCGCAGCCGCGAGCAGCCCACGACCGATGCCGCTGCGCTGGAAAGAAGACTGAACAAAGAGCATGGCGACGTGGCAAGGCTCGCGCAAATGAAGCATCCCGACCAACTTGCCCGAGTGTTCGGCGACGAAGGTGATGTGACCACACTCGTGACGCTGCGAAAGGGCCTCGCCCGAAGCATAGCGGTGAAACTCCGTGACGCCCTCGATTTGATAATGCGGTGCGACAAACTGGTCGAACGCCTCGCGCGCAAGAGAAGACACGGCTGCGATCTCCGACGTGTGAATCTGCCGATAAATTACCGAACTCACGATGGACGAAATGTCATTCATTCACACGAGGTCCGCCGCAACGCCCAACGAGAACCACATGGGCTGCCACGAACGGGAACGTGGGTCGCGGCGGATGAGAGGACAGTAGTCACGGAAAGCAAAGGCGGATGGCGGCTCGTGGTCAGCTCCATCGCCGCTGGGTCAGGCCTTTCGCGCGAGAGAATCAGGATAGGATTTCAGAGGAAACGTTATCGACGATAACTGGCGTGTCGAAATAAGTGATGGACGGCTCCACGTTAAATGCCTCTTTGATCATGGCGCGAAGGGCGCCTTCGGAGAATTCGCGGGCATCCCGAAGTGACTTCCATAAGTAGACGCCACCGCCAGTCGCGCCATCTTCTGAGATTAGAAAATACTTCCGAAGTAACCCTGGAGGATCCTTGAAACGCGGAGCGACTTGGAGGAAGCCGCTCCTAATAGCCTCAACAGCTACACCTGGTGGAAGTGGGAATCGAGTTATCGTTGTTGTCATATTTCGTTTATGCAATTATGGTTAGGCCGAGAGGTTCAAGACTATGGATCGCCCCTTCTGTCCCACTCCGCTTCGTCGGCGGTGTTTTCGGGCGGTGGTCATGATGGCCGCCGCGTTGGTTGCTCTGGAAGCCTCGCCCGCCGCGGGACAGGAGTCGCTCCTTTGGGGGAGCCTCAAGCCCGGCGCGCACGCCGTCGGGTACCGGATGCTCTACCAACTCGATGAGACCCGGCAATACGACCCGGAATTCACCACCGACCCGGCGGAGCAACCGGCTCACCAACCGCGACCGATTCTGATCTGCATCTGGTATCCGGCCCAGAAAACCAGCGCCAAGCCGATGGAGTACCGCCAGTATCTCGACGTGTCTTCGGACGAGCCCCAGCTTGCTTCCTTCGTTCAGCGGCTCACCCACCACATCCGCGCCGTAGTCTGCGAAGAGACCATCGGCAAGTCGCCGGCGAAACTGACGCCGTCGGAGGCGGCCGCGTTCGATCGTTTGCTGGCGACGAAGACCTTCGCGGTGAAGGACGCGCCGGCGGCCGACGGGCGCTTCCCCGTGGTGATCTACCACCCTGGCGTGGACGGAACCCCCGAGGACAACTCGGCCCTGTTCGAATACCTGGCCAGCCACGGCTACGTGGTCTTGAGCAGCATGTACCAAGGCACCGATGATGTGAAGGGCGGCGGCGGCAACCTTCCGTGCACGTTCCGCGACATGGAGTTCCTGTCCCGCTATGCCCGCGGGTTGGCGTTCGCCGACGCGGACCGACTCGGCGCGATGGGGCACAGTTACGGCGCGTGGGCGATCTTCGCCTGGGCCGCCGAGCCGGATTCGGCGCTTCGGGCCTTTATCACGCTCGACTCGGGGCTCGAATACGATTCGGTCGAGACCTCGGGTGTCGCGTCGCTCCAGTTCCAGATGAAAGAGAACAAGGAGAACATCCGGGCTCCCTCGCTGCGCTTCGCGTCACGGGAGCGGGATGCCAATTTCGACTACCTGGAACCGTATCTGAAGTACACCCCCCACTACGAGGCGACCGTGACTGCGCTGAAGCACAACGACTACCTCACCCACGGTGCATTGGGCCCGGCGCTCATGCCCGAGAAATGGCCCGACGCGAAGAAGGCGCGGCGCCTGAGCTACGACCGCGTGTGCGAACACGTTTTGTACTTCCTGGATGCGACCCTGAATCGGCAGGCCGCGGCGCGGGCGTCTCTGGAGCGGAGTGTTCGCGGCGAGGGCCTGGACGAAGGGTTTAAGTTGCAGTTCAAGCCCGCGGCCCAGATCCCCCCGACGGCACGGCAATTGTCACAGTACGTCCGGCAGCACGGCGCCGAGAAGGCAGTCGAGCTGATGCAGTCGTTCGGCGACACCGCGGATTCAGCGAGCGCTGCGGCCCGTGTGTTGTTGCAGGACGGCGACGCGAAGACGGCGATCCCCCTGCTCACGCTCCTCGCGAAGGACCATCCGAAACTGGCGCCTATTCTTCAAGCCATGCTCGGTGAGGCGCGTGTCCTCACCGGCGATCGGGAGGGTGCCCTTGCGGCTTTCCGCAAGGGCCAGGAGTTAATGGCGGGAGATACGACAGTCGCTCCGTATTGGAAAGAGGTGATCGAGCAGGGCTTGAAGGAGTTTGGCCAATCCGAAGTTTCGAAGGAGGGCCGATAGGCCATGGCCCTGCCGCTTCATGATCTCGCTCTCGCCGTGCTCGGCCGCTGATCCCTTACGACTCCTGGTTAGGCGTTCTTAATCATGCTTGAGCGGCGTGCCGAAAATCTTCGGACTCGGTTTCCCGTCGGGGACGCACTCTTTTATGAAAAACTTCTCGAGGGCGGCGCCATCTTCACATTAAACGGCCCCTTGATCTTCTGGGCTCGGCGGCCGGTGATGCGATACGAGATCGCCTTGAGCGGCTCGTGCCGATCGACCCTCCAAACGATTGTCACCTCCTGGCCGTCGCTCGACCACTGCGCCGCAAACGCATTCGCAGCGGTGTCGAGGAACTCCTTGAATCTCCTCGAGCGGTCCGATCTTTTTGCCGGTGCCCGCGTCGGTTAGGTAAAGATGGAAATTCTCATCGCCAAGCTCGCCGCTGCCGTGGGCGGTGATGGCAATCGTTCCATCGGGTGAAATGCCCCCCGTGACGGTGATGTACTCATCCGGCCCATACTCGTAGTTCGCGGTCGCTCGAACCGGAGACAACCGGCAATAGCAGTATCGATACGAAAAGCAGAACTCGTGGAGTGGTCATAAGCGCTAACGCTTAACGGGACGGAGCTGAGCCACCGGTTCGCTGCAGCGCGTGGTTAGGCCCTCAAAATCTTGTCCATCGCCTTCCCCTTTGCTAATTCATCGACCAATTTATCCAGATAGCGTATTTCCCGCATCGTCGGCTCTTGAATGTCTTCCACTCGGACGCCGCAAATTACACCTTTGATCAAAGTTCGTGAAGGATTCAGCTTGGGAGCTTCCTTGAAGAAGGTTTCAAAGTCTTTCTGCTTTTTCAATTGTCCTTCCAACTCCCGCTGATTGTAGCCTGTCAGCCAGCAAATAACGGCATCAACTTCTGACTTTTTACGCCCCTTTTTTTCTGCCTTTGCGACATAGAGGGGATAGACGCTCGCGAAGCTCGTCGTAAAAATTCGATGTTTTGTTGTCATGTGAATAGAAGGCCTAAGGTCCGGGTCGCGTCCAGGCTCGCTCCCCGTAAGCGGGACAACCTTTCTTCGCGAGCCGCAACCATGAAAAACCAGCTTACGGCGTCGCGTCGGTAAGATGCAACTTCAAGCTGCGCTCCACTTGAAGTGCGGGTTGGGTAATCGCGTAGAAGGCTCTCGCCTCACGCGATTCGAGATCAGACTTATGATCGCGACAAGTTTCCGTATCGCGCGTTCTTTCGGGACCGCTCGTTTGGCACGCTCAAAGCTTTTGGGAAGCTCCAGATACTTTCTTATTATGAGCTCCTGCCAGGATTGGAACGAACTGGATCGGGCGATTCATGCGCTCGGCAAAAGCACGGCGGCGTTGCCCGAGGTTTATCGCCAGTTGACCAAGGGAAATCTTTGCGCGCTGATGCCGTATCATCCGGAAATCGAGGGCGAGACACTGCAAATCCAGAATGGGTCGCCGTTTAATTTCGTCATGGTGCAAGCCCCGGAAGGCGGCGAGGTGGTGCTGATCTTTAGCTCGGAAGAGCGGGCGGAAGAGAGCCTGACGGCGGCGAATGTGCCGCCCAATACCTTTTGCGTAGCGCGGATAGAAGCGCGCCAGATGTTGGAAGTGCTGGGCGCAATGAATCTGACTGCGCTCCTGAACAAGGGATGCGCGACCGGCGCGTTCCTCATCCCACCAGATATGATGCGCGACCTGGCGAGCGGCGAAGCGCTCAAGCCGTCAGGCATGGGGACGGGCGAAGGAGTGCAGCAGACGTTCAAGATCGTCGAGCCGGCTGATTACCCGACCAATTTGATCCAGCCGCTTTTTGAGACGTTGCGGCGCGACCGGAAATTCCGCGCGGCCTGGGTGCTGCGAAAACCGGAACTGACCGCTGAGGGCGGGACGCATTATGCGCTCATGATTCTGATGGATCCCCGGGATGAAGTGCTGGCCCACGATTTCAACGTGGTGCTGCACAATTCCGTCACCAGGCCGGATGAGGTGATGCTCTCGTTCGTGGATGAAACCGATCAGGCTTACATCGCTGAACTCGTGAAGGCAGCGGCGCCATTTTATCGCGCGCCGGATTTCGACGCGGCCTTGGAATCGCGGCTTCGGTAGCGAGCGCGAAGTGGGCGCCTAACGGAAAAGCTCATGCTCCAACACTTCCCGGATCAGTCACCGGTCTTTTCAGCAACGCGTGAAGCGCATCATTCCTTTCGTGCCTTGATGGGAGCAGGTTGAGGGCTGCGCGCGCACATCTGTGAGCAATCTGGCGAATGGGCGCGCAACCGTGAACCGAAGAAACAAGCACCGGTGTTTTGCTTTTTTCGTTTGTTCGCCACGCCACAAGGCGGTTATCGTTTAAGTTATCATGAAAAAGCAAACGCCTATCGATGATCGTGATGGATGTGGAGTTTCCGGTTCGAGCGTTGGCCGCCTCGGGCGGAATTCAGTTTGAAGCCCTTCAGGCCGAAGTGTATCGACTGCGAGACGCGCTCGGGCCCGATCGGGCGGGCCGACGACTGAGGTCGCCGGGATTCGCTGAGCTAGAGATATCGGTGGAGTGGTCGGCGGCGTGGTGGGTGGCGTCATCGCCGGGGTCAAAGCGCTTTGCTAGAATCTAGGCGTTGAGCTTTCGAAAATGTGCGACGACAGAGGTAGCCGGGAGACGCTGAGCTAAAGATCAGCGGGTTATCATGGGTTGCTCGAATTCGCCGGCATCGACGCTTTCGCTCGCAATGCTGCAGCGAGGTTGGTGCGTGCCCGAGGATCCTGGGGCTGCAACTTCACTGCTTCCTGAAACTCGATGATTGCTTTGTCCATCTGTCCTTGCCGGACCAGCACGAGACCAAGATTGTTATGAGCCTCGAAATCGTTGGGAAGCAATTTGACGGCTTCCTGAAACTCGACGGCTGCTTCTTCAAACCGGGTTTTCCTGTACAACGCCTCGCCCAGCGCCTTGCGGATGTCCGGGACCTGTGGCTCGAGGCGCGCGGCTTCTTTGAGCTCGCGCAACGCCTCGTCCAGGCGTCCTTGTTTCATTAGCAACATGCCGAGATTGCTGCGCAGATTCGCGTTCCCCGGCGTTAGTCGCTCAATTTGCTGATACTGAACAATGGCATCGTCGAGCCGGCCAAGCTCGACATAGTGATTCCCTAGGCGCCCAAGGATATCTACGCGATACGGATTGTCGCCGAGCTCGGCAAGCATGTATTCGAACAAGGTGGCGGTGTCATGCCAGATGCGGGTCTGGCGCGCACTGAGCGTTGCAAGAGTTGTCGTCAACAGGACCAATATAGCTATCGCCCCGGCACACATTCTTGACCGGTGACAAACCTTCAACAATCCCCCGGCTAATAACGCCGCCCACAGGATGCCCGGCACATAGCTGTAGCGATCGTTGGCGTAATGCGGATGCTCAGTCAAGCCCAACGCGGGGATTAGCAAGAGCAAATGGCAAAGCCAAAGCGCCCAGACCAACGGCCAATGGCGACGTTTCCAAAAAAGCAGGCACGTTAGTCCGACGACGAAAACCGCGCTGGCGACGAACGGCAAGGCCTTCGGATCAAACCATACAAGCGTCGTGTAAACCGGGGACAGATTGAAAGGCACCCAAGGTTTCCAGACAAAGTAAGTCCAAACATAAAAAGCCTGCATAGCGCGAGCGAACCAGCCGAACTGACCAGGCAGATTCTGGTGTTCCCAAATTCCAGTGGCATTCAGGCGCCCATGGAATGTGAGCAGGAGAACACCCGAGAGCAGGAGAAACGGCAACTTTCTCAAGCCAGATGCGTCTTGCGTTGGAATGCCGCCACCAAGCTTTCTCGAGACCGGAACGGCGGAGCAAGTAATAATCGAGGACTAGCAGGACGGCCGGGTAAGCAAAGACAAACGGGTAAGTGAACATCGCCAAACCAAAAGCAGCGACCGAAGACCAATACCACTTTCCCCACGTCATCCCGACTTTATCGGTCGGGACCGCTCGCAGGTAACACAAGAGCGAGATCAAGACAAAGAAGAGTGACTGGCAGTAAGTCATGTCCGTAACTCTTGCGACCGCTTCAACGCGCAACGGGTGCAATGCCCAAAGCAAAGCTCCCAAGGCGGCAGAGATGGAGAGAAGCGCAGTCGAGCCGATTTCAGCACGTCCTTTCATTCTCATCAGTTTACGAAACACCAAAAATACCAGCGCCGTGTTCGCGCAGTGGAAGAAAAGACCAAGTAAGTGATAGCTGAACGGCTTCAATCCGCTTATTGCATGAATCACAGCCAGACTCAGCCACGACAGCGGTTTGTAACGCATCGAATAGCTGGCATCGGTGAACATCCAGTGCAGCCGCGGGAGGTCCAAGCCTTGAACATGCGGATTGCGATAAATGGTAATGTCGTCATCCCACTGAACGAAACCGTTGCCGAGAACGGGAAGAAAAACCAGGGCGACGACGAGCCCAAGGGCAAGGCAAACAAGGATCGGACTTATCTCCCTGGAGAAATGGAACAACCGCTTCGGAGCATCGGAGGGGCCGGCATGTTCCACCATTGACCTCGTTGAAACATCGACGGCGCGACCCGGTTTGGGCTTGTTCTTTTGTTTCCGACTGTGCTTAGCCATTTTTCGCGGTCTGCGTCACTGATCCATTTCACACCTCGGCAATTGCTGAAACTTCGGTTTCATTGGCGGCCAGCCTAGCACATTGGTCGGCGACACCGAAAGCTGACGGATGCTCGCGGCCGCTTTTTGTCGGAGTTCGCCCTCTTGTCACTCTGCACGATCGTGTTCTCAAGCGCGGGCTCGAAGCAGAGGTGGAGCGGATGCGGCGCTTCCTCGAAGTAAAGGCGAGCGGCCGCCGGGTTCGACACACTGCGAATGGAGGATTGTTTACATTTGTTGAATCCAAATCTCTCCCGTGAGGCATCATACTGGCATGCTTCACGACTTCAGATTTGCATTTCGACAGCTGGTGAAGGCACGCGCTTTCACAGCGGCGGCGGTGATTGTGCTCGCGCTCGGGATTGGCGCGAACACCGCCATCTTCAGCCTGATGAACACGCTGCTTTTCCAGCCGCCTCATTACGCGAAGCCGAACGAGGTCGTGCAGGTCTTCTCGCAGGATAAGAAAAACCCGAAAACGTTTCGCGGTTTTTCCTATCCGACCTACCTCGACATCCGCGATCAAAACAGCGTCTTCTCCGGGGTGATGGCGCACAACCTCGCCATGGTCGGCGTGGGCGACAAAGGCAGCACGCGACGCGCGTTCACCGACGTGGTGAGTTCCAATTATTTCTCGGTCATGGGCGTGATGCCGACACAAGGTCGCGCGTTCCGGGAAGAAGAGGAGACACCCGGCCGCGACGCGGCGGTCGCGATCGTGAGCTACAACTATTGGAAGAAGGAAGGGCTCAATCCCGCGATGCTCGGCTCGACGATCATGATCGACAGCCGCCCCTTCACCGTGGTCGGAATCATGCCGCAAGGATTCACCGGCACGACGCAGGTTTTCGCGCCGGAGATCTGGCTGCCGCTCGGGGTATACGATCTGGTGGCGAATGATTTCGAAACCGGAAATAAGGAGAAACTCGATAATCGCGGAGGCCGACAATTCATGCTCGTCGGCCGATTGAAGCCGGGGATGACGGCCGCGGCGGCAACTCCGGCATTGAAGACGTTAGCCGCGAATCTCGAGCAAGCCTGGCCGGTTGAGCAGAAAGATCAGACGTTCATGACCGAAACGCTTTCGCGTTTCTCGATGAGCACCAGCCCCACCAGCGGGAACAATGTGAAACGACTCGCGCCACTGCTTTTCGGAATGTCGGGTGTCGTGCTCCTGGTCGCGTGTCTGAACCTGGCCAACATGCTGCTCGCGCGTGGCGCGGCGCGGCGAAAAGAAATCGCGATCCGGCTCGCGCTCGGCGGTAGTCGCTGGCGGATCGTGCGGCAATTACTCTGCGAAGGTTTTGTCCTCGCGCTGGCCGGCGGAGGCTTCGGATTGTTGCTCGGCCTTTGGTCGTCGGATCTGCTGGTCGCCTCGTTAGGCAAGAAATTGCCGATCGATATCGTCTGGCAAAGTGGTCTGAGCACGCCGGTTCTCATGGCGACGTTCGCTTTTTGTCTGCTCGGGACGTTTGCCTTCGCGCTCGGACCGGCGTTGAAGTTGTCGAAGTCCGCGGTGATTGGCGACCTGAAGGAACAGGCGGGCGAAGATGCCGTCGTTAGGCGCTGGAAGTTTTTGCCACGTAATCCGCTGGTCGTGGTGCAGATCGCATTTTCGCTCGCGTTGCTCACCGCGGCCGCGCTTTTCATTCGCGGCGCGGGCAAGGCGACCAACGTCGAGACCGGTTTGCAGACGACTTCGAATTACCTCCTGGAAGTCGACGCGAGTCTCGCGACCTACGACCAGACACGCTCGCAGGATTTATATCGCACGCTCGAGGAACGGCTCTCGGCCTTGCCCGGGGTCGAACGCGCCAGCATCTCGTCCTCAGTCCCGTTTGGGATGATCTCGCTCGACAAGTCGGTGCAGCGTGGCGGAGCCAATCCAGCGCCGGACGCGAAGCCCGCGACCGCTGCGGACGGTCTCGCCTTTAGAGCGAACTTGAACGGCATCGGTGCGGATTACTTTAACACCGTGGGCCTGCCATTACTGCGCGGCCGCGCCTTCAGTATGGCGGAAGCGATGCATCAACCTTCGCCGAAAGTAGCGATCATCGACGAAGTGCTCGCGAAAAAGCTCTGGCCCGAGGGCGACGCGCTCGGCCAGCGAATTCAATTTGCGGAAAAGGATCCGACGCAGGCCAAAGGCGGCGAAGAGACGAAAGCGCAAATCGAGATCGTCGGCATCGTGCCTTACACCCGCGGCGAATTGTTTGAGAAAGATCCAGGCGGCATGCTCTATCTCCCTTTCGCCGGCGGTTTCCAGAGCAACGTTTTCTTTCACCTCAAATTCGCGCCGACTGCCGGTCGCGACACCGCCGCGACCGCGGATCTCATCCGGCGCACGGTGCGCGAAGTCGATCCTGCCATTCCGGTGTTGAGCTTGAAAACGTTCGCGCAACATCTCGATGGCAATATGGAGCTCTGGATCGTGCGCGCGGGGGCGGCGTTGTTCAGCATCTTCGGTGCGCTGGCGCTGACGCTCGCGACGGTCGGCGTGTATGGCGTGAAGGCCTACTCGGTCGCGCGTCGCACTCGGGAAATTGGGATTCGCATGGCTCTCGGCGCGCGCCGCGAGACGGTCCAGTGGATGATCCTGCGTGAAGGCGCGGTGATGCTGGCGAGCGGAATCGTGCTCGGTTTACTGCTGGCCGCGGGAACCGGCAAACTCATTAGCGGAATGCTCTACAATGTCGGCGCGCTTGATCCGCTCGCGTTCACAATCGCGCCGGTCGTGCTGGCGGCGGCCGCGTTACTCGCAACCTGGTTGCCGGCGCGACGTGCCACGCGCATCAGTCCAATGGCCGCGCTCCGCACGGAATAGGCGATCCGCTCGTAGAACCCGCAAACCGGAACTCGCAGTTTCTCGGACCGGGTTTAGGGTGGACGAAATTCAACCCGATGAAACCTTTCATGAAACTACTGTCGATCTGCCTTCTTGCCGCTGGACTTCTCGCCTTTCTGTCTGGCTGCGCGACAGGTGATTCGGGCTACTATAGCCCGGGTCAGATGGCGGCACAGCACTCGAGCTACGAGCCCGGCCGCTACTAAGCGACCAGGTGAGGACGCGCGTCTGACGGCAGTTGGCGTGCGGAGCCGGCGGTGCGCGAACTCTTTTTCATGCTCTGGAAAACCGCGCCTCCCCGGCGCGCGGTTTTGCCAGGAGCGAAAGAGCGAACTGATTTCGAATCCAAATCGACGGGTGACTGCATCTCAATGTCATGACGAGCATGCGCATGAACTCTCTTGCCGTGTCGGTTTCCACTTTCTCAACGATCTTGTTCTTCGCGGGAGTCGTTCTCGCGGCAAGTCCACCGCAGAGTTTTCCGCTCGAGGTCAAAGACGGAAAACTTGCAGGCGTCGGGGCCGAGATCATCCGTGGCGAATTGGCCAAGGCGCAATTTGTTCTCTTCGGCGAAGATCACGGATTCGCCGATCATTCTGCGCGCGATCGCGCAGGAGGGACGCGGAGACCGCAAAACGGAACTGAAGGTGCAGGGCAGAACGGATTCCTAGATTCCAGATTCGTCCTGCTACTTTCCTCGAACTCAGCGCCCTCTGCAGTAATCCGACGATGGATGTCAGGAACCCATCTGCTCCATCGCCTTTTGCATCTCCTCCAGCGCTGGCATCCCGGACATGCGTGCCGATCGACCATTGATGGCCGAAAGGATCTTCCACCTTGCCGTAGCGATCGCCCCAGAACATATCGGCGATCGGCATCGTGACCTTCGCACCTGCGCGCACCGCCTGTTCGAAGACGGCGTCCGCATTCTCGACGTAGAGATGAATCGTGACCGGTGAACCTTTGAGCGATTTCGGACCAAATGTGCCCCAGGCCGGCATCTCGTCGTTGAGCATGATGATCGAATCGCCGATGCGAATGCTGGCGTGCATCACTTTCCCGTCCGAGTCCGGCATTCGGGAGAGTTCGACGGCGCTGAACGCCTTCTTATAGAATTCGATCGCTTCGGCCGCGCCGGCACAAATCAGATGCGGCGTAACCGTGTGCATTCCTTGCGGGATCGGTTTCACTGGGCTGTCAGTTGGATTCATGGTCTTCGTCCTCCTTGGTTATGTTTCTCGTCAGGACTAAACCATTCAACGATTCGGCTAACCAGCAAAGCCATTTCGAACATCCAGACATCGACTGACGCGAACAGCCCTCAGAGGGCGACCTGGCGACGGCGCTCCGGGATGACTTTGCGATTCACGGATGGACCTCGCGCCCAGGTCGCGATGGTGCTCGTGAGGAGACCGAGGCGCATGGTGCGCGATGCAAGATCGGACTTGAGCTGACGCTGAACCCGTACCCGCAATTCGTCATCGGCGCCAACGCGGGCGAAGTTCCAGGCGTCTTCGCCCTGTGCCTCCTGGACGCTTTTCTCGAGCGCGCGCCACGCTCGTTGTAGTTCGGCGCAGAACCGAGCGCATCTGGAACAGAGCTTGTCTGCTCGCCGACCTGGCTCGACTCGAGATCGCTCAGCGCGAGGAGCAATTCCATGCGCGCGACGTCGCTCGCGGCATAGGCTTCCTGCACTTCGTGCCAAAGTGCGGAGACGGCCGCGTTGCCATCGGCGCGCAGATCGGGATGCAGTCGCCTAACGAGTGCGCGGTAGAGTTCCTTGACCCGCGCATCGGTCACTAGCGGTGGCTCAGTTTCCTCGGTTCGAGCTGTGCGGTGGTTCGGGACGCCGCGTGGGATTCAGAGGCGGCGCTTCCGGCCGGCCGCGGAACATGTGTGTCTTAAAGGTTTCGAAACTGGTCGAGTAGGCGTCGTCATCCATCTTGTCCGGATTGGTGCCGAGAGATTTCTGCACCCATTCCTGAAAGAGCGCTTCCTGCTCAAATTCGCTCAGCCTTCTCCCCTCGCCCGCCTCGCCCGGCTGCTCGTCCATTTCCTCAGCCGCGGCCGTCGGATTCTCCCGGCGAAACATGACGCGTTGATACGCGCTCGCCGCATCCTGAAAGAAACGCCGCATCTCCATCTCGACTTCGTGCACCAGCGCCTCGCTCTCGCGAATCCGCATCTCGACCTCGCGCGCCTCGCTCAGCAGCGGCCCGAATTCGCGCGCACGCCAGCGTCCGAAGGCCGGCTTGTCCTCGCGCTCGAATCGGTGCCAGGCGGCGCGCGCTTTCTCCAGTCGCGCCATCGCCGCGGAGCAATCGGCCGCTGCCGACGAGCGCAATGGTTGCTGGTCGATCGCGACGATTTCCCGCGCGACGCGCGGCGCGCGTTTCGTTCGGCGCTTCGGGATAATCGGCGGCATCCGGGAAGTTACGCGGCGGAGACCGAAGGCGAAATTTTTCACCGGCCACCCGCAATGCGCATTGCAAACGCAGCCGTCGCTCGATTTAGGCTGCAGCCTATGGCAGGCGTTTGCGTGATCGTGGCCTACCGGCCGAAGCCGGGGAAGGAGAGTGAAACGCTGGAAGTCGTCCGCAGTCGCATGCCGACGCTGGCGAAGGAAGGCCTGGTCACAGACCGGCTCCCGTGATCATGCGGTCAAAGGACGGCACGATTATCGAGGTGTCGGAATGGAAATCGCGCGAGGCGATCGACGCCGCGCACCAGAACCCAAACGTGCTCGCGCTCTGGAACAAATTTTTCGCGGTCTGCGATTGCGTGCCGCTAAGACGGTGCCGGAAGCCGCGGAGATGTTCGCCGGCTTCGAGCCGATTGAGTGATAGCTCGCGGCTGATCATTCGCGGCGTGGAAGAATCTCCGCAGCGCGAGAAAGTCGATGTCGTGTCGGGTGCCGCCGTCCAGCGCCAGCTCGGCGCCGATCTCGCCGACGACGGGCGCGAACTTAAACCCGTGGCCGGAGAAGCCGCCGCACAGAATCAGATTCTCGTGGTCCGGATGACGATCGATCACGAAATGTTCGTCGGGCGTGAGCGAATACATGCAGGTCTTCGTTTCACGCAAAGGCCCTGCAGCCCCGGGCATCCACGCCTCGAGTAATAGCGCGAGCGGGACGATGTCACGCCCGAGGTCGATCCCGCGATCGCAGTGTTCCGCGTCGGTGAGATCGCCAAAGCCATGGAAGGCAGCTTTGATCCCGTCGCCGAAATCCGGAAAGCCATAGAGCGGCGCGGGCAGACCTTTGCGATCGACGAGAAAGGCGGGAAACCTGCCGGCGTTGTAGACCTCGGTGCGCGGTGAAAACCAGGCCTGGACATTGCGCTGCACCCGCATCGGAACGCCGAGCCTTTCGAGCGCGACCTTGAACCATGGGCCGAGCGCGAGAACCAGAACGCGCGCGGAAATGAGCGTGTCGTCCGCGAGAAGAATTCCGAAGCCATCGGGCATAGCGCGCCAGTTTTTCAGCCCGACTCCGAAACGCATTTCCGCACCACGCGCCGCGGCGACGTTGAGGTGCGCGTCAATCGCCCGCTCCGGGATCAGCACCCCGCCGTCCGGCTCGAATACGCCCACTTCTCCCTCGTTCACCCGCAATGTCGGATAGCGCGCATTGATTTCCGGTTTGCCCAGGACATCAATCCGCAGGCCGTGCTCCCGCGCCGAGCGATGTGATCCGCTGATGATCTCGCTGCTTTCTTCGCCAACCAAAAGCACGCCGGTGGTGCGCAGGACGTTCTCGTTCCTCTCGCGCTCCAGTTCGCGCCAGAGCTCGTAGCTGCGCAGCAGCAGCGGCACATACGCCGGATCTTCGAAGTACGCTTTGCGGATCATCCGACTTTTCCCGCTCGACGAACCGAGGTCGTGACCGCGACTAAATTGCTCCAGACCAATGACCGCCGCGCCGCGGCGCGCACACGCCGCCAGGATGGCGCTCCCCATTCCCGCCCAAGCCCGCTACCGCCACGTCGTAGTGCACCCGGCACCTTTCACCATGCGCTGGCGTTTCGCAGTCGGAGAATTACTTCAACGGCAAGCTTGCCCAAATGGCAAAGTTCAAGATTCAATAGCGAAACACCTCGCCCTTATGGAACCAACTCCTCTTTCTCCAACGCCACCATCACCGTCACCGATCCCGCGCCCCGGATGGTGGTCGCGCAACTGGAAATGGTTCGTGCCCATGGGCTGCCTGGGCCTGATCGCGATGGTCGTGGCATTCGTCGCGGTGATCATGCTCGTGGTCTTCGGCGCGATGAAATCTTCCGATGCCTACAAGGTTGCCGTCGCGCGGGCGAAAGCGGACCCGCGAGTGACCACCGCGCTCGGCACGCCGATCAGCGAAGGCCTGTTCATGTCTCGGGAACACGAACGTGAACGGCGGCTCCGGGGAAGCCGATCTCGCGATTCCCATTTCGGGTCCGAAAGGCAAGGCGACCATCTACGCCGTGGCCACCAAGTCCGGCGGGAAGTGGACGTATTCCAAGCTAACCGTCCAAGTAGTGGGCGGCGGAGACGAAATCGATCTCAACGAAGAAACTGAGCCCGAGGGGTGACGTCACGTGTGAGAGCCTGATCAACTTTCCGTCAAATCAGGGCAACCCCAAGCTGACCCCGACTCACGACTCACATCGCTATCGGCCCCTGGTGACTTGTCTTCTCCCAGTGTCAAGCGCAGGACGGCAGCCGTGTCCTTGGAGATGCCGATACTAAGAACGGTTCCGAAGGAGTCTTTCGGTAATCTCCCGGATCAACGCCAGTCAAGGTGCGGCTGACTTCTTTATTCCTGCCGCGTGTTGGGTAAGATGATCTAATCTTTACGAAATAAACGACCAATTTGGTCAGGAGGACCCCATGGCGGACAGACCTGCGATTTGCATAGTCGACGACGAGCCGGTTGCGCTCACCGCGATGCTTGATGCGCTGGCGCGGCGATTCGGTGGTGATTATCGGGTTATCTCACACCTTTCCGCGCACACGGCCCTCGATGCCATCGGCAAGATGAAGAATGAGGGCGAAGAGGTCGCCCTGGTCATAGCAGACCAACGGATGCCCGAGATGACAGGCAGGGACTTTCTCGGACGGGTGCGATCCATTGTGCCGTCAGCGAAGCGTGCACTGTTAGTCGATTGGGGCGACCGCGAGGTCTCAAGCACGATCCTGCAGGCTTGTGCGCTCGGCGAGCTCGATAATTACTTGTACAAGCCGTGGGCACCTGCCGAGGTGCATCTTTATCCGCTTATCGGCGAATTCCTGGCCGAATGGACGCGCATTCACCGGCCCAGCATGGAGTTGATCCACATCGTGGGCGAGCAACAGGCGCCACGTTCGAATGAGATCCGCGAGTTGCTTAACCGTAATGGAATACCGCACGGGTTCCACGAGGCAGGGTCGCCTGCCGCAAATCGCCTCGTAGAGGAGCGCGGTGCTCAAGTAAGTGTGCTGCCCGTCGTCTTTCTTCACGATGGCTACGTGCTTGCCAACCCTACCGACGCGGAAATCATGGACGCGGTCGGTGAGAGTCCCGGTGATCTGTTATGCGACGTGGCCGTGATCGGAGCGGGGCCTGCCGGGCTGACCGCCGCGGTATATGCAGGCTCCGAAGGGCTGCGCACACTGGTGATTGAAAGACACGTTATCGGCGGCCAGGCCGGCGCCAGTTCGTTGATCCGCAATTACCTGGGTTTCCCCCGGGGGATAAGCGGTGCGGAACTCACCCAAAGAGCTTACCAGCAGGCCTGGCTGTTCGGAGCGAGGTTCGTATTTGCGCGCGAAGTGACGGCGCTGCGCCCGCATGACGGAAAGAAAATTTTGACGCTGTCGGATGGCCGCGAAATCGTCGCCACGGCCGTGATCATTGCCACCGGTGCAAAATACCGGCGTCTTGAGGTTCCCAGCCTGGAGCGTCTTACCGGCAGAAGCATCTTTTATACAACCTTCGGTGAATCGCGCCTGGTGCGCGATCTGGATGTCGCCGTGGTCGGTGGAGGAAATTCGGCCGCGCAGGCCGCTCTGCATCTGGCCAACTTTGCGCGCCAGGTGACGTTATCGTACGTGCCAACTCCCTTGACAAGGGTATGTCGAATTACCTCGTGCGGCAGATCAGAAGCACGCCGAAGATCCACGTGAGGCTGGGTGCAGAAATCACCGGTGGCGAAGGTGGCGAACTCCTGGAGACGCTGGCGATACGGGACAAGTCGAGTGATCGCGTGGAGACGATTCCAGCCCGATTGCTGTTTGTCCTGATCGGCGCTTCACCCAACACCGGGTGGATGCCAGACATGGTACAGCGCGATGCCAAAGGCTTAATCCTCACTGGGCATGAGGTTGATGGTAAAGCGTGGAGTCTGTCCCGGGAGCCGCTGACTTACGAGACCAGCCTGCCGGGAGTATTTGCCGTGGGTGACGTTCGCCTCGGCTCCATGAAACGGGTGGCTTCGGCAGTCGGAGAAGGGGCGGGCGTAGTGCAGAGCATCCATCAATACTTGGAAGAACCAAAAGCGAGGCGTTCAGCAATGACCGGCAGCGTGTGGCCACGGACGCTTCCGTGGCACGGCCTGCAGGATACGTCCCGTAAAGTAGTCTGGGCACGCGCCCGCGCGATCAGCTCCGCCCAGCCGAGCGAGTGGGGTGGCCCGGCGACCGCGATGGCAGTCTAAGGCTTCATCGTAAGATTGGAATGCCGCGGGCGAGCAAAAGCTTCCGCGGCATTTCTATTTGTAGAGGCAGGCGTGTCGCCTGCAGGGATTTCTTTACTGTGATTCTCTTTCCTATCGCTCGCGCGCTACGGCAACGCCTGCCCGGAGCGGGCACGCACGAAGGTGGCATCACCGCTATCGAGGGAACCATCGGTGTTCACATCGGAGCGGAAGTTAGTCCCATCGACTGGCTGACCGGAACGACCTTGGGTCTGGACCTGTGGCGCCGCAAGTCACAGCGGCGTTCCCGTTAGTGTCGCCGAGCAAGTGGCCCCACGTTATGGTCGCAGGCTGCCCGCTCACAGTGAAGTGAATGGAACTATACTGTGGTGCAGCGGTCGCGTTGTAGCACAGACCGGAGACGTGGAACAGTAGCTGATTGGCATTCACACCCTGCACGACGGAATCTACCGCTCCACAATCGATCGTCAGATTCGAGATACCACCAGGCAAGCTAGTATTCGAGAAGTTAGCGACGATCGTGTACGCATCCTGGCTGGCGCCGCCGCCGCGCCGGCACTCCACTCCGGCTCCTGCGGTAGTTCCCGCCGGAATGATGGGCAGATTAATGTCAAAGGTTCCGGCCGCGCCGTGGGTCAGCCTCAATGCCGCGCTCACCAGCGGACCGGCCGCTTCGCAGATTGAATTCGCGACCGAGATATCATCGATTTTCACACCCACTGCAGGGATGCTGTTGTCTGATATCATGCGCCACACCAACCGCACGTTCTGCCCGTTGGCTGCAGGCGGCAGTATGACCATAGTCGTGATGTAGCCGTTGGAGTTGCCGGTCCAGGCGTCGCGCCCGCCGTGCGGGGGGCTGATGACGGTCATTCCGTTATATCCCCCGGCTCAGGAAGGTCCCGCCAGCAGCGATAACGTCAGTGGATTCGCCGCTACCGATGGTGGGTGCGATGATCTCCAGCGCCAAGCCGTCAAACGACGACTCGGTATTATAGCTAATCTTAAACGACACGGTCGCTCCGCCAGCCGGAACTGCAAAGCTTGGCGTAACCAGGAACATGTCGGCAGCGTTGCTTGGGTCAGGTGCGAAGGCGTCGTTTGGTGAGCTGACAGGATTCGTCGTCGAGGTCGCCCATGGCACGCCAATGCCAGTGGCGCTCGACGTCCAGCCCGGAGGCAATGCCGGCGCGACCACGCCGTCGAAGTTTTCCGCGAAGGCTATTGCCAAAGTGCCAGTGACGAATGTGTAGGTGAGCGTCCCGTAGTTGGTCGCTCCATCCTGCATTTGCAGCGAAGCCGTCACCGTTCCACCGCAAGGCAGCAGCGGGTCAACCGTGAAGGTAAAATTGCGAAAGGTTGGATTGGGCGGCGAGCAGAGCGCACCGTAGTTCTGCGGCGCAGATGGATTGGTCACACCACCGGTTGCGTTTAACGTCCCGGTCGTCGCGGCCGTCGTGCAAACTACCCCGGCCCTCCACTGTTCTGCACGCCGAACGCGACGATAACGGTTTCACCCGGATCGAGCACACCATTGCCGCCCGCCGAGACAATCATCGAACCGCCATTAGTGAGGACGTTGCTCGGCGCGGATCCTGCGAGGGCGGGATTGACGTTGAAGAGGAGGAGGGAGAAGGCGACCCAAAATATGGGAAGCGTCCTGTGCTCGTTCATTATTCGTTCTCCCGTCGTTGTCCGAAATATTCGCCGCGAAGAGAATTTCGGTGGGGGAACAATCGGTGTTAAGACGGGAGGATACTCAGGCGGGCTCCCACATGTCAATCATGCTGCCTTTGGATGTCCGCGGCCGGCACGGCCGCCCCTACAACCCAGATGAGTTCTTTCCGGTGGACGTGGGCAGCGGATGCGATCAGTTGACAACTTCAATGATCGAGACTCCTGAGCAAACCACCGCCGCGGCCATTTCCGATTCGGAAATCAGACAGCATTTCCCCGCTCTCGCGCGCATTCACAACGGTCATCCGGTGGCCTACTTCGATGGCCCCGGCGGCACGCAGGTGCCGCGGGTCGTGGTCGCAGCGATGAGCGATTATCTGCTGCATCACAATGCGAATACCCATTGGGCTTATCCGACGAGCCAGGAAACGGACGCCATCATCGATGCGGCTCGCGCGACGCTGGCGGATTTTCTGAATGCCGCGCCTAACGAGATCGCCTTCGGCGCGAACATGACCACGCTCACCTTCCACCTCGCGCGCGCGCTCGGCCGCGGCTACGGACCGGGCGACGAAATCGTGGTCACGGAGTTGGACCATCATGCGAACGTCGCGCCCTGGCGCGCGCTCGAGCAGGAGCGCGGCTGCATCATTCGGGTGGCGAGAATGATTCCCGAAACGGGCCAGCTCGATTGGGACCACTTCGCGCAACAACTAAACGCGCGCACCAAACTGGTGGCGATCGGGGCGGCCTCGAACGCTCTTGGGACGATCAACGATGTCCGCCGTGCCGCGGAGATGGCGCACTCGTTAGGCGCGCAAGATCTTCGTCGATGCAGTGCACTATGCGCCCCACGAACTGGTCGACGTCCAGGAACTCGATTGCGATTTCCTGAGCTGCTCCGCCTACAAATTCTACGGCCCGCACATTGGTGTCCTTTACGGCCGGCATGAGCTGCTTGCTTCCCTCGATTTTCCAAAGCTACTCCCCTCACCCGACACGCCGCCAGAGCGCGCTGAGACCGGAACGCAGAACCACGAAGGCATCGCGGGCGCCGCCGCAGCGGTGGATTTCCTGGCCTCGCTCGCGCCTGGCACGACGCGACGCGCGCGCTTGCACGCGGCGTTCGAGCAATTAGGCGAACGCACCGGCGTGCTGCTCGCGCAACTTTGGGAAGGCCTGGCTGCGATCGATGGTGTGCGCCTCTACGGCCCGTCTCCTGATGCGCCCCGCACGCCGACGGTGGCGTTTACGGTCGCGAAAATTTCCTCGACGGAGGTCGCGCAGCGATTGGCGGAACGTGGTGTCTTCGTATCCAACGGCGACTTCTACGCCGCGACGGTCGTCGAACGTCTCGGCCAGGCGCGCGAAGGATTGGTCCGCGCGGGCTGCGCTTGTTATACCACGAGCGAAGAAGTGGAGCGCTTGATCGTTGGAGTCCGCGCCATCACCCGCCCCTGATTCCGTCTGGCCCTATTTTCGATCGTAGCCGCCCCATTTTCTCTCGTCCGGTTTGCTGATCGTGGTCCACTTGCCACCCTGCTCGACTCCAATCCACGCCACCTGGTGATCTTTGTATCCCACAGAACGTGCATCCTCGCTGTGCGCAAAACAGACCGCCATCTTCCCATTCTTGATCTCATAAATAAGGAGGTGCACATCGAGAGTATCCCTCTGCAGGCGGCTTTCGACCGTGTTCTGCCCAGTGACCGAATACCCGTTTGCCATTTCGAGGAGCATTTGATCGTAGGCCCCATTGCCTTCGGAATGAGTAATCTTCGCCCCTCCCGAGTGGCCCCCGCCGGCCAGCGCGGTCCGCGCCACCAACCAGGCAGCGATGGGTGAGACTTCCAGCGATCGATAGATGGGCCGGCTAACTCCCCCGCGCAGCGCCTCGATCGGAAAATCAGGCAGATTCTTGATCGTGCGGATCGCCGTTGTCGGTGGCGGCGCTCCGAGACTTTGAGCTGCGGCGGCCACCACCAGAAATGCAATAAGAGGAGTTCTCACAATGGCCCGCAGAGTCTACGGAGTTCTCAGATGAGGCAAGCAATTCCTGTGCTGTTGACGGGGGCAGATTTGCGATCTCGCCGATCAAAATTGGTCATCACACCGGGCCAGCGGTGGGCTGGACGGATTTGCAGTTTCCGCTGCTCGGCTTCGCCCATTCTCGGAGTTCATCCGTGAGAGAACCCCGGCCAAAGCAAAGTATGCTTCGGCCCTAACGGGAACTGTTGGCGCGCGCTGCCATGGCGGCTATGGGACAGAATTGCCGGATTGCCCTCGCACAACGAGCGGTGTCGCCACTGTTCAGGAAACCGTCGAGGTTCACGTCGGAGCGGAAGTTCGTCGAGTCTGCGCCCTGACCGGCGCGGTTGCGCGTTTGGAGCGCGTCGCCCGCGTTGACCACGCGATCACCATTGGTGTCACCGAGGAGGAAACTCGCACTCACTGCAGTGTTGGCCAGGACCTGCGAAAACTCATCGGTCACATTGCTCAAGTTGAGGGCGATCGTCTGGGCGTCGCCCACCCCGGTCAGGTTCACCGTCATGGTGTTGCCGGAAAAGGTCGGACTTCCCGCGACGCTACCGACCCCGCTGCTAACGTTCGCACTGCCGCTGACCACGTTATTCGCAAAGGTGACCACTATCGTGTGATCGCCTCCAAGGCCTCCGTTCCGGCATTCCACGCCCGCAGGGCCGGTCAGGGGAAGATTTACATCCAAAGTTCCCGCGCCCGCATGCGTCTTCCGCGACACTGCACTAGTGAGTGTCAGCGGATTGCAGGGACTTGGCGCGGGGCCTTGGATCGCGACGGTGATCGGCGCGCCCGTCTTGAAAAAGCCGACAGTCGCGTTCGCCGCTTGCGGCGGACGGTTGGAATCGAAACGGAAGTTGTACAATGTCCCCCAGCGGATGGCATTCGCGTTTTGATTTTGCGCGAAGGTTTCCGAGTTCCAACTGAGCGCGCTCGCGGTCTGATTCGAGGTCCAGGCCGCGTTGCTAAATCCCGCGTCGCCCAGGGTGCCATCGTTGGCAGTTCCGGGATGATTCAGCGGGGCATGAAACCCCAGATTGCTGACCGTGATTCCGCAGCCCAGAGGCACACTGAAGGATTGGATCGCGCGATCAAGATTCTCGTTATAGAGCGCGTATTCATAATGCCAAACGCCGGCGGATGGATTCGTCACCTTGAAGGCGATGAACGCACGGCCATCGATTCCCGGGCGCGGGTTCGATCGGATTGATAGTTGCTCCGGTCCAGGCATTGATGGCAGGGGCCATTCGCACCGCAGCTCCAACCGGCGAAAAGGCGAAGCTCGTCGTCCCGCTGACATTGAAACGACGGTAGGCGGCATTGTTGTACATGTTGCATTCTCCGGGGTGGGTCTGGCACCAGTCGTACTCATCCACGGCAATGTATAGGGCCTCAGCGTAATACGTCGCGCCCGGATTTAGCGTGGTATTCAGGTCGCTCCCTTCCACCAGAAGCCGGTGCGATGTCCCGGTGTGAGTGTGGCCGCTGTGGTTGTTTGCACTGGCTTGAAAGACGCCGGTAAAGGGATTAATCCAGGCGCGCGAGCCCAAGACCGTTTGATTCGCATTTAGGGCGACGTCGTAAGTATCCGAGCACCCCACACCCAGGTGAGTGAAGTCACCGGGGGTACAGGTAAAGCAGGCCTCTAATTGGTCCGCCCCTAACGAATGTTTTACCCAGGATTGGCCAATTTGCTCAAAGCGATCAGCGTTGCCCGATCCGCCGCTCATTCGATAGAGATTCTGCGCAATGACAGGGTGGTCTGTCGATGGCAGCGCAAGAAAATCCACGGGCACGTTTCCGGCATTGCAAGAGGTGGTGCTCGCGCTCAAGCCGACCTGCGTCCCGCTACTTCCAAATTGCTGTAAGCCTCCCGTTTCACCGATATCTCCCGTGATGAGATCAGGCCCGGGTTAAAACCTTCCGGAGCATTCTGCGCTGCTCGGGGAGCAGAATTTCCAGAACTGCTGCTTAACAGCAAAATCAACGGCAGCGTAAGGTAACTCAGTATTTTCTTCATAATCGATTTCTTTCTAATCGCACGCGTGTGTCACCTTGGATGCCAGGTCATCGCCTGCACTCGAACCCTCATATTGACTCGAACCCTCATATCATAGCGGATAGTCTTGGGCTTATCCAGCGTATTTATCCCGACTCGCGGGCTATAGTTTTCGGACCGACCACGTCGCCACCGTCGACTCGCAGGCGAGCGATTTCCTACTCGCGCGTTTGAGTGCGGCTACGGGAGGGCGTCGCCGGAGTGTGCTCGCACAATGACGGTGTCGCCGCTGTTCACGATACCGTCGAGGTTTACATCCGAGCGCAAGTTCGTCGAACCCGCGCCCTGACCCGCACGGTTGCGCGTCTGCAGCGCGTCGCCCGCGTTGACCGAGTGATCGCCGTTAGTGTCGCCGAGGAGGAAACTCGCATTCACCGCCGTGTTCGCCATGACTTGCGAAAACTCATCAGTCACGTTGCTCAAGTTGACCGCGATCGTCTGGGCGTTGCCCACTCCGGTCAGGTTCACCGTCATGGTGTTGCCCGAAAAGGTCGGACTGCCCACGACGCTACCGAGCCCACTGGTAACGCTCGCGCCGCCACTGATCACATTATTCGCGAAGGTGACAACCACCGTGTGATCGCCGCCAGCACCGCCGCTCCGGGATTCCACGCCCGCAGGGCCGGTGAGCGGAAGATTCAAGTCCAAGGTTCCCACGCCCGCATGCGTCTTCCGCGACACTGCGCTGGTGAGTTGCAGCGGATTGCATGGCGCGGGGCCTTGAATGGCGACGGTGATCGGCGCGCCCGTCTTGAAAAAGCCGACGGTGGCATTCGCGGCCTGCGGTGGCCGGTTGGAATCAAAACGAAAATTATACATGGTCCCCCAACGAATGGCATTCGCGTTTTGATTTTGCGCGAAGGTCTCCGAGTTCCAACTGAGCGCGCTCGCCGTTTGATTCGAAGTCCAGGCGGCGTTGCTATAGCCTGCGTTTCCAAAAGTTCCGTCGTTGGCAATTCCGGGATGATTGAGCGGGGCGTGGAATCCCAGGTTGCTCACCGTGATTCCGCAGCCCAGGGGCACACTGAAGGATTGAATCGAGCGATCGAGATTCTGGTTGCTGAGCGCGTACTCATAATGCCAAACACCGGCGGAGGGGTTGGTCACTTTGTAGGCGAGGAGCGCACGGCCATCGACTCCCGGCGCAGGCTCGATGGTATTGATGGTCGCTCCGACCCAGGCATTGATGGCCGGATTCATCCGCACCGTGGGACCAACGGGAGCAAAGGTGAAACTCGTCGTGCCGCTGACGGTAAACTGACGGTAGGAGGCATTGTTGTACATGTTGCACTGCCCCGGGTGAGACTGGCACCAGACGTACTCATGCGGAGTCACGTATTGCGCTTCGGCGTAATAGGTCGCCCCCGGATTCAGTGTCGTGTTCAGGTCGCTGACGGGGACTAGAGCCCGATGCGTTGGCATTGAATCGACGTCGTTGTGGCCGGTGTGATCTCGGGCCGTCGAGTTGTAGGCGCCGGTGAAAGGATTGACCCAGGCGCGCGAACCCAGGCCGCTTTGGCCTGCGTTCAAACCGGCGCCGTAGGGATCGGAGCAGCCCACGCCAAGACGAGTGCCGCTCACTCCGTTACAACCGAAGCCGCAGAGGTTCCCGCTTGCGGCTGCGAATGCATGTTTCAGCCAGGATTGGCCAAGCTGTTCGAAGCGATCATTGTTGTTCGCTCCGCCGCTCATGCGATAGAAATTTTGCGGAATGACTGGATGATCCGTATTCGGCATCGCGAACCAATTCAGGTCCACCGTTCCGGTGTTGCAGGAGGTCGTTCCGACAGCGAGACCGACGAGTGATCCACTGCTGCCAAATTGCGCCATGGAAGGCAGATCGCCCACGATGACGTCCGGCCCTGGGTTAAAACTCGGGGCAATTCCGTCGGGTTGCGGCGGCAGGACCGACGATTGGGCGGCGCCGTTAACGACGGTGGTGACTTCGATCGGATACATGGTGGCCGCGACCGAAATTCCCCCGACGACTGAACCAGCGTCCGCAGGACGCCCAAGCTGCGTGCGCAAACTCCTCTGAAATCAGAAGCCTTCCGCCCTTGATGGTAAGCAAATGCGCGGCGGCATCGTAGTCATAGACATTTCCTTCGATGTTGAAAAAGACAAAGCCCGTTCTCCCGTCGCGCACCGCAAGATCAAAGGATGCATCCGCAGGGAGCTTCTCGATGACGAGCTGGTTTAGGGACGCCTGCAACGCTGCTGGAACGCTTGCCGCATTCCCGAAGGTCAGCCCGATCGATCCCGAATCCGGACCGCGCAACGCGTTATCAAAGACAAGGACAGTGAAAAGAGAATTGCGTGCCACTTGGAAACGCAAGGTGTCCAGTTTCGATTCTTCGGTCGCGGCCGCAGTCCCATTCAGTCGGTTCAAGTCGAGATCCAAGGCGACGCTTCCGTTGGCCACGGCCATCTTTTCCAGAGTTCCGCTTTGCCCTGGCGATTGTGGCGCAGAATCTCCCGAGCTGTTGCTCAAGAGCAAAAGCAGCGGGAGCGCGAAATAAACAAATACTCTCTTCATGATTTACCTCTTCTAATTGCGAGTTTTGTCACAGACACCCAAGATTCGCTGCGCTGGTCACCGTTCAAACCGAAATATTGTAGGCGGAGAATAGTTGGCTTCCAGCGTATTCTCCGTCGGCGATTTTCACACGAGCGATTTCTTTCCGCGCGTTTGAGTGCGGCTACGGGATGGCGTCGCCGGAGTGCGCTCGCACAATGACCGTGTCGCCGCTGTTCACGAAACCGTCGAGGTTCACGTCCGAGCGGAAGTTGCGTCGAGTCCGTTGCCTGACCAGCGCGGTTGCGCGTCTGGAGCGCGTCGCCGGCGTTGACGATGCGATCGCCATTGGTGTCGCCGAGGAGGAAACTGGCGTTAAGGGTAGTGTCGGTCAGAACCTGCGAAAACTCGTCAGTCACATTGCTCAAGTTGATCGTGATCGTCTGGGCGTTGCCAACTCCGGTCAGATTCACCGTCATGGTGTTGCCGGCAAAGCTCGGACTTCCTGCGACGCTGCCAACCCCGCTGGTTACGCTGCGCTTCCGCTAATGACGTTATTCGCGAAGGTGACGACGAGCGTGTGATCACCGCCAACGCCGCCGCTCCGGCATTCCACTCCCGCCGGGCCGGTGAGCGGAAGATTGCAATCCAAAGCTTCCCGCGCCCGCGTGCGTCTTCCGCGACACCGCGCTCATGAGTTGCAGCGGATTGCATGGATCGGCCGCGGGCGCTTGAATGGCGACGGTGATCGGCGTGCCGGTTTTGAAAAAGCCGATCGTCGCGTTCGCCGCCTGCGGTGGCCGGTTGGAATCGAAACGGAAGTTATACAAAGTGCCCCAGCGAATGGCGTTCGCGTTCGCGTTCAGCAGGATGGTCTCCGAGCTCCAACTCAGCGCGCTGGCGGTTTGATTTGTGGTCCAGGGAGCGTTGCTAAATCCCAAGTCTCCCAAAGTTCCATCGTTTGGAAATCCGGGATGATTCAGCGGCGCGTGAAACCCGACATTGCTCACCGTGATCCCGCATCCCAGAGGAACACTGAAAGATTGAATCGCGCGATCCAGATTCTGATTATGGATGGCGTATTCATAATGCCAGACGCCGGCGGATGGGTTCGTCACCTTGTAGGCAACGAACGCACGACCATCGACTCCCGGCGCGGGCTCGATCGGTATTGATGGTCGCGCCAGTCCAGGCATTGATGGCCGGGGTCATTCGCACCGTGGATCCAATCGCCGAAAAGGCAAAAGTCGTCGTGCCGGCGACATTGAAACGGCGGTAGGACGCATTGTTGTACATGTTGCATTGCCCCGGGTGAGCCTGGCACCAGGCGTACTCATGCGGAGTGACGTATTGCGCTTCGGCGTAATACGTCG
The DNA here is from genome assembly GCA_963784865.1 of uncultured Verrucomicrobiae bacterium. Lineage (GTDB taxonomy): Bacteria > Verrucomicrobiota > Verrucomicrobiia > Chthoniobacterales > UBA10450 > JACCTI01. Next base: position 75,301 of record CAWATC010000011.1, on the reverse strand, counting down.
CACCCAGATTCATCGTGGGGTTCAGGTCGTTCGCTTCCACCAGAACCCGGTGCGATGTGCCGGTGTGAGTGTGGCCGGTGTGACTGTTGGCATTCGATGGGAAGACGCCGGTAAAGGGATTCACCCAGGCGCGTGAACCCAGGTTAACTTGGACCCGCATTGATGCTCGCGCTGTCAGCATTGGAGCATCCGACGCCAAGATGAGTGCCGCTGGAAGCGGGAGTGCAGCCAAAGCCGCAAGCGTTGCTTTGCAAGGCAGAGAACCCATGCGTCAACCAGGATTGGCCAATTTGTTCAAAGCGATCGTCGTTGGTCGCTCCGCCGCTCATGCGATAGAGATTTTGCGCCATGACAGGATGGTCGGTATTGGGCATCGCAAAAAAATCCAATTCCGACGTCTCCGCCATTGCAGGAGTCCGTTCCCATCGCCAGGCCAACCTGGGTTCCGCTACTGCCGAATTGCTGCAACGAGGTCACGTCTCCCATGATGACATCAGGTCCCGGCATCAACGTCGGAACAAGCGCCCTGGAGTTGTGGTGCGGAATTTCCCAAGCTGCCGCTCAAAAGCAAAAGCAGCGGGAGCGTGAAGTAACTCAAGATTCGCTTCATGATTCGATCTCCTCCAATGTGCCAACCGGCGTCAGAAGCTTCCAAAGCCTGGGCCGCCACCAGGCGTCGACTTCGAAGTCTATACTATTACGCCGAAAGTTCCCGGCTTATCCAGCGTATTTCCGACTCCGAAGCTACAGCTTCGGACCAATCGCGATACCCCATGGTCCGTCGCCGACTTTCACGCGCGTGATTTCTTTCCGCGCTTTCAGGTCAACCACCGAGACATCGTTGCTGGCGCCGTTCGCCGTGTAGAGTCTTCGAACCATCGGGACTGAGCGCCAGGCCCCAGACGCGTTCGCCCACCGGAATCTTCGCGACGACCGCGTTGGTTTTTGTGTCGATGATGAGCACAGAATTTCCGCGACCGGTGGTGACGTAAAGCTCCTTGCCATCGGGCGAGACGACTGAGCCCATCGGCATGCCTTCCGCTTTGATTTCGGCGACGACTTTGTTCGCGGCGGTGTCGACCACCGCGATGGAAGCGTCGGCCTCCGACGGAATGTAAGCGCGTGATCCATCGGGCAAGAAGGCCGCCGAGCGCGGTCGCGCTCCGACCTTGAAATGTGCGACCGAAAACGCGTGCTCGGCGTCGATGACGTAGACTTCGCCGTTTTGCTCACAGGTGACGTAAACCTGGCCACTCGCCGGATTGACGGTTACTCCTTCCGGTTCCTCGCCGACTTTCACTTCGCCGGTCGGCTGGCCCTGTCGCGAGATCGATAATCGAGGCGGTGCCACGGTCTTCATTCGCGACGACCACCAGACGTCCGTCTTTCGTGATCGCGAACTGCTCCGGATCGGATCCGCCTGGCAGCTTGGCGAGCATCTTCCTCGAGACCGCGTCCATCACGCCGATGCCATCCGCGCTTTTGTCCGCCGGCGCTCGCTCCCGATCCACGCCTGGACCCATGCGAGGGGATCCGCTCAACGCGATGTAAACGTGCTTGCCATCGGGCGAAGAATGGATTCCTCGCGGACGCTTGCCGACCGCAATGGTCGCGAGCGTCTCGTTAGTCCCGCCATCAATAATACTAACATCACCGGAACGTTCATTGGTCACGTAAACGAGATACTCTCCGGGCTCGGTCGCGCGGGCCTCGTGCCAACCGGCGCACAACCCGATGAGAATTGCTGCAATTGCGCTCCGACGTTTGTTCATGATTGAGCCTTCACCAGCGTTGCGACGAATCCAAGCCCCGGCACAACGAGGCGGGTTACTTCGTCGCGGCGTACTCTGGCGCAGGAGACCCAATCACCGAGCTGCCCGAATTCGCACGGACGATTGCGGTATCGCCGCTGTTAACCAATCCATCGAGGTTCACATCGGAGCGGAAATTGGTCGCATCGGTTGCCTGGCCGGAACGACCGCGGGTTTGCACAGCATCGCCCGCATTCACAATCCGGTCGCCGTTGCTATCGCCGATGAGGAAACTCGCGCCGAGTGTGGCACTGGCAATGACTTGCGAGAAGGTGTCGGTGAGATTGGTCAGGCTAATCGTGAGCGTTTGCGCGTTGATCACGCCGGTTAGATTAATCGTCATCGTATGTCCGCTGAAGGTCGGACTTCCGACAACGCTGCCCGTGCCGCCAATGACGCTGGCGCCGCCGCTTACCATCGTGTTACTAAACGTAACAATGAGGGTGTAGTTGCCCCCGTTGTTCCGGCACTCAACTCCCGTTGTGCCCATGAGCGGCATGTCGATATCGAAACTTCCCGCGCCGGCATGCGTCAGCCGCGAAACCGCTGAGGTGGGTTGCAGCAGAGGGAGCATCGCATATCCGTGGATCGCGCCGTTGAAGACGCCGGTGCCGACGATGATGCCGTTATCGCTGATGCCGAGCGCCGACGACGAGGTGTTCGTGGATAAGTCCCAGCCGGTGCCGGCGGGAATGATATCCGCGAGGCGGTAGGTGGCCGTCCCATCGTAGAGGAACGGAATTGCGAAGGCCGAGGAATCCGTGCCCACCACCATACCGTGCGAGTTCACTGCGCGACCGGAGCCCTGGCTCGTCCCCGTGGCCAGCGGAACTGCGACCATCCCGTCGATCTCAGACCAAATGAAGGGCAGGCCCGATCCCTGATTCATCATGCTCGAGCCGGTGACGAAGCCGGAGCTGCTCACGCTCGAGCCAGCAGCGAAGCCGGGGTTGCTCACGCCGAAAGCGAGCGCGCCGTTTAAGCCGGGTAGCGCGCCGACTTCGATGGCCGAGCCGGCTCCAATGTCGTAAACGATTCCCACGTTGCGGGCGGCGTTGTTCGGATCGATGCCCTGGCCAACAATCCGCCCGGAATCGTTGATGCCGAACGCGGTGAGAAAGAAACATCCGATCGATGTCGTCTGCGAGATGACAGTCGCGCTGCCGCCGCTGTAGATCACGCCTCGTTGCAAGCTTCCGGCGTTGACCGAGCCGACGGCGACACCGGAAGCGTTCACGTGGTTCGCGTCGCCCAGCGTTTCGCCGCCGGGAAGAGGAAGCTGCGAAACCACGCCGTTCTGCCAAACGATCGGGAGCCTGCCCGAGCCGAACGCCGTGGTCGCACCAGTGCCCACGACGGTGCCGCTGTCGTTGGCGCTGTTCGAAACGGCGAAGGCGCGGCCGGCCAGATTCGGCAGGCCGACGAGTCCGCCCGCACGGGTCCAGCTAAACGCCTGGGTTGCGTTGGTCCTGAACGAGCGACCGACAGCGACTCCTCCGGTCGACACGCCAAAGCCCTGCGAAGCGGTATCGCCGACTTGCACGACGCCGATGTCGTAGATCTGATATTGAGGAACGGCCGCGACCGTTGTCGCAACAACGACCGATGCGATGAGGGCGGAAACTTTAGTGAGTGTTTGCATGATTCTTAAGGGAGAGATGTTCCTGAATTGTTGCGCACCACGAGCGTGTCGCCGCTGTTCACGATGCCATCGAAGTTAACATCCGAACGAAAGTTCGTCGCGTCGGTTGGTTGACCGGAACGATCGCGCGTCTGCAGCGCGTCGCCCGCGTTGACGAAAGTGTCACTATTCGTATCCCCGAGCAGTACGCCCATGTTGACACTGCTATTGGGCAGCGTCTGACCAAAAACATCCGTGACGTTGCTCAGAGTGACCGTGAGCGTTTGCACATTCGTAACACCAGTCAGATTGACCGTCATCGTGTTGTTGGTAAACGACGGCGTTCCCGAGACGCTCCCGGTACCGGCAGATAAGCTGGCTTGGCCGCTCTCGACACCATTGCTGAAGGTAAAGACGAGCGTGTGATTACCATTCGCTCCGCCCTTGCGGCATTCCACGCCGGGACTGCCGGAAAGCGGAAGCGGAATGTCAAAGTCACCCGCGCTGCCATGAGTCTTTCGAGACACGGCCGATGAAACCGAAAGCGTCGTTACCGGCACGGTGAAGGCATAAACTTTGTTGAGGGCGGGAAAGTAAATACGGCGACGAGCGGTGATGCCGGTGTTCCATTTGCGCGTGTTAGCCATCAGCTCATTCGCGCCCCCGCCTGAATAAATCACAGCGCCAGTGTCGCCATTGTAGCCGTGCAATCGCTGATCGCCCCCGGTTTCGGAACCGACGACCCACACAATGGCATTGTTGACGCCGTCGGTGGTGGTGACCCACGGCGAGCCTTGGCCGGTTTGGCTAACACTCCACGCGCTGCTAATGCTGGGTGGGTTGCCTGGATTGATCTTGAAAGCAGCCAGGGTGGCGGTGCCGGCTCGAAGAACGAAGTATGTGCCCTGACTGGTCCGGTAACTGGCGGCCGCCTGTCCTCTGACGAAGGAGCTTGAAACACTCATCGAAGTAACCGGTGCAGTGATGCCGCCGAGTGTATTACGGTTAAGCAGGTACCCGTTGCGATCTTTGCCTAAGGCCAGCACCAACTGCGAAGGCGTCGCGCCGGGCACATCTATCAGCACTGCGCCGCAACCACCCAGATCGGTGTCAGTGTTATCGAGGCTCAACCAGTTGGTCGGCGCCCAGTAATCGTTCGCGGAGCCACTAAAGACCGGGCCCGGCAGCAAGCGGATAACTGCTTCGCCGCCTCCCCAAACGCCTCCGGTGCTGAACGTGTTTCCGGTGATAACGAAGGAGTTGGTGCCATCGCTGGCCATGCCGCCCGTGCCCCAGATCCCGCCGCCTGTTGCCGCCGTCGCCCAAGCCGTGACGGCGGAAGGATTGTTAATCGGAACACCAACCACCCAGCCGTGGTACGTTTCCGCAGTCGCCATTATGTCCGGAATACGGCACATAAAGAATGCCGTTTACGATGCCAAGTGCTCCGTGGCTATGCTGCACCGTTGAGTTAAAGCCCGTGCCTCCGAAATTGGCGGCGGCATTCACATCCACTGGCCAGCCGGCGTTGATCGCACCGGTGTCCACGTTGAGCGAGAAGATCAGATGTTTCTTCGTCGTGCCGCCATCGGGCGTGGTCATGGCGTCGAGAAAAAGCGCGCGTGAGGCAAGATCGACGACTGGCGTGCCGGTAATCCCAAGCGGATTGATGCTGCCGCATGGCAGGCTGGCGGTTGAAACAGCCGTGCCGACATTTCGCTGCCAAACGATCACGCCTGTTGACAGCGTTGAGCGCGTAAACATTGTTCGTCTCTGTCACGGCAATCACGACCGGCCCGTTTGGCCCGCCTTCGATGTACAAAGGCTGGGCGTTAACATCGCCCGAGATGGTGCCGTCAAAGCCGGTGTCGCGCGTCAGGCTGGTCGCAGCCGATGGCGTGAAGGCGGGAGCGATGTAGAGCCCATCGCGCGAAGGATTGTTATGATGCTGCGTGACATTGGTCGCCGCATTCGTTAGGCCAAGCGCGCCGCACCAGCCGGCAACCACGAGGAAGAAAACAGACGATGGATTCTTCACATCACACCATTTCGATCTCGCGACATTCTCTCAATCAAAATGCGCGGCGGGTTAGTCCAGCTTCGGGGAAGCGCTTGTCCGTGCCGCCAACTTCTTCGAGCGACTGAGCGCAGTCGATTTCGACGGCATCGACGCGCCGAGTGAGTTCCCCGAATGTGAGCGAACGATCGAGGCATCGCCGGCGTTCACCGTGCCGTCCACATTCACGTCGGAGCGAAAGTTCGTCGCATCAGTCACTTGACCGGAGCGACCGCGGGTTTGCGCGGCATCGCCGGAGTTGACAAAGCTGTCTCCATTGGTGTCGCCCACCAGGAAGCCCACACTGAGAGGCGTGTCAGGAAGTGTCTGCCCGAATTGATCGGACACGCCGGTCAGAGTAACGGTCGTGGTTTGGGCATCGGCAACGCCCGTCAGATTGATGGTCATGGTGCTGCCATTAATGGCAGGCGCGCCCACCACACTGCCCGTGCCACTTGTAACCGAGGCGTTGCCGCTCTCGATCGGGTTGCTGAAAGTGACGATAATGGTGTGATCGCCATTAGCACCGCCTGTGCGGCATTCCACGCCGGAAGTGCCCGAGAGCGGGAGCGGGATGTCGAAGTCTCCTGCGCTCCCATGCGTTTTGCGGGAGACAGCGGAAGCAGCAGAGAGTGCTGTCACCGGGACGCTGAAGGAGAAGACTTTGTTGTCCGCTGGCGTAATAGATATGCGCGCGAGCCGCGATCCCAGTGTTAAAACTTCGGATGCCGGTCATCAATTCGTTCGCACCGCCGCCGTTGAAGACCACCGCGCCGGTATCACCATTGTAGCCGCGCAAGCGACCATCGGAGCCGACGGCCCACACGATCGCGTTGTTCGTGCCATCGGTGGAAGTCACAAACGGCGCGGTCCGGCCGCTCGAACTGATGGTCCAGCCATTGGCGATGGTCGGCGGATTAGTCGCAGTAATCCGGAACGCCGTGAGCGTGCCACTCACTGGACGAAGAACGACGTAAGTCGCCCGTGGCTCGTTCGAGTAGGTGGCCGCGGCGCCGAATGATTGTGCCGCAGGAGACATTGGCCTGCGCCACCGGTGCGGTAACACCGCCGAGATTATTGCGATTGAGCAGGTAAGCATTGCGATCCTTGCCGATTGCGACCACGAGCGCGGACGGCGTGGCACCGGGCACATCCACCAGAATTGGTCCGGAACCGCCGAGATCGGTGTCGCCGTTATCCAGAGATAGCCCAGTTAGTCGGCGCCCAATAATCGGTCGTCGAGCCGCTGAAGACCGGCCCCGGCTGCAAGCGAATGACCGCTTCACCTCCCTGCCACATGCCACCGGTGCCGAAGGTGTTTCCGGTCGTGACGAATGGAGTGGAGCCGTCACTGGCGACCCCGCCCGGTCCCCAGACGCCGCCGCCGACCGTCGAGCCGTCGCCCAAGCCATCACATTCCCAGGATTGTTCATCTGGACGCCGACCAGCCGGCCGTGATAACTTCCGCAGTCGCCGAAACGTCCGCCATACGGGACATAAACCCTGTTGCCCACGATGGCGAGGGCGGCACGCTCACTTTGCGACCGATCCGAATCAAACCCCGGCAATGCGCCGCTTACGGTCAAAGGCCAGCCGGCGTTGGTTGCGCCCGTGTCGACGTTCAGGGAAAAGATCTGATGTCCGATGCCGCTTACCTCGGCGTCGAAGAAGAGCGAGCGCGATGCGAGATCAACGACCGGGGTGCCGGTGATCCCGAGTGGATTAATATTTCCGCACGGAAGGCCTGATGTTACTGCTGTCCCGACATTTCGTTGCCAGACGATCGCGCCGGTCGTGGCGTTGAGCGCATAGACATTATTCGACTCCGTCACCGCGATGACCACAGGTCCGCTCGGTCCGCCCTCGACGTAAAGCGGCTGGGCATAAACGTTGCCCACGATCGTGCCGTTAAAGCCCACGTCGCGCGTCAGATTCGCGGACGCTGCCTGCGTGAATGCGGGCGCGACGTAGAGCCCGTCACGCGAAGGATTGTTGTGATGTTGGGTGACGTTGACCGACGCGTTGGCCGAAAAAAGGCCGCTCGCAGCCGCAGCGCAGCACCCAGCAATGATGAACGACAGAAAGGGATGTTTCACGCGCCCAGCATGCCGCTTTTTCAAGCATCACGCCACCAGAATTCTCCGACCCTTCGCTCCGCCGCGGCGGACGATGACGCATTCCAGCTTATCGCATGTCTCGTTAGGCGCAGATCGCCCGAAGATTTGCGTCGAAGCACGATTCAACGAAATCCAGTGATCTGCGCGGCGGTTCGAGACGTCTAGAATTCCACCGAAATTCCGCCGTAACCGGAACGACTCGGCGCAGGGTCGATCAAGCCATTGAGGAAGACGCGCGAATAATATTTCTCGTTGAACAAATTCGAGATGCCGGCGAAAAGGCGGACGTTGTGCGTGAGGTAAACCTCGCCCGACAAACTGAAGACCTTATAGGACGGAATCTTCGCCGGAACAAGAATGGGACTGCCGCACTGCAGGGTTCGGGCGGTTCGTGTCGGACCAGAATTGATCGGAGACGTAGACGCCAGAGAAGGTAACGTTGAAATACCTCTCCTTGCGGAAAGTGATGCCGCCTTTCCACAAAACATCCGGCGCATAGTTCGGCGTGTTGCCTACGAGGGTTTCGCCCGGGGCGCCGCCGGGTTGGAGCAGGTCGCTCTCCGTAAATTCCGCGTTGAGCAGCTGGAGATTGCTGAAAACGATCAACTGCAATGGAGGCGAAACGGGCCCAAGCAACGACGTTTTTCGGCGAAGACTTCGGATCCGGTTCGGGCGCCGGTGCGAGGTCGTGCTGGAAGGGCGCAAGGAGATCGTAAGAGATTTCGCCTTCGAAGCCGCGATGACCGCGAACTACCGGTATTCAACACGATGAACTGTGTGTTGCTGCCCGCGACGTTCATGTTTTCCGTGCGATTGTCGAACTGCGTCCAGAACAGCCCGACGTCGTACCAAAGACCCTTGATCGGTGTTCCGTGTACGCCGAGTTCGAAATCAAGTGAGTGGAAAGGTTCGGGAATATCCTCGCCGAATGGAATCGTGCGCGTAGTTCCTGCGATATCGAAGAAGCGCGTCGGGCGCCAGCCGGTCGTCGCAGTGAAGTAGCTCTCGTTCAGATGCCCGAAGTCGTTTCCGAGGCCGACGCCCCAGAGCGGAATCCAGTGATCCGCGCTGATGCTGTCCGGGCCGATCAGGGGCGAGTTCGCCGCCAAGGGCGGGCTCAACCAGGGAGCGGCGGACGAATCGACCTGAACATTTTCGTGGTCGAGACGAAACGATGGAACAATGTGGAATTTCCCAATGCGAATCAGATCCTCGAAAAAGAACGCCTGATAGTTGGCCGTGCGATCTTGATCCAGAGTGGGCCCGATATCGACCCGTTACGAATGGTATCTGCCTTGGAGCCGCGCGGCGCGTAGAGAAAGTTCGGTGCCGAAGTTGGCGTCGATCATGCCAATCCTGGTGTTCTGGAGGGTATAACGCTGGAACGGCGCGTCGCCCCAATAAGCGACGCTGCCGAAGGTCAGAGCGCTACCGCGGAACATGCCGTCATCCCCCCAGCGTTTCCGAAAACGCAGATCAAGGCCGCCATTGTTGAACTCCTCATAACCGAAGGTCGTGGTCAGCGGAAACACCGTCGGATCTACAAGCCCCGTACCCGGGGCATTTGCGAGATTATTCGCCGCGCGGGCGTCGATCTCCTGGTGCGTAAACCAACCCTTGGCCTGCATGAGCCAGCCGTCGCCAAACTCCAGTTCGTAACCCAATATCGCGGTGTAGCGATCAACCCAATTTTCGTTGTAAGGCGTGGTCGCGAAATTCTGGTCCGCGTCGAATTGGAACTGATTCACCTTGCCCGGATCGCCGCCGTTGAAACGGCTGGCGTGGAACTCCAGCGTGATCAGTTGGTGGCTGTCCGGATGGTAACCGAGATAACCGTCGGCCTGCCAGATGTTGTAATCGCCATTGTCACGCTGACCATCCGCTGTCTGATAACCACCATCGATCCGGAATTCCCACGGGCCGGTCCCCTGCTGCACCGCGCCGTACCCGGAGTAGTAACCGTAGGCCCCACCTACTCCCTCCAGGTAAGCGCCCAACGGACTTCCAGGCTTGGGACGTTTCGTGATGAAGTTAACCGCCGGCGCCGGCTCCGGTCCGTAGAGCAGACTGTTGCCGCCGCGGATGAATTGAATCTCGCTCACGCTTTGCGGGAACGGCTGATAGTAGAGCGTCGGAAAACCGATCCACTCGCTCATGAGCGGAAGTCCGTTCATCAGGAAGAGCGTGTATTCGGATTCCTGCGGATTTCCCAAACCGCGATAACTATAGTTGAATTGCCCCGGGTTTTGCTGCTCGGAAACGACCAAACCCGGCACCTTCACAAAAAGCTCCTGCAGATTATTATTCTCCACCGGCGGCTGCTGATCGAGCTTAATCACGCTCGCTTTTTTCGTGACCGTGATTTCCGTGCCCCAGACCTCAGGCATGATGTGATCGAGTTTCGCTCGGTGATCGTCCTGTGAGGGCGTCGGCGAAGGCACCGGTTGTCCTCTTACGACCACGCTCGGCCCCGTCACTTCCTGGGCGGAAGCAGATTGGCTGAGGGCGAGAGCGGCGATAGTTGCAGTGAGAAGCGTGAAGAAGGTTCGAAGACTTGATAATGGGCGATTGTACATAGCGTGGTTTTTGTTGGTTTTTTTGGACGTGGTGGGCGTGAGCCCGGATCAGCGGTTCCGGGTTGAAGTGGGCGCCTCAGCCTCGTGGCTGGTGGACCCACCGCCGAAGAGGACTGAGAAGACCGCGAAAACCTGAACACGCGGCGACGCCTCCGTTACGCCGAAGAGCGGCGAAACATCGAGACGTGACCAGCGATTCGGCTTCCAGGAAATCGTCGGACCGATCACGAAGCTCTTGTCAGGATCGTCCCGCGTGTCCTTGTCACTGAAATTCGTGAATTGCATCTCGACGCCGGCCTTGAACCATTCGTCATGCGTCAGCGGAGTTACAAAACTCTGAGCCCAGCCCCACTCGCGCCCGCGATCTCCCGAGGTTTCCTGCTCATAAAAACCATTTAACGCCCACTCGACGTGCCCCCACTCCTCGGCGAGCAGCAACCGCCCTTCGACGGCATCGGGAAGATCCGGTTGACCGCCTTCTTCATCCTCCTCATCCCCGGGCTCTGTCTGGGAGTGTCTGGGAGTGTCGAATGCGGCTCGTCATCCTCCGGAGTGCGCCGAGTTCTGGCGGTTCTTCGTCAACCTCTTCCATCCCTTCGGCACGCAGGACTTGGCCGAGTCCGAACTTGTATTCGAAGAAGAGTGTCGGATTGAGCGGAATTTTGTCCCAGTCCGCCAGAGCGTAGCGCGCCTCAAGACTGAATGTCTTCGCTTGGAACTCTTCGTCGAAGTCCTCACAGGTAAACTCAGCCGCTATGCCAAAACGGTACGGCAGCCCCACCTCTACCTCCTGCGTGAAGAGATGGTCCGGCTTGCCATGCTGAAAGAAATCGCCTTCGTACGTCGTGGCCGCGAGGACGACACCAGGAGGCAACACGTACGCGGTGACAAGCGGTGAAAATCGCGTGCGCGAAAAAGCTGGCGGCGCCCCATAAGCGCTCGGCAATTCTGTACCCCTGACCACCACAGTGGGAGTCGTTGACGAGTCGGTTCGATTGACTTCTTGCGCCGGAAGCGTCTCGAAGCCGGAGATTAGGAAGGTTAGAAAACAGGCCACAAACGGCCGAATCGAAGCAAAACCAAAAGGTACACGGTCCGAGGATGAATGTGACATGACGCGTCGTTTACGGACCGCGCGGAATTATTACAAGAAAAAACTTACGAACTTGTAATGAAAGGTCGCCCGGCCCTTCGCGGCACTTTACGCACATGCCAGGCTCGTTTTGATTACGCTAATACCCCCTCCGGGGAGTCCCGGCCCCGAAGGGGGATCTCTAGCCCACTAATATGCCCTCTCCAGGGAATCCCTGCCCCGGAGGGGTTCTTTAGCCCGCTAATCCAAACAGAAGATGTATTACAGAACTGTAATGTTTGATGCAATCTATTTTTGCAATTTTTTGCATTCGCACCGAGCCCCGTAATCGATTTCGGGATTTCGACGGCCAGTCAACTCGCCCGCGGGAAAGTCAAAGTCGCGCTGGTTCCGCGGCCAGGTTCGCTCGTCACCTCCGCCCGTCCGCCATGCAGATCTGTAATCGACTTGACCAGGGCCAGGCCAAGTCCTGTCCCTTCGGAACTGCGCGAAGAATCGACCCGGTAAAAACGATCGAAGATTCGCGGCAGATGTTCCGCCGAAATTCCATCACCGGTGTCTTGAACCGAGATCCGCGCCTCGATGTCGTTCGTGTCCAGCGCTATCTCAATCGTCCCACCATCCCGGCTGTAGCGCACCGCGTTATCCACGAGGTTACTGACCGCGCGTCCGAAGAGTAACGGGTCGGCATAAATCTCGCCCTCGCCGACACACTTGATCGCAATGCGACGCTCCTCGGCCGCAGTCTCGTAGTAGCCGGCGATTTTCTCGAGGGCCGCCCGCCCGTCGAAACGCGTGCGCTCAATCGGACCATCCGCCGATTCCGCGCGCGCGAGAAAGAGCAGGTTGTCGATCATCCCGGAGAGGCGTTCGCATTCGCCCACATTTGATTCAATGACCTCGCGATATTCCTCCGGCGTACGCAAACGTGTCAGGGCCACTTCCGCTTCGCCGCGAAGATTGGCGATCGGCGTGCGTAGCTCGTGTGCGAGATCGGCGGAGAACTGGGAGAGACGCGTGAAGGAACTTTCCAACCGATCCAGCATTTCATCGTAGGCGACCGCGAGCGGTTGCAATTCCCGTGGCCAGCCCGCCGGCGGCACTCTTTCGTGCAGACGTTTCGGTCCGGTGCGCTGGATGGATTGCGTCATCTGCGCCAGCGGCCGCAAACTTCGCCTCGTAAAAATGCGCGCTATCGCCACCGAGGCGAGAATGCAGCAGACGAGGACGACGACGAGGAGCGCGCGGAATTTGCGATAAAATTGTTCGTCGGCGGATCGGTCTTGCGCGATTTGGATGGTGTAGGGCTGAGCAGCCGAGTTCTCCGAGGTTGCCGTGAGCAGGCCGAAGAGATGTCCTTGCGTTCGATAATCCTTCGGAATGATTTCCGCCCCGTGCTCCGGCTCCGGAAAAACGGACTCTGGCAGGAGGCCATCCATTCCCGGGGTCTCCGCGACCGTGCGTCCTTGCGCATCGCGAACTCGCACCCAGTAACTCGAGCGCTCTCCCGCGCGCACCATCTTCAATTCCTCATTGAGGAATCTGAGGCCGCTGTCGTTCTCGAGGTCAGCCCGTACGGCCAAAACCTTGTCCGCGAGGACCTCGTTATCCTCCTCAAAGGCATGGCGCACCACGATCCAATACAAGACGCCGAGCCCCGAGCAGAGCAGGAGCGTCGCCGCCAGGGTGAAAAGGAGAACGAGCTGCGCCGCGATCGAGCGCGCTTCAAACGGCCTTAAGAACATAGCCGACGCCGCGAATCGTGTGGACCAGTTTCGTCGTGAACGGATCGTCCACTTTCGCGCGCATGCGCCGCACGACCACATCGACCACGTTCGTGCTCGGCTCGAAAGCAATGTCCCAGACGTGCTGCACGATCTGCGCGCGCGAGACCACTTCGCCCGGTGAGCGCGCGAGATGCGCCAGTAGAAGGAATTCCTTCGGCGTCAGGTTTAGCGCCACGCCAGCCCGGACGGCTTTGTTCCGGTGCGTGTCGATCTCCAGATCCTCGAACCGCAATTGCTCCCCCGGCGGCTCGGGCACGCGCCGCAAAAGGGAGCGAACTCGCGCGAGCAACTCGGAAAACGCAAACGGCTTCACCAGATAATCATCCGCGCCCAGCTCAAGCCCTTTGACCCGATCTCGCACCCCATCGCGCGCGGTCAGAAAAAGAATCGGCGTCCGCGCGCCGGTGCTCCGCAACTCCGCCACGACCTCCCAGCCGTCTTTCTTCGGAAGCATCACGTCCACGATCAAGAGATCAAAGCGCGTGCGCTCTGCGAGTGCCAGGCCCTCTTCCCCGTCCACCGCGAGATCGATCGTGTAACCCGCTTCACGCAAACCCTTGGCCAAAAACGCGCGTGTTTTCTTTTCGTCTTCGATCACCAGAATCCGCATAGGCTTGGAGCGTAGCGGCTTCGATGAGTTCGCTCAAGAGCTGGAGTGCGACGCTTTCCTCGATCAGTCGGACGCGCCAGCCAAATCCCTGATCACGTCCTGCAAACCCTGAACCACTCGCGTCATCGACTCGTAATCGAGTTTGTCCGGCGTATCGCTCCGGGCGTGATAGTGCGGATAACGAAACGGCGCCGTGTCGGTGACCATGATCGCAGCGTAACCGTGCTTCCAGAAAGACCAATGATCGGACCAGCCGACACCGGGAACGGTGGCCGGGAGGGCTGCACCTTCCGAGGGCACCGTTGCGTGCACTCGAAATGTGCCGAGCGCTCGCCTAACAAGTGCACGGGAAGAGAGGTTCCCGACGAAGCCAATGAAATCTCCGGCCGACGGATAGAGAAATCTCAGACCGGTCATGGGGTATTTTTGAGAGCCGGGCACGTTCGAAAAATAGCCGATCGTCTCCAGACTGATCATCGCCGCGATGGGGTCGCCACGCTCCCTGCAGCGGTGGGCATAGACCCAGCTCCCCATTTGCTCCGTCTGGAAATGGCCCGGCTCTTCATTGGCAAAAGCGACGAACCGCAACGTCCGCGCGGAAGGTTTTCCGGCGAAGCGCCGCGCCAGTGCCAGGAGTGCCGCCACCCCACTGCCGTTGTCGTTGGCTCCGGGCGAGCCGAGAACCGAATCGTAGTGCGCGCCGATGACCACGATCTCCGGCCGCAACCCCGCAATCTCGGCCGCAATATTCTCGCATCGCCTCCCGGCGACATCGTAGCCGTCGCGCCGCGGCTGCAAACCGGCCTCCAAGAACGAGCGCTCGATGAAATCTGCCGCAGTCGCCAGCTCCTGGTAATGCTCGACGTTGCGTTCGCCGATCTCGCCCGCGATCTTCTGCACGTCCGCGCGCAGTTCATCGCGGAGCGTCAGCTCTTCACTCGTTAGGGGCGGCGGCACGCCGCGAAAGCTCCGGCCCGGCATGCGGATCATCGTCCACCATGCCACCACCGCGGGGAGAACGAAAAGCAGGAGGACGCGCAAGATTCCGCGCGGGGTCGAGGGGAAAAGCTTCACTTGCTTCGCTCAGCCTACCACTGCGGCACGATTCGCGGCAGCCCAATTCCCAGTCACCGCCAAACGCATTGGCAACGATCGTCGCCGCGTGTCTTCAACTTCTGCTCAGATCCGCTAAGGGATGCGATAAACTTCGACCAAGGCAACGCCGGTAGTGTTGCTCTGGCCGCGCACCACCGCCGTGTAGTTGCCCGGAACCAAAGAAACCACCAGCGCCGATTCACGATCATCGTTCGGCGGCAGCACTGCCGCCTTCACCGCGGTCGCCTGGCCGTCTTTCCAATTATCGTTCTGGCCAATTTGCGTTCCGTTCCCGTCGTACAATTCGAGGATTGGATCTTGCAGTGGATTTGCGACGCCGCGGTTGGCCAGGTCGGGGCCGATGGCCCGCAAGACGACAATCGGATTATCGCCTTCACCGATGATGAGACCGCCGATAAGAACATTGTCATCGGTGCCAACGAAGCCGCGTGTGCTCAGATTGGCGAGAGTCGAATCGGCGCCTACCTCAAGATCGTAGAACTCAACCAGCCCGATGCCGGTGGATGCACCCGCGCCGCTCAAGACCGCGGTGTAACTTCCGGGCGGCAGAGTCTGGACGATGGCCGCTTCCAGACGATCCGATGGCGCCAAGCCAGTGGCGATGATCTCCGACTGCTGCGAATCTTCCCAGTTGTTATTCGTCGCGAGGAGAGACCCGCTTTGGTCGAAGAGCGCCAGTGTTGGATCGCTCAGCGCGCCCGCCACGCCCAGGCTGGTGAGTGAAGGACCAATGCCGCGGACAATCACTCTCTTCGGCGCGTTGCCCGTTACGATAAAACCGCCGACCGCGATGTTCTCGCCTTCGCCCACGGTCACACGCGACGAGACGTTCAACGCCCGCGCGGGCGCGCCAGCGGCTCCGTCGAGGACGCGAGCGGCCTCTTGCGCGATCTGAAAATGCCCCGCCGTCGTAGGATGGATGTCATCCCAGAAGAGGTAATTATCCGGATTGGTGGCTGAACGTCCCTGCGCGCTCCGCCCGAAATCCGTAATGCCATAGCTTCCCGGATTGGAGGTGAAGCGCACGAAGAGCGACCAGACATCGAGCCGGTAAAGGGATGGCGGAGTTTCGCCAGAGAGCAACGCGTTCGCGTCCAGATCTGCGTTCAAAATGCTGCGATAATCGGCCGAAGCCTGGTCCAGCGCTGCTTGTTTGGCGGTGTCGCCGCCATAAAGCGGGACGCTGCCTAGCGGCGGAACATTCGGTACTAGAATGTGCTTCGCGCCTGCGATGATCAGCCGATTGACGAGCGCCACCACCCGATGCGAGGTGGCGGTCACGTTCGCGGCGCTGGCGTCGTCGAAGAGATCATTGCTGCCGCCCCACACAATGTAGAGAGCGGCGGGATCGACCGTTTCTTGAGTCAAATAGCGATCGATCTGCCGTCCCATGTTATCGATCGTGATACTGGTAGTGCCTCCGATAAAAGGACTCGGGTTGGAGAAAACCGTGCGCTCGCTCGTTCCATCCTGCGTCGTCGCACCGCCGAAAGCGTAATCGCTCCCGCCATCGAGGCTGTTGGTCGCCGCGGACAGGTTCAAAAACGTGCGGGCCAGTTGTTCCTGCCAGACGCCGACGTATTGCTGGGAACTGGGGGCCGTATCGGAGCTGTTGGTGAAGCGGCCATCGCTGTAGTTGAAATTGCCGCCCGGATAGCCAATCAGATATTGGGACTGCATCCGGTGGTGGATGTTGCCGACATCGGACAGGCTGTCGCCAAAGACGATCACCTTGGAAAACGCAGGCGTCCCTTGGGCGCGGACAATCGTCAGGCTGATGGCGAGAAAAATTACTACGAGGAAATGCGCTCGCGCGGTGCTTGAAGCGGCGGCGGGACAGGAGGAGACGGAACGTGAGAGGATCATAGGTAAGTCGACAGTGGCGCAAGAGAATGCAAGCGCCGCAGACAAACTCTATTCGAACGACGAGCCCCCTTTTGTTGGCTATTTCTTCAACTGCTGGGAAATAGACCTGGTCGAGTGGCTGTTCGCACGATTCATTTCTCCACATCCCGCGCGACAATCGCGCCAACGCAGTGCTAATTAGCGAATGCTTTTCCCGTCGCATCGTCTCTCCCTTTGCTGCGCAACGCTCGCCGCTCATCACCGGCTCGCTTCGAGCGGAGCCATCTCCCGCGCCTCAATCGCCAGCACCGCAAACATCCCCTTCACCATTAGCGTCCGCCGCGGAATTATCACCGCAACTCCCGCCGCCGCCGCCCCTCACCGAAGTCCTGTTCAAGAACCTGAAGGCGCGCGGGATCGGTCCCGCGATCATGGGCGGACGCGTCTCGGATATCGCGATCGATCCACGCAATCCCGGCGTCTTTTATGTCGGCCTCGCCACCGGCGGTGTCTTCAAGACCAACGACAACGGCGTCACCTTCGATCCGCTCTTCGACAAGGAATCGACCCTCTCGATCGGCGCGGTCGCCATCGCGCCTTCCGATTCCGACGTCGTTTGGGTTGGCACCGGCGAAGCGAACGATCGCAACTCCTCCGGCTGGGGGAACGGCGTTTATCGCTCCACCGATGGCGGCGGCACCTGGCAGAACGTCGGGCTGAAAGATAGCCGCGCCATCGGCCGGATCATCGTGCATCCGAAAAATGCGAACGTCGCCTACGTCGCGGTCTCGGGTCACCTCTGGACGGACGGCGGCGAGCGCGGCTTGTTCAAGACGACCGACGCCGGCAAGACATGGAAGCCGGTCTTGCAGGCGACGGGAGCTGGCGCGGCCCGCACCGGTTGCAGCGATGTCGTGTTCGATCCGGCGAATCCCGAGACGCTTTACGCGACGCTCTACGCGCGGCAACGCACGCCGTGGTGATTCGCCTATGGCGTCGCGGCATCGGATGGCGAAGACGTCGGCGGAATTTTCAAGAGCACCAATGGCGGCGCGACCTGGAAGAAACTCGGCGGCGGATTGCCGACACAGACCGGACGGATCGGCCTGAGCGTTTCCGCGAGCAATCCGAAGATTGTGATGGCGGTCGTGCAAAGCGACGAAGGCGGGGCGAGCGACATCCGCGACATTCACGAGCCAGCGCGGCGGCGTTTTCCGCTCGGAAGACGGCGGCGAAAAATGGACGCGCACGAGCGACATCTGTCCGCGCCCGTTTTATTTCAGCCAGATCCGAATCGACCCGGCGAATGATCAGCGCGTCTATGTGCTCGGTTTCGCGCTGCTCGTCTCGGATGATGGCGGGAAGAATTTTCGCGAAGATTTGTCCGAGAAAGTGCATCCCGGATTGTCACGCGCTTTGCGATTCAACCGGACAGCGCGCCTCCGCCGAAGGCGCCAAAGCCTGAAGACAAAGACAAGCCGCCGAAGCCGCCGGTTTGTCAGCGCGTCTTGCTCGGCACCGATGGCGGTGTTTATCAAAGTTACGCTGCCGGGAAAGGCTGGGATCATCTGGCGAACATTCCGGCGGGCCAATTCTACCGGATTTCGCTCGACGACTCGCAGCCCTTCTATCGCATCGCGGGCGGGTTGCAGGACAATTGCAACTTTGTCGGACCGAGCGAGGTGCAGAGCAAAGACGGCATCCGCAATTCCGATTGGACAAATCTCGGCGGCGGCGACGGATTCTATGTCGCTCTTCGATCCGACGGATCGCGATACGTTTTACGCCGAGAGCCAGGAAGGTTTCATGCACCGGATGAATGTGCGCACCGGCGAAATGCGCCAGCTCAAGCCCCAGCCCGCCGAAGGTCAGCTGGCCTATCGTTTTCATTGGAATTCGCCGCTGATCCTCAGCAAACACAAGCCGGCGTGCTCTATCTCGCGGGCAATCGCGTCTTTCGCCTCACCGATCGCGGCGAAAACTACGCGCTCATCAGCCCCGATCTCACCCGCAACGATCCGGCAAAGACCAACGCCACCGGAAGCGGCGCGGAAAACTTCGGTGTCGTCTACTCGTTAGCCGAATCGCCCGTGAAAGCCGGTCTCCTCTGGGCCGGGACCGATGACGGCCGCCTCTGGATCACGGAGAACGATGGCGGCAAGTGGACGGAGCTAACCCAAAACCTTCCCGAAGGCATGCGCGGCCAATGGATCGTGCGCATCGAGCCCGGACATCAGGACGCGAAAGTCGCGTATGTCGCGCTCAATGCTTATCGCAACGGCGACGATCGGCCGATGATCGTGCGCACCGCCGACGGCGGCGCCACCTGGCAAAGCGTCGTCGGCGAGGGTCTGCCGACTTACGCGCCGGTCGAAGTGATCCGCGAAGATCCCGCGAATCCGCGCCTGCTCTACGCCGGCACGCATTTCGGTTTGTTTGCCTCCTTCGATCAAGGAGCCAAATGGATGCGCCTCGGCGATGTGCCCGCGGTCCGCGTCGATGATTTGCAAATCCATCCGCGCACCGCCGACCTGGTCATCGCCACGCACGGTCGCAGCATCGCGATTCTCGATGACACTCGCCCGTTGCGCGACTTGACCCCGGAGGTTGCGGCCCAGCCCGCGCACCTCTTCCCGGTCGCGCCGGTGAACGGCGCATATCAGTTACCCGGCTGGACTGAGTGGGCCGGCAAGGCGGAATTCCGCGGGAAGAATCCACCGGAAGGCGCGGTCTTCACCGTTTGGGTGAAAGAATACACCGGCGACGAAATGAAAATCGCGATCACCAACGCGAACGGCACGCCGGTGGCGAATCTGAAAGCGACCCCGCCGCAAGGATTGACCCGTTTGAATTGGGATCTGCTCCCGACCAAGGACGTGCTCACGCAATACGGCGGCATCGACGCCAAGCGTCTTGTGCCCAGCGGCGACTACACCGCGGAGCTGACCTTCGGCAAAACGAAGGAGAAACAAACCTTCCAGGTGAACATCGCCGAAGGAATCAGAACTCGTTAGGGGATCGTCGCGTTAATCCTGCCGCACCGCTTCCGCGAACGCGACCTCGCCTGATTCCAAATCTAACCTCGCTTCTTCCGGCGTGCCGAAGACGCGGGCGCGGTTGTCGTCGAACTCACCTTCCCAGCGCGCAATCACTACCGTCGCCAGGCAGTTGCCGATCAGGTTCACCGCCGTGCGGCCCATGTCCATGAGTTCGTCGACTCCGAAGATGATGGCGACACCGATCGGACCGAGCCCGTTCGGGATGAAGCTGTTCACGGTCGCGAGCAGGACGACCG
The DNA here is from genome assembly GCA_963784865.1 of uncultured Verrucomicrobiae bacterium. Classification (GTDB taxonomy): domain Bacteria; phylum Verrucomicrobiota; class Verrucomicrobiia; order Chthoniobacterales; family UBA10450; genus JACCTI01. The sequence goes on along the minus strand of CAWATC010000011.1, from coordinate 55,374 downwards.
TCGAGGCGCGCGGCACCGCGGCGACGCCTTTGGAGGTCACCATCAGCGCGAGCATCATCAGGAATTGATGCCAGATATCCATGTGCCAGCCCATCGTGGTCTCGGCGGCCTGGGCGATGAAAACCGAGGCCGTCGCGAGGTGCAGCGTCGAGCCGTCGAGATTAAATGAGTAGCCGGTCGGCATGACAAAACCGACGATGCGTTTCGGCACGCCGAGGCGCTCCATCGCCTGCATCGCCTTCGGCAACGCCGACTCGCTGCTCGTGGTGGCAAACGCGATCGTGGCCGGCTCGCGAATGGCGCGGATGAATTGCCGCAGCGGCACACGAAAGATGAGGACGACCAGTCCGAGCACACCGACGACGAAGATGAAGAGCCCGAGGTAAAGCGTGAGGATGAGATTGCCGAGATTCAGCAGAACGCTCAGACCCTGCGTCCCGATCGTATGCGCCATGGCCGCGCCGACGCCGATGGGCGCGAACATCATGACGTAGTTCGTGAACTTGAACATCACCTGCGACAGGCTCTCCATGAACCGGAGGACGGGCTTGCCGGTTTCGCCGATCGCCGACACCGCCATGCCGAAAAGCACCGCAAACGCGACGATCTGGAGCACCTCGCCTTTCGCCAGCGCGTCGAACACGCTCGCGGGAAACATGTAGACCAGCGTCTCGATGAATGTCTTCGGATGCGCCTGGCCGAGCTTCTGCACTGCAGAAAGGTCGCCGCCGGTAGCGAGGATGACGCCGTGCCCTGGCTTGGTGATGTTCACGACCAACAAACCAATGACGAGCGCGAGCGTCGTCACGATCTCGAAGTAAATCAGCGCCTTCGCTCCCATGCGGCCGACGCGTTTGAGATCGCCGCCGCCGGCGATGCCGACCACGAGCGTCGAGAAAACCAGCGGCCCGATGATCGACTTGATCAGGTTCAGAAAAATATCGCGCAGGAAATAAACCTTGTTCCCCCACTCCGGCCGGATCCAGCCGATGAATCCGCCGACCACCAGCCCGATCATGATCTGCGTGGTCAGCGACGGCCGATACCACGGCCGGCGTTCGCGCGGCGCGGCCGGGGAGAGAATGGAAGTCATGTTCTTAATCGGAAGCTCAAGACACGCTGCAGAGTGTTTCGGTCATGGAATCGTTGGATTTCCCCGAGTGCCAGCTGGAAATAACTCAGCGCAGATGAAAACGATCGAAGTCATCCGAATCGCTGAAACAATTCCTCTGTCGCGCAGCGATGGCAGGAAGAAGCGTTAAGGCGTGCCGAATGCTGAGCCGGAATGCTTCCGTGTTGCTGAGGCCGGCGGCGGCGGGAAGAGAATCAAACTCCCGCAGCGCCAGGTGTTCCGGAGCTTCACGCAGCCGATTCTTCTCCGAGTTCCCGCTCGATTCTGGCTCGTATGGCGTCTGTCCCATGGCGTTTCGCAAGCTCGATAAACTCTTTACCGGAGGTATCGATCTTCGCGGTCTTGAGCAAGTGTTTCACATCCTGCAGGTCCACGCCATGCCCGACACGATGCGTTCCATTTGTTCCGAATTCCGAGTTCCGAGTTCCGCATTGGAAAGCCGCTATCGTCAAAAAAAGGGAAGTGAAGAAAACGCCCTTCACGGGTACACCAGACTGGGAACTCCCATCGCCCGTAACCCGTAACGCAGCCAAAGGCGAGGCTGGGCTCATTGTGTCTTGACGGTTTAGCGGTTGCGCAGCACGCTCATAGACAAGCGTGTTCAAGCGCGCTGACTTCGATGTAGCTCGCCCTGAAACGGTTCTCTGGTTCGAGACGAACTGCTCTAAATTCAACCTGAAAAAATTATTATGAAATTATTCACGCCACTTCTCGCAATCACATTCCTCGCCTTCGCGGTCGCGCCCCGCGCGCACGCTCAGGAAAAATCTGCCGACTCGAGCGCAATCACGGCCAAGCTCAAGCAGATGGAAGACGCCTGGGAGAAGGCGCTGCTAAACAAGGATCACGCCGCCGTCGGAAACATGGTAGCGGACGACTTTGCCGGATACAGTTCGAAAGGGAAACATCGGACCAAGTCTGAGCTCGTCGATGAGATCAAAAACCAGACCGACACCTTGAGCTCGGCGGTGAACGACACGATGGATGTTCACGTCTACGCGCCGAACCTGGCCACCGTCTGCGGCACCTCGTCGGAAAAGGGCAAGGATAAGGATGGTAAAGAGTTTAGCCGTAGCTACGCCTGGGTGGATACCTGGATGGAGCGCAATGGCAAATGGGAGTGCATCGCCGAAGCTGTCATGCAGTTCCCGGAAAAGAAGTAAAAGGGGAGACTCCTCTCCCAATTGTGGAGCGAACTCCGCCTGGCCAGGCGGATGGCACGTCTCGGCATGCGAGCTAAGCTCGCGAGTTATTCGTTAACGGTTAAATCTGAAAAGGTCGAAGACCTTCCCCCGACGCGCCGTAGCGAAGCGAAGGAGGCAAGCTGCCCTCGCCCAATTCGCTGCCGTAACGGCATGCGCAGCAACGGCCGGGCTTTCAAATTGCGGCAGATCTGAAGCGCGGACGCTTTGCTGCCACTTTCGGCACCATCTAGCTGGTGCGCGGGATATCGCCGCTTACTTTCCTCACGCAAGGATTCGCGCCTGCAAAAAATTCTGGCCAGCCCGGAGCCGAAGACGGTCTATCAATGAGATCTATCAATGGGACCTCTGGAGCAAGCTGTCGCGCGCCGACCTAGTCCTTGCTCAGAGTCTCCTTCGCGGTTCGATCGGCACCACCAATCGTCCACAAGCCCTGGGCGCTCGCGCCATCGAAGGTGTAGGTGACGACAGCCCAGTTGTCCTTCCCCGTGCCCCAACCCACGTGGAGGGCGTCGCCGACTTTCAGGCCGACGCCGTAATAGGGCTGACTGCCGGGAATCGTCCAGCGCAGTTGGTAGGTCGCGCCAGTCTTGCGGATGCGAAGCTTGCCTTCATAGCCGCCCTTCCCGCCCGGGTTGGTCCCTTTGATCTCATAGTCGCCTGCGAGCGCGCCGATAGGTCCGCCGGTCGCTTCTTCGGTTCCTTCCAATTCGTTCGCGCCGGGAATGGTCCAGCGGCCCTTGAGCGTGCCGTCACCGTTGATCCTGTAGAGGACGACACCGAAATTTCCTGCGCTCCAGCCGGTGCAAAGTTTGTTGCCGTCGGCCAGGCCGAGTCCGCGATATTTCCCCGCGCTCGTATTCCATTGCAGTTCGTAAACCGCGCCGATGCTCGCGATGCGCACCGTTCCAGTGTAAGCCTTGCCCGCGAGAGTTCGGGCGTCGGTGATTTTCCAGGTGCCGGAAAAGGAATCTTCGGCGAGAGCATTGGCGGCGAGAAAGATGAGGGTGAGGGCCAGGCAGGATCTTGCCAGAGAGGACAGCTTCATGACACGAGATAAGGAAATGATCGAACCCAGGAGACAAGCTTTTTCGCAGGCCGCCGAGGGTGGATTGGGGTTCTCGCCCTAACGAGACCCAATGGTTTTGCTGCCGCCGAGTTTGCGCAATCGAACCGACCGACGATGAGGGCAATCGTGGCGTTCCTCCTCGTCGCCGCGGCGTCGATGCCTGGGCAATCACTTTTGGCGGCTGAACCTGATCCCACCGAAGCGAGCGCGGACGAGGCGCGCGTGGTGGTGATCGGGACGACGCCGGTCGAAGGCAGTGAAATCGATCCGGATAAGATTCCCGCCGCGAGCTATGCACTGGGAGAAGCGGCGCTGGATCACGATGTTATCGAGCACGCTGCCGGGCGCGCTTCTGCAGCGCGTGCCGAGCGTGGTGACCAACGACGTCACGGGCAATCTGTTCCAGCCTGACGTGCGTTACCGAGGTTTCACGGCGTCGCCTGTTCTGGGCACGCCAGAGGGCCTCGCAGTTTACCAGAACGGCGTGCGCACCAACGAGGCCTTCGGCGACACGGTGAACTGGGATCTGATTCCGGAATTCGCGATCGAAGGCTTGGAAATCGTTTCCAACAATCCCGCCTTCGGCCTGAACGCCCTCGGCGGAGCGGTGGCAGTGAGGATGAAAAACGGTTTCACCTTTCACGATTCTGGAATGGAACTCTACGGAGGCTCATTCGGCCGGAGAAGTGCGACCGTGGAGACTGGCCTAACAAAAGATAATGTCAGTTTCTACCTCGGGGCCGACGCTCTCGGGGACGACGGCTGGCGCGACCACTCCCCTTCCTATCTGCACCGCGTTTATGCCGACGTGGGGATGAAGGGAAGTCTGGGCGAATTCCACCTCGCTTTCACCGGCGCGTCCAACGACTTCGGCAACGTCGGCCCGACGCCGATTCAATTGCTCGACGAGCGCTGGGAGAATGTTTACACGACACCGCAGTCGACTCATAACGAGCTCGCGTTTCTGACCGGCACGTTCAGCAGTCGTTTGACCACAAAGACTTCGCTCGAAGGCGCGCTTTATTATCGCGCGTTCCGCCAAACCCACGTGGATGGCAATACCTCCGACGAGGAAGTCCCGGGTTTGCCTGACGGTGCTGTGCCGGGCGAGATCGATCGCACCAGCACGAACGCCGATAGTTTCGGAGGCACAATCCAGTTCACCAGTAACGCCACGCTCTTCGGCCGCAGTAATCACTTCGCGGCGGGCGGCAGTCTTGACCATGGCCGGGTCAATTTCGGAGCCACCTCGGAACTTGGCACGATCGGGTCGGATCTTTTCGTCACGGGAAATGGCGTATTCCTCGACAACACCTCAGAGGACGCAGGACCAGTGGAGCTGCGAACGACGAATACCTACGTCGGCATCTATGTCATCGACACCTTCGAGCTAACGAGTCGAATCGCGGTCACGGCCGGCGCCCGCTACAACATCGCGGAGATTCGATTGCACGATCTTCTCGGTACAGACCTTAATGGCAGTCACGACTTCGCTCACTTCAATCCGGTCCTCGGCGCGACCTTCAAACTCTCTCCACGATTGACATTCTACGCCGGTTATTCCGAGGCCAACCGCGCGCCGACCGCGGCGGAGTTGGGCTGCGGCGATCCCGCTCATCCTTGCCTGCTCGATAATTTTCTCGTCTCCGATCCGAGTTTGAGCCAGGTGGTTTCGCACACGATCGAAGCCGGTGTGCGCGGCACGCTCTTACCGCCCGGTGGTGCTGGCACCATTTCCTGGAGCCTCGGATTCTTCCGCACGAACAACTCTAACGACATCATCAATGTGGCGAGCCCGATTCCCAACCGCGGCTACTTCGTGAATGCGGGCGAGACCCGGCGCCAGGGAATCGAAGCTCAGATCGAATTCCACGATGCGCGCTGGTCGGTCTACGCGGAATACAGTCTTCTCGATGCGACCTTCCAAAGCCCACTGGCCATCTCAGCGCCCTTCAATCCAGTCGCCGATGCGGATGGAATTGTTTTTGTGACCCCGGGCGATCGACTTGCTTCCAGTCCACAGCATCGCTTCAAAGCGGGGGTGGACTGCGCCTTGACCAAGAAGTGGAATGCCGGCGCGGACCTCGTCGCGATCAGTAGCCAATATCTTGAAGGCGACGCTTCCAACCAGAATCCGCAGATTCCCGGTTACTATCTTGTCAACCTGCACACCTCCTACGCCGTGAACCGCAACTGCGAGCTCTTCGGCCGCATCCAAAACCTCTTCGACCGGCGTTACTATACTTCCGGCACGTTCTTCGATGCGGGAGCGATCCCGATGCTGCAATTATCAGACCCGCGTACGCTCACGCCCGCGCAGCCACTCGCAGCCTACGCCGGTGTCCAAATCAGGTGGTAATCGGTACCTGTAACGCACTGGACGATTTTGGAATTCTCTTCCCGCGTGCTTGCGCCGCCCGATGAAACCTTAAGGTTGTTCTCCGATTCATGACGCCACACATCGAGAAACATTTCACCGCGAGCGAATCGGTGCGCGATGTCGTCATCGGCATGTCGGACGGGTTGACCGTGCCTTTCGCGCTGGCCGCGGGACTGACCGGTGCGATTTCCCAGACCCATCTCATCGTCACTGCCGGTTTCGCGGAAATTGCCGCCGGCTCGATCGCGATGGGACTCGGCGGTTTCCTCGCCGCGCGGGGCGACGCGGAACATTACGCCAGCGAGCAGGCGCGCGAGGAAGACGAGATTGTCACCAAGGTCGATGCCGAGGTCCAAGAGACACGCGACATCTTTCAAAGCTACGGTCTCTCCGAGGACGAATGCGCCACCGTAGTCGAATCTCTTCGGCAGCGTCCGAAGGATTGGGTGGCGTTCATGATGCGCTTCGAGCTTGGTTTGGAAAAGCCCGACCCCAGCCGCGCCTGGAAAAGCGCTCTCACCATTGCCTTCGCTTACATCGTCGGCGGCGTCATTCCCCTGAGCGCCTACTTCTTTTTCTCCGATACTCGCAGCGCGCTCCGCGTCTCCATCGTCGTCACCCTTCTTGCGCTCGCCGTTTTCGGCGCGATCAAAGGCCATTTCACCGGCGTCCCGATGATTCGGAGCGCCTTTCAAACGAGCATCATCGGAGGCATCGCCGCGGCCGCCGCCTTTGCCATCGCGCGCTCGATTTCATGAGCGAGTCTGTCGGCAGCGGAGATTCTGACGGAGGACGAACTGGTCCGCGGTTTCGAAGCGGGAAGTCTGCGCGAATTCCCGCACGCCAGTCACGTGCGGCTGACGCTGATTTATCTTCGGCGACATGGACGCGATGAAGCTCTCCGACGCATGATGGACGGGCTTGCGCAAATTCGTCGCGCTCAAAGGCGTGCCCGAAAAATTCCACATCACGCTGACACGGGCGTGGCTCGACTTGTTAGACTCGGCTCGGCGAGCGCATCCCGAGGCGGAGGGGCCGGAAGCGCTCGTGCAAGTTTGTCCCGAGTTGCTCGACAAAGATGCCCTCCTCCGTTTTTACTCCCGTGATCTCTTGACCAGCGACGCTGCGCGCACCGAATGGCTGCCGCCAGATCGCGCGCCCGACCTCGATGCGAAACTGCTGCGTCGCGCGCAGACATGATTTTCGACTCGCGCGCCATCCGCTAACGCTCACATTCGTGAGATGCGGATACTCCAGACATCGCTCGCCCTAGTTACGTTCGCAGTTCTCGCTCCGCGGCCGCTCCAGGCTGCGGATCAACCCAGTCCACCGACGATGAAGGCGGTGGTCGTGCATGAGTACGGAGGGCCCGAGATGGCGAAGTACGAAGCTGCGCCGCGGCCGGAGCCGAAGGAGAACGAAGTGCTCGTGCGCGTGATCGCGTGCGGCGTCAATCCGGCCGATCCCCTCGTTGTCTCAGGCAAATATGCAAAAGAGTTCGGAACGCATCTGCCTTTGATCCCCGGTTACGATGTTGCTGGGGTGGTCGAGAAAACGGGCGCAAATATCGTCGGACTGAAGGTTGGCGACGGCGTTTACGGTTACGCGCTCTTCGGCGGCGGCTGGGCCGAATACGCAGTCCTGGCAGACTGGGAATCGGCGCTCAAGCCTGCTTCCCTCACGTATGCCGAGGCCGCGGCTGTGCCCCTCGCCGCCTTGACTGCATGGCAGGCCCTGATCAACGTCGCGCATTTGAGCGCAGGCCAGACGGTTTTGATTCACGGCGGCTCGGGCGGTGTCGGAAGCTTTGCGATTCAAATCGCCAAGGCGCGGGGAGCGAAGGTCATCGCGACCGCCTCCAGTGCGAATCAGGATCTGCTCAAGGAACTTGGCGCCGACGTGGCCATCGATTACACGAAGACGAAATTTGAGGACATTGCCAAAGACGTGGACGTGGTGCTCGATCCGGTCGGACGAGACACTCTCGCGCGTTCGTATGCGGTGGTAAAAAAAGGCGGGATCGTCGCCACATTGGTCGCGCGGCCTGATCAGGCCGAACTCGAGCGGCGCGGGATCCGCGGAGTTTCCATCGCGGTAAGACCGGATGCGAATGATCTCACCGCAATTACGAAATTGATCGACGAGAAAAAGATCAAACCGGTGGTCACGCAAACGCTGCCGCTCACGGACGCGGTCAAGGCACTTCGCCAGGCCGAGACTCATCACACGCGCGGGAAAATAGTGCTCAAAATTGCCGACGAGCCCAAACCCTAACGTCGTCAGCACCCGATTTTCTTTTCGTTAGGCCCACAGGCAATGGTCCGGACAACCCCGCTCCTGGATGATTACGCTGGCCCCTTCCTGGCCGCTGTCTTCCTCATCCTCCTGCTCCTGCAATGGAAGTTCCCTTTGCGTCGGCAACACTTTGCGACACTGCGGCGCCTGATCCGTAATCTCGTTTTTTCCGCGCCCGGTTTTGCCCTCGCGCGAGTCTCCCTCGTGCCCATTCCGCTGATGACGTCGGTGTGGGCGGCGCAGCATCACTTCGGCCTTCTGCATTGGCTGCCAGTGCCACAGTGGCTAGCGGTTACTCTCGGCGTGCTCTTGATGGATTACGCCTACTGGTGGTGGCACGTCGGCTTGCATCTGATCCCGGTGCTCTGGCGATTTCATAACGTCCATCATTGCGACCTGGATATGGATGTGAGCACGGCCGCGCGTTTCCACTTCGGCGAAGTCATTTTCTCAGTCCCATTCCGCGTCGTTGTCGTCGCACTCCTCGGCATCGATTTCTGGGCACTGGTCCTTTTTGAGATCCTGTTCGAGACGGCCAATCTCTTCGAGCATTCCAACTGGCGCTTGCCCATCCGAGTGGAGCGATTGCTCAACCATCTCCTCGTCACCCCGCGGATGCACGGAATCCACCACTCCATCGTGCAGCGGGAAACAAACTCGAATTGGGGAACCGTATTCTGCTGGTGGGATTACCTTCATCGCACCTTGCGTCGCGATATTCCGCAGGATGCGATCACCATTGGCGTCGCTTCGTATCGCAACGAAACAGAACTGACCGCCGGCAAGCTCTTTCTCCTGCCGTTTCGCGAGCAGCGAGCATGGCGGCTCCCCGACGGACAAGTGCCGGAACGAGAGCCCGCACCCGCGAGTGAACTAATGCCATGAAACGGAGCCCGGACGTTGACCCGCCGTTGTTGGCGGCCGACGGGACGCCACTGCCTGGAAGCGCGACCGCGCCAGTCCTCGGCGTGCTTTGGGCGTTGAGCGTCTCGCACCTGCTCAACGACACCATGCAATCGTTAGTCCCGGCGATCTACCCGATCCTGAAAGAGGCGCTCCATCTCGACTTCCGTCACATCGGGCTCATCACCCTGACCAACCAGCTCACAGCCTCGATTCTCCAGCCGTTCGTCGGGTTTTACACCGACCGGCGGCCGCAACCCTTTTCGCTCGCGATCGGAATGGGGTTCACCCTGCTCGGGCTCGTTTTGCTCTCGTTAGCCGGAAGTCTCGGTCTGGTGCTGATGGCGGTGGCGTTCGTCGGCATCGGTTCATCCATCTTTCACCCCGAGGCGTCGCGTTTGGCGCACCTCAGCTCCGGCGGACGACACGGCTTCGCGCAATCGCTCTTTCAAGTAGGTGGCAATGCGGGCAGCTCTCTCGGTCCCCTTCTGGCCGCGCTGATTGTCGTCACGCGCGGGCAATCGGGGATCATGTGGTTTTCGCTCCTCGCCCTCCTGGGCATTGTCATCCTCTCCGGTATCGGACGCTGGTATCGCCAGGACCTCGTCCGTCGCCGAGGTCTGAAAGTCTCGGGGATTGACGAACCAGCGCGCCGGTCGCCGGTGTCGCAGCGTCGCGTGATCCTGTCTCTCGCCATCCTGATCGTCCTGATCTTTTCGAAGTATTTCTATCTCGCGAGCATGAGCAGCTATTACACGTTTTTCCTGATGGAGAAATTCAGCATCTCGATCAAGAGCGCGCAGCTTCATCTCTTTGGTTTTCTCTTCGCCGTCGCGGTCGGGACTTTTTTCGGCGGGCCGGTGGGCGATCGCATTGGCCGCAAGGCGGTCATCTGGGTTTCCATCCTCGGCGTCGCGCCTTTTGCGCTCGCGTTGCCCTACGCCAACCTCTTCTGGGCGGGCGTCCTCACCGCCATCATCGGCCTGATTTTGTCCTCGGCCTTTTCCGCGATCCTGGTTTACGCGCAGGAATTAATTCCCGGCAAAGTCGGCTTGATGGCCGGCCTGTTTTTCGGCCTCGCTTTTGGGATGGGCGGCATCGGCTCCGCGGTTCTTGGGACGATTGCTGACTGGCGCGGAATCCAGTTTGTCTTTCACGTTTGCTCGTATCTGCCGCTTATCGGATTGCTCACCGCGTTGCTGCCGAATCTCGAAAAGCACCGATCGGTCGCGACCGCCGTCTGATCAGCCGGTCTTGCGCGCGACGTAAACGGTACTGGCAGACTTGGATTCGAGCAGCGGATTGTCGAACGTGACCACATGCGCCCGCACCTCGGCAAAGGCAGCGTCGAGTGCCTGCATGAATTCCTCGTCCGGTGGGTCATCCGACCACATCGCAAAAATCCCGCGCGGATATAATTGCGCGGCGAGCTTCTGCAATCCCGCCGGCTGATAAAAGGAACCGTGGCGCGCATGCAGGAGGTCGCGCGGTGAATGATCGATGTCCAGGAGCACCGCGTGAAAACGTCGTCCGCTTTGCTCGAGATCGAATCCTTCTTTCGAATCCGCCAGGCGAAAGAAGTCACCATGAACCAGGCGGCAGCGCGGATCGGCGGTCAACGTTCTGCCGAGCGGGACCAACCCGCGACGATGCCATTCAATCACCGGGTCAAGCGCATCCACCACGAGGAGCGATCCGACCTGTTCGTAGCGCAGGGCCGCCACCGCGGTGTATCCAAGGCCCAACCCACCGACGACCACCTCCCATGGCGGTAACACATCGAGTTCGCCCAGGCCGAAGTCGGCCAAAGCAACTTCCACCTCGTGGAAGAGGCTCGACATCAAGAACGCGTCGCCCAGCTTTACTTCGAAAATCTCCATCTCGCCTAACGACAACAAGCGGCGACGGCGCAGGGTTAGCTCGCCCAGCGGAGTTTCTTGAAAATCGAGCTCTTCGAAATCTTTGCTCATCGAACTGGCGCCGGAGGATATTTTGCAATCAGCCGATTGATCGTGTTTGCATTTCGCAGCGTGACGCGAAGGCCAAGCAGCTTCTCCAGGCGCGCTCCGGAGAATGCGGAATCGCTCAGGCGCGTGCGACAGAGCCAGTAGAGCTCGCGTTGATGGAAATGAAACTCGTCCGTTCCGCCTGGATAGCCGAGCACTCGCCCTGGTGATTCCGTGCTTGGCTCCGTGTGGAGAAACCCGATGAAGAGGGTTGCATCCGGTGCATTCAACTTCGCCGCCGGAAATGCCCGGTGGTTCGCGACTGCTGCCAGCTCGACATTCGAGCGGACAAACGTTGTCACCTCATAGCCGAGCGTCTTGTGCAGATGTTTCGCGATTTTCTGTTCCAGCGTTCCTGCGCTGGAGCGCGACTCGAAAATCACGTTCCCGCTGGCGATGAAAGTCTCCACGTTCGAAAGGCCAAGCTCCTCGAAAGCCTTTCGCAGAGCTTCCATTTTTACGACGTGTCCTCCAACGTTGATCGCGCGGAGAAATGCTACGTGCCGTTGCATAGCTTAAGCTCAGCGCGGAAGCGCGCCATCCGCAAGTCTAACGAGAACGTCGGCCCCAACGATTGCGGCTCTTCCCGCCTCCGCCGCCAGACGGAGCGCGTGCAGGAGTTCCGGAGCGTCGCGCCGGCGCTCGGCCCGGTCCACCGGGGACCGATCCCTGTGGCCGATGGCGCCGCTCGCGCACGTCACCGCGCGGTTCTCCCCTGCCTCGATCTTCGCGCGGCGGAGCGTCCGCGTTGTAATCAAAACCTTCCGCGCGCTTGCGGACGATCCCGCGCCCGATGAATCGTTCGAGCGAATGCAGAGGCCCGTGGTCCTCCGGCGTGACGAAGCTGATCGCGTCGCCCACCGCATGCGCCCGGCCGGTGCGGCCGATGCGATGCACGTAATCCTCCGAGTGCATCGGAAAGTCGTAATTCACCACGTGCGAAATGCCGTCCACGTCGATGCCGCGCGCGGCGATGTCGGTCGCCACCAGCACGCGCACCGCGCCCGGATTTGAAATCCTTCAAGGCGCGCAGTCGCTGATTCTGCGAGCGATTGGAATGCAGCGTTCCGGTCTTGATGCCAGCGCCTTCGAGTCGGCGCGCGATGCGATCGGCGCCGTGTTTCGTCCGCGTGAAAACGAGCACGGTATCGAATTGCGGATCGCCCAGCAGATGCAGCAGGAGCGCCGGCTTCAGATGCTGCGGCACTTCATAGACCAATTGCGTGACCGTCTCGGCAGGATTCGCGCGACGACCGATCTCGATCACTTTCGGTGAGCGCTGGAACTCGTGCGTCAGCGCTTCGATCTCGCGCGAGAGCGTCGCGGAAAACATCAGCGTCTGGCGCTTGTGCGGCAGAGCTTTCACGATCTGCCGAATCGGCGGGAGGAAACCCATGTCGAGCATCCGGTCCGCTTCATCGAGCACGAGAAATTCAAGCCCGGAAAAATTCGCGTAGCGCTGGCCCATCAAGTCAATCAACCGACCCGGCGTCGCCACCACGAGATCGACCCCCGAACGAAGCGCTTCGATCTGCGGCCGCTCGCTCACGCCGCCAAAGACCGTCGCCATGCGCAGCGGCAGATGTTTCGCGTAAGCGCGCACATTTTCCTCGATCTGCACCACCAGTTCGCGCGTCGGCGCGACGACCAGCGCCTGCATCCCGCGCTTCTTCCCTTCTGTCATGCGTCCCGCGAGATGATGCAGGATCGGCAGGACAAACGCCGCCGTCTTCCCCGTTCCCGTCTGCGCGATCCCGATGACATCATGGCCCGCGAGCACCTCGGGGATGGCGGCGGCCTGGATGGGCGTCGGTTCCGTGTAACCAGCCTCCTGGATGGCTTTGAGAATGCGGTGGTCGAGACTTAGAGAGCGAAATGGCACAAGCCGTCCAATGTCGCCCAACTCCGGGCAATGACACGTTTTATTCCCAAGCAGGCCGCGGCCCGACGTCGTGCCTAACCAGAAGAGGGCGCGCGCCGCCCGGCGCGCTGCGATTTCCAGCAGCCTAACGACCAGCAAAGCGCGGCGATCAGGACGTTGAAGAGGACGAGGAGCATCGAATCCAGGAGCCGATCCTCGCGCAAGAGCAGTTCCTTGAGCGCGTTGGAAACCGCGTAGAGCGCGATGATGAGCAACGCGATTCGGAGGAACAGGATCAAGGCGTGTTTCATTTCGTCGTCCTGCGGAAAACTCATCAGACCAACTCGGCGGTGGTGGCTGTGGCGAGTTCGGCGTCGCGCATCGTCCTCCGCCATCGGCCGCTATCGTGTCGAAAAAATCCCTGCGGAAATCCGACGACAAAAGTGGTCAGAGAAATTCCCCAGAAGTAAATCGTGTAGAGCGGCGCGAGGAGAAATAACTTCGGGTAAAGCCGCCAGCGCGAGCGGTCGAGGAGCGTGGCGATGAGCAATTGCAGGAGGAAAAATCCGAAGCAGATGCCGACGTAAACAAACGCGCGGTTCCAGACGGCGGCGTTGGCGATCGCCTCACCGCGATTAAGACGGACCACCGCCGAGACGCAGCGCACCGCCCCGGTGAAGAGCGAAGCCCAAAGCCATCCGGCGCCGAGGAGTGTGATCAGAGCGACCGGCAAATGCGTCGCACGTTCCTGGAGGACGCCTCCAAAATGCTCGCGCACCGCGCGACCGAGTCCGCGACTCCAGCGGCGGCGTTGTCGCCAGAGCGCCGGCCAGGTCGGGACCATCTCGACCAGCGCCACCCAGGTCCTTTCGTAAACGATGCGCCACCCCGCCGCCTGCAATCGCCAGGAAAGGTCGATGTCTTCGGCTGCAGTTTGTTCGTTCCAACTACCGATCTCGAGCAGCGCCTTCCTTCGAAAAGCGACCCACGCGCCCGAGACGGTCATGATTCCGCCCCAGCGATCCTCCGCGTTTTTCACCAGGCCGATGACCGCGAGATAATCGAGCGCCTGCATCAACTGCGGGAGCGAGCGCGTCTGCGCAGGCCAGATCTTGCCGGTGACAGCACCAACGCCGGGAGCACCGGCAAAGCGGGCCAGCATTTCGCGCCAATCCGTCGTCTGCACGACCGTGTCCGCATCGAGACAAACGACAACTTCTGAACCGGTCTCGCGCAGGCCGGCATTGAGCGCGGCCGCCTTGCCGCCATTGATCGGGATGCGCAACACGCGAGTCCGCGGCGGCAACAAGATTTCATCCAGAACACTTCTTTCTTCTTCGTCGTAGGGACTGCCATCGTCGATGAGTAGAATTTCATCTGGAGGAGGGTTCACGTGGGCCATGCTTTGCGCAGTGCGCAACGCTCCACGCGGCTCAGCGTAGAAAGGAATGAGCACGGTGTATCCCGGCAGCTTTGCCGGAAGTCGCCGGCGTCGGAAGGAGCCGAAGAGGCAATTCAATCCGTAGATCGACCAGACCAGACAGACAACGATCGGGAACAAATCGATGTATTCCGCGATCGACTCGAGCGAGCCCCATGGCCAGTCGCCCAGATCGCGGAACTCGCTCCACCAGTGATCGGCGAGCATGCGGACGAAGTCCGCGAAATCGAAGCTGGCGAGAATCACTGACATCACTTTGGTCGCGGTCCGGGCGCGAGCTGGGTCAGTGTTTGATCAATGGATGCGAGCACTGTGGCGTCAAAAGGATGAGCGCGACGCAGCTTGATCAGCCGCTCCGTTCCGCCCGGCGCATTGCCGTTCAGCAACTCCAATGCGGCTCGCGCGACTCTCCGCCAGCGGATGGGTGGAATTTTCCGGAGTAAGTTGGGCCAGCGCCGCCGCCAACAGAGTCCGGCTTTGCGATTGGCGCGCGACTTTCAGAAACGCCAGCCACCAGGTCTGCTGCTCAACGCGATCGGTCGGGAAATTCAGCGGAAGCGTTTCGTCACGGCGCATCACGGGCACGCGCGGAAGAGTGCCGTCCGCCGCGCTATCGCGCGAGACAAAAACCGGCGGCGGATCGTAGGCCAGAAAATGGGTGAAGCCGGTCAGCCGCCCGATGTTCTTCGCCGTCGCCGTCCACTCGCCGTAAGGCCAGCAGAAGATGGTCGGCACACCGAAGTCATGATCCATCAGCTTGCGCCGGCTCGTATCCATATCGAGCCGAATGCGTCGCTCGTATTCCGCTTCCGTTTCCAGGCGGTTTTTCTCGACCAAAAACTGACGGATCGTTTCCGCGGGCAAACCTTCGTCCGATCCCAGCATCTCGCTCGCCTGATAGTGCAGGCCATCTGAATGCGAGACGACTTCGACCAGTCCCGATTCGTTAAGTTCCTCTGCCTGCGCCCAGGTCATGGTCGGATCCGGTTGGCCGGGTTCCGCCGTGGCATGATTACTCTTGTCCGTCTCACTCATCCATCCGGTCACGACCGCGAGGGTATAAGGCAGCCGGCGCTTCAGCGCGCGGGGCGCGAACAGTTTGAACACGCTTTCCGAAGCGTCGTCTAGCGTGATGACGAGCGGCCGTGGGGGCAACATCGAGGTGTCGCCCGTAATCAAGAAATTCTGCAGTCGGGAAAGCGGGATCACGTCAAAGCCGGCCGCCGCGATCGCGTCGAGGAATGCGTCCAGGTACGCCGTGCTGCACTTATAAAGAAACACCGGGGTGCCGGCGGGAGCGTCCGCGAAAGTATGGAACGCCATCACGGGACAGACGGGATCGATGTTGCGGTCGGGCAACGCGCCGCGGCGATAAAGTTCGCCCAGGCAAACGACACTCCAGACAGAGGTGTCGAAGGGGAAATCCTTCGGCTGAAGTCGAGCTGGCCCAGGCGCCGCAGCGATCGCCGGCTTCGTGCTCGGCGTTGGCGAAACCGTGGGGCTCGCGAGAGGGCGAGCCATCGCCGTAGCCGAAGAGGTGGCGCGCTTCCGGGGAGGTCTTGAGCAGCGCCGCGAGCTTGTCGAAAGTCTTTTGCTCCCACGTGCCGTAGGTAAACCAGGAGACGCCGCGCACGCTTTCCGGCGGGAGACTCTTCAGTGCGACTGGAATCTCTTGCAGTCCGCTGTCGATGCCGAGCGTCAGCCAGAATGCGGTCCCGTTGACCGCGTAGCGCGCGTAGGGAGCGATCACATTTTCGCCGACCCATTGCGGAGGCAATTTCCAATCGTTCCAGTAGGCCATCGGCTGGAGGAAATCCAAGCCAGCGCGCGCCAGCATCGGATAATTCTGGCTCACCTCCGTGAACTGCGGCGGCAGGACAAAGGCCGCAACGCGGACCGCCGGACGGCGATCATGCAGACCATGTCGCGCTTTGCCGATCCAATCGGCGATGGCTGTGGCGCGCGCTTCATACCAGCGAGCCTTGGTCGAATCCTCCTCCAGCGTCGTCGCTTCCCAGATGACATCCTGGTCGCGCGCAAAAGCCGCACCGAGCGGCCCCTTGCGAGCCATCCCACCAGCCACCGTAACGCACCCAATCCAGCGAAACGCCGTTGAACGCATAGGTATCGACCAACTTGGCCAGTAACTCCTCCTGCCGCGCCTGCACCCTCGCGTCAGCCGCGTCCACGAAGCTCTCGCCCTGTACCCCGCGATAGGCCGCATCGGGAAAAGCGGCCGCCATCTGCGCGTCATGAAAGCAGGGCCACCACGCCCAAACTTCGATCTTCATGTCCCGCGCCTTTGCCAGCAGCTCCTTGAGCCAGGAGGAATCTTCCCATCCGGTCGCGGTTTTTTCGCCCGGAAGCGCCACCAGCAGTTCTCCGCTTTGCAGCACCTCCCCGGTCCGCAAGGATTTGAAGTTATCCTCATCCTGCTTCACGAGCAGATCGATTCGGCTGATCCCGTGCTCCTGACATTCGTTCAACAACCAGACCCAACCGCCCTTGGTGACGTTTTCCGTCGTGCGCACGACAATCCCTTGTGGGATACCGCTGTCGGGAAGCTTGGGCGGCAACCCGGACGCGCCCGCCGGGATGGGCGCGGGCGATTCCTCAGCCAGGCACGGTCAGCTGCTTCGACCTAACGAAATCAGAACCAGCAGCGCAGAAAGAATGGAAAAGGAAGCTGCTCGCATGTCGGGCGATATTGTAGAGACGGAGTCCAGCCATTCAAATTCAACCGCGCGACAAGATTGACCGCTGTAGCCGCGTCGCTGTAAGGGTCGCCTTACCCGAGCGTCGGCATAACCACTTTCGGAAGCGCAGCCTCAATCGCCGCCCGCTCGGGTTCCAACCAAGGCGGCAGAACCAGCGTTTCGCCGAGGTGCTTCGGATCCTCGTCCACCGCGAAGCCCGGACCATCCGTCGCCAGCTCGAAGAGCACGCCGCCCGGTTCGCGGAAGTAAACTGACTTGAACCAGAAGCGATCGATCACCGGAGTCGGTTGCGCGCCGCCTGCGCTCACGCGCGTGCGGACTTCCGCCTGATGTGCCTCGTCATCCACCCGCCAGGCCAGATGGTGAATACTGCCAGTTCCCCAAGCGCCGCGACGCGCGGCCGGCATTTCGCGCACATCGACGTATTGCCCCGACTTTCCTTCCGCAACGCCGTAGCGATGCCATTCGCCTTCGGTCGCGAGATGCTCGAAGCCCATCGCTCGTTCGAGAAATGATGCCGTGATCGCTAAGCTCGCTTCCGTCATGCGCGCACTTTCCAGTCCGCGGATTTGCTGCTCGGCCGGAACCGGACTGTCGGTTGATGGCGTAAATGGCCGGCCTAACGAGTCCGCGCTCTCGACCAGAGCCACGCGCAATCCGTGCGGATCGCGCAAGGGCAGGACATGCTGACCGAAGCGAACTTCCGGCGCTTCGATCGCCACGCCGTAGCGCTGGAGGCGTCCACTCCAGAAAACGAGACTCCCCGGCGGCACGGCCAACGAAACTTCCGTGCTCAAGCCATGGCCGTCGCGGCTCGGTGCCATTTGCGCCCACGGAAAAAACGTCAGGTCGGTGCCGGGATGTCCTT
Organism: uncultured Verrucomicrobiae bacterium; assembly: GCA_963784865.1. Taxonomy (GTDB): domain Bacteria; phylum Verrucomicrobiota; class Verrucomicrobiia; order Chthoniobacterales; family UBA10450; genus JACCTI01. Next base: position 37,500 of record CAWATC010000011.1, on the reverse strand, counting down.
CGGCATCGGCGTAGAACAAATGATAAGTCCCGGGATCATCCTGATTGACGCTCTTCTTCACCAGGCGCATCCCGAGCACGCCGGCGTAGAAATCGAGGTTCTCCTGGGCCGGGCCCGAGATGGCGGTGACGTGATGGAGTCCGCGGACAGTTTTCACGCGCGAAGGTGCGGCAAAAGTGCGCCGCTGTAAACGCAGTCGGGGCTAATCGCCAAAATGTCTGATCGCTTTCCCCCTCGACTTCAAAGTAGGCTTCGGGCGTGAAGCGTTTCCTTTTCGCCCTCGTAATCCTGGCCTGCTGCACTTCGGTTCTTCCTGCCCAATCGACCATTTTCCTCGTCCGCCACGCCGAGAAAGCCGAGGCTGGCAACGGTGACCCAAACGATCCCGAACTCTCGGAAGCCGGCCAGCGCCCGGGCGGCCGCGCTGGCCACGGTCTTGAAGGACGCGAAGATCAAATCCGTCTACGCCACCGAATTCAAACGCACTCAGGCCACCGCGAAGCCGACCGCGCAAGCAGCCGGCGTCGAAGTCACCGTGATGCCCGGCAAAGAGACCGCCGCGCTCGTCGCCAAACTCAAAAAGGCGAGGAGCAACGTCCTCGTCGTCGGCCATTCGAACACCATCCCGGACATCATCAAAGCGCTCGGTCTTCCCAAACCGGCGGCCATTGGCGATGGCGATTACGATAATCTCTTCATCGTCGTGCGGAGCGCGCCGCCGAAGCTCATCCGCCTGCACTACCGCTAGCCTCTCGGACCAGGGGTTGACAGACCCATGATAGTGTCGTTAGGCTATCGGACTATCATGAGACCAATTTGGAAAGGCAGCATCAGCTTCGGGCTCGTTTACATTCCGATCGCGGTTTATCCGGCCACCCGCGAAGAGAAGCTCAGTTTCCGCCAACTGCGCGCGACGGATCTCAGCCCGATCAAATACAAGAAGGTCGCGGAAGCCGACGCCAAGGAAGTCGCCGCCGATCAGATCGTCAAAGGCTACGAGTACGAGCGCGGGCACTTCGTGATCATGAAGGAGGAGGACTTCGCGAAAGTGAAGATCGAATCCACCCACTCGATCGACATCACCGACTTCGTCGATCTCGGGCAGGTCGATCCGAAATTTTTCTACAAACCGTATTTCCTCGAGGCGCAGAAGGGCGGCGAAAAAGCCTATGGACTCCTGCACAAGGCGCTGGCGGGCACCGGCAAGATCGGGATCGCCAAAGTCGTCATCAGCAATCGCGAGCATCTCGCTTCGGTAAAACCTGACGGCCTCTTCCTGGTCCTCGAACTGATGCATTTCGCTTCAGAAATTCTGAGCCCTGATGAGCTGAAGACCGGCGGGAGCAGCGCCGTTTCGGACAAGGAACTAAAGATGGCGCAGACGCTCATCGAGAGCATGTCGGTCGCGTGGGAGCCGGAGAAATATCGCGACGAATACCGCAACGCCGTGCTCGAGATCATCGAACAGAAGGCGCAGAACAAACAAATTGCCGACCGACCGGCTGCACCGGTTCGCGCGACCAATGTGGTCGATCTCGTGAAGGTGCTGCAGGAAAGCCTGAGCCGGAATCAATCGCTCAAGCCGAAACGCAATGGCTCACGCACGAGCGCCAGCCGTTCGACGTCCACGCTGGTCAAACAGAAGCGACGCGTCGCCGCCTAGACAGCGAGCAGTTCCATCATCTTCGTGGCCAGCTTTGGCCCGATGCCGCTCTCTTCGTGTTTGAAATAGACAAACGCGTCTGACCAGGCGTCCGTCCTTTGCCTTGATCTCGTTAGACCAGCGCGCGACGTCGGCATCCTGATAATCTTCGCGCCGCAAACGCAGGTAGCCGTAGTCCGCCGTCGCCACGATGGGCGTCGCGAGCTTGTCGCTGTCGGCGATGCAAAGCGCGAGGTTCTTCGTTTTCAGCAGTTGAAAAATCTCGTCGTCGAACCACGACGCATCGCGGAATTCGAATGCGGCGCGCATTCCCATCGGGATGTCTTCAAGGAACGTCCCGAGTAGCGCCGCGTCCTTCTTCAGAGTCGGCGGCAATTGAAACAAGACGCAGCCGAGTTTTTTCTCCAGATCGCAAATGACCTGATGAAAGAAACGCAGAGTGTCGCCGCAATTCCGCAGCTTGGCCCAGTGCGTGATCTTCTGCGGCGCTTTCAGGCTAAACTTGAAGCGCTCCGGCGTCGCCTTCCACCAGCCTTCAATCGTTTTCGCGCTCGGAATGCGATGAAAGCTGTAGTTGATCTCGGTCGTCGCCAGACGCTCGGCATAATACGGCAACATCTTCGCCGTCGGCATATCTTCGGGATAAAAGGTCCCTTTCCATTCCGTGTATTGAAAACCAGAGGTGCCGATCCAGAGATTCATCAGTTGATCAGGAGGTTGCGCTTCGCTTCATCTTGTACGGGCGTTTCTGGAAAACGCCAGCTACGCACCATGTCACCAGTCGATCATTACCGCACTCTCGGTCTCGACCGCGACTGCACGCGCGCGCAAATCGACGCGGCCTACCGGCTCCTCGCGAAGCGGCATCATCCGGACGTGAATGCCGGCTCTGCGAAAGCGGCGAAGCTCACGCGCGCGTTGAACGAAGCGCATGAAGTCCTGAGCGATCCCGTGCGGCGGCATGCCTACGACCGCGAACTGCACGCGCGCGAAAAGGAGGCGCGGCCTGCTCGCGCGGGCAGGATCGAGCGCAACATTTCGCAGGATGTGAATTTGCGGATCGAGGATTTCTTGCGCGGCACATCACTGGAAGTGCAGGTCCGTGATCCCGGCAATCCAAACGGCACGGAAACCTATCCTGTGCTCGTTCCGCCAGAGACTGCGCCCGGGACGCGTCTGCGAGTTCCGCGGGCGGCACCATTCGAGGGCGGATTCGTCGTGCTCCGCCTTCGACCCCTTCCAGGTCATCGCTTCAAGGCGCGCGGCTCCGATCTGAAATGTGAGCTAAGAATCAGCGCGCGCGTAGCGACGCATGGCGGAACGGAGGTAATCCCGGGAACCACCGGTGCCATGCTCCGGGTCAGCATTCCGGCAGGCGTGCGCCGCGGTGAAACTCTGCGCATTGCCGATGAGGGATTGCCCAAGCCGCGAGGTGGCCGCGGCGATCTGCTGGTGCGGATTACGTATCGGCCTGAGGTCCGCGTCACCCGCCGGTAGTGCTCGGACGCGAAAATTCCGCCGCCAACTCCGCGGGCGACGGAATCGCTCTTTCCAATCCTATTGCGTGGAACGAATGGAGAGCGGATGTGCGCCAGGCCGGAATGCTCGATGAAAAGTGCAGCAACTAGGGAATGAAACTGCCGGAGCGCGTGCGCACGATATTCCCGTCGCCGGAGTTAATAAAGCCATCGATGTTGTGGTCGGAACGGAAGTTGTTCCCGTCGGTGGTCTGGCCGGAACGGTTTCGCGTCACGATAGCGTCGGCGGAGTTCACAAAGCGATCGCCATTCGCGTCGCCGAGAAGAAACGCAACTGTCGCCGGCACGCTGCTGATGCTGCCGCCCGACTGATCTGCCACATTGCTCAAGGTGATCGTGAGCTGTTGTGCGTCCGGGACGCCGCCGAGGCTAACCACGTACTGGTGCGGATCGTTTCCGATCCCACTGCTGCTGGTTACGGCAGTGCTGCCGGTAATGGAGACGCCACCGACGCTGGCGAGTGGATTCGAGAAGGTGAAGATGATGGTGTGCATACCTCCGCCGCCACGGCTTTCCACGCCGGGGAAGGCAATGTCGAATTCTCCCCCTCCGCCGTGGAGCTTGCGCGAGACCACGGTGGACAATGAGAGCGGCGCGAACTCGAACGCGCCGATGTCGCTTCCATCGCCGCCGTTGGCGTTCGGCGTACCGGGAAGATCGGTCGGACGCGGGCTGCCGCGCTGATCACTCGTTAGGCCAAAGCTCTGTCCCTGATCCACGGCCGGGCTGGCCGGCTGCAGCGCCATCGTGTCGGTTGCCCCGCCGTTGTTCGCGAGCGTGCCGAGCTGCGCGTCAAGCGGGGTGGCGTTGGTTCCGGTCTGATCGCCGATCGCATTGAATCCGGTACCGCCGTCGATCCTCCCGATTAAGTTGAACCCGCCCGAGTTGAAAGCGCCGGAAACATCGCGCGCGTTCAAGCTGTCATTGCCGGCGATAATGCTGTTGCGCAACGTGCTCGTGCCACCGCCGTGCGCGAACCCGCCCGCTCCGAGGCCATGGGCGCCGTTGTCAATTGTCCTCACGCCCAGGCCGCCGGCGCCGCCATCGCCGTAGTTGGCGCTCGCGGTCGCAGCCGAGACATCGAGCGTTCCCAGATTGTAGATCGCGCCGCCGAGACCGTCGCCGCCGTTTCCGCCCATGCCGCCGTTTCCACCGTTTCCGCCCCCCGCTCCATTTCCAGCGAAGGTGGAGTTGGCGATCGCCAGACTGGCGCCAGCCGCATTGTAAACGCAGGCGCCGCTGCCGCTCCCGCCGCCGCCGCCGGTGGTGTGCGCGCCAGAGTTGCCCGCGCCCGAGCCGCCGAAGACGCGGTTGTTCTTGAAGGTGCAGCCGTAAAGGGTGAGCGCGCCGGCGTTGAAGATCGCGCCGCCGCGGCCGTGGCCGCCGCTCTGTCCAGGTGAGAATCCGGAGCCGCCGGTTGTACGATTAAAATCGAGCGTGCAATCGACGAGCGACAACGTCCCCTGATTGTAGATGCCCGCGCCTTCCGCATCTCCGGCGTTGCTGTTCGCCATCCATCCGTCCGCGATCGTCAAACCGGAGAGTGTGGTCGTGCCCGCGCCGCTGACGAAGAAGACGCGTGTCTGGGTTCCAGCGCTGATCTTGAGCGAGCGTGCGCCGGGCCCGACAATGGTTACGCCATCGGTGATGTTGATCTGGCCGCCGGCTGAAGGCAGCAACGTGATCGTGCCGCCGAACGAAATCAGGATCGTGTCTGCACTCGAGAGCTGGTTCGACCGATTGATTGCTTCCCGCAGGGTGCAATCGCTCCGGCCGCAAATGCCGTCATCGTGATCCGCCGTCGTGTTAACAAAAAAGCCGGCGCTCCCGTCCTGCAGCGGATCGGCCGGCGACTCGTAGGCGCCGATGTCGCTTCCATCGGCCAGATTCGGGAAACCGGGTATGTCCACGGGCCGCGGCATACCGCGTTGATCACTCGTTAGGCCAAAACTATTGCCGCGATCGAGAGCGGGACTGGTGGAAAGGAGTGCGATCGTCGGGGTTGCGCCGCCGTTGTTCTGCAAACCCGCGGGATCGAGCTTCGCGTCGGGGTTGATCTGGTCACCCGGTCCAGTCAGCAGGCCCGCTGGATCGGAATTGGCGAGATTGTAGCCGGCCGAAGTGGTCGTACCGGGAGCGTCGTTGCGCAGGCACGAGGTGCCCGGGTTCTGGAAGATGTTGTTGCGGACGGTCAATTGTCCGGCGCCATAGTTGCGAATCGTTCCGTTGTTGCCGCCCAAGTTATTGTAAAACGTGCAATGCTGGACGAGCAGGCTGCCGTTGTTGACGATGCTGCCCGCGTCCACTCCGAAGGGCGCGTTGCCGACGAAGGTGCAGTTGCGCACTTCGAGCGGGCCGCTGTTGCTGATCGCGGCGCCGTCCGAATCAAGCAGCGTGCTCTCCGCGACAAGCGCGGGCTGCGAGCCTTCGTGCCTGAGGTGACCACCGTTGCCGTTGGAGCGGTTGTCTTCGAAAAACGATCCAGAGACGGTCAGTTTTCCGCCATTGTTTGAGGCACCACCACCTCCCAAGGTCGCGAAATTGTCGACGAAGTAGCAGTTCAAGAGGGTCAGCTCTGCAGTCGAACCGACGCTGGCAACACCGCCGCCGCTCGGGCGACTAAACTGACCGCCCCCGTTCATTGCTGTGCAGCTCTGGACGACGCAATTCTGAAGCATCAGCTTGCTCCGGTCGTTGTAGATGCCGGCGCCGTCTTCGTAGATCGGAATTGGCTTTGGGTTGCTCCCGTCCTTGATCGTGAGATTCGACATCACCACCGTCGGCCCGTTCGCGCTCCCGTTGCCGATGAAAAAGATGCGTTGGTTGAAGGCTTGCTGCCGCACGACAATTCCCACACTCGGACCAGTGATCGTCAGGCTCTTATCGACCACGATATGGGTGGAAGTAAGCGTGATGGTGCCCGTGACCGCGAAGTTGATCGTGTCGCCGCCGTTCGCGATCGCGATCGTATCGCGCAGCGAACCAGGCCCACTGTCGTTCAGGTTCGTGACCGTCAGCGTGTTGGAGTAAGCCCTGCCGGCTATTGCGCAAGAGGCGCATAGCAGGAGACAAGCACAACTTGTCCGGAAGCTCGCCATCGAACCTTCGCTAATTAAGCAGAGATTTGTGGCGCGGAAAAGCGCTCGTACGCGAAAATTCCGTCGCCAACCCCAAGGCGACGGAATTCGCAAACTCAATCCGCCATCACCTGGCGGTCGAGCGAACTTAGCTCTGAGTCTTCTCGGCGTGCTCGCGGCTGCATTCGGTTTTCCAGGCAGCGAACTGCTCTTTCGAGAGAATGCTTTTCGCGCCCGTTTCCATCTTCGCCATGGTCTCTTTATTGCAGCCGCCCTTGACGCAATCTTCCGCGAGCGTCTCCATCTTGGCCCTCTGCTCGGCGCTCAAGTCCAGTTTTGCAAAGGTAGCCATGCAGGCTTCTTTGGTATGATGGCCGGCAGCGGTGGCACAGCAGGCTTTGTCGCCCGCGAATACAGATGTCGCGGTGAAGGCCGCGACAGCGATCGAAAGAATCAATTTCATGTTCATAGGTGTATTGAGATACCCCAAGGGGTCGTTTTGTTCAACCTAAGCGGTCTTGGGCAATAATTAGTCCACCTCGAATCCCGCGCGCGCGCAATGCCCGGCCACGACTCGCCGGGCGTCCGAAGGAACGACATCGCCATGACCGACGATCATGCGCTCGAAGTCCCAGGCCATCATTCGCCGCAGCGACCGCGCGAAAGCGATTCGATCCCGGATCATCGTGCGAAAGAGAACGCTCATGCCCGCTCCGTCGCGCAACCGCATCATGTGTCGCGCGGACCAACGGGTCCAGGCCGACGCGCTCGGGCCAAAGTTAAAGAACAGGTCGCAGACGATCAGCGTCCGCGACGCGCGATGGAAGAAGACGTGCTCGTTCGCCCTGACGCCGTCCAGCCGCAAGACATCGAGTTCGTCCGCCCACGCTGCGGGCGCAGGCTCGAGTTCCTCAGTCGCGACGCCACTCACTTTGGAGAATCCGGGAGGCGCGAGGTACGGAAGCTCGGCAAACGCGCGCCGGCCCTCTTTGGCAAACGAATCGTGAAAAAGCGTCGCATCGACCAGCCACGCGGGCTCGCCGAGCGCCTTGACCGCGGCAACATCCTCCGGCGCAAACGGAGCAGTTGAATGAATCACCAGGCGCCCATCGCGCAGGCGGATCACGGTCACATTGCGTCCGATCTGCATTCCGACGAGCCCGCAGCGGGTAACTGCAGCAGCCAAAGATTCTCGGCGATCGGTTGCGGAGAAATCATTGGAGAAGCAGCGAGCAACTCAGGCGGTGAAAGTCAGGGCGCCGTCAGTAGCGTCGACCTTGATCGTTTGTCCTTCGTGAAACTTGCCCGCGAGAATTTCGAGGCTCAGCGGATCCAGAATCCTCCGCTGAATCGCGCGCTTCAACGGGCGCGCGCCATACACCGGATCGTATCCTTCGCGCGCGATGAACGCTTTCGCCGCATCCGTTAGTTCCAGCGTAATCTTCTGCTTCTCCAGGCGCGTGATCAGTCGCTTCAGTTGAATATCGACGATCTGCTTCAGGTCGTCGTCGCTCAGCCGATCGAAGATGATGATCTCGTCCACGCGATTCAGGAACTCCGGCCGGAAATGCTGGCGCAACGCTTCCATGACGCGCGCTTCGCGTTGCTCGGCGTTGGCGTCATCGATGATGTATTGCGAGCCGATGTTCGAGGTCATGATGATGACGGTGTTCTTGAAATCCACCGTGCGGCCCTGCCCGTCCGTGATCCGGCCGTCGTCGAGCACTTGCAGCAGCACGTTGAAGACGTCGTGATGCGCCTTCTCGATCTCGTCGAAGAGAATCACCGAATACGGCTTGCGGCGCACGGCTTCGCTGAGCTGCCCGCCTTCCTCGTAGCCGACGTAGCCCGGCGGCGCGCCGATGAGCCGCGCGACGGTGTGCTTCTCCATGTATTCGCTCATGTCGATGCGGATCATCGCGTTCTCGTCGTCGAAGAGAAATTCCGCGAGCGCGCGCGACAGCTCGGTTTTGCCGACGCCGGTCGGCCCGAGAAAAATGAATGAGCCGATCGGCCGATTCTCGTCCTGCAATCCGGCGCGCGCGCGGCGCACGGCGTTCGACACCGCGACGATCGCCTCCTTCTGGCCGATGACGCGCTGCCGCAAGCGCTCCTCCATCTTCACCAGTTTCTCGCGCTCGCCTTCGTGCAATCGCGAGACGGGAATGTGCGTCCAGCTCGCGACGACTTGCGCGATGTCTTCCTCCGTGACCTCTTCCCGCAGGAGACGATTGCCGCCTTCCTGAATCCTTTTCTCGATCTCCTGCAGCTTTCTTTCCAGCTCGGGCATGCGGCCATATTGAATCTCGCTCGCCTTCGCCGAGTTCGCCGCGACGTTGCGCCTGTTCGAGTTCCGTGCGCGCCTGGTCGAGTTCCGTCTTCATCTTCCGCTGCTCGTCGATGACCCCTTTCTCCTTCTGCCACTCGGCCTTCAGCGCGGTCGATTTCTCCTTCAGGTCGGCGAGTTCTCTCTCCAATTTCTTCGAGCCGCTCCTTGCTGGCCGCGTCCTTTTCCTTCTTCAACGCCTGCCGCTCCATCTCCAGCTGCATGATCTGGCGCTCGATCACGTCGATTTCCGTCGGCATGGAATCGAGCTCGATCTTCAAGCGCGACGCCGCTTCGTCGATCAGATCGACCGCCTTGTCGGGCAGAAAACGATCGCTGATGTAGCGATGCGAAAGGACGGCCGCGGCCACGAGCGCCGCATCCTGAATGCGCACGCCGTGGTGCACTTCGTAGCGCTCCTTCAAGTCCGCGCAGAATCGCGATCGTGTCCTCGACGCGTCGGCTCGTTCACCATCACCGGCTGGAAACGCCGTTCGAGCGCGGCGTCCTTCTCGATGTACTTGCGATACTCGTCGAGCGTGGTCGCGCCGATCGTGCGCAATTCGCCGCGCGCGAGCTGCGGCTTCAGCATGTTGGAGGCATCGACCGATCCTTCCGCCGCGCCGGCGCCGACGATGGTGTGCAGTTCGTCGATGAAGAGAATGATCTCGCCCTGCGAGTCCGTGACCTCTTTCAAGAAAGCCTTGAGCCGATCCTCGAACTCGCCGCGAAACTTCGCGCCCGCGATCATCGAGCTGATGTCCATCGCGATGAGCTTCTTCTGCTTGAGCGACTCCGGCACGTCGCCGCTGACGATGCGCCGCGCGAGTCCTTCGACGATCGCCGTCTTGCCCACGCCGGGCTCGCCGATGAGCACCGGATTGTTCTTCGTCCGGCGCGAGAGCACCTGCATGACGCGGCGAATTTCGTCGTCGCGGCCAATCACCGGATCGATCTTCCCGCGGCGCGCCATGCTCGGTGAGGTCGCGGCCGTATTTCTCCAGCGTCTGATATTTGCCCTCGGGATTCTGATCCGTGACCCGCTGCGAACCGCGCACCTGCTGCAGCGCCTGCATCAGCTTGTCCCGCGTCACGCCGGCTTCCTTCAGAATCTTGCCCGCGCTGCCGCTCGAATCGCTCAGCGCGAGCAGGTAATGCTCGGCGCTGAGGAATTCGTCCTTCAGCTTCGCCATCTCCTTTTCGCCCGCGTCGATCGTCGAGCGCAGCTCATTCCCGATCCGCACATCGGATGATCCATGGACCTGCGGGCGCCGTTGCAACTCCGCTTCCAGGCGGCTCCGCAAATCCGCCGCAGTCACGCCAACCTTCTCGAGCAGCGGCCGGGTCACGCCATCGACCTGGTCGAGCAGCGCGATCAGGAAATGTTCGTTCGTGATTTCCTGCTGATTATGCTGCGAGGCAACGTCCTGCGCCGCCTGCAGCGCTTCCTGCATCTTCTGAGTGAATTTGTCCGGTCGCATGTCCGATGTTCCGACAGGACAGTCGCGCCAGCAAACGGAGCGATCCAGTTGGCGGACGGAGCCGCCGAAGCCCCGAAAGACCTCCTTTTATCTTTCCTACCGGCGGGGTTCCTCATACGATAGCCGCCGTGCGGCCTCCCGCAGTTTATCAGCGCGCACGGTCGGGGACATTTCTACCGTAAATCAGCACACCCAAGAATAACCAACAAAACCATATGAAAAGACTCCTACTCATCGCAGCAGTCGCACTCATGTGCGCACTTACCGGAGCGCCTCGCGCTTCCGCACAGACGGCCAACTTCAGTTACACCGGGGTACCAGCCAGCATAACGCCAGGGTCGAGTTTTACCTTCGATATCACCCTTAACTTCACGTCCGGGACTCTCGCGAATGTGCAGGGACTTTCCTACTGGCTGTATCAAGTATCGCCGGGAGCTCCGCCGTATAATTTCGCGATCACATTGCGCGATGTGACTGGGAGCCTTTTTCAGCCATCGGGTCCCCCACTCACTCTATCCCCAAATCCTCGATCCGGTAAACCACAATGGATTGATGCTAGCGATCTAGGCGGCTGGCCGTCAATCCGCTCCCCAGCGGCTCCTACTTCCTCGCGCACATTACGATGTCGATTGGCGCTGGCGCGCCGCTCGGGAGTTACACGATTGGCAACACAACGTCGGCTACGCCTGGCGTCGGCGGAAGATTCTCGGTCATCGCTGACAGCAACGGAAACACGGCTCCGATCGCGGCGTCCAACTTCACCATTGCAGGTCGTTCCCGAGCCGAGCACGTTTGCCTTGCTGGCGACGACCGCGATTGGCCTCTGCGCGGTGATGCTTTATCGCCGCCGGGCGGCGCGCGTTCCGATGATGCCTCTGCGGCGAGTTTCGCGAGAGCGCGGCGGGCGTTGAGCGCCTAGGGAAGGAATGTTCCCGAGCGTGACCGGACGATGACGGTATCGCCGCTGTTCAGGAAACCGTCGACATTCACATCGGAACGGAAGTTGGAGGAATCAATCGTCTGACCGGAGCGGTTGCGCGTTTGCAGTGCGTCGCCGGCATTCACGAAACCGTCGGCATTGGTGTCGCCGAGCAGCACACCCATCGGGATATTAACGTTGCCGCTATTCGTGCCGTCACTCACACCCACCAAGGTGATGGTAATTCTCTGCGCGTTCGCGACACCGGTTAGGTTCACCGTCACCTGAGTCCCGCTCGCGCTCGCGTTGGCCACTGAGCCAATGCCCGAAGAGACGGTGGCGGCGGCAAGCGTAACCGTCGCGCCAAAGGTGGCGATTATCTGGAAATCACCATTTGCTCCGCCCGTGCGACATTCGATGCCGGCGGGACCGGTGAGTGGCAACTGGATGTCAATAAACCCGGCCCCGCCCTGGACCTTTCGAGTAACGACCTGCGTAGGTGTAGGAGGCGCTTGGGCAACTTCGAACGCTCCGATATCGCTGCCGTCGCCACCTTGGGCGTTAGGAATGCCGGGGAAATCAACCGGGCGGGGAAAACCACGTTGATCTGTGGTCGAGCCACTGGAGTTCCCCTTGTCTATGGCCATGCTACCTCCAAGCAGGGCGCGCGTGGGCGTGGGACCCCCGTTGTCTTGAAGTGGACCCAAAAGCGGATCAATCGGCACAGCGGAGGTGCCGATTTGGTCTGTGGTCTGCGCAGGCGTTATCGTGGATCCCGAACTGTTGCCGATGAGATTGAAACCTTGCGAGGTTACGGCGTCGAGAATATCAGGGCCACCGCCTGGCGGTGTTTTTCGCAACGATCGAGTTCCGTATCGTCAGGGTGGAACCGCGTGCGTACAGGCCGCCGCCCGCGCTACCAGCGGCATTGTTCGAGATGGTGCTGCTGGTGACGTTACAGGTGGCATCTGAGACAACGCCGCCGCCGGCACCACCGGCCGTATTATCGGAGATGGTGGAATTTTGAATGGTTAACGTGCCGGTCGACATCGAAACACCACCGCCATCTCCGGTAGAGGTATTGCCGGAGATCGTGCTGAGGAGAATGTTGACTGCCGTACCCGATAAGTTGTAAAGCCCCCCGCCTTCAGTGACCACGATGCTGTCCCGATTGGCGAGACTAACGAGCTTAACGGTATTGCCGGTAACTGCGCAGCCTTTCAGGGTCAATATGCTCCCGTTATCAACATAGAAGCCGCCGCCGTTGTTATTGGGGTTGCCCTTGGTAACGGTCAGCCCTGAGATATTGACAATGCCGCCCGCGCTGATGTGGAAGATGCGGAAATTGGTGCTGGCATTGATGCTCCGTTGCACTGTCATGAGATTCGCGCCGGGACCGCTGATCGTCATCGGCCCGTTGACCGCCAGTTCACCACTCGTTAGGTCAATCGGACCGACCACACTGGGCGCAAAAGTAATGGTCCCGCCGACGCAAACATTGGCGATGGCGGCACGTAACGAACCGGGGCCGCTGTCGTTGTTGTTGGTGACAACGATTCGACAAGGTGGCCCCGCGGCGGCAAAGACATCGACTCGGCCCCATCCATAGATGTTATTTGGCGGCCCTGGGTCTCCGCATTCGGTGGAAAGGATATGCACGGCGGAGTCATTTAAGGCCATTTCCGTCGCATGGATCTTGGGCCGAAGCTCCGGCCGGGCTGACCAGAGCAGCGCGACGGCGCCGGCGATGTGCGGAGTCGCCATCGAAGTGCCGCTGAGATTCGCGTAGCTCGTATCGGAAGTGCGGTAGCTCGAGCGAGTGTCCGTGCCAGGGGCAGTGATGTCGGGTTTTATGCGGTCGCTTCCATCAGCAGGCCGGACCGCGGCTGCTGAAGGGAGCGATCGTGTCGGTGCCGGTGTTCAGGGCGCCGACCGTGTAGACGGCTTCATAAAGCGATGGAGGGTCGACAACCGAGGAACAGTTCGCGCCGGAATTACCTGCGGCGACCACCATTTCGATGCCGGCAGCGCGTTGAGCTTCGACGGCGGCTTGCAGAGTGTTGGTCGAACAGCCTTCCGACGGCGGACAGTTCCAGGAGTTGGTGGTAATGTCAGGAGCTTTAGTTGGATCGCCATCAGCCGGAGTGCCGTTAACCGGGTAGGGCGCGAGGAAAAATTCCATGCACTCCATGTAGGTGGCGGGGGTGCCGTTGCCTTGATCCATATTGCGGCAACCGATCCACTGGGCGCCCGGCGCCATTCCGATCTGGTTGACGCCACCGTCGTCGCCGATGGCGGTGCCAATGGTGTGGGTGCCGTGGCCATAGTCATCGCAAGGCTGGGGCGAGTTGGCGCCGCAGTCGCCACCGCCGGAGTGGATGGAGTCATGCCAGTTGTAGTCGTGGCCGGCTTTGGTTCCATCCCAGCCGCGGTAGTGAGGTTTAAGCGCGTCATGAGTCCAACGCTGGCCGGTATCGGCGCCCGCGACGACAATTCCCTGGCCGGTGAAACCGAGCGCCCAGACTAGAGGGGCGCGCGTATCAGCAATGCCCGGTTCAACCGTCTCCGGAAGCTGAGGCTGCGAAGGCGCCTCAACAACAGCGAGCGGTTGAGGGAAATTTTGGATTCGCGGATTGCCCTCTACGCGCGCCACGTCCGGCCGGGCAGCCAACGCCTCGGCGATCTCGCGGCTGCCTTTCACCCAAAGCGCATTCACGATGTAAAAGGAGCGGTGCTCAATACTGCGTTCACGCAGCCATTGCAGGATGGGGCCTTGCGTCGCCTGACTTTTATTCCACAAAGCATCATAGACGTAGCGGCTCTTTTCGCCTTTGGTCGGCAAAGCCGCCGCTCGGCTTACGTCGGCTTGATCAGCGAGCACGACGATGAATTCAGCCTGCTGGCCATTGGCTGTGCGCTCCATCACCCACGGCGCGATCTTGTTTTCAATTGCCAAGTTCGCGACCCTCTGCGGCATGCGGGCGCGCTCCTGATCCGGGTTTGGGTTCCGGGCCAGGGCGGACGCTCCCGAATAAAGGCCAAACGCAATCAACGCCAACAAGGCACCGGCTGAGGCAAGAACAAAGCCAAGAACGATTCGCAAATTGGAAAACCCGGATGGAGAAACGCCTTTCATCAGATCGGCGCGCCGGACGGTTCCAGCGTCATCATTAATTCAACGCGTAAACTGCCACAACAGCAATCCCCGTCGTCCCGTCCGCTCCGCACACGATCACGACGTCCTGCGCCGCCTGCAGCGCTTCCTGCATCTTCTGAGTGAATTTGGCCGGCCGCCTCTCCGTTGTTCCAACAGGACCATCCCGCCAGCAAATGCGCAGGGCCGCGGATCTTTCGATCCGCGGCCCCGAATTCTGACTAATGAAACCGACGTTTAGGGAGAGGCGACTCTCACCACCTTCATCGCGGCCGGAGGTAATTCGCCACCGCCTGATTCGCGATGTATTGACCGACCCCGCGTCCGACTTCGCAAGCCGTCCGGAAATGAATACCGCCCCAGATGCGGGAAAGCCCTACTTCGACGGCGGCGGCGGAGAAGCTTTGATACGTCGCCGTTACGCCGGGCAATCCCGGAGAACTCAGGGTGAAGGGTGTGTCGTCACCCAAAAGCAGCGCCAGCACGCCCATGGTCGCGCCAGTAACGCTGGCATGGGTTGCAATGTAATCAGGATGATTCGGCGCACCGATCAGCGAGGTCCACGAAGTGTCGGCATCGGTGGCCGGATTGCCATCGGTATCGGCCAGCCGAATCGCATGGAACGGCCGCCAGAATCCGTAATGGTACTTGGCGTCAAAACCGGCAATCATTCCGTCGCAGGCCGCGAAATTGATTAATGCGAACAACCGGGCCGTGTCGGCCAACGCGTAGGCGTGCGGCACGACCGAGCGGGCCACGGCATTTTCATCGACCGGAGCGGAGGCATTCCAGAGGAGTGAAAGCTGAGTTTGGGAGGCCGTGCGGATCGCACTATCGACACGACCGATTGCTTTCACCTCATTCAGGTCGGCCGCGTACCTGCGCACTCCCCAGGGCCGGCGGCGGTCCGGGCCGGAATTGCGATGAGGTGCTCATCGTGAAAGGCACGAGCGTAGCAAACTGTGGTAGCGTCCCGGCCACTGTGCCGTTGGGAATCGAACGCCACTGGCCGGGAGCGAAGCCACCGAAATAGGGCGGGGCTGGCGTGGAGAGTCCATCCGTCGCCCGCCATGCGAGTACGGCGTTAGCGACCTGTTCACCCCACGCTCGTCCGCGCGCGATGGATTGGCTCTTGCCCTGGTGGCCTGGGATGCTCGCGAGCGATTCAGCCAGCTTTGCTTCAAGCAAACCAGACTGCGCCGGAAATAGTCCCAGGAGTGCCGTGAATGCGGCCTGCGCCGCGGCGGCTTCCTGGCGGGCGCCCGGCGGCGCGGCGTCAGTGACGAAGTACGGTTGGTACTTGCGGGCGATGCCGTTGACCGCGTCGTAGATCGCAGCGTTCACAATCGCTAATGCGCGTATCTGAAGCGGCGGTGACCCTGTGCTGGCGCGAATGACGGTTTCGGCGGTTTCGTTCCAATCCGTGACCATATCGGCACGGCTGCTGGCACTGGTGATGAGCGCCGCGCAGGCAATACCGGCGGCGAGGATGTGTTTGATTTTCATATATGTTGGTTGTGGTTGATGATTGCTTTCCCTTTCCAAACGGATTCCGGAAGCCGTGCTGCACGAAATCGCGAGTTTTTCTCGCGGCTTGCCTCGTTCGCGCCGATTTTGTTAGACCATTTTCGTGATGCCGATGCCAGGGACCATCCATGGCCAGAGCGATCCGTTCGCTCCGACCCAGTGGAGCGTGATCCTCGCCGCCGGACGAAGTCGAGGCGAACCCGGAACTCGCCCGATCGGCGCTAGGCCAGCTTTGCCAGACCTATTGGGCGCCGCTTTATACTTTTGTGCGCAGCCGTGGCTACTCCGCCGCACGACGCGCAAGACCTCACCCAAAGCTTCTTCGCCTACCTCATCGAGCATAAGATCTATGCGCGGGCCGATCGGCAGAAGGGCAAGTTCCGTTCGTTCCTCCTCGCGTCGCTCAAGAATTTCATGGCGCACGAGCGCGACCGCGAGCAGACGCTCAAGCGCGGCGGCGGACACGAATTTCTTCCGTTAAACGAACAGCAGGCCGCCGAGGCGGAGTCGCTCTTCCAAACGCACGGTGGCTCGGATGAAGAAAATGCCGACGACCAAATCTTTGAACGGAGCTGGGCGGAGATGCTGGTGGCCGCGGGGTTGGAGCGGGTGGCAACAGATTACAAAGTCGAAGGCAAGTCGGAGCTCTTTGAGACACTAAAGATGTTTCTCATCGCCGGCACCGAGCCGCTGCCGACGTATGACGAACTGACCACTCGAATTGGAATACCGGCATCGACGCTGCGCAGTCATGTTACTCGATTGCGGGCGCATTATCGCGAAGCGTTGCGCGCGGAAGTCCGCCGAACGGTTGATTTGGAGTCGGAGGTCGATGGAGAGTTGCGGGAATTATTGCGAGTGCTGACGAGAAGGTAAGGAATTCTGTAGCGGCGGTCTATGACCGCCGAACGCGGACGCAACTATTCGCAATCGATTCCGGCGGTCATAGACCGCCGCTACAGGAAGACGGTTTGCTCTGGGATAATTACGCGAACTCTACCAAAATCGCTGCGATGGAACCGCCACTGGCATCGGCCCCGGTCTGCCTGGTCTGCGGCGAGCCGTTGAAGGCGAAGGGCGGCTGCGTGGCCTGTTTGCTGCGCGCGGGGCTCGACGAGGCGCGGAGAGAAGGGGCGTGCGCCTCGACCGCGATTCGCTGGTCTTCGGCGATTTTGAGATCGCGCGGCGTGCGGACGGTTCTCTTTGGGAACTGGGACGCGGCGCAATGGGGGTGACCTATCGCGCGGTGGATAAAGTTTTGCACCGCAACGTGGCCTTGAAGGTGATCGAAACGCCGTCAGCAGCCGATGGATCGCAAGCCGTGCGCGAACGCTTTCTGCGTGAAGCGCGCGCTGCCGCCGCGCTGCGACATCCGAATGTAGCAGCCGTGTTTCACCTCAGCGCGTCGCCCGATGTCGAGCGCTGTTATTTCGCGATGGAGCTGGTGGAAGGCGAAACGCTCGAAGCGCGCGTGCGGCGAGATGGTCCGCTCAAGGTGGAACTGGCTCTGGAAATCGGCATCCAGGTAACGCGCGCGCTCATTGCCGCTGCGGCCCGCGGCTTGATCCATCGCGATCTGAAACCGGGCAACATCATGCTGCGCGCGGTGAAGCCGGGTCAACGAGCTGGAAGTAAAGGTGATCGATTTCGGTCTGGCGAAGGCAGCGGCGGCAGCGCCGCGGCGAAATGGATCTGACGCACGGCGGATTTGTTGGCACGCCGGCGTTCGCCAGCCCTGAGCAATTCGAGAGCGGCGCCGGTCGATGTGCGTTCGGATATCTACGCGCTCGGCGCGACGCTTTGGTTTGCGCTCACCGGGCGCGCGCCGTTTTCCGCGACCACGATCGAAGAGATGCGGATTTCTCGAACGCGCACGCCGCTGCCGGTGGAGCAACTGATGGCCAGGAAAGTTCCGCCCGCATCTGGTGGCACGTTGCTGCAATCGTGTCTGGCCATTGATCCGGCCGGAGCGGCCTGCTTCGGCCCGTGAATTGATGGAAGCCCTGGAATCCTGCCGCGCGCAGCTGGCGCACGGGGACGATCGACGCAGTCGCTGTTTCTTCGCACCTAACGAGTCAACCACCGCCACTCCAGCCGAAACTTAACCGCAGTCGCTGCCTTGGTCGCGCAGTCGCGGCGGCGTTTGTCGCGTTCTGGCTTGTCCGCCAAAAGACAACTCCCGCTGACCGATGAGTCAGCCTATACCGGCGGATCTCGTCCGAAAAATCGATCGCCGTGCTTCCTTTCGATAACCTGAGCAAGGATGAAGAAAACGCGTTCTTCGCTAGTGGCGTGCAGGATGAAATCCTAACGAATCTGGCCAAGATCGCTGACCTTAAAGTCATCAGTCGCACCAGCGTGATGAATTACAAAAGCGGCGCCGGGCGCAACCTGCGAGAGATTGCCAAGACGTTAGACGTGTCGCATGTGGTCGAAGGCAGCGTGCAACGCGCCGGGGGACGCATTCGCGTGACCGCTCAGTTGATCGATGCCCGCACCGACCACCACCTGTGGGCCGAACATTATGATCGCGACCTGGCGGATGTTTTCGCGATTCAAAGCGAGATCGCACAACAAATCGCCGAGCAACTGCGCGCAAAACTCTCGCCGCAGGAAAAAGTGGCCATTGACGAGCGACCCACCGCAGACCTGAACGCTTACGCGCTCTTTTCCGAGGCCAGAGCAATTGAAGTGTGGGACGATCGACCAGAGGAAAAGCTCGCGCGAAAAATACAGCTGCTCGAGCAGGCGATCGGACGCGATCCGAAGTTTGTCCTCGCCTGGTGCGAGCTTGCGAAACTACAAACCGACCTCGGGGGTTTTGTTGAAAACCGCGAAGCGCATTTGGCGGCCGCCAAGAAAGCGGCGGAGAACGCCGTGCAGTTACGACCGGACCTTGGCCAGCCGCATCTCGCTTTGGCTTACTACTACAACTCCAATGCTGCCGAGCGCGAAAAAGCTTATGAAGAACTCAGCATAGCGCGGCGGACCTTGCCAAATGATGCCCTTCTCTTCCGCATCTTGAGTTCCCTCGCTGCGCGCCGGAATCGCTGGGACGATTCGCTGGCCGAAATGCGAAAGGCCTACGAACTCGATCCACTCAACGGCGAGATCCAGTATCACCTCAGCTCCACTTATCATTACATGCGCCTCTACGCTGAGAGGGAGAAGCTCGAGGACGAATTGGCGGCCAAAAGGGGTAAGGACGAATGGTCCTACATGGCATATGCCCAAATCAAGTTGGATGCGGGCGATCCGGTGGCCGCGCAATCGTTCCTTGCCAAGATCTCGACTGACTTTAGCCCGACCCAAGAGATCTGGTACGCGCGTTTCGTCACCGCTCTCTATCTGCACGATTACGACGCGGCAAGCCGGGTGCTCGCCGCGATTCCGGCGAAGTGGGCCGAGCAAATGTTTGAGGGGTCACGGCCGCAGAGTTCGGCTGACGGATTGGTCGCGCGTGCGCGCGGCGATCAGGAAAAAGCGCAAGCCATCTTCGCCGCGGCCCGAGAGAAACTAGCCGCGACATGGCCCGCCCAGCCTGAGGCTTCGGACTTCGCGAAGGCAGCGATACTGGATGCCGGCTTAGGTCGAAAAGACGAAGCGATCAATCAGGCGCGTCGTGCGGTTGAGCTTCGGCCCATTGCCCAAGACTCCTTCGCCGGTCCTGAATTTGTCCGCACCCTTGCGGTGGTCTATGCCTGGACCGGTGAGCCCGCCCTCGCGATTGAGCAGCTCGAAATCATCGCGAAAATTCCGGCTGGTCCCAGTTACGGCGAGCTTCGCTTCGATCCGACCTGGGATTCATTGCGCGGTGATCCGCGCTTCGAGAAAATCGTCGCCTCCCTCACGCCGAAGCGGCTGTAGCGACAACCGCACGCTGGTGGCAGTCCCGTTGCGGGCGGTGATCTCCCCGCGTATCTGTCTTGCCCATGGAACCGGCCGAAGCAACCATTTTGGCGACGCGCGCTGGAGTTGCTGCGCGCCGGGTCCCTTCCGCCGTTACATCGTCGGCTCGGCCATCTCCGACACCGGCACCTGGATGCAGGTGATGGCGCAAGGCTGGGTGATGAGCTCGCTGACCGACAAGGCGCTCCTGCTCGGCATGGTCAATTTCGCCGCCGGCATTCCGACGATCGCGCTCACCATGATCGGCGGCTCGGCGGCGGATCGTTACGACAAACGCAAGATCCTGATCGCGACCCAGGTGGTGCAGATCGGCTCGCCGTCGACTCTCGGCTGCCTTGGTTCTGACCGGGCGCATTCAAATCTGGCACGTCATCGTGCTCGCCGCGCTGCCTCGGCGTCTGCATCGCGTTCGAGATGCCGGCGATCTCCGCGCTCGTGCCGGAGCTGGTCAGACGGACCAAATCGCGACCGCGATCGCGCTGGATCGCTCGGTCTTTCACGGCTCGCGCCTGGTCGGACCTTCCGTGGCCGGATTGTTCGTGGCGTGGTGGGGCGCGGCCTCGGCATTTTTCGCAACGCCGTCTCCTTCTTCGCGTTGATCGATCGCGCTGATTTCGCTGCCGGCCCGCGCAAGATCGGCACCGCGGAGGAGGAAGAACAACGCCGGAGCGGATTCAAGGAAGGCCTGCGCTACGTCGCGGCACGATCGCACCATCCTTTGCATGATCGCGATTGATCGCCCTGACGACGATTTTCATTTTCCCGGTCCTCTCCGTGATGCTGCCGCTTTACGTGCGCAATATTCTCCAGCTCGGGCCGGATCGGATGGGATTTCTCATGGCGGTCTCGGGGATCGGATCGCTGCTCCGGTTCGCTCGGGTTGCTCAGCGTCGCGCGCCAACATCGCTTCCGGTTCATGACCGGGCGGCGGTCATCGTCGTGGCTGCGCGCTTTTTGCCATGTCGCGCTCGAGCAGTTTTCTGCTGACCGCGATCTCGATGGGCATCCTCGCGATCGGTCTTTCGCTGAACTTCGGCCTCGCCGGCACGATCGTGCAGGAGCGCGCGCCCGGTCCATTTGCGCGGCCGGATCTCCGCCATCTTCGGTCTGAGCTTTTTTGGATTGATGCCGATCGCCGGCCTGCTCACGCCCGGCCTCTCCGATCTGATCGGCATGCGCACCGCGCTCATGGCTCTCCGCGATCGTCTTCGGGGTTGGCGCACTCTTCGTGCTGAGCGCGGCTGGCCGCACGCGTCGACGACGCCGCCGGTCGCGCCAGTGACGCCAGCGGAACCGGAAGCCGGCGGCGGTCGCCTTGAACGTTGCGCGAATGATCTCGTTCTCCACCTGCTGGAACTCCGGCCGTCACACGGCCGGCGACGAAATGCTGCGCGAGATCAAGGCGAGCTCGGTTTCGATCTCATCGAACTCGGCCACGGCATCCGCATCTCGCTCATGCCGGGCATTCAAAAAATGTTCGATGCCGGCGAAGTCACATTCAGCAGTCTGCACAACTTCTGTCCGCTGCCGGTCGAGGTGATGCACGCGTCGCCCGATTGCTACAAATTTTCCGCGCCGACTCAGCAGGAACGCGAGCGCGCGATCAAGCAAACCTTCCAGACAATCGATTTCGCGGAGCGGCTCGGTGCGCCGTTCGTCGTCCTTCATTGCGGCGACGTCCAGATGAATCCGATCACCGACGAATTGATCGCCCTGGCGAAGAAGGGCGAGCTGCTCTCGCGCGAATACGTGCGCCGGAAGATCAAGGCGGTGCAGAAGCGCGAGGAAGGCTGCGCCACTGGCCGCTCGAGCGCGTGAAGGAATGCTTGAAGCGCGTCGCCGAATACGCCGCGACGAAAAACATCCGGCTCGGCGTGGAAGGACGGCGCGGCTACGAAGAAATCCCGAGCGAGCGCGAACTGCCGGCCTTGCTCGACGAATTGAATTCGCCCTTCGTCGGTTACTGGCACGACATCGGTCACATTCAGATCAAGGAAAACCTCGGCTTCCTGAATCACGAGGAATGGCTGCGCGTGATCGGCCCGCGCGCGTTTGGCTGTCACCTGCAGGATTGCATCTGGCCGGCGCAGGATCATCAACCGCCGTTCGCCGGCGACGTCGATCTGGAGAAACTTGTTCCGCTTCTGCCGCCGAACTGCTTATTTGTCTGGGAAATGAGCCCGCGCAAAACGGTCGAAGAAATCCGCCGCTCCGTCGCGATCTGGAAAGACCGATTCGGCGAATGAAAAAAATCCTCCTCACCCTCCTGCAGCTCGCCGTCACGGTCGCGGTGCTCTACTGGGTTTTTCACGATCCGGAGAAACGCGCGCAGATGGCGATCGCGCTGCGCGCGGCGGATTACCGCTGGATCGGCGCCGGCATCCTTTCCTACATCATGGTCGAGATTGCCGCGGCGATCCGCTGGAAGATCCTGCTCAAGGTTCAGCGAATCGACTCTGAGCCTTGCCCGCGTCTCCGGCCTTGTTTCTGATCGGGATGTTCTACAATCAATTCCTCCCCGGCGGCACGGGCGGCGACATCGTGAAGATCTATCTCCTGCTGAAGGAAACTCCGGGCAAGAAGACGGGCGCGCTGCTCGCCGTTCTGTTCGACCGAATGATCGGCCTGGTCGCGCTTGTGTCGCATCACCGGCGTCTTGATCGTTCTGCGCTACGACTTCCTCGCGCAGACGCAGGAGACGCGCAATCTCGTCTGGATTTTGCTCGCCATCCTAAGCTGCGCGATTGTCTCGCCTGCTTTCGACTTTCGTCATCAGCGGTTTCAACTTGCTTCATATGCTGCCGGCGAAGTTTCCCGGGCGCGAAAAGCTGATCGAAATCTCGGCCGCCTATCATCTCTACGCGCATCATTGGAGGGCGACGCTGGCCGCGTTTCGGCTGCTCCCTGGTCGCACACCTTGCGACCTTTCCGACCTTTCTCTGCGTCGCCTACGCCTTTCAGGTCTTCGTCCCGGTGATCGATTTTTTCGCGATCATGCCGATCGAGCGCACGATCTCCTCGCTGCCGATCAGTTTCGCCGGCGTCGGTCTGCGCGAAAAAATTCTGCAGGTCATGTTGCACGGTCTTTGCGGCGTCGAACCGGCGAACGGCCGTCTTGATCGGCTCGATGAGTTTCCTCGTCATGCTCATCTGCGCGGCGCCCGGCGGTATCGTTTATTTCTTCTACGAGCCGAGCGGCGCAGCCGGCCACGTGAAGCTGCAGCGAGATGCAGCGAGGAAGTGGCGACCCTCGAGCATGAAATTGCGAAAGCGAGTAAGGAGAGGACGTCCCATCCGCAAATCAGGCGCGCCGCGTTCGCACGTCGCGTCCGTTCGTCGCCGCGACCTTCGCCATGACGGTCGACGGCAAGATCACGACGCGCGAGTATTCGCCGGTCGATTTCACTTCGCGCGAAGACAAGATGCATCTGCTGCGACAGCGCGCGCTGGCGACGCGGTCCTGATCGGACACAGCACGCTGAAGCACGACAACGTCCGCCTCGGATTGCCGAACGGAGAGTTGCGCGAAGCACGAGTTGCGCGCGGTCAAACGCCCTATCCCTCTGCGCGTGATCGTCTCGAATGAAGGCCGGATCGATCCGCGCTGAAGATTTTCCAATCAGATATTTCGCCGATCGTCATTTTTTCCACGACGCGGATGCCGCGAACGTTTCCAGAAAGCGCTGCGCGAAAAGAGCGACGCTGCATCTGAGCGATGCGCGATTCCGTCGATCTCGCCTGGATGCTTCAGCAATTGCGCAGCGAATTCGAAGTGCAGTCGATCGCCTGCGAAGGTGGCGCGGCGCTTTTCCGCGCGCTGCTCGAGCTGGATCTGGTCGATCAACTCAATCTCACGATTGCGCCTTACCTTTTCGGCGGCGCGGAGCGCCCACGCTCACCGGATTGAGTCCGGAATTTCTCCCGGCGAGCGTCCGCTGTTCGCTAACCGAAATGCGAACAGTGGGCGATGAATGCTTCCTGACCTACCGAATCGGCAGGCGCCGGGCGCCTAAATAGTAACAGGACTGACACTTTTCACGGATCGGCTTGGCGTCTTTCTCTTGCGCGGTCGCCGGACCAGTTCACCGCCGCAATTCGGACAGACGGCGTTCATCTCGCCAGCGCACTCCGCGCAAAAGCTGCACTCAAAGGTGCAAATATAGGCCTCGCCTCGCGGCTCCAGTTTGCGCCCGCACTTCTCGCAGGTCGTTTTCATTTCCAGGGCCATCGCGACTCCTTTCGTTGCTGTGAGGTTCCGCCAGACTACTCTCGACCGGCGATGCGCACGAGCGTTTCTGCGACGCATGCACACCGGAAACTCCATCATCATGCACGCGCCGAAGATGACCATTTTCGAAACGGCCGCCAACCTCGAGCTGTGGCCGAAAATTCTGCCGCACTATCGCTACATCCGTTATCTGGAGCGGGGCACGAATCGCAATCTTGTGGTCATGGCCGCGACGCGCTCCGGCATTCCGATCTCCTGGACGTCCGAGCAAATGATCGATCGGGAGAAGATTGAAGTTCGCTTTCATCATCTGAAAGCGTTCACGAAAGGCATGCGCGTGGTCTGGACGTTCAAGGAAACGCCCGCCGGCGTGCTCGTGGAGATCGTGCACGATCTGCACTTTCGCGTGCCGGCGCTTGCGCCGATTGGCCGAACCGATCATCGGCGAGTTTTTTCATTCATCACATCGCCAGCAAGACCTTGCGACGCATGAAAGCGCATCTCGAAGGCGCAGGGTTAAATCGACGATGCGAAATGGCGTCTCAACGACGCGCAGTCATTACCGGCATCGGTCCGATCACCTGCATCGGCATTGGGCGCGAAGATTTCTGGCGTGGAATGCGCGCGGAGCAAAGCGGCATCCAGCGCATCTCCAGTTTCGACACGACGGAATTCAACGCGCATTGCGCGGGAGAAATTCGCGATTGGATCCCGGAAGATTATTTTCCGCCGCATCGACTGAAGCGGCTCGATCGCTACGCGCAATTTGCCGTCGCCTCCACGCGCATGGCGCTCGACGATGCCGGCATCGCCTGGTCGCGCGAGCAACCGCAGCATCGCATCGGCGTCAGTTTCGGCACCGCGCTCGGCGGCGTTGCGAACGCGGAAGTTCAGCATGCGCACTTCCTGAAAAAAGGAACGCGCGGCGTGAACCCAACGCTCGCGTTGCAGGTCTTCGGTGGCTCGGCGCACTCGAACATCGCGATTGAATTTGGATTTCGCGGCGTCGGCACCACGAACTCGAACAGTTGCGCCAGCGGCACCGTCGCGGTCGGCGAAGCGCTTCGTTACATCCGCGATGATTTTGCCGACGTCATTATCGCCGGCGGCGCCGAATCGCCGCTGAGTCCGCTCACCTTTGGCGCATTCGCCATCATCAAGACGATGAGTCAATGGACGGGCGATCCGGCGCAGGCCTGCCGGCCATTCGATCTGAAGCGCGACGGTTTCGTCATGGGCGAAGGCGCGGCCTCGCTTGTGATCGAAGAACTCGAACATGCGCGCAAACGCGGCGCGCACATTTACGCCGAAGTGCTCGGCTACAGTCTGAACAACGACGCCTTCCACATGACGTCGCCGCTGCCGAGCGGCGAATCGTGCATTCGCGCGATGCGCGATGCGCTGGCCGATGCGCACCTCGCGCCGGAGCAGATCGATTACATCAACGCGCACGCCAGTTCGACGCAGCTGAACGACAGCACCGAAACGCTCGCGATCAAAGAAGTCTTTGGCGAGCACGCGCGAACGCATTCCGGTCAGCGGAACGAAGGCGTTACACGGCGCATCCGCTCGGCGCGACCGGCGCGATGGAGGCGGCGATCTGCGCGCTCGCGATCGAACACGATTGGATTCCGCCGACGTTGAACCGCGAGCAATCCCGATCCGGCCTGCGATCTCGACGTCGTGCCGGACAAAGGTCGCGCGGCGAAGTTGAATTACGTCCTGAGCAATTCCTTCGGCTTCGGCGGGATCAACGCCTGCATCGTGCTGGGTGATTTCTGGGACGCGTGTCATCCCGAGCGTAGCGCGGGACCTCGCACTGGCTGTCACGCTCGTTCAGAAGTCCGCACTGGATTGCAGGCCTTACCGTCTACGCGGTCCGGGAGACCGCGAGTTTCTGCCGATAGGTCCGGCCGATTTCGCTGGTCGCTTCATCGCCTGCTCTTTTCGCCACGCCGCGATCTCGCCGTGATTTCCCGAGAGCAAAACATCCGGCACTTTCCAGCCGCGAAACTCCGCCGGCCGGGTGTATTGCGGAGCTTCCAGAAGACCGGCGGAGAAGCTGTCATCGGCGGCCGATTGCTCGTGGCCGAGGACTCCCGGCAGCAAACGGACGACGGCATCGACCACGACCACGGCGGCAATCGCGCCGTTCGTGAGAACGTAATCACCGATCGAAATTTCCGCGTCGACGAGGTGCTCGGTCACGCGATGATCGATCCCTTCGTAGTGTCCGCAGATGATGATGAGATGCGCTTGCCTGGAAAATTCCGATCGCCACTTCCTGATCGAAACATTGTCCCGCCGGCGACATCAGAATCACCTTCGGCTGTCATCGAAGTTCGACCGTGGACTGCTTCTCCTTTCCGCTCCAGCAGTTCTTCGACCGCCGCGAAGATCGGCTCGGGTTTCATCACCATTCCCTGCCCGCCACCAAACGGCGCGTCGTCCACCACGTGGTGCTTATCCGTCGTCCAATCGCGCAGATTGTGAATGCGCAAGTCGAGCGCGCCGGTCGTTTGCGCGCGCTTCATCATGCTTTCGTTCAGCGGTGCGCGGCAGATTTCCGGAAACAACGTGAGGATATCGATCCGCATCAACGCCGAACGTCCGATAGCCTGCCACCCGCGCAAGCCCGAGAGCACGACTTGAAGATTGCCGCGCGGGTTGCTACAACAAGAGCGTTCCAACGGCAGCGCGATCCGTGATCCTGTGAGCCAATCGTCCAAAAAAACCTTCGACGACGTTCGCGCCGCATTCGAGACGCGCAAAGTTTTGCAGTCGTCGGACACGGAGCTGCAAGAGCTCCTCGTCGCCATCGGTTCCGAGACAATCACCGATCCCGCGGCCCGAGCGCGGGCTGCGGAGATGAGCGAGACGATGCGCCAATTGCTGCAAAGCCGGCGAATCGAAGCGCTGCGTCCGAGACCATCGAAGGCGGCGTGGGCTGCTTTGGTTTTTTCCCTGGCGGCTCTTCTGTGCTCCGGTGCGCTGGTGTATCGTTTCTGGACTACCGAAGCCGCGGCCCTCGATTCCGTCAGAAGCCACGGGCAAGCATCGCCAGCTCGATGCCGCCAGAGGAAAATCAGGCCGACACTCGGACGCGTCTGACTGTCCCCGAGTTGGCCAGACGGGCTCCCACTCTGCGCACGGGAACGCTGCAGGCGTGGTGGGCCGGCGAGCAAGCTCGTCAGATTCAAAGACTCGAGGCGCAGGCGCGACGGCAAACGCTCGCTGGTGATCTCGCCGGAGCAGCGCGCAGTGTCAGCCGAGCTGATGCGATCCGCAGCGAGGTAACCGCGCTAGCTGATTACGAGAAGCCGCCCCCGCCCCGATAAAGCAATCTCGTCCTCCGCAGCGGCGGAGATTATTCGACGATTTCCAGTGTCGCTCGCTGCTCGTGACGCGCGGCTGAGCTTGCGAGCAAAGCGCGAATGGCCTGAATCGTCTGGCCGTTTCGTCCGATGATCCTGCCGACGTCGGTCTGTCGCATCTGGACGCGGAAGAGAGTGGTCCTCCCGCTCGGAATTTCCGACAGCATGACTTCGTCGGGAAACTCGACCAGCTGGCGGATGACGAATTCGAGGAACTGTTTCACCATGCAGAGACTATCGAGACATTTGCACTTGTCGACTGCTTCGAAGATTGGGAGTGGTCAGTTCGAAAACTGAGCCACGACCGAAGATTGCCAAAGGTGTCGCGGAGGACGTCACTCTTTTTGCGGGCCCGTCCTCCTTGCCGATAGCATTATGTGGGCAGGCGTCGGCGGGTCTCCGTGATCGAGATGTCTTTGGTATTCCAAACTGTCGCATGGGAGAACCACTGTGGTCGTCCTCCGATGGCAAACCACGCACGTGTCTCCAGCCACGAGAAACAGCATTCCGCACCGATTCCGTGATGCTCTCCGAGCCGTTGTCGTAGCCGCTGCGATAATAACCGCGCGCGCGGATGTAGATGTTCTGTCCGGTCGGCAGGCTCAAACCTGTCAGGATCCAGTTGCTGCTCCCGCTCTGCGGGATGCCGTTGCCCAGGGGAGTGTAGTTCACATTGTCGGTGGAATACTCAAAGGTAACGCGCGTCAATTGCGGGCTGGAGCCGCCGCGTGTCCAGGTAATGGTGGTTTGCGTCACAGCCAGGTTTTGCAGCGCGGCGGTGTCGTTAGTCAAACGAGCGAAAATGACTGCGGTCTGTCCGCCGATGACGTTGAACATGCCGCCCGCTAAAATCTTGCCGTCCGTCTGCACCGCGATTGAACGACCAACCATTGTCCGCGTTCGGGTTGAATGAATCAGCCAAGCCGGTGCTGGCATCGAGCCGGGCGATGTGGTTGCGCGTCGCTCCGCCGATGCTGTTCGCTCCGTTGAAACTGCCGCCCACTAAAATCTTGCCGTCCGCCTGCACCGCGATTGAAAAGACATCACTAGTTCGCGTTCGGGTCGAACGAATCAGCCAAGCCGGTGGTGGCATCGAGCCGCGCGATGTTGTTGCGCATCTGTCCTCCGATGCTGTGAAAGCGCCGCCCACTAGAATCTTGCCGTCCGCCTGCACCACGATCTGAATAGACACCTCACCGTCCGCGTTTGGGATTGAACGAATCAGCCAGAGCCGGTCGTGGCATCGAGCCGGGCGATGTAGATTGCGCGTCTGTCCGCCAATGCTGCGTCGAAAGGCCGCCCACTAAAATCTTGCCGTCCGCCTGCACCGCGATTGAAGGACAGTACCGACTGTTCGCGTTCGGGTCGAACGAGTCAGCCAGGCCGGTGGTGGCATCGAGCCGGGCGATGTAATTGCGCGTCTGTCCGCCGATGTTCGCTAAAAACGCCGCCCGCTAGAATCTTGCCGTCCGCCTGCACCACGATTGAGTCGACCACCGTTCGCATTCGGGTTGAACGAATGGGCCAAGCCAGTCGTGGCATCGAGCCGGGCGATGATGTGACGCGTCTGTCGCTGCCGATGCTCGGAATATCGCCGCCCACTAAAATCTTGCCGTCCGCCTGCACCGCGAGTGAAACGACAAAGAAAAAGCCTGCGAACTGGGGTTAAAGGAAGCGTCCAGAGTGCCAATCCGAATTCAGGCGCTCGATTGAAGGCGCCAGAAACCCTTCCGAGTACAAGGTATAATCCCAGGTCGACCGGTAAAAGGAGGCAACCGCAACGGCACCTTACTGGCCACCGCGTACGCTAATAACAACGACTTGCCAGTTCCCTTTCCATACCGGTTCTCAAAAGAAGCCTCAAAGACGACGTCAGGCGTGGAGGGAGAGTACAACAGGCGTCCCCAAAGTTCATAGAACAACCATTGTTTCTCAAACGCATAGTTCCATGTGCGATGGGGGTTCGTCAGATGAGAGAAGTCTTTAGAAGGGATATATCCTTCTGAGCCAACAAAGTAGCCATTGACAAAGGGTTTGGAATTTTGGGCAATATGAGCCCAAAAAATCAGGTTGCCCCCAACGGAGAATAAAAAAATCCTCGTTGCGAATCATCCATTGCACACGATAATTGAGGGGCATTGGATTCCAGTATCCATCGTCAGTCTGACCCGAATGCGAATCATGAGTGATCAGCAGGGAGGGGGTCGAATGACCGTGTGACCAGTTGAATTTGATTTCAACAAGGGTGGTGTCAGGAAGTCTTGCGCTGTTAATAACCCGTCGCATCTCTTTCGGATCAGATGAAAGTACGGAGCGGTGCAGAAATTTCACAGGACGTTTAGCTTTTTTGATTCCGGCTACTACCGTTTTTTCAATCCAGTCTTCACGATCTTTCGGTGTCATCACCGGCAGCGGTGAATTCGGCGATGTAAAATTGCTCATCCAATCGGCAAGCGTGATTCCGATACCGGCAAGATCAGGATACTCGTTGATCACCTGCGTGATTGCTTCCCGTGTATAGCGCTGGACAATAGCCGACGTATCATTCCTTTCGTGCACATTATAGGCCCTGGCAAACTCTGGTGATACAGCGATGTTCCAGTTCACGATGAAAGGCTCAATGCCCCGGTCTTTCGCCATGCGGAACAGGGACGTCCAGAATTGTTTCCACTCACTCATCTCTTGTTTTGAATAGGAATTAGCCCTTGGGAAATGGACGGGCTTGACCATGTAAGAGAACGGATGCACGTTCCACAGCGAGAGTACATTGAAACGGTTCTCTGCCATCTGATCAAGGAACGATTGCCAGAATTTAAGGTCACGGCATGTTTCCATGTGCTGTTGCATCGCTGGCCCGGTTCGATAGGGCGACCAGGGAAGGTTGAATTTTATCGCCCGGATGGTAAGATGAGGATTTACTTTTTTGTCAGCGAGCGTTTCCAATGACTGACCCATCGAAATCTGCTCGGCTACGTCAAGCGCGCCGTACATGGCCCCGACTGGATCAGCGCCTGTAATGATGACTCTCCTTTCCTTGTGGCGAATGATATACCCTTCTTTAATTAAGGTCGGATCAGCAGGAGATGGAGCGACCGACGGACCAGGTCGGCTTGCTGTAGTTCCGGTCGAGTCATTGATCTCTTCGTGGGAAACCCGGCTCTTTTGAAGCGCTTTTTCTATCCGGGTAACTCCAAAAAGAATAGGCTGACTGTCCTGATCAAATACGATGGTGGTCTGGGCGAGGCCATTCCCGGAAGGGCAAGCAAGGCCCATCCAAAAAGTCGCGCGCGGAATGAGACCCGGCCGGGAAATAACCGGGTTTCGGAGATTAACAGTTTTTTGAACATGCTTCTTCGTCGGTCCATTCAAAAATCCATTTTCGGCCTGCTTGGTTAAATAAATGTATGGGTAATAACTAATTCTAAAAAACGTTAACTTGGAATTCCTTTAAGCATCCTGTTTTGGAATTATTGATTCTTCTTTTCGACTCAGTTCATTAAATGTATTAACCTGAGTAAACTAATTTAGAAACGTTTAACAAACTGCAAATGAAAAAATATCTCGCTGGAATGGTCATAGTGGTTGTTGTCTTGCAAAGCTGCAAGAAGGAGTCCGAGCAGGGCCGGGAACAAATAGCACAGGCAATGGAGAAGACGTTGAAAACAGAACTGCTTGACAAATGGTATCCGCAGTCAATGGACACGGTGTATGGTGGCTTTTTGAGCACATTTACCTTTGATTTTAAGCCTACCGGCGATCAGGATAAGATGATCGTAACGCAAGCCCGTCACACCTGGACAAATTCAAAAGCGGCCATGCGGTACCCGGAGGTGATTTACTACAAGACCGGCGCCCGGCATGGATTTGAATTCTTGAAAAATGTAATGTGGGATAAAACCTACGGCGGCTTTTACCAGTTGGTGGACAGGAGGGGAAACGTGAAAGGCGATTCATCCAAAACCGCCTACGGAAATGCATTTGGTATTTATGCCCTTGCTGCTTATTACAAGTCGTCAAATGACACCAGCGGACTGAACCTGGCAAAAAAAGCATTTCATTGGTTGGAGAAAGGTAGCCATGATCCGAAATTGAAGGGGTATTTTCAGCATTTGCACAGGGATGGAACACCCATTCGGCGTCCTCCGGATGCGCCCTCCACCTCCGATATTGGCTACAAAGATCAAAACAGTTCCATCCACTTGCTGGAGGCCTTGACAGAATTGTACCAGGTTTGGCCGGATGATTTGTTGCGCGAGCGATTAAACGAAATGTTGGTATTGATCCGGGACACGATTGTAACGGAGAAGGGGTACCTGACTCTTTTCCTTCAGCCGGATTGGACTCCCGTTTCGTTTGCTGATTCCTCGGAAGAAGTGATCATGAAACATCACAGCCTCCACCATGTTTCGTTTGGCCACGATGTTGAAACCGCCTATTTATTGGTGGAAGCGTCTGAGGTGCTCGGCCTGAAAGATGACTCCACGACCATGAGGATCGCAAAAAAAATGGACGACCATGCGCTTCAAAATGGCTGGGACAGTACCGTCGGCGGCTTTTATGATGAGGGATATTATTTCAAAGACAAACCCGGGATCACCATCATCCGCGATACAAAGAACTGGTGGGCACAGGTCGAAGGGTTAAATTCCCTTCTGCTAATGGCCGATCATTATCCGAGCGATGAAATGCATTACTTCGATAAGTTCGAAACCCTCTGGAAGTATTGCGACACCTACCTGATCGACCACGAAAACGGAGATTTCTATGCAGGCGGGCTGGACAAGGAACCCAAAATGAAGACGGCCTTAAAAGGACACATCTGGAAAGCTGCTTACCACCAGTACCGGTCACTCGAAAATTCAATCAATCGACTTCGCCACACCCACTGACCCTTCTTTAATTACTTATCTTTTCAACCATTTGAATGACGACCATGAAAAACCTTATTTCATTTATTTTCATTTTCAGTGCCTTTCAATCGCTCGGCCAGCAAGTTGCGTTTACGAAAGAACAGATCATTGCCATTACGCCGGAATGGAAAGGCGATCGACTCCCCGACGGCCGACCGATGGTACCGGATAAGTTGCTCGGCCGGCTGAAGAACGTAGCCCTCGAGGAGGCTTGGGGTATTTTGCGAAACAAAGGATATAACAATCAGTTTGAAGGGGATTGGATGATCCTGAAGCAGGACCAGGCGTTGACAGGCCGGGCGCTGACCGTTCAGTATTTGCCGAAGCGCACCGACTATGACAACATGATTCGCCAAAAGGGCAAAGAAGAGAAACGAATCGGCAACTTCAACTCCTGGCCAATTGACATGCTCAAACCTGGCGATGTTTATGTGGCCGATAGCTATGGCAAGATCATCGACGGAACGTTGATTGGAGACAACCTCGGCAATTCCATTTACGCCAAGTCAAAAAACGGCGTTGTATTTTACGGTTCCGTGAGGGACGAAGCCGGTCTTCAACAAATCGAAGGTTTTAATGCATGGGTAAAAGGATATGATCCTTCCTATATCCAGGAGGTGATGTTGGGGGGTATCAACCTTCCCATTCGCATTGGAAGAGTGACAGTGCTTCCGGGTGATGCCGTACTTGCCAAGAAAGGCGGAGTCGTGTTTATTCCGGCCCATCTTGTCGAGGAAGTAGTTTTGAACGCAGAGTTCATTTCTATAAAAGACCAGTTTGGCCATCAACGCCTTCGCGAAGGGAAGTATACCCCGGGTCAGATCGATGCGCAATGGGGTGATGAGATTAAGAAAGACTTCTTAACATGGCTGGATCAGAATCCCGGCAAAGTTCCGATGACGCGCCAGGAGCTCGATGCATTTATGAAAGACAGGACGTGGTAGTGATTAATTCGAATTGGAATTTTGAATAATGAATTACTGTTGTCCGGGGAAATAGCGAGAGCCTTTACTCTACCCAATACAAGGTCACGAAGGACACCAAGAAGACACAAAGAACACAACGTTTGATTTCAGTCGTAAGCAACCTTCTTTGTGGCCTTTGTGTCTTCTTTGTGGGCTTTGTGATCCTGCATTTGTCTGCTGGATGGCAGCTTATTGAATTCTAAGAGTTATCGAATTTAATCGGACAGCCGAAATACTAGTTGAATTTATAAATTGGGAGCTTCCTTTTTAAAAGCAATAAAAAATACTGTTTGAGAATGTTCAAAGGCCGATTTTTATAAGAATTAGATTTTCCCCGGACACTACTGATAATGAATAATGAATGATGAATTGAGAAGTGTGTTCAGGATCTTTTCACGTAGTCCCCTCCAATTTTGAATTTTAAATCTTGAATGTTGAATTTTTAGGTTTTCAGCAGGTCGAGAGCTGCGTGGGCCAGAAAAGTGGCTCCCGGTGCGATGCAGTCCTCGTTCACCTCCATTTTTGGATGATGCAAGAAGAACGGATCGGCTGCTTTGGACTTTGCCCCCAAAAAATAAAACATCGACGGCATTTTTCGGGAATAGAATGCGAAATCTTCACTGGCGAGCATCGCATCGATCTCGATTACGTTGGCTTTGCCGAACGAAGTGTTCAATGAATTTCTGATTCTTGAATGAATTGTCGCATCATTCAATACGCTTGGATACCGCAGGTTGAATTCCATGGTAATCCGTGCGCTGAATGATGTGGCCACGCCCTCTATAATTTGGTTGAGTCGCTCAATGACGCGTTCCATTGTCTTCGGATCAAGTGTCCGGATGGTACCCTCCAGGTACACCTTTTCGGCGATCACATTCTGCGCCACGCCGCCTTCGATTTTTGTAAACGAGATCACAACCGGGTCTACCGGCGAAGTATACCTTGAGACGATGGCTTGCGCCGATTGGATCAAATGGGTGGCGATAAGAATAGCGTCAATACCCAAATGAGGGAACGCTGCATGGCCGGCCTTTCCATGGATGACCATTTTAAAACAAGTGTTTGCGGCCATGGCCAAGCCCGGCTGATGAGCAATTTTTCCGACCTCCAGCAATGGGTGAACGTGCAAGGCCAGCGCAGCCGTTGCTCCTTCGAGCTCACCTGATTCCATGATTCGTTGGCCGCCCGATTTGTTTTCCGGGTCATTATTGGTTCCTTCCTCTGACGGTTGAAAGACGAATTTTATTGTTCCGCTGAAATCTTTTTTCTGCAATAAGGCAGCCGCTCCCAGAAGCATGGTCGTGTGTACATCATGCCCGCAGGCATGCATGACATGATCAACTTTCGATGAAAATGACAGGCCTGTTTCTTCCTGCATGGGCAGGGCGTCCATGTCGGCACGCAAGACAACGCATGGACCTTCTCCTTTTTTTAAAGTAGCAATGACTCCGGTTTTTGCAATCCCCGTTTTGTGTGGGACTCCCCATTTCGCAAGGGTTCCTGCGACCAGCTCTGCGGTTTTATGCTCCTGGTATCCCAGCTCCGGAAATTGATGGAGGCGGCGGCGGATCGTTTTTAAGGTCTCAATCAAATCCTCATTCATTCCCGGGGACTCCATAAAAATTCCAATTGAATTGAAAGGCGGGGCTATTTCTTTTCGAAATCGGATCCAAAGATCTTATCCCAAAGCATGGAACTTACGCCATAACCGCGGGTGGCGTCGGTATAGTGATGGGTCATGTGATGGTGCTTCATTTTTTTCAGGAAGCCGGACTTGAAGTTGGCATGATGGGTTGCATAGTGCGTGAGGTCGTAAAACAAGTAACCAACAAGGAAGGCAGAAAAGAAGCCGGGCAGAAAAGGCGCAGGCAAAATAAAATAGAAAAGGGAATAAAACGCGAGGGCAAGTGGGATACTTACAGACGGAGGCATGACGAGCCTCAATGCATCCTGAGGGTAATCGTGATGCACGCCATGAAAAATAAAATGGAGTCGTTTTCCCCATGACGATGCTGGTTCCCAATGAAAGAGAAAGCGATGAAGTACATATTCCGTGAGCGTCCAAACCAATAGACCTCCGGCAAAGCAAGCCGCGAAGGTGAGGGCGGAGGCGTGAACGACAGCAAACGAACGCCAAACGAAATACCCGATAACTGGGACAAAAATCAGGGGTGGCACGGTCCAATGGACTTTGGAGAGGCCTTCCAGAAAGTCGCTCTTAAACATCCGTGTCGATTCCCTTGAGGTAGACTTATAGTTCATTGTGTTACGACGTCAATATGACAAAGTTAACAAAGAAACGGTCGGTTTATAAAGCTTTTTGGCCGGACTTTGCGCTACTCAAATGCGATTTTTTTTCCGGCCAAGTAATAAATAATCGCGTTTGAGACTATACGGATTATCTTTGGTTGCATTTTAGAAGAAAAAATTCATGATTCCTGTAAAATCCTACGCCGCACAAAAAGCGACCACACCATTGGCTCCTTTTCGCATTGAACGCAGGGAAGGCGGACCCAACGATGTTCTAATTGATATTCAGTATTGTGGTGTTTGTCATTCCGACATCCACCAGACCCGCGATGAATGGGGCGGTGCGATCTTTCCCATGGTTCCGGGACATGAAATTGTTGGTCGAGTCGGCAAGATTGGAAGCAAAGTTACCCGATTCAGAGTCGGCGATGTTGCGGGAGTCGGCTGTTTTGTCGATTCCTGCCGCGAATGTCAAAACTGCAAAGAGGGGCTCGAGCAGTATTGTGACAAAGGAATGGCAGGTACCTACAACAGCTACGAAAACGACAAAATCACTCCTACCTACGGCGGGTACTCATCACAGATTGTGGTCGATGAAGCCTACACGCTCCATATTTCATCGAAGTTGTCCCTCGACCGGGTAGCTCCGTTGTTATGCGCAGGTATTACTACCTATTCGCCGCTCATGCATTGGAAAGTAGGAAAGGGGCATCGCCTTGGCGTACTCGGCCTGGGTGGCTTGGGTCATATGGCCGTGAAGATTGGAGCTTCCCTGGGAGCAGAAGTGACCGTGCTCAGTACATCCAAAAGTAAAGAAGAAGATGCGAAGCGCCTGGGGGCCCATCACTTTCGCGTGACCTCGGACCAGACGGCACTAAAAAGACTGAAGAATCATTTTGATTTTATTATTGATACGGTCTCGGCCCTTCACGACCTGAATCAATACCTGAAACTTCTCAAGCGTGACGGAACCTTGATTCTGGTAGGGGCACCGCCCGATCCGTCTCCCGTGGATAGTTTTTCTTTAATCGGTGGCCGAAAAAAGATCGGGGGTTCCCTGATCGGAGGGATAAAGGAAACTCAGGAGATGCTTGATTATTGTGCCGAGCACTCGATCATGTCGGACGTCGAGATAATCCCCATCCAGAAAATCAATGAAGCGTATGAACGGGTACTGAAGAGCGACGTGAAGTACAGGTTTGTGATCGATATGAGTACGCTGTAGCCCCCTCACCCCTTGCCCCTCTCCCTAGGGAGAGGGGTTGGGGTGAGGGCCCTGGGGAGAGGGGCAAGGGGTGAGGGTGAATGCCTGCGATCGTTCTGAGAACAGGGTCTTCACCTGTCCCCAAACTTTTCCAAACAGCTCTGACTTCCGGTAGTTTTCAAGACTCTCGGGTTTGTCCCAATAGCTTAATGTGGAGTAGCACAACGGATCGTCTGAGTCTTTGAGTAACTGAAGATGCGAACAGCCGTTGAAATTACGAATGGCATTCATATTCTTGTTAAAAATATCCAGGAATTCTTCAACACCAGCCTCGGTGAAATGCATGCGGACGATTCGAATGAGCATGGGGAAAAGTGTTGATGTGTTAATGTGTTGAAGTGTTGAAGTTGGCCGGGTTTCAGATGCTATTCCTCAAACGTAATGTTTACAGGACTATCGTACGTCAGGCCTAGCAATTCGCTGGCATTCCCCTTATAAATACCGATTTCCAGGAAGGCCAGACTGTTAAAGAGCAAAAAACAGTCCCCTTGTTCGGTTTGGTGATAATTCGTGTGGATGCGTCTGAATTTTTCGCCGCCAAATTGAATAGTATAAGTCTTTCCTGTACTCAGTGTTTCAAAGGCATCTTTCGGAATATTGGTGATCAGGTTTCCGAAATTGTCGACGCGGACGACATGTCCCGAGATTTGTCGCTTCGTAGCCTTGACAAACCGCCCGATACTCTTCTTAAACGTACTCATCAAAAGTCCCAGGTCCATCAGTGCAACTCCGCTCGCTAGTTTCGCGGCTGCAGGAGCCAGAATATCCTTTTCAGGGAACGTCGTGGCGACCGGGTTGATGACATTCAATTCAACGATCGCTTGATGAGATTTGTCGCTGATCAATCCTAACAGGCCATTGTCAACCCCGATAAAAAAATGATCCTCCAGTTGAACGCCGATGAATGCGTCGCCT
>CAWATC010000010.1:0-112475 GCA_963784865.1 uncultured Verrucomicrobiae bacterium | reverse complement strand
CAGATAAGCGCTCGTCATCAATCCAGGAATCGCGATTGTCTGGCCGCGTAACCAGGCACGGATCTCATCGTCCGTCGCGCCGGACGCGAGTCCCGTCGGTCGCGAGGCTGACAATCATCGGGCCGTAGCCATCGCCCATGCTCGCGCCGCACGGGAGAAGCGCGTAGCGCTCGCCGACGTAAGCATAGGCGTGAATCGAAATCGCGGAGATGTGGAGTTCGCCGCGCATCGCGCGCTCGTTCAGTGTTTGAATATCTTCCAGCCGATGCTCGAAGCGGTAGCCGCGCAGATCGATTTTGTTTTCCGCCATCGCGTAGAACATGAAGGCGTCGTCCGGATCGGGGGAATGACCGAGCGTGAAAACGGGTGAGTCCTGCGGCATGGCGGCACGCTACGGAGCACGTAGCGCTGCGCAATCCTGTCCATCTGGCGTTGTCGTTTGCGTAACCAAACCCGTTCCGATACCCTGCGAGCAATGGCCAAATCCGCACTCGGCAAAGGACTCGGCGCCTTGATTGGTCCGCGCCCGGCTCCGCTTCCGCCGTCGTCGGCGGCAGAGGCCGGCGATCAGGTTCGCCAAGTCCGCCTGACGCAGATTGTGCCGAGTCCGCTTCAGCCGCGAAAGGAATTCGCCGCGGAAGCGCTTCAGGAATTGGTCGACTCGATTCGGCAGCATGGAATTATTCAGCCGCTCGATCGTTAGGCTGGTCGAGGGACGGCACGAGTTGATCGCGGGTGAGCGACGTTGGCGCGCGGCCGAGAAATTGGGCTTGGCCGACGTGCCGGTGATCGTGCGCGACGCGACTGATCTGGACGTCCTCGAACTTTCGCTGATCGAGAATCTGCAGCGCGAGGATCTCAATCCGATCGAGGAAGCGCAGGCCTACGCGCGGCTCGCGGGCGAATTCGGACTGCGACAGGAAGACATCGCGCAGAAAGTCGGGCGCAGCCGGGCGGCGGTCGCGAATTCCCTGCGCTTGCTGGATTTGCATCCGCAAGTGCAGGCTTGGGTGACGCAAGGATTGTTGTCGGTCGGTCATGCGAAAGTGCTGCTCGGCTTGAAGGTGCAGGAAGAGCAACTGGCGGTCGCGGAAACGGTGCTGCGTCGGAGTTCTCCTGTGCGTGATGCCGAGCGCCTGGTGGCGCGCCAACTCGGGACGACACGGCGCCGCAAGAAGAGTCGTTAGTCCAGACGCGACTTCCGCGACCGTTGCAGACCTGCAAAATCGTTTGCAGCAACATCTCGGCACCCGCGTCATTTTTCATCACGGAGAGAAACGCGGCCGGATTGAGATCGAATATTACGGGAACGATGACCTGCAGCGGGTGCTGAATGCGATCGGTTTCCCCGCGGGCGAGGGTTGAGTCAATCTTTCATGGATCGGCAAGCACTGAGGCACTGCTCTGTCAGTTCCTAGATTGGCGACGACAGAGCGTCGCGCTCCAGTTTGCTCCTGTCCGCGCTCAGCGCATGCGACGGGAGCGGCGAAGCAGCAAGGAGCGCTTCCGAAGACAAGCTCTGGGAGCAATTTTCCGGGGAGAACGCCCTCCGGCATGTCCAGCAACTGGTGGATTACGGACCGCGGCCACCGGCCAGCGAAGCGATTGAGAAATCACGCGAGTATCTCACGAAACAACTGCAAGCTTTTGGTTGGCGGGTGACGCCGCAGTCGTTCGCCGACGAGACGCCGCAAGGGATGGTGACCTTCGTCAATCTAATCGCCACTTTCCCGTCGGAAGCCGGCGCAAAGGCGGCGCCATCGTTCCTGCTCTGCTCGCATTACGACACCAAGACGTTTGCGACCGCCCGTTTCGTGGGAGCGAACGACGGAGGCTCGAGCACCGGTTTGCTGCTCGAGATGGCACGCGTGCTGGCGCAGCAGCCGGAGCTCGCGCGGAAGATCCAGTTCGTCTTTTTCGATGGCGAGGAGGCTTACGTTAGTTTCACCGACACGGATGGGCTCTACGGCAGCCGCTATTTCGCGAAGCAACTCGTGGATGAAAAAGAGGTGAAACAATTTCGCGGTGGCATTCTCTTTGACATGGTGGGCGATCGCTCGTTGACGATTACCCTGCCGCCGGATTCACCGAGCGAAATGACCCTCGGGATTTTCGCCGCCGCGGAGGCGCTGAAGGTGCGGCAACACTTTACCTATTCGCAGAACGGAATCACCGACGATCACACGCCGCTGAACGGCGTGGGCATTCCGACGATCGATCTGATTGATTTCGATTTTCCCGCCTGGCATACGCCTGAAGACACGATGGATAAAATTAGCGCGGAGAGTCTTGGAATCGTGGGCTCGGTGGCGCTGCGTTATCTGGTGGACGCGAAGTTGAAATGAAGCGCGTTCTGCGCTCGATGTTGCTCGTCGCAGTTGCTGCTCTCGCCGGCGCCGCGGCGAGCGAAGCGATTTACCGATCGTCCGCTGCCCGAGGTCTGCTCGCGCGGTTGTGCGGCGTTGAACCGGAGACGTTTTCCCGTGGAGCTGCAGTTGCGAGCCGCTTCGGCGACCGAACCGGTGGCCGATGTCGAGATCGAGCGCGAACTGAATCTGCTGCGTGCTCAATTTGGCGATGATGAAGCTTTTCAGGCAGGCGCTGGAGTCTTCCCACCTATCGTTAGGCGCGATCCGATCGGAAATCACGGAGCACTTGCGCGCCCGGAGCTGGATCGAGAAACAAATCGCGCCGCAACTCGGGGTCACGCAAGAAGAGGCGCGGCAATTCTACGAAGCGCATGCGACGCAGTTTCAAGCAGCCGCAGCGTTACCGCGCGAGTCACCTGTTTCTCGCGGCGCCTGCCGGATCAGCGCCGGAATTGGTCGCCGGGAAGCAGAGCGCAATTCAAGGACTGGCCGTGCGGATGTTGGCGGGAGAATCCCTGGCGCAGCTCGCCGCGGAAGCTTCCGAAGATGAAGCGACCAAAGCGTCGCGGCGGCGATCTCGGCTACTTCGCCGCTTTGCGCATGCCGCCAGAGTTTTTCGCGGAGGTGGAAAAACTTTCGGTCGCGTCCAGCTCCGCTCCATTCCGATCGAATCTCGGTTTCCACATCGCGCAACTCTCCGAGGCGAAACCGCCGGGCAAGTTGAGTTTCGAAGAGGCGCAGCCTGAGATCGCCCTCGCACTAGAGAACGAGAAGCGCGCGAAAGCGGTGAGACAATTGAGCGAACGTCTCAGCGCGCGGTGACGACTAACGACCTGCAAGTTCCAGATTGCGCCCGCGCCGGTTTGCCGTGATTTTCGACGCGTCGCCCAGCTAATTACGGCGATCTTGTAAATGTCGCGCAGAACAGAAAAGAACGTCGGAGTTATCGGACTGGGAATCATCGGCCAACGGGTCGCCGATGCGGCGCGACGGCGCGGTTTCCACGTCTTTGTCTGGAATCGCACGCCGCGGCCGTTTCCAAATTTTGTCGGTTCGCCGTCGGAGATCGCCCAGCTTTGCGATTACATTCAGATCTTCGTTTCGGACGACGAGGCGCTGCTCGACGTGGTGCAGCAGATGAAGCAATCGCTCAACGCGCATCACGTCATCATGGCGCACAGCACGGTCGCGCCACACACGGTGCGCGCGGCGGCCGAGATCGTGCAGCGGCGCGGGGCAGAACTCCTGGATGCACCTTTCACCGGGAGCAAAGAGGCCGCGGGAAGGGGCGAGTTGGTTTATTACATCGGCGGCGACGAGGCTGCGTATCGGCGGGTGCGTCCGGTCTTGCAGGCGAGCAGCAAGGAGATCATCGAGATTGGCGAGATCGGCCAGGCGATGACGATTAAGATCGCCACGAACATGGTCACCGCCGCGACGGTACAGGTGGCGGCGGAAGCCTTGGCTTTGGTTCACAGTTCTGGGATTGGCCTGGAAAAGTTTGCGACCGCCATGCACGGGAATGGGAGCAACTCCGCCACGCTCACGATGAAGTTGCCGAAAATGTTGGCGGGAGATTTCGAGCCGCAATTTTCGGTCAAACACATGCTCAAGGACGTGGAGATCGCTCTCCAATTGGCGCGCTCGTGGGGTATTCCCCTGGCGGCGACAGAGGCGGCCCGCCATTGTCTGTTTGAGGAAGCGCGGCGCGGTCGGGGCGATGATGATTATTCGTCGATCGTGCGGGACTTTTTTCCAGATGGACAGCCGATGGCGTCCGAAGCTGACACGGTGGAGGTAGAGGAACAGACAACTTTAGCTGGTCTTGAAGCCCCGGTCGTAGCCCTTGAGGAAGTCGCGGTGGCGGCGACAGAAGAAGCGCCTACGCGCGATGAAATGCAGCCATTGGCCGCGAGTGCAGAGGGACTAGCGGTTGAGGAGGCATTGCAGGAACGAGTCGAGGCGGAAGTCGTGGCAACTGAAGTCCTGGCGGTGGAACCGAGCGTGGATGCGGGCGCGGAAGTGGCGGCGGCGGAACCGACCGCGGATGCTAGCGCTGAAGCGGTGGCCGCGAACCCCAGCCCTGATGCGGGCGCGGAAGCGG
The DNA here is from genome assembly GCA_963784865.1 of uncultured Verrucomicrobiae bacterium. GTDB lineage: Bacteria > Verrucomicrobiota > Verrucomicrobiia > Chthoniobacterales > UBA10450 > JACCTI01. Next base: position 108,002 of record CAWATC010000010.1, on the reverse strand, counting down.
TGGCCGTAGTGAACGAAGCGGACAAGGGCGAGACGCCGGCGACAGATGTGGTCGAATCGCCGGTCGCGTCGGCGCCCGCCCCTCCCGAGGAAGAAGTGGCCGAGCCGCGCGGTTTCCTGAGCCGACTCTTTGGCAAGGGCATGGATTATTGACCCCGAATGTTTTCGGGATTGAAGTCCGAGCTGTTGCGCGACAGATGACGATGGAGTTCCGGCCAGAGCAAGGGGCGATCTTCGATTTGTCGAGCCGCGTGAAACTGCGCGTCACGGGCGCGGATCGTGTGCGTTATCTCAATGGGCAGATGACGAACGATGTGCGCAAAGCCACGCCGAGTCAGGCGATTCACGCCTGCGTCTTGAACGCGAAGGGCAGGATCAACGCGGATGTCTTCGTCGTCGCGGAAGCGGAGTCGTTCCTCGTCGATTCCGAACCGGAGCTGCGCGAGCAACTCGCCGCGCGCCTGGAGCGTTACGTCATCGCGGACGACGTGCAGATCGAGGACGTCACGGATGAGTTCGCCTTACTGCATGTCATCGGTGGGGGAACTTCCCTCTGGCCGGCAGAAGGCAACGTGGTCCAGGCGGAGCGATTTGGTTTCGCCGGCACGGATGTTTGGGTGAGTCGATCTGAGCATGGGACAGCGCTCGAGAAATTAGCGGCGCGGCTCCCGGTTTGTGACGAAGGCTGCGCGGAAACATTCCGGATCGAGCGCGGCATCCCGCGCTGGGGTCGTGAGTTGACCGAGGAAATCATCCCGACGGAAGCAAACTTGGAGGCGACCGCGATCGATTTTGCGAAGGGCTGCTACATTGGCCAGGAGGTGATTTCGCGGATCAAGATGTCGGGACAGACGAACAAGCGATTGTGCGGTTTTGTCTCGGTGGGGCAGACGCCGCAAGCGCCGGCATGCGATTGATGACGACGGCGGGAGAGGCGAAGGACGTCGGCTGGATCACGAGCGTGACGGAGAGCTCGCGCCTGGCGAAACGAATCGCGCTGGGCTTCGTGAAGCGTGGGTTTCAAGATCCGGGCACTCGACTCGAGGCGCGTCCTGTCGAAGATTCCATCTCGCCGCCTGCGCAGGTTGAAATCACACCGCTGCCGTTTTGGTGAGGCGGTTCGATCGCTCTTTTTTCATGGCCAAAGTCACTCTCCGAAATCTCTCGAATTCTTCTCCGGACCGAAAGGCCGGTGCCGTGGCTGCGGTCAATGACGTCAACGTCGACATCGGTGACGGGGAGTTCGCGGTCGTTGCCGGACCGGCGCGATCCGGGAAATCGAGCCTCATCCGGATGATCGCCGGCCTGGAGGAAATCGCGCGCGGGGAAATCCTTATCGGCGAGCGCAGAGTGAACGACGTTCCTCCGAAGGATCGCGACGTTGCGATGGTCTTTCGCGACTACGCGCTCTACCCGCGGATGTCGGGCTACGAGAATATGGCGTTCGGTTTGAAGCTGCGGAAATTCGCGAAAGCCGAGATCGACAAGCGAGTGCGGGATGCGGCCGAGATCCTCGGGATTGGGTCTCTCTTGGATTGCAAACCGAATGCGCTGTCAGCGGAGCAACGTCTGCGGGTCGCGATCGGACGGGCGATGGTGCGGCAGCCGAAGGTGTTCCTCTTCGAAGAACCTCTGGCAAACCTCGACCTGCCGACGCGGGAGAAAATGCGCGCTGAGATCGCGAAGCTCCATCAGCGATTGGAAGTGACGGTAATTTTCACAACGCAAGATTCCGCTGAGGCGATGAGTCTGGCCGATCGCCTGATTGTGCTGCGCGACGGCAGCCTGCAGCAGAATGATGCGCCCTCCGCGGTCTACGCCACGCCCGCCAACATGTTCGTTGCTGGTTTCATCGGACGCCCCGCGATGAACCTCATCCACGGCACATTGAAACTGGAGCGAGATGCGTTGCTCTTTCGCGAAATCGAAGGCGGAACGATCGAAGCTCGTCTGCCAGTGTCCGACGGCGGGGGCGCGGTTGAGTTTACCGGCAAACCGGTCGTCCTCGGAATTCGGCCTGAAGATCTCGCGCTCGTCCAGGCATCTCCGTCGTCGAAGGCCTCGGCGCCGACTTTTCCGGCCGTCCTGGAAGTGGTGGAACCCACCGGGGCGCAGACGATTCTCCATCTTCAGACCGGCGCACATACGCTCGTCTGCCGCTGCCCCGGTGCGATCGATCGTGGCGAGGCCGGACGTCGCATGAGGTTCGCGATTGACCCGACCAGGACGCATTTGTTCGACCCGGTTTCGACGGAACGAATCGCCTGGCCGTAATCGCTTTCGCGGGTGAAACTTGTGCGATCTTTTGCATTGTGTTTCAAAGAGCTTTGCGGGTAATGTCGGCGCGAGAAAGACTCAACCCCCGTGAACCAACAATTACTTGCCGAAATCGGCCGCACCCAGCGGCTGGAAATACTGAACACGATCAAGCGGACGAAAGGCCTCTCCGTCAATGAACTCGTCGCGAAAATGAAGATGAGCTACATGGGCATCAAGCAGCACTGCCTCACGCTCGAACGCGACGGTTATCTGGATACCTGGCGGCGCCCGCAAAAAATGGGCCGGCCGGAAATGGTCTATCGCCTGACGAAGCGCACGCACGATTTGTTCCCCTGCGACAGCAACGACCTGACCCTCGAGCTTCTCCAGTCGGTCAAGGAAATCTACGGTCCGAACGCGCCAGAGAAGTTGTTGTTCAACGTCTTCGAGCGGAAGACCGCGGTATTGAAGGAGAGGGTAACGGGCGAAAGCGTCGCTGACCGGGCGATGTGGCTGGCGAAGCAGCGCGAGCACGAGGGATTCATGTCGCAATTCCTCACGGAGGAGAAAGACGGTCCGCAGATCCTCGAGTGCCATAGCCCGATCATGAACCTGCTGGATGAATATCCGATCATCGCCCGCTTCGAGCAGGACCTGGTGGAGGCGGTCCTCGGAACGCCGGTGCGCCGGGAAGAGACACGCACCTCGGGGTTATACGAGTGCGCGTTCTTCTTTGCCGTGTGATCGTAGCCACGGCCCTGTGGGCCTTCCTTCGGGTGTAATGTCGCTTGGCACGACGCTCCGCAGCGGCATGGCTGTAGCGCCACTGCCGCCGTCGTCGCGCCCGGAGATTTCGCTTTCGCACCGAGTTTAGTTCGCTTGATTTACCGCCCATGCCCCGGGCCTTTCCGACAGCGGTGATCGAGAACCTGCAACCGCTCGTCGATGGTGGCCGATATCCGGTGAAGCGCGTCGTCGGCGAGGATCTGGTCGTCGAGGCGGATGTTTTCAAGGACGGCCACGACGTCGTTGCGGCTCTCCTGAAGTGGCGCGCGCTCGGCGAGGCTGAGTGGCACGAGACAGCCATGACCCTGATCGAGAATGATCGCTGGCGTGGCGTGTGCACGTTCTACAAGAACACGACCTATGAGTACACGGTCGAGGCGTGGGCGGACTCCTTTGCGGGTTGGCAGCACGAGTTCGCCGCGAAGTTCAAGGCCGGCATCGAGGATCTGCAGAGCGAAACTCTCGAAGGCGCCGCCTTCGTGGAAGCTGCGGCACGGCGAGCCGACAGCTTGCTTGATGCGGAGCGCCTGCGAGCGATCTCGGAAGCCATCCGCACGAGCGAACCCAAGCAGGTGAACACGATCGCCCATTCCGGCGCGCTCGAGGTGCTCATGGCGACTTACCCGGATCGTTCCGCGTCCACGCAATATGCGCCGCCTCCGCATGTTTTCGTCGATCGGGTGGAGGCGCGGACGGCCGCCTGGTATGAATTCTTTCCGCGCTCGGCGGAAGGGCGCGGCGAGTGCGGCTCAACCTTTCGGGATTGCCTGCCGCGGGTCGATGACGCACGGGCGATGGGTTTCAATGTCATTTATTTCCCGCCCATCCACCCGATCGGCTTCGCCAACCGGAAAGGCCGCAACAATTCCGTCACCAGCGAGCCCGGCGATCCTGGAGTGCCGTATGCGATCGGCAACCGGCACATTGGCGCGCCCAACGGCGGCGGTCACAAAGACGTCGAGCCTGCGCTCGGCACACTGGAAGATTTCGATTGGCTCCAGCAGCAGATCCGCGATCGCGGTTTGGAAATCGCGCTCGATTTCGCGATCAACTGCTCACCCGATCATCCGTATGTCGCCGCGCATCCCGATTGGTTTTACAAGCGACCGGATGGCACGATGAAGTACGCGGAGAATCCGCCGAAGAAATACGAGGACATCTACCCGCTCAACTTCCGCTGCGAAAACTGGCAGGAGCTTTGGGATGAGATGACCAGCATCATCCTTTTCTGGGCGGGTCACGGGGTCCGCATTTTTCGAGTTGATAATCCGCACACCAAGCCGGTGCCGTTTTGGGAATATTTGATCGGGCGCGTCCGCAATCAATATCCGGATACCATCTTTCTCTCCGAGGCCTTCACCAAGCCGAAGATGATGAAGGCGCTGGCGAAAGCGGGTTTCTACCCAGAGCTACACCTATTTCACCTGGCGGAACACGAAACAGGAATTGGTGGAGTATTTCAGCGAGCTGACGCAGACCGGGATGCGCGAGTATTTTCGCGGCAATCTCTGGCCGAACACGCCCGACATCCTGCCGTTCCATCTCCAGGAAGGCGGGCGTGCCGGCGTTCATGATCCGCGCTGTCCTCGCGGCCACGCTCTCGAGCGTCTACGGCATCTACAGCGGCTTCGAGTTATGCGAAAACGCCGCGCTTCCCGGCCGCGAAGAGTATCTCGATTCGGAAAAGTACCAGTGGAAGGAGCGCGACTGGGATGCGCCCGGCAACATCAAGGATTGGATCACGCGTCTGAACCGAATCCGGAAACAAAACCGCGCCCTGCATTCCTACGAGAACCTCCAATTCTACGGCGCCGATAACGACAACATCCTCTTCTACGGCAAGGCGACGCCCGCGAAAGACAACATCATCCTGGTGGTTTTGAATCTGGATCCCGACCGCACGCAGCACTCATACATTTACGTCCCGCTGGGCGCATTCGGCCTGGTCGAAGGCGAGCTGTATCAAGTGCATGACCTGCTCAACGATGCCCGATACATTTGGCACGGCAGCCGGAACTACGTCGAGCTCGACCCGGAAACGCAGCCCGCGCACATCTTCCGCCTGCGCCGCCAGATCGCGCCGGACAAGTTTGCCTGACGACCAATTCGTCTGAACGGGCAGTTGCTGCGCGCTGTCTCTGCTCCGGTGGTGTTGCATCCGGCACGCGCGCCACCTATGATTGCCTTACCTCAGGGAATGAAACGCACCCTTCCGCTGCTCGCCTTCCTTGCGAGCGCATCGCAGCTCCTTGCCCAGAGTCCCGCCGCTCCCGCGGTCACGGCCGCTCCGGATCTTCCGCGATCCACTTCCATTCTCGATGCCATGATCGCGGCGGGGCCGGTGATGATCCCGCTTTTCGCGCTTTCGATTTTCTCCGTCATGCTCGTGATCGGTTACTTCCTGAGTATCCGGCGCGGCGCTGTTGTCTCGGCCGGTTACATGGCCACGGCGGACGCGCTTTTGCGCAAACGCGATTACCTGGGTCTGCTCGCGGTCTCGAACCGGCACGGCGAAGCGATCGCGCGCGTCGTGCAAAAGGTGCTCGAGTTCACGACTAAGAACCCTGGGGCGGATTTTCAACAGGTGCGTGAGATCGCCGAGACGGAAGGAACGCGGGTCGCTTCCAGTCTGAACAATCGCGTCATTTACCTCGCTGATATCGGGATGCTGGCGCCGTTGATCGGCCTGCTCGGCACGGTCATCGGAATCATCCGTTCGTTCGGTGCCCTGGGTGCAGACTTGGGCACCGCGCGCTACGCACTCCTTTCCAAGGGCATCAGCGAGGCGCTGATCAACACCTCCGCCGGGCTCGCCATCGGCATTCCAGCGATGATTTTCTACGCGTTCTTCCGCGGACGCGCACAACGTTTGATCTCCGATCTTGAGTCGGCGGTGACTCATGTGCTGGCGCTGCTCTCCTTGCAGTACCAATAAGCGCCCAGAGCGCATGCCCGCCTTGATCGAGGATGAATTTTGAAGCGATCGGCGCGTCAGAATTCTGATTCCCTTCCTTTCGTCCCATGAATCTGCGCAGGCACGCAACTCCGCATCACCCAGGCATTCAGCTTGCTCCATTGGTCGATGTTCTCCTGCTCCTGCTGATCTTTTTCCTCCTCACCTGGAATGCCGCCCGCAACGAAAACGAACTGGACGTGAAAGTGCCCAAAGCCAGCTCCGCGAAGGAGAAAAGCGCACCCATCGGCGACGTCGTCGTAAACGTGAAGGCTGACGGCAACGTAGTGGTGAATCGTCGGACACTGAGCGGTCCTGAGCTCACCGATCTCCTGAAAAGCCTTGTCCAACTGGATGCGGAGCAGGCCGTGGTCATTCGCGGAGATGAAACCGGCGCGTACAAGAACGTCGTTGGCGTGCTCAATATTTGCAGCGAGGCCGGGGTGACGAACGTCGCCTTCGCAACCGCAAAATGAAAACGGCGAAGGGCGCGGCCAGCGTTCTTGCGTCGGTTCTTGTCTTGGCCGGCGCGCACCTCGCGTTCGCCCAGCGCTCGACCGAAGTGCGTCGTGCACAGCCGGCGGACGAGACTCCGCAAATTCGCCGGGCGCTTCCGGTCGAAGCTCCCACGCCGCCGCCTGCGCAGGAATCGGTCCGGCGCCCGCCTCCACCTGATGACACCTCGTCGTCTCCCGAAACGCCGCCGCCTTCCGAAACCGAGGCGCCGGATCAGCGGCAACTCAATTACGCAAATGCGCTCTTCGGCCGCAAACTCTACGACCTCGCGATTCCGGAATACGAAAAATTTCTTGGCCAATATCCCGCAGCCTCGGGTCGCGCGAGCGCATATTTTTATCTCGGGGAATGTTACCGCTCGTTGAACAAGACGGCCGCGGCGCGCACCTCTTTCCAAAGCGTCCTCGACGAGCATGGCGAGAGCGAATTCGCCGGACCGGCGGCCTACGGAGTGGCGGAGATTCTGTTCAATCAAAAGGATTACGCCGGCGCGAACACCTTGTTTCATCGCTCGGCGGCGAAATCGAAGGAGGCCGCGCTGGCGCTCTCCGCCCGCTATTTCGAAGCGCGTTGCCTGGAGAATCTTGATCGCAAGGAAGACGCCGCCAACCTCTACCTGCAAGTCGTCGAAGCGAAGAACCCGAATCCGTTTCGCGAGGACGCGCGTTTGGCGGCCGGATCGATTCTCGTCGCCCGCGGTCGCAAGACGGATGCTTTCAAGCAATACGAGGCGCTCGCGAATGAGACTGGCAAGCCAGCGCTGAAAGCGGAAGCCACCGTGCGGGCCGGCCTGGTTGCGGTCGATCTGCAGCAGGGTGAAAAAGGTAAGCCGGACAAAGCGATGCTGGAGAAGGCGACTGCGCTCCTGCAGAAAGGTCGCGCTTTGCCGGAAGCCGGACGCTGGCGCGGGATCGCGGAGACTGGGTTGCTCCGGCTCTTCTACGTGTCGGGCCAATACGCGCCGCTGCTCGCGGAGTACAAGCGCGGACAGGAGGAGGTTCCGGAAGATTCGCGCGCCGAGATCATGCTTCTCGCCGCCAACAGCCAACGACAGCTGGGGCACGACAAGGAAGCCGAGGCGATCTATGCCCAGATCATTGCGAAATATCCCAATCGCGATGAAGCGAAAGACGCGCGTTACCAGCGGCTGATCAATATCTACAACTCAGATCCGACAGCGCTCGTGCCCGCGGTGGATCAATTTCTCGCCTCCAATCCGACCGCGGAGCGGGCCGATCAGGCCAGGCTGCTAAAGGCGGAGGCCTTTTATAAACAAGGGAACTTTGCCGACGCGGCCCCGATCTACGAGCAACTGCGCGCGTCCCAGCTCTCGCCGAAGTTGCGCGCGGAATCCGCCTACAAACTTGGTTGGTGTCGAGTGCAACTGAAGAGCCCGCTCCCGATCATCGATGCCTTCAGTTACTTCCTGAAGGCCTTCCCGGATAATCCGCAGATGCCGTCCGCGCTCACACAACGCGCGCTCGCTTATCAGGAGACAAAGAATTACGACGCCGCCATCGCGGATCTGAACACGCTCCTGACCCGCTTCCCGGCGGCCAAGGAGCGCGAAGCGGCGCTGCAGCAGAAGGCTTTGCTTCTGGGCCAGCAGGAGAATGCGAAAGGGATGACGGACGCGTTCAAGCAACTGCTGAAGGAATTTCCCAAGAGTCCCGTGGCGGCACAGGCGAACTACTACATCGGTAAAGCCGCCTTCGAAGCCAAGGATTACAAGGCGGCCGTGACCGCGCTCGACGCCGCGCGCAAGCTGAACAAGGAACAATATTACACCTCGGCCACGGTGCGGATTGTCTCCGCATACTTTTACCAGAAGAATCGCGCGGCCCTAACGAGTGAAGTGGATAAATTCCTCGTGGCTGAGCCGGCGGCGAAGATTCCCGGCGAAATTCTCCAATGGCTCGGGATCGAGTATTACAACGAAAAGAATTACCCGGCGGCGGAGAAGTATCTGACCGCCCTGAGTAACAGCGATTCTGGCAACGTTAACGGCGATTTCCTGTTCTATCTCGCCGAATCCCAGGGAAAGCTCGGCAAGTTCGCCGGAGCGGAAGCGTCTTATGAAAAGTATCTGCAAACCGCGACTGATCCCGCGGCCAAGGTGAAGACTTTGCTCGCATTGGGCGCGACCAAGATTGCCGCGCATAAACCGGATGAGGCGCAGAAAATCGCAGAGGAAATCATGACCTTGCAGCCGGAAGGACGGGTCAATGCGGAGGCGAGATTGCTCGCGGGCGATGTCCAGGTGGAGCGCGGACGTTTTGAGGACGCCGGGAAGACGTTTATGGGGGTGGCGCTGCTCTATGACGATCCCACGATCACGCCGCGCGCCCTGCAGAAAGCCGCCGGCGCATACGAGAAGGCGGGGAAGAAATCGGAAGCCGACCACGCGGCCGAGGAACTTCGCGCGAAGTATCCGGAATTCGCACGCGGGTAATTAGGTCCGGGCGAGTTCCAGGGTTTCGATCGGTAGGGGCGCGAGAAAAGTTTTCGCGTCGTCCACTTGCAGGACTGGTTTGGCGAGATGCGCCGCGAGGAAACTTGCATCCGGCGTCGGCGCGATGCGCGGCTTGCGCCCTGATGCCTGCTTCATCGAGCTCGAGGATTACGCGTTCCACCTTCCGTAGAATATTTTTCGTGTCGGTAAATTGCACGGTGCAGACTCCCGGCGCGGTCGCTTCGACGTAAGGCGCGAGGGTGTAAGCAAACTGGAGGAGCAGCTCATCGAGCAACTTCTCCTGAGCGCGCAATCGCATTTTCACCCTCAGCGCGAGAGAGCGGGCGAGTCCCTGGCTCGGCGTCATCCCGCAGCGTACGCCAGCATCCTCAGCTGCCTGATTTAACTGGATGATGACGGCCTTGGCTTCTTGATCGTCGAGCAAAGCCACCGGCTGCACGGCGAGCTCCGCTTGATGACGCAACGCCGCCTGCAGATAGAAATTCGGCAAATAAATCGTGGCAAACATCAGCCTGTCTCCGCGACTTCCTGCCGGCCACCATGCACGCGCTGTACCCGAATCTTCAGCCGGGCGAAATTATCGTCTGCTGACAGATCGCGCAGCGTCCAGGTGTTCTCGAGCACCAGCTTCAATTGTGCGCTGTTGACGATGCTGCGGCGGGTGAGGACGAGGAACGCAGTCGGCACTGGCTCGGCGAGACGCTGGAGGCGATACCAACTGGTTTGGGGAATTTTCCGCAGCTCGTCCGCTCGATTCAAAACCAGATCGAGCACCACCAGTGGAAAATTACCGTCACGCAAAAGGAGATCGGCGGCTTTGATCGCCTCGAGCGTTTTCGTGCAACGGACCCAAAGCAGGTGGGACAAGGCAGAGTTCCCCAGCGGCTGCGGATCAAACGAGTCGCGGCCATCGATTAACGCGAGAAAATGCCGCTCCTGCTGCGCCGCTTGGAGGAGACAGGAGATCACGAGCGCGCTCCCAGCACTCGGGTGCGGGCTCGTCAGCTCGGTGATGGCCCCTTTCGGCAATCCGCCACCAGTCGCTTGATCCAGCGTCGCCAAACCAGTCGTCAGATGGGCCGATCGGAGAGTGGGCGCTTGCGGGAAGCGCTCCGCGAGCAGATTACGAAGATCGAGGATCTTGCTCCGGGCCACCATGTTTTCAGCATGGCATCGCGTGTAATTATGTTCAAGCGAACGTTATCCGCGCTTCCGCCGAGGGATTGTCACTTGTTTCCGGACGAGTGAAACCATGACCCCTTGCACCCGCAACTCCCGCGCTGGCACGAGATTCGGGTAAAGAGGGATTCTCGGCCTTCAAGTACGGTCGCCCGTGGTCGAGGACGTAACGTTTCAGGGTCGTTTCTCCATCGATCAACGCCGCCACGATATCCCCGTTTTGCACGTCCTTCCGATCCTCCAGGATGACGATGTCTCCATCCAGGATGTGGGCATCGATCATGGAATCGCCGCGCACGCGGAGGGCAAAGGTGCGGCCGTTTTTCGAAGCGTTGACGGTGCGTGCGTCGAGGGAAATATGGCCTTCAATCGTTTGTTCGGCCAGGACCGCCATGCCCGCCGGAATCTGCCCGTAGATCGGGATATCCGTGATCCGCACCTTCTGCACCGGCGTAATCAAGGCGCGGGCCTTCCGCGCGTGGCGATCGAGAAATCCTTTCCGCTCGAGGACGTCGAGGTACTGCATGATCGAGGTCTGGCTGGCGAATCCAAAGTGCTTTTGGATTTCGCGCGTGCTGGGCGTGACCCCTTTCTCCCGCTGCTCGGTTTGGATGAAACTGAGGATGTCCTGCTGCCGCTCTGTGAGCACGGGCCTAGTCTGGCCTAACGAGCCGGAGTTGCAAGTTCAAATGAACACAACTGCTGAGACGCGATCCTACACGCGTTCCGTCTGAGCTGCGTTTGCTTCTCTTCCAGCTCTCGCGATCCAGCGCGTGAGGTAGGAAAACTGAAGATAAAGGGAGTGCAGCTCTGTTTCATGATCCGTTTCGTCCCGGAAGCCACGATTTGCTTAGTTCGCGCAATTCGGCGACCGCCTCGTCGTGCAGTTGCGTGAGCGTCGCTTGCACTCTGCCTGGCTTTCCCGGCTGTTTTCAGGAGTTCCGGCCTAACGAGCGAGCGGCTCAGCGCGCTTGCGCTGGCGAGCTTTCTGAATCAGACCGTCCATTTCTTGCATGAGTGCCGCAACGACTGGGAAGAGTTGTTCGATGTTGTCTGGCACCGGGACGTTCTTCGTCGCCGGCACGCTTTCTTCCAGGCTGAGCAAGTGCTGGAGACGGCGCTTCGGCTCGCGCAAGACTTGGTACGCTTCGTTCAACTGCGTGAAAGTCTCGTTTTCGCCGGGCTCCGTTTGCGCATCCGGATGTGTCGCCAGCGTTTTCTGGTGAAACACTTGTTTCAATTCCTCCGGATCGAGCCACGGACGGCGCGGTTGCTCGAGCAGAGCGAAATAATCCGTCATGCAGCGAAACTCTCGCCACAGGAACAGTGCGCGACCGCGTTCGGATTGGTCACTTTGAAGCCGCCCTTTTGCAGATCGTCGCTGTAATCGAGGAGCGATCCGCTGACGAAGAGCGCGCTCTTCGGATCGACCACCACGCGCACGTCTGAAGACTGCACCATGATGTCGCGATTCGCCGGACCATCCACCAAGTCCATTTTGTATTGCAACCCGGAGCAACCGCCGCCGATCACCGCCACCCGCAGCGCGCCCTGCGGTCGGCCTTGCTTCTGGAGCAGACCAGTCAGCTTGCGCGACGCATTTTCCGTCACCTTGATCAGGCGCTCGTTACCGATCTTGAAATTGATCCCGCTGGTCGTGGACACTGGCTGCAAGGTACGAGCCGCGTCGTCCTAGGGCAACACAGCGTGCTCCGCATACGATGCGATGTGCTCGGCGGCAATCTCCTCGAGTTCGGACAGGCGGGAGACGTGCTGGAATTTCTCCCGCAAAGCCTTGCTGCCGGGAAAGCCTCTGGAATAAGCCATCAAGCGCGCGCGCATCGAGCGCATGGCTTGATCTTCGTTTTTCCATTCATCGACCGCGAGCTGGCAATGTCGCTGAATCAGCGCCCAGCGTTCGGCAAGATCCGGCGGTGGCGAGCAGCTCGCCGGTTGCGAGTTCATGTTTGATCTGCTGGAAAATCCACGGCGAACTCATCGCCGCGCGGCCGATCATCACGCCAGCGATCCCGGTTTCGGCCCGGCGTCGCGCGACATCCGCGGCATTGGTGATATCGCCATTTCCGATGACAGGAATGCTGACCGCGGCAACGACGTCGCCGATCACCTCCCAATCCGCCGCGCCCGAGTAACCTTGCGCGCGCGTGCGCCCATGCACGGCGATGGCGGCGATCCCCAGGTCTTCGAGAATCCGAGCGACGCTCGGGGCGTTGATTGAGCTGTCATCCCAGCCGATGCGGATCTTGGCGGTCACCGGCACGTCGCGCGGCAGCTTGCACGACCGACGCCGCCACGGCCGCGAGCGTCGGGCAATCCTTCAGCAAGGCCGAGCCGCCGTTCTTCGCCACGACTTTGTTGACCGGGCAGCCAAAGTTCAGATCGATGAAGTCGGGCCGAACCCAATCGATGACCTGGCGCGCGGCTTCCGCCATGTGCTCGGCGTGGCCGCCGAAAAGCTGCACCCCGAGCGGCCGCTCGCATTCATCGAAATCGAGATACTCCCGTGTTCGGTCGTTGCGACGGAAAATGCCTTCCGCGGAAACGAACTCGGTCACGAGCACATCCGCTCCGCGCTCTTTGCAGAGCTGGCGAAAGATTTTGTCCGACACGCCGGCCATCGGCGCGAGGTAGAGCGGGAAGCTCGCTCGGCGAAAACCATGGAAGCGCTGGAGGACTTTGGATCTGCGGCGAATCATCAGTGGCGGCGCCTTGGCGTCTGATTTCAACAGCGCGGCGACCTCGTTCTGCACCGCGTCGAGTTCGTCGAGACGTAACTGCACGTCGGGCACAATGAAGACGTCGCCGTTCCTGGCGTGCTCGTAGATGAGCACGCGGGCCGTTCTCCGCGGTCTCGGTCTTGATCTGCTTCAAGACGCGTTTTCGCTCCAGCATGACCGCGAGGACGTAGCAGGCATTCGGTTGCGTGTTCTCGGCCAGGAGCCGACGCAGGAGTTCCTCCGCGTTCTCTTTCGGTAGCGGCTCCGGCGGCGCGGCGGGCGGCGGTTCGTAACGCGTCTTCCAAAAGGAGAACGGACGGATGTTCTCGTTGCGTTTGTTCCAGGCCTCTTCGCTTAGATCTTCGCGGCGATAGCCGTTCCCTTCGCGGAAGAGCAAGGTGTAGAACTGCTCGCCGGGCGCAAACGGACGGTTCGTTAGCGCACAGGCATCGGCGCGATGTTTGATCGGCCAATCATTGGCGAGCGGGTTCATGACGCGAGAACCTGGCGGGCAGCGAAGGGATTCAAGCTGCGCGCGCTCACGATTCGTGGAGCGCAGGTAAAGGAGAACCAGGCCGACGATGACAAAGAGGATGTTCGGCGTCCAGGCCGCGGCCCAGGCCGGAATCCGATCGCCTTCGCCGAGCGCCAGGAACAGGTGCGTCAGGAAATTCATCGCGAAAACGAGACCGATGGCGGTCGCCACGCTCGACAAGACGCCGCCGCGGGAAAAGCCAATCGCCAATGGCGCCGCCAGGAGGACCACGACCAGGCAAGTCCATGGCAGCGCGAGGCGATATTGAAAGTGAGTCCAGAACGGTGCGAGCAGACTATGCGGGAAGTCCGAGTTGAAACGCAGGTAGTCGTGCAATTCCGGCAGGCTCAGAAATTCCGCGCGCATATTCGAGCTGGCGAGGCGGAAGGGCGTCTCGCTCCATTGCGGCATCATCAGCGAGTCGGCGGTTTCCTCCTGTGTGATGTTGCCGGTCTCGTCGTAGCTGACCACTTTCACCGCCTGGAGTTCCCACGCCGGCAGTTCCGCCCGATAAAACGCGCGCGCCGCGAGGTAATTTTTCACAATATTGTCGCGCTGATCCTGCTGCAGCACCTGCACGGTGAAGAACTCGTTGGCGTCCGGCCGAAACCGTTGGATGAACCAGGTGCGATTATCGGCTCGATTGCGGAAAATCTGTCCCATGATTCCCAGCCCGCGAGGATCGTCCCGCACGCCATCGAAGAAGGTCTTGCGGGCATGTTCTGCGTGCGGCGCGAGCGAGTAATTCAGCGCGCCGCTGACCGCCACCGTCAGCAAGCCCATGACAAAAAGCGGCACGAGGACGCGGGGGACGCTCACGCCCGCGGTCAGCATCGAGACGATCTCATTCGTGCGGGACATGCGGCTGAGGCAAAACAAGAGACCGAGCATGAGCGAGACCGGCAGAAGAATGACAATGATTTGCGGCACCTGCGTGAGATAGTATTGCGCCACCATCCAGAGGGAGATGCGATCGTCGAGGAAGGTGGAGATGTTGTCGCTGATATCGAAGATGAGCCAGATCGCAATGAACCCCACGATGCAGTAGAGGTAGGCGCGCAGGAAGTTTTGCAGCACGTAGCGATCGAGCAGTCTCATGAAGATGGGCGAATTTCGAATGTCGATGTGCGATTGAAAGCTTGGCGCCACTCAACCGCGGTCGTCGCGGCCATAAGCAAGTTCACAAATGGCAAATCGCAAATTCCATGATCGCGCTTAGAGAAACGCTCGGGAGCGACTTCGTCGAGCGGGTCCGCACCATCTTCTCGGAGGAGGGTCTCCTGGCGAAGGCCAGGAACTTCGAGTATCGCGCCGAACAGCAGGCGATGGCGGTAGCCGTCGCCGAAGCTCTCGAGGAGGAGAAGCACCTCGTGGTCGAAGCCGGGACCGGCGTGGGCAAATCGATCGCGTATCTCGTTCCGGCGATCTTGTACGCACTCGAGCAGTCGAAGAAAGCGATCATCTCGACCCAGACGATCAATCTGCAGGAGCAACTGATTCACAAGGACCTCCCGATTCTTGAAGAAGATCCTCCCAGTCGAGTTCGAAGCCGCCCTGATGAAAGGACGGCAGAACTACCTCTGCCCGCGGCGCCTCGAGCGCGCGCTGCAGCAGGCGGACGAACTCTTCACCACCTCGGAGCAGGCCGAATTGGTGCGCCTCGCGGAATGGGCGCGGAAAACGAAGGATGGTTCGTTGAGCGATTTGCCGCTCGAGCCGGACGCGAAAGTTTGGACGCAGGTTTGCAGCGAAGCTCACCTCTGCACGGCCAAGACCTGCGGGCAGACGAATAATTGTTTCTTTCAACAAGCGCGGAAGCGGCTGCTCGCGGCGGATGTCATCGTCGTCAATCACACGCTCCTTTTCATGCTCCTCGGCAGCGAAGAGGAGCAGGTGGAACGCGAGAGCGGCTATCTTTTTCCTAACGACTTCATCATCTTCGACGAAGCGCACACCGTCGAACAGGTAGCTTCGCGCCAGATCGGGATTAGCATCTCGCAATACGGATTGCGCGCGACGATCCATCGCCTTTACAACGCGCGCACCAGGAAAGGTCTCTTCACCGTCACCCGCGATGCGGCCGGGCGTGACGCTGGCCGCCTCGCTGGCGGATGAAGTGGACAGCTTCTTCACCGCGCTCGGCGAGCAGGCCGATTTTCGGAAAGGCCGCGAAGTGCGCGTGCGGCGGCCGGACTTCGTGCCCGACACCATCAGCGCGCGTCTGGCCGGGCTGCAGGTCCGGATCATGGAAGTCGTTAGGCGGACGGAAGATGAATTTCTGAAGGCCGAGATGCAGGAGCTGGGCCGGCGCATCAGCGACGCGCGCACCGGCATTGTCATCTTCCTCGAGCAAAGCGCCGAAGATCATGTCTATTGGATCGAACGCACCGGGAAGACGGCGCAATTCTTCTCCATCAACGCGGCGCCGATCGATATCGCGCCGGTGCTGCGCCGGATGATCTTCCGCGAAGACTGCTGCTGCGTCATGACCAGCGCGACCCTGGCGGTCGGGCAGCGTGATCTTTCGTATTTCCGCCGGCGCATCGGCGCGATGGAAGCGGAACCGCTCCAACTCGGCAGCCCCTTCGATTTCACCGCGCAGATGAAATTGTTCGTCGTGAAAAAAATGCCCGATCCGCGCGACGCCGGTTACACGGACGCGCTCGCGGAATGGGTGGGGCATTTCGTCGAGGAGACGGATGGCCGTGCCTTCGTCCTCTTCACCAGCTATCGCGGGATGCAACAGCTCGCGGACGCGATGCAGCCGTTCTTCGCGAGCAAACGCATGAACCTGCTCGTCCAGGGTCAGGGCGCGCCGCGCGGGAAGTTGCTCGAGCAATTCAAGTCAACCGCGCGCAGTGTCCTCTTCGGGACGGACAGTTTTTGGATGGGCGTCGATGTGCCCGGGGACGCGCTTTCCAACGTCATCATCACCCGGCTGCCGTTCGCCGTGCCCGATCATCCACTGATCGAGGCGAAGCTGGAGTTGATCCAGGAACGGGGCGGCGATCCTTTCACCGAATATTCGCTCCCGGAGGCGATCCTGAAATTGCGTCAGGGTGTGGGACGTTTGATCCGGACCCGGAGCGACAAAGGGATTGTCGTCATCCTCGACAACCGCATCGTAACGAAAACGTATGGTCGTGCATTTCTAAAGGCGCTCCCGAGTTGCCCGATGAAAATTATCTAACCCTTGTTTATATACGCTCACTTGAACATATTCTATTTCTCACTTAAATGAATGACGTGAAGCGCTTCCTCTGGCCGATCCTCGCGGCGATCCCGGCACTGGCCGCTGGCATCGCGATCGGCCATTACACTTCTTCCACACCCACTCCGGCTACTCCACCCGCCCCGGCGGCGACCACTGCCTCCGCCCCGGTCATCGCGAGCACTCCGGTTGCGCAGACGCCGAGCGCGACCAGTCAGGCTGATGTTGCTGAAACCGAACCGGCCGATTCTTCCAGCGACAACATCATTACCCGACTCAAAAGCGCTCTCGCCCGGCCGGGGAACCGCCGCACGTACGCCACCTTCAGCAAGCTGGCCGATTCCATCGATGCGCAGAACATCCGCGAAGTCCTCACCTTCGTCGAAGGCCTGCAGAAACCGCAGGAGAAGAGCATGCTCATTTCGCTCGTGGTCGGTCGTTGGGCGGAATTTGATCCCCAAGCCGCGATCGCCTACGCGCAAGCCGTCCCTCCGGGAACCTCGCGCAACTGGGCGATCACGAGTGCGGTCGCCGGTTGGGCGGAACGCGACGCACCCGCGGCGACGGCCTGGGCGCAGCAACTTCCGCCCGGTCCCGCGCGTGATCAGGCCATGCAGACCATCGTCTCCGCCCTGGCCGACAAAGATCCGCAAGCCGCGCTCACGTTTCTCCAAACCCTGCCTGCGGGCCGTCATCGGCAGAGTCTTTACTGGCCCATCTTCAGCAAGTGGACCGCGAGCGATCCGCTCGCGGCCGCAGAGCGCGCATCGCAACTTCCACCGGGCCAGAGTCGCGACGCCGCCATTCAAGTGATCGGTTCGAATTGGGCGAACCAGGATCCGGAGGCGGCGTTTGCCTGGGCGAATGCGCTGCCGCCCGGGCAGGGACGCAACAACGCCTTGCAGAATATTCTCTCGAGTTGGGCGAGCAAAGATCCGCAACGTGCCGCGGCTATCATCGACGACTTGCCGATGGGTTCGGTGCGCGATCAATCGGTCGGGAACATTGCCCGGCAATGGGCTTTGACGGATGCGCACGCGGCGTTGTCCTGGGCGGAGCAATTGCCCGCGGGCGATGCGCAACGAAACGCCGTGCGTTTCGCCCTAACGAGCTGGGTGCAAGCCGACCCCACCGCGGCGGCGGAGTACGTCGCCAATCTGCCCCCAGGTAAAGTGCAGGAGGACGCGACCAGCGCGGTCGCGATACAATTGGCCAATAGCGACATCCAAAGCGCTGTGACCTGGGCGCAGAAACTTCCCCAAGGCGCGGCGCGGCAGAACGCCCTCACCAACATCATTGCCCAATGGAGCGAGGCCGATCCACAGGCCGCGGCGGATTTTGCCATGCAAGCGACGGACGCGGAAGGGCGCAAAAGTTTACTGGAGAACGTCTCGCGACAATGGGCACGCAATGATCCGCAAGCTGCGTTGCGTTGGGCCGGAAGTTTATCCGAGAGTAATGGACGCGATCTGGTTTTGCCCGGAATCGTCGCGGTGGTCGCGGAGTCCGATCCGCGCGAAGCAGCGAGAATGGTCACGCAGATGTCACCGGGCGAAGCGCAAAGTAGCGCGACGGCGGCGATCGCCTGGCAATGGGCGAGCGAAGATCCGCAAGCCGCGAGCAAATGGGCGGCAACTTTTCCTGAAGGAAAAAGCCGAGAACGCGCTTTCGAGAGCTTGATGAATCGTTGGTCGCAAAACGATCCCTACGCCGCCGGTGCGTGGCTGGGGACATTGCCCGCGGGTGCTTCCCGGGATACGGCGGTGACTGCTTACACCCGGCGGGTGGTGACGACCGATCCGCAGACCGCCGCGCAATGGGCGGAAACGATCGGGAACCAAAGTGTGCGCAACAGCCAACTCGAATCGATCGCGACGGCGTGGTTGAAGACGGATGCGAGCCGCGCCACGGGCTGGATCACGAGTTCTTCATTGCCTGAGGACATAAAAGCGCGGCTCCTGCCAGGGCGATAATGAACTCCAAGGCGAAGCGGAAACGCGCAGCCGATCGTGCCGCGGAAGTGCGGCAGATCATCGCCATCCTCCATAAATGGGGCATTCACACGCTCGGCCAATTTGCCGCGCTCGAGAAGGAGCAGGTCAGCCTTCGCCTCGGGCCGGAAGGTGTGCTGATGTGGGAGCGTGCGAACGGCAAAGCGACTCGTCTGCTCAAGCTCCTCCAGCCGACGGAATCATTCGCGGAAACATTCGAGTTCGAAAACGAAATCGAAACGATCGAGCCACTATCCTTCATCCTCCGACGATTCCTGGAGCAACTCTCACTCCGGCTCGGGGCGCTTTATTTCGTGGCCAGGGAATTGAAGCTGCGGATCACCTTCAGCGATAAAAATTGCTACGAGCATCTCTTTAAAATTCCGGAGCCGAGCAACAACGTCGAAGTCCTCTTTCGCATGTTGCAGACGCATCTGGAGAATTTTACCTCGGAATCGCCCATCATCGCGGTCGCGCTCGAAGCGGAAGCGACCAAACCCGGGCAGCAGCAATTCAGTTTATTCGAAAGCGCTTTGCGTGATCCGACCCAACTTTCCGAAACGCTCGCGCGTCTCACGGGTTTGCTGGGGACGGAGCGTGTTGGCCGGCCGGTCCTCGAAGAGACACATCGGCCGGATACATTTCGGATTGAGCCGTTCTCGTGGGAATTGCCCGAGGCAAAAGCAACCGCCGGAGCGCAGGCCACCACCTTCGCTTTGCGGCGATTCAGGTGCGCTGCGCCCGCATCCGTTCTCCTCGAGGAGAACAAGCCGGTGCATCTGCGGAGCGCCGAGCTGCAGGGCGAAGTGGTCGCGCAAGATGGGCCTTACAGGGCTTCGGGAAATTGGTGGGATGAAAAAGCCTGGACGCGCGGAGAATGGGATTTGCAGATCGAGACGGGGACGCTGTGCCGTTGTCATCAAGCGGAAGACGCTTGGGAAGTCGATGGAATCTACGATTAAGGCGCGGCCATGTCCTACGTCGAACTCCACGCGTGCAGTGCGTTCAGTTTCTTGCGCGGCGGATCATCTCCTGAGGACATCGCCGAGGTTGCCGCAGAACTCGAGTTGCCGGCGGTAGCACTGCTGGATCGCAATGGCGTTTACGGCGCGCAGCGATTTTCCGTCGCGGCGCGAGAGAAGAACGTGCGACCAATTGTCGGCTGCGAACTGACGATGGCTGACGGCAGTATCCTGCCCGTGCTGGTGGAGACGAAGGATGGTTATAAGAATTTGTGCGAGTTGCTCACCCAGGCTCATCTGCGGAGCGAGAAAGGGAGCTGCGCAGTTGACTGGAATGAACTGGCAGAATTTTCCGCCGGACTCGTGGCGCTGCTGGGTAGCGCAGGCTGCCAGCAACGCGCACAACAACTGATCGACATCTGGGGCCGCGACAATGTCTTCGTCGAAATTCAACGGCACTTCCTTCGCGGTGAAGAGCGCCTGAACCAGCAGCTTTTCGATCTCGCAGAGCAACTATCAGTCTACCCGTCATCGCGACCAACGGCGTGCAGTACGCCACCGCACGCGGGCGCGAAGTCCTCGACGTTTTCACCTGCATCCGCGAGCACACGCATCTCGATGCGGCGGGCAAATTGCTGACGCAAAATGCCGAGCGGCATCTGAAGAGCGATCGGGAAATGCGGGAACTGTTTCGCGATCTGCCGGAGGCAATCACGAACACCGAGCGGCTCGCCGATCGGCTCCAATTCTCGCTCGAAAACATCGGCTACGAATTTCCGGATTTCCCGGTGCCGGACGGCCACTCGATGGATTCCTTCCTGCGCACGATCACCTGGTTTGGCGCGCAGCAGCGTTACGAAGCGGTCAGCATGAAAGTGCGGCGGCAAATCGAGGAGGAACTGGCGCTAATCCAGAAGCTCGGGTTCTCCGGTTATTTCCTGATCGTTTGGGACATCGTGAATTTCTGCCGGGAACACAACGTGATGGTGCAGGGTCGCGGGAGCGCGGCGAACAGCGCGGTCTGTTTTTGTCTCGGGATCACGCCGGTGGATCCGGTGAGCAATCATCTCGTCTTCGAGCGTTTCCTGAGCGAGAGCCGGAAAGGCTGGCCGGACATCGATCTCGATCTGCCGAGCGGCGATCGGCGCGAGAGCGTGATCCAGGAAGTTTATCGGCGCTACGGCAAACACGGCGCGGCGATGACGGCGAACGTGATCACCTATCGCGGGCGGAGCGCGGCGCGCGAGATCGGCAAGGCGCTGAATTTTTCCGCCGAGCATCCTCGACCGGTTCTCGCATCTTTTCGCGAACGGTGATTTTCCGCACACGCTCGATCTCGCGGCGCAGATCGAGCAGGCCGGTTTGCCGAAAGCGCATCCGCGGATGCCGGCATTCATCTCGCTCTACCAAGCGATCTACGGATTGCCGCGCCACCTCGGGCAGCACTCCGGCGGGATGATCATTTGCCAGGGCAAGCTCAGTTCCTTCGTCCCGCTGGAAAACGCTTCGATGCCCGGCCGGGTGGTCGCGCAATGGGACAAGGACGATTGCGAAGATCTCGGGATCGTGAAGGTGGACTTGCTAGGCCTGGGCATGATGTCGGTGCATGCAGGATGCCTTCGAGCTTTGCCGGGAACGTGGCCGGCCGCTCGATCTCGCGCACATTCCCGAAAGATGATCCGGCGACCTTCGAGATGATGCAACAGGCGGACACGATCGGGGTCTTTCAAATCGAGAGCCGGGCGCAAATGGCGACGCTGCCGCGGATGAAACCAAAATGTTTTTACGACGTGGTCATCGAAGTGGCGATCATTCGACCAGGACCGATCCAGGGCGACATGGTGCATCCGTATCTCAACCGGCGCGCGGGCCGCGAGCCGGTGACGTATTTTGATCCGCGATTGGAACCGATCCTTGAGCGCACGCTCGGCGTGCCCTTATTTCAGGAACAGATCCTGAAGATCGCGATGATCATGGCGAATTTTTCCGGCGACGAAGCGGAGGAACTGCGGCGCGCGCTGAGTTTCCATCGGTCGCAGGAACGGATGAACAAGGTGAGCGTGAAGCTGCGCGCGGCGATGGAGCGGAACCACGTGGCACCCGACGCAATCGAGAAGATTCTGCAGTCGATTAGCTCATTCGCGCTCTACGGCTTCCCGGAGTCGCACGCGATCAGTTTTGCCATTCTCGCTTATGGCAGTGCCTATCTAAAAGTGCATCGCGCACCGGAGTTCTACGCGAGTTTGCTGAACAATCAGCCGATGGGTTTTTACTCCCCGGCCACGATTGTGAAAGACGCGAACCGCCATGGACTGAAGGTGCAGCCGGTGTGCGTGCTGCGGTCGGAGTGGAATTGCACGGTGGTCGCAGACGACGCCATTCGACTCGGGTTATGTGTGGTTAATGGATTGTGCCGTGAGCATGCGGACGAATTGGTCGCGCAACGGAACGCAGCGAGCTTTCGGTCGGTCGATGATTTCAAGCGGCGCGTTGGCCTAACGAAAGAGGAACTTCGGACGCTGGCGGAACTCGGTGCGCTCAATGGAATGGCGGAACATCGACGCGCGGCGATGTGGCGGGTGGCAGAGCAGACCGCCGGAGCCGCTGTTTGCTGCACCTGATTACGACGGAGCGGAAGAGTCCCCGCTCGTACCCATGACGATGCCCGAGCGGGTGCAGGCGGATTACGAGACGATGAATCTGACGACTGGTCCGCATCCGATGAAATTATTGCGCCCGCAGTTGGCGAATGCGTGGCGCGCCACCGATCTCGCGCAGGCGCGGCACGGCGCCACGGTGCAGATCGCGGGGAATGTGATCTGCCGTCAGCGTCCCGGAACGGCGAAGGGCTTTGTCTTCATCAGCCTGGAAGATGAGACGGGCGTCTCGAATGCGATCGTGACGCCGGACTTGTTCGAGCAGATGCGACTAGTTGATTACCGAGGAACCGTTCCTCCTCATTGAAGGTGAGGTGCAGAATTCTGACGACGTCGTTTTAATCAAAGCGAGGAAGATCAAACCACTCGTGCACGATCAGCTCGTCGGAAGCGGATCGCACGATTTCCATTAGCAGCGCGCCAAATCCCAGGCGCGGCTCATCAATGGCAACCGCAATGCGAGCCGCACGATCCGACGGACGGCCCGGCGGAACCGCCGGGAACCAAGACGCCCGAACCACCAGTGATGACGCGGCGCACGGGTTCGCCGGTTTCAGGATCCGTCCGGAGCGGTTCGTCTTTCATGCTCTGGTTATACTTCAAAACGGCGGACTGGCTTGTCGGTGCTGGTGGTCTCGTAAATGTAGGTCATAAGATTTTCTACTCGCCGCTGCGTTGTGACGCCTTTGGTGCGCGCGGGTTTCTCCTCCGCATGCTTTGCTGACTCGAGCCACTCGGTGTGGAAAACGCCTGGCTTATCGATGCGCTCGTAGGTATGCGCGCCGAAGAAGTCGCGTTGCGCCTGGAGCAGGTTCGCGGGCAAGCGCGCCTGGCGATAGCTGTCGAAATACGCAAGGGAAGCGCTGAATGCCGGCACCGCCACCCCCTGCTTAACGGCGGCGGAGACGGCGACGCGCCAGTTCTGTTGCGTCTTCGCGATGATATCGGTGAAGTAGCGATCGAGGAGAAGATTATGCAGGGCCGGATCGCGCTGGTAGGCCTCGACAATGCGATTCAGGAAAACCGCGCGAATGATGCAGCCGCCGCGCCAGATCGTGGCGATGTCTCCGAAGTTCAGATTCCATTTCGATTCAACGCTGGCCGCGCCGAGCAGCTCCATGCCCTGCGCGTAGGAAACGATCTTCGATGCATAGAGCGCGGCCCGGACCGCGTCGATCAGTTGCGCGCGATCGCCTTCGAATTTCGGCGGCGTGGGCTGCGGCAGAATCTTGGAGGCATTGACGCGCTCGTCTTTCCGCGAGGAAATGACGCGCGCTTCGACGGCGGCGTTGATCGTGGAAATGACGACCGCTTGTTTGATGGCCGATTGCAAAGTCCAGATGCCGGTGCCTTTTTGTCCAGCCTTATCCAGGATGACGTCGACGAGCGGCTTCCCGGTGTCGGGATCGATTTTGCGAAAGATCTGGGCGGTAATGTCGATGAGATAACTGTCGAGCTCGCTCTTGTTCCACTCGGCGAAGATGTCGGCTAACGCCGCCGCCTCCAACCCGAGGACATGCTTAAGAATGGCGTAGGCCTCGCAAATGAGCTGCATGTCGCCGTACTCAATTCCGTTGTGCACCATCTTGACGTAATGCCCGGCGCCATCCGGTCCCATGTAGCGACAACAGGGTTCGCCATCCACTTGCGCGGCGATCTTGCGGAAGATCGGTGCGATGATCTCCCAGGATTGTCGGGAGCCGCCCGGCATCAGGGATGGGCCTTTGAGCGCGCCTTCCTCGCCGCCGGAAACTCCGCAGCCGACAAAGTGAAACCCCTTCGCCTCCAGGTCCTGACAGCGCCGCTGGGTGTCGGTGAACAAGGAGTTCCCGCCGTCGATGATGACATCGCCCGGATCGAGGAGCGGCGTGAGTTGATTGATAACCGCATCCACGGGTGCGCCCGCCTTGACCATGATCATCGCCTTGCGCGGCCGCGATAACGCGCCGACGAATTCCTCCATGGTGCGCGCGGGCTGGATGTTTTTCCCTTTGGCTTTGCCGGCCGCGAACTTCTCGGTGACGTCCGTCGTGCGATTGAAGACCGCCACCGTGAAAGCCTCTGCTTTCCATATTGAGGACAAGATTTTCGCCCATGACGGCGAGTCCGATGAGGCCAATATCACATTGCTTCGAGCTCATTTTGCGTATCTCCTGTTTTCTGCGGCTGGGCTGGTCTATTTGTATCTAACACGCATGGCAAATTCCGTCTGCCAAGTTTTGCTGACTGAGGCACCTCTGCTTGTTCCGGCGGAGAGCGCACCTTCAGAAACCGGAGCGATCGTCGATTTTTGGGGAGTCGTGCGTGAGACGGAAGAGGGAACGGAGATCACTGGGATCGACTACGAAGCGCATCGCGAGATGGCGCGACATCAATTGGAGTTGGTGGCGGAGCAGGCGCGGGAGAAATTTCAGCTGACGCAAATCGTGATCCGGCATCGCATCGGGTTTGTTCCGGTGGGAGAACCGTCCCTGCTGGTGCGAGTGGGAAGTCGGCATCGCGCGGCGGCTTTCCAGGCCAGCGCCTCCGTGGTGGAGGAACTGAAAAAGCGGGCACCGATCTGGAAGCATCCGGTCTTCAAGCAGGGCGCGGCGCAAAGGGCCGATGCTCTTCGAACGGCACACGCGCCGGACATGATTCCTTCCTCGGCATGAATTGGGCGAATCGCCTCACGCTCGGCCGGCTCGGTCTAACGATCCTTTTCGTGATCGCACTGAACTCGACTTGGGAGTTCGGGCGCACCGCCGCGTTGATCCTATTTGTAGTCGCCGGTGTGACCGACTTCTTCGATGGCGAGATCGCCCGGCGCTATCAGTTTGTGACCAACTTCGGGAGACTGATGGATCCACTCGTGGATAAGATCATGATCGCCGCGGCCTTCATTTGCCTCGTTCCGCTGAAGGCGATCCCGGCGTGGGCGGCCACGATCGTGGTCTCGCGCGACTTTCTGATTACGGGATTGCGGCTGATGGCGAGTTCGAAGGGCCAGATTTTGCCCGCGGAACGCCTAGGCAAACACAAGACTTCCTGGCAGATCGTCACGGTCATTTTTTTCCTCGCGCTGCTCGCTGCAATCGAACTGCGCTACACCGATGAAGAGAACGCCTGGTGGCAGCGCGCGTGGAGCGAGGGCGGCGCCGTGCTCGTTTGGATCACCGTGGCCCTGACGCTCTACTCCGGGCTCGGATACGCCTGGCGCCACCGTGCGGTCGTGGCGACCGATCAGTGACGGATGCGGGAGGCTAGAAGAAGCTCTGCGGAACCTCGACCCGGTCGCCGGGTTGAAGCTTGATGTCCTTCGACGGATCGCGCCGCGATTGACGGACATCGTAGGAGCGGACTTCGCACCGCGCAAGACGCGCACTTTTCTCTGGTCGGCGAAATCGTTGAAGCCGCCGGCCGCGTTGATCGCGGTGAGCAAGGTCATGTCTTCAGTGAACGGCACCCGCGAAGGGTTCCTGACCGCGCCGCCCACATTCACAAAACGGGCATTCGGTTGCATCACGATCGTGATGGTGGGGTTGCTGTAGATCTTGGCGGATCGATAGGTGCCTTCGATCGCAGAAGCGAGCTGGGCTGGGGTGAGGCCCTCCGCCCTGACTTTGTTGATGTAAGGGAGATTAACCATGCCGCTGGCGTCAACCGTGTAGACGTTCTTTACCTGGGCCTGTTCCTCGGCAGGCACGCCAGCTATTTGCAACTCGACCGGATCGCCGATACGCAGCGTGGCTTGCGCGTGCGCGGCGGCGGCCGCGGCCAGGAAAAGCAAGAAGGTCGCAGCGATTTTGCGCATCTAAAATTCCTCCGAATCAGAAGACCCGTTGCTGGCCACAGTCGAGGCGGGGTTGCGCGACTCGCGCCGCGCTTCAACGTCCCGCGGCTGATAGTAGCCGTAGTAGTTGGTGTAGTAGTAGTAGTTCTGATCGTGCTTGAGATCGACGTTGTTGAGCACGACGCCGAGAACGGTTCCGCCGACGCCGAGAACGGCCTGCTTCACGCGGGTGAGCATCGCCCGCGGGAAGCGGCGATGCTGCACGACGATGATCGTTTGATCGACCTCGCTCGCGAGCACCGAAGCGTCGCTGACGCCCAGCATTGGGGGTGAATCGAAGAAGACGATGTCGTAGCGCGTCTTGAGTTCGGCGATCATATCAGACATGCGCTGCGAATTCAGAATGCCAACGGCGTCCGAGGGGAGAATTCCGCTGGGCAGGAGGGAAAGGTTCTCCACCGTGGTCGGAAGGATCACGTCTTCCAAACGCATATCCGTGGTCAGGTAATTCGTCAGTCCCACCCGGTTGCTCAGGTCGAAAATCGAGTGCTGGACCGGTCGGCGCAAATCCGCGTCGACAATCAGAGTGGTGTAACCACCCTGTGCTGAAGTGAAAGCAAGGTTGGCCAGGGTGGTGGACTTGCCCTCGCCAGGGCCGCCGCTCACCATGGAGATGGCGTTGGCCTCCGGATTCTTGCGGTTGAATTCGATGTTGGTGCGAAGAATCCGGTACGCCTCGGCGTCCGGCGTATCGCCCGGCTCCTTGTGCAGGAGCTTGATGTTCTTCGGGATGATGGCGAGGACGGGGACGCCGAGGAGGCTTTCCACGTCTTCCATGGTTTTGACGCTGGTATCGAGATACTCGATGAAGAAAGCCAGGCCGAGCCCGACGATCAGACCGACGAGGGCGCCCAGCGCGAGATTCAAACCGACGCGCGGCCGCGCGGCGTAACTGGGAGGCTCCGCGACTTGCTTCACGCTGACGGCCACGCGCGGCATCGCCAGCTCCATCATCTGCGTCTGGGCGCGCGTTCTCACGCCGTCGAGAAGCATCTTTTCCTTGATGTAAAGGTTCTTCGCGCGCGTGTAGGTGGCGCTGAGGTTTTTCGAAGCGAGCTGCTTCTGATTGATCTCTTCAAGATGTTTCGCCAAATCGTCGCGCATGGTCTGCGAGCTCCGCAAGTTTTGCGACAAGGCGCTGCGGATATTCGTGACCTGCTCCTCGAGCTGCTTGGTGTAGACGGCTTTTGTGGCGCGAAGAGCTTTCACTTTTGGATGGTTCTCCGCCAAACCCGAATTCAAGAGCAAGGCCTCGTTCGCGACCGCCTCCTGATACATCGGAAGGATTTTCTGAATCGTCGGATCCTGAATGTTCAACGTCGGCATCATCCGCATCAGATCCTCACCTTTCACCTTCTCGATCTGCTCGAGCTGACTGGAAAGAGCGGAGACCTTGGCGTCCGCCTCATTGACCGCTTGCTCCTGCTTGACGACGATGGTGTTGACGGCCGTCGCAGCGTCTTCCATTCCTTCAGGATTGAGATCCACGATGCCTTCCTGATCGCGGATGCGGGACACATCGGCATCGGCGTCGTCCGTTCTTTTCTGCTGTTTGGCGACTTCCGCGTTCATGCTCTCGACCGCGCGGTTCATGATGTCCTTTTCCTCGTCGACGCGCGTGCTTTGATAAACGGTCACGATCTTGTTGGCGATGTCCGCCGCCAACTGCGGGTCGCCATCGAAAACGTTGATCTGAAGCAGGTCGGTATTGCGGACTTCCGCGACATCGAGTCGGTTGCGCAGGCGCTGATATGCTTGCTCCCGGGTAGGGCGGCTTCCTCCTTTGGTCCATTTATCCTGGAGTTTCAGGTCGTCGATCACCGGATAAAGAACGCCCGTGCGCTGGATGACCTGAAAGACCGTGGGGGCCAACTGCGCGTCGCGAATCGGGAGATTCGGATCGCCCTGGCTGAAGATGCGCACGTTCTGCGCGGTCGATTTTACCTCAATAAAGACCGAGGACAGGTATTCGCGCGGTTGAAAATAGGTGACCACCGCTGCAGTCACCAAAACCAGGAAGAAGGCCAGGAGAATAAGGACCCAACGGACGCGAATGACCCGCCAGTAGTCGAGAAAGTGGAGTTTTGCTTCTTCAGTGTGTGCCATAGAAAATCCCCGCGGACAGACAGGCTACCTTAGAAACTGGCGCGGCGCAAAACCGAGAATCGGCCTCGCCTAGAAGGTGAAGGTTGCGCCGCCGTAAACGCGGTTACGCGAATATGAGTTCACCTGAGCGCTGGGGGAGGAAACCTGGGTGTAATCGTAACCCAAGTTCAGAGCCCAGTTCCGATTGATGGCGTACTGGCCCGATAATATGATGAAATACAAGTTTTCATCGAAGCTCGGAGTGAGAATGTCTCCCTGGTTATTGTCGTGCTCATAGGCAAAATTGACGCCCGCGCTGATGCGCGACGTGAAGCTATGTTTCACCGATAGACCGGTGCGGAAAGTGGTGGTGTTGAGGACGGTCTGCACGTTTGGTTGGGCGAGTGAGTAACGGGCCGTCCAAGTAACGTAAGTGCTCTTGGCGAGCGCGTAATTGACCGTCGCCTCCCCATACGGACTCGTGTCGTCCCCCTGGTTCAAGGTGTCGCCGGTGAAATCCCGAACTTCCACGCCCGCGCGCAGCGACATGTTGAAACGAGGACTGAAGTTGTGATCAAACCCAACAAGGAAGTAATTTGAGTTCGAATTCCGGAGACTGTTCTGGATGTAATCGACGATGCCGTACCGATAATCCAACACCAAAGTGGTGGTGGGCCAGCAGAGGAAACGGAATTCGTTGCCGAAAGTGTACTCGAAGCGATCTTCGAAACTGCTCACGTTAGCGTCGTCGTAATTCGTATAACCGAGCGTGAAGCTGGTTGCGGTGGAGAAACGCGGCGTCCAGGCATACAAGCCGGTGAATTTGTCGACGGTAAAAAAGAAGTTCTGACTCTGCGTGGTGAAATTGCCCCCGCCAAAGTTAAAGGTCTGAAAGTCGGGTTGCGTCTGGTAGGTCAGATAGGTGTTCGCGGAGAGAGTCAGGCGGGTGCTGGCCTTGTGCGTAATGGAAAAAGCGATGAACCCGTTGGTGTCGAAGTTATTCGAGTCGCCCTCGACCTGATCGAGATAGTAGGTGAAGCCTCCCCCCGCGCTCAGAGTGAGGGCCGTGCGCGGACTGCCGAAATTGTAGGCCAACGACAGTTGGACACTCGTGAACGCCGAGCCCTGCGGATTGAACTCCGGTTGTGTTTACGTTGTCATCATATCCGGCGCGCGCCGTGACCGAAACGTGGAATGGGAATGAGGCAAACTTCCCGGTTCCCAAGTCAACCCCTTTCGAGGTGTCTTCCATCGTGTCCTTGCTGAAACCCCCGGCGGCCGCTTGCGCGAACAACCGCGGTTGAGAGCAAAGCAGAGTGGTGACAATCGCCGTCGAGACGAGTGTGGGAAGTTTGAAAATGTTCATAGGCGCCGTCTTGGTTCGTTACTTTTCTTGGCCGCGCAGCACTTTAGCCACCGGGAACTCGTCACGTGGCCCGCAGAGTAGCGGCGGTAAATTTACTGAGCAATGCTTTTTTTGAGGCTGGTGACGGATTTTTTGATTGTCGTCTGCCGACCGATGTGACTAGGAGGAGCGCTCGCCTGCCTCCTCTTCCGTCGCGATCGGTCCGCGCCACAATTCCAGATGGTGTTCGTAATAGCGGCGGATGCTAATGGATTTCGGGTCCATTTGCAACGTTTCGTAAAAAACCCCTTCGGCTTCCTCGAATCTCCCGGCCGCGTCGAGGGCACTGGCCAGTTCGAGCGCATAAATCTCCTCCCGCGGCGCCAGGGCGCGCGCCTGGCCGAAGGCCTGAATGGCTTCGTTGCGAAAAGAGGCCGCCGCTGCTGGATCTCCTGTCGCGTGCCCGAACTGCAATCGAGCCGCCCCGAGCCGGTCGTGCAGATCCGGGTTCTGCGGATCGTAGCGTAACCCGGCGCGGGCATAACGAATTCCCAGACCCGGTTGCTGATCGCGCACGGCCATGCGTGCTCGTTCGGAAAAATATTCCCCGGGCAGCAGGCGAACGCATTGCACAATGAGAACCGCACCGACAAGCGGGAGCGCCAGCCGCCCGAGAGTGTCATGCAGCGCAGGCGTGGAGGGCTCGGTGTCCCGGGCGCCGCCCTCATTGGCGAGAATGCCAAAAACGAACGCGAACAACAGGAGATTCCCCGGGATGTGCAAATTGAAGTCAAGAGCAGAGTGAGCCAGGTAACTGGCGACAGCAGCAATCGCGCCGATATTCAAGGCGAGAGCGTTGCTCCAGACTCGCTGCGACACGGCCACCCTCTTCGGACCGAGACGGGCAAAGCTCCCCGCGCCCTTCCAGAGATGCACGCCGAGAAACAGGGCGATCCCGAGAGCGCCGACCAGGCCGTATTCTGCGAGCAGGTTGAGGTAGTCGTTGTGCGTGTAAACCGGGTCCTGCTGCACCCGCTCGGTGCGAAACAAGCGTCCGTAATACAGATAGGTGCCGCTGCCCGTGCCGAAGATTGGCTGCAATTTCCATTGTTGGATCGCGCCTTGCCAAAGATCGACGCGCATATTCGTAGTTTCGAAAGTGTTCTGCGCGCGGTTGCGGAGGAAAGGACTCTTGCCGATGAAGTGGATGGCCAGGAGGCTGAACACGATTGCAGCCAGCGCTCCCGCTCCGCCGACTTTCCAAAACAACCGGCCGGGTGCGCGGCGAAGGACGGTGAGGCTCAGAAATGCGAACACGCCAAGGCTGACGCCGGTGCTCAGGTATCCTCCACGGCTCCCGGTGAGAACGAGGCCGACATAGCAAATGCCCGTCCCATAACCGACCAACATTTTCGACCAGAACGCCCACCGACTCCAGCAGACGATACTCAACCCCATCACACCCACGACCTCGAGCAATCCCGCGAGGTGATTCGGGCAGATGTAAAAACCGCTGGCCCTCTGCTCGTAATCGGCACGCTGGAGCCACGAGATGGGCATGAAGTTCGTATGATCGCGAAATTGCACCGCGCCGATGAATGAATGACCCACGGCGAGGACGAGCAAAAAACAAACGAAGAGCATTCGCTGTTTCGTGCTGGTCAGAACACAGGCGGTGAACAAGTAGACCACGAGACCAGCCAGCACCGAGTAAATATCGCTCCGGGCAATATAAGGAACCGGCGAGAAAAAGGCGCGCACCAGGATGTAACTCAGAAAAACGCCCGTGATTGCGAGACACCACTGACTCGGACTTGGTTGGGAGCGGCGCAGAGAAAAGAGTGCAGAGAGTCCGACCAAACCCAGAACTCCATAGGACGGCAAGCTGAACACCATGCGCGTCCCGCCGATCATGATCTGGATGGCGGCGAAGGCTGCCGCCAGGAGAATAAGGGAAAATCCCCCCATGAGGGAGGAGAGACGCTCGGTCTTTTTCCATCCGGATTCCGCCAGCTATGGCCGACCGCGTTGGCTGGTCACATGGGGAAAAAAGAAAAGCCGTTGCGGGGAGTCGCAACGGCTTTTCCAAAGTCGACAACTTTTGGCTAATTATTCTGGATCTGCGTCACCACGCACGGCCCGACGGTATCTCCGTGTCGCAAGTGCGCTTCCACGGCCGGCGGCGCGACAAAAATGGTGCGCCCGTTGTGACAAACGGCGACCAGGTTACTCTGCCCGCCGCCACCACCGATGGATCCCGGCGGAGGATTCACGTTTCCTGGCGGGTTCCCAAAGTTACCCTCACCCTCAGTACCACCGCCACCGGCAGCTTGCGGGAAGGCGCTCGCGCAATTCGGCGCCAGTTCAATCGCCAGATCAGTCAGTTCGCTCGCGTCACTCCCATCACTGGCGATCGCCGCGTGCAGCACTGCATTGAGCAACCGGCAATCCTCAGTTCCCAGGTTACGAAATGCGGCGCGCAGAATATTCTTCTTCCACGCGGGATGCGCAATGACCGCGGCGTGCACGATCTGGGGCGCAGAGCTCCGGTATTTCCTCACGGCTCCTCCAACGGCAGCAACATATTCCGATTCATTCGCAGAAGCGGTGGTCTTCCCACTCGGGAGCTGCGACTCGATCATCTTGGTCGGCGACATCTCCTCCGCTTGCGCGACCGGCGTGCTCGCAACCCAGAATGCGGTGCCGAGCGCCAGGCCGATGAGGAGCGTAGACGTTGCTTGTACGATACGCGCAGAGCGCGGCCCGCTTTTGGAAACTGTGAGCATTTTTTTCATAAGAGAAGAGACCCTTTTTTTTGAGGGTTGGACTGAAACAGTGCTTTTGTTATTACGTTTGGATTGGCTGGTCAACAGATTTCTCGCGAGGCAATAGAAAAGCGGGTGAAGGGAATCGAACCCTCGTCAGTAGCTTGGAAGGCTACAGCTTTACCATTAAGCTACACCCGCGGGGCCGTAAGCTGCCGCGCCGGCGCACCGCTGCCAAGCTCTTTTTGGTTTGGGTCATTAGTTCTGTGAGGATGAAAGCATTTCCTTTGCCCATCGCTCTTGGCGCGTCGTCTGACCGCCACAAGTCGTTGCCCAAATGGCTCCGCTTTTGATTCTGGCGTCAGGTTCGCCACGACGACAGGCGCTCCTTGCCGAAGCAGGACTCCGCTTCAAGGTCGTTGTCGCCGCCGTGACCGAGAGCTCGAGTCGCGCGCTTTCGATGCGCGAATTGACCACGTGGAATGCTGGCCGAAAAGCGATCGCGGTGGCCCGGCAGCATCGGGACGCGGTTGTCCTCGCCGCCGATACTTTGGTTTCGTTAGACGGTCGGGCGATCGGCAAGCCTGCCAATCTGGTCGAAGCGGCAAATATTTTGCGCCGGTTAAGTGGCCGCGAGCATCAAGTCTGCACCACGGTTTGTCTCTGTTCGGGCCAGGAGGCGCCGCGGAGCTTCTCTGTGCTCTCGCATGTGCGATTTCGCGTGCTCGATGACAAGCAAATCGCCTCATATCTGGCGACGGTGAACCCCCTCGACAAAGCCGGTGCCTACGCCGCACAGGGCGACGGACGCAAGATCATCGCCCGCATCCGCGGTTCTTACACTAACGTCGTCGGTCTGCCGATGGGGGAAACGCTTCGCGCCTTGCGCGCTTTTGGTGTCACCGCGAACGCTTCCGCGCCGGAGCTCTGAGCGGGCGTCCTTTTCAGGACTCGAGCAGCCCGTGGGAGTCGCCGGTCAGTGATCGCGCCCCGCACTAGTGCGGCTCAGACGGTATCGTGCGGCAACAGATCTCCAGTTTGTTCCCGTCCGGGTCTTCCCAAAAAAAAGCGTAATAGTGCGGCGTGTAATCGAGGCACATTTCCGGACCTTCCAGCACCTTGCCGCCCGCGTTTCGCACCACTTCCGCGACGCGATCCACTTCCTCCTGCGTATCCGCCCAGAAGGAAATGCGATTGCCGTTCGGTCGATGGTCCGGGTCTTCGGTGAACCCGAAGAACTCGCGTTTCTCCTTCCCCGGGCACGTAGAACGTCCACCATTCGTCATCCCCGGTTTCGCGGGTGAAGCCAAGCGCCGGCAGCACCTGCCGTAGAATCTCTGCGCCGTTTTCATATCCTTAACCCGGAGATCGATGTGATCGAAGTAACGCGTTTTCATGGCGCCACTCTACTCCGATCCCGGCCTTCGGCTCAATTCGTTAGGCGTCCGTTTTGCGATTCGCGCGCCGAATCATCAGCTTCAACCCCGACCACGTTTCATCGACCGCACAAACCTTCACGTCCACAAAACCCAGCGGCAGGGCCACCTCGCGAATGGTGTCTTCCGTCACGTCGGTGGCCACCTTGGCCGACTTCTTCGGCCACGAAACCCAGAGGATGCCGGCATCGTCGAGCTTCGCGCGGAAGGCAATCAACCGTTTCTCCAATTCCGCTCCGACGGGTGACGAACAGATGAACGAACCTCGCTCCCGCCGCGACACGATTCGTGATCACCGCTCCGGTCGGCAAGCCGGTGAGCAGCTGCGCATAATTCGCCGGCGGATCGATCGCGGCGATCTTCTCGTTAGGCCGAATCCCGAGCTTGCCGACGAGCGGTGTTCCTGAGTATCCAGGCATGGCGGAGGAAGCCTTTCGACTTCCCGTCTGATATCGATAGGTTCCCCCGTTTTGCAACTCCAGACGCATCTTCGTTGCGCCATGCCCCTGCTCCTTGGAGTCGCGCTGGCGTTTCCGGCGTGCCAGCGCCGCAGCGATGCCGTCTCCGGCACGATCGAGGTGGATGAAGTCCACGTCGCCCCGCGAATGGGCGGCCGGGTCGAGAAAATCTTCGCGCGTGAAGGCCAGGCGTTGAAGGCCGGTGAGGTGATTGTGCAGTTGGACGCGGCGGAGCTGCCGGCGCAACGCGATCTGGCGCAAGGCCAGGTCCAGGCGGCCATGCGCGACGTGGAATCACAAGAGGCGCAACTGCAATTCCTGCGCGCGGACGCCAAGCGGCAACAGGAATTGCTGCGCAACAAGACCGTCTCCCCGAACGAAGCGGAGCGGGCCGCGAGCGCGTCCAACGCACAGGAAAAAGCGGTCGAAGGCGCGCGGATGCGTGTCGCCCAGGCCAAGGCCAGCCTGGCGCAGATCGAATCGCAGTTGAACGAAATGAACGTGGTCTCGCCGGGCGACAGCGTCCTCGAAATCCTGAGCGTGAAAGTCGGCGACGTCCTCGCGCCTAATCGCGAAGTCGCGACGCTCATCCTGCCCAGCTATCTCTGGGTGCGCGTCTACGTGCCGGAACCCTGGCTCGGCTTCATCAAGATCGGGGACGAAGTGCGCGCGCGGGTCGATTCCTTCCGCGATCAGGAATTCCGCGGCACGATCGAGCAGATCAATCGCCAGGCCGAATTCACCCCGCGCAATGTGCAGACGGTGGAGGACCGGGTGCGCCAGGTCTTCGGCGTCAAGGTCCGGCTCGAGAATCGCGACGACAAGTTGCGCGCCGGCATGTCCGTCGATATCACCTTCCCCAACGTCCCGAAGTGAGGATTTATTTCTCCTGATGGCTGCGGAGACGATGATCGAGTGCGACGGCCTAACGAAACGTTTCGGCACGTTCACCGCGGTCGATCACGTCAGCTTCTCCGTCCAGCGCGGCTCCATCTTCGGTTTCCTCGGTCCGAACGGCTCCGGCAAATCGACCGTCATCCGCATGCTCTGCGGCATCCTCGAGCCGACGGAAGGTGTCGCGCGCATCGGCGGCCGCGATGTCACCCGCGAAGGCGACACGATCAAAGAGATGATCGGCTACATGTCGCAAAAATTCTCGCTCTACGACGAGCTGACGGTGAACGAGAACCTGATGTTTTCCGGCAAGCTCTACAGTTTGCGCGACAAGGCGCTGAAACAACGGCGCGATGAATTGATCGCGATCACTCATCTCGAGCCGTACTTGAGCCGCCGCGCCGCGCTTCTCTCCGGCGGATGGCGGCAACGCCTCGCCATGGCCTGCGCGCTCATGCACAAACCGACCGTCCTCTTCCTCGACGAACCGACCGCCGGCATCGATCCGGTCGCGCGCCGCGAGCTCTGGGATTTGCTCTTCGAATTCGCCGGACAAGGGATGACGCTCTTCGTCACCACGCATTACATGGATGAAGCCGAGCGCTGCTCGCACGTCGGCTATATCTATATGGCGAAGCTGGTCGTCTGCGGCGAGCCGGACGATCTGAAGCGCATGCCGGAAGTGAGTCCGCCAGGGACGCGTCGGCTGGATGTGACCTGTGAGCACGTGACCACCGCGCTGCAGGCCATGCGCGGAGTCCGGGGCGTGCAGAGCGCGACCGTCTTCGGACAATCGATGCACTTGTTAGTCGATGAAAGCGTCACGACGGAAACGATTGAAGCAAGGCTGCGCGGCGTGGGAATTGCGAAGCCGGAGATCCACGAAATCGGGCCGTCGCTCGAAGATGTCTTCGTCGCGCTGACGGCGAAGCACGCGAACAATGGCGCGCCGCCCCCACGCGGTCATCCCGATCCGCCGAAGGACGGAGAGGGACCTCACCCACGAAGTGAAGACATTCTACGTTTACATGATGACCAATCGCAGCCGAGTCGTGCTCTACATCGGCATCACGAACAGTTTGGTCCGCCGCGTCTGGCAACATCAGCACGGTGAGATCGGCGGCTTCACCAAGACGTACAAGGTGAACCGTCTTGTTTACTACGAGTCGTTCAACGACCCGCGGATTGCCATCTCGCGGGAGAAAGACTGAAAGGCTGGCGTCGCAGTAAGAAGAACGCCCTTGTGGAAACAAAGAACCCGAAGTGGGCCGACCTTGCGGGGATGCTTTACCAGCCGATGCGAGGTCCCTCGTCGTCTTCGCGACTCGGGATGACCGCGGGCGATGGCGCGCGAGGATGAAAGCGCCTTCTTTCCGCGGCCTCAACGCCATCCTCTTCAAGGAATTCATCAGCGTCCTGCGCGATCCGATGACCCTCTTCTTCATGCTCTTCCCGCCGCTCATCGAGATGATCGCGTTCGGCTACGCGCTCGACAACGACGTGCGCCACATGGCCATGGTCGTCCTGAACGAAGACCGCACCGTCGAGAGCCGTCAGCTCCTCGATCGTTTCGTCAACACCGAGACCTTCCGCATTGTCGGGGAAGTGCAAAACGTCGATGAGCTCACGAGCGAAATCCGCAAAGGCCGCGCCTATGTCGGCCTGCAGATCCCGCCGCATTTCACCCGCGATGTCCGCGCCGGTTATCCCGCGCAAGTGCAAATGCTGATCGACGGGTCGAACTCCACCACTGCTTTGCAAGCGCTCAACACCGCCGTCGCGGTCGCCTTGTCGCCAATCCGTCGAGCGCTTGATGCACGAGAGCGGACGCGCGCATATCCCGATCGAGGTCCGGCCGCAGATGCTCTACAACCCGACGATGCGCAGCCCGAACTTTTTCGTTCCGGGCGTCATCGGAGTCGTCCTGCAAATCGGCACCACCTTCGCCACCGCCATGGCCGTGGTGCGCGAACGCGAACGCGGGACCCTGGAGCAACTGCTCGTTAGTCCGCTGAGCAGTTGGGGCCTGATGCTCGGTAAATTGATCCCGTACCTTTGTCTCGGGATGACCATGGCGATTCTCCTTTTCGGGATCATGCGCTTCATCTTCGCGGTGCCGATCGCCGGCAGCATCGTCGCTGATCCTCGTCTGCACGTTCGTTTACGTCTTCGCCCTGCTCAGCCTTGGCTTGTTCGTCGCGACCAAAGCCGAGAACCAGATGCAGGCGCTGCAAATGTGTATGGCCTTCATCCTGCCGAGCGTCTTTTTCTCCGGCTTCATCTTTCCGCGCGAGACGATGCCGACAATTTTCTACGTGATCGGCGCCATGATGCCGACGACCTACTTCATCGCCCTGATGCGCGCGATCATTCTGCGCGGCGCGACCTTGTCCGAATACTGGCAATCGCTCGCGATCATGACTGGGATGGCGATCGCGCTCTTTTGTTTTTGCTCGTTGCACTTTCGCAGGAAGATCGGGTGAATGAGCGCGGCAAGCCTGCCGTCATTCCGAGCGAAGTCGAGGAATTCCCGTGGCGTTACCCTAAAGCTTCCATCACGGGGTCCCTCGACTCCGCTCCGCTGCGCTCGGGATGACGCGCCGCTTGCAGAGTGTGATACACTGCGCGGTTCACTCCTGATTCATGGAAATCATCCCACGCTCGCCCAATGCCCGGACCGCGTTTCAGATCAAGCCCGTTCGCTTGATCCTCGGGGTGATCGCCGTCCTCGGCGTGGTCATGGTTCTCTTCTCCCTGTTGTTCGGCTTCGTCTCGATTCCGACCAATTCGGTCGGGGTGAAGATTCGTTTCGGCGCCTATCTCAAAACCGAAAACCCCGGTCTCTGCTACGCCATTCCCCACGTCGATGAAATCATCGTGGTTCCGACGCAGCGGCTGCTCAAACTGGAGTTCGGATTCGTCGAGCGAGAACGCGACCAACGCATACCAGGGCGACGCGCAGGCCGCCGACACCGAGACGATGATCACGGGCGATCTCAACACCGCGCTCGTCCCCTGGGTGGTGCAATATCGCATCACCGATCCGAAGATGTATTTGTTCGGCGCGCGCGAACCGGAGAAAACATTGCGCGATCTCTCCGAGAGCGTCATGCGCGAGATCATCGGCGATCGCACGGTCGACGAAGTCCTCACCATTGGCCGGCACGACATCGAGACCTCTGCCTTGAAACGGCTCTCGGATCTTTGTTCGGAATACGATCTCGGTTTGCAGATTCAACAGGTGCAGCTCGCGACCGTTCGCCCGCCGCCCGTCGTGCAAGCCGCCTTCAACGAGGTGAACCAGGCGCAGCAGGAAAAGCAGACCGCGATCAACCAGGCGTGGGCGATCTACAACGACGCCGTTCCGAATGCGCAGCGGTCAGGCGAAGGGCCGCGAGAAGCAGGCGGAAGCCTATGCCTTCCGTCGGATCAATCAGGCGAAGGGCGACACCGAAAAGTTTGGCCTGTTGCTCACCGAATACCGCAAGGCTCCGGCGGTCACGCGGCAGCGTCTTTATCTCGAGTCGATGGAAGCCATCTTCCCCGCGCTCCAGAAAAAAGTCATCGTGGACGACAGCATCAAAGGCGTGCTGCAAACATTGCCGCTCGCGCCGACCGAATACACGACCACGCCGGCGAAGTAATCATGGACGCGCTTCAATCACGTGCCCTGCCCGTCGGCCCGCTGCGCTTTTTGCAGAGCCGGTTCATGACCGTGCTCGGAATTTTCTTCATCCTCACAGCGATGAAATGGGGCGCCATGCTCTTCGTGGTCAACCAATATGAGACCGCCATCGTCACGCGCTTCGGCAAAGCCATCCGCACCGTGACCACGCCCGGCCTGAAAGCGAAACTGCCCTTCTTCGACCAGGTGCACCGCTTCGATAATCGCATTCTCGCCTGGGACGGACCGCCGACCGAGTGCCCGACGAAGGACAAGCTCTATTTGATCGTCGATTGCTTCGCGCGTTGGCGGATCAGAGATCCGCTTCTCTATTACAACCGCTTGAATGACGAACGCAGCGCGCTCTCGCGGCTCGACGACATTCTCGGAAGCGAGACGCGCACCGCCGTCGCCTCAAACGACCTCGTGGAAATCGTCCGCGTGACCAAGGGACGTCAGCCGATCCGCGACACCGAGATGGAGCAGAGCGGCACCATTCTCCCGAGCTCGATTCCCGACATCGAAATCGGCCGGGGCGCGATCGAAAAACAAATCACCGAGCGGACCCGGCAAAAGATCGCCGACTTCGGGATCGAGCTGCTCGACGAGCGCTTCAAGCGCAGCAAATACAATCCCGCGGTCGCGGAGAGAATCGTCGAACGGATGTCGAGCGAGCGTCATCAGATTGCCTCGAAGTTCCGCTCCGAAGGTCGTGGTGAAGCGGCCAACATCAACGGCCAAAAGGAAAGCGAAGTCGCTTCGATTACTTCGAGCGCGAATCGCAACGCGCTGAAGATTGAAGGCGAAGCCGATGCCGAAGCGGCGCGCATTTACACCGCGGCCTACAGCACGCCGGACGCGCAGGATCTTTACATTTTCCTGCGCAGCCTGGAGGTGGCGAGGGCCTCCTTCGAACACGACACCACCGCGGTCATTTCCACCAACAGCGATCTCGGCCGCGTGCTCAAAGGAATGGGCGCGCCCGTCGTTCCGCCGCACGCGCCCGCGCCGTAGTGCGAAGATCGTAGACGAAGTTTTGCGGCGCCCACCGAGCGCCGCTACAATGCGCGCACTCACCATGAAATGGGCCATCATCGTTCACGGCGGCGCGCATACCATCAGCGCCGATAAGGTCGAAGCGCATAAGATCGGCTGTTTGCGTGCGGTCGATGTCGGCGCCGGGTTGCTCGAGAAAGGTGGAACTGCGCTCGAAGCGGTCGAAGCCGCGATCCGCCTCCTCGAAGACGATCCGGTGTTCAACGCCGGTTACGGCTCGATGTTGAACTCGTTAGGCGACGTCGAAATGGATGCGGCGATCATGGAAGGCAGCGGTCTGCACGCCGGGGCGGTCGCCTCCATTCGCGGGGTGCGTCATCCGATTTCCGTGGCCCGAGAGGTCATGGACACGCCGCACGCTCTGCTCAGTGGGGCCGGGGCGCGAAGTTTCGCCGAGGAACGCGGCTGCGAGCTTTGCGCGCCGGAAGAAATGATCCACGACGCGATGCGCGCGGAGTGGGCCGCGGAGCAAAAAAATGCGCGGATCGGACACCGTCGGCGCGGTCGCGCTCGATCTTCGGGGCGACTTTGCTGCGGGAACTTCCACCGGCGGATTGATGCACAAGATGCCGGGACGGATTGGCGATTCACCGCTGATCGGTCTTGGACTTTATGCGGACAATATGGCGGGCGGTTGCTCGTTAACCGGTGTTGGCGAATCGATCATGCGCCTGGCTTTGGCGCACCGCATCATCACTTCGATGTGCAATGGCGAAGATGCCGACCGCGCGGCCGAGGAAGCGATCGCGGTCATGGCGCGGCGCGTCGGTGGCGAAGCGGGTTGCATCGTCCTCGATCGCCAGGGACGTGTCGGTGTCGCGCATAACGCGGACAACCTCGCGCATGCCTATCGCACGGCGGAAATGAGCGCGGGCATCGCATCGGTCAAGAAGAGCTCAGACGCTTAACTGCGAAGCACCGGCGAGCACCCAGCGCTCGCTCGGTTTCGTGCAGCTCTTGCCAGGTGGTCTGCCGCGGCGCGACGGTCAGCGCCGAGGGCGAACTTTGCGGACGAGCTGCGCGAGCGTGATGCCGCGCAGGTGCTTTCTGACCGCCTGCTCGGTGCTCTCGGCGACCGTGCTCATGATGTCTCTTCATCTGGCAGCTCACGTCGCAGTGCTTGAACGCTTTCCGTTCGTTGACGGGAATGACTGGGCGGGATTCGACCGCATCGTAGATGTCGACCAGGCGAATGCTGCTCGGGCTTCCTCCGCACGCGGGCGCCACCGTGCTTGCCGGCGAAGGTTTCGATCAAGTCCGCGCGTCGCAGCGCGAGCAGGAGCCGGCGGACGACGACCGGATTGGTGTTGACGCTCGCGGCCAGGGTCTGCGAGTCGATGACCTCGCCCGGGGAGAAGGCCAGCGCGGTCATGATATGAACCGCGAAAGTAAATTGCTGGTTGACCACGTTGTGCTAAATGTAATTGTTTTAATTACAATTGAATCAATGACGATTCATTTGCCAAGCATAAAACAAAACGACTTTCGAAAAATATGAGCAGCAAGAAAATTGCGGTGATCACAGGCGCAAACAAAGGCATCGGGTTGGAGACGGCCCGGCAACTCGGAAAACAGGGCGTGACCGTCCTGCTGGGCGCACGCGACCTCGCGAAGGGCGAGGCTGCGGCCGAGGAAGTTGCAGGCGGAAGGCCTCGATGTTCAGGCGCTCGAAATCGATGTGAATGACGACGAGAGCATTCGGAAAGCAGCCGAGAAAGTGCAGCGAGATTTTGGCCGGCTCGACATTCTGATCAACAACGCCGGGGTGATGGCTGGATGACGAGAAGAAGAAAGTCAGCGAGCAATCGCTCGACGTCTGGCGGGAGACATTCGAGACGAATCTTTTCGGTTTGATCGCGACGACGCAGGCGTTCCTCCCGCTCCTGCGCAAGAGCGAGGCCGGCCGAATCGTGAATCTCTCGAGCATCCTCGGCTCGATCACATTTCACGCGACTCCGGGTTCGCCGGTCTATGACCACAAGGTGCCGGCCTACAACGTCTCGAAGTCGGCGGTTAATGCTTTCACCGTGCAACTCGCCTACGAGCTGAAGGACACGAAGATCAAAGTAAACGCCGCGCATCCGGGTTGGGTGAAAACCGAAATGGGTGGCGCGGGCGCGACGATGGAACTTCCGGATGGCGCGAAAACCAGCGTGGCGCTGGCGACGCTGGGAGAAGACGGACCAAACGGAACCTTTACGCACATGGGCGAAACGCTGCCGTGGTAACGACAGAACTGCACGTGGAGGGCGATGCTCTGTCATCGCCCATGGACAGCCGCGACGACAGAGCGTCGCGCTCCACGGCCGC
This sequence comes from uncultured Verrucomicrobiae bacterium, assembly GCA_963784865.1. GTDB lineage: Bacteria > Verrucomicrobiota > Verrucomicrobiia > Chthoniobacterales > UBA10450 > JACCTI01. Next base: position 65,898 of record CAWATC010000010.1, on the reverse strand, counting down.
TGCGGACGAACAGCTGCTCGATTCGTATTCCAGGACGATCGCCGCGGTGGTCAATCGCGTCGCGCCGACGGTGGTGAACATTCGCGTGCTCAGTGGCGAGCGCGGCCAGGGCGGCGGCTCGGGATTCATCATCGCGCGCGACGGATTTATCCTCACGAACAGCCATGTCGTTTTCGGGGCACGCGAGCTCGAAGTAACGCTGCACGATTCCCGCGTTTTTCCCGCGCGGCTCATCGGAACCGATCCGGAGACGGATCTGGCGGTCATCCGAATCGACGCGCCGGACGTGCAGCACGCGCGCTTCGCGGACTCGTCGGGGATTCGCATCGGGCAAATCGCGGTCGCGGTCGGTTCGCCTTATGGATTTCAACAGACGGTGACTGCGGGAATCGTGAGCGCGCTCGGCCGCTCGATGCGCGCCGAGTCCGGTCGTTTGATGGACGAGATCATCCAAACCGACGCGGCTTTGAATCCTGGGAATTCCGGCGGTCCGCTCCTGAACAGCGCGGGTGAAGTCATCGGCGTGAACACCGCGGTCATCCTGCCCGCGCAGGGAATCTGCTTCGCCATCGCGAGCAACACGGCGCATTTCGTGGCCGGCTGGCTGATCAAGGACGGCCACATCCGGCGCAGCTCGATCGGCGTTGCCGGTCAGAACGTGCCGCTGCATCCGCGCGTCGTTCGATTCCACAAATTGCCTAACGAGCGCGGCGTGCTCGTGATGGAAGTGGAACCGGGCAGCCCGGCGGCGGTCGCGGGATTGCAGAAGGGCGACACGATCGTCGGCTTCAAAGGCCAGCCGATTGCGACGATCGACGATCTGCACAAGAGGCTGGTGGCTTCTGAAATTGGCGTGCCGTCGCCGCTCATGTTTCTGCGCGGAACCGAGAAGCTTTTCCGTCATGGTCGTGCCACGGGAGTTGCCGATCATGCCAGGCGGCTGCGGCGCAAACACTTAACCAAGGAACCAATCATGAACGAACCGATCAACATCAACGAAGCCAGCTTCGACAGAGCCGTCCTCCAATCGCCCATTCCCGTGGTGGTGGATTTCTGGGCGGCCTGGTGTGGTCCGTGCAAAATGATTGCGCCGCGTCCTGAACGAGATCGCGAAGGAAAACGACGGACGGTTTCGCGTGGCGAAGGTGAACATCGACGATGATCCCGCGTTGCAGCAACGCTTCGCGATCCGCGGCGTGCCGGCGCTGCTTTTCTTTAGCGGCGGGCAGTTGCGCGATCAGATCATCGGCGTCGCCGCGAAGAAAACGATTGTGGAGAAACTCGAACAGCTCGCGTCCGCGCCCGCGGTTTCCTGACGGAGTTTGCTATTCGACCGTCACGCTCTTGGCGAGATTGCGCGGCTTATCCACGTCGCGTCCGAGTTCGACCGCGAGGTGGTAGGCGAGGAGCTGGAGCGGAATGACCGTCAGGATCGGGCTGATGAAATCCATCGTCGCCGGCACGGTGATGATGTCGTCGGCCACGTGCCGCAGATGGTCGGCGCCGTTGCCGGTGGTGACGGCGATGACCGGGCCTTTGCGCGCTTTCACCTGCTCGATGTTGTTGAGGTTCTTCGACAAGACCGCGTCGTCGGGCGCGATGAAGACGGAAGGTAATTCCGGGCGGACGAGCGCGATGACGCCGTGTTTCAGCTCGGCGCTGGGATGGCCTTCGGAAAAGAGGTAGGTGATCTCCTTGACCTTCAGCGCAGCTTCCAGCGCGACGGGATAATTGAATTGCCGGCCGAAGAAGAGCATCCCGGGCGAAGCGACATACTTTTTCGCGATCGCTTTGATTTCGTTCGATAACTTCAGCGTCTCCTCGATCTGGCTCGGAAGTTTCTCCAGCGCCTCGATGATGCCCGTTCCTTGCGAGGTGGAGAGGTGCCGCATCCGGCCGAGGAGAAGTCCGATGAGCATCAGGATGGTGACCTGCGAGGTGAACGATTTCGTCGCGGCGACGCCGATCTCCGGACCCGCGTGCATGTAAACGCCGCCGTCGCTTTCGCGCGCGATGGTGCTCGCGACGTTGTTGCAAATGCCGAGGGTGCGATAGCCCTTGCGCCGGCTTTCGCGCATCGCGCCGAGCGTGTCGGCGGTTTCGCCGCTTTGGCTGATCGCGAAGACCACCGTGTCGTGCGTCATCGGAGTATTGCGGTGGCGAAACTCGCTCGCGAACTCGACTTCCGTCGGAATCCCGGCGAGCTGCTCGAGGATGTATTCGCCGATCATGGCCGCATGCAGCGCCGTGCCGCAGCCGGTCAGGACGATGCGGCCGATATCGCGCAATTGCGCGGGGGTCATGTCGAGGCCGCCGAGCTTTGCCGGTGCATTCTTCCGCGCTGAGGCGGCCGCGCATGGCATCGCGGACCGAGCCCGGCTGCTCAAAGATTTCCTTGAGCATGTAATGCGGGTAATCGCCCTTCCTGATGTCTTCGTCGGTGAACTCGACTTTGCTGACCTCGTAGCCGCCCGCCTTCGCCGGCGACCGAGCTGATCTCGAATTTGTCGCGCTCGACCGCGACGATATCGAAGTCGTTCAGGTAAACCGCATCGCGCGTGTGGGCGACGATCGCGCTCACGTCGCTGGCGAGGAAATTTTCGTCTTTGCCAACGCCGAGGACGAGCGGGCTGCCGCGGCGCGCGCCGACGATGAAGTCGGGGATGTCCTGGTGGACGAGCGCGATGCCGTAAGTGCCGATGACTTGTTGCAGCGCCGCGCGCACGGCGGCGACCAGGCGGCCTTTGTCGTTGACCGGCGGAGCGCTCGCCGTTTTTCGCCGCCGGAGGCGTCGTAGAGTGAGCCGATCAAATGCGCCAGGACTTCCGTGTCCGTCTCGGAGGTGAAATGGTGCTCGCGGTCGCGTAGCAGATCCTCCTTGAGCGCCATGTAATTCTCGATCACGCCGTTGTGCACGAGCGCGAGCTTGCCGCTCTCGTCGAAGTGCGGGTGCGCGTTTTGATCCGTCGGCTTTCCATGCGTGGCCCAGCGCGTGTGGCTAATGCCGTAGGTGCCAGCCGGGGGTCTGTCTGTCATCAATTTGCCGAGCTCGGCGATGCGGCCAGCGCACTTGCGGGTCTCGACGTGATCGCCATCAACAATCGCGACGCCCGCGGAATCGTAGCCGCGGTATTCCAGGCGGCGCAGTCCGTCGAGCAGGATGGGACCTGCCTCGGAGCGCCCGACGTAACCGACAATGCCGCACATAGGTGGTTGATCGTGACACCAACGCGCGATCTCCGCAATAGGAGTGGCGGGCGGTCGCGAAGGACGGTCGGATGCACTCGATCACATCCAAAGCAGGACGCGCCCCCGTCAGTTTGTGATTCGCCTTCAGCGCGCCATCGCAACTACTGATTTGAAGAGCTTAGTTTTACCGACCTGACTTGGCGCTTGCCTTGCAACCCCGAAACGATTTAGAACTGCGTTCGTCCGTCGTTGATTTTTTCGTGAGCTTCTATGCACTACCGACAAATTGTAACCCAAAGAGATCGTAGTTATGCTTCAATCACCCGGTAGTTATCTCCCGTTAGTAATCGTAGCTGTTTTTGCCTTCGCTGAGCTACCCGCGTTTGCGGAAGAGGTAGGAACTTCCGCAGTTCCTTTAATCGAAGGGAAGCCCTCCAAACCCAAGCCATCGGCGCCCAAGCCCTCGGCACCTAAGCCACCGGCGCCAACGCTTCCGATTAAGAGCCTTGGGAGAATTAATCTGTTTTCCGGTGTAATCTATGCGGTCACCCGCGGTAACGATCTGATGTGGTATCGCCATGAGGGGCGGAACGATGGCACCTTCAAGTGGGCGGCCAACAACGGCCGGAAGGTGGGCAGTGGGTGGAACGTGAAGCAGGTATTTTCCGGTGGCAACGGCGTGATCTACGCGATCAATGACAATAACGAGCTGATCTGGAACCGGCACGAGGGCCGAAATGACGGCACCTTCAAGTGGGCGGCCGACAACGGTCGGAAAGTGGGCAGTGGGTGGAACGTGAAGCAGGTATTTTCCGGTGGCGACGGCGTGATCTACGCGATCAATGACAACAACGAGCTGATCTGGAACCGACACGAGGGCCGAAATGACGGCACCTTCCGATGGGCGAGCGACAATGGGCGGAAGGTCGGCAGCGGTTGGAATTTCAAACAGGTATTTTCCGGTGGCGACGGAGTCATTTATGCCATCAACGACAACAACGACTTGCTCTGGTATCGCCACGATGGGCGAAACGACGGCAGCTTTAGGTGGGCGAACAACAACGGGAGCAAGGTCGGCAGCGGTTGGAATTTCAAACAGGTATTTTCCGGTGGCGACGGAGTCATTTATGCCATCAACGACAACAACGACCTGCTCTGGTATCGCCACGATGGGCGAAGGGACGGCAGCTTTCGGTGGGCGAACAATTCCGGACGGAAGGTCGGCAACGGGTGGGACGTTAAGCAGGTGTTTTCCGAATGATATTCCGGACGGTCCGGTGACTGCGGTCGGCCCAACGGTAGGCGGCCAAAGGAGATGTGGGACGGGAATCTTCCGAGTTGCAAGGTTCACGCGCCCTGAGTTAATAGGGCGTGGACAATCCAAGCCGCTCGGGACGCGAGCCCTTCAGTCCACGGGCGCTGTCGACGGTCGCGTTGCCACCCGGCACGACGCAGCAAACGCTCGCCATTATCATGGGCGGCGGCGCCGGGCACGCGGTTGTTTCCGTTAACGAAAGATCGCTCGAAGCCGGCGGTCCCGCTGGGCGGAAAATATCGCCTGGTCGATATCCCGATCAGCAACTGCCTCAACTCCGGCTTGCGCTCGATCTATGTGCTGACGCAGTTCAACACGATGTCGCTCCATCGCCACATCCAGGCGAGTTACAAGTTCGACAATTTCTCGCGCAGCTTCGTCGACATCCTCGCGGCGCAACAAACGCCCGAAGCACTCCGATTGGTATCAAGGCACGGCCGACGCGGTCCGGCAGAACATGCGCTATTTTTTGGAGCGGCCGTTTGATTACTACATCATCCTGAGCGGCGATCAGCTTTACCGGATGGACTTCCGCTCTTTGCTGCACCAGCACATCCGCTCAGGCGCGGAGATCACGCTCGCGACCAAGCCGGTCTCGCGGCACCAGGCGTCCGACTTTGGCATCATGCAAAGCGACGGCGAGCGCCGGATCACGCGGTTCGTCGAGAAGCCGAAGGAGGAGGCGATGCTCGATGAGCTGAAGCTGGGCCCGGAATTGCTGTCGTCGATCGGGTCAGCGAGCGACGAGGAGCTGTTTCAGGCGTCGATGGGCATCTACGTCTTCAATCGCGACGTGCTCGTGGAATGTCTCGCCAACGACATGGTGGATTTCGGGAAGCACATCATCCCGAATGCGATCAAAGAGCGCCATGTCAGCGCCTACATTTTCAACGGCTACTGGGAAGACATCGGAACGATCCGCGCCTTCTACGATGCCAATCTCGATCTGACCGATCTCCTTCCGCAGTACAGCTTCTTCGACGCGTCGGCGCCGATCTACACGCATCCGCGTTTTCTTCCCGGCAGCAAGATCAATGGCGCGACCTTGCGCCAGGCGATCATCGCGGATGGCTGCATCATTTCGGATGCGCACATCGAGCGTTCGGTGATCGGCGTGCGGAGCGTGATTCAAACGGGCGCGACGATTCGGAACAGCATCGTGATGGGCGCCGATTTTTACGAAACGGACCCGACGACGATCCCGCGCGGAGTGCCGCCAATCGGGGTCGGGCGCAATTGCGTGATCGATCGCGCGATCATCGACAAGAACGCGCGCATCGCCGATGGCGTGGTGATCACGCCGGAAGGCAAACCGAACGATTTCGACGCGGTAAATTATTTCATCCGCGACGGCATCGTGGTGGTGCCGAAGAACGCGGTGATTCCGGCGGGATTCTGGATCTAGCGCGTCTGGAGGCGGTCAGCCATGGCGCCGAGCTGGCCGGTATTTTCCCATTTCTCCTGCTTGTTCCAAGGCAGGGCTGATTCCGGTTCCGCGCCCGTGGAGACGAGCTGTGGCTCCTGTTTGGTGGCGCAGGAAGCGAGAGAAAATGCAGCGCCCACGAGGAGCGCGAGGTTAATCGCTCGGAAGCAACGGGAATTACGAATTTGGGCCAGCATATATCACAACATCTCCGGGCTGCACCTGAACGCCACGCGCCAGGCTGTTGCTGATGATATCGCCGATGGCCGTGGCGGGTTCAACTGAGGAGACGCGGATTCTGCCGATGAGGGCTCCGTGCCGGAGGACTAACATCTCACTGTTTGCCTCCACGCCCTGCCGCCCGCCGAGATTCAGGACGACGAAGTTGTAGGCCTGATTGACCGCCAGAACCGTGCCGCGGAGGCCGGGATTGCGCGGCGCGGTAGTGAGGGTGCGCCTGCGCGGCGCTTCCGTGGTCGTGGAGCGATCCTGCGAGGTGCGAATCTTGGAGGCGAGGAGTTGCTTTTCGCGCTCCGCGTTGTCGAGCTGCCGGCGGGTGTCTTCGAGTTGCTTCTGCAAATCGTCTTCGCCCGGCATTGGCAAAGTATCAGGAATCACTTCCTTCGGGCTGGTTTCCACGAGGCGCTTCTGCGCCGCGGCCAGTTCATCCTGCTTCGCTTGCAGCTTCGCCTGCAACTCGGCCTTCTCGGTTTGTGATTTGATCAATTCCGCTTCGTGCCTCTTTCGATCGCGGCGCTCGTGGCATTGGCGTCGGCGACGGTTGCGGCCGGCGCCTGACTCGCTTTTTCATGAGCGAGCGGTGGCGTTTCGACATGGCTTCTCTCCGCGGCCTGGCGCAGCTCGCGCGCTTTGTTCGTATTCAAAACGCCGAAGACGGCCGAGAGCGTCAGGAAGAGAACGGAAAGACTGATGAGTATTTTCGCCATGGATCGGGCAGCGAGCCGGAGCCGCTGTTTGTAAACAGAAGCGCGGGCTGTTTGCAATCTCGAACGCATCCGGGTGTCGAATTGTTTTTCTGTCCGATCTGATTCCCATTGCGCCACGGAGGCTTCAGTCCTATAGGAAACGCCTCATGGGCCAGCAACACCGCAAGATCGTAAAACGCCGGCGCCGCGCTGATTACCTGGACCGCAAGAAAGCGACCGCCAAAGCTGCGGCACCAGCACGCCGGGAAGCGCCAAAGCCCAGGGCGAAGAAGGCCCGGCAGCACCGGCAGCGTCGTAGTCTCTCGTTTCGCGGGCCGCGAGGCGGCCTGGCCGATTGATTGTGCGGCAGGCGCTTCTATAGGTGCAAGGTGCAGCCGCAGTATCTCATCGTTGACGGGCACAGCGTGATCTTCGCGTGGCCCGAACTGCGCAAACTGCACGAGCGTCGCACTTCGCTCGCACGCGACGCGCTCGTCCGAAAGCTGCGCGACTACCAGGATTGGACCGGCGTGCGAGTCATCGTCGTGTTCGATGGCACCGGGACCGCCATCGATGCCAGCTCCCAGTCCCGAAGAGGTCCAGATCTTTTATTCGCGCGCGGGGCAAACGGCCGACTCGATTGTCGAACGGCTCGCGAGCAAGTATGCCTCGAAATTTGCCCTGCTCGTCGCGACGAGCGACTACTTCGAGCAGGAGACAGTATCGGCCTGCGGCGCGGAGTACATTTCAGCCGAGGGCTTGCGCGGACTCCTGGAGTCGGCGCGCGCGCGTTGAGTCGGCTGCACCGCCGAGTGGTTTCCTAGGCGGCGGCGCCCGCCAGTGCATCGCAGCTCCAGCGCTTCGCGGCGATGCGGAAATTGCGCCTGCGGTTGACGCCGAAGACCCTGCGTTCGAACCACGCAGCCGCGACCATGAGCTCTCGTTAGGCGACAAGCGCTGAAATCAGCTCCCGGAGACGGCGCCTCTTGGGATCGCCGCTCTTCACGGCCGGCGCGGTATGAACTAAATTCCGAGCTTCTTCTCGATCGCCTTGACGCGAGCGAAGAGTTTCCCGAGCCGGTGAATCCAGGCGATTTGCTCTTTCATTTTACGAAGAGGAGTCGCCGGAGTGCCCCACCAGATGCCACCATCCGCGGGGAGATCTTTCGAGACGCCCGTTTTCGCCGCGATAATGTTCCGGTCGCCAATCTCGACATGTCCGGTCACTCCGACCTGGCCTCCGATCATCACGTAATCACCGACGCGTGAACTCCCTGCGATCCCCGCTTGCGCGGCGATGATCGAATGTTGGCCGACGACCGCGTTGTGCGCAATCTGCACCAGGTTGTCGATCTTTGCGCCTTGCTTGATCCAGGTCCGACCGAAGCGCGCGCGATCGATCGTGGTGTTGGCGCCGATCTCCACGTCGTCATCGATTTGCACAATCCCGACTTGCGGAACTTTCTCGTGGCGGCCCTCGACGACTACAAACCCAAAGCCATCGGCCGCAATGACCGCGCCGCTGTGGATGACGACGCGCGCTCCGAGCACGCTTCGCTCGCGGATGGTCACATGCGGATAGATCAGGCAACCGGCACCGATCGTCACCTCGTGGCCGACATAACTGTGCGCGCCGATGACGGTGTCATCGCCAATCGTTGCTCCGCGCTTCGATCACCGCATAGGGCTGGACGGAAACGCGCGCGCCGAGTTTCGCATCCGCGGCGATCACCGCCGTCGGGTGGATGCCGGGCGCGAACTGGACGGGCTCGGGCGCGAAGCGGAGCACAATTCGCTCGAACGCCTTCGCCGGATTCGCGACCCGGATCAACGCGGGGCCGATGGTCTCGGTGAACCCGGTCGGCACGAAGACGGCGGAGGCGCGTGTCTTGCGCAATTGCGCCATGTATCGCGGGTCCGCGTAAAAGGTGATCTCACCCGCGGATCGCGTCGGCGAGCGGAGCCGCCCCGGTAATCGCCTGCGCCCCGTCACCGACCAACTCGCCCGCCGAGAGCGTGGCGAGTTCCTGAAGGGTGAATTTCACTCGTGGTTCTCTCGCGCCAGGTTTCGGCGGGCATCGACCCGGCGCTACAAACTGGCCCGGATCGCGTCCAGTTGACCGGCCGAGCCGAGCTTCTCGTTCTTGTGCGCGATGAAGTTTCGCGTATTCCTCCATGAAGATCTTGCCGGGCGGCCGGAAATCGAACTCCGCGGGTTTGTCGCGGAAAAATTCGCGATGGACGCGCGTCCAGACGAGGCGTCCATCGGTGTCGATGTTCACCTTGGTCACGCCGAGTTTGGCCGCGGGCAGGTATTCGTTCTCCGTCCACGCCGCGGGCGCTGGGATCCAGTTTGCCGCCGGCGGCGTTGATCCGCTGGACCTCTTCCTGGGCACGCTGGAGCTGCCGTGCATGACGATGGGCATGCCCGGAACCTTTTGCTGAAATGGCTTCGATCACGTCGAAGTGGAGCGATTGCTGGCCTTTGAACTTGTAGGCGCCGTGGCTGGTGCCGATCGCGGCGGCGAGCGAGTCGCAGCCGGAGCGCTGGACGAATTCCACCGCCTCGTCCGGATTCGTTAGGCAAGCGTGGCCCTCGTCCACCTTGATGTCCTCCTCCACGCCGCCGAGCATGCCCGAGTTCCGCCTCGACGCTGATGCCCTTTGGCGTGCGCGCGGTCGACGACGCGCCTGGTGATGGCGATGTTCTCGTCGAACGACTCGTGGCTGGCGTCGATCATGACCGAGCTGTAGAAGCCGGAGTCGATGCAGTCGTAGCAGGTCTCCTCGTCGCCGTGGTCGAGGTGAACGGCGAAAATGGCGTCCGGAAAAATTTCCTCCGCGGTGCGAATGATCGCCTCGAGCATTCGCTTGTCGGTGTATTTGCGGGCGCCTTTGGAAAGCTGAATGATGAATGGCGCCTTGCTCTGGATGCAGCCGCGGAACAGCCCCATCGTCTGCTCGAGGTTGTTGATGTTGTAGGCGCCGACGGCGAATTTCCCGTAGGCGACTTTGTAGAGTTGAGCAGTGGTGACGATCATAGGATTTTCTGAATTTCGATGGTCTGATTTTCAATGGCCACGCAGCAACCTGCGCACGCGGCGGAACCTGATTCTAGATTCGAAAATCAAAAGCGAAAATGCTTAATTCTCGCTCGCGGGCAGCATCACGCTGACCGAGGTGCCGTGAGGATTGGAATCAATGTCCACCCGGCCATTGTGGTCGAAGACGGTCCGCTTCACGATCGGCAGGCCGAGACCCATCCCGCGTGCCTTGGTCGTGCAGAATGGGGAGAAGATTTTGTCCTTCAGGTCGGGTGCAATCCCTCGGCCGTTGTCCTGCACGGTCACGATGACTCCGCTGGTGCCTTGAGCTTCGCGAATGGGCTTCGCCCCGAGCGTGATTCGCGCCTTGCTTTGCCCGTGAGTGGCCTCCGCGGCATTCGCGACGAGATGCGCGAAAACTTCCGTGAGCGCCATCTCATCGCCGAGGACTTGCGGGAGATCGTTGGGCAAATCGATCTCAATCGGGGTGCCGTTGGTGCCAAATCTGGCCTGCGCGACTTCCAACGCCTTCTTGACCGACGTGCGCACGTCGATCGATTTCATCACCAGCTCCGGCGGATGGGCGAAATCGTTGATTTGCGTGATGATCTTGTCGAGCCGGTCGATTTCCTGGACGACGATCCCATTGAAATCGTCCCGGAAACCGGCGTCATCAAACCGATCCGGGAGGAGTTGGGCGAAGGTCTTGATCGCGACCAGGGGATTGCGAATTTCGTGCGACATGCTCGCGGCGAGATCGGTCCAGAAGGTGGCGCGATCGAGCAGATCCTGCTTCAGCCGCAGGCCTTCCTGTCCCGTCATGTCGTGGACCACGGCGACCGCTCCGAGCGGGTCGCGGTGATCCATCAGCCGGCGCGTTTCGACGGAGAGCGAGCGGTGGGTGTTCGGATCGATCCACTGTTCGGGAGGCGCGACAGCGGTTGACTCCAGTGTCTGGCGCAAGAGCGCCGCGATCCGGATGCCCGCGGCTTCGACCGGGCGGTTGAGGACATCCGCGGCGGAGATGCCGAGGATCAGTTCTGCGGTCGGATTGAACCAGCGCACGATGGCGTCTTCGTCCGTGGCGACGATCCCCGGCGGAATCGATTTCAGGAGCGTCTCGGCCAGGGTCTTCTGCAGTGTGACCTCTTCGTGGAGAAGGGCGTTCTCCAGGACCGTGGAAACGTGTTCCGCCAGGAGCATCAAGTTCTCGAGATCGTGATAATCGAGAGGTTGCCCGGTGAAGCGGTGGCCAAAAAAAAGCCAGCCGATGATCCGCCCGCGTGCGTGCAGCGGCACAATCACTTCGGCACCGAAAGTATCGAGGGCGCGTCGCATCACTGCGCGTTGCGTGGAATCCGTCGCGTGGGCGAGATTGCTCCGGCAAATCAAGTGAGCGTTGAATTCGAACCAGCGCACCAGGGGATCGCGCTCGCCGTACTCGACGTCGTAGGTCTCCGGAAGACAGCGCAAGCCGGCGCGCAGCCGATAGCGATCGCCCTGTCGGATCCGCGAAAAAATTCCGACGCGGGTAACGCTCGCCGCATCGGCCACGCTCTCGACCAGGTTGGCGAGCAACGCTTCCACGTTATCGAATCGGCGGAAGACGCGCGGGAAGCGGAGCAACGGCGTCGAGCTGGACAGCCGCTCTGGCACTGGGTCGAGTGTGCGCGGCGCCTCCGGCAAGGTGACGAGACTCGTCTGGCTGCGCAGTTCTCGATTTTCCTGTGCGAGACGCAAATGATCAAAAGCGCGCGAGACCAGCGCCTGCAGGCGACGGCGATCCAGGTGCAAATCCTCCGCGGCGTAAATGCCGGATTGCTCCGCTTCGCGCAACGGTTCAGAGCGTGGTGTGCCGAGAGCCGTGATCAGGACCTCCGGCCATTCCTTTTGAATCTGATCAATCAGATCGCGGGCGTCTTTCGCCCGCAAATCGAGCCAGGAGGAGCGCGGGACTGGTCTGCTGCAGGACGGCATCCAGACGATCCGCCTCGGAAACATGCCGCACCTGGGCGAGGACGCGGAGGAATGCCTTAATCCTGCGCGCGAGATCCGCCGTCCTGCGTGTAGAGGATGCAGACCGGAGGAGTGCTCATGCCGCGGCGACCTCTTCTTCGAAGCGGACCAGCGGGAGGAGAATGTGGAAAGCGGTCCCCTTCGCGAGCTCGCTTTCTACTTCGATCTGCCCGCCGTGTTCCTGAATGATTCCATGCACGACGGACAGCCCGAGTCCCGTCCCATAATCCTTCGTGGTAAAAAACGGATCGAAGACGTGCGGAATATCTTCGTCTCTGATTCCATCTCCGTTATCGCGGACGGTGACGCGCAAGACTTCGTGCCTCTCGCCATTCATCCCGGCGACGGGCGAGGCCCACTCTTCAGCCGGGCGGATTTCCGTCGGCCACGTTGAGTTCGCCGCCATGCTTCATCGCATCCATGGCGTTGAGGAAAAAATTGAGAAAGACTTGCTCGAGCTGGTCCGCATCGGCGCGAATTGTATCCAAATTCGCCTTCCATGAACGAGTTAATTTGATTTCTTTTTGATAAAGCCGATGTCCGACAAGCATGAGCGACTTCTCCAGCACTTCGTGCACCTGCATCGGCTTGAGTAGCGGCTTGGCCGGCCGCGCAAAGCGCAGGAGCTGATTGACGAGCGAATCGATCCGATCGATTTCGTGCCCGATCAGATTCGAGAAGGTCTCGCGGAAATCCGAGTCCTGGTAACGCTCCGGCAGCAGCTGCGCGAACGTCTTGATCGAGACGAGCGGATTCTTGATTTCGTGGGCCATGCCGGCCGAGAGCGTGCCGAGACTGGCCAGGCGATCGCTCCGCCGAATCTGCAGCTCGAGGCGCTTCAGCGCCGTGATATCGGTCAGGACCATGAGGACGCCCAGCATCTGTCCGCCCTGCCCGTGAAAAATCGAACTGCTCGCGCGGACCACGACCGGGCCGTCGTGCCGATTCGAGGATGATCTCCCGATTCTCCTGGCGGTCGCCCGAGCGCAGCGTCTCGTCGACCAGCTCGCGCAGCGCCAGCGGCAGCATGCTAAACCGGCCGATCGAGCAGTTCCGTGGAGATGAGACCGGTGATCTGCTCCGCCTCGTGGTTGAAGACGGTGATGACACCGTCCGCGCTCGCCGCGATCACCCCGGTAGTCAGATTCTGCAGGAGAATCTCGTTATAGATTTTGGCGTTCTGCACTTCGGTGAACAGCTGCGCATTATCGATCGCGACCGCGAGTTGCCCGCAGAGAACCTGCAGCGCGCTCTGCTCGACGCTGCCATAGATTTGGCCGGAAGCTCGTGCGCCGAGGAGCATGATGCCGGCGAGATGTTCGCGAGAGAAAATGCCCATCGCGACTGCGATTTGCAGCGCCTCCAGTTGCCGTGTCACTCGCAACAGCTCGGGAGTCGGCCGGACACGATGCAACTCATCCACCACAATTGGTTCCTGATTCTTCTGCAAGTATTCGACCAGCGTATCAGCGTGACTGAATTCGATCACGCCGAGACGACTCCCGCTCTGCACCGGAGGATAATGCTGCAGGTAACCGATCTTGCTCGGAAGGAGAATGATGACGCGGTCGGTGTTGAGTGCCTCACCGATCGTCTTGGCAAAACGCTCGATGCAGATCTCCGAGCGTCGTGACCGAGCGCAGGATGGCGGTCGCCTTGTTTACGGTTGAGCGAAAATCCAGCCGGCGAGTGCCGACGAAAAGACGATTCGCGAAAGACTGCGAGATGCCGCGCGCCGGCGCCATCGCGAAAGCCACCACCACTGCGGCCACAATGTGTGCGATAGATTTGCTCTTGCCTGGCAGCAACGGATTGAACGTCGCGAAGACCAGCCACCAAACCAATCCGTAGAGGGCCAGGAGATATGCGGTGAGCAACAGGTAAGACATTGCTCGACGGAGGAAAAATCCCACCTCCATGACCTTCTGGGTGGCGATGCCATAGGCGACGATCAGGCTGAACAGAATAATTCGAAACGGTGCGAACCAGACCAGGCGCGACCGGTCAACGAAGAAGCCCAGGACGAACGGAATCAGCACCATCCCGAGGGTTGCGGTGATCGCCGGTCAGGATGAAGGAGAACTCGGCGCGTCTAATGCCGGTGGCTTGCCTGCGTTGCGCGCGAGGTTGATGATCACCGTCAGCGCCGCAATTACGAAGTAGGCGACATATAAAGGCGCGGCGGGGCCATACACCGGCACCATGAGAGCCCCAGGCGGTTGTGAATAACGCGCCCCGCTCAAGTAAAACCTCGTTTGGCAGAAGGCGACGACGGCAGCTGCCGTGATTAGCCAACGCCATGAGTCACGCAACATGCCCATCCAGGATCGATCCGGTTTCTGAATCGACAGGCGGAGAAGATTAGCCGAGGTGAGAATGAACGCCGCCGCCGCTGACGCTTGACGAATATAAAACTCCGCGGTCTCGACGTCCGCTGCCGAGAACCCCGAAGAAAAGCTCCCTAACCACGCTGCCAATGAAGAGCGAAAGCAGCAGGAAGCACTGGTTCGTTCGGCGCTTCGGATTAGCCTGGAAGACAGCTAGACCCAGGCCGAACTGAATGACGATCGCCGCCGCAAACGGTGCTGCGGCACTATTTATCGACATGAGAAGCGACTCACCACCATGCTGCTTGCGCCTCCCCCGAGGCCGCGAACATTGATCAGAGCGCAATCGACGTTCGCTCTCCGGGCGCGCTGAGGCACAAAGTCCAGGTCACAGTTTGGATCAGGAGTTTCGTAATTTGCCGTCGGGGCGATCAACTGATCGCGAAAGGTCAGGGCACAGGCGGCGATTTGCATCGGCCCACCGGCCGCCAGCGGATTTCCGGTCACGCCTTTGATCGAACTGACCGGGATCGAATAGGCGCGGTCGCCAAAGACCTCTTTGATGTAGCGGACTTCGGCGGCGTCCAGCATTGGATGGCCCGGACCGTAGGCCGAGATGTAGTCGATGTCGGCCGTCGTCCGGTCGGCGTTCGCCAAAGCCAATCTCATGGAACCGGCCAGCCCCGAAGCCGGCAGGTTCGGGCTGTCGTCTCGTTGGTTTCCGTAGCCGCAAATCTCGAGATAAATCTGTGCGCCGCGAGCCTGGGCGCATTCCAGATTCTCCAGCACGAAGACGCCGGCACCTTCCGAAATTACGCCGCTGTCACGCTCGCAGATCGAAGGGACGGCTTGCCTTTTCGGGCTCGTGATTCCGACATGAACAAAGGCCGGCGGCCGTGAAAGCTGCGAAGGTGTGCTTGACGATCGGGGCGTCGGCGCCGCCGGCAATGGCAAGTTCTGCCTCACCTGACTCGATCATACCGCAGGCGAGAATGACTGCGTCCAATCCCGAAGGACAGGCGGAGGAAACGGTAGCCGCATTGGCCTGCCGGCCAATGCGATCCGCGATCAGGCTCGCCACCGCCTGGGGCGCCAGAGCGCCCACCGCTGTCGGCGACGCCGGCTCCCGAGCCGCGGCTTTCGCAATCGCTGATCGAACGCTCGATAATATCCATCGCGCTTGTGCTCACGCCGATGACGACCGGCGTAGGACTGGGGAAAGACGACTCGTCAATTGCCAACCCCGCGTCGCGAATAGCCATCATACTTGCCGCGTATGCGAGCTGCGTATGTCGTGCCATTCGCTTGGGCTTTTGCTCCGGCTCGATGTGGTCGAGAGGATCGAAATTCTTCACTTCACCCGCGATACGGCTCTTGAACTCGGTGGCATCGAAGTGCGTGATCGACCAATTCCGCTGCGCCCGTGGAGCAGCGAGTCCCAAAAGGCGTCGAGCCCAATTCCATTGGGCGCGAGCACTCCCATGCCCGTGATAACTACGCGGTTCCGTTTATGCACTTGATCAGATCTTCTCCCGCCGAATGCCTTCGGCTGCAACGCAATCTACCATTTTCCGCAAGAACAGTCTTTTTGCGGCTCTACTTTGGTTCGAATGTTATTCACGCGGGACCGGATGTTATTCACATCTTGCATCTTGTCGATATTTACTGCAGTTTCGCGCGCAAGCGATCAGAAAGCAGGAATTTGGCTCGACATGCGTCGGCGGCATGGCCTTAGCTCTAGCTGGATCGCGAAATGATAATGACGCTCAGTCCCGACCTGCCGAAAATCCTCGTCATCGACGACGAGATCGGTCCACGCGAAAGCTTGCGCATGCTCTTGAAGCCGAACTATCAAGTCCACACGGCGGACTCTGTCGAGGCCGGCATCCGGCTGCTGCAGGAAAAACATCCGGATGCGGTGATCAGCGACATTCGCATGCCCGGCACCAATGGCATCGATGGTCTGCGCCGTATCCGCGAAATCGATCCGCACGTCGCCGTCATCATGCTCACGGGTTTCGGAGCGCTCGAGACCGCGAAGGAGGCTCTGCGATTGGGCGCGAACGATTACATCAACAAGCCGTTTGACGCGCGCGAAATGCGGGACGTGATCAGCCGCAATGTCGAACGCACCCGCATCGTTCGGACCAGCGAGAATGCGGCCGACGAAATCCACGAATCTGAACAGTCGACTTCTGAAGGAACTCGCGCAAAAGGAGCGGCTCGCTTCGCTGGGCCAGGCCTCGGCGGAATTCGTCCACGATCTCGGCAATCCACTCACGATCGTCTGGGGCTACGTTCAGCTGCTGGCGAAGAAACTCGAGCAATCGGAAAACGGCCAGCCACAGGAGAACGCGACTTCGGCCAAGGAACTGAACATCATCGAACAGAACGTCCGGCTCTGCCGCGAGTTGCTCACGATGTGGCAGAGCTACGGCAGCGTGGAAGCGGCGCCGCACAAGCCGATCTCAGTTTGCGAGAATCGTGCGCGAAGTCGTGAAAGGCGCGACTTCGATCGCCGCGCAAAGTGGCGTCGAGATCACCACCGATATCTCGGATGATCCATGCCTCGTTCTCGGCGATTCCGTCCAAATCATGCGCGCGATTCAGAATGTGATCGTCAACGCGGTGCAGGCCTCGGCGGAAAAGAAGGGCAAGGTCCTCGTCAGCTGCGTGCGCAAGGAATTCTACGTCGACGTGCGCGTGGAAGACACGGGCGACGGGATTCAGCCCTGGGCAGCTGACCAAGATTTTCGAACCCTATTTCACCACGAAACAGGGAAAGAGCGGCACCGGTCTCGGTCTCTATATTACCAAGAAGGTGATCGAGGATCACAACGGCTCGATCAAGGTCGACAGCACGCCGCAAGTGGGCAGCACCTTCACCATCCGTCTGCCGCTGACCAGCGATTAGCGACGGCTTCTTGTTTGGGATCCCGGCCGTCAGGCGACGCTCCCGCATCTAGTTTAGCTTGTAAGTGACGCTGCTTCCGTTTTGGTGAGACGTGCTGAAATATCGCGTCGCTCCGATTTTTCTCATTCGAGCGGCCGGTGTGCCTTTTGAAGTCTTGGAGCGCCTTTCGACTCCGGAGGCGTCCGCACTTGCGCGCGAACTTCTCAGGCAGCGCGACCGCCTTTCAAAGTCCAGGGCACGCGCGGAGGAGTTTCTCGGCTCGCGCGATTGCGGCCTCTCCGCCGAGGCTTCGCGGTCCTGTCGAACTACGCTCCGCACTGGACGCTGGCCAAACGGATCTGTCGAGCCGCCGCCGCCGATGGCTCAATTTCTCGAGAGCGCGAGAGTTGCTTCCTCTCTCTCCGTTCAACTCGAAGAGATTCTGGCGAGAGAGTTGGAAGCGGCGCGGGCAAATCTCTCGCACGCGGGCGAGGACATCTTGCCGCCGTATCTGCTTTTCTCCGCCGGTGAATTCGGTGACCGCCTGAGCGGCCTTGCGCGCGGCGACACGGCGTTGCCCCCACGCAATGCACGGACGCGCGAGCGCGAGCGTCACCTGCTGCTCTACCTGCAGCGAGTTTGCGCCAAGAACGACACCTTTAGTGAGTTCGGACCCTCGGCTTGGGGAAGAAGCAGTAGTGCGGCAGGAGTGTCGTTTTCTCCCAGTGGAAAGCGGCGGAAAACGGGAGGCTTTTCTCGAACGCTGGACCGCCCACGCTCTCGTGTCCGCACTTAATCGCGATCCGGAAACGCGCCTCGAGCTGTCTCCCCGTTTGAACCCCAGTGGACGACTGTCGGGAAATTCCTTCTTGCTCACTGACAGCGGCGAGACTGTTCCGCTGACCCAGGAGGCTTACGAGATCGCGGTTCGTTGCGATGGCACGACCCCAGCGCACTCGTTAGGCGCGACGCGCGATCTCCTCGACGATTTGGCCGCGCATCGGGTCATTCTCTGGGAGGCAGAGGTGCCCGCGATGGAGCCGCACGCCTTTGACGTTTTGGTTTCTGATCTCGAGCATTGGAGGGAAAGCGCCGTCCGGACTAGGTGGTTGGCAAGGTGCCGAAAGATCGCTGCCCTCCCGAAGGAATTTGCCGCCGCCGGCGACTTGCGTTCGCGCGCCGAAATAATGGCGAACGCTCGGCGGCTCATCAGTGACTTGGGAGGGGAGAAAGTAAACGCGGGACGATTTCTCTACGCGGCATCGAACCCGATCGCCGAAGAATGTTCGCGCGAGCCCGACTTCGTCATCAGCGAAGCGATGACGGATGAACTGACTCGGCACGTGGAGCCATGGCTTGATCTATGGCGCGACACCTACGCGTTTGTCGCGAGCCGGGTCGCCGGAGGCTTGCGCGGAATGTTGCAGACCGCTCCAGTGGAGAACGGCTCGATCCCGTTGCCCGCTTTCCTCCTGCACTGTGCCCGGAACAAGATGCCCTTGACCGGCCACGGCCTTGTGATTTGGGCACACCTCGCGTTTCAAGAGGTCAAGGCCGCCTTCCGTCAGATGGTGAGCAAGCGTCCGGACGCGCCGGAATGGGAACTCTCCGCGGAAGATTGCGCGTTTGTGCGGAACAACTTCGACTACCCGAAGTATGACGAATACACTTATCCTTCAGCCGATCTTCAGCTCTCGGCTTCGTCCTTTGCAGCACTCAATCGCGGCGAGTACCAGTGGGTAGTTAGCGAGTTGCATCCGCCGGTCGCGCTCCTGCACCATGCCTTGTATTGGAGCTGCCCGGACAAGGCGACGCTTTCCGAGGCGCTGGTCCGCACCACTCTGGGGCGACCCTCTGTGCACTTTGGACTCTTCGCGGCTGATTTCACCGCGCACACGACTGTTCGCCAGTTCGACGCTCTGCCGGAGTTGACGACGTTTGTCTCGGCGCAGCGGGCCAATCCGCGCTGGCGCACAGTTCCGCCGGCAGAGGTGGAAGTCTTCATTGAGGAAAGCACTGGCGACGTCGCCTTCCGGAAGCGCGGCTCCCACGAGTATCTCGGCTCCTTCGCGCGCTCCTGGGTAATTCCCCTGGGCTTTCACCCATTTCATTTCGGCCGCGCCTCGCACATGCCGCGTCTGCGCTGCGGCCAGGCGATTGTGCAACGTCGCACCTGGACCGTCGCCCTCGAAGAGTTCAATGCAGTTGATCATCTGGTCCTGGCGATCGAGCGCTTGCGCAGTGAGAAGGAATGGCCCCGGTACATCTACATTCGGCCCACGGAGGCAGCCCTTCGCCGCAGTGGCGCGGAGGGTCGCGACAAGGATACGAAGCCGGTCTTCGTTGACTTGGAAAGCTACCTCTCGTTAGAAATCTTTTGCCGGTGGCTGAAGAAGTCGGGCGAACTCGAGGTGACGGAAATGTTGCCCGATCCGGATCACCTGTGCTGGCAGGAAGCAGACGGGCGGCGCACCTTTGAGCTCAGAACGTTAATTGTGCCGAGGGAAATGACGAAACCCGAATGACGAATGGCGAAATAATGACGAAATCCGAAGCACGAAACAAAGAACGCGCTCTCTTCGCGTTTCATCATTCGTCATTCGGATTTCGTCATTTCCCCTCATGAAGATTGTCGCAATCGCGAATCAGAAAGGCGGCGTCGGGAAAACGACCACCGCGGTCAATCTTGGCTGCGGCCTCGCGCAACTCGGCCGGCGCGTCCTCCTGATCGATCTCGATCCGCAAGGCAACGCAACCAGTTCTCTCGGCTTGCAGGAACTGGAAGGAGAAAGTCTTTACGAAGCGCTGCTCGGCGCGGAACCGGTGGCCGAGAGGATTTTGCCCACGCGGCTTGAAGGCCTCTTCATCATTCCCGCCGACCTGGATTTGGCCGGCGCGGAGATTGAGATCGCGCGGATGGACAACCACCTGACCCGGCTGGCGGAGACCCTCGCGCCTTTGCGCAAGGACGAGACGTTTGACTTTATCCTCCTCGATTGTCCACCCTCGTTAGGCATTCTGATGACGAACGCCCTCGCCGCCGCGGACGAATTATTGACCCCGATTCAGTGCGAATTTTTTGCCCTCGAGGGTCTGGTGAAAATTGTCCGGGTCGTCGAGCAGGTGCGGAACTCCGGCGCGAACGATCGAGTCGAGATCGCCGGCATTGTCATGACGATGTTCGATGGGCGCACCAACCTGAGCGGACAAGTGGTCGCGGAAGTGCGCGCGCATTTTGGCGAGCTGGTTTATGCGACTACGATTCCGCGCACGGTGCGGTTGAGTGAAGCACCGAGCTTCGGGAAGTCGATCTTCGAACACGATCCAAACGGCGCTGGCGCGCGCGCCTACCGCTCGTTAGCCGACGAATTCATTCAACGCCACGAGCACCAGCCTGCGCCTGCCTTGTCCACTCTTCCCGGGTAAGCGCAAAGACCATGGTGCGGAAGCCGCGGAAATCGGTTTCCTTTTCGAGACGCATTCCGTTCTTCTCCGCGACCCTTTTCGAGGCGGAGTTTTCCGGAAGAATCAACGAGATGACGCGTTCGGCTTGCAGATCACGGAAGGCGTGATCGCGCACCGCGCGTGCCGCTTCGGTCGCGATGCCCTGGCCCCAATATTCCGGATCGAGCCGATAGCCGATCTCCAGCTCTTCCACGTCATCCACCATCTGCAGGAAGAACCCGCAGTAGCCGATCAGCTTCCCATTCTCGCGCAGGATGACGGCGAACTGCGATGGCTTCCCGAGTCGCTCCGGCGCGAGCAAACGCTCCAGCATCGCTTCGGCCTGTTCGCGGTCTAAGACCGAACCGCCCGAGAAACGCATGAAGTCCGGGTTGCTCGTCAGCTCGGCGATACGGTCGATATCGGCGGCGGCAAATTTCCGGAGAAACAGGCGCGACGTTTGCAGAGTCCTCACGAGGGATGGTTTGGCGGCGATCTCCACGGGAAAATGAAAAGCCCGCGGGGAATTGCTCCCGCCGCAGGCTCAACATTGGGCAAGGAAACGTGCGACTACTTCTTGGGCGAAGCAGAAGGTTCTGAGGAGGCCCCGCTGGCGTCATCGTCGGCGTGGTCCTTCTTTTTCTTGGATTTCTTCTCGGAGGCAGCTTTCTCCGCGTCGGTCTTCTCGCCGATCTTGACCGTCTTGGCTTCCAACTTGCCGTCCTCGTGTTTCCAATACGAGCCGCGCACCTTTTCGTCAGCCGCGATATCCTTCATCGTCGCGGCCGCGCCGTCCTTGGTGACGACGGTCTTATCCGTGACCATGAAAACGCGGGAACTCTCTTTGCCGGCGATGGTGAACGTCTTGGCGCTCGCGTCCACGGACGAGACCGTCCCGTGGAAGGGGATCGCGCGCGGAGCTTTCATTGCCGGGGAAGCGCTCGTGGCGGGTGCAGCGCTGGGCGCCGGGGAAGGGGACGCGGCTTTCTTGGAGGCAGCAAAGGCCGTCGTCGGCCCGCTTAAGGCGATGGCCCCGATGCAGGCGCCAGTGATCAGAAGTGATTTGGAATTCATAGTGTTCTATTAATGGTTGGTGATTGCGAGCGGACCTTCGACCGACCAATGCACGCATCTCAGGTCGCTTTGTCTAGCGGGTATAACGAGCCGCTCGCGACAAAGCAATACTGATTTACGGTCCCCCGAAGTCGATGGCGCGGATGCTTTGCCATGTGCGGTCGCTGCCGATGTTGAAAAGCGAACGAGCCCGACTAACATGTCGCCAGCAGAGTCGGGGGTATAGCTCAGTTGGTAGAGCGCGTCGTTCGCAATGACGAGGCCTGGGGTTCGAATCCCCATACCTCCAGGCCCGAGAAGTCTCCGGCTTGTCGAGCCTTGGCCTCGCCGGCGAAAGATTTGTTCCGATCAAGCGTGCATCCCGAATCCGAAACCGTTGAATCCCACTTCCGGCACGTCATGCAGGATTGGCCGGACGAACGAGCGAGCACAGCATGCTGAACAACAACGACTTAGACGCTCACGTGGACGTTTGTGGCATGAGCCCTGCATATCGCCTCAACGCTTGCGCATCGACAGGCTTGTTTATCCAACCGGTCGCGCGCTCTGCTCACTTCGGAGACCTTGTCGTTTTTCAACCCGCAGCATTCCTAACATGAATCGAAATCTCATCTCCCTTCTTACAACCGCGGTCCTGCTAGCACCGATAGCGCACGCGCAGGAAACCAAACAGATGACGGCCGACCAGTTGGTCGCGAAAAATATCGAAGCACGAGGCGGCGCGGAAGCGGTGCACGCGCTGAAGACAGTGAAGTTCACCGGCAAGTTGATCGTTAACGAAGGCAAGCTGCAGTTCGGTTACGTGCAGACGAAGAAGCGGCCGGGTTCGGTGCGCGAAGAGTACAACCTTCAGGGAATGACTGCCGTTCAGGCGTACGACGGAACCAATGGCTGGAAAATCTCTCCGTTCCAAGGCCGCAAGGATCCCGAGAAGATGTCGGCGGACGAAACCAAATCACTGATCGAAGACGCGGAGATCGCCGGGCCGCTGGTTGATTGGAAAGAGGAGGGGAGCAAGGTCGAGTATCTCGGAACGGAGGACGTCGAGGGCACGCAGGCGCACAAGTTGAAGGTCACGCTCAAGAACGGCGACGTGCAGTTCGTCTATCTCGATCCGGAATATTTTCTAGAGATCAGAATCGTCTCGCAGCGGACGGAACACGGCGCGCAGGTCGAGACTGAAACCGATCTGAGCGACTACGAAAAAGTCGACGGCGTATTCGTTCCTTTCTCCCTCGAGTCCGGGCCGAAAGGTGCGTCCGACAAACAAAAGACCGTTCTCGACAAGGCCGAGGGCAATCAGCCGGTCGACGATTCCATTTTCGCTTTCCCCGTTGCCGCTTCCAAATAATCAGCCATGCGTTTTCACCAAATTCTCCTTCCGTTCGCATCTTTTGCACTAGTTAGTCTGACGAATGCCGCCGAGCGGGCGCCGTATACTTCGGCGACCGTTTCCGGCCTGGGCGCGCGCAACATCGGCTCCGCGACCATGAGCGGTCGTATCGCCGCCATCGCTGCGCACAACGAAACCTCGGGCAAGACCACCATCTTCGTCGGCGCGGCCAGCGGCGGCGTTTGGAAATCGGAGGATGGCGGCACGACCTTCAAGCCGGTCTTCGACGAGCAACCGGTGCAATCGATCGGCGCGATCGCGATTGACCCGAAGAATTCCAAGAACATCTGGGTCGGCACCGGTGAACCCTGGACGCGCAATAGCGTTTCCATCGGCAACGGCGTTTACCGCTCGACTGATGGCGGCGAAACCTGGACCCGCGTCGGTTTGCCGAACTCCGAGCGGATCGCGCAAGATCGTCGGTCAGTCCGAACAACAGCGAGACAGCTTACGCGGCGGTGCCGGGCGCGCTTGTGGAGCGATTCACCGGATCGCGGTCTCTACAAGACGACCGATGGCGGCCGGACTTGGAATCTGATTCTCAAAGGCGGCAACCTTTCGACCGGTTGTTCCGATGTCGATTTGGATCCGACGAATCCTGACATCCTCTTCGCGAGCATGTGGGATTTTCGCCGCAAAGGCTGGACCTTCCGCTCCGGCGGTGATGGTCCGGAAGCACCGTCCGCTAGCGGCTTGTTCCGCTCGACCGATGGCGGCGCGACCTGGACGGAAGTGACGCCCGAGAAGCGACAAGGGTTTTCCGAAAAAACCGTACGGCCGAATCGCAGTCGCGATTGCGCCGTCGAATGCGAAGCGGGTTTACGCTTTCGTCGAATCGCCGCACAGCGCGCTCTTTGTTTCCGACGATGGCGGCGCGACCTGGGATGAGCGCGACAAGAGCAACTGGATGGTCTGGCGTCCGTTTTATTTCGCGAACCTGATCGTCGATCCGAAGAATGCAGATCGTCTTTTCAAGACCGACGGCGCGCTCATCATGAGCGAAGACGCGGGCAAGAGTTTCGCCACCGTCGGCGGTTTCAATGGTGCGCACGGCGATGTCCATGACGTCTGGATTGATCCGGCGAATCCGCAAAACGTCATCGCCGCGCGACGATGGCGGGATTTGGTATTCCTACAATGGCGGCAACAAATGGTGGAAAGGAAACAACCTGCCGATCTCGCAGTTCTATCACGTGAGCGTGGACGACGCGGATCCGTATCGGGTCTACGGCGGTTTGCAGGACAACGGCTCCTGGGTCGCCGAATCGCAATTCCCGGCGGGATCGATAACTCCCAGTGGCAGAGCTTTTATTTCGGCGACGGCTTCTGGATGTTTCCCGATCCGGCTGATCCCGATTACCTCTACGCCGAAGCGCAGGGCGGCAATATCGGCCGGGTGAATCGCAAGACCCGCGAAGGCCGCGACATTCAACCGAAGCCCAACTACAAGGAGAAGCTGCGGTTCAATTGGAACACGCCGCATCGCGCTTTCGCCTAACGAGAAGGGCACGATTTACATCGGCGCGCAGTTCCTCTTCCGCTCGCGCAATCACGGCCAGAGCTGGGATCGCATCTCGCCCGACCTGACGACGAACGACCCCGAGAAACAGAAGCAGGAGCAATCCGGCGGTGTCACGATCGACAATTCCGCGGCGGAAATGCACACCACGATTTACTCGATCAGCGAATCGCCCAAGGACAAAAACGTCATCTGGGTAGGGACCGATGATGGCAACGTGCAGGTCACGCGCGATGGCGGGAAAACCTGGACCAATGTCGTCGGCAACATCACGGATCTGCCGAAAAATTCGTGGGTCAGTTCGGTGCAGGCGAGCAACTTCGAGCCGGGCACCGCTTACGCCACGTTTGACCGCCACACCTTCGGCGACATGACCGCCTATCTCTACAAGACAGCGGACTTCGGCAAGACCTGGACGCCGCTCATCACCCCGCAAGAAATCTCCGGCGTCCAGGGTTACGCGCACGTGATCAAGGAAGATACGGTCAAGCCGAACCTGCTCTTTCTCGGGACCGAATTCGGTCTCTATATTTCGATCGATGGCGGGAAGAGCTGGGCGCAATTCAAAGGCAACCGCTTCCCGGCGGTGGCCGTACGCGACATTGTGATTCAGCCGCGCGATAACGAACTGGTGCTCGCGACCCACGGTCGCGGCATTTGGATTGTCGACGACATCACGCCCTTGCGCGCGCTCACCCCGGAGTTGTTAGGCGAAGAAGTCGCCTTCGTGGCCGCGAAGCCGGTGCAGCAGCGGATTGAAGGCATCTCCGGCCAGCGCGCCGATGGCGCCGCCGTTTTCGTGGGCGACGACGCGCCGGACGCCGCGGTGATCACTTACTATCAACGTTCGCGCCATCTCTTCGGCAAATTGAAGATCGAAGTGCTCGATGCCACCGGTCGCGTGGTTGACGAATTGCCGGCCAGCAAACGCCCCGGTCTCAATCGCGTGAATTGGAGCATGCACGAGAAGCCGCCGCGGGTTCCGCCGGCCGCGCAAGTCGCCTTCGCCGGGACACGAGGCCCGCGAGTTCTGCCCGGCACCTACACGATTCGCATGACAAAAAACGGCAAAGTCCTGGAGACAAAGCTGACTGTCGGTCTTGATCGCCGGTCAAAATTCACCGCTGCGGATCGCCAGGCGCAATACGATGCGGCGATGAAAGTGCGCGCGCTCTTCGAAGCGGAAAGCGCGCTCATGGATCGCATTCTGCCTTTGCGCCACGCGCTCGCGAAAACAATCGCCGGCCTGCCGGAGGGCGATGAGTTGCGCAAAACGCTTTCCGATTTTAACGACAAAGTGGACGCAGTGCGGAAGCAAATCGTCGCCACCACCGAAGGCGGCGCGATCACCGGCGAGGAGCGCTTGCGTGAGCACACCGATCAGCTTTACGGCGCGATCCTGAGCTACGAAGGCAAGCCGGCCGATTATCAAATCGCGAACATCGAAGCGCTGAAACGCGAACTCGACGATGTGACCAAAGAGTTCGACCAGCTCAACGCCAAGGATCTGCCGGCGGTCAACGACGCTCTAAAGGCGAAGGGCCTGCCCGCGATCGCGTATGTCCCGACGGAAACTCCGAACCCGCTCGCGGCGAGTTTCTTCAATCGCGACACGGCTACGGTGGCGACTGAGCAGGACTAAGATGCCGGATCCAGCGAACGCAATTCCGCTTTGGTGAGCGGCCGCCAATGTCCGCGCGGCAAATCGCCGAGGCGGAGGTTGCCGATTCGCGTGCGGACGAGCCGCTTCACTTCGTAACCGATTTCGTAAAACATCCGGCGGATTTGCCGATTGATCCCTTGTCGTAAAACGACACGCGATCAGTGTCGGCTTGAGTGGATACAACCCGCTCGAGCTTCGCGCGCTTGCCGTCGAGCATGACTCCGCGCAACAAGCTTTGTTCGCGAGCGGCGGATCCCAGGGTCGATCGAGCGTGACTTCGTATTCCTTCTCGACCTTGTAACGCGGATGGGTGAGACGTTGCGCGAGGTCGCCATCGTTCGTCAGCACGAGCAGTCCTTCGCTCTGCGTGTCGAGCCGTCCGACGTTGAAGAGCCGCGGACCTTTGGCGGTAGGAGATCGAAGATGGTGTCGCGCGCGTTCGGATCAGCTCTCGGGTCGAAACGAAACCGGCGGGCTTGTGGAGCACGATGTGGAGTGGTCGCTCCGCGCGAACCAGTTTGCTGCCCGACTTTGACGTGATCGGCTGGGTCGGTTGCACGCTGAAATCGGTGCAGACGCGGCCGTTGATCGTGACCTGGCCCGGCCGCGATCAGTTCATCGCAATGCCGGCGCGATCCGACACCGGCGGCGGCGAGGAAACGATTCAGACGCATGTGAATGTCCGCGTCCCATGTCGAGCGAATAGCTGCTCGGCGACAGAGCGCCGTGGACTGCAGTCGCCTTACGCGTCCGGCTTGGTCTTCGGAAGGCCGATGACCTTGGTGCCGTCCTTCCATTGGCCGCGCTTCTTGAGCAGCTCGACGCGCTCGAAACGCTTCAAGACATTTCGTTTGGCCGTGATAGTGCTGGCCCCTTTTAGACTGCGATGCTGCGACATAAATTTGCTCCTGGTTCCGAAAGTGGCGGAACGTTACGAGGGACCGACAGTTACCGGACGTCAGGGGATCGCCAACTTCCTCACCGCAGCCGATATTTGTCCCATGCTGTCGGTAGCCGAAGCAGCCTGGAAGATGGGCATCTCGATGATGGCGAGCACTCTGCCGGCA
Organism: uncultured Verrucomicrobiae bacterium; assembly: GCA_963784865.1. GTDB lineage: Bacteria > Verrucomicrobiota > Verrucomicrobiia > Chthoniobacterales > UBA10450 > JACCTI01. The sequence continues at coordinate 38,605 of CAWATC010000010.1, read as the reverse complement.
GTCGACGATCAACGTCTTCATCCGCTGGGCGCGTAATGCGGAACGCGCACCAAAACCGGACGCGATCCAGTTGATCCAGCCAGCCTTCGATGACGAGCCGGTCGCCGAGTTTTGCCGCACGCCGGTAATCGATTTCGGTTCGCACCACGACTGGATAGCGCTTCTCCTCGCTCATCTGCACCAGCGGCAGACCGAGATGCTCCGCGAGCAGGGTCCGGGCGATTTCGATGAAGCGCAGGTAGGCGATGTTGTGGACGACCGCCGCGCAATCGGTATCGAAAAACATCACCTGCACTTCGGTGCGAATGCGCGGGGCGTCGGTGCTGACCATGCGCGACCATCAGGCGGAAGGCGTGGGCAAGGCAATGGAATTGTCCGCGGCATGGTCTTATGCGCGCAGCAGTTGACAGAACAGCTGTCGGTCACTTCTTCCGACGGTGACGCCTTCATGCAGCGAAAATCGATCGGGCATTCCCGCAGGAAGCAGGGACTGCACTCGACTTGATGGCGAATGACGCGGTGGCCATTTCCGAGCGGTCCGGTCAGGCGGTCTTCGGTCGAACCAAAGACCGCGACGACCGGAACGCCGAGCAACGTGGCGAGATGCATCGTGCCGGTGTCGTTCGTCAGCAGCAGCGCGCATTCGCGCAACTCCGCGATGAGATCATCGAGCGTCGTCTGCCCGATGCGGTTGACGCATTGATCGCCCAGATCTACCGGCAATGATCTGCGCCGATCTCAGCATCTGCGGCGGTGCCGAAGAGAATCCATTGCACCGATCGTTGTGCCGGCAACCGCAGTCGCGACTTCGGCGAAACGCTCGGGAAGCCAGCGCTTCGCCGGTCCATATTCCGCGCCGGGACAGAGGCCGAACTTCACCGGCGCCGTTCGCTCCGATTTACTCGCCGATCGGGGGCAACCGGGGCGACTTCTCGAGCCTGCGCCCAGATGCCGGGCAATGTGCAGATAATGGTGGACCTGGTGCTCGATGGGACCGAGTCGCGGGCGCTCCGGAATGATCTGATTCAAGAGCCAGCGAGCGATGATGTCCGCGGTAACCGACACGGCGAGGAATGCGGGCCAGCCAGACCTCCAGCGCGCTGCGCAGTGAATTCGGAAACAAGATCGCGACATCGAAAGGCTGCTGACGTCGATCAACTTCGCCGTCGCTGAGCAGCGAGTCCGTCGGGAGCGGAATCACTTCATCCACTTCCGGAACGAGCTTCCAAACCGGCGCGAGTTTCGCCGGCGCGGCGACCGTGACGTGGGCGTCGGGGCGGCCGAGCTTGATCGCGCGCACGGCCGGCATGCTGATCACGCTGTCGCCGAGCCAGTTGGTGCCGCGGATGAGAATGCGAAACGGCTTCAACTTCGTCGCCGAACCGTTCGCTGGCAGGTAAACGCCGCGCTTGTAATTCGTCAGGAGAAAATTCGGCTTCGGCGTTTTCCAGCGATTGTGAACCCAGAACCAATCCTCCGGCGCGCGTCGAATCTGTTGCTCGAGGCGCCGTTGATCTTCGCCGTGATTGCCGCAACCGAATCGCCCGGAGAATCGATCCGCGGCGTGAAAACCATTCGCCAACGGGCCGGGCCGTCGGTGTCGATCGCCGCCGCGATGACGGCCGCACCGGTTCGTTTCGCGAGCAGACCGGGGAGCGGCGAGGTCGAAGCGAGTCGGCCGAAAAACGGCGTCCAGAGGCCATGATCGCCCGCGTGTTGATCGGTCAAAATCCCGATCACTCCACCGGAGCGCAGCAGACCGATGGCTCCTGGAATCCTTCCGCGCGATCGAACAGTTCCACGCCGGCGCGGGCCCGCTTCCGCCGGACGTCGGCGTCGATATAACGGTTGCCGAGCGTCTGATAAACGGTGCTGAGCCGGACGTAATCCGAAGTGGGTCGGGAAAAGCTGCGCAAAGAATTCCCAGCTGCCGAGGTGACTCAGAAGCACGACCAGCGGCCGTCCCGCGCGCAACTCGTTGTGCACTACGTCCGCATTCTCGAGTCGAGACGCACTTGGCGACTTCCTCCAGCGGCATCGAGCCCATCTTGACGCTGCAAAGCAGGTTGGCGCCGAGTCGTTGGAAATGTCGGCGGATGATGCGTCGCAGTTCCGCGGCGGATTTCTCCTCGCGAAAAGCGATCTCGAGATTTCGTTGCGCGAGTCGGCGATAGTGCGGGAGCAGCATCCAGGCAACAAACCCAGAGATTTCCCGAGGGAAAAAAGAAGCCGCAACGGAAGTGCGCTGGCGATGGCCGTGCCCGCGCGATACAAAAGGTAGATGCTGAAATCGAGCATGCGGAATCAGCGCTCGGCGCTGGCGGGGAAGTGCGCCGAAGCGTAAATTTGCCTGCGTCGGGCTTCAATCAATATAATGTCCCTGTGTTGCAGTCGCCTGCTCATTCTCTTCGCTCGGATTTTGCGCGGGTGCTGACGCAAAAGTTCGGACGCGCCGGACTGGTGATCGTGGGAGAAGGAACCCAGGCGATCGAGAGGCAACTGGCTCGACGCGAGGTCGAGGCCATCGTCTGTCCCTCGGCGAAGGAGCTGCCGGCGCTGCTGCCGGCGAACGGGCGGAAGCCGGTTGACGTCCTGGCGATCTGGTTTTATCCGAAGAGCGAAAGCGAGGACGATGCGCAGGTGGCGGAGATCGCGCGGGTCGCGGACGAGATCCTGCTCGTTCCGGGAGCGGGCGCCGAGGTGGCCAAACGGCGGCCGCGATTGGTCGAGCGCTTTCGCAAGTTCGGCTTCGCTCCCGATTACGAATTCGACCTAGCCGATCTCGACAGCCGCCGCCCTTCGGCTAACCCGGAGACAAGTCGAAAGCGCCGAGGCTTCGATTCCCGCCGTGGAGTCGGCCGTTGCCCGGTTGAATCAACGGATTCAGCGCCTTGAGCGGACGCTGCGGACCCGCATGTCGGAACTGGAGGCGGCCGATCGTCACATCGCGAAGCTCGAGGAAAAGGTGCTGAAGCTCGAAAGAAGCGAAGCGCGAGCTGAAGCAGTTGAAGCAGGAGAAACAGGCGCTGCGAAAATCGCCGGAACGCAAGATCGGGCAGGTGCTGCTCGCGCCCTATCGGTTGCCGCAAAAACTGTTTCGCGAGGTGCGCAAGCGGATTCGCGTCCGCGGCGCACGCATCGGCAGCGGCGTCGATTCGGCGCAGCGAATATCAGGCACTGGTTCGAGCGGCATCGGGTCGCAGCCGCAGGAACTGGCGGCGATGCGCGACGGAAGCCGCGACGTTCGCCTACTCAGCCGCTGATCAGCATTCATCACTCCGGTCTTTAACACGCCGGTCGCCTGGCTGAAGCAGCGGTGGAATTCGGTCCTCGCGCAGGCCTACGAAAAATGGGAACTGATTCTGGTTGATGACGCTTCGACGGACGAGGCAGACGATCGCGGCGCTTGCTCGCCTAGCGAATCGTGATCGGAGGATTCGTCTCACGCCGGCTGGATCAAAACGGCGGAATTTCCGCCGCCTCCAATCACGGGTCTGGCGCTCGCCGCCGGGGAGTGGATCGGCTTCCTCGATCACGATGATATGCTGGAACCGGACGCGCTTTTTCAAAACGCGAAGTTGCTCCAGAATCATCCCGATGCCGATCTGATCTACTCCGACGAAGACAAACTCACCGAGCAAGGCTTCGACGCGCCGATCTTCAAACCCGATTGGTCGCCGGATTTTTTTCTTTCCTACAACTACATCTGCCACTTCACGATCATCCGGCGCGAGCTCGTGCGAGAAGATCGGCGGGTTCCGTCCGGAGTTTGATGGCGCGCAGGATTACGATCTCTTTCTTCGCGATGATCGAAAGAGCGCACGCGCATTCATCATATCCCGCGCGTCCTCTATCACTGGCGGCGCAGCGCGACCTCCACCGCCGACAATATCCGCCGCAAGCCGGAGGCTCTCGAGGCCGGCCGGCAGGCGATCGACGAGCATCTGCAAGCGGCGCGGCGAGCCCGGCCATGTCACAATCGATTGGCGGACCCATGCCTACTGGGTCAAACGCGAGCTCGACCGAGGCGAAGAGATCTCGATCATTCATTCCCGTGCGGGATCGGCATTCGATCTGCTTGCGCCGCTGTCTCGACAGCCTGGTGCAGAAGACCAGCTATCCGGATTACGAAATCGTCGTCGTCGATAACGACAGCCAGTCCGAGGAAGCGCGCGATTATTTTTCGCGCACTCCAGCATCGGCTGCTGCATTACGCGGGACCGTTTAATTTTTCCGCGATCAATAATTTTGCGGTCGAGCAAACCGACAGTCCGTGGCTGCTCTTTTTGAACAACGACGTCGAAGTGATCGAGAGCGAATGGCTCACCGTCGATGGCGGAGCATGTGCAGCGACCGGAGGTGGGCGCGGTCGGTGCGCGTTTGCTTTATCCGGACGATACGGTGCAGCACGCGGGCGTCGTCCTCGGTGTCGGTGGAATCGCCGCAACACGCCTTTCGCGGTTTGCCGGCGCGGAGCGACCCGGGGGTTTGCCGCCAACTGCAAATGACGCGCAACTACAGTGCGGTCACCGGCGCGTGTCTTGCTGACCCGGCGCGAGGTCTTTGACGAAGTGGGTGGGTTCGATGAGGAGCGGTTGCCGGTCACTTTCAACGACGTCGATCTTTGCCTGAAAATGCGGCGCGCCGGTTATCTGATCGTTTACACGCCCTTCGCCAAGCTGTATCACCACGAATCGGCCACGCGGCGGCGGAGTGTGGAACCGCGCGAAACCGAGGTGATGCGGGAACGCTGGCCGGATCTCCTGGAGCGCGATCCTTATTATAATCCAAATCTTTCTCGTGAACGCGCCGATTTCTCGTTAGGCAAATAGCCTCGATTTTCAATGAACAAATCTGATCGTGAGCTTTGGGCACGGTCTTTCGCCGGAAGCGCAGGCGGCGCTCGGTCACGCGCGATTATCGGCGCTGCGAACTTCCTCGCCAAGCTGGCGGAAACCGGAGTCGAAGCGGGCAAGCTCGTCGGCCGCGGATCGGGACGATCCGCGGAGGTGCGCGACGCCTGGATTCCGGGCGTGGAAATTTTCGCGCGCACAATTTATCCGCAACGGCATCGGGGCTCGTTTGGAGAATTTGCGCGACGCGATGAAGGGCCGCTGGCGCAGATCGGTTTCTGGCCGCGGCAATGGGCCAGCGCGCGAATGTTCGCGCAGACGGCGAAAGGTTTTCACATTCATCCGCCGAGTATCCCGGAAGGCACGGAGCGGCGGACTGGTTCCGGCGGCTCTTTGTCGATGAGCCGGAGAATTATTCGCTGCGCCGCTACGAGCAGGAGCAGTGGGACGTGATGTTTTTCGTGCAGGGTCGTGGCGGAGATGATCCTGCGCGATGCGCGCGCGGGAATGCCGGCGCGAACGATGCGCTTTTTCGTCGATGGCGACAATCACCGCGGCGCAACAATGTCGCGGTGGTCATTCCGCCGGGCGTGGCGCACGCCATTCGCGTCGAGGGTTCGGAAGATGTGATCATGGTTTACGGCACGAGCACGTCCTTTCGGCCGGAATTCGAAGGCCGGATCGCGAGCGAGGTCGAGACCGCCGCGCTGCCGGAATCCTGGCAGCGATTCTTCATGACGACGTGACGGCTAGCGCAGACCGTCGCGCATCGGGGAAGCGGCGGTTTGAGGCGACCGAGCCGGAGTTGATGGATCGTCCGGACGCGTCGCCGGCGGAATTGGAGGCGGCCTTGAAGAGTCTGCGCGGGCTCAATCGCTACTTCGGCAGCTATCGCATCGTCTCTCATTTTCTCCGGCGCTGGATGAAACGCGGAGACCGGTTGCGCGTGCTCGATCTGGCCACGGGATCGGCTGACATCCCGCGGCTGATCGTGGATCACGCGCGCAAGGTTGGCGCTGAAGTGGAGATCACGGCGGTGGATTTTCAGCCCTCGACGGTGGAGATGGCGCGGCGATTGAGCGCCGGATATCCGGAGATTGTTTGCGAGTGCGCGGATGTGCTTACCTTCAGCGATGTCCGAGCCGTTCGATATCGTGATTTGTTCGCTCGCGCTGCATCATTTCAGCGACGAAGACGCCGTGCGCCTCCTGCGCCGGTGCCGGGAATTGTCGCGCCGATTTGTTCTGGTGACGGATTTGCGCCGCGGATTTCTCGCCGCGATCGGCGTCTATTTGCTGACGGTTTTCGTTTTCCACGATCGGATGACGCGGGCCGACGGACGAGCGTCCGCGCGACGCGCCTTTTCCTTTCGGTGAGTTGCGAGGGCTGGCGCTGCGCGCCGGCTGGCAGAATTTCGAGGCGCGAAAATTCCGCTTTGCGCGACAGGCGATCTGGCTGGAACCGACGGCCGGACCACGATGAAGATTATCCGAACAGCTCAGGAGGCCCAGGTGTTCGCCGCGCAGCGGCGGCGAGCGGAGCGTGCTGGTGCCGACGATGGGCGCGCTCCATCGCGGACATCTGGAATTGATGCGCATGGCGCGGGAAGCGGCCGGCGCGGACGGCGAAGTGGCGGTGAGCATTTTCGTCAACCCGCTGCAATTCGAACCGGGCGCGGATTATGCGAAGTATCCGCGGCCGGAAAGCGCGATGAAGATTTCTGCCGGCAGGCGGGCGTCGATCTCCTCTTTCGTCCGTCGCCCGAGGAGATGTATTTCGCCGACGCCTCCGTGACCGTCGAAGAGAACTCGCTCTCGGAGACGCTCTGCGGCAAATCGCGGCCCGGACATTTTCGCGGTGTCTGCACGGTGGTGACGAAATTGTTTCACTTGTTAGACGCCGGATGCGGCGGTCTTCGGGGAGAAGGATTTTCAGCAGCTTGCGATCATTCGCCGGATGGTGCGCGATCTCAATTTCCCGATCGAGATCATCGCCGGTGCCGACCGTGCGCGAAGCGGATGGGCTCGCCTGCAGTTCACGCAACCAGTACCTGAGTGAGGAGGAACGCGGGCAGGCGCCGGTGTTGCGTGCTGCCCTGCTCGAGGCGGCCGAATGCGTGCGCGGCGGAGAGACTTCAGCGCCGCGGCTGATCGAAAACGTGCGCGAAGCGCATTGCGGCGTCGCCCGCGGCCCGGATTGATTATGTCGAACTTGTGGATGCGGAGACCTTGCAACCGCGCGCCACGGTGGAACCGAACTCGCTTCTCGCGGTCGCGGTGTTCTTTGGCCAGACTCGCCTGATCGACAACATCCAGCTCCGATGAAGGAATACGATTTCGTCGTCATCGGCAGCGGGATTGCCGGACTGACCTTTGCCTTGAAAGCGGCGAGGCACGGGTCGGTCGCCGTGATCACGAAACGCAAGGGCGCGGACTCGAACACCGCCTGGGCGCAGGGCGGCGTCGCGTGCGTGACGAGCGATGAAGATTCCTTCGAGCTGCACGTGCGCGACACGCTCGAGGCGGGCGCCGGACTCTGCGATGAGGCGGCGGTGCGGACGATCGTCAAGGAAGGTCCGGCGCGCATTCAGGAGCTGATGGAACTCGGGCTGCATTTCGATGAGCGCGAAGTTGCCGGGCATCGCGAGCTCGATCTCGGCCGGGAAGGCGGGCATTCGAAACGCCGGGTGCTGCACGTGCAGGATGTGACCGGCGCGGAAATCGAGAAGACGCTGCTGCGCGAGCTGGGCCGCTCGCCGCGAGTCGAATTGCTGGAAAATCACATGGCGGTCGATCTGATCACCGCGGGCAAACTTGGGTTCGCGACGGAAGACCGCTGCCTGGGCGTTTACGTGCTCGATGAAACGACGACCGAAGTCGAAACGATTCGCACGGATCGGCTGCTCCTGGCGACCGGTGGTTGCGGGAAGGTTTATCTTTATACGACCAACCCCGACGTCGCGACGGGCGACGGCGTGGCGATGGCCTGGCGCGCTGGCGCGATCATCGCGAACATGGAGTTCATCCAATTCCATCCGACCTGCCTGTTTCATCCGGAGGCGAAATCGTTCCTGATCTCGGAAGCGGTGCGCGGCGAAGGCGGCATCCTGCGCAACAGCCAGGGCGAAGATTTCATGGCGCGGTATCATCCGCAGGGGTCGCTCGCGCCGCGCGACATCGTGGCCCGCGCGATCGACGCCGAGATGAAGCGCTCCGGCGCGCAATGCGTTTACCTCGATATCACGCACCAGCCGCCGGAGTTCCTGCGCGAACGTTTCCCGCACATTTACGAGACCTGTCTCCAGTTCGGGATCGACATGGCGAAGCAGCCGATCCCGGTGGTGCCGGCGGCGCATTACCAATGCGGCGGAATCAAGACCGACGTCAACGGCGCCACGACGCTGCCCGGGCTTGTACGCGATCGGCGAAGTCGCCTGCACCGGATTGCACGGCGCGAATCGCCTGGCGAGCAACTCGCTCCTCGAAGGGCTGGTCGTCGCCCATCGCGCCTGCGAAATGCTCGTGCGCGATCAGCCGCCGACGCATCCGGCGCGCGCGATTCCGCTGCCGGAATGGCAATCGGGCGATGTCCAGGACGTCGATGAGTTGGTCGTGATTTATCACAACTGGGACGAGATCCGCCGCCTGATGTGGGACTACGTCGGCATCGTGCGGACGGACAAGCGCCTGCAGCGGGCCAGCGCCCGGTTGCGCAATCTGCAGCGCGAGATCCGGGAGTTTTATTGGAACTTCAAGATCACGGTCGATTTGCTGGAACTGCGCAACCTCGCGACGGTCGCGGCGTTGATCGTCGACTCCGCGCTCAGCCGGAAGGAAAGTCGGGGCCTGCATTTTACGCTCGATTATCCGGAGGCCGACGACCGAGCACTTCAAACGCGACACCTTGGTGAGTCGAACCTGAGACTGGAATGGATAGTGCTATTTAGAGGGCCAGAGTGCGGCGAGCGGCGCCCCCGGAAACGAGGGAAACGCTTGCCAGCGAAGGTATTTCGGATAAGGAAACGCGCCGTTTTGACGTAATGAGAGGATCTTTCGCATGCACGCTGCTGCTCATCGGCAGTGCTGTCGCCGGCCGCGCGCAGTCGCCCTACGAGAGCAGCGCGGACTTCGCCAAGTACGCGATGAAGTTGCGCGAACAGGCGCTGCTGAAAGTGGAGCCGCAGGTTTTCGTCCCGACCTCGTCGCGCACGAGCACGCTGCGTTACCCGTGGAAAACGAATATCGTCACGACGGTTTTCTGGATCGGCGAGCAACCGACGGCGAACAACCCCGTGCCGAATAACAAAAGCTCCTGGGACGCGAATTGGACCTCCAATTACGGCGGCTACGACAGCCCGGATCCTTCGAATCGCCGCAACTACATTCCGGTCTCTTTCGTCCCGCGGCAGAATCCATTTTACTGGCGCTGCCCTACAACGACGTCACGCACGGCCAGTTCAAACCGGAAGCGCCCTGGTTATTCCCTGGTTCAAGCAAGCCTTTACCGAGCAGGGCAATCGGTCTGCAAGGATCGCTGGGTCGCAATCCGCAAAGGCAACCGGGTCTGCTATGCGCAATGGGAAGATTGCGGCCCGTTCCGCACCGATCATTTCCAATACGTCTTTCAAAACGAGCGGCCGAAACCGAATCTGAACCGCGGCGCCGGCCTCGATGTTTCGCCGGCGGTGCGCGATTATCTCGGGCTGCAAAACACCGACGTGACCGATTGGCAATTTGTCGAAGTGCGCGATGTCCCGCCCGGTCCGTGGCGGAACTACGGCGACAACAATCACTTCGTCATCGCGCAGCGCCAGGCTCAGCAAAACCAGCAGCGCCTCGCCCAGGAGGCGACCGACAAGAAGAAGAAGTAAGCGCCTTGTGCGCTCCGCGCTTAGGCGGCGTGGCCTAAGCCGATTCGTTCAAGGCCGCGAAGCGTTTCCTCAGCTCATCCACGCGGCTGAGCAGCGGCTCGTAGCGTTTCCGCTCGGTGGCGCAGAAAATCGCCAGCGGCTGAAAGGCGGTGGCGATCTCCTGGTAAAAGAGATCGATCGCGTGCTTCATCTGCTGCTCGATGGCGCGAATCAGCTCTGTCCGTTTGGCTTCCATCTCCTTGTCGTAGGTTTTCAGAATTTTCCGTCGCTGGCCGAACGCGAAAATGGTTCCGAGGACCAATGCGGAAGCCGCGACGATGCCGGTCACATCGGCGACGGCGGCACTGCTCATCGCGGCCATGACGGTGACGATTCCGCCGGCGGCCGCGACTCCCGCCGGCAAACGCAACCAGGTGGCGGTTTCGCGGAACATGCGGCCGAGCTGTTCTTCCACGCCTTTGCCGGCGATCCGCTCGACCAGGTGAGCTGGATCGACTGCAGCAGCTCGCGCCGTTGCCGCGCGAAATCCGGGATCGTTCTGCTGACTTGGTTTTTTCCTTCGGACGCGAATTGCAGTTCCATCATGTCCTGCAGTTGCGGCCAGAGCCCGCGCAGATCGGTCTCGAGTAATTGGACGGCGTTCTCGACCTGCGGTTGGATCGTCTGGCGCAGTTTCGTTTCGACCTCGTCCTGGAAATCGTGCTGCCACTGCTCCCGGCTCAAAACCAGTCGCCAGGTCTTGAAGAACGAGAGATTGTCTTCGAGAAGCTTGGTTCCGTGCTCCGCACAGTCGCGACACGCCTGCTCGACGCCGCGCAAGAAACCCGCCACCTGTCGCAGTGTTTGGTCTTTGCGCGCTTCCAGAAAGGTTGTGACGCGGAGCGAGCTGTTCTTCGTCACGCAGGATGGTCTCGAAACTGCCGCGCGCCTCCTCGGCCACTTCATCGAGCATCAAGCCCGCAGTCTGCCCGGTCGATTGCAGTTTCAAGATGTGCGCGCCGGTCTCGGTAACCATGTGGTTGATTTGTGTCTCCAATGGCTCGAAGCCGCTCTCCTTCCAGAGCCGTTCCTTGTCCAGACCGGTGGTGCGCGCGAGCAACGCTTTTCGCGCGGAGACGGCAAAGATCGGCGGCGTGAAGCCCAATTTCTGCATGGCCGTGTCGCCAAATGGCGGTGGATGATTTCGATCTCGGCGGCGTCGCGCAGGTCGGCCTGCTGCAGGACGAAGACGACGTTCTTGAGCCATTTCTTTTGCACGAGATCGAGCAGCTCCCAGGCGGACTGCGTCCACGGATTGATCACGGAAAAAACGAAGAGGACGAGATCGGCGCGCGGAATGAAATTCTCGGTGATCGTCTGGTGCTGCGGCACCATCGTGTTCGTGCCGGGCGTATCGACGACGTTGAAGTCGCGCAGAAATGCAATCGGCTGATAGCGCTCGGTCAGATGAGGCGAGACCTCGACCGATTTCTCCTCGTCGCCGTAACGGAAAATGTAAACCCGATCGGTCGCCGGCAGCACATCCACCTTGGCGAATTCCTGGCCGAAGAGCGCGTTGAGCAGCGATGACTTTCCGGCTTTTACTTCGCCGACAACGACAAAGAGAAGCGGCTCGCGAATGTCCGTGAGCAGGCCGTGCAGAGTATCGAGCGTGGCGGGATCGCGGCGCATTTCCGAGCTCAGTTTGAGCAGGCCAGCGAGTGCAGTTTCGAGCTCGGTGCGAAGCTGCAGATAATTGTCGGCGATCATGCCGCTCGCTTACTTCGGGGTCGCCAGCGCGGGCGCGCTGGCTGCGGGCGGCTCCGGTGTCGCCACCTGCGCCGGATCCGGAGGGCGGCCCCCGGGGGCAGCGTCCGCGCGTGTCTTCGGCGGGACCGGCCGGGCCATCGCGAGCAACTCCGAAACCGTGACAAACTTGAATCCCTTCGCTTCCAGTTGATCGAAGGTTGCCGGCATCGCCTCAATCGTCGGCGGATGAATATCATGAGCGAGGATGATCGATCCGGGACGTGTTTCCTTCACGATTCGATGCGTGACGACGGTTGGCCCCGGCCGCTTCCAATCGAGCGGATCCACATCCCAAATGATGATGCGATAACCGAATTCATCATGGATCCAATTCTTCTGACGCGCGGTGATCGAGCCGTAGGGAGGTCGCATCAAGGTGGGCCGTGTGCCGATCGCCGCCTTGATCGCGTCATCGGTCTTTTGTAGCTCCCGGCGCACGGCCTCGTCGGACATCTTCCCGAAATTCGGATGCGACCAGGAGTGATTCGCGATTTCGTGACCTTCGCGCACCGCCCGTTTCAAGATCTCCGGATGCTCGGCGGCATTTTCGCCGACGACAAAAAAGGTCGCCTTCATGTGATGTGCCGCGAGGAGGTCGAGCAGTCTTGGAGTTAAGGTGGCATTTGGCCCGTCGTCGAAGGTCATCGCGATGTAAGGGCCATCCACATGAACGGAGTTGAAGGTAATTTGCGGTGCGCCCGGCGGCACAGTGGTCGGCGCGGAGACCACATGGGCGGGTTCGGAGGCCGCTGGAGGATTGGTTTGGGCGCAGGCAATTTGCCACCCGAAAAGGCATGGCAGGCAAAGACAAAACAAGCGTGGAACAGACATGAGCCGTGGCACTACAGCGGAACTTGGCTGTATCTAGCAGAGGGTGTGATCAACGCAAGAAAGGCAGGTCGCATTCGACTCCCCAATCGAAGTGGAGGTAGACAAACCGTGCGTCCTGGCAATCATCCTGCTCCCTAATTAACGGCTATTTGTGCCCGTCCGCACGATTCTCCCAGAGAATGAAAATCTTGCTCGTCGAAGACCATGCCGACAGCCGGCTCGCCCTTCAGCGTTTGATCGAGCGTCGTGGCCACGAGGTCGTCGCGGTCGGCAGCGCCGAGGAGGCGGAGGCTGCGCTGGCGGGCCAGCGATTCCGATTTTCTCATCCTCGACTGGATGCTGCCCGGAAAGAGCGGGGTGGAACTTTGCCGCGAAGTTCGGGTGGGCGAGCGGGGCGACGAGATGTTCATCCTCCTCGTGACCGCGCGCGGCGACACCGAGGACCTGCAGCGCGCGCTCGAAGCAGGCGCAAACGATTACCTGACCAAGCCGCTCGACCTCGGCCTGCTCAATGTGCGCCTCTCGGTCGCCGAACGGCAGATTCGCGATCTCGCGGAGCGCAACCAGGCGCGCGACGCGCTCCAGGAATCAGCGCAGACTCTCGACAAATATTCTCGAGAACACCACCGATGGATTCTTCGCCGTCGACCGGGATTGGAATTTTACCCACCTCAACCCGGAGGCTGAAATCCTGCTCCGCGGAAGCGCGCCGAGCTTTACGGTGCGGAACTGTGGCAGAAATTTCCGGACTTGTTGGGATCAGTCTTCGAACCCAACTACCGCAAGGTGATGACGGAACAGGTGGCGGTGGAATTCGAGGCGACGGATAGCGAAGGCAAGACGTGGTTCGAGGTGCAGGCCTATCCGAGCAACGGGGGCGTCTCCGTTTTCTTTCGCGACATCTCCGAACGGAAGCGCGCCGAAGACGAGCGACTGACCACGAGCAAGCTGGAATCGTTAGGCACGCTTGCCGGCGGGATCGCGCATGATCTGAACAACATCCTCACCGTCATCTCCGGCAACATCGGGCTCGCTCAGCTCGAAGCTCCGAGCAGAGGCGGCAACCTCTCTCTTTTCTTTCCAAAGCGGGCCAGGCGGCGCAACACGCGGCTCATCTTTCCAGCCAGTTGCTGACCTTTTCCAAAGGCGGCGCACCGCTAAAGAAAGTCGTTTCGCTGTCGCAGATTGCTCGAACAATCGGCGGAATTTTCCCTCTACGGGTCGAACATGCGGGCCGACTTCGATCTCGGAGCGAATCTTTGGAAAGCGGAAGTCGACGCGGGGCAAATCGAGCAAGTGGTCAACGCGCTTATGGTCAACGCGCGCGAAGCCATGCCGGATGGAGGGACCGTGCGTGTCCGGGCCCGTAATGTGGAAATTGACGGCAGCCGGCGAATTGCCGTTGCCAGCCGGGCGGTTTGTCAAGGTTACCATCGCTGACCATGGCGCCGGAGTCCCCGAGGAAGAGGTCACCAAAATCTTTGATCCTTATTTCACGACCAAACCGACGGCGAGCGGGCTGGGTCTTGCGATCAGCTATTCGATTGTCAAAAGGCACGGCGGCTTGTTGCATCTGGAAACGACGTCGCCAGATGGATCGACCTTTGCGTTCTATCTGCCTGCGGTGGCAAGGACTCGGCTAGTGAAGTGCGAGCCAGACGGAGATGATCGCGTCCGCAAATCCGAACTTCCGCGGATCCTGGTCATGGACGACGAACTCGGCGATTCGCGAATTGACCTCGCAATTGCTCGGCACCCTTGGTTACGAAGTGACAGCGGTGGCCGATGGGCTGGAAGCAATCAAATCCTACGAGCGGGCTTTGCGTCGCGGGAAAACCTTCCAGGCGGTCATCCTGGATGCAACCAGTCCGCGGCGGTCTGGGTGGGGTCGCGACGATCGAGTGGCTGCGCGGATTGGATCCAGAGGTCAATGCCATCATTTGCAGCGGGTATTCGGACGAAGCGGCGCTCTCCGAATTTCTTGTCTTACGGTTTTCGCGGTGCGTTGCCAAAACCGTTTACACGCGACGAATTAGCGGACGCCCTGCAACGGACGTTGATCGCGTCCCTGACGAAGGCCACTAGCTCTTCGGCAGTCTCTCGAGCGCGGCGATGAAAGCCGAAGGTCCACCCGGCGTGTAGCCGAGCTCGCCGACCATTTTGCCATCACCGTCCAGGACGACAATGGTAGGAAAACCTCGAATCTGATACTTCTCCGCGAGTTGCTCGTTCTGACTCTTCTCGGCCGCGGTCAGTTGCCTGCCTCTTGGAAAATCCACTTCCAGGAGGATCAGCTTCTGTTGCGCGTATTCTTGAAACTCAGGTTTCGTGAAGACCTCCCGATTGAGCCTGATGCACCAGCCGCACCAGTCAGAGCCGGTGAAATTCATCAAGACGAGCTTCTTGCTCGCCTTTGCTTCCTCCTGAGCCTTCTTGTAGTCTGTCAACCAACCGGGGTTGGCGGAAGCAGAAGAAGTGGCCAGCGCCGCGAGAAGGGCGACACTGAGAGCTAGGAGGCGCGAGTGTTTCACGCGTTTAGCTTCTCGCACCTTGGACTCACACGCAAGCCTCCGACCGTCCACCCGGTGAGAAATGCCATGGCGATCGGCTTGGACAAAGCCGGCCCGGCGCCGCAGCGCCGGGCCACGCAAAGTCGGAACTAGTTTACTACGCCTTGATGTGTCCCGAGACGAGTTTGGTCATCTCGAACATGCTGACCTGGCTCTTGCCGTTGAAGACTGGCTTGAGCGCATCGTCGGCGTTGATCATGGTTCTCTTTTTCTTGTCCTGGCAACCGTTCTTCTTGATGTAGTCCCAGAGCTTCTTGGTGAGCTCGGAACGGGGAAGCGGCTTTGAGCCAACGATCGCAGAAAGCTTTTCGTCCGGTTGCACCGGTCTCATGAAGGCGGCATTCGGTTTGCGTTTGGTAGGTGTCTTGGTGGTTTTCGGCATAGAGGCTGATTAATCTCTCGCAGAGAGCAGGGCAATACTAATCTTGCGCCTCAGAAAAATTTCACGCCGGTCATTCTGCGCGCTTGACCGCGATCGCCGCGACGTCGTCCGCCAGCGGCTGATCGCCATTCATCGCATCGGTATGTTCGATCACCGTGGCGAGCAGGGCATGCGCGCATCGCGCCCGGCAGGGTGCAACATTTCTCCAAGTCGTGCGGGCGTGAGCCGCGGTCCGTCCGCATGCACCGCGCCGAATATTCCATCTGTATACAAGAGGAAGGCATCGCCCCGTTCGAGACGGACCTCGTTCTCCGTGAATTCCGAGAGCTCGACCAAACCGAGCGGTGGCGCGGAGGAAGGGAGCGCTTCCGTTCCTCCGTCGCTGTCGCGCCACCAACAACGGAGGATGACCCGCGCCAACAACGGTCGCGCGTCCGCTCGCGGGATCGAGCGCGACGCACATCGCGGTCATGAACGAGCGCGCGCCAAAGATGCTGCGGAAATCGTTGTTGACCGCGTCCATGATGGCGGCCGGTCGCGTGTGCTCCATGCTGCCATGATGAAAAAGCAGCTTGGCCAGCGTGGTAAGGAGAGCGGCGGACGCGCCGTGGCCGGTGGCATCCGCGATCCAGAAAAGCGTTCGGCCGTCGGCCATGCGCAGCCAGCCGTAGATGTCGCCGCCGACCTGGATGACGGGTCGGTAAATCGCGGCGACATCCCAACCTTCGAGAGCGGGCAGCTTTTGGGGAATGAGCGATTGCTGAGTAAGACGAGCAGCTTCCAGGTCGCGCTCGAGATTCGCGCGCCAGGCTTCGAGCTCATCATTTTGCTGCTGCAACTGATGCCGCAGGGAGCGGAGCCGCAACTGCGTGTCGATGCGCGCGCGCAGCACGGCGGAATTGATCGGCTTGGTGACGAAATCATCCGCCCCGGCTTCCAGACACAGCACTTCACTCTCCTCCCCGCCATGGCCGGTGAGCATGATCGTAGGCAGTTGCGCAATCGTCGGATTCGCGTCCATCCGCAGCCGTTTCAGTACCTCCGCTCCATTGAGTCCAGGCATCTCGAAATCGAGCAGGAGGAGCGAAGGAATCTCGGCGTGCAACATCTCGAGCGCCTCGGTGCCATCCCCCGACTCTCGGCAATGGAATCCAGCCGCGGAAAGCGTGCGCACGAGCAGTCGGCGACTCATCGGATCATCGTCGGCGACCAAAATTTGTTCGCGGCTATTATTGAACATGTTCTCTCCTGGGATTCGGAAACGAGACCCCGCAAGGCTGTGTATTTTTTCGCCGCTAATCGGGCAGTCGGGCGCAAGCTCGAACCGCTGTCCAGCGGGTGCTAATTAACGATTGTCAGCCGCGGGACAATGAATTAGAACGAACGCACGCTCGTCATAACGCCTATGAAATTTTCCATCAGCCTCGCGCTCCTGACAGTTTTCGCCCTGGCCTCGTGCGTTGATGAGCCGCCTCCGCAACAAGAGGCATCCTGCTCCGCGTTATCCGGCACCGCACGACCGAATATCCTCCGCCGCCACAGCCCTTCGCTGATGAGGGCGCGCCGGCAAACGTCCCTCCCCCGCAAACGGAGCCCCAGGAGACTTCGCCCGCGACTGCTCCGTCGCCTTCAACGACGACGACGACGACCGCGAAAGGGGATTATCCCTTACGGCGTTCCAGTTCCGGGCAAGCCGGGATTCGTGAGCAGCCCCTACTCGCCGGATCAAGATGACCGACGTGCGGGGTTACTCTCCCGGAACCGAAGTGAAGGATCCGTACACCGGGAAGATATTTCTGGTTCCGTAGAGGGGTTGCGGCCCGCGTTAGAAGAGTCGATTCACGGGGTCGTGGCTCGGCGCGGCTCTGCGGAAGGCGGCGAAGGCTGGACAAGCCGGACGATTATCCGATGCTGGCCTTCGCGCGACGCTAATCGTGCGGCAACCCGCCCGCTTCGACCAAAACGAACTCATTAGTCATATGGAATTTCGCGTAAAACGAGCCCCGCGGATCGATGCCGAGATTACCGTGCCGGGCGATAAGAGCATCTCGCATCGCGCGGTGATCATTGCCGCACTTTCCAATGGTGTCTGCGTCCTGCGCGGATTTCTGCCGAGCGAAGATTGCCTGCGCACGGTGCAGGCAATGCGCGCGCTCGGGATCAAGATTGAGCAACCCGAGCCGGATATGCTCGTGGTGCACGGCAAGAAACGCGTTCTCACGCCGCCGGCGGGCGAGATCGATTGCGGCAACTCCGCCACCACGATGCGCCTGCTTGCCGGATTGCTCGCCGGCCAGTCTTTCGACAGCCGTCTGGTCGGCGCCTCCACGCTGGCCAAGCGCCCGATGGAGCGGGTCATCACCCCGCTGCGCGAGATGGGCGCCCTCATCGCGGCGGAAGGGCCTAACGACACCGCGCCTCTGCGGATCACCGGCGCCAAGTTGCACGGAATCGAATACGCTGCGCCGATCGCGAGCGCACAGGTGAAAAGCGCGCTCCTTCTGGCGGGCTTGTTTGCCAAAGGCAAGACGACCGTCCATGAACCTTTCCCCAGCCGGAACCACACGGAGCTGATGCTCAATTATTTTCTTGTGCGGACGGTGAAGGACGAAGACGAGGGCGGGATCAGCGTATTCGGGGATCAGACTGCCCGAGTCGCGCGATTTCACCATCCCGGGCGACATTTCCTCGGCCGCGTTTTGGCTGGTCGCCGCGGGCGCGCAACCGGGCGGTCATCTACTTGTTAGGCAGGCGGGGTTAAACGACACCCGCACGGGGCTTCTCGGAGTCTTGATTCGCATGGGGGCGCAGGTGCGGGAAGCGGTCGAGGATGTCGATCAGGGCGAGCCGCGCGGCACCGTGGAGATTACCGGTGCGCCGCTCAAAGGGACAATCATCCAGGGGAAGGAAATTCCGCAGTTGATCGATGAACTGCCAATCCTCGCCGTGGCCGGCGCGCTCGCCAGCGGCACGACCACCATCCGGCAGGCGCAGGAATTGCGGGTCAAAGAAACCGACCGCATCGCAGCGATCGCGCACAATCTGCGCGCGATGGGGGCGCAGGTCATCGAGCTGAATGATGGCCTCGAGATTCACGGGCGCGGATCACTCCGGGGTGCGCGGATCGCCAGCTTTGGCGATCATCGCATTGCCATGGCTTTCGCCATTGCTGGACTTTTCGCGGACGGCGAAACCGTCATTCAGGACGTGCAATGCGTGCAGGAGTCGTATCCGGATTTTGGCAAAGCCCTCGACGACTTCATGAATCCGAAGCGGGTCCGCATGACCACCCCAGTTATTGGTTCGCTCACTCATTCGAAGAGCGATGACGAATAGCCACCGCGTCGTCGCCATCGATGGTCCGGCCGCTTCCGGCAAGAGCAGCGTGGCTCTGGAGCTCGCGAAGCAACTCGGCTTTGCCTATGTGAACTCCGGCGCGATGTATCGTGCGATCACCTGGCACGTGCTCGACCGCGGGACGGACCCGCTGGACACCTCTGCGGTTACGAGGGTGGTCGAGGCGACCCGGATTGTGTGCGACCTTCAAAACGGTGAGTCGCGCATTCTCATCGACGGCGTCGATCCTTCCTCGCACTTGCGTGACCCTCGGGTGAACAAGGCCGTCTCGCCGGTCAGCAGCGTCCCGCGCGTGCGCGAATTGCTCGTCGAAAAAATGCGCGCCTACGCTTTGGATCAGGATGTCGTGATGGAAGGTCGCGATATCGGCTCGGTCGTTTTCCCGCAGACGCCCTACAAGTTTTACATCGACGCCACGCCGGAAATCCGTTCGCAGCGAAGGACTGCGCAAGGTCAGGCGGATCCGATCGCCGCGCGCGACCTCGCCGACTCGTCCCGGCGCGATTCCCCTCTGGCGATCGCCGGCGATGCTCACGTGATCGATAGTTCGCACCTTTCAATTGCGGATGTCGTGAGCGAAATTTTGGAACGCCTGAAAGCGCGCGGCTTCGCTGAATTCGCGCGATGAATCTCTGCTACGCGGCGGGCTACGGCATCACGGTCGCGCTGGGGCGCCTCTTTTTCCGCTTTCGCATTCTCCACCGCGAGCGGCGCATTTTGAAAGGCCCGCTGATCGTGGCGATGAACCACGAGAGCTATCTCGATCCTCCGCTGGCGGGGATTGCCTCGGGCCGCGAAATGTATTTTCTGACCCGCAAGAATTTGCTCGACGTGCCGGTATTGGGCTGGTTCCTGCCGCACCTGAACGTCGTCCCGGTGGATCAGGAAGGGACCGATCGGAGCGCGTTGAAAGCGCTGATTCGAATCCTGAAGGCGGGGAACGCGACCGTGGTCTTTCCGGAAGGAGCGCGCACCCTGGATGGAAATCTGCAGCCCGCGCTGCCGGGTTTGGGCTTCGTCATCGCCAAGACCCTCGCGCCGGTTTTGCCGATGCGAGTATTCGGCTCTCATGAAGCGATGCCTCGCGGCCGCAAGCGATTGCGTCCGCACCCGATCACGATCGTGATCGGTGAGCCGATGCGCTTCACCGAAGCGGATCTGGAGCCGCGCGGGAAAGAACTTTATCAACGCCTGAGCGAGCGCGTGATGAAAGCCATCGCGGCGTTGGAGATCGAATGAGCGAACCCTCCCAGGTTGCGGCGCAAGGGACGCGCCCCATATTCCGCCGGTGAATTCCAACGAGGAGAAGGCGCCGGCAACGCGCGCCCCGCGGAGCGGTCTGCAGTTGATGGCGCTCATCCTCGTCGCGATGGCGGGACTGGCGATCTATTCGAATGTGCAAAAAGCGCGTCGCGCGCAAATCGAAACCGTAACCATTGTCCCCGCCGGGCCCGCGCTGCCGTCTCCTTCGCGTTCGCCCTCGCCCTAACTACTTCCGCCCGGTTTAGTTCGAATAACCAGGAACTGCGTCGGTCTAATCCACGATGAAAAAGTTCTCCTTGTTTCCATTGGCTGCAGCTCTCGCTCTCATTGTCTCCTGCGAGAAACCGCAAAGCGAAGCCGACCGGAACGCGCAGATCGAGCGCGAAGTCCAGCAGCGCCTGACGGCGGAACGGCAGGCCGACGAGCAAAAGCGTCTCGCGCAACAGCAGGCCGATCTGGCCGCGCGGGAGAAGGCCCTGGCCGACAAAGAGGCAGCCGTCACCGCGGAAAGATACCGAACAGACTGCCAGTCCGCGGACAGTGACTCGCTCCGACGAGGACGCCGATTCACAGTCGACCGTTGCTTCTGTTGATCGTGAAGCGCCGCGTTCTTACGACACATTTTACGCAAGCTCGAACCGTACGGCGCCTGGCGGGAGACGGACGAATACGGCTACGTCTGGCAACCGCGCGCGTCGGCAGCAATCGCGCGATTGGCGGCCCTACACGAATGGGCGCTGGGCCTACACCGACGCCGGGTGGACCTGGATTTCCGAGGAGCCTTTTGGCTGGGCCACCTATCATTACGGACGCTGGACGCGCCTGCGGAATGTCGGCTGGGTTTGGGTTCCCGGTGAGGAATGGGCGCCGGCTTGGGTCTCATGGCGAAGCGGGGAGAGGAATGTGGGCTGGGCGCCGTTGCCTCCGGAAGCGCGTTTCGAACGCAACGTCGGGATCCAGAAGTGGGCCGACAGCTATTACGATATCAGCGCGGACGAATACGTCTTTATCCCTAACGAGGACATCGGCTCAGACCGCATCGAGAGCGCGGTCATTCCGATCGAGCGGAATGTCACCATCGTGAACGAGACGATCAACGTTACCAACATCACCTACAACAACATCACGATCGTCAACGAAGGGCCGAACTTCGACCAACTGCGGGGACGCAGCCGCCGGCCGCTCGAGCGGATGCGCTTGCAACGGGAATATGACGTTCAACGGGATGGGTCGTCGCAAGCGGTCGTGCGCGGTGGGGCCGTCACCATGGTGACACCGCAGATTCACCGCACGCGCCGTCGGGCGGCCGCGCAACGTGGGTGAACCCATCCGGCAAGCGCAGGTGGAGCGCAATTGGACGAACAACGCCAATCAGCCCGACGCCGAACGCGCGCGTGCCCGGATGAAGTCGGAGGCGACCCCACCTCCGAACGCGCCGCCGAAGAGATTTCAGAAGCCAACTGTGCTTGCCAGCGAGCCCGCCCCTTCGCCGGCGGCGAGCGTAGCCGCTTCTACTCCGCCGCCGAGGGCGACAGCGTCGGCAGCTCCTATTGTGGCGACACCGCTTCCGACAGCCACGCCTGCTGTGAGCGCGTCACCGATGGCAACCGCCACCCCGGCCGCGACTGCCGTTGCCTCTCCGAGCCCGATGGCACCGACTCCTCGCCCGACAAGGTCCCCGCGGATGACGCCGCCGGTTCCAATCGTGTCTCCGACGCTGGCGCCGGCAGTTACGGCCCCTCCCAACGCCAGCGTCAACGACGCCGCGGCGATGGAGGCCAGACGAGAAGCCGAGCTCAAGCGGCAAACAGAGGCGCGCGCCAAAGCGCAGGAATTTGAGCAGCGCCGCGCGGCGGAGCAAACCCGGCGAGCTGAGGAAGCCAAGGAGCGCCAGCGGAAGATGGATGTGGAGCGCGAGCCACCTCAAGTCGCGCCCCCACAGATCGACGGCGCGGCGACCACTCCTCCGGCGATGCGCAGCAGGAACCCGGCGAGGCCGGTCATGACCCCGCGGGTCTTGCCTCCAGAAACGGAAAGCCCGACAGAGCCAGTGGCGCCGATGCCGGCGGCAACTCCGGCAACAACAAGACGCAACCCGCGCGCCCCGGTTCCGATCGTCGTCCCGCCGGCTCAACAGACCATAGCTTCACCTCCTCCGGTCGCGAACCCAGGGGCCTCCCAGAAGGTCCGGCGCGTGCCACAACCGGGCGGGAAACCCAAGGCCGAGCCGACGGCGAGCCCGGAAGGGAAAAATCAGCCCTAACGAGGTGTTGTCGCTGCCGTCCCTTGCTCCAGACCAGCGAGCTGGCGCGCGTAGGATAGCGTGTCAATTGCCTCCACCGATCTTGTCTCGCCGGATCGCTTTGATGCGCGGGAAGCGTAGCGCGAGGCCGCTCGCGTGGCGCGTGCTCGGTTGCACGGAATCAAATGCGACCTCCAGCACCGTATCCGGTTTCACTTCCCGGTAACGGCCGTGATCGACCGTGGTGTTTTGTTTGAAGTGCTCGGTTAGTTCCGCGATCTCCAGATCGGTTAGTCCGCTGTACGCTTTGCCGATCGGCAGCAGTTGGCCCGTCGCTTCGTCGCGCACGGCGAAGGTGTAGTCACTCAGGACATGGTTGCGTTTCCCATGGCCCAGTTCGGCCGCAACCACGACGACATCCAGCGTCGCCAGTTCCTTCTTCAGTTTGAACCAAAACATGCCGCGCCGTCCGGGCGAGTAAAAACTTTCCGGATCCTTCACGATCAAGCCTTCATTCATCCGGCGGCGCGCGCGCTGAAACGCCTGCTCGATTTCATCCGCCGAATGGACCGGCGAAACTTCCGAAACCTGGAACTGCGGCGGCAGTTTCAATCCGCGCAGCAGTTCGCGCCGTTCGCGCAACCGAGTCTTCAAAAGCGATCGGCCATTCAGCCAAAGCAGATCAAAGGCGACGAACACCACCGGGACATCCGCGGACGCGACCGCGAACAAATCGGCACCTTCGCTCTTTCGTCCGAGCCTTTTTTGCAGATCGAAAAAGGTCAGCTTCCGGCCGTGCTCAAAGGCCATGATCTCGCCATCGAGAATGAGTTCGGCAGCGAAGGAGCGCGCCCGTTCCGCCAGCTCGTGAAACTGCTCTGTCATCCGCCGCAGGTCGCGCGAGAAGATCTCCACGCGCTCGGCGCTGCGATGCAGTTGCGCGCGGATGCCGTCGTACTTGTCTTCGACATAAGTCGTATGGGACTCATGGGACCCATCTGAAAAGCGCGCCCAGATCGCTTCCGCCGTCGGCTCCGGACTCGCGAGCATGCATTTGATCGGGCGGAAGAGGGAAAGCTCCGCCTGCTGCAATTCTCCACGTGAGGCGAGCAGCGCAGTTTGCCCGATATCGCCGAGGAGCATGTTCGCCTCCTTCACGTCGTCGAGCGCGGCGTCGAAGGCGGTCGCGATCGCTTCTTCCACCAGGCCTTCACGCAATCCGATGCGCAGATCGCCGGTGAGGATCTTCACCACGTATTGACCTTCGCGCGCCGAGAGCTTTTCCAGACGCGCCTGCAGGAGTTCGGTCTTCGCGATCGGGCCGCGCGCTTTCTGCAGGTTGTCGAAGAGCGCTTGCGATTCGCACGAGCGTGAATGGTTGCGGCGCGGTCCGGCCTTCCAGCGCTTCGAGCGCACTCTTGCTCGCGTCGCCGTAACTGCTCGCGATGCGATGCAACTCGGAGTCGCCCAGTTTCGTCGCGGCGAGAAGCGCGCGGAAGATCACCGCCCAGCCGACCTGCAAAGTGCGCGGATCACTTTGGGCGAAGGCTTTGCCGGTGAGATAGCGGGTCGTGATCGGCAATTGCTCCGAGTCTAACGAGCGCAAATAATCGGAGAGCAGGCGCACCTTTTCCAGCTTGCCGGGCGTGGCGGCGATGGCTTCGCCGGTCTCGGCGAAGGTCGCGAACTCCGAAGGCGAATCGGTCCCATGGGACGTATGGGTCTCATGAGTCGGATAGGTCCGATTTTTTCCGCGCCCAAGGGTCAGTTCGAGCTGGTTTTCCTCGCTCAAGGCCCACGCTTCGACGCCGCGCTCGCGCAGGTCGCGCGCAAATTCTGCCGCGAAGCCGTGGAGCGTGAGCACCCGCTTCGGTTGCACCAGTTCGACGTAACGCAGCAGATCCGGGTAATCCGCGTGATCGGAAAGCGGGAAAGCGGCATCGACCTGGTAGCGATAGCGCGCATTCGGATCGACCGCCCAGCCGCTGATCATCGCGACGCGTTTGCGCGGAATTTTCTCCAGCATGCGGGAGCGGTTCGCGCTCGGCGGACAGATCAGCACTTTGCCCTCGACCTCCCTCGGATCGTAGCGCTCGTAATCTCCGCACGGTTGCCCGAATTGCTCGTAGATCCGCGTCATCCGATAGACGGAGCCGTGCAGCATCGGCTTGAGCCCGGCACCGGCGAGCGCGCAGAGAATCTCCTGCGCCTTGCCTAACGAGTAGCCGAGCAGGACGGGACCGCCTTTTCCTCGAGTGCGTCCCGGCAAAAGGCCACGATCTGCGCGATGACTTCATCCGTCGGCGGCAGCCGATAACGGGGCAGACCGTAGGTTGTCTCCATGATGAGGGTGTCCGCCTGGCGCCATTCTGTGGGCTCGGCGGATAAGCCCGGCCGCAGCTTGAAATCGCCGGTGTAAAGAAGTGAGCCGGCATCGGATTCGAGAAAGAGCTGCGCCGAGCCGAAGATGTGACCCGCGGGAAGCAGCGTGATCTCGAGGCCGCGCACCGTGGCCGGCTGACCGAATTGCACGACGTGCTCATGGCGTTCCCCCGGCAGCCTCGCCTGCATGAGTCGCGCGGTTCGTTCCGAGACGATAATCTCCGTGTGCGCGGCGATGTGATCGCTGTGCGCGTGCGAGACGAAAGCGAAGGCGTTTCGCGTCCGCGGGATCGAGCCAGAGATCTTGCTCCGGCAGATAAACACCGCGCTGATATTGAACCGCAATCACGAATTTTTATACGCGCGAAGAACGAGGAGCGAAACCGTCATTCACGCGCGTCGCCGCGCCGGAAAAGCTGACCGGATTGACAGTGCTCGCGAGAACCGTTCTTCTAATCGCGATGAAATCTTGCGTGGTCGTCTACGCGGTCGCTTCTGCTCGCTCTCGGGACGGCGCGGGCCGCGGACGAATACCGGCAACTGACAAAGGTGGAGCCCCTGCCGACCGCTTTGGATCGCGATTTTCAGTTTCGGAAAGTGAAACTCTATCTCCTGGGCTACACGCCGGTGGGAAACCAAGCCACTAAGTTTAGCAATCAGCGGAGTGGGCCGAATCGCGATCCCTCGATTGATTTCGAACGCTCGTATCGTCTTTACGGCGCGGTCACGGAGCTGGATAAACGCCGGCGCTTCGGCGATTACATGGATTTTTTTTGGCGCGCGAAACGCCCGGCGACCATCACGGTGCGCCTCGAATATCGACCGGAAACACTGCATGGCGCGACCCAGGGTCGGGAAGTCACGTACCCGAACGCCAAGGGTAGCCACAAGACGGCTTTTGCCATCATCGGCGACGATTACCTGACGGACGGCCGGATTCTTTCCTGGCGCTGTCTGCTAATCGAAAAGGGGCGAATCGTGGCCGAAACCAGGTCGTATCTCTGGCGCTAGCGGAAGGCGCGCTTGCGAACTCGGAGGTTTGACACGCCCACCCCGGATCCTATATTTCTCATAGCTAGTGGTGCAGTCATCTATTCAAGTCGGGGTAAACGATCAGGCCGTTTGGGTGAGGGTCGAAGGCAAGGGCAATTTCCTTAATAGCGGCAGTCTGAAGGAGTTCACCCGCGAGATGATGAATCGAGGTTATCGCGAATTCGTCGTCGACCTGGAGAACTGCGCCATGATGGACTCCACCTTCATGGGCACGATGGCCGGGCGTGGCTCTCCGTTTAAGAGAACTGGGCCACGGCCACCTGCACGTGGTCCACTGCGGCGTTCGCAGCCGCGACCTTCTCACCGGTCTTGGACTGGACCAGATTTTCAGCATTCACACCGACGGCTTGGCGGCTCCGCAATGCGAGGTCTTGAGCGGCCCGCCGCCGGCCGAGCCTACCGTGCAGAAACACCAACAAGCGCAGCAAATGCTCGACGCCCATGAGGCGCTCTGCGAGGCCGCGCCAGAAAATTTTTCGCGATTCAAGGACGTTCTCGATTACCTGAAGCAAGACCTGCAGCACGAGCCCGCCGCGAAGTAGTCTGGGCCTGACGCATGTGGCCATTCTATCTCCTCGGCCTGCTCGTCGCATGCCTGATCGGATGGCTCGCCACCGCTTTGGTGCAGAGCCGGCGGATCAAGCAGTTGGAGCGGTCTAACGAGGAGATCCAGGTCGAAGAGACGCTGGTTTTCGACTTTCTCCACGGGCTGGGCGCCGCCTTCACCGAAACCATTCGGGCGGCCGACCTCCACCGGCTAATCGTCGAGGGCGCATCGCGCATTCTCGACGCGAATGGCGGGGCGCTTTATATGATCGAGCGCAGCGGGACGAAGCTGACGCCGACATTTATTTCCAATGGTTGCCCGCCGCTGATCGAACTTCCGCCGGAAATTCTGCATCGAGGCACGAGCAATCCGGCCGTGATCGAGACCTATCTCCGCACATTCGCCGTCGATGTCGGACAGGGAGTCATCGGTGGCGCGTGGCAATCCGGGCAGCCGGACTTTCTAGCCGATCTCGCGGCCGCGCCCGAACTGGCCGCACTTCGTCGGACCGCTCTCGGTCCCTCCTCGGTCATGGTTGCGCCGCTGCTCTACGGCAAGCAAAATATGGGGGTGCTCGCGCTGGCCAACGGCATCACGAGCACGCCCTTTACCCAAAGCGATTTCGTCGTCTTCAAGTCCATCGCCGAGCAATCGGCCTTTGCGCTTTACAACGCCATCATCTACTCCGAGGCGAACGAGAAGAAGCGCCTCGATCACGACCTGCAAATCGCGCGCGAAATCCAGCGCATCCTGCTGCCCGCGGAAGCGCCCGCGATCCCCGGGTTCGAAATCAGCGGCCTCAATATTCCGGCCAGCCAGGTCAGCGGCGACTATTACGATTACATCAAGGTCGACGAGGATCGCCTCGGCGTCGCCATCGCGGACGTCTCCGGAAAAGGCGTGCCCGCCTCGCTCATCATGGCCATTTGCCGCAGCGTGCTGCGGAGCCAGGCGCCGGATAATTCATCGCCCTCCGAGGTCCTGAAAACGGTCAATCGCCAGCTCTATCCCGACATCAAGGAGGACATGTTCATCAGCATGGCCTACCTCGTTCTGGATCATGCCCGCGCCACCGTCACTCTCTGTCGCGCCGGTCACGATGCCCCGCTGCTCTACCGAGCGGCGACTCAGGAATTGACCCCGCTCAAGCCTCCTGGCCTGGTCCTCGGAATTGACAGTGGAAGTGTGTTCGATAGGCTGGCCAACGATTTCGCTGTCCCGCTGGAGCGTGACGATTGCCTCATCCTCTACACGGATGGAGTGACCGAAGCGCTCGACAAGGACGGGAACGAATTTGGTCCCGAGCGCATGATGCAATCCGTTCGGGCCAGCGCTGCACGCGGCGCGCCGGCGATCATCGAAGAATTGATCGACGACCTGCGGGGTTTCGTCGGCTCGACGCCGCAAAATGACGATATTACTTTGATTACCATCCGGAAGACATGAGCAAAGCACAGCACGAAAGAAACGCCACCCGCCGCCAGGATTCCGGTGGAAATCCAGGACGACTCCAACCCGGAGACAGGAGACCAGGAGGATCCGACAACCCGCTTGCAAGCGGATCTCGACCGCTTCCGCGATCTCGCGTTGCGCAGCCAGGCGGATTTCGACAATTACAAAAAGCGTTCCACCCGCGAGAAGGAAGAGGCGATCAAGTACGCCAACAGCTCGCTTCTCGAGAAACTCATCGCCATTATCGACAACTTCGAGCTCGGGCTTTCCGCCGCGCGCGGGGAAGGGGAGAAATCGCCGATCTATTCCGGGATGAGCATGGTCTTGAAGCAGCTCACAGATTTTCTCGCGGAGAATGGGCTGCAGCCGATCGATGCCGCCGGGAAGAAGTTTGATCCGAACCTGCACGAAGCCATCGCGCATGAACCGAGCAAGGACGTTCCCGAAGGCACGGTCCTTCGCCAAACCCGGCGCGGTTATCGCTTGAAGGACCGCCTGTTGCGGCCTTCCAGTGTTGTCGTCTCGAGCGGGCCTGGGTAACAATCCTGCTCTTAGTCCGGCTCCTGATTCCTCGTCTCGGTGTGCCTTAATGTAAGATTAGGATCAAGATCGCGAGCGTGATTTGAAACCGATGCCAAAGACAGCCAAACGAGATTACTACGAAATCCTCGATGTCAGCCGCGAGGCCGATGAGGACGAGATCAAGCGCTCCTATCGGAAGCTGGCGGTCAAATTTCATCCGGACAAAAATCCGGACGACGCGCATGCCGAAGAGAAGTTCAAGGAGCTCGGCGAAGCCTACGACGTCCTGATGGATGCCGACAAACGCGCGGCCTACGATCGCTATGGCCACGCCGCGTTCGCGCAAGGCACAGCGGGCCCGGCCGGCGGTGGCTTCCACGATCCGTTCGATATCTTCCGCGAAGTCTTCGGCGGCGCTGGCGGTGGCGGCGGCGGTGGAATTTTCGAGACCTTCTTCGGCGGCGGTGGCGGCGGACAGGTTGATCGCGAAGGACGCCAGCGTGGCGCCGATCTGCGCTACGATATGCAGATCACGCTCGAAGAAGCGGCCTTCGGCGTGGAGAAGGAGATCGAAGTTCGCAAGCTCGACACCTGCACGAAGTGTGACGGCAAAGGCGCCGAAGCAGGCTCGCGCGCGATCAATTGCCCGACCTGCCAGGGTCGCGGTCAGGTCATCAGTTCGCGCGGATTTTTTCAGGTCTCGCAAACCTGTCCGCGCTGTCGCGGCGTCGGGCAGATCATCGAGAAGCCGTGTCGTGCCTGCGATGGCGAAGGCCGGATCGAAAAAGCGAGCCGCATCAAACTAAAGATGCCCGCGGGAATCGCGGAAGGCTCGCGCCTCCGTTCCTCGCAGAACGGCGAGGCCGGCATCCGCGGCGGCGCGCCCGGCGATCTCTACGTGGTCATCCACGTGAAGGAGCACGAGATTTTTCAACGCGAAGACGACAACCTTTATTGCGAAGTGCCGGTGTCATTCACCCTCGCCGCGCTCGGCGGCGAAATCGCCGTGCCCACGCTCGAAGGCAAAGCGAATTTGAAAGTGCCGGCCGGGACGCAAAGCGGTCAGGTCTTCAAATTGCGCGACAAAGGGATCCGCAGCGTCGATGGCCGCCACCGCGGCGACCTGCTCGCGCGTCTCATCGTCGAAGTGCCCACGCTGCCTCAATAGCTGAGCAGCGCCAGAAGCTGATGAATTCGCCGCGCTTTGCGGCGAAGAAAACACGCCTCTGCACAAGAGCTTCTTCGATCGGGCGAAGGGATTCTTTCGTTAGGCAGATGGAGCCGTAGCTAGTAGGCACGCCCCTGCGCGCGCCCGTTCGTAGGTTTCCAATCGAGGAAAAGTGTCGCATCTGACGATCGCTCCGAGTAATCTCGCGCAATTCGTTCCCTGGTCTCAGCGTCGCTTGGTCTTTTCGTTAGCCTTTGGGTTGCCCTTTCCATCCCGGCCTGGGCGGATCCGCCACCAGGTTATTACGCTCTGGCGGAAGGTCTCACTGGCGGCGCTTTAAAGAGCGCGCTCAACCAGCGCATCCGCAACCACACCGTCATACCTTATGTGAGTATTTTGGATCCGATGCGCGCTCTCTACGAAGATCCGAATAATCCGCAGAACATCCTCTTGTTTTACTCGCTGACCAGCGTCGCGAAAACATCGACGAGTTGGAACCGCGAGCATCTCTGGCCACGCGCCCGCGGTGACTCCGACCAGGCCGGACCGGATGACAGCGATTTGTTTCACGTTGTTCCCACCGACATCGGGGTAAACGGCGCGCGCGGGAATTTGTATTTCGACGAAAGCAACACGGCGGACCCTAATTATCTGATTCCCGCACATCCCCTGGCACCGCAGACCAGTCGCGACAGCGACTCCTGGCAACCAGCCCCTTCCGAGCGTGGCGACATCGCCCGCGCGCTTTTCTATATGGAAGTGCGCTATGACGGCACCGAAGCCAAACACGACCGATATGGAGCTTACTTCCTATCCGCCGAGCGGTTCGCAGATGGCGAATCTCAACACTCTCTTGCTCTGGCATCAGGAGGATCCGCCCGACGCCGCGGAACGTGCCCGGAACGACCTCATCTTTAATAACTATCAACACAACCGAAACCCTTTCATCGATCGGCCGGAATGGGTGCAGGCGATTTGGGGCACGGGGATCCCGGGCGGCGGAGGCTCCCAGCCGATCGCGCAGGTGACTGCGCTTTCTTCGTCGGCCACCGAGTCACCGACGATGTCGGCCAATCTCCTCGTCTCGCTCAATCAGTTCGCCGGCGTCAACGGCGTGACCGTCTCGTTTGCCATGAGCGGCAGCGCGACCAGCGCGGACTATTCCATCACCGGTCAGGGGGTGACTTTTGATCCCGCGACCGGCACCGGGACGGCGCAGATTCCCGCGAACTTCTCCAGCGCAGTCATCACCATCGTGCCCGTGGCCGATGGCGTGACCGAACCGACCGAGACCGCCGTCCTCAATATCGTCGCCCGACGCGGCTACACCTTTGTCCCTGGAGCGTCGGCCACCGTCTCGATCAGTGACACGCCGGCGCTGCCGGCCTTTTGGAATTTCAACACCGGCGCGCCCTTTCCGAATCCACTTCCGGCGAATAGTGGTTCGGGATCGATCTCATTCTCCGGCTGGACGGGTTCGATCAATTCCTTCAATGGCATCTCCGGTCTCGCGCTCGCGCTGATCGACCAGGCGGGAAACAATTCCTGGATCGATTTCAATTTTTCCATGCATGGCTTTGCCGAGCTGGCGATCAGCTTTTACACCCGGGGCACGGCCAGTGGTTTCGATACCGGCACTTGGTCCTGGAGCATCGATGGGACGAACTTCACCATCCTTCCCGGCGTCAATACCGCGACGCGCAACACCAACTTCATCTTCCGGCAGGTGGACTTCTCCTCGTTCGCCCAACTGAACGAGGCGGACTCCGTCACTCTTCGTTATACCCTCAGCGGCGCCTCCGGTAACTCCTCCAACAACCGGATCGATGATTTCACGATCACGGCCATGTCCACCAGCACTGGCGATCAACTTCGGACCGTCCAGGTGAGCGCCTCCGATGCGACCGCTTCGGAAACGGATTCTGATCCGGGCGTCTTTCTCTTCCGTATCAACGGCATCGCCAATCCCGGCGGGCTCGTCATCGGCTTCGCGGTCAGCGGGACCGCCACCCCGCCAGGTTTGGCCGGCGCCGACTATGATTTCGACGGCGCGGCGAGTTTTAATCCCGGCTCGCTCGCCGGCACCATCATCATCCCGGAAGGCGCAAACGCCGCCACCCTCCGAGTGCTCCCCGTGAGTGATGAGATTTTCGAAGGCGCCGAAACAGCCATCGTCACCATCCAGGCGCAACCCGGCTACCTCGTCGGACAGAACGCCAGCGCGATCGTCAATATCACCGAGCGTCCGCCTAACGACTTCTTTGTCGATGCCACGCCGCTGCCTGGCAGCACGCCTTCAGCCACGGGCACGAACGCTGGCGCCAGCAGCGAGCCGGGCGAACCGAATCACGCTAATGTCACTGGCGGGAAATCCGTTTGGTGGCGGTGGACTGCGCCGGCGACTGCGAGCATGCGCGTCGCCACCACGGGCAGTAATTTCGATACCCTGCTTGCCATCTACACGGGTGGTGCGGTGAATGCGCTCACCTTGATCGCGGCCAACAACGACGCCAACGGGACCCCTCAGAGCCAGGTTACATTCTCCGCGGTGGCAGGCGTGACCTATCAGATCGCGGTTGATGGCGTTGGTGGGGCCTCCGGTAACATCAATCTGGTCTTCAGCTTTCCGTCGCCGCCTCCGCCTAACGACTTCTTTGCCGACTCGATCCTCCTCGGCGGCAACAGCCCTTCGATCACCGGGACGAACATCAGCGCCACGCGGGAAGCCGGTGAGCCGAGCCATAACGGCTTCAGCAGCGGACATTCCGTTTGGTACCGCTGGGTCGCACCGTTGAATGGTTACGCCGTCATTTCCACCGCGGGCAGCAACTACGATACCGTGCTCGCCGTCTACACTGGCACGGCCGTGAACGCGCTCACCTTGATCGCGGTGAACGATGACGCCAACGCGACGCTCCAGAGCCAGGTGGCATTCGCCGTCAGCGCCGGCGTCACCTACCGGATCGCAGTCGATGGCTCCAGCGGCGCGGAAGGAAACTTCGCTCTCGCGATCAATGGTTCGCTACCCCTTCCGCGCGCTTCAATCTCCACCACTGACGCCTCCGCCGCCGAAGAGCCGATCGATACCGCTTCCTTCCGCATCTCCCTGAATGCCGCCCAGCCGAATCCGGTCTCGGTCAACGTCACCCTCGGCGGGACCGCGACGCTCGGGGTTGATTACGTCACCGATACGCCGCTCAATGGAAACACGGCCGTCGTGGTCCTCGATCCTACACAGACGCAGCGCGTCGTTACCCTCACGCCGCTGAGCGATGAGGAGTATACCGAGTTCGACGAAACAATCCTCCCCGGGCTCGCGGCCGGCAGCGGCTATCAAGTCTCCAGCGGGACGCCGCAGACGATCGTCCTGCACGACCACACCCCATACAATTCCGCCTGGGCCCAGCAATTCGGTCCGGCCTTTACTGGCGCGGCGGCGCACCCGCTGGCAGATCCCAATGGCAACGGTGTCAGCAACCTCCTGGAGTTCGCCTTTAACGGTAATCCGCTCGCCGCGGGCGATCTTTTCATGAACGGTTTCCCTCTGCTCCCGGTCGTCGGCTTTGGCTACTATCCCGATCCGAACGACGGTAACATCATCAAGCTCTACCCGACGCTGACCTTCAACCGCCGCACCGATGCGGGGCAGTTGGGATACCTCGTGCAATTGAACTTAAGTTTGCCGGGAAGTTGGCTGCCGAGCGGAGCCGTTCTCGTCGGCGCTTCGACTGCTGGCATGCCGCCGGGAATGGAGCGAGCCGTCTTTCGTTCCGCCTTTCCCGCGTCTGATGCCGGCGCGCTCACGCCGCAATTTCTGCGGGTGCAAATCACCGCGCCCTAGCCCCGCGATCAACGCCCCTCTGTGTTGAAACATTGGACGTTGCGCGTTGAACGTTGAACGTTCCGCCCTTCCGCATGCATCGCTTCTACATCCCGCCTAACGAGTGGAATCCCGACGCTCCGATCCTGACCGGCTCCGAAGCGCATCACGCCCGCACCGTTCTCCGGCTTCAGCCGGGCGACAAAGCCGTCCTCTTCAACGGCCAGGGCCGCGAGATCACCGCCGAGATCACCGCGCTCCATCCGCGCGAAATCACCCTTCGGAAACTGCACGAAAGCGAGCACCCCGCCGCTCCGTTGCCGCATCACCCTTGGTCAGGCGATTCCGAAAGGAAAAAACATGGACCTGATCGTGCAGAAAGCGGTCGAGATCGGCGCCGCCGCGATCGTCCCGCTCATCTCCGATCGCACCATCGTCCGCCTCGAGGCCGAGGACGCCGCGCAGAAACAACAGAAGTGGCAGACCATCGCCATCGAAGCCGCCAAGCAATGCGGCCAAAACTGGCTCCCGGAGGTGGGCACGCCGCGCACCGTCGCGCAATTCTTCGCCGCAACTCCTCCCTTCGATCTGCAACTCATCGGCTCGCTCCAATCCGACGCCCTTCAGCTCAAGCAAATCCTCGCCGACTATTCCGCGGAGCACGGCCACCGACCGGCGAGTGTCCTCATGCTCATCGGCCCGGAAGGCGATTTCACTCCGGCAGAGCTGAACCTGGCGCGCAGCCACGGCTGCCGTCCGATCACGCTCGGGCCCATCATCCTGCGGGTGGAGACCGCGGCCATCTATTGCCTCAGCGTCCTGTCCTACGAATTGCTGTTAGGCTAGAATCCCAAGCGCTGTAGCCAAGGGGCTGTGGCCCGTTTTCCCCAGTCCCCAATTTTGTGGGTTCGTCCGCGCCACGCCGTTTTCGCCTTCTCTCAACCGCCCGTCTCAGTTACAGTTCCTGGTGTGGAGAGAATCGTAAAAAAGAGCCGCAGCTTCCGCGAAGCCGATCGGTGGAACGTAAAGCAATGCCTCGCGCTGACGCCGCAGGAACGCATCCAGATCGCGCATGCCCTACGCCGCCGCGCCTACCCCCGCTCGACCCGGGACGTTCGTGAATGCCATCCGCCCATCGTAGCAGGCGCGGGTTTCTCCAGCGATATTCTCGCTTTCCTTCGTCTCCTGGCGGAGAAGCGTGTGCGCTACCTGATCGTGGGTGGTGAGGCAGTAATCTATCACGGCTATCCCCGCGTCACCGGTGATATAGATTTCTTTTACGAAAACACGAGCACCAACGCAGGGCGCCTGTTCGGAGCCCTAATGGAATTTTGGGATGGCCGCATCCCCGGAGTCAACACCGCTGGCGATCTTTGCGAGGAAGGTATGATTCTTCAATTCGGACGGCCACCGCATCGGATCGACTTGATGAACGCCATCGACGGCATCGATTTCGCGCGCGCCTGGTCGGCACGCCTGCGCGTTCGCCTGAGAACAAGATCCGGCCTCATCCCTGTCTTCTATATCGACGCGCGGTCGCTCCTCGTGAACAAGGAAACGGTTGGGCGTCCCAAAGATCTGGAGGATGCCGTCTTCCTGCGCGCCAAGTGCATCCGGCGTCGTCGTTGCTGACTGGATGCTCTCGCCACCAAACAAAAAACCACGCGCCGACTTGCGACGCGTGGTTTTCGAGAGCCGTTGGCGAGGGCTGCTTGATCAACAGCAACGGAGGGGAACCGCTCTGCCCGAATTTGGAGCCCAACGCCGAGTAGCCTTTAAATTTGTTTAGAATCTGCAGGTCAACATCCCGCAGGCGGACGTGCATGATGCCCGATCCTGCGCCACTGGGCAAGATGTTTTTTGCGATCGGAGCACCTTTTCGTCACCAAATTGTTTCAAAAACGACGAAAAAAAAGGATTGTCAGCCGTCTCCCGTCCTGAGAATGTGACCGCGCCGTCAGGAAAGTATGATGAAACTAAGAATCGCAGCAGCCCTGCTTTCGGTCATTTTAATGGCAACGGCGGCCAGGGCACAAACCGTCATCTCTCAATGGACGTTTGAAGTAAACACGCCGCCTGATCTGACGGATAGTGCCATGGGACCTACTGTCGCGGCTGACACAGGAAACGGATCCGCGACCGGCTTACATGCGAGCGCTTTGACTGATTGGACCACGCCAGTGGGCAACGGTTCAGCAAATTCGTTTAGTTCAAACAACTGGGCAGTCGGCGACTATTATCAATTTTCGCTTAGCACTGTCGGGCTTTCGAATATTTGGGTGACCTTCTCTTCAATTAGCAGCTCGACTGGCCCCAGAGATTTTTCGCTGCAATACAGTCTTACAGGCGTCGGCGGCACCTTCACATCCTTTGCGTCTTACGTGAACGCGGCGCCAACTTGGAGTGCAACCACCTACAATCCTGCTAGTCAACAGCAATTTGATCTATCTTTGGTGGCTGGCCTCAATAATAATCCCGACGTGGTCTTTCGTCTTGTGGATACCTCCACGATATCCGTTGGCGGCGGCACTGTAGGAACTGCTGGATCTTCCCGAGTGGACGATTTTTACGTTTCCTTTGGCGGCCCCATCGTTGTTCCCGAACCAGCGACCTACATGCTCCTGGGGTTTGGCGTGCTTGTTTGCGCCCAGCAATTCCGCCGTAAGAAGGGCTAAGGCAGCCGACCGATCTTTTGCCAGCGCCTCTCCGGAAACGGCGAGGCGTTTTTGTTTTACGGCGCTTCGGATTTCACGATTGGCGGCGGCGTTCGCGGCGCTTGTTCTGTTCCCTCTATCTTGAGACCGATGTTGTTAACAACCATTGGCGTGGTTCCGCTGGTGGCCTCGGTGTCTACCTGGGAGGTTGTGCCCTCCTTCATGTTCGTGGTCGTGGCGTGGTAATGTCTAAAAGTCCACTCGCGTTGGCGATAGTCCGTCTCAAGAGTGAAGTCGCTCCGCCACAGTGTCGCTTGCGTTTTGGGATCGACCACATCCTCTCCACCGCGGATTGTGACGAGCCATGGGGTTTCCGGCGACGATGAGTCTTTCATCGTGACCCAAAACCCGTAGTAGAAAACATTCGAGGTGGCCGACGGTTTGTCGGGCAGCTTCTCGATCTTCGCCCGTAACTCGGCGGCTGCTTGATCGCGCAACCGGTTGTTTCGTGCCGGGTCCATTTGGCGCTCGACATTTCCGGCCGTGGCCACCTTTGTTTGGCTGCGCGCGCGACAGCGATGCGCGCAGATAGAAAGCGACGCCACGACGGTGACCAGCAGAATGACCAAGCCCGCCGCGCCTAGCAAGAGGAAGCGCAGTTGGAGTCGGGGCGCAGGCGGCGGCGGTTCCGGTGGATTCCAAGCCTCGGCTCCGAGGAGACTCTCGAGGAGGTCCCAGTCCTCCATTCCATCATAAAAGTAGTGATCGGTCGGTTCGAGCTCCCCAGCGCGGGCGAGGTCTTCCGAGATCCACTTGGCGAAAGGCGCCGATCTCTACCCCATCGCGTGCAATCCAAACATCCACTGGCGTTGATTGGTATACGTTACAACGAGCGAAATCAAACCTGTAGGTCGTTGCGGTGCGGTGCGAAGCTAGTCACCGATTTATGGACGGCGAGGATTCGCGGGTGGCTCACTGTCAACCCACGATGATCCTGGAAATCAAGAAATACGCAGCGGCGATCAGGACTGCCCCTAAGACCGCGCCGAGCACGAACCACCGATCGATGCGCTCGGCCTGGGCGCGGCGGAGACTGCCGTTTCCACGGGTCGCGACCTATCAGGCGCCCGAGGCGGTCCCATTCCTCCATGCCATCGTGCCAGTAGTGATCGCTCGGCTTCAGTTGTCCAGACCGGGCCAGGGTCTCCAAGTCCTCCCGGCGAAAGGAGCCAATCTCTAACCCACCGCGTGCGATCCAGACATCCACCGGTCTTGAGTGGTAGCCGGTTCGTCGCGTGAAATCAAACCTCTACAGGAATCACACTCTTTCCTTGCCCAAGGCCGGAAGATTTTTGTAGAATCTCTGTATGAGAAAAGGGCTCGCCATCCTCATCTGCGCCTGGGTGGCGCTGGCTGCTCCCGCGCGTGCGGACATCTTCACGATCAATCCGCTGCAAAGCATCCTCACGGTCTCGGGCAACGTCGCGGGAAACCCGGCTTCGCAGCAGCCGCCGTCCGGATTTAGCACCTCTTATTCCGGGACGATCGACGCCACCCTTAGCGGGATGAGCATCCAGTTCAACAGCGCGTCCGCCGCGGCTGCGATCAGCGGAAATTATTCACCGCTCGTGGGCGGTGGGGCGGGAACCGCACCGGGCGATTACGGCGGAATGTTCACCGTCAGCGGGATATTTCCGGGCACGTTTGCCATTCGGGACCTGGTGGCTTCGCTGAGCAGCGGCCCGTTGTCGTTGACCGGCGGTGCGTTCGACGCGAGCCAACTGCTCTTCCTCGCGACGAGCGGCAACGTCGATTATCGCGTGGCCGCACTCGCGATGATGGGCACTCTCTCGGTGGCCGGCAATTCGGCGATGAACGGACCGGGCATGGGGAGCATCGCGATCGTAGGCGGGGTGAACACGCTGACCATCCCGATCGACGTGACGATCCTCTTCACCGTCGTAACGACAAACGACACCATGTTCCGCCTAAGAGGAAACATCGTCGCCACGGCAGTACCGGAACCGGCGACCTGGATGCTCCTCGGGTTTGGCATTCTCGTTTGCGCACAGCAGTTCCGCCGGAAGAGCTAAGACTGCGTAGCGAATCTTTCGCGAACGCCTCGCCGGAAACGCGAGACAGCCATAGTCGAGTGGATCGCCGCTACTTCTCGTAGCTCACGCGCCAGATAGTGTTGTTGCCGTCCTCGCTGAAGAGCAGGCTGCCGTCTTTCGCGACGGTGATTCCGACCGGACGACCCCAGACTTTTCCTTCCGGCGTGACGAAGCCGGTGACGAAGTCTTCGTAATCGCCGCGCGCCTGGCCGGTCGATTTGTCGATCGGCACGCGGACAATCTTGTAGCCGGTGCGGCGCGACTTGTTCCAGGAGCCGTGGAACGCGGCGAAGAGGTCGCCCTGGTATTCCGGCGGAAATTGCTGCCCTTCGTAGAAGCAGAGATTGAGCGTGGCGGAGTGGCTCTGCACGAGCAGGTCAGGGAGGGCAACCTTCCCGGCCAGCTCGGGATGTTTGCCCTTGTGTCGCGGGTCCTGATGATTCCCGAGATAGAACCAGGGCCAGCCATAGAATCCGCCGGGTTGCACACGGCTGATGTAATCCGGGACGAGGCCATCTCCGAGTGCGTCGCGCTCATTCACGCTCATCCACAAGTCGTTAGACCCAGGCCGAAACTTGATCCCAACCGGATTGCGAATGCCCCAGGCGAAGACTTTCTGTCCGGTGCCGTCGGGGTTGAATTCAAAGATGCGCGCGCGGTTCGCTTCCGCGGAACTATCGGAAACGTTCGAACGCGAGCCGATCGAGATGTACATCTTTTTGCCGTCGGGAGAAAAG
>CAWATC010000009.1:0-274759 GCA_963784865.1 uncultured Verrucomicrobiae bacterium | reverse complement strand
CAAAGTTCTGCGCGAAGTAGCGTTACCCATAGATGATCTAATCCAAAAAGACAAACAAGGAGGAACGACATGAACAATTCTCTGACCTTCGAGGCCGAGCCCTTCGAGCTCTCATCGCACGAGTCCGGTGAAGAAGAAATGTTCGGCGAGGAGTTTCGACCCCTCGCGTTGGAACCGCGCCGCCGGTGCCGCCTGGCGGTGGCCGTTTTCAACGCCAGATGCCGGTGGGAAAATCGCGGGCTTCTCGAATTCGAAATCGCCGAGACCTTCGAGACGATCGCGCCGGGTGGCGGCCGCTTCGACCGAGATTTCGAGTGGCTGGAATTGGAAGCGGCGGGACGAAGGCCCCGCATTGGCGTGCGACGGTGTGTGCCCAGCGCGCGCATAATAACCACCGCAACTGCAATCGCTCGGGCACGCGCTTTCAATACCCGGGCTGCGACATCTCTCCTCTGGGGAAATCTCGTGGACGAGATTGAGGTGAACATCTTCCGTTGCCCGCGCACCGCGGGCCGGCTCTCGCCGGATGATTTCCTCCAGGCCGTTGCGCTCTTTCAACGCCTCCATCGACTCAGAGTCGATGGCATGCTCGGGCCGATCACTTGGACACGGATGAAAACGATTCGCGCGGAGCGTGACCCGTTTCCGCGGGCGCCGCTGAATCAGGGGTTCGACGCCACGCCGATGCCCGGGCTCTGCGAAATGCACACGCATCCCGCGATCGATATTGGCCTGGTCGCGGGCACACCGATCCCAGTCGTCGCCGACGGCCTGGTGATCTACGCGGGCGACGTCGGGACGCTCCAAACTTGCGCGGTGGCCACCGGTTGCGCGACTGGTGCGGCCATCGTTGCTGCCTCCGGGTCCCCTAAGCTATGGCCGGGCGGTGATCGTCGAGCACTCAAATCGGGGACCGGGCCCGCAGCCGCGCGGCCGCTCCGTT
This sequence comes from uncultured Verrucomicrobiae bacterium, assembly GCA_963784865.1. Taxonomy (GTDB): domain Bacteria; phylum Verrucomicrobiota; class Verrucomicrobiia; order Chthoniobacterales; family UBA10450; genus JACCTI01. The sequence goes on along the minus strand of CAWATC010000009.1, from coordinate 273,816 downwards.
TACACCATTTACGCGCATCTCCAATTCGCGCGCGGCCGGCGCGTCGGCACGGGCGACCGGGTGAGTCCGCAGGGCGCATTATCGCGGAGGTCGGCGCGGATTGCGTCGGCTTCAGCACCGGCGCCCATCTGCATTATGTGGTCGTCTCCGGCCCACACGTACCGCCTGGTTGCAGGGCCGTCGCGACCGCAGATTTGCGGAAGATTCTGGCCCGCGATGACACCCCAACGTCCGCGCTCGACCGCCGCCTCCGCCGCGTTCCGCTGGTAATAAGATAGCGTGCGACGCGCGCAAAACCGAATCAACAAACAAGGGAGAAAAAATCATGGACACCACAATGACCTCTCGCCCAGCCCTTCGAGTTCTCGACGCCCAAATCGTCGCGGCGGACCTGCCATTCCAAAGTGCCTCGGCGCAGCAGAGGAAGATGGGTTTGATTTTGAAGAAGAGCAGTTCGGGCAAAGTGTGGCCAGGCGACCGTACCTGCGTGGTTCTTCACGCTGTCATGGGGCAAGGCGCGCTGGTGCGCCCGCGACCCGGCTCCTCGTGGGAATTCGCGGATCAAGAGATCATCGAAACCGAGGACGCTCGCAGAGAGTGGAGGCTACGCGCATCCCGTTCCGCTGGATCTGCTCTCTGAGGACACGCTTCCGAGACCCGGACACTTTTAACGCAGTTGATTTCGACGCCGGGTCAGGGCTCTTGATCGGCTCGCAATGGGTTCTGACCGCGGCGCATAACCTGTTCAACACGATCACCGGCTCCAAAAGGACCGCACAGAAACAGAAAGCCATCTTGGTTCGAGTTTACCCAGGCCGGAACGGAGATAACGATTTTCCGTTCGGCGGCTCGGAGGCCGCCTCGTTCAAATATGATCCCGACTTCGAGAAGAATCTCGATCCGCGCCTGGACGTTGCCCTGGTCGAACTCAAAACTCCGATCGGCGATAAAACGTTTGGCATCCTCGGAAATAAACCTCTGGGCTTCTGGGGAACAAGGACTGGGGCGCGGGCACAACCACAGCCCCGCTGAGCCGCAGCTACCTTCAAGGGAAAATCGTCAACGTCGGCGGCTACCCTAAGGGAAAAAACCACCAACAGTACGTGGGCTTTGACCTCGTGAATAATTCCTCGCCCACGATCAAGGGAGCAAAGGTGGATCGAGTGATCACCTATCTGGCCGATACGTCTGAGGGGCAGAGCGGCGCTCCCGTCTGGCGTTTCCTGCCAGATAGCGGCAAGCGATGTCTGGTCGCAGTTCACAATGGAGGCTGCCACGACCTGTTTGACGGCTGCAAACCCGCCGGAGGTGGCAAACACACATCGAACATGGGCGTGCTCGTCACAGCTGATCTTTTGCAACAGATCGAGCTATGGAAGAAAGCGAGTATACGACGGCGCGTGTTTGCTGCCACCCAGCAGGCGGTGGCTCATGCGGTGGGGCATCGAGCGCGCTTCGTGGAAGAACTGAAAGAGCTTGTTCGCTTCGCGAGCGTGAGCGCACAGCCGCCCCACGCGGCGGAGGTGAGGGGTTGCGCGGCGTGGCTGGCGGCGCACTTGCGAGGCATCGGTTTGGAAAACGTGGCCGTGGTCCCGACGGCAGGGCACCCGATCGTCTATGCCGATTGGCGGCACGCGCGCGGCCGGCCGACGGTGCTGATCTACGGACACTACGACGTGCAGCCGGCCGATCCGCTCGGCGAGTGGCGCTCGCCGCCCTTCGAGCCGGCGGTCGCGCGGTGACGACTTGTTTGGCCGCGGCGCGTCGGATGACAAGGGCCAGCTCTTTGCCCACGTCAAAGCGGTGGAATCGTGTCTGCGCGGCGCGGGCGGGTTGCCGGTAAATGTCGTCTGCCTCGTCGAAGGCGAGGAGGAGATCGGCAGCCCGAATCTCGCGCCCTTTCTCGCAGCCGCGCCGGATCGAGTTCGCCGCGGACGTGGCGGTCATTTCGGATACGCGAATGCTCGGCGCCGACCGCCCTGCGATCACTTACGGAATGCGTGGCGCGCTGAGTGTCGAAGTCGAAGCTGCGCGGGCCGGGGACCGATCTGCACTCGGGCAATTTTGGCGGTGCCATTCACAACCCTCTCCAGGCACTGTGCGAACTGCTCGCCAGTCTGCACGACGCGCACGGACGGGTTGCCATCCCCGGCTTCTACGATCGCGTTGCGTCAGATCAACGAGCGGGAACGCGCCTACATGGCCCGCTTCGGAGCGAGCGACGCAGGAGATTCTCCGGAGTGCACGCGCGGAAGTCGGCTGGGGCGAGCGAGGTTTCACGCTCGGCGAGCGCATCGCCGTGCGCCCGGCACTGACGATCAATGGTCTCACCGGCGGCTATCAAGGGCCGGGCGCCAAGTCGATCATCCCATCCCGCGCGAGGGCGAAGTTGAATTTCCGGCTCGTTGCCAGATCAAGAACCGCCTGAGATTGAGCGGCTGCTCCGGGCCTGCCTTGCCGCGCGCACCGCCGGCGACGGTGCGGGTGACAGTGCGCACGCAATCCAGCGCCCGACCGGCGCTGATCGAGCCGGGCCACCCGGCGATGCGCGCCGCCGCACGGGCCTACCGCGCCGGCTTCGGCGTCGCGCCGGTGCTCCTGCGTTCCGGGGGCACGATCCCCGTGGCGAGCATGTTTCAGGAATCGCTCGGCATTCCCACGGTGCTCATGGGGTTCGCGTTGCCGGACGATTCCCTGCACGGGCCTAACGAGAAGTTTCATCTGCCCGTCTTTCGCAAGGCGATCCACACGAGCATCGCCTTTCTGCACGAAATGGCACGGCCCGAATTGCCGACGCGGAAAATTCATTTCCACGCGGCTCCGGCTTTGGCCGGAGCATCGCGTTGAGCTTCTCATGATCATCGATTGCCATTGCCACGCGGGAAAAGGCGACGGCCTCACCGGGCCGTGGGACACGAACGCGCCGTTGCAGGATTTCCTGCGCTGGAGCCGCGCGGCGGGCATCGATCGCACCGTACTCTTCGCCGCGTTTCACTCCGATTACGCGCATGCGAATCGCGAGGTCGCGCGCATCGTGGCCAGCCGGCCCGAGCCGTTTTTTCGGCTTCGCGTTCATTCATCCGCAGCGGGATCGCGGCCGCGTCGCGGCGATGGTGCGCGAGGCCGTGGTCGAGCACGGCTTCGTCGGGATCAAAGTGCATCGCTACGATGCGCGGATCACGCGGGAGATCTGCGAAGTGGCGCGCGCCTATGCGCTGCCGGTGCTCTACGACGTGATGGGCGAAGTCTCCGCCGTCGAATTGCTCGCCACGGAATATCCGGACGTGCCGTTCATCATTCCGCACCTCGGGAGCTTCGCGGATGACTGGCGCGCGCAACTGGCGTTGATCGATCCACTCGTTAGGCATCCCAACATTTTCGCGGACACTTCGGGCGTGCGGCGTTTCGATCTGCTCGCGCGCGCCGTGCAGCGGGCCGGCGCGGGAAAGTTTCTCTTCGGCTCCGATGGTCCGTGGCTGCATCCGGGCGTGGAACTGGCCAAAGTGCGCGCGCTTGAGTTGTCCGCCGGACGAGGAGGCGCTCGTGCTCGGAGGCAATCTGCTGCGGCTTATCCGGCGCGTTCGGCGGACGCCTGTGCGCAACGGCCGCGAGTCCGTCTCCGATGGCGGCTCCGGCGGCAGTCACGGACCGTTGGATTGATCCTTGGGCGTCGCCCAGCTCTTCTCGATCGCTGAATCTCCCTGCGCCCGCCGGCGTTTGCGTAGGCGTCCTGCGGACCGCCTTTGCCCTTCTGCGCCGAAGCGCGCGCCGCATTTGAAGCGCGCGATCGGTGACGCCGAGCCTTCGCGCGGCGCGCCGGAGATTGCCGTTCTCGTCCGCGAGCGCCGTCTGGATCGCGACCTCCGCCGTCTCCTTGTTGATCTCCTTGAGAGCTAAGGCCCATCGCCAGTGCGCGGCGGATCGCGCACTGATATGCGCTGTCGTGCCAGACCTTTCCGCATGTGTTGCGCGGCGGCGAGGCGTTCATCGGGCGGGAGGTCGCCGACCGTGAGCGGGCCATCGCCGACATGCCGGCTGATCATCCGGGTCACAAGCTGCCGGAGGTCGCGCACATTCCCCGGATAATCTCGAGTGAGCAGATAGTCGCGGACCGCCGAGTCGGGTTCCGGTATTGCGCTTGCCCTCGCATAACTGTCTGAGGAAATGGCGAGTCAAAGGCACGATGTCTTCGCGCCGTTCCGCGAGCGGCGGTAACGCGCAGCTCCAACTCGCGATGCGATAGTAAAAATCGCGCCGGAACGCGCCGCGCGCTTCTTCCTCGAAGAGGTTGCGGTTCGTTGCGCAAACGAGCCGGAAGTTCACTTGCTTCCAAGTGTTGCTGCCGACCCGCTTGTAAACGCGCTCCTGGATGACGCGCAGCAACTCCGCCTGCAAAGCCAGTGGCAGTTCGCCTACTTCATCAAGGAAGAGCGTGCCGCGGTCCGCCAGGGCAAAGGCACCTTCGCGGGACGCGACCGCGCTGGTGAAGGCACCGCGTTCGTGGCCGAAGAACTCGCTCCCCGAGAGCGTAGGCGACACGGTGGTACAGTCGACGCACGACAAAGGGCCCCTTGGGTGGACGACGATCGAGCGCGTGAATTACTCGCGCGACTAATTCCTTTCCCGTGCCGCTCTCGCCGGTGATCAGGACCGACGCGTCGCTGAATGCCGCCACTTCCACGATCTGGCGCAAAGCTGAAAGCCACGCCTGGCTAATGCCGGCTAACTCGTCACAGACCGCGGGTAATTGGAGCAACTGATCCACACTAGCGTAACGCTGGAGGCGCGCAGCGACCGTCGCTGCCGGATCCGGCATCGCGTCCCAGGCAAAGACATCCGCTGCGCCTGCCTCAAGCAACCGCCAGCCGGCACCCTCGGAGAGGGCCTCGCTGCACGTGGCCACCGCGAGCACTCGATCGAAGCCATGCCGGCTGTCTTGCGCGAGCGCCTCGCAGAGTTGGGCATCCACGTGGTCGAATAGCATGACGCCCGCCCCCGTGGGGGGGCATTTTTGGGCTGGCTGCAGCCGTAGTCCGCTGCGGCTGGATCGCTTCGATTATCGGCTCTCCTGCCAGCGATTTGCCGGCGCGATGATAGCGTAACCAGCCGTTTGGAGTCATGACAGGACACCCTCTTCCCTTTCTTCGGCGTGGGAGTATCCATCAAGGGACACCGCGGCTCAGCATGCAAGAAAATTTGCGGATTTCCGCCGATCTGCGGCGCCGGGAATGAGGCGATCCGCTCACGTCTTTTGGTCGGGAGAGAGGCGTGAACCACGCGCGCGAATACAAAGCGAGATTGCGTTGTATTTTCTTCTCGCGTTTTGCCGGCCAAATTCATCCATAAGAATACACAAACGTGAATTTAACCGTTATCGCCACTATCCCACCTTCCGCGAAGCGGGAACGGCTTGAGGAATAGCGGCGATGACGTGCCCGCCTTTCTGCACCCGGGTATGTCACCAGAAGATCGCAGCGTGCTAGGCCAGTCATCCGGGCATGGACTCCGGCGGCACGAGTCGCCGAGAACATCGCGCCGACGCTCGCCTATTACAAATTAGCACAAACGGACGTTTTGCTGATTATTCGGGCTCCACATGGTCAGTTATCTGGCGCGCGTGTCCTAGGATTTGTGCTAGAATGAGGCCGGTTCTACTCGCCCTTCGCGCAACCAAGGAATTTCCGCGGAGGACCGCTTTTGCCCTCGTAAACGCGCACGCTTTTGAAATGAAAAGCGATGTCCTGAAATCGACAAGATCGCAATCCTAAGTCTGGCGCGTGTTGCTTTCGATGCGAGAGGGCTGCGCGCCCTCCAAAACAAAAGATATCGACGTGACAGAGGATCGCGCCGATTCTGAATGCAGTAGTGAGGATTCACTTTCGTTTCCGCTATTTCTTTTGGTCTCCGCGCTGAAATGAAACGAGCAACACCCTGTTTCGATCGCTGGATTAGCATGGTGGAATGCAAGCTCGCACCTCGGGGCGCGAAGGCGGAGCTAGCGAGGTATCTTTCCGAAAAATACGGACGGCCGGCACGCTCTTGGGAGTCGAACGTGTCCCAAATCATCGCGCGGAAAATATTGCCGAATGCAGAGATTCTTCTCGCGATCAATGCATGGCTTGCCCGACGGACGCGAACCAAACAAAAGCGTTCATAAGCTTACTTATTCATAAGTAAGTTTATGGGCGTCTAAAGATCGCTGACGCCAGTCAAAACATCTCGGATCGCAGTTCATTTTTGTCGTGTATATGTATGAAAATCTTGATACATACTCAGAGTGGAAATGGCGCACGCAGTTATCGGATCAGAGCTGCAAACTAGCGTCACAAAGTACAGGCGCACGTCACTGGGCGATTCATCTCAACGGCCAATTGCTCGCGGTGACCGTTTACAAAAAAGGTGCGCTTGCCGTGCAAGCCGCACTGGCTGGGTCTCGCTCGGTTGGCGCAAACGGCGACGGCGGTGCCAAGGCTGTCAAATAATTTCGCGGCCGGAAATTGTCCGCCTTGCGGCGGTTCGCGGCCGGTTTAAGCCGGTTTAAAGCCGGTTTAAGCCGCCTAACGAATCAGGGCGGTGGGGCGTTTGCAAAAGCGGGTGTAGCCTCCGCCTCGCGTGAACGAAGCCGCTGAATGCCCCGGGACTTTCGGGGGAAAGGGAGTGAGAAATGAAACTACTTAACTGTACAGAACTAGCGGAGGCGATGAACGTCCCGCGGATGTTTGTCACCGCAATGCGGGCTGAGGGTTATCAATTTCCCTATCAGCATCAGACGACTCTTCAGCACGCGCTTGCGTGGCGTGCCGACCATCGCCATTTCCGTTATTCGGATTACATCGAGCGGAAGCGTAAGACGCCAAGGCCTCCGCGACGGGCGAAACGTCCTCAGTCCCTAGTCGCGTGTAAATAGTGTGAACCAAGGCGCCGGCATGCCCGAAATATTTCATCGCCTTGGGATAGCTGACGTCCATCTCATGCGCGCGTGTGATCGCGGTCGCGCGGGTGCAGTGGAACCAAAAGCCCTTGAAGCCAAGCCGACGAAAGAGTCGTGTCCACTGCCGGGCGCATTGGCGCAATTCGCGCGGGGGCAAATCCCAAGTCATCTTTTCGCCCGCGGCTTTCAGGCCGGTGATGAGTGGGATCAGGACCGGATTGAGCGCAGTCGAGAAGACCTTGCCACCTTTCCCGCGAATCAAAATCTTTCGCCGCTCGAGATCAATCTCGGAGAGAGGCATGCGGGTTTCCGAGAAACGGCAACCTTGGGCCATGGCAATATCGAAGGAGCGTTCCATCCATTCCTGCCGCTTCCAGGCCGGGAAGGTTTTGTCGTATGTGAAGACGCGCCCGTGCTGGTTGGTCTGCGTGACGCTCTGCGTGCGCTCAGGGATGCCGTGGGCGAGGGCGTCGCGCAGGATGGCTTCTTCTTCCAAGGTCAACGCCCGCATTTCGCGCGTGCCGTTTTCGGCTCAACCCGAGTCCGCGGCAATGGTTCTTCTTTGCCCAGCCGCGATTAACCGCTTCTTCCATGACGATCCGGAAGGCTTTCATTTCTCCGGAGATGGTCGCAGGTGCGATCGCGTTTTTTCTTCGCCTTCCGGCCGCCTTGGCGCGCGCCGCGGCGCCACACGATGTAATCTTGCGGGGTCTGATGAATCACGTCGGCTGGGTCGTGAATCGCGTGCCCGAGGAGGAAGTCTTCGATGGTCTTCCAGGACGTAAGATAACGCAGGAGTGTTCCGGGCGAGTCATGGTAGCGCCCCTTGCAGATAAGGGCGTACCCAAGCTTTCCATTGCTGGTCGTTGTTTCGGGCGACGATCTGGCTCTCCTCGAAAGTGGCTTTGGCGCACTCTTCGCGGGCCGCTCGGGTCTGCATCCGGTCGTTCCAGCGGAAGGTGGTAGTGCGTCTCGCACGCCGCCCGGTGCGGGCGTCGCGGAAGTGGAGTTGCCATTGCTACGGGGAGCGGCGATCACGATGGAGAGAAGCCACTCAAAAGTCGTAACAGTCGTAACAAATTACGCAAGCAGAAACTATCAGTCCCTAGCAAATACTATCGTGAACAATCAGATTGCTACCTACGGCGAACACTCGTGGGTTCGAATCCCACCCCCTCCGCACCTAAGGTAACTGCTTTATGGTGACACAAGTGGTGACACTTGCGTATGTCGAAGCAACGCCGCTTGCGTGTCCGGCCGCTGCTTTGCCCACCCGTACTGCGCGCTTTACACCACTGCGATTGAAGCTCCCCGCGGCAGCGGAGGCGCGGGATCGCACCAACGCCTGATCGTCCGCCTGACGCATGCCCGGAGTCTACAACGTCAATCGTTCGCGCAATGATTGCGCACGGCGGCGGCTAACTTTGACCGCCGGATCGCGCTCGCCCAAATGCAGATTAAGTCCGCCATCAACGGAGGGTTCAACTTTGCTGATGAAACGAAGATTGACCAGATGACGCCGGCTGACGCGCAGGAAAAATTTGGGATCAAGCCGCGTCTCGAGTGCTTGCAAGGTGCGCGGCAGCAGCGGCCGATTTTCGCGAAAATAAACGCGCGTGTAATTCCCTTCCGATTCGAGCAGACGAATCTCGCCCACGCGCACGAACCAGCAACGTTCGCCGTCTTTCACGAAGACCTGATCGTGTTCCGATAAAGTTGTGTGCGACGAAGAAGTAGCGCGTGGTGCCGTGCTCCTGGTGGCGACGCGTCCGAGCGATTGCGCGAGGCGCGCAGGCTCGATGGGTTTGAGAAGATAATCGACCGCACCGAACTCGAAGGCGCGCAGTGCGTGCTGATCGTAGGCGGTGACAAAGATGACGCGCGGCGGATTGCGCATGTCCTGCAATAATTCGAAGCCGTTTCGCGACGGCATTTGCACATCGAGAAAAATAAGATCGGGGCGAAGCTCTTTGATTTTCTGCTCGGCTTCGACGGCGTTTTTCGCTTCCCCGACAATCTCGACTTCCGGATGCGCGCGCAGGAGCCGGCGTAACTCAACGCGGGCGAGCCGTTCGTCGTCCACGATTAATGCTTTCATGACGGCGCGTTCGTAAGCTGTTGCGTGGCCGGCAAAGTCAGCCGTGCTTCCACCCAGTTCGCGGAAGTCTCGGCCAGCTCGAGCGACGCCTCTTCGCCAAATAATAACTTGAGGCGCGTCCGCAAATTCGCCAGTCCAAGACCGGTTGAAGCTTGCGCGTTATTTCCGTGCAGCGCCCCGGTGTTTCCCACGACCACGACCAGCCGATCGATCTCCAGCGTCGTCTGCAGGGTAATGCGACCGGCAGTCGCATTTTGCGAAAGTCCGTATTTGATCGCATTTTCCACCAGCGTTTGCAGTGCGAGCGGCGGCAGCAGGCAATCCCGCGCGCGCTCGTCCGTCTCCGTCGTCACACTGAGCCGGTCTTCGAAGCGCATCAATTCGAGCGCGAGATATTGCTGCACCGTCGCCAGCTCCTCTTCCAGCCTCACGAGTGAGCGTTCGCCGGAAGTCAGATGATAACGCAGAATCCCGGCGAGTTGAGTGACGGCCGATTGCGCGCGCGATGGTTCTTCCACGATCAACGCGCGCAGACTGTTGAGCGCATTGAAAAGAAAATGTGGATTGAGCTGGCGCTTCAACCCGCGCAGCTCTGCTTCCGCCATGGCCGTGCGCGCGGTGTAGCGATCTCGCTCCACTTGTTGCGCGCGCTCGACGTAGCCGACGCCGAAGTAGATCACGCTCCAGAGACTGAAGATGGTGAAGTCGTTGAAAATGAAAAAGACGATGGCCGCCACGCGCGCGGTGGGGCTGTGTTCCATGCCGGCGCTTAATCCCGGCGGCGCGATGAGCGCGGAGTAAGCGAAGCCAAGAGCGACGAGGGCAAACGACATCAACAGATTCGCCGAAGTAACGCGCAGTAACAAACGACCCAGCGGCAGATCGATCCATCGTCGGTTGCGCGCGAGCGCGCGAAAGCCATGCGTCAGAATTAGACCGCAGACACTAAGGAAAAAGTAAAACCAAACGATGCGATAAGTGATCCTGGCGAAGCTCTGCGACGCGATGATGCTGATGACACAATGCACCGACCAGCCGCAGACTTGGCAGGCCCAATAAACCGCATGCCGATGAGGCACGATCGAATCCTTGTTCACGCGAACAAGAGTATTCACCAATTGTGCGGGCGAGTGAAGCCTATGTCATCGCGTTTCGGAGCCACGCGCCGGCGAAACAAATTGGGACGAGCAAAACTAGAAACAGAAGGTGATACCAAAACGGCATCAATCGCCAGAGTTGGATCTGAAAGAAGAGACCGACAGCGAGTAACAACAAGCCAAGGCCCATGGCCACTGCGACCGGCGAGCTGCGCGCGATAGACGCCGCCGTGAATCCGGCAAGCAGAGAGAGGATGCAACTACCGGCGAGCAACGCGAGAAGAGCCATGACCGAGTGAATCGGCTGCGTCTGGTCCGATGAAACTAAACCAAACTTTCGCAACGACGCGTTGTAGCAAAGCCATCCAACCGACCAGAGCATGAATCCGACTGCGACCGCTATGACCTGTCTCATTATGCCTAACGAGTGGTAGACTTTGCTCGCGCCTTCGCGATTTGCTCGATCAGAATGTCGCGCACGTAATGCCAATTCGGCACGAGTGCCAGGGCAGAGCGGGCGTACTCTTCCGCTTTCGCCAGCTCGGGCTTTGTCCGATTCAAATGCGACCACGCCAGACTCATGAGCAATTCCGGTTCGCCCCATGAAGGCTCAAGTGAATCACGCGCCTCAGTTCCTTGGCGATGTGCAGCGGGCAGAGCATTTTCGTAGAGCGCGATCGCCTTCGCTTGTCCGCCTCCGCGCGCTTCGCCCACCCACCAAAGACCAGGACCCATGACCCACGCCAGCCGCGGATTATCCGGCGCCTCCGCGCGCGCTTCCTGGGTCAACGTCCCGATCTCCGACATCGACTCTTGCGCATGCGCCGCATCTTTTTGGCTGAGAAAGAGCAACAGTCCGAGACAGGCGATCGAGCCAATCTTTGCTTCGACGAATTTCGGCTCCTGCGCGTTAGCTGCTTGGAATTCCGCCAGCGCCAGCTTCGCGTCGCTCTCCATCTCTTCCTTGGCTACGCCATCATTGAATCCGTTGACGACTCGACGCCACATGGCGAAGCCGCGCCAGTAGCGAACGCGTGCACCAATTTGTTTTTCGTCCACGAATGGATTGAGCGCGGTGTAGAAATTTCGCAGTGCTTCGCGATCATCTTCGTAATCGGCCTTGCGAATTTTCGCGGCAATTTCTGTCGCCTGCTGGCGCGGTTCGATGGCAATGCTGGTGGAGGCGAAGAGAGACATGGCAAGAATGATTCGAGGAATGGCGTTGATTTTTGGCATTCGCGATTCCTATCAATTCACGGCCCCGCCGTGTTCCAAATAATGACGAACGGCCAATCAACGTGATGAGCGGCGACATTGCCACGCGCGTCAAGCGCATGGGATTTCACGGCATCGGCCTAAAGTTTCCAGCGTCAATCTCGGCGTCGATCCTTTCCAACGTGGCCGGGAGTCTTTCGGACAGTGTTCTCCGCAATGGTTGCCCGTGTCCGCCGAAGCTGGATTGGGCGTCGTCCCGCGCATAGATAGATAGGCGCGCAGCCTATTTGCAGTCGGCATCGTGGCCGATTACGCAGCGTCCTCCTCACGAGAAGTTCGGTAGATGAAGCACCACATGCGTGACCTAACTCTCGCGTGCTCGGTCAACCAACCCAGGCCAAAGAAGAGGAGTGAAGCATGAACTTAACTGATCTCATCCACGCGAACACCCAGCCGTATTCCTCACTCAGTCGCAGGCTACAAATCGCCGGCTGGTGGTACGTTAGTCGTGCGCTCGGTTTCAACATGCAGGCACAGACGCAATCGAACTGGTGCTGGGCCGCCACCTCCACCAGCGTCTCGCGCTTCTACTGGTTCCTGAGCACTTGGACGCAGTGCAAAGTCGCGGGCGCGGAATTAAGTTTGACCACCTGCTGCGACTCACCGGTGCCGAGCGCATGTAACGTCGCCTGGTATCTCCAGAAAGCGCTCACCCGGACGAACAACCTTCAGCAGATGGTCTCCTCGACTGTGACTTTCGATCAAATCAAGAACGAGATTGACGCCGGCCGGCCCGTCGGTGCACGCATCGGCTGGAGCGGCGGCGGCGGGCATTTCGTCTGCATTTACGGCTACACCGAAATCCTCGGAGGGATCGCTCAGTATTTCGATATCGACGATCCCATCTACGGGAAGTCGTCGCTGACGGCATCGGATTTTACCAGTAAGTATCAAACAACCGGAAGCTGGACCCACACTTACTTCACCAAGAGCTACGTTCATTTTATGCCTATTAATCCTTTGCTGCTCTCCCAGGAAGTCTTACAGCACATTCAGGAGCGGCGTCCCGTGCTTGGCGTGAATGCCGGGTTGCCCGCGGACAAGATCGAAGCAACCGAAGAGCGCACCCTGGGTCTGGCTCATCCCATCTTCACTCTCGGCTTGCACGAACTCATGCGCGGAGAAGCACGCGCTGCGCAGACTGGTGTGCGCGTGATGGAATTCAGCGGCGAAACGCCGAAGGCATTCTACGATGTGGCCGATGCGCAGGCTGGCCAGGTGCAACAGATGGCCGCGGCCAATCCTTACCTCGAGCTCCTGCCGCGCGCACTTGGCAGCGTTGGTGGCCTCGCCGAAGGCGAGCGCCGTTTCGATTTGCGATTGCTGCGCGTCCCGGCTCTGAACTTCGAAGCAATCTGGCTCCATTCCGGAAGCGACGCGGAAGACAAAATCGTGCCCCTGCGTGGCTTTCACGGCTTTGCTCCGATGCAGCCGATTCCTTTCCACGAAGCAATCGAAAAACTACGGCAGGCCGCACAATCAGTAAGTCAGCAGGACGACACGATGGGCGCCTGATTCTATGGACTAAGATGGCACGCGAAGGGCGACTCGCGTTGGTTGCAGGGCTGGTGCTCGCCTGCGTCTTTTGTCCGGGCGCCGCGGGCGCCAGCCCCTGTAGCTCACCGCCGCCTTCGCGTTTTCAGACGGGACAGAATGATCATTATCCGAACGGCGCAGACATCGTTAGCTGCACGGAGTCACCGCCGGGCCACGAAATGTGGAAGATCGACTATCCGTCGGTTGATCGCAGTCTCACCGATTATCCCGCGATCACCTTCAACCCCGGTGATGTCGTCACGTTGGACGCGGGCGGTTGCGTGCAAAGCGGCGGGTTCGGCGCTACCTGGAAACGTTACGTTAATCCCGACGACGGCAGCGGCCGTCTCGACTCACAGTATTACGGCACGGTGCAGATCAAAGGCGTCACTGGCGACAACAACCCGGAGTCGATCAAGCACTGGATCGGTCCTTCCTTCATCGTGCCGACGGCCGGACACCTCGCGCTCGGTTACGTCGACGACGGCGGCATTGGTGATAACGGTTATTGGAATCACGACGACGGCATTAACAACCAATGCGTCAACGACAGCAAGACGACTGTTTTTGTCATCATCGATCGTCATGCAGCTTATCTCGAAGATTGCAAAAAAGCCGTTGCCTTCACCAACACGCCGGTCGCGCCGCCGGTCCCGGAACTCGAGCGTGTCGCGGAGCTGTTAACTGACGCCGCGGAAGTTCCCGTCGGTTTGCCGATAACCAAAGACGCGCAGGCCACCGGCGTAAGACATTTCCAACTCTTTCAAGATGGGCATCGCGGAGAGCACACCACCAAAAGCAATCGCCCGCTCAACTCCGCCGAAATGCACAACGACAACTGTATCTACTTTGCTTTTACGCCTACTACCGCGCCCCTGTGGTATCCAGCTGATCTCGCATTCGATAACAGTCCGCAGAAGAATTGGCAGGCGCGGCCGTGGGACCTGCCGCGCGCACAGACTAGCTTCTTCGACTTGGAGCAACTCAACCGCGATCCCACTAAGTGGCTGCCGACATTTCTTCCCGGCTCCTGTTCCGGCGCGGGAAATTCCTGGCGAACCAGTGCCCCGCGTTGGATCGATGTCTGCACGCCGTCGCGAGTTCCAGTGGGACAATGGACGGCTTCGAACCTCCAAAATTTCCCGCTCGCTGATCAACCCGACTCCGAGATCGCGCAATCAGGCGCCATCTGCGGATGGCAGATCAAGCACGAGCCCTCCACCTCGGACGGCTGTGTTTCGTTCGACATGGCCGAGTGGAACCCCGTCCAGAACAGGAACTACCTCACGGCCGAAGGAACGGTTAGCAACGCCTTCCTTTCCGGCGGCGATTACAGCGGCGACCACAACAGCATGCCCGATGGCCATTACATGGGCGTGCACAGCGATGTGATGACGCACAATGAAGCCGTCCAGAATTGTCCCGATCTCTCCACCGCGGACCAAGGCCAGCTCTGCGCCGATTGGGAACTAAATGTGGTGACCGATCCGAACTACCGGCACCTGCTCGCGCGCGACGAATCTACCTTGAACGATCGCCCTGGCGGCGATTGCCAGTCCAAGCATCCCACTGAGTATCGCAAAGGTAATCAGGTAATAGATCTTGGCGGCGCGCTCGGTGTCGAAGGTGAACAATGGTACTATCCTGTCGGCTACCGTCCTGAAGCCGGCGATCGCATTCTCGTGCGCGGACAGTGGATCATCGATTGCGGCCATCCCGACTGGCATGCCGAACTTCATCCCGCCAGTCTTCTCGCCAGCTCCTATCTGCAATACAACGACTACGTGCCCACGCTCGGCACTACCTGGAACCGGCCACTCCGCCTTACTTCTAACTGGCGAAAGATCACCGGCGGCGTCCCCGCGGTTGTAACCAAGATCGTCGCCTCGCCCGTTTTTGCCGAACAAACACTCGAGGTCGATGTCTGGCCGCCCGCGCGTCCGAATGCCTGTGCCCGTCTCGTCTTCGCCCGCGAGGATGAGCGCCCCGACCCGCGTTGGTCCGGCGTCCAGTTCACCGAAAATCTCCTGCCCAGCGATGGCAACCCCAACCACGTGCACCTCACCATTACGCGCAAGCCCTACAGTCTTAACTACGGCGGCGACGGCGACGTGCAGAACCCGGACGAACACCTGACCTTCTTCACCGCCTACATGGCATGGTGGGTTAACGATACCTGCGCACAGGCCGGCAAGTAGGTTTATGGCGTCAGCGTGGCGCGATAGAAGCGACGCGTGAATTTGCCCGCGTCCGCGTCGATAAACTCCCAGATGGTTCCCGTGAAGGTGTGTGTCTGAACCGGGACCCAATTGATGAGGTCGGTCGTCGCGAGAACCGTCACGTTCTGTCCGGGGAACGCGAGAACGTTGAAGCGGAGCGTCGCGCCAACGCGAGCGAGGGAACTGGCGTCCACGGCTGGTTGTTGCAGGCTCGGCGTGATCACCAAAGTGTCGGGCGCATACAAATAGCGCGTGAGCGCGCCGCGATCAGCCTGGCCGCAGATCGCATAGGTCCCGGGGGCCACGGTGGCGGGATTCACTTGCAGGTCGAGCGGCGCGAGCGCGACGACGTTGGTGCCGGTGTTGGGCAACAGGCCCTGGTCAATTTCGATTTCGTTGCCGTTGGTGGGATTGAAATCAACGTCCAGGAAAATCCGGAACTGCACTTCGCCGGCTGCGCTCGGGCCCGATTGATAGTAGAGCGGCGCGGTAAAGGATTCCCCCGCGGGGACTGGATCGCTGTCCGCGAGGAAGAAACGAATCACATTCGGCCAAAGACCGGAATTTGCCGACAAAGCGGTGCGATTCGGAGCCAGCCCGCCACCGAAATCCCAGTTCTTATTGATGCCGTCGCTGATATGACCAGTGCCCACGCCGGCCGGCTCAACGTTGCTGAGCCGATCGCCGCCGCCGATCAAGCTGTAGAGGAAACCCGTGGCCGTTCCTGCCATTTCCTGCGATGTCCACCAGGTGGTGCGTTGGGTGGCTGTGATCGTCGCCTGCGTGTCGGTGGCGGGCGTGGCGAGATCGATCGTGCCGTGATACCAGAGATGGACGTCGCTGTGGGTGGAGGAGTAGCCGCCGTTGAGATCGAGCAGCTTGCGATTGTAGGCGCCGAAAACCGACTGGCCGTTGGGCACAATCAAACCATCGCCCATCGTCTGCCAGTAATTGTCGGCGAAGAGCACGTTCACATAGCTCGTCACGCTTGCGTCGCCGAAGGTCGCCACCGGTCGCGGATCGAGCGTTGTGACCTGATCCACCCAGACGCCTTGCGCGCCGAGCAGACGAGCCATTTCCGTAACCACCGAGCCGCCGCGGCTGTGCCCAATGAGATGCAATGGCAACTGTGCCAGCGGCCGGCCGCCCATTGCTGGAATCAGAGTTGTCGAAAGCAACGCGCTCGCCGCCGCGTTGGCGACGTTGGTCGAGGAAGTCCCGCCGAGACTGGAAAGCGTGGACCAATCCAATTTGACGAGAATCTCCCCGGAATCGGCGAGTGCGGGCTGGGTTCCGCCAAGGAAGGTGGCTGCGGCGACGTATTGCCCGGAACCATTCCGCGTGATGGAGATTTCGTAGCAACTGTATGTCGTCCCCGGAAAGGACGGATAGTGCGGTGCCGCTTCCGCCATCGGGATGATCCAGTCGGTGACGTTGCTGTTGAAGCCGTGAGTGATGACGGTAACGCCCGCGCCCTGCACAGTGCCGATTGCGCCGACCGTGATCGCGAAAATCGCGAGGACGCGAAGCGTGATTTCGTACCAATGGGATCGTGCTCGCACAGCGCGCCCATTGCAGCCGCTTTAGTCCGTCACGTCAACCAAAGGACTCTCGGCATTCGAAATGGCTGGAGAAAAACAGCCTGGTGATTCCTTTGCCGCTCTCGAGGGCATCAAGCAGGGGCCTCGCGACTGGACCTTCAAGTTGGGCATAGTCGACTGGTGGCAAGTCGGCGGCACTGTAGATGATGGGCGCGGCGATCAAACCCGCAATGACGACTACCAAGCTGTTGAGCAACCGGAGTTGTTTCATGACAGTTTGGTTGCTCTGGAGGCCGGCTGGACGAATCCAGCCGGCTCATGAATTGTGCCCAAGCCGCACCTTAACGCCAGGTGCGATAAGCCGAGCGATAAGGCCGCCGTGCATAATAGACGCGGCGACCGTGAGACCAGTAATACGGCCGATAAACGACGCGAGCGTAGCCGGGCGCGTAGTAGCCGTAAGGCGCGCACCCGTATCCATACCCGTAGCCCACCGGATAGCCGCCGTAATAGCCCCCGTAGTATCCGTATCCGAACCCGATCGGCGCCGCCAATGCCGATTCCGATCGCGACTCCCCCTGCTTCCGAGCGAGGTGCCGAGGCGAAACCAAACCCTGCGGCGACGATGGCGATTAAGAGAAGTTTTTTCCAGCTCATGTTCTGTGCCTCCTATGGCGTGTGGTAATTGAACTCAGATAAAGACGACAAGTTTCGCCTAATTATTCGGCGGAAAGCGGGTAAGTGGCCTTCCCGCTAACCAGGACATCGTCACCGATTCGTTCGTAACGGACGTCGCGCAGACGCGCGCCGCTTTGCGGGGAGTCCGCTCCTACGCCGGCGAAAGCAACGACGGGGCCGCCGGTGAAAATCGGTCCAAGATAGATTTGAACCTGATCGATCAGGCGGCCATCGAGCGCCTGGCCGAGCACGTCGCCACCTCCTTCGATCAGCACGCTCGTGATCTCCCGTTGCCCGAGCTCCTGCAATACTGCCGCGAGCGACTGGTTGCGAAAGACGAGGGTTCGATCTGCGAAGCGATCAGCGAAAAGATGTGCGGAGCGCGGCATCCGCCCGGAGCGCGAAAGGACAATTCTCCATGGCTGACGCGCGCCCGGAACGATCCGCGCCGTCAACCGAGGATTGTCTGTGCGCAATGTTTCCGCGCCGATCAGGATGGCGTCCACTCGCGCCCGGAGACGATTGGCGTGCCGGCGTGCCGCGGCGCTGGTGATCCAGCGCTGCTCGCGTGCAGGTCGGGTCAAGCGGCCATCGAGGGTCATTCCGCATTTTGCGATTACCCATGGGCGTCCGGTCGTGATCCATTTGTTGAACGCCTCATTGAGCGCCGTGCATTCCGCGGAGAGGACTCCGGTGCGGACATCGATTCCTGCATTGCGCAAAATCTTGATTCCGCGACCGGCGTGACGGGGATTAACGTCGATCGCGCCCACGACTATGTGCCTGAGGCCCGCCGCGATCAGCGCTTCCGTGCACGGGGGTGTTCGGCCAGCGGTAGAACAAGGCTCAAGGGTGACGTAGAGCGTGGCATTGCGAGGGACCGTGGCCGCGCAGGCTTGGAGACATTCGATCTCGGCATGGGCGGAGCCCGCACCACGATGATGGCCGCGCGCGACAATCTTCCCATTCGACCACCAGGACCGCGCCCACCGCCGGATTTGGACTCGTGTGACCAACTCCTTTTTCCGCCTCCGCAAGAGCAGCGCGCATGAAAGCTTCATCGTCGGCAGTGCGATCCATGGCGGGCGAAATATCGCTTCAAGCCGTCGCGGGGCAACCGACCTGACCGAAGTGCCGTGAAACTATGTCACACCCGCGCGGGTCTCCGATAGGAATTGAAGTGACACAGCGTCTCTCGAAGCCAGATTGCCTAACGAGCGATCGTTGGCGTAAATTTTTCTTTTCCACAGTGTTGCGCAGCATTCCTGCCGGGGCGGCCTCCATTGGCATCTGATTGGCTTTTACATTCGGCCAGCAAACATTTCTAACCAGAAAGGAAAACCACATGAGCTTAATTCGTTATCAAACTCCCGACCTCTCGGCCTGGCGATCCCTCGACCGATGGTCAAACCTTCGCGACGAGATGAACAGCCTCTTTGACGCTCCGTTTTGGGCGAACACCATGCGCGAGGCGCAACTGTTTACCGGCTGGACGCCCGCGCTCGATCTCTACCAGACGAACGATGACGTCGTCGCAGTGGTCGAGCTTCCCGGGATGCGGAAGGAAGACATCGATCTTTCCATGCAGGATGGAATTTTGACCATCAGCGGCGAGCGCAAAGAGGAAGCCGCCGCGAATGGTGAGAAGACCGCCCGCACGGAGCGTTTCGTAGGCAAATTCCGCCGGAGCATTTCGCTACCGACCCGCGTCGACGCGAACAAGGTCAATGCCACCTACAAGGATGGCATCCTGACCGTCACGATGCCGAAGGCGGAAGAGGTCAAGCCAAAGCAAATCCAGGTCAACGTCAGCTAACTCAGTTGCTCCCGACTTCGTGGAGGAACGCAATTTCGAAAACGAAAGGACAAACAGAATGGAAACTTTAGTTCGTGAAAATCGCACCAACGGCCAGCAGGCGACCGAGCAGTTCGTCGCCCCGGTCGCCACGGTCTTGGAAAACGCCGACGGTTACACGCTTCAGGTGGATATGCCGGGCGTGAACAAGGAAGGCCTTGAGATGTGGGTGGAGAACAATGAACTCACCATCGTCGGACGGCGTTCGCTCCCGGCGATGGCGGGAACCGTCCTTCACCGCGAATCGCGCCGGGACAATTTCCGGCGCACGTTTGAACTCGATCCCTCGATCGATGCGGGCAAGATCGGCGCAAAGATCGAGCAGGGCGTCGTCACTTTGACTCTGCCGAAGGCGGAGCAGGTGAAGCCGCGCAAGATCACTGTCTCGTAAGGGCAGAAGTGGGTCGGGGGAACGCCGCAGGCTCGAAAGGGCCTGCGGCTTTTTCGTTTTGGCGCCGCGCGGCCGCAGTCGGGGTGTTTTCCAATTGTGCTTGGCGGCTCCGGCCAAAGCGACTTAGGTAGAGCACTCCCTATGGCCACCAAAACCGAAGACAAAACCTCCGAAGACAAGCTGACGATCGCGCGCAACAAGAACCTCGAGCTGGCGATTCAGCAGATCGCGAAAGACTACGGCGACGGGGCAATCATGCGCCTGGGCGACGAATTCGGGAGTTGGAAGGCCGCAAGCCCCACTGGGTTTGCGGCTTTTTCTTTTTGGACGTCTTCGCGCGCCCTGAAGACGGGGCATCTTCTTGCTTGGCGGTCACTGTCAAAGCGAAGTAGGTAGAGCACTCCCTATGGCCACCAAAACCGAAGAAAAAACCTCCGAAGATAAACTCACGATCGCGCGCAACAAGAACCTCGATCTCGCGATTCAGCAGATCGCGAAAGACTACGGTGACGGCGCGATCATGCGGCTGGGCGACGAGAAGATCGTCGATATCGAAGTCATCCCCACCGGCAACATTTTGATCGATCGCGCGCTCGGCGTGGGTGGATTCCCGCGCGGTCGCGTCGTCGAGGTTTTCGGCCCGGAATCATCGGGCAAGACCACGCTCACGCTCACCGTCATCGCGCAGGCGCAGAAGCGCGGCGGGCTCGCCGCCTTCATCGACGTCGAGCATGCGCTCGATCCGCAATATGCCCGGCGTCTCGGCGTGAACATGGACGATCTGCTCGTCTCGCAGCCCAGCTCGGGCGAGGAAGCGCTCCGCATCTGTCGAGACCCTGGTTCGTTCCAATGCGCTCGACGTGATTGTGCTCGATTCCGTCGCCGCGCTGGTCACCAAGCAGAGCTCGAAGGCGAGATCGGCGACTCCACCGTCGGCGCGCAGGCGCGGCTTGATGAGCGCAGCGCTGCGCAAGCTGACCTCGCTCATTTCGAAGGCGCGGACCTGCTGCATTTTCACCAACCAGATCCGCGAAAAGATCGGCGTCATGTTCGGCAATCCGGAAACGACGCCCGGCGGCAAGGCGTTGAAATTCTACGCCAGCGTCCGCGTCGACATCCGCCGGATCGGCGCGATCAAGCAGACCGACGGCGTCGTCACCGGCAACCGCACCCGCGTGAAAGTGGTGAAAAACAAAGTCGCGCCGCCGTTCACCGAAGCCGAGTTCGACATCATGTACAACGAAGGCATTTCCTCGACCGGCGCGTTGCTCGATCTCGCGCTCGAGAAACAGATCGTCGAGAAACGCGGCTCCTGGCTCAGCTACAAAGGCACGCAACTCGCGCAGGGCCGCGACGCGGCGAAGGACGTGCTCAAGAGCGACCCCGCGCTCTACGAAGAAATCGAGACCGCCGTGAAAGCAAAGCTGAACGAAGAGAAGAAGTAGGCGGTTGGTTCCGGGCGGTCGCGGTGTTTCTTTAAGCGTTATGTTTTCTTCGAGGCATCTCTCCAATTTCGTCATGTTTGCACTGGTGGCGACGTACGTGGCGCATGCTCCGCCCGCTAACGCCCGGCCGGGTTGGGGCCTGTTCCTGGCTACTTCCGCGGAGGATCCGGTTTTGCGAGACCAAATAGTTGGCCTCGGCCCGCAGGTGAGTCCAGACGAGGCTCGGCGCGTGGCCTCCATTGCCTACACCACGGGACGCGAGCTGGCCCGGGAGTGGCGCATGGGCTCCTCGCCGACGGTCCATAGTTTTCTCATTAACATCGGCGCGAGGAAAGCAGGGTACTGTTACCAATTTGCCACCGAGTTACTGCTACGGTTGGATGCACAGAAGCTGAAAACGCTCGAGCTCCACTGGGCCGAATCTGATGCGGGAACTGATACCGAGCATAATGTCATCGTGGTCACAGCCAAAGAACAACCGTTTGCGCAAGGTATCATGCTGGATAACTGGCGGCGCTCGGGACGGCTGCTCTGGGGTCCACTCAACGGTGACCCTGATCACAAGTGGAAGGAAAACAGAGACGCGCTCAACAGCAGGTTGAATCGGAAAGCGGTCGCGACTGATCGTTCGCGCTGAACGATGACGATAAAATAGTGGGGCCCGCCTTTGATTCGACGGTGGGGCGAATCTTCTGGACCGGACTTCGGCGGCCAGACCAAATGTGAAGGATAATCATCGCGGGAAGCGCGAGACCGACCGCGAGATGCGACCAGCTCGTCCATGATCGCAGGCGCTCATTGCCAAAGTAATAGAGGCCGTATCCGCTCACGATGAGAAAGACAAAAAAGAGGATGAGGGCAATGCCATTCGGACGATTCCGGCGCGCGTGCCAGGCAAAGCGAATGTGGCTTGGAAGCAGCGTTCCGAGAATAACGAGAATGACCATCGCTCCGGCGCCGTGAAGTTTCATCATCCATGGCTCGGCAGCAGAGCGCGAGGCAAATTCATCTGGCCGATCGCCGAAATAATGCAGCCATGCCCAGGCCACCCCAGTTGCGTAAACCAGGAACGTCACGCCATGGAGCCAGACCTTGTGTTGGCTGCTGAGCTTAGCGGAATTTCGGCGCATCAGCGGTGAAGACGCGAGGAGTTTTGCCGCGCTCGAGAATCACAGCGTCCGCCTGGCACGAGCGCAGGATAGCGCGGGATGCTTTGCCACGCGCGAGGACAATTTTCGTCAACGCATCCGCGGTCAGGCAATTCGGTGCGCTCACGGCGACGCTGATCGCGGACACAAACGGCCGTCGCGTCCGACCATTGATGAGCGGACTGACCGCCACCCCGCGGTGCGTCTTTCGGCTGTAATAAATGCCTGAAGTTGCGATCGCGCGGTTCTGCAATGAAACGACACCCGCGGCCTCGCCTGGTTTCGCTGGATCGCGCAGATAAACCTTCTGCGCTTCGTCGCCAAACGCGCACAGATCGCCACCCGCATTGACGGTTCCAGCATCTATTCCTTCGGCCCGCATCGCTTCCACCGCGCAGTCGACCGCGAACCCTTTCGCGATTCCGCCGAGATCGATCGAAAGCGGGCGCGCGAAGCGCACCACGCGATGGGGCAAGAGAATGATGTCGCGAAAAGTTGCCGCTTTGTCGCTCGCGTACCAGGTCGGGAGATAACCCCATTTGCTCAGCAGCGGTGCGACCGTAACGTCGAACGCCCCCCGGCTGGCGACCGCAAATTCCTGCGCACGTGCCAGCACCTGCCACGTCCACGCGTGCACGTTCACCGGCTTGCGAAATGCGTCGCGATTCAACCGGCTGACGTCGCTCGTCGCCTCGTGAAAACTCATCAACGCGCTGCACCTCGGCGATCGCGGCGAAAGCGTGCGTGCACGCCAGCGCCGCGCACTGACTTCGTCCCGCGCCCGGGCGCGAATTTCCACGTACGTGCCGAGCAACGGGCGCGCGCGGCGTAATTCAATGGAGCGCGACATCGTGCAAAGCAAGCAAGCGGCGCACGCCGTCGGCGATGTGGCGCGAGGAGAGCGTCGCGCCGCTGATATTCTGCATGTCCTTATCGAGTACGAGCGGCGCGATTTTGGTCTTGCCAGTGAATTGCGCGCGCCATTTTGGATCCCGTACTTCGCCGCCGTAGCTCTCGCGATAGTCCATGATCTCGAGTCCGCGCACTGCCCCGTCCGCGCTCAAGCCGACCGCGTAGGTGATGAATTCATGTTTGCCGATGACTTCATCGACGATGAACCAACCGCCGCCGCTCACGCGCCAGACGCGTTGATTGTCATCGCGCAAGAGTCGCACGTGACTCTGCTGCTCGATCGCCTTGCGTTGCGTCCGCGGTCAGCGTACCGGCATCAGCGGTAAAGCTCTTGCCCGGGAAAAATCTCCTGCTGCGCCTGTTCGGTCGAAAGATAGGTGACCGCGAAAGCCGGCGCCACGAGCGCGGTCAACGGCAACGCGGTGAAGAAGAAGTTGCGAGGGTTTCATTGCGCTGCGATCAAAAGTTCATCCCCACCTTCAGTCGGAAAAGGTTCCGTGCTTCCTCCGCAAATGTCAGTGGTCGGACGATCCTCGCTCCACGCCTTTGCCGAAGACCTGATGGTTCCAGGTCAGCGTCGCCCACCAATTTTTCTGCGCGTAGTGCATGCTCGGGCCCGCATAGATCACGCGATGCTCGAAGAAGTAGAGATCGAAGAGCGGATACTCCGCGCGCATGTGCGCTCTCCAGACCGATGAACCAGTTCGGAGCGAAACGGTAGGCGCCCGCACGCCACTTCGTAGGAAAATTCTCTCGGATATTCCTCTGCCGGCTGTTTCCCCCAGGCCCATTCGGCCGCCGAGGTTCGAACGCGAGAATGATCGTGTCGTCGAGGAAATCCTTCTGGAAATCGATCTCCGGTTTGAGGTAGAACTCGCTTCTGCGGCAACCCGTCCACTTCGTCGTTCCAGAGGTAGCCGCTCTCCAGACGCAACGGCGAGACCGATCGGATCCTTGAAGGGGCTGAGCAGCCGATACTTCCCCGAGATGCTTCACCCGCCGAAGCGATAGGCGTCCGAGTCGTCCAATGCATCGCGGTCACCATCGACTCCCTTGTTGTAGAAATAATGCTGTTCGACCGCGATGCTGGCCTGGAAGCGATCGGTAAAGCCATATTCGAATCTCCGACTCGAAATCGGAGCCGTAGTACGTGCCGCTCCGCTTTCCCGTCGTGCAGAGACGATGAATTGGTAAAACTCCGCACGCTTCCCCTTGGCAGCGTCTCGGCGCCGCGGACGAAACCGCAGAGCTGTTCGTCCGCGCGCATCGTGGAGACGCCCAGGAACAGAGAATTGCGCGGCGACCGCCGCAGGCGCCGATCGACAATGGAATATGGTCATCGGCAGAACTCATAACAGGCGTCGCGGGGCGCGCTGCCGTTGGATTGCCAACTTTTAGCGGTCGCTTGCGCAGACCTGCGCGGATGAAAACTTCGCGATTCGCGCTAACCTCCCGTTCGCCCATGACCTCAGCCGAGATCCGCCAGTCGTTCCTCGATTTCTTCCAGTCGAAGCAGCACACCATCGTGCCGTCGTCCTCGCTGCATGCCGGACTCGCCGAACCTGCTGTTCACCAACGCCGGCATGAACCAGTTCGTGCCCATCTTCCTCGGCCAGACAAAGTGCCCCTACGACGCCCGGCCGCGCCGCCGACACCCAGAAATGCATCCGCGCCGGCGGCAAACACAACGACCTCGATGACGTCGGCCTCGACACCTATCACCACACGTTCTTCGAGATGCTCGGCAACTGGTCGCTTCGGCGATTACTTCAAGAAGGAAGCCATCGAGTGGGCGTGGGAACTGGTCGTCGAGCGTCTGGAAGTTTCCCGCCGCAACGCGCTCTACGCCACCGTCTACCAGCCCGACAAGCCGCAGGGCGATCCCGAGCGAGTTCGACCAGGAAGCGTGGGACATCTGGGCCGAGAAGTTCCGCAGCGCCGGGCTCGATCCCGCCGTCCACATCGTCAACGGCAACAAGAAGGACAACTTCTGGATGATGGGCGACACCGGCCCGTGCGGCCCGTGCTCCGAACTGCACGTCGACCTCACGCCCGCCGGCGACACCAAGGGCGCGCTCGTCAACAAGGGCGACGCCGCGCTGCATCGAGATCTGGAACCTCGTCTTCATCCAGTTCAACGCGAACCCCGACGGCACGTTCGCGCCGCTGCCCGCGCAAGCACGTCGATACCGGCATGGGCTTCGAGCGCGTCACGCTCGCATCATCCAGGGCACGAAGGGCTTCACCGATTTCGCGAACGCCAAGATCTCCAACTACGAGACCGACATCTTCCGCCCGATCTTCGACGAGATCGAGAAGCTGAGCGGCAAGAAATACGGCAGCACGCTGCCCGAAGTCCGGCAGCACCGGCGACACCGAGCAGGAGAAGATCGACGTCGCCTTCCGCGTCATCGCCGACCACATCCGCACGCTCAGCTTCGCCATCGCCGACGGCATCCAGCCCGGCAACACCGACCGCAACTACGTCCTGCGCCGCATCCTGCGCCGCGCCGTGCGCTACGGCCGCACGCTCGGTTTCCACGAACCGTTCTTCTACAAACTCGTGGACGTGCTCGCCCGCACGATGGGCGACGTCTTCCCGGAAATTCGCGCGAAGCAAGGCACAGGTGGAAGACGTGCTCAAGCGCGAGGAAGAGGCGTTTAACAAGACGCTGGATAAAGGGATTGCGCTCTTCGAGGCCGAGGCCGGGCGATTGGAGGCTCTGGGTAGCGCGCGCGTCTCGCGTGCTGGCGACGGTGTCTCACCGTCGCGAACTTCCTCTGCGCCCGGCGCACGTTACGCAAAGCGTCGCCTTCCACACTTCGAACTTCCATGGGCCATCTATGCCCTCACGATTTCGACCGCGGCGCGCCGCAAGTTATCACCTGCCGACCGCACGATCGTTCTCAATGCCTTCCGCCACTTCCATGGTAGTCGCTACGATTTGATCGCGGCGTGCGTGATGCCGGATCACGTCCATGCGATGATTCGTCCTCATCCGAAAAAGGACAATGAGGAAGGCGACCCGGTTTTCTGGTCGTTGTCCGAATTGATGCAGTCGCTCAAATCGTTCACCGCGCACGAGATCAATAAGGCGAACGGCGCGAGCGGCCCGGTGTGGGAGAAGGAACGATTCGATCGTTACATTCGCTCCGATCGAGATCTCCAGGAGAAGTTTGAATATGTTCTTCGCAATCCCTGGGAGTCCGGCGTAGCGGGACAAGGCGAGGATTACTCGTGGGTCTGGACGCCGGAGGATGAGTTTGAGCCGGCGGGAAGTTCGTCGCGGCCAGAGGCCGCGACCAGCACGCGGGACGCGCGCGCTACCCAAGCCTCAGACGCGACGATTTCTGGTGAATTCGCGTTTCGGCTATACGACGAACAGGGCTTCCCGCTCGATCTCACCGAATTGATGGCTCGCGAGCGCGGGCTCACCGTCGATGTCGCCGGTTTTGAAAAACTCATGGACGAGCAGCGCGCTCGCGCGCGCGCCGCGCAGAAAAAGGAGGTCATCAGCGTCTCCGACGACAACCTCCAGCTCGAGCCGACGAAGTTCCTCGGCTACGATTTTCTCGAGACCGAGGCGGTCGTCGAAGCCGTGACGGCGGGAAAGCACGAAGGCGAGTTGAACGTCGTGCTCGACCGCACCGCCTGCTACGCGGAGATGGGCGGACAGGTCGGCGATCACGGCTTGCTGCACGTGCCTGGCCACGACCGCACCGAGGTCGGGCGGCTCGCCGTGCTCGACACGCAGAAGCGCGGAAATGTGTTCATCCATCGCGCGAAGCTCACCGACGGTCGCGCGCCCGAGCCGGGCGAAGCTGTGCGCATCGCAGTTGATGCCGACCGGCGCGGCGCGATCCAGCGGCACCACACGGTGACGCATCTGCTGCATTGGGCGCTGCACGAAATTGTCGCGCGCGACGCCGTGCAGAAGGGTTCGTTCGTCGGCGTCGATAAGCTAACCTTCGATTTCTCGAGCGCGGCGCTCACGCCGCGATCAGGTGCGCGAGGTGGAGAAGCTGGTGAACGAGCGGATCTCGGAGAACGCCAGTGTTTCGTGGTCGGAGATTCCGTACGCGGAAGCGAAGAAGCGCTCGGACATCCAGCAATTCTTCGGCGACAAGTACGGCGACGTCGTGCGGGTGGTGCAGATCGGCGGTCAGCCTAACGAGTTGAATGGCTACTCGATGGAACTCTGCGGCGGCACGCACGTGCGCGCGACGGGTGAGATCGGCTGGTTCAAGATTGTGAGCGAATCAGCGATCGCCGCGGGCATTCGCCGGATCGAGGCAGTCGCGGGCGATGAAGTGTTGAGATGGGCGGAATCCGAGGCCGCGCGGCAGCAGGACAAGTTTGACATGCTCTCGAAGAAAAAGGCGGGCATCGCCGCGCTGCCGCCGTTTTCGAAGAGCGATAACCCGTCCGCGGTCGCATCGATCGAAGCGCGCGGGGCGCACCTGAAACAGCTCGAAGCGGAAGTGCTCGATTGGGACAAGCAACAAGCGAAGGCTGCGGAAGCTGAACTGCAGAAACGCGCGGCAACGATCGCGAACGAGCTGGCGGCTGCGCATTCGGGCAACCAGCCGGTGATCAGCGAAGTACCGGAAGCGGATGGCGCGCTGCTGCAAGCGGTGGCAGATATCTTGAAGGGAAAAACCGAGGGACCGATTGTGCTCGCTGGGCTGACGAATGGGCGCGTCGACCTCGTAGCGACGGTGCCGAAGAGCCTGACGAGTTCAATCCGGGCGAATGAAATCATTCAGGCGATCGCGCCAATCGTCGGCGGAAAGGGTGGGGGGCGGCCGGACAGCGCGCGCGGTTCGGGCAAAGATCCTTCGAAGATCGCTGAAGCCCTCGCGCATGCGCGAACGCTGATTCCTTCGTGAAGTTTTTCGACCGCGACGATTGGGAGTCGCGACGGAAGGATTGGTCGGGAAGCAAACGCTGCTCGAAATGATTGGTGTGCTGGAAGAAGAGCGCTAATCCGGAAGCAGCAAGGTGATGAAGGCAGTGGCCGCCACCGCGAAGACGATTACGACCGCGTAGACAAGCCCGCCCAGCAGAAATTTGAAGGTGGTGAAGAACCAGCCTTCGCCGTAGACGCGGCGAATGGAGAGGAAGACGAGCACGAACATGGCAAGGCCGCAGGCGACCGAGAAGAGCACGCGCAGCAGTGTTCGACCATTGCGCAATGAGGACCGCGAAAGCACGATCAATGTGACCCCGACATAGGCGAAGGTGTGAATGTGAAGCGCGTAGACCAGGTGCTCCACGTAGTAACGACCTTTGCGCAGGTAGAGAATCTTAAGCACGAACGCAAAGAGCGGGATGCAGCAAAGCATCATCGTCGGGACATTGTTGAGCAAAGTCTGGAGGAACAGTTTCCCACGCGTGCCGTCTTCGCCGACTTTGTTTTTGATGCGCCCTTCCATCCAGTTTTCGAAGGGCGTCTTTGGCTTATCGTCGTTGCCGAAATGGATGCCGGGCCCGCGGGGTTCGCGCTTCGGCACGGCAGGTGGCGTAGGTGGCACCGGCTCATCCGCCGGCGTCTCGGTCGCAGGGGGCGGTGAGTGGCCTGGCAATCCTGCCGCTGCCAATTTTTCCGCTACTTCAGCGTCGATCTTCGCGCGCATTTCAGCCGCATCTTTCGCTGAAGGTGGCTGTGGAATTTCCGGCAGTCTCCGCAATGCTTGCTTTAGCTTTGCGCGCTCACCTTTCGCGAACTTCTCCTTCATCTTCGTCGCGAGAGCGGACTTCACCAGTTCCTCGAGTTCGTCGCGCTCCCCTTCGGTCACCGCGCCTTCGCCTTGCGTGATTCGGGCGCGGAGGGATTCGACCTTGGTTTGCTGGTCCGCGGTCAGGACCGAATCGGGACCGACGAACTTGCCAAGCAATGCGGCCATTTCCGCTCGATCCTGCGGACCTAGTTGGACGACGTTGTCGTCTATCTTGACGAACTTGAACATGAGGAAGAACGCGATGCTGGCGAGGAGGTAAAGGCGGAGCGGATGGACGTACCGCGCGCGGCGGCCGGCGTTGAAGTCGTTAGTCAGTTTCCACGGCTTGGAGAGAAGCACGCCGACGGAGCTGAGGAATTTCGTGTCCCAATTCAGGAACGAATCCGCGGCGTCGATGAGCACACGCCAGAGTGAGCGGCGATAATCGATCGCGTGTTGTCCGCATTGCGCGCACAATTCGCCGGTCAGCGGCGCGCCGCAGTTCTCGCAATGGGTCAGAGCGCGTTCGCCCTTGCGCCTCTTCCGACGGCGACGGCGCAGCCCGCGGCGACCCTGTGCCGTCGCGTCGACCGCAGCATCCCCGAGGATGAACTGTTCGGTCTCGTCAGACATTGGCCGGTTACTTTACCGCTGCCCAGACGCGATGGACGTCATCGTGATCTTCGAGCGTCTGGAGAAACTCGCCCACCTGCGTGCGGTCGTCGTCGCTCAATTCCGGATAAGTCTTGGCCGCGTAACCAAGCTCGCTCGTAACCACGGTCCAGCCATTTCCGGCAAGCCATTTTGAGACGGCATGCAAGTCGGTTCGTTCGGTGATGAAGCGCGCGCCGGCGGCATCGATGGGAATATCGTCATTCTCGGCCGTGCGTGAGCGGTTCGACATCTTGCGCGCCGGCTTCGATCGCCGCGGCTTCGATGTCGCTCGCGGCATCGGGATGATGCGCCTCGACCAGTCCGACGTGATCGAAGAGGAATTTGTTGCTGCCGGGCGCGCCGAGCTGGCCGCGCTTGAAGAGGACACGAATTTCCGGCGCCGTGCGATTCTTGTTATCGGTCAGGACCTCGACGATGACCGGAACCTTGTGCGGCGCGTAGCCTTCAAAGACGATCGTGCTCGAGAGAGAGTTTTTCGGTGCCGATGCCCGCGCCCTTCTTGATCGCGCGTTCGATGACATCGCGCGAGACGCTCGCTTTGCGCGCTTTCTCGACCGCGGCGAAGAGGCGCGCATTGCCGTTCGGGTCGGCGCCGCCCATCTTCGCGGCGACCATGATTTCCTTCACCAGCTTGCCGGTGATCTGGCCTTTCTTTAAGCCGGCGACCTCGCGCTTCGCGTGCAACCATTGGCGACCCATGCAGCCGGTTTAGCATGTAGCGGGCGCTTGTGCCAAGCGCTCGGCGTTTGACACAGACGCCGCTACATCGCTAATCCCGGAAGACAAACAAACCCGCGGTGAGAACCGTGCCGATTCCGTAGAGCAGGATCGGGCTCTGGACAAAATAGGTGTAAACCATGAGCGCGAGTCCGATGAACATCGGCTTCCAGATGTGCATCCGTTTGCCGTAGACGAAGGCGACAAATCCGACCGAGCCGAAGAGGAGATTGGCGATGATTTCCGCGCCGCTGAAACTGGGCATGGTGATGCCGTCCATACGCTTTCTGGAGCTAAATCTGCGCCATGCCTCACCGCTTCTCCGGCAGGAAAGCATTGACCGGTCACGCGAGGGGGTGACACGATCCGGCGGTTCCTCTCAACCCGCGCGTTCGGCGGCTAACGAACGACGATCAACGATGTCCTCGCAATATTTCAAGACCAAGAGTCCCGACCGTCTCATTCGCGAAGCGGAGAAGCCCGAACGTCTGATGAAGCGCTCGCTGACCGCGCTCGACCTCACGGCTCTGGGGATCGGTGCGATTATCGGGACCGGCATTTTCGCGCTCACCGGCACGGCTGCGGCGGGCGAGCGAGTGGAAGCGATTAGCTCGAAGCTCGGCACGCCGGTGCTCAATTTCATCCAATCCTGGATGACGCATTCGGATCTTCTTCTCGGGCGGCCGGGCGCGGGACCGGCCGTGGTCTTTTCGTTCATCGTGGCGGCGATCGCCTGCGGCTTCGCGGCACTGTGCTACGCCGAGCTGGCGTCGATGATTCCCGTTTCGGGATCGGCTTACACCTATTCCTACGCGACGCTCGGCGAACTGGTGGCCTGGATCATCGGCTGGGATTTGATCCTGGAATATGCGGTCGGGAACATGGCCGTCGCGGTTGGTTGGTCGGGCTATTTCGTCAAGCTGTGCGGGAGTTTGTTCGGCCTCCGATTTCCGCTTTGGGCGATCACAGACACGAAGACGGCCGAAGACGTGATCGCAAAAGGTGGGGAGACGCTGTCAGATTTTTCATCGACCTGGTTGCCGAGCATCGGCGGGCACGCCTTCGCTCTGAACCTGCCGGCTTTTCTAATTGTGGCGGCGGTGACCGTTCTCCTGATTTACGGCATTCGGGAGAGCGCGCGCACGAACACGACCATCGTCATCATCAAGGTCGCGGTCGTCGTTTTCTTCATCGCCTTCGGAGCCTTCATGGTGCATCCGACGAACTGGCATCCATTCATGCCTAACGGTTTCTCTGGCGTCATGAGCGGAGCGGCGATTGTCTTCTTCGCCTTCATCGGATTCGACGCGGTCTCCACCACGGCTGAAGAAACCAAGAATCCGCAGCGCGACATGCCGATTGGAATGATCGCGAGCCTCGTCATCTGTACGTTGCTCTACGTGCTCATGTCGGGCGTGCTCACCGGGATCCTGAAATACACCACCTATCTGGGGGATTCCGCGGCGGTCGCCACGGCTTTTGCCAGCAAACCCTGGGCGCAAGCGCTCGTTAGTGCGGGCGCGCTCGCGGGGATGACTTCCGTCCTCCTGGTCTTCCAACTCGGACAACCGCGCATCTTCATGGCGATGGCCCGCGATGGATTGCTGCCGCAATATTTCGCCCGCCTGCACACGAAGTATCGCACGCCCTACATCACGACCATTTGGACCGGCGTGGTCGTGGGCGGTGTCGCCATGTTCACCGACATCGGTTCGCTCGCGGATCTGACGAATATCGGCACGCTCTTCGCGTTCAGTCTTGTCTGCATTGGTGTGATTATTCTCCGCAAGACAGACCCTTCGCGCCGCCGGCCGTTTCGCGTGCCGATGGTGCCGCTGCTTCCGATTCTCGGCGTGATCATGTGCGTGGCATTGATGCTCAGCCTCCCGATCCTGACCTGGCTGCGGTTCATCGGGTGGCTCGATCATCGGCCTGGTAATTTACTTCCTCTACAGCGTCCGTCACAGCCGGTTGCAGCACGGTATCGATACCGGCGACACGGAAGACATCCTGCCGCCGCCAATCAAGCCGCGCTAGAAGCCCCACGCCTCATCGAGTTGCCTACGTGAAATCGAAGAGAAAAATCAAACCGGTCGCCCGTGTCGCGGCCAGAAAAGCAAAAGGCAACAGAACTGCCGAATCGCCACGATCGCGGGCCGCGGCTGGCAAGCGCAAGCCGCGGGGCGCTCGCTCGAAATCTCTCCCGCCCCGGACGCAGCCAGCGTATGAGGAATTGCTCCGTTTCTTTAACGAGTCGGTTGATTTGCTCTGCCTTGCCGGCTTCGACGGTAAATTCAAGCGGCTGAACCCCGCCTGGGAGGCGACCCTGGGATGGACGGCGGCGGAACTTACTTCCCGGCCTTTTCTCGACTTTGTGCACTTCGACGACCGACCGGCCACGGCTACGGAGTTGAGGAAACTCATCTTCGGCAGGCCCACGATCGAGTTTGAAAATCGCTACCTATGCAAAGACGGCTCCTGCAAGTGGCTCCAGTGGACTGCGCGCCCGCTGCCCGGCCGCGAGGCAATTTACGCCATCGCCCGCGAAGTGACGCGGCAGAAACAGCTGGAGGAGGAAATCCTTCAGATCCTCGACGGCGAACGCGAACGGGTCGGATCGGAATTGCATGACGGCCTTTGCCAGGAAATGGCCGGCATCGCGGCCCTCAGCGATGCGCTCGCCCGCAAGCTGGCCCCCGTGGCCGCGGCGGAATCAGCCGCCGCGCGCGAAATTGGCAAACTGCTCAGCCGCTCCATCGAGCACGCGCGCGATCTGGCTCGCGGATTTATTCCTCTGCATCACAAGGCGATCGGGCTGGTTCCCGCTCTGTCCGATTTCTGTGCCAACACCGAGGCTCTCTTCAGGATCAAGTGTCGCTTCCACTGCCAGGCCGAACCTCCGCCGTTGGACACGAAACAAAAGTCTCAGCTCTACCGCATCGTGCAGGAGGCCGTGAATAATGCCATTGCCCATGGCCGGGCCAGGCGCGTAGAAATCAGCCTCGCCTTCCACGCTGGCCGCGGCGTGTTGACCATCCAGGATAACGGCGTCGGAATCGGACCTGCCCAGGAAGGAAATCACGGCGTCGGGCTGCGGACGATGGCCTATCGCGCCCGCCTCATCGGAGCGTCTTTTGAAGTGAAGCGCGGCTCCCCGCGAGGTACTGTCGTCTCTTGCGGCTTTTCGCTGCCGGGCGTCCAACCGGCCCGTGACCCATGACCGTCCGAACGAAAAAACTGAAGGCGCCGCCCAGGAAGCGCATTCTCCTCGTGGACGACCATGCGCTCCTGCGCCGGGGCCTTAAGACGCTCATCGAGACCGAGCCCGACCTCATGGTCTGCGCCGAGGCGAACACACGGCAGGCGGGGCTGGCCGCGATTGCCACCGCGAAGCCCGACCTCGTGATTGCCGACCTTTCGCTCAAGGACAGCGACGGCTTGGAAATGATCAAGGATATCAAGCAGCGCTTCCCCCATCTGCCCGTCCTGGCGTACTCCATGCATGACGAGACCGCTTATGCCGGGCGCGTCCTCCGCGCCGGGGCGCGCGGTTACTTGAGCAAACAGGAAAGGGACGACATGGTGCTGACAGCCATTCGGCGGGTGCTCGCGGGAGAGATTCACACCAGCGAGGCGATGGCCCGGCATCTTGCCAGGAAATATGTCGATGGCCGCAAGCTCGAGCAGGGCTCCAGCGTGGAATTTCTGAGCGACCGTGAACTCCAGGTGTTCGAACTCATTGGCCGCGGCAAAGCCACGCGCGAGATTGCGGAGTTCCTCTGCTTGAGCGTGAAGACGATCGAATCCTATCGCGAACACCTCAAGGTGAAGCTGAAATTTGCCTCGGGACGGGAATTGACCCACGGCGCGATGCGCTGGGCTGAAACCGGTCGCCTGGGCTGAACGGGCACTTCGGGGCGGCAATCCCGGCTCGGCAAATTTCTTTTTCCGCGCGGCTCCTCCGCATAGGGGATTCCCCGATGGCAAAAATCAGGGCGGCCCCCGATAGGCAAGGCATTTGGACCTGTCACGATGCGGTCATGCAAGGCCAGTCGATCCTGCACCGTGGGACATCGGCGAGCTACGCGCGGCGCCAGCTGTTGGATGGCTGGTAAAGCGCGTCCTTTTCCAATTTTCCGATGACCAATCCCCCTTACACCGCTCGCATCCACCGGCGCATCGATGTGCTCCTGATCGGCGTCACCATCGTGATCCTCTTGCTGATCCTGCTCAGCTCGGCGCGCGCCGGGAGCTGGGCGGCATGGGCCGGAGATCGCACGTCAGATCGCTACGTCGAAGAGGATTCCTGGTGGGCTGAGAGAGCGGCGGCTTTCTTTCCGAGATATCACTTCACCCTCCAGGCAACAGGCTTGGTCAGCCGGGACATCGACCGCCCGTCCCGCGCCAGCGGCGCAGGAACGCCCGGTTCCTTGTCGAGGCCTCCTTTGGTGACTCCACCCGATGTGATTTTGGCCACGCGCACTTGGGACGGTGGCGGAGCCAATGATAACTGGGACACCGTGAACAACTGGGACAACAATGCACTGCCAGCGGCCACCGACGATGTTGTTTTCGGCACGGCGTTTCGGATCCGGCACGAGCATCAGTCTGAATGGGAACCGAACGGTCAACAGCTTCACCATCAACACAACGACCGGTTTTACGCATCAGCAGCAACACACTGACTCTTACGAGCGGCACGCTAACGCGCAATGATGTGGTCGGGAGCCGAAGCCAATCACACGATTGCCAGCGCGATAACGCTCGGGGCAAATGGGCTCTGGACGATTAATGGCTCTGGAACGCTTGATCGTGAGCGGTGCTATCGAGACGGAGGAATTGGCAGATGGCGCAAACACGTTCTTGGCCTGAACGAACAATGCAGGCGGCCTGACTCTCAAGCGGAACGCTAAATTTTGGTCGACCACGGCTGATGACCATTACGGTTGGTGGCACGACGTTTACACACGGTCGGCCCTACGCTTGCCATGCCACCCTAGCGGCGGCAGCTGCTTTCACTGGAATGATCGACATTGACGGCGGCACAACAGCGGCAACATCGCACGATAACAGTCAACGCCAATACGCTACCTTAATGGAACAATCGCGATCCGGATCGAGATCATAACCAGGCTGGCAACGCAATCAGGTCATAATGCGACACCCATAGCGGCGGCACGATCCTGATGCGTGTCCGGCAATGGTATACTGGCAGCTGGCACGGTAATGTCTTGCGGGAACTCGGCTTTGGTGCAGTGGCGCGACCAATTCAACGGTTACTGCTGGTTCGGCTATTGTCGGACCTACGACTTTCGGTACGAGTGATGACGCTGACGGTGGGAATTAACAATGCGGGCGGGACTACTTTCTGGTCACCTGACCGTGCGTCATCGACCGATTCCTGACGTTCTGCGGACACGGTGTCCGTTCAATGTCATCAAAATGCACGGCACGGCGCACGGTCAGATCTTAAGGGCGCGCTACGCTTCGATTACAGGCTCGACCACAGTGAGCGCGGGGGTGTTGAACATCCAGAATAGCACCGCACTGGGGGCCACTAGTGGTGACACGACTGTGAACAGTGGGGCGGCCTTGGAATTGCAGGGTGGCATCGCGGTAGGTGCAGGCGAGTCATTGTCCCTGAGTGGAACGGGCATCAGCAGCGGAGGCGCCCTTCGCAATGTAAGCGGCGATAATAGTTGGGCGGGCGCGATCACCTTGGCGGACGTGACCGGAGTCCACCGAATCAACTCAGATTCCGGCACGTTAACGATCGGCGGCCATCGCTGAGACTGGTGGTAACAACAAAGACTTAACCTTCGGCGGCGCACGGCAACGTGACCGTGACTGGCTAATCATCAGCGGCCGGAATGGACATGCGACTCTGCAAGGACGGTGCCGGAACACTGATTCTGAACGGAGCCAACACCTACGACCGGCGCGACGACGGTAACTGGCGGAAGGCTGCTCGTGAACAATACTAGCGGCTCAGGCACTGGCACCGGCGCAGTGACGGTGAACAGTAGCGGCACGGTCCTCGGCGGCACTGGGACGATTAGCGGCGCACGTATCGGTAGCAGCAGGTGCGACACTGCCCTGGTGCAAGCGGCGAATGGAAGCACGGCGATTTTCCGCACCGGTGCGTTGACGCTAAATTCGACCTCTAATTTCTCCCTCGACCTGAACGGGACCACCGCTGGCACTAGCTACGATCAACTTAGCGTGACAGGGACGGTGAACCTTGGCAGCAGCTAACTTGGTCTTCAACTCGATCTCCGGACTGGCGGTAGGTAATCAAGTTGTTCATCCTTCTGAACGACAAATGATGCTATTACGCGGCACGTTTAGCCGGCCTGGCCAATGGAGCGACCGTCACCTCGGGTGGTTACGCTTTCACGATCGACTACGATGACGTTGCGACATTGGCGGAGATCGATATCGACATCTGCACCGTGACGGTAGTGCCCGAGCCATCGACATGGATCGGCTGGTGCGCTGACTCTCGGCGTGCTCGGCCTGCACACAGCGCCGGCGCTTGCGCAAGCTGGTTCGCTTTGGGGAGGGAAGGGGGTCAGTTATTGGGATACTGACACCATGACGGGGCGCGGTCTACGCCCCGTCATGGCCCGGACGCCCTGGAGTGGACTATCCTGGGGCGATTGATCGCGTCACGAGTCGCGGTGACCGGTGCGAACGGCACCTTCAAGCGGGCAATCATTCAAACCCGTCGGGATGACAAGCACGAAGTCGCATCGCATACTGCGACATGGTCAACATCTCCATTCGCTACACAGGCGGGCTGCATTGCGCGGCTACCCACGGGCCGTCGCAGACCGAGATTGCGACGGACGCGCCGCTCGACAATAAAGGAAAGGGAGAATCTTTTTCGCCGACCGATCTGGTCGCGACTGCTCTCGGTACCTGCATGGCCACGACCGTCGGCATCGTCGCGGCCGATCACGGTCTCGATCTCAAGGGAATGACCGTGAAAGTGAGCAAAGAAATGTCCCAGGACGCGCCGCGACGGATCGTGGGCCTTCCGTCCGAAGTTCACTTTCCGCTGCCGCCCGATACGCCGCAGCGGGCCTTGCTGGAAAAAACGGCGCTCAACTGTCCGGTGCACAAAAGCCTGCCGCCCGAGATCGAGCGACCGACGAAATTTTTCTGGGAAGGGAAGGGAAGGGAAGGGAAATGACGAATGACGAATGACGGAATGACGAAGGAAGCCGTGAAGCTAACTTCTTCGGGATTTCATCATTCGGTCATTCCTTCGTCATTCGTCATTAGGTAATTCGTCATTCCTACTGCCCGAGCACCCAGGCGAAGATCAAAGGCGCGCAAATCGTGGCATCGCTTTCGACCACGAACTTCGGAGTGGAGGCCGCGAGCTTGCCCCAGGTGATTTTCTCGTTCGGCACCGCGCCAGAGTAGCTGCCGTAGCTCGTCGTCGAATCGCTGATTTGGCAGAAATAACCCCACAGCGGCACTCCGGTGCGCCCGAGATCCTGGTGCAGCATCGGGACGACGCAGATCGGGAAATCGCCGGCAATGCCGCCGCCGATCTGGAAGAAACCGATTGAGCCCTCGCGGTTGCGCAGCCTCTTCGCGTTCTTCGTGTAGTAATCCGCGAGCCAGGTCATGTATTCGATGCCCGTGCGCACGGTGTGCACGTTCCTCACGTCGCCTCGTATCACCGCCGCCGCATACATGTTGCCGAGCGTTGCATCCTCCCAGCCCGGCACGACGATCGGCAGATTCTTCTCGCAGGCCGCCATCATCCAGGAATGCTTCGGGTCGATCTGATAGCTCTTCTTCAGCTTACCGCTGCGCAGAATCTTGTACATGAACTCGTGCGGAAAATAATGCTCTCCCGCGCGGTCGGCGGCCATCCACTCTTCCAGCACCGCCTTCTCGATCCGCCGCATCGCCTCCATCTCCGGGATGCACGTGTCGGTCACGCGATTCATGTGCCGGGAGAGCAGTTGCTGCTCGTCCCGCGGCGTGAGCTGCCGGTAGTGCGGCACCCGCTCGTAGTGGTCGTGCGCGACGAGATTGAAAATATCCTCTTCGAGGTTCGCGCCGGTACAGACGATCAGGTGCACCTTGTCGCGACGAATCATCTCCGCCAGCGAAATGCCGAGCTCGGCCGTCGACATGGCGCCCGCGAGCGTCATCAGCATCTTGCCGCCGGCGGCGAGGTGTGTTTCGTACCCCTTCGCTGCGTCGAGCAACGCGGCGGCGTTAAAGTGGCGATAATTCTGCGCGATGAATTTCGAGACGGGACCTTTTTTTGCCGCGAGCGCGGCGTTGATCTCTTCCGGGCTTTTTGACCGTCGTTTGGCTTTCACTGCTTGGGCAACTTTAGTCAGGCGGGATAGAGCCAGCGCATGTAATCCGCCACGCCTTCTTCGAAGGTAAACCGCGGCTCGTA
This sequence comes from uncultured Verrucomicrobiae bacterium, assembly GCA_963784865.1. Taxonomy (GTDB): domain Bacteria; phylum Verrucomicrobiota; class Verrucomicrobiia; order Chthoniobacterales; family UBA10450; genus JACCTI01. The sequence continues at coordinate 235,146 of CAWATC010000009.1, read as the reverse complement.
GCCGAGCGCCTGGCGCGCGTTGGTCAGATCGGCCTGGGTGAAGTTTTGATAATGGGCATGCGGATTCTCGATGTATTCCGGCTCAAAGTTCGTCCCTAACGACTGGTTGAGAATCTGCACCAGATCGTTGAAGGAACGCGCCCGGCCGGAGCCGAGGTTGTAGATCCCGCTGCGTTCGGCAGCAAACGCGCGCAGGCAGCCTTGGACGATGTCCTGGACGTAAACGAAATCGCGCTGTTGTTCGCCGTGCTTGAAAATGCGGGGACGCTGGCCCGCGGTCATCTGCTGGGAGAGGTGATAGACCATGCTCGCGGGCACACCTTTGTGCGCCTCGCGCGGGCCATAGACATTGAAGAATCGGAGGCCGACGAGCACCCAATCATTCGCCTCCGCCGCGGCGCGACGGGCAAGGTTATCCATGATGACTTTGGAAAACGCGTAGACGTTTGCCGGCGCGGCGCCACTCGCTTCGCTGCTCGCAGCACTGGCGGCGCCATAGGTGGCGGCAGAGGACGCATAGACGATCCGCGTCTTGTCAGGCCGGGCGAAATTCAGCAACCGCCGGAAGCTCTCCACGTTGTCATGCGTCTGCGCGAATTGATCGTGCAGGGTCGTATCCGTGATCGAGGCCATGTGGAAAATGCCATCGAACTTCTCGTCACCGAATTGCTCGTCGCCAATCGAGCGTCGCGAGGTTCTTGGCGACGAAGTCCCCGCGGTAGCCCGCGAGATTCTTGAAATCACCGGAGCGGAAATCGTCGATCACGGTCAATCGCGCGGAGGGAAATTTCTCCTGCAATCCCAGGACAAGATTCGAACCGATGAAGCCGGCGCCGCCGGTGACGAGCAGATTGAGGGAAGAAGCGGAGGAAGTCACAGCTGGTATGCGCTCGGAAGCAAGCGCGTCCGCATAAATAAATCTTGAGCGGGCAAGCGCAAGCTACGGTTTGTGCCGGCCATGGAGTCAAAGGGACCGGAACATGACGTAGGCGTCGACGAAACCGCGCTCCGGATGCCGAAAAGCTCCCGGCAATGTTCCGACGATGGCGAACCCAAGACTCCGCCACAGAGCGATGGCCGGTGCGTTCGTGGAGACGACGAAGTTGAATTGCATGCCGCGGAATCCCAGGCGTGCTGCTTCTCGGAGAGAATGCTCGGCCATGGCGCGTCCGGTCCCGCGGCGTTGCGCCAGCGGCGAGACCATGAAGGCGGCGTTGGCGACGTGCGAACCGCCGCCGGGCTTGATTCGGTCGAAGGATGTAGGTGCCGCAAATCCCCTGTTCGCCTTCCGCCACGAAGGTGTGCGTCTCAGGATTCAGCCAATAGTCCAGCGCTGCCTCGCGCGAAATATTCGGATCGAACGCGTAAGTGTCGCCACGTGCGACGACCGCGTGAAAAATTTCCCAGATCCCATCCTCGTCCATTTTCGTGGCCGGACGGATGGTCAATCCACGCTCATCGTGTTGGTCGGGTGCGCGCAGATTAGAATTTTGCCGCAAAATATCTTGAAGAGGCAAGCGCAAGTCGATATTGCTCGCGCTAGTTCTTTGCGAGTTTGACCCCGAAACCGTTCGGGGTTGATCAAGTGGATCGGCGCGAGAAATCCCGTGAGAATCGGGAGCAGTAGCGCTGCTGTAACTGGATACGACTTCCCACGAGCCAATCGTCCGCGAAAGCATTCGGGACGGTGAAGGCGGGAAGAAGGTGTGCGTGAGTCGTTAGACCGCGCCGTAGGCCAGGAGCCAGAATATTTGCCCGCTCCACCTCATTCGTGGTGTAGGGGCGGCTGTGTCAGCCGCCCAGCGCTTGTCACCAGCGCCGCTACAACGCCTGCCCCGCGACAAAACTTCTTCGCGAAAAAGAAGAATGAGAGTCGTGGACCGATCCGCTTCGGCAGCAAGTCCGCCTCTCAACAAATGGAGGTCATTGTCATGCGAAATCGTCCACGTTGTTGGTTGTTGATAGTTGGGTTGGTCCTGGCCGCGCCGTTCCTCGGTCACGCGCAGGAACCTGTTTCACCAAAGCCTTCGCCGTCGCCCGGAGACGCGGAAGGCGAAGAGATTATCGTCACCGCGACGCGTCTCCCGATTCCAGAGGAAGATTCACCGGCCAGCGTCAGCGTCGTTACTTCCGAGGATCTTCAAGAAAGGCAGGTGCGGCGCGTGGCGGATGCTCTGCGCGAAGTTCCGGGCCTGGACGTGGTCCAAACCGGCGCGCCGGGGCAGCTCACTTCCGTTTTCATGCGCGGCCTGCGGAGCGAGCACACACAGGTGCTGCTCGACGGAATCCCGATCAACCAGGGTCTGGCCGGTCTGTTCAACTTCTCCGATCTCACGGTCGACAATATCGATCGCATCGAGATCGTCCGCGGGCCGCAGAGCACACTCTACGGACCGCGCGCGCTCGCGGGGGTGATTCAGCTTTTCACCAAGCGCGGCCAGGGCACACCCGTCGGTGAGATCACGGCCGAAGGAGGATCGTTCAGCACCTTTCGCGCATCGCTCAGCAGTTCCGGATCATGGAAGCAGTTCGATTACTCGATCGGGGCAAGTGTGCTCGACACCGACAACGAGCGCCCGAACAATCAATACACCCTGGGCACGGCGCTCGCCAACGTGGGCTGGTCGCCTAACGAGCAATTGCGCATCGGGAGCTTGTTTGCCTATTCGCAACGCCGACACCGGCAATCCGGATTCCATCTTCAATCCCAAGCCGCGCGACAAATTTCTGACCGAGCGCTGGCTCATCGGACCGCGGATTGATTTCCAACCGGTGAAATGGTGGACCCATCAACTCATCCTGAGCTACGATCACGAGCGCCAGGTCAACGATCCGAACGCAGACGGCTTCGTCGGTCCGACGCGGGCGTTGTTCAAACGTTTCACGCTCGATTATCAGAACAACCTGAAGCTGGCGGAGTGGCTCACGCTCACCAGCGGCGCATTCTACAGCCACGTCGATGCGGGACAGGAACGGCCGTTTATCTCGCAGATGTTCGGGCCGCAGCCGACATTCATCAGTGACGAGACGGAGCAGGTCTCGGGGTTTATCGAGCTGAGCGTGGCGCCGTTCCAAGATTTGAATCTCGTCGCGGGCGGCCGCTTCGATCACTTCAATCAGTTCGGTGACATCTGGACCTATCGCTTCGCGGGAAACTACCTGATTGCTCGCACGGACACGCGGCTGCATTCGAGCATCGCGACCGGTTTCAGTCCGCCGAGCAGCCAGGACAAAATCTTCGGCAACAACTTCGGCTTGGAACCGGAAAAGAATCTCGGCTTCGACATCGGCGTGGAGCAGTGGTTCTGGAACGGGCGCGTGCAACTGGGCGCGACCTATTTTCACAACCAGCTCTCGAACGTCATCGGGTTTAACGGACAATTCGACACCCTCAATCTCGGCGCGGCCCGCACCCAGGGACTCGAGATGGAGCTAAAGGTGCGGCCGATGAAGGATCTGGTTTTCGCTGCGACCTACACCTACCTCGAGGCGGAGAAAACTTCCGTGGCCGACATCAGTCAACCGTCGAGGCGCGCGCCTGCCGCGACGACCTCGGAACGTAGTCTACGTCTCGGGATCGTATTTGTGGTTCGGAAAACTGCGCACCACAGTGGAAGCCAATTTCGTCAACGCGCGCGAGGAACTGAGTTTCGGCGCGCCGAATTTCGACATCGAAGATTACGCCTTCATGAATATCGCGGCCGAGTACCAGATCAATCCGCACCTCTCGATCTTTGGCCGGATCAATAACCTGACGAACGAGAAATATGCCGAGGTCTTTGGCTTTCCAACGCTGGGCCGTGGAGCTTACGCCGGGGTGCGGGTGAGCTTTTGACGGATCGGGTCTTGTGCTGCGATCCAGAGGCAGAAGATAGTTCGTTATGCGCGCTGACACGAAACTGCTGCTCGCTGTTCTCCTCTCCCTTCTCGCGCACCGCGCCAGCGCGGCGGATGCTTCGCCGGAGTTCGACGCCGTGGCCGCGGAACGTTTCGCGCGACTCGCGCTCGCCTGCGTCGACAAGGAGTATCCGAACAAGATCAGCCACGTCCTGAACAGCGATGCGGATGTCGCGCCGCCGCGCAAACTGACGCCCTCCTTCTACGGCTGCTACGACTGGCATTCGTCGGTTCATGGACACTGGTTGCTCGTCCGGTTGGCCCGCAAATTTCCGGACGCGCCTTTCGCCAAGCCGGCGCTGGATGCTCTGCGCAAGAGCCTCACCGCGGAGAACCTGAAGCAGGAGGCCGCGTACCTGCGCGGGGAAGGGCGATCGAACTTCGAGCGTCCTTACGGGTTGGCCTGGTTGCTCCAACTCAGCGCGGAGCTGCGCGAGTGGGATACGCCGGAAGCGCGCGAGATGTTGAGCAACCTGCGTCCGCTGGAAGAAGCCGTCCTCGAACGGTTGCAGGTTTGGTTGCCGAAGCTTTCGCATCCGGTGCGAATTGGGGAACACGCGCAGACCGCCTTCGCGCTTGGGTTGATGCTCGATTACGCCCGCGCGGTGAAGAACGAAGCCTTTGCCAAACTACTCATCGATCAGGCGCGAAAGTTTTACCTCGCGGACAAGAACTGCCCGATGGCCTACGAGCCATCGGGCGAAGATTTCCTCTCGCCCTGCCTGGCCGAAGCCGATGCCATGCGCCGGGTGCTTTCGCCTAACGACTTCGCGAAATGGTTGAAGGAATTCATCCCGCAAATTCCGACGACGGCGAAATCGGATTGGCTGCCGGTCGCGGTTTCACCGGATCCGAGCGACCCAAAGCTGGCGCACCTCGATGGATTGAACCTCAGTCGGGCCTGGATGCTGGAGGGAATTATCTCAGGCTTGCCCGCGGACGACAAGCGCCGGGCCGGACTCGCCGCGACGGCGGAGGCGCATCGTCGTGCGGGTCTCGCCGCGGTCACGGGCGAACATTACGAAGGCGGACATTGGCTCGGAAGTTTCGCGGTTTATCTGGTGACGCATCGCGGCCTTCCGTAGCCTAACGAATAGAAGGGAGAGCGGGCGGGCTCTCTCCATCCCGGAAAGCTTGAAGCGTCCGATCGCCCGGGCATACTCCCGCGCATGAGCCTGCGCGGCGGAGAACATCCAAGATCGTTCCTCAACCTGCTCTTCGAAGTCGCGCTGATAACTGTCGGCGTTTTTCTCGCTCTCTGGGCGAACAACTGGCACGAGGATCGGGAGCATCGCGCGCAGGCCCAGGCCGCGCTGCGGAATTTCGCCGGAGAAATGGAAGCGAATCGTCAGGCCACGGAGCGCAACCGCCAATATCACGAAACCCTCGCGCGCGAGCTGCACGCATTTCTCAGGAGCAACGAGCCGGCGACCGAAGAACGCCTTAATAAGAGCGTCCACTTCGAAGGCATGCGCCCGGTCGTCTTCGAGCATACCGCCTGGGATCTGGCCCTGGCCACGCAAGCCCTATCCTGGCTCAAGCCGGATTTGGCTTTCGATATCTCCAAGGTCTACACCCAGCAGAATGCTTTTCAGCAGTTGCAGGACAGCTTCCTCGCCGCCGCCTTTTCCCCGGCCAGTCTTTCGAGCGACAACGTCAAAGGCCTCGTCACCGCCATGGAATTCTACCTCATCGACGTGAACATCAAAGAGCCCGCGATGGTGAGCAGCTACGAAAAAATCATCCCCGAAGTAAAGCGCGCCATCTCCGGTGAGTGAAGCGACATGGCGCCGAAGCCGCGAGGTAGCGGTTCAAGCGCAGTAGGAGCTGCCGGAATACAAGCCCGCGGAAGATTTTCGAGAATAATTTTCTTTTGGTGTTCGTCGTAGTTATTATCTTCTGAAGGCGCTTGGGAAATGGGCCCGAAAGTTTCAAATATCATTGCGATCGAACTCGCGATTTTGATCGGGATTATGTCCTGGATGGTGTACTTCCTTTACTCCCGCCTCGCGTCTGTCGAGCGCACCGTGGCGGAAATCCGGGAGAGCACCGCGGACCGCGTCGCGGCTCTCGCGCCCTCATTGGAGGCGAGAAACCAACGTCCCTACACGATCGTTTACCGCGCCGACCGTGAACGAGCGCGACCGGTGGAAGAGGAATCGGCGGAAACGCTACAGGATTACGATCAGGATGATCAGGAGGTCGTCGCAGCTTCGCCGTCCTATGCGGAACCGGCCCAGGAACCGGCGATAGTTCAGCCCGACTACGCGGCGTCGCCCCAGAACGTCGCCTACCAACAGCCGGTCCAGGCCGTCGCATATGAGCAACCGGCCGAGATCGTCGACTACGAGCAGCCGGCCGAGATCGTCGTATATCAGCAGCCAGCCGGGATAGTCGTATTTTCCAATCCTCGCCGCTTTGCGAATCGATGCCGATCGACGCCGCGTCTCTGTGCCGTTCCCGACGGCTACGCATCGATCCCCAGACAGAATGGGACCTCATCAGAACGTGCCTGCGGTCGTGCCTCGCCGAAGCCCGGTGTGGTGCCTCACCGGAATCCTAACGCGCCATCTTGCCGGCCAACCCAGGGATTCAGGCCTGGGAGGAATCGTTAGGCCAAATTCGAGCAGGCGCGACAGCATGATTATCTATTCCGTTACGATAACCATTGATGCCGGCATCGAGTCGGAGTGGCTCGATTGGATGAAGCGCATCCATGTTCCCGATGTCGTCCGCACGGGATGCTTCTCCGAGTGTCGCATCTACAAGGTCATCGACTCCGATGCGGCCGATCCGGGCTACGTGATGCAGTATCATTGCCGGTCGCTCGAGGAGTATCACCGTTACCGGGACAATTTTGCCGCTGCCCTCCAGAAGGAGCATTCCGATAAGTTTGCCGGACGCTTTCGCGGCGCTCGCCAGCTCCTGGAGGAAGTCGCCCAGGCGACGGGCGCACGAGAAGGATAAGACGCTGAGCGTGCCGCAAGCGACACGGTTCATTCAGCCAACACCTGTTAGTCTTGTCCAGACTAGTCAGCCGGCAGCGAGACAACTGACCGGTGACTCCGGCTGGTTTCGCGCTACTGGTTAGCGGGTGAAAGTTCTCGAGACGGAAAGATTGGTCCTGCGTCACGTAACCACGGATGACGCCGCGATAATCCTGGAACTGCTGAACGAGCCGGCGTTCATTCGCTTCGTCGCGGATCGCGAGGTCAGGACGACCGCGCAAGCCGCGAGATTTATCGCGGCGAAGATGCTTCCGAGCTACGCCGAATTCGGGTTCGGTTTCTATCTCGTGGAGCTAAAGGAATCGCAGGTGCCAGTGGGAATCTGTGGCTTGATCAAACGCGAGACGCTCGACGACGTGGACGTGGGGTTTTCGATCCTCGAGAGGTTCTGGCGAAATGGCTATGCCTACGAAGCTGCTCGTGCGGTGATGGACTACGGCAAAGGCGTGCTCGGGATTCCGCGGATAATCGGCGTGACGGCGCCGGATAACCAAAGCTCCGCGAAACTACTCGAAAAACTCGGGCTACGTTTCGAGAGGATGATCCATCTCCCCGGCTACGGGGCGGAAAGCAGAACTCTTCGCTTGAGGGGGGCCCACCCGAGCCCCGCCGCCATTGCCTGCACCTTTCTTTTTAGACCCGAACAGGCGGTCTCGGCCGACGAGATAAAGGAGAATGGTGAGCGCGAGGAAAGGGATCATGGCCAGCGTGTCGGACCATGGCCCTTCAAAGAATGGGTTGTGCGCCGTTGCCCATTGCTCAAATGAATCCAGCCGATCCTTCATCGGGATGGCAAGGAACGCGAAGATTACGCCGGCGAGCGTGCCTCCTGCGATGTATCCGGATGAGAGCAGGACGCCGTTGCTCTTGTCCCCTTCGGCCATCAATTCGTCCTCGGTCAGCTCACGGCCCGCGTGTTTGCGGCGAGTGTATTTGTCGACCAGCCAGCGCACCATGCCGCCGACGTAAACCGGCGCCGAAGTGGAGATGGGCAGATAAACACCGACGGCGAACGCGAGAGCGGAAACGCCGGAAAGCTCGAGCACGATGGCGATGAAGACGCCTAACAAGACCAGGCCCCACGGCAGTTGTCCGCCCAGGATTCCTTTGATGATGTAGGAGACGAGCGTGGCTTTCGGGGCGGTGAATTTTTGCACGCTCGAACCGTCGGGACGTTTCTCGTAGACGCCGTTGATGCCGGGATCGGCGAGATAAACCGGCACGCCGTCGTTGTTCACGAGATAGCGACCAGCGGGTCCGTTGTCGGTGCTGGTTTTGTGGTAAACGAAATACTCGTTAGGATCGGCGCTCGGCTTGCGCGCCGGATAAACGCTCGCGTTTTGGCTGGCCGTTTGTGTCCTTCTCGTAATCGGCCGGGTTCGCGTGATAGCTGGCCGCGAAGGCGAAATCCTGGTTGCCGGCGACCGGAACGTAAATCGTGCCGGATTGATTCAGCTTCATCAGGATCGGCCCGAGGATAATGGCGGAAGCGAGCGTGCCGATGAGGATCGCGATCTGTTGAGACTTCGGCGTCGAGCCGACGAGGAAACCGGTCTTGAGATCCTGCGAAATTGTTCCGCCGTTCGACGACGCAATGCAGACGATGCCGCCGATGGAGAGCGCGGTGACAAAGTAGGGCGGCGCCGTCCAACCGATGATGAGGAAGATGAGACAGGTCAGCAGACAGCGTCGCGATCATCATGCCTGAGGTCGGACAGGAGGATGAGCCGACTTCGCCGGTCAGGCGCGACGAAACCGGTCACGAAGAGGAATCCGAAGGCGACGATGAGAATCGCGCCTAACAAGTTAAAGCGCAGATTCAATTGCGGCGCGATCATGATGACGATGAGCAGGGCGATGATTCCGCCGATGACCCATTTCATCGAGAGGTCCTGATCCGTGCGCGGCATGTCTTCGCGGACGACACCGGAGCTGCGCAGGTCGGCGAGCCCGCCTTTCAATCCATGCCAGATGAGCGGGAGCGAGCGGAAAAGACTGATAATGCCGGCGGCGGCGACTGCTCCCGCGCCGATGTAGAGAATGTAGCCCTTCTGAATCTGCTCGACCGACATGTCGGCAATGCTGTGCGCAGTTTCCGGCGCGAGCGGCAATGTTCCGGCCGAACCGAAAAATTTGATCGCTGGAATGAGGACGAGATAGGACAAGACGCCGCCGGCCATCATGAGCGCGGAGATGCGCGGACCGATGATGTAACCGACACCGAGCAGCGCCGGATTGTTCTCGAGCGAAATGGACGCGCCGTCGAATGGTTTCCCGAAAATTTTCTCCGGGATTTCCTTCATGATTTTGAAGATTTGCAGCAGGCCGTAGTAGATGAAGCCGATCGCGAAACCGCCGATGATGATCTTGCCGCCGCTGACGGCTTCGTCCGCCGCGGCGCGCGCCACGGCATCGCCGGCATGCGCGGCATCGCGCGATTCCGGCGACGCGGCGGCCTTCAACACTTCGGCGCACGCCGTGCCCTCGGGATATTTCAAGTAACCGTGCTGCTGCACGATGAGCGCGCGGCGCAGCGGAATCATCATCAGGATTCCGATCAGTCCGCCGAGAATTGCGACCAGCATGACGCGCGTGATCTCGAGATCGAACCCGAGAATCATGATCGCCGGCATGGTCACGCCGAGACCGAAGGCGATTGATTCGCCGGCCGAGCCCGCGGTCTGCACGATGTTGTTCTCGAGAATCGTCGCGTTGCGAATCTTGTTCCTGAGATCCAGGAAAGAAACCGAAAGATCGTGATCGAAAGGACCGCGACTGGAATCGACGCGCTGACCGTCAGCCCGACTTTGAGCACGAGATAAAGCGACGACGCGCCGAAGACCATTCCGAGCAGCGTGCCGATGATGAGCGGCAACGGCGTCAGCTCACGCAGCCGAGCGCCCGGCGGAATGAACGAGCGAAAGCTGGCGAGGATCGGGTTCACCGGACTGCGCGCCGACGATGTCCGGGAACTCGTTAGGCGGATTGCGACGGGTCGATGTTTTCCATGCGAATCCGACCGGGTCTAACGAGTCACGCGCTTCACGCGGACCGCTTCGACGCCATTCCCAGGATCCATCGATAGAGCACGAACGCGGTCGCAACGAAGGCGATGCCGCCGATGATTTTTCCCGCGGTTTCGTATCCCGCGCCGACGAGCGCGAGCGGTGCGGCCACGCCGGAGAAGACGACGATGGCGGAGATGACCACGCCGATGATGCTTTCGCCGACGATCAAACCGGACGCGAGTAAGACGCCGAGTTGCTTCGTGCCTTCCGGATTCGGCGTGCGATCGGCGCGCGCGATCGAAGAACCAACCAACGATCGTGCCGACCACGATCATGAGCGTGCTCGCGGTCGGCAGATAAATTCCGAGTCCAACCGCGAGAGGAGGAACGCGCATGTGTTTCGTTGTCTTGGCAAGGATGGCATCGAGCACGATGATGGCGATGCCGATATAGGCGCCCATCCGGATCAGGCTCCAATCGATATCCGCGGCGATGACGCCTTGGGCGAGCGACGAGATCAGGCCGGCTTGCGGCGCCGGCAATGGCGACGGGTCGCAATTCCGCGCCCGGCGCGCCGACGAAACCGTAGGCCTGATTGACCAGGTTGAGCACCGGCGGAATGACAACCGCGCCAGCGAGGACACCGATGATGAGCGCGACCTGCTGTTTCCACGGAGTCGCATCGACCAACTGACCGGTCTTCAGATCCTGCAGATTGTTGTTCGCGATCGCGGCCACGTTGAAAATCACGGCGGTGGTGAAAAGCGCGAAGGCCATGAGCGCCTTGATCGCGTCCGGCCCGACGTAGGGTTTCACGCCGAGGACAAGCAACAGCGCCGCGCCGATCACGACCAGAATGCCAATGCCAGAGAGCGGGCTGTTGGATGAACCAATCAGGCCGGCCATGTAACCGCAGACCGCCGAGACGAAGAAGCTCATCAAAAAGACATAGAAGACGCCGCCGATCACGAGCGTCGTCACGTGCGAGCCGAGTCCGCTCTCGTTTGCGAAGTAGCCGAGCACCCATCCGATCGGCAGCATGCAAACGAGCGTGATGAGACCGACGATGCCGATCGGAATGTCGCGCTCGGTGATCGGCAACGTGTCCGCTTTGCCGGCCTTGCGCGCGCGCGAAGCGGCCATCGCGCCGGCCAAACCGCTCGCGACAGGTTTCACCAGCTTCAGCAGTGTCCAGATTGCGGAAACGCCAATCGCACCCGCGCCGATGAAGCGCACTTTGTGACTCCATGTGGTTTGCGCGAGTGCGCCGGCCGCAGTCGTTAGGTCGCCGGTGAGCGCTGAGTAAGTACGGCACGAGCCAGCCCCAGCCAATGCAGGCGCCGATGAGCATGGCGATGCCGACGGACAATCCACAGAGGTGACCGATCGCCAGCAGCGCGAACGAAAGCGAGAAATCATAACCGCTCGACCGCGCCGCGCTTCCCGATGCGGAAGGTTTGCGCGACATCCGCAGCGAACACTTGCGTCGCGACGACAATGGCAAAGAACGCGGCCACGATTGATCCCCACACCACCGCGAGCAGACCTGCGCGGCTGTGTTCGATGTCGGCCGCATGCTCCTTGTCACCGCTACTGCCGATCTTGAGCACTTCGGCGCAGGCGACGCCTTCCGGGTACGGCAAGTCGGAGTTCGTCACCAACGCGCGGCGCAGCGGGATCGAATACATCACGCCGAGAATGCCGCCGAGTGCGCAGATCAAAAACGAGATCCAGAACGGAAACCCAGTCCACCAGCCGATCATGATCAGACCCGGCAAGACAAAGATGATCGACGACAGCGTGCCCGCCGCCGAGGCCACCGTCTGCACGATGTTGTTTTCCTGAACGGTCGCATTGTGGAAACTGCGCAGGATCGCCATCGAAATCACCGCGGCCGGAATCGAGGTCGAAAACGTCAGACCGGCCTTGAGACCGAAGTAAACGTTGGCGGCGGTGAACACCAGCGTGATGATGACGCCGACGATCAGGCCACGAATCGTCAGCTCAGGTCGTCTTTTCTCGTCGATTTGCTCGTTAGGCGAATTTGCAATCGTGGGCATGGGCAGTTTTCCTTGTTGATCGATTGCGAATCGGAGCAGCCTTCGTTCCTCCCGATGCGATTCGCCGAGAGAGTGAAGGATGCGGACGGCGAAAGGCAAACGCGAAATCAGGGCTCGGGCGGCGAACGCGCGGAAGATGCGCAGGTCATCGATGGTGTACCGGCCGCCGAGCGAGTCGCGCGCGCCGACCAGGTTTTTCGGACCGGCCGCGCGCAAGGCCGCGCCGATCTCCTCCTGCTGCGCGGGATTGAAGAATCGCTCCCGCGCGAGCGGCGCACCGGACTCGATCGCCAGCGCGAGGTGCGTGGCGATCGTGCTGCGGACGAATCCGCGGGCGCGGGCGATTTCGTCGATCGACGCGCCGGCTTGAAAACGGCGCAGCGTTTCGGATTCGCTGTCGTTCAGGGCGAGACGGCGCGGGAAGCGCAGGCGCGACGGGTTCGGCGAAACGTCTTGCCGCGGATTCGATGCGAGATACTCCGTGATCGCGGCGAGGAACGGCTCGGCAAAATCTTTCAGCTTCTGCTCGCCCACTCCGGGGATCCGGCGGAACTCCGCGCGCGTGGTGGGATAGGCGCGCGCCATTTCGCGCAATGCCACGTCGGAAAAGATCACGTAGGCGGGCACGTCCCGTTCGTCGGCGAGCGTGCGGCGAACGGTGCGCAAGACGGTCGAATAACACCTCGTCGCACGGAATCTCACCCGCCCGGGTTTTCGTTTTTGTCGCCACCTCGGTTGGTTTCGTTAGCGTGATCGAGGTGCGATCCCGCAAGGCCGCGCGTCCGTCGTCGGTCAATTGCAGGGTGGCAAACTTGCCCGAGGCCGTTTCCACCAGGCCGAGCCGCAACAACTCGCGCCCGATCGCCTGCCACGCCTCCCGTTTCAATTCGCCGCCGATCCCGTAGGTCGAGAGCTGATCGTGCCCGCGTTGCCGCACCGCTTCGGTCTTCGCGCCGGTCAGCACTTCGACGATGTGATTCAGTCCGAACCCGAAGCCGCTCTTCTCGTAGATGCGATGGACACAGGAGAGAAACTTCTGCGCCGCGATCGTGCCGTCGAAAGTCTCGCGCGGGGTCAGGCAATTATCGCAACCGCCGCACGACTCGTTAGGCCGTTCCTCGCCGAAGTAGCGCAGGAGGGTGGTGCGCCGGCATTCGCGCGCCTCCGCGTAATGCACCATCTGGCGCAATTGCTCGCGCGCGATCCGCGCTTCACTCTCGCTCTTTTCATCGATGAAACGGGTCTGCTTGACCACATCGCTCGCGCTGAAGAGGAGGACGCATTCGCTCGGCAAACCGTCGCGCCCGGCGCGCCCGGTTTCCTGATAGTAGCTCTCGATGTTCTTCGGCAGATCGTGGTGGACCACGAAACGCACGTTCGGTTTGTTGATCCCCATTCCGAAAGCGATCGTGGCGGTGATCACGCGCACATCATCGCGCAGAAACATTTCCTGATGCCGGCTGCGCTCGCCCGCGTCGAGGCCGGCGTGGTACGGCTTCGCCGGAATGCCGTCGGCGTTCAGCTTCGCCGCGAGTGAGTCCGCCGTCTTGCGGCTGGCGCAATAGACGATGCCGCTTTCGTGCGGCCGCGCTTCGAGGAAAGTGCGCAGTTGTTCGTAGGGCGCCGACTTCGGCACGACTCGATAGGTGAGGTTCGGTCGATCAAAGCTCGCCACGTAACAGCGCGGATCGGAAAGCTGCAGTTGCTTCAAGATATCCGCGCGCACTCGCTCCGGTCGCGGTCGCGGTCAGGGCCATCGTCGGCACGCCCGGCAAATGCGCCCGCAGTTTTTTTAGCTCGCGATATTCCGGCCGGAAATCATGGCCCCATTCGCTGATGCAATGCGCTTCATCGATCGCGAGCTGGGAGACATTCCAATCTTTCACCTTCTCGAGAAACGTCTCGAGCATCAGCCGCTCCGGGGCGACATAGAGCAGCCGGTATTCGCCGTTGTAGAGTCCACGCAAGCGCGTCCGCGCTTCATTCGCATCAAGGCGTCGAGTTCAGGAAAGTGGCCGCGACTCCGCTCGCCTGGAGCGCATCGACCTGATCTTTCATCAGCGAAATCAATGGCGAGACAACCACGGTGAGACCATCGCGGAGCAAGGCCGGCAACTGGAAACAGAGCGACTTGCCGCCGCCAGTCGGCATCAAGGCAAAGACATCGCGTCCGGCGAGCGCATCCCGGACAATCTGTTCCTGCAACGGTCGAAACGCCGAATAGCCGAAGTGTTTCTTGAGCGCGCCGAGCAGTTCCATCTCGGGAATTTTACGTGATCGCCGCCGGCGCGCACAAATCAATCTGCTGGTGCCGAAGGAATGCTGGAATCACCGAACTTCGTAGGTGGTGATCTCCAACTTGTTTCCATCCGGGTCGTGAAAATAGATCGAGTGCGAGATCTCGTGGTCTTGAAAGCCGAACGATATTCCGCGCGACTTCAAGTCGTCCTGCGCCGCCAGGAACCCGGCCTGGGTGGCGCGAAAGGCCAGATGCAGCATCCCGATGCGTTCACCCCCGCCGGCCGGCGAAAGGGCGCCTTCCCGTGCGGGAAAAAGCGCCAGCGCGGTCTGGCCTTTGCCGAGGAAGACGGGCACGCCGTTCCACATGCCTTCGTACCGGGGCTCGAACCCCAGGACATCGATGTACCACCGCGCCGTAACAGCCACGTCCCGGACCGCCAGGGCCACGTGATCGATGCCTTCGAGTTCAATCATTTCCCCGGGAGTTTGGCGGCACCAGCGGCGCGCGACAAGAACTGGATGCGAGCGTAGCTGGGACCCTGAGATTGCGGTTGCGAAACGGCGGGCACTGGCTTGCGTAAGCGCTATGCGCAGCATCCTCCGCTTTCTCGGCTTGACCCTTTTTCTCGGCGTCACCATCAGCGCCCACGGGCAAGTACGCGTTCAATTCAGGCCCGCCGTCCTGGGGTCGGGACGCGCTTCTCTCGTCAATCGGATCGACTCTGAGGCGCTCCTGAAGAAGGGACAAAAGGATGGCGCGGTCATGTTCTGCGCGATCGTGGGCAAAGGCGGGGAAGCGACTTCGGCCTGGACCTATCGAGCCTTCCCGGGAGCGTCCGACCTGGAAAATGAAGTCGAGCAACGGCTCGCGGGCGTGAAATTCACGCCACCGATTTACAATCACCAGGTCGTGAGTGTGCTTCTTTACGGCACGGTGATTTTCTCCGCGGAGAATAAGCCGCACGTGCGCATTTTCCTCAATCAAGATCCTGAGCAAATCAAGGCGGAAAATGATTTTATCGGACCGCAGCCGGTCATCGGAGCTGATTCGAAATTCAAAGGCATCCGTTTGCCGGATCCTGACATGCCCGTCCACGGTTACTGGCATTGCCAACCTCTCACTCAAGGTAGGCGCGGACGGCAGCCTGCAGGAAATACAGCTAGATGGGGAGGAGCCGCCGCTGCTCGGCTTCGGTAAGATGGCTCTGGAAGATTTCGACGGTGCGAAATTCATCCCGGCGTTTCGCGATGGCGATCCCACCGCCTCCGACGACCGTCCTGCCGGTTTGCTACAAGCCGCAGCCCCGCCGCGGCGGATGATTGACGGAGTCATTCTTCCGGCGTGATCCGCTTCGCTGCGCATCGGAGTTAATTGGCACGACCCTGGTGTGGGGCCGATGCGCGGGCATCATCGTCGAAACCGAAGCGTATCTGGTGGAGAACGACGAAGCCTGTCACACCTTCAGCCGGCCAAGCGCGCGCCGCTTCGTCGAGCGCAACCAAGGCGGCGCCTGCTACATTTATTTTAACTACGGCGTGCACTGGATGCTCAACGTGCTCGTCAAAGGCGGTCCGCGCGACGGCTTGATCCTGATTCGCGCGCTCGAGCCGACCCGCGGGATTAATTTGATGAGAGCCCGGCGCGGGTTCGATGAGGTGACACGGTTGTGTTCCGGTCCCGGAAAGTTGACGCAGGCGCTCGACATCAACGCGCGGCATCACGAAATGGATCTCTGCGCGGATCCGCGGCATTGTTTCGCGGCCGAGCAAAGCGAGGCGCAGGTCGAGGTGGTGGCCGATCGCGAATCGGGATCACGCGTTCGGCGGATTTGCCGTGGCGATTTACTTTGCGCGGCAGCGCCGTTCGTCGAGCCGAGCCGGTGAAAGCGATGGTCGCGACTAGGTCCCGATCGGTTGACTGGGACCGCGCGGCATTCACGACTTACCGCGCACATGTCTGCAAAGAAAGAGCGCGTCCTTCTCGGCATGAGCGGCGGCGTCGATTCCAGCGTCGCCGGCTATCTGCTGCGCGAGCAGGGCTACGATGTCGTCGGCGTGACGATGAAGGTCTGGCCGCAGGATTGTATCTCGCGCGCGGAGGACAAGTGCTGCGGCCCGCAGGCGATCGCCGATGCGCGCGGCGTGGCGCATTCGTTAGGCATTCCGCATTACGTGGTGGACGAAGCGGATCAATTCGAGACGCGTCGTGATCGATTATTTTTCGAGCGAATACCAGGCCGGCCGGACGCCGAATCCGTGCGTGATGTGCAACGAGAAGCTGAAGTTCGGCAACCTTTGGGAAAAAGCGCAGGCGCTCGGCTGCGACTACATCGCCACCGGCCATTACGCGATCATCGAGCATCGCCCCGACCGCGCCGTCCTGCGCAAGGGCGCGGATCCGCGCAAGGATCAATCCTATTTCCTCTTCAGCCTGCGCCAGCCGCAACTGCGCCGCGCGCTCGACTCCGCTCGGCGCGATGGCGAAGCCGGAGATTCGCGAGATCGCGCGTACTCGTTAGGCCTGAAGGTGGCCGACAAGGTGGACAGCCAGGAAATCTGTTTCGTGCCGGGCAACGATTACAAGGCGTTCCTTCGCTCGCATCTGGGCGAAACGGAATTTCACGCGGCGGCATCTACGATCTCGAGGGAAATTTTCTCGCGGAACACGACGGCATCGAAATGTTCACCATCGGGCAGCGCAAAGGTCTGCCCGGCGGCTCGCCCAGCCGCGTTACGTGGTCGACATCGATCCGCTGACCAACCGCGTGATTGTCGGCGACGCGGAGGATTTGCTCTCCGAGGAGTTCGAGATCGATCGGGTCAACTGGGTCAGCCGCGGAAAGGCCTAACGAGCGATCGAGGTCACGGTGAAGATCCGCTACAGCCATCCGGGGACCCGCGGCGACGCTCATCCGCTCGCAGGATGGTTGTGCGCGCGTGGAACTGCATGAGCCGCAGAAGGCGGTCACGCCCGGGCAGGCCGCCGTCTTCTATGACGGCGATGTCGTTCTGGGCGGCGGCTGGATTTGCCGGCAAGTGGCGCTCGCTCCGGCGTGACCATGGCGGACGAAATCCTGCTCGTCCTTAGCACTTTTCCGGATGTGGAGACTGCCCGCCAGATCGCGGAGCAGCTCGTGACGAGAGCATTTCGTCGCCTGCGCGAATATCCTGCCGGCGCGTGCAGTCGATTTACCATTGGCAGGGGAAAGTGGAGAACGCCGCGGAGACGATGGTCTTCTTCAAGACCACCGCGATGCGCTTGCCTGCCTTGCAAGCGAAGCTGAAGGCGCTGCATCCGTACGATGTGCCGGAAATTGTCGCGCTCCGCGTCTCCGATGGGCTGCCGGAATATCTGCGGTGGGTGAGCGAGAACTGCGCGTCGCCTAACGATGACCGGGCGCGAACAAAGATTAGCGCGCCGCCGAGCGCTGTGCCGGGCGATCCGTATCCAGCGAAGAAACCGGGTCGTCGGAGATGGGGCCATACTTCCGCCAATCTTTCGCGATGAAATGCCACCATTCTGTTCTCAGGCCGTAGAATCCGGCGAACCTCATCGCACGCTGCAGAGTCCCGAGATGAATGCGGATGCCTGGATCGTTTCCGGTGTAGCGCAACATCGCGGCCGGCGTGAAAGCGTCGAAGTCCGTCGGCATGGCCACTTCCCGCCCATTCCGGTCCACCAAGGTCGCGTCGATCGCCACGCCCCAGGTATGGAGCGAGCCGAAGCCGTCCGCGGGATCGGCCACATAATCTGTGTTCCGGGACATCTGCCAAATCTGATCGTGCACTGCCTTCGGTCGATAGGCGTCCCAGATTTTCAAGCGCAGCCCGCGCAATCGCAGATAACTCTGCGCATTCCGTAAGCGCGCGGCCACGCTCGGCCTAACGAGTGCCGGCATCTCCGGAGGATAGAGTGGGCGCTGGGCCAGGTTGCGCAGGCCGGCGTAGCGCAGGTCGACGACGATCGTCGGGTCAACCGTTTGGATACTCACCAGCTCCGGCTCAATTTGGGCAAGAACGGGAAGAGCGAGGAAAAAGGCGAAGAATCGGCCGAGATGGGAAAATGGCTTGAGGCTCAAGAAAAGAAAATTGGGTTTGAACTGAACGACGGGCGATCCGGAAGGGACACTGAGCAGTGCCTATGGGCCTGCCACGGCGGGCGCGGGATTTGTCTTTGCGATGCGTTGCAAAAGAAGGCGAGCACTATTCTCGGGCACGTTGCAGCGGATCTCCAAGCCGGCGCCCTGCGGGCTAACCTCCGGCGGCTGGGCAAAAAGAAGGAGCTCGGAATCCTGCAAGCGCAACCAGCGTTGCGGATTCTCGCGCACTTCCCGCGCGAGGTCTTCGGCCGCTTTGGCGGATTTCATTTTCAAAATCAGCCGCGCCTTCACGGGATTATCGAGGGTCAAACCGAGACCGAGAATCTGCGTCGCCTCCAGCAGCTCCCGGGTGAAGATCGGACTGAAATATCGATCAAGCGCGGGAGGATCATTCGAGATCAAACGGACTGTCGTCCCTTGGTCGAGTTCCTGGAAGCGTTCGAAAAAATTACCGGTGATTTTCAAATCCTGTTTGATCCCAAGGCGCACACGGACCAGCTCTTCCACTTCAGGCGGCGATCCCACCGCGAGCGTTCTTTGACCCACGCGGGCCAGAGCAAAATCAGGTCGCAACCAGACAGCCAAACCGCTGATCGTGCGCCGTTCAAAGCTCTCATCTTTCTCCACCGAGTTGATGACCGGCGCGACGTCCGCCTTCGCCTGCACGAGGACGAATTCGCGCACGCCACCGGAGGTCGCCGTGGTGAGGGCTCGGGTCACCCGCACCGCATCACGCGTGAGATCGAGGACGGGTGTGCGCTGGGCATTCGTGGTCAGCCCGGACCAGATCGTTTGCCATTCCTCGGACTGCTCCTTTGCCCAGCGCTTCGGCAGGTTGTCGCGTTGCAGTTGCTGGGTATTCACGGAAAGAATCGCCTCCGTTTCCTGCGGCAACCATTCGCGTTTCGGAGGCGATTGGAAAACCAGGGGCAGGATGATGGCGAGCAAGATCAGGACCGAGAGGACGCTGAAGTAAAACTTTCGCAGCTCTTGTTTGTCGATTTGACCCGAGAGCACGGCCAATTCCGCTTTGTGCTGCGCATGTTTCTCCACCGCAGTGCGGCGGCGCTGCACATCCTCCAGCAAATGCGGGGCGTTCGGCGGCGCGATCCCTTGGGAAGCAAGATGCCGCCCGATATTCAAATAGGCGGGATTCTTCCGCTCTTCGACCGTTTGATGGTGCGTGCGTGCTTCCTTGAGCGCGTCCTGCTGTGCCCGGCTGGTTTCATTCAAGGCGCGATCCTTCGCTTCGAATTCGTTCCGGAGGGCGGCGATCTTCTTGTCGATTTCATCCAGCGCAGTCTCCTGCAGGGCGAGTTTCTCTCTTCGCCTGCCGGCATGCCTCCGCGCTGCCGAGTCGCGCGCGCACGATTTCCGCGCGTTCCTCCGGTAACTGCGCGCGTTTGGTGCTCAAGCTGGCGGTCTGCGCGTCAAGATCGGCCGGCGGCGGAACCTGCGCCTGCAACTCCGCGATCTTCTTGAACAACTCCTGATCGGCGGCGTCATTATCCTGCAAGCGGCGCTCCACTCCGGAGAGTTCACGGTCGCAAAGTTCGACCGTCGATTTCGCCTCGTTGCGACGTTTCAGGACGGGCTTTTTTTCCTCCTCGAGTTTGCCGAGCGCATCTTGTTGGGCTTTCGCGGCTTCCTCGCGCTGCGCTTCGATTTGCTTGAGCCCTTCTTCGATCTGCGCAATCCGGAGGGCGACTTCCTTTTGCTCGTGCTCGAGCTTTTTCAGAGCGACGATCTCATTGCGGACTTCGGGAAAATTGACCGCCTGCGAGCAGCCTTCGCGACCGAGCGCGATCTCACTTTTTTGCAGGCCGCGCTTTTCATGGCGCAGGGCCATACGCGTCTTTTGCCGCCGAACTTTGAGTCCGAGTTCGCGCAGTCCGGTTCGGATGAAACTCACGGGACAACGCTACGCGAGTTGCGTCCGCGACAAATCAAAATGTACATGCAGGCGCGTGTCGCTTAGGCGGGCAATTTTTCCGGTCCCTCGTTTTCCGGGCGCAAGAAAAAGACGAACGTGGAGAACAAAACCGGCAAGGTGATGAGGCCGCGCAACCAAAGTTCGGAATGCCACGGCAACACGAAGAGGCGCTCATTCCAGAAGAGGAAATAAGCGAAGAGAGTGACTGAAAGCATATGCCAGGGGTCGGCGCGCCGCCACGCGGCCAAGGGCAAAATCCAGACGCAATACCACGGATGCAGCACCGGAGTGAGGATCAAGGCGATGCCGAGAACCCAGAGCATGCCGCGGCGCCAGTTGCGGAAAAACAACAGGGAGACGGCGATGACGGCGACGACGATGACGACGTTGTAGTGGTAGTTCTTCTGGCGCGGATTTGGCCAAACCGTTTCTTCGATGATCCACCAGAACAAGTCGTTCAGGCGGGTGACGTAGGCGAAGCGATTGAGCGACTCCCAAATGCGCACGTGAGGAAAGCCATAGAGGACGCTGAGGAGCGCCGGAATGGCGAGACTGACCGCGAGAGTGATCGCGCGAAATCCCAAAGCGAAGACGCAAAGCGGCAGCAGAAGCAGCGGGATCAGCTTGACCGAAATGGCGAGACCGAAGAGCGTCGCGGCACCGAACGCGAGGAGCCATTTCGTGCGCGAAGCGATCGCGGTTTCAAATCTCGTTAGGCACAAGATGCCGGCCATCATTGGCAGGAGCATGAGGCTGTCGAAATGCGCGCCGCCCGCGAAGCAGTAGGCGACCAGCGGATTCCACGCATACCAGGAGGCGTTGGCGTAGCGTGAGGCGCCACCGATCAGTCGCAGGAGGATCGCGGCGGTCGCCAGATCAGCGGCCGCGAAGAGCAGTTTGTAGAGCAGGGGATTCTCCGAGATCCGGCTCAGTCCCGCGAAGAGAAGCTCCGCTGCCGGCGGATAGATCGCGCGGAAGTCGCGATGATTGATCTTGTACCAGGCGGGGAATTCTTCACGGACCTGGTCCAGTTGCGGATCATCTGGTGCCTGCAGGTAGGGATTGAAGCCGGCCTGCTGGATTTTTCCTTCCCATTGGTAACGCCACAAGTCGTCGCCGGGGGCGAGGGGCAGGGCGAGTAACCGAAGCGTGACCGCGACGCTCCAAAAAATTAGCGCCTGTTTCGGCAGGCTGATGGAGGTGGGGAATTGCGCGACGGTGAAGAGAAACGCGATGCCGGAAGCGATTCCGGCCGCGACGAAGCGCACCGGCATTTGCTCGAGCGTCCAATCATCGAAGCGATTGAGCGACGCGAAGAACAGGACCTCGGCGACGAGCCCCAGACACAAACGCAGTATCTGGTTACGCGGCATCGAACTTCATGGGCACTGCGTACTGTCTCTATCGAATCTCGGTGGCAGGCAAGAGGAGCCTCGAGCGGAGCCTCGCTGACCACGCCGGAAGGAGCGAGTCGCTGCAGCCCGACTCGGCGGGCGGCGAGGTCGACGAACTCGGCCACCCGCGCCTTGAGCTTCCGCGCGCGTGTTGCGAGGAAAAAGAGGAAGACGAGATAGCCGAGGAGTACCCAAAGATTTGCCCGACCGGTATTGAGCTGGTGGTAAATCAGGAGGGTCAAGGCGACGAGATTGATGATCACGGTGGTCGTGACGAAGCGATAGCGCAGCGAGACGCGGGTCAGGCATTTCGGCCCGCCGTGATATTCCGTCACCGTTTGCAGCACGATGCTCCACCAGAAATTTCCGTAAATCTGAATGTCCCATTCATTCCAGCCGGTATCGGTCGAGTAACGCCAACCTTCCTCGTCCAGCAGAGCAAAGATCGAGCCGAGCAGATGATGCCGATCCTTCCCTTCTTCACTCCAATAGCTTCGGCGGCGCAGATTGCCGGCGAAGCTCGGAGCCGCCCGGAAGAGCTTCCTCGTGCGTCGCGATGACCGCGCGCGGGGTGCGCTTGAAATGCAGCCAGGTAAAATAGCGCGACCATCCGCGCACGAGCGGCTGGGCGAAGGCGAGGAACATCACGAGCAAGCGCGCCGCGATGGTGTCGAACTTCGGTTCGATCCGCGCGCGCAGCATGTAGGAAAGCGCGACGCAGAGCGTGCCGCCAAACATCAGATAGGGAACGATCCGCAACGCCGGCAAAAAAATTCCGAGACCGAAAAGAAAAATGGTCAGCGCGAACCACTCGACGCTGCTGAGATAAGCCGCGATGTCCGATTGCGGCGTCGGATAGATCGATTGGAAAAAGCCTTCGCCGAAAATGCCATGGTAAATGATCGGCCGATTGATGAACCAACTGAAGCGCGGCGTGCCGTAGATTTGTCCGCGCCACTTCGCGGTGCCGGTCGGTCCGAAGAAGATCAGATGCTTGAAACGCAGCATTGATTCCGCTTCGCCGTAACCTTCCTGTTGTTTGCGAAACGCGTCGAGCGTGAAGCGGCGATAATGCCAGACAATCGCGGTGGGGCTGAAGGCGATCTCGTGTCCGGCCTGTTGCACGCGCCAGCAAAAATCGACGTCGTCGCCGGCCTTGTGATATTCCGGATCGAATCCGCCGACGCTTTCGAAAGCCCAGCGATACCAGGCCATGTTACAACCGGGAATGTGCTCCGCGACCGTATCGGTGAGGAGCACGTGGCTCGGTCCGCCGGGCGCGGCGGCGACGCAGGCCTGAATCCAATTCCGCGCCGGCGGCGAAACGTTCGGTCCGCCGACGCCGGCATAATCGCCGCTCAACAACGTGCTGATGAGATAGTAGAGCCAATCCGGGTCCGCCATGCAGTCCGAGTCGGTGTAGGCAAAGACCTCGCCCTTGGCGGCGGCGGCGCCGGTGTTGCGCGCGTGACTGAGGCCGTGATTGGTCTGGTGGATGTAACGAACGTTCGGAAAACGTGCGGCAATCTGCGCGCGTGTCATCGGTCGAGCCATCATCGACCAGAATGACTTCGTAGGCCGGGTAATCGATTTTGCCTAACGACTCCAAGACACGCGGCGAGCGTCTTCGCGCCGTTGTAGGAACAGACAATGACGGAGACGAACGGCGTCTCGCGGCAACGGACGATGCGGCAGCGCGGCGTCGTCCTGTCCGAGCTTGTCGCGCAGAGCGTGGAAGACTTTCTTTGGCTCGCGCTCGCGCGTGACGAGGCCAAACGCCCAATCGGTGATCTCCTGTTCGCCGGTGAACCATTCGTCGGTCCAGGAAAAGAAGATGGTGCCGGCGAGTCCGCATTTCACCACGCTGTCGACATGCCAGCCGAGCATTTCGGCCTGCTCGTCCTCGGTGTGGCGGATCGTATCCATGCCGAATTCGCCGAGCATGAGCGGCCGATCTTCCGCCAGATTCTGCAAGCGCAGGAGGTAACGCTCGAAGTCGCGCTGGTTGTGCAGGTAAACGTTGAAGCAGAAAAAATCGACGTTCTGCGGGAGGAGAAATTCCGTCGGCGGAAAACTCGCGTAGGAAAAGAGAACGTCCGGATTTGCCGCCCGGCCGACGCGGATCAGATGCTCGACGAATTCCGTCACGCGCCGCACGCCAAGCCAGCGCACCATCGTGCTCGAGATTTCGTTGCCGACGAGGTAACCGAAGATCGCCGGATGACCGGCATGCTCCGCGACCGCCGCTCGCACGGAATCGACCATTGCGTTGCGCGCACTTTTTTTGCGCAGAAATTCAACATGTTTCGCCCATGGGAGCGTGATCAGAACGCGCATTCCGGCGGCCGCGCAACGATCGAGAAACCAGAGCGGCGGGACGTGATAAATGCGCACGACGTTCAAGCCGACCTCGCGCATCTGCGCGAGATCGCGGTCCAGCTGTTCCGGTCGGACCGAGATAGTGTCCTTCTGCATCCGGTTTGAACGGCCCGTAGGTGACGCCCTTGACGAAAAACTTGTCGGTCCCCTTCGAAGAAGAATTTCGCGACAGCGCGAATGCGGACCCGGCGGAGGGGAACTCACAGCGCGAGTTTCCTAGTCTAAGCGCCCGACTGACGCAAAGCTTTTGCAAGTAACGCGCAGCTAACCGCTGATCGGCTTTCACGCAGCGCCTGCACGTGCGACGCTTCGCCGTTCGCTCGACGTCCGCGGCGGTATGTGCGTGGAAAGAAAGCCGGTTTCGAATTGCGAAGGCGCGAAGTAAACGCCGTGATCCAGGCAATGACGAAAGAACTTGCCGAACATGTCGCGGTTGCTTCCTTTCGCAGTCGCGAGATCGATGACGGGGCCGTCGGTGAAGAACAGGCAAAACATCGAACCGATGCGATGGAACGGGAACGGAAGTTGTAGTTCGGCAAGCGTCGTTCGCATCGCTTTTTCGAATCTCGCGCCGAGTTCCTCCAAGCAGACGCCAACCATCGATCCGCTCAAGTTCCCGCAACTGGGCCAGGCCTGCCGCCATGGCGAGCGGATTTCCGGACAACGTGCCCGCCTGATAGACCGGGCCATCCGGCGAAAGTTGGTCCATGATTTCCGCTCGCCCACCGAACGCGCCCACCGGCAAGCCGCCTCCGATTACTTTTCCCAGAGCCGTCAGATCGGGCGTTACTCCGATAGATTTCCTGCGCGCCGCCGCGCGCGACGCGGAAGCCGGTCATGACTTCATCGAAGATCAAGAGCGCGCCGTGTTTGGTGCACTCATCGCGGAGGTTCTGGAGAAAATCGCTTCGCGGCAAATACAAGCCGGCGTTGGCGGGAATCGGCTCGAGAATGACGGCAGCGATCGCGCCTGGGTTTTCGCGAAAGGCTGCGCGCACCGCGTCCATGTCGTTGAAGGGAAGCGAAATCGTTAGCTGCGCGAACTGTTGCGGGACACCGGCGCTGTCCGGTTTGCCGTGCGTGAGCGCACCGCTGCCCGCGGTAACCAGCAGCGAATCAACGTGGCCGTGGTAGCAACCTTCGAACTTGATGATCTTGTCGCGGCCGGTGAAACCGCGAGCCAGCCGGACGCACGACATGGTGGCCTCCGTCCCGCTGTTCACCATCCGCACTTTTTCGATCGATGGGACCCATTGGCAGATCAGCTCCGCCATCTCGACTTCGAGTGGATTCGGAATGCCGAAACTGACGCCGCGCGCGGCCGCCTCGCGGATTGCCTCGACGACTACCTGGGGAGCATGACCGAGAATGGCCGGTCCCCAGGTGCCGACGTAATCGATGTATTCATTCCCATCGACGTCCCAAATCCTGGCGCCCTCGCGCGCGCTCGACGAAGAAAGGCTCGCGCTCCAGTCCGCGAAAAGCGCGCACGGGAGAGTTCACGCCACCGGGGATTCTTTTTCGCGCGGCGGCAAAGAGATCTGAGGAACGAGTGATC
Source organism: uncultured Verrucomicrobiae bacterium (assembly GCA_963784865.1). Classification (GTDB taxonomy): domain Bacteria; phylum Verrucomicrobiota; class Verrucomicrobiia; order Chthoniobacterales; family UBA10450; genus JACCTI01. The sequence continues at coordinate 209,568 of CAWATC010000009.1, read as the reverse complement.
ATGAGGACTGGGGTCGGAGCGTTTAACGTCGAACGTCGAACGTCGAACGTCGAACGTTGAATCGGAAGGCTCGGTGCGTTGACAGCATCTGCGCGCGCTCATACTCTCCGTTCGCGCAACGGCGGGGTAGCCAAGTGGTAAGGCAGCGGTCTGCAAAACCGCTATTCGCGGGTTCGATTCCCGCCCCCGCCTCTCCGACGAGGGTTCTCTATTTATATGAAGGTCAGGGCCAATCGCGCATTCGGAAGTTTTCGCCGCCGGATCGCGGAGCACGCAGAGCTGATGCGACCCTGGCAAGGCGCGGCCTACCGGGTCACGACTTTGGATTATCCCAGCCCGAAGAGCATTCTTCTCGGGCAGGGCAGCTTTTTGTATGGCGGGCGCTGGAATGCCGCCGGTTCCTTCCGCGCCGTCTACGGCAGCACGACTGATGTGGTGGCGGTGGCCGAATCCCGTGCGAACGCAGAATACGCGGGCGTGCCATATCCTTTTCGGACGCCGCGCTTGCTCGTCACGTTGGAACTGAATTTGGAGCGAGTGATTGATTTGACGCAGCCCGGAACGCTTCGATTGCTCGGCCTGGTTATGGACGACTTCGGGCTGGAAGACTGGCGCAAGGTGCAGGTGCAAGGATGCGAAAGCCTGTCGCAATGTTTTGGTCGCGCAGTTTTCGAAAGCGGCGCGAATGGTCTCCTCGCGTCGTCAGCCAGGGTGCCGGGCGGAGTTAACATTGTCTATCTGCCGGAGAATCGCAGCGGCGTGAACGAAGCCAGGGTGTGCGAACCGGAAAAGCTCGACCGGATTAAGGGAGTGGAAGATTGAGACATGCATATATGCATGAAAATATGCTTGCAGATATTTGAAGAATGATGCAAGATCTGGGTATGAAAGCAAAGAAAGCAGCTCCCCGACGGGCCAAGGCGAAAACAATGGTCAACGAGCCTGCGGCTGTCTATGGGGCGGCTTTCAAGGCGGAAGCGGCACCCGCACTGCAAGACATCGCGGAGAAGTTCGGGCTGCGCCAGGAGGTCCTCAGCCGGATGACCGGCTTTTCTCTCCGGGCCGTGGCAGGTTGGGCCAGTGGGAACAAGCCTTCTGCGCCCGTGCGGCGCGCGCTCACGGAAATGGATCGCCTGCTCGACAGTCTCTCGCGGCTGATGAAACCCAAAGAAGTCGGTAAATGGCTGAAGGAACCCAATGCGGCCTTCGACGGTTCAACCCCAGTGCAAGTCATCGAGCGGGGACAAATCGATCGCATCTGGCGGATGCTCTATTTTGTGGAGTCGGGCGAGCCGGGCTGATCGTTTTGGTCGGAGTTGGTGGCTCGTCTTTTGCTCAAAGGTGAGGCGTGCGAACCTGGATCGTTGTTCTCGCTGCCTTGGGAAACGCTGTTCTGGCCCTGGCGGGCAATCTGCCGCCGCTCGGAGCAAAAGACGTGAGCCTGATGTTGCGGAGCGGGTACTCGATGGCCGCAGTCGAGGGAGAACTTTCCACGCGCCATTTCATTGGCACGATTGACTTGGCAGCGGAGAAGTCGCTGTTGCAGGCGGGTGCGACACCTAAGTTTATCGACCTCCTCAGGAACGGTGCCTATGCCGTCCCGCCGGAGCAAATCGCGGCCGTGCAGGAGGAAATTGCGGCGAAGGCGAAGCGAAGGGAACTGCAAGCGGCGGAAGCGCGGAAGCTCGACACTCTTTACCAAAGCCAGCGGGCAGCGGCCAGACCGCCAGCAAAGGCCGCGTCTCGGAAGCCGATCGCCGACTTGGTCAAAGGTGATCTGGTGACCTCGAAGAACGGCATTCTCTACACGTTCACTGATCAGGCCTTCGAGCAAAAGAAACTGATCGGTCTCTACTTCTCGGCGCATTGGTGTGGGCCGTGCCGGAAGTTCACGCCACAGCTGGTCGAGTACTACAACCGCGTCGCGGCGGCACATCCAGAATTCGAGATCCTCTTTGTAAGCTGTGATCGTTCCGGCCCAGCCATGGAGGCCTATATGCGGGATACGCAAATGCCCTGGCCGGCGGTGAAGTATGAAAAGATCGCGGAAAACCTTTCGCTTCGGGGATATGGCGGCGAAGGAATCCCGTGTCTGGTCCTGGTGGATGCCGCCGGGACGGTGATCTCAGACAGCTACTCCGGAAAGACTTATTTGGGACCTGACAAGGTGTTGGCGGATCTAAACACAATCTTCGCTGGCGGAGTTGTGGGTCAGGTGGCGCAGCAGCGCTGAGCGCCTGGCGCTTCCAGACCTTCCAGTCTCCTCAGGGACGTCTTACGTTCGCCCCGGATGACAGGAAGAGCGTCGCGTGGCAACTTAGTCGTCCGCTCACGCGAGCGGTCTTATGTTTGTTGATCGAATCAAAGTCTTCGCGCATGCCGGTAACGGCGGGCGGGGTTGTGTCAGCTTCCGGCGCGAGAAGTTCGTGCCCCGTGGCGGACCCGATGGCGGGGATGGCGGCCGCGGCGGCGATGTCATCCTGCGCGCGGATGTTCATACCGATAATCTCGCGAACCTCTTCTATGAGCCGATCATCAAAGCCAAATCGGGCACGCATGGCATGGGAAAGCAGATGCACGGCAAAGGCGCTCCCCACAAAGTGGTGAACGTGCCTGTCGGCACAGTCGTGTATCGAACGGAAGCTCCCATTCCGCGACCGGACGACGATGAGTCGGATAGGTCTCATGAGTCCCATGTGACTGATCCTGCCGCGCTCGATCAAGTCGCGGACTTGTCGAAAGAAGGGCAACAGTTCGTTCTTTGCGCGGGCGGTCGCGGCGGCAAGGGCAACGTCCATTTCAAGAGCTCGAAGAATCGCGCCCCGGTGCAATACACCGAGGGCGAGGAGGGTGAGAGCGGTCATTTCCTCCTGGAACTGCGGACGATTGCCGACGCTGGACTGGTGGGCTATCCCAACGCGGGCAAGTCTACGCTCCTCAGCAAGATTTCCGCGGCGCATCCGAAGATTGCGCCCTATCCGTTCACCACACTTCGGCCAAGCGTGGGAGTGGTCGCGCTGGACGACTATCGCCGCGCCACCATCGCGGATATTCCCGGACTGATCGAAGGCGCGCATCGGAACGTCGGTCTCGGCCACGATTTTCTGCGGCACATCACCCGCTGCCGTTATTTGCTCTTCATCGTCGACATTGCCGGCAGCGAAGGACGGCACCCGATCGAGGATCTGCAAAGTCTGCGGCGCGAGGTTGACTTGTATGATCCGCGGCTATCGAAACGTCCGTGGTGCATTCTGGCGAACAAAATTGACCTGCCGCAAAGTCGACGACCATCTGCAAGCCGTGCGCGAGCGATTTCCCACCATCACGGTGATTCCCCTTTCCGCCGCGCACGGTGAAGGCATGGAAGAACTCAAGCAGCATCTCGGCGGCTGGCTGGCGGAATTCAAGACAGAGAGCGAGATGCCGGTGCCCGTTGCCTCCGAGGGCGGAGAAATTCCGATTAACGCTTAGACAATCCCAGGAAGGTCGAGAACAATTACCACTTCGTATGGGCGAACGCGTTGTAGCGAGTTACTGCACCACTTTTTTGAAGCGGGAGATGCTGCACATTTATCGGCAGGTCCTGGCGCTTCACAGCTATCGCACGTTCGTGATGACGAAGGCGCTGCAAAACAGCGACCGTTTCCCTTTCCGCGATATCGAGCTGATTCCGCAGCCGCACATCAATCCGCTGCGGCACGGTTGGCTGAAGTTCGTCGAACGACGTCCGCCAATCGTCTATCGCGGCGAGTATCAAATGCTGGCTTCGCTGCTCGAGCGGCGCGGGGCGGATTTGATGCATATTTATTTTGGCCACACCGGGGTGCATCTGCTGCCCTTCATCGAGCGCTGGGATAAACCTTGCATCGTTTCGTTCCACGGCGCCGATGTGGCGTTGAAGAAAGACATTCGCGATTACGGCGCGAAGCTGAAGGATCTTTTTCAATCGGTGCCACTGGTCCTGGCCCGTTGCCAGTCGCTGGCCGATCGACTCGTTAGCCTGGGCTGCCCGCCCGAACGCTTGCGGATCAGCCGCACCGGTCTGCCGTTGAAGGAGTTTCCCTTTGTGCGTCGCGAGGCGCCGAGGGATGGCCGCTGGCAGTTCCTCCAGGCATGCCGCCTCATCCCGAAGAAGGGCGTGGCCACGACTCTTTGCGCCTTCGCGATTTTTCAAAAGGAATTTCCGCACGCGGAACTTTCGATCGCGGGCAAGGGACCGCTGCAAGCGCATCTGGAAGAACTGGCGGAGGAACTGGGGATTTCCGCCAAGGTCCACTTTCACGGCTTTGTCTCGCAGGCGGAGCTGAAGGATCTGTACGCTGCTTCGCATCTCTTCATTCATCCCAGCGAGACTCCGCCCGATCAAAACCAGGAAGGCATTCCCAACTCTGTCCTGGAAGCGATGTCGACGGGGTTGGCCGTTCTCGGGACCCGGCACGGAGGAATCCCGGAAGCCGTCGAGCACGGCCGTGGCGGTCTGCTCGTGGAAGAGCGGGACTTCGAAGCGCTGGCCATCGCGATGAAAGGTGTGGCCCGCTCGGCCAATGCTTTCCGTGAGATGGGGCTGCTCGGGAGCGAATTTGTCGCCGCGAATTTCGAACAAAGCGCACAGATCCGGCAACTGGAAAGCTTCTACGATGAAGCCGTCGCCTTGGCGGCAGCGCACGCTCCCGCGATGGTCGCCGCGCGGAGGCCACGAGCGGAACGTTTTGCCGAGCAGTTGTCCGTCAAGTAGACGCCTAACGTTTGCTTATTTGGGCCTCCGAGAATTTTCGGAAAGTCTCTTGTCATCCGGACAAAACCGGCTTCCTTAAGCGCGCCAGCGCCCCTTGTGCGGCGTGCGTGGTCTTCAGCGGCCAGCGCACCTGCGAAGGCATCGGGCTGCCGTGCCACCCCATTTGTTAACCCCAATGCCGCATCGTTTTCTTTTGGTTCTGGTGCTGACGATCGCCTTTTTCGGCGCGATTGCCGCGTCGGCTTTCGCCCAGGAGGCAACGCATGCAGCCGCGGCAGGAGCCGAGCACGCGACCGCGGAGGCCCATCATCTGCCGCTGAAGCCAGAGGAGCTTTTCAAACTCGGCGAGTTCACCGTCACGAACTCGATGGTGGTGACCTGGTTCGTCGCGGCCGTGATTATCATGCTCTGCACAGCTCGCGACTCGAAGGATCAAGCCAGTCCCGACGGGGCTGCAGAATTTTTGGGAATGGCTGGTGGAAAGCCTTTACAATTTTCTCGAAGGAATGATCGGCCACCAGCTGGTCAAGAAGACCTTCTGGTTTTTTGCCACCATCTTCATTTTCATCCTTTTCGTGAATTGGTTCGGGCTGTTCCCGGGCGTCGGCACGATTGGGTGGGGACATCAAACCAGCAGCGGATTCGAGGTCACTCGTCCGCTGTTACGCGGCGCGAATGCGGATCTGAATCTGACCTTTGCCATGGCCTGCACGTTTTTCGTGCTGTTGGATCGTTTGGGCGATGCAGGCGAATGGGTTTGGCGGCTTCATCATGCATCTCTTCGGGCCAAAGGGAGACACCAAAGGCGTGCTCAAGATCCTGATGATCGTGATCTTCTTCATCGTCGGCTGGCTCGAAGTGATTTCGATCTTGTTCCGGCCGATCTCGCTCAGCTTTCGATTATTCGGCAACATCTATGCCGGTGAGATCATGCTCGAATCAATGAGCCATATCGTGCCGTCGCTGGCCTGGTTGATTCCGATTCCATTTTATTTCCTGGAAGTGCTGGTGGGCTTTGTGCAGGCGCTCGTCTTCATGCTGTTGACGGCGGTCTTCACCTTGCTCATCGCCTCACATGAAGGAGGGCACGAAGCGCACCACTAAGAAATTTCGGCCATATGACCGTGGTTCCCGCGGAGTGGCTGGAGAAACAACCGAAAGAGAAAAATATGATACTACCAATACTAGCGGAAATGAGCGGAAGCATTCACGTCGGTCTCGCGGCCCTGGGCGCGGCCATCGGCGTGGGCCTGATCGGCATGGGCGCGGCCTCGGCGGTCGGACGCAATCCAGGCGCGGCGACACCGATTCTGGTGCAGGCGATTCTCGCGATCGCGTTCGCCGAAGCGATCGTGTTCTACGCGCTCTTCCTCGTTCCCAAGTAAGTTTCGCGCTGGCCGCCCTCTGAACGCACGAGCCTGCTCATCATGAATATCGTCATGCTTGCCGCCATCACGGACATTGCCCGAGAAACGGGGGAGACCTTCGGATTCGATCTGAGGATGTTTCTCTCGCAGGTCATCAGCTTCGTCATCGTGGCGTTGGTGCTCCGGAAGTTTGCCTACAAGCCGATCCTGACGGTTCTGGAAGAACGCCGGCAACAGATCGCCGAGGGCTTGCTGAACGCTGAGAAAATCAAGCAGCAACTGGCGGAAGCCGAGCAGCGGCACGCCGAGATTCTGGCGAAGGCCAACGCCAGCCGCGGAGAAAATGATCGAAGAGGCGCGCGAAAGCGCGTCGCATATCGCCGAGCGCAAACAACAGGAAGCCGTTGCGGCCGCGGAACAAATCATGGCCAAGGCGCGCGAAGCGAGTGCGATCGAGCATGAGCGAACGATGACGGAGTTGAAACGCGAACTCGGTCGCCTCGTCGTCAATACGACGGCGAAAGTGACCGGCAAGGTCTTGACTCCCGAGGATCACCGACGGCTTGCAGGAAGAAGCAGCGCGGCAACTCGCCTCGTGATTGAGCCAACGAATGAAGATCAACAAAGAAACGCGCCAGCTCTCGAAGGAACTGCTTCGCGCCAGTTTTGTGGATGGCCAATTGGACCGCGGCGCGGGTCGCGGCCCTCGTGAAGTCGTTGATCGAAAACAAACCGCGGAATTATCTCAAGGTGCTGGATGCCTACAAGCGCTTGTTGCGTCTGGAGGTGGAGAAACGCACCGCGACCATTGAAAGCGCGAGCGAGCTTGGACCGGAGGCGGCGCGCGAAATCGTCAACAACCTCAAACGCAAATACGGCACCGACCTGACCACGCAGTTCGTGACCAAGCCGGAACTGCTCGGCGGAATGCGCATCCGCGTCGGGAGCGACGTTTGGGACAGCAGCGTGCGCAATCGTCTGCATCGTCTCCAGCAGCAACTTTAAGAACACATCCTATGAGCAGTATCCTCGAAGAAATCGAAACGCAGATCGCCGGTCTGAAGACCACGACGAGCAAGAGCAACGTCGGCATTGTCCGCGAAACCGGAGACGGCGTCGCCCGCATCGAAGGCCTGAGCGATGTCATGCTCAACGAGATGATCGAATTCTCGAGCGGCGTCTTCGGACTCGCGCTCAATCTCGAAGAGACGGAAGTCGGCGCCATCCTCCTCGGCGATACCACGCGGGTGATGGAAGGCGACGAAGCGAAGACGACCGGCAAACTTTTGCAGGTCCCGGTCGGCAAAGCGTTGCTCGGTCGTGTCGTCAACACGCTCGGCGAACCGCTCGATGGCAAGGGCCCGATCAAGTCGGAGGCGTCCTATCCGTTGGAAAAAATCGCGCCCGGCGTCATCAAGCGAAAGAGCGTCAGCCAGCCGGTGCAGACCGGCATCATGGCGATCGACGCGATGATTCCGATCGGTCGCGGTCAGCGCGAACTGATCATCGGCGATCGCGCCACCGGCAAATCGACGATCGCGATCGACACCATCATCAGCCAGGCGCGACTGAACAAGGCGGCGAGGAAGGTAAACTCAAAGACTTCCGTCCGCTCTATTGTATCTACGTCGCGATCGGCCAGAAGAACTCGAACGTCGCGCGTGCGATGGCCGTTCTCGAAGAAAAAGGTGCGATGCCCTACACGACGATCGTCTCCGCGCCGGCTTCCGACACCGCCACGAATCAATATCTCGCGCCGTTCGCCGGCGCTGCTATGGGCGAATGGTTCATGGATAACGGGATGGATGCGCTCATCGTCTATGACGATCTTTCGAAGCACGCGGTCGCCTATCGTCAGGTGTCGCTCGTGCTCAAGCGGCCCTCGGGTCGTGAAGCGTATCCGGGCGACGTCTTCTATCTGCACTCGCGTCTGCTCGAACGCAGCGCGCGCGTCACGGAGGAAGCGGGTGGCGGTTCGCTGACCGCGCTGCCGATCATCGAAACGCAAGCCGGCGACGTCTCGGCTTACATTCCGACCAACGTCATCTCGATCACGGACGGTCAGATTTATCTCGAGACCGATCTTGTTCTATCAAGGTGTGCGTCCGGCGATTTCGGTCGGTCTCTCGGTCAGCCGCGTCGGTTCCGCCGCGCAGATCAAGGCGATCAAACAAGTCGCGGGCAAGATCAAACTCGACCTCGCGCAGTTCCGCGAGCTGGCGGCGTTCGCGCAGTTCGGCTCCGATCTCGATGCGGCGACCAAAGCGCGACTCGATCGCGGCCAGCGCATCGTCGAGCTTTCAAGCACGGTCTTTCCGTCAGTCGCGTCGGCTCGCGGCGCAGATCAAGGCGATCAAACAAGTCGCGGGCAAGGTTAAGCTCGACCTCGCGCAGTTTCGCGAACTGCGGTTTCGCCCAATTCGGATCCGATCTTGATGCGGGCACGAAGGCGCGGCTCGATCGCGGTCAGCGCATCGTCGAGTTGTTCAAGCAGACCCAATACAATCCGATTCCGGTCGAGGAACAGGTCGCGGTTCTCTGGGCGATGCAGAATGGTTATCTCGATTCCGTGCCGGTCGAAAAGGTGAAGGCAGTTCCAGATCAAGCTGCAGGATTATCTGCGGACGCGGAAAGAAAGCCTTCTCGCCGGCATCGTGTCGAAGAAGGCGCTCGACAAGGATTTGGAAGCCGAACTCGCCGCGGCGCTTCGGACGAATTCAAGTCGCAACCAACCCGGCTCTCAAGTTCCAGTGGCTAACACGCAAGACATCCGGCGCCGGATCAAATCGATCCGCAACACCGCGCAAATCACGAAGGCGATGCAGATGGTCGCCGCGTCGAAGATGCGCAAGGCGCAGCAGCACGCGCTGGCCGGTCGGCCCTACGCCGGCTTGATGAACCGCGTTCTCGTTTCCCTGCAGCAGCGGACCGATCCGAAGCTGCATCCACTCCTCCAGATCCGCGAGGTGAAGAAGGAGCTCGTGGTCGTGATCAGCACCGACAAGGGACTGGCCGGCGCGTTGAACACCAACCTCTTTCGCGAAGCGGCCAATTTCGATCCGAGAAAACCGTTTACGTCGTCGTCGGTCGCAAGGCGCGTCAGTTTCTTGCCCGGACGCGCCGCGAAATGCTCGCGGATTTCGAATTGAAGGACGCGCCCGCCTTTTCCGAAACAAAAATGATCGCGCAGTTCTGCGACCGAAAAATTTCTTACCGGCGAAGTCGACAAGGTTTCGGTGCTCTTCACGCATTTCGTCAACACGATCAACCAGAAGCCGATCGTGCGAACGCTGCTTGCCGATTTCGAATTTCGAAGTGCCGCAAGCGGAGGACCAGAGCACTCCCGCGGCGGATGGGAGCAGCGATCCGATGAGCGGCTACGTCTTCGAGCCGACTCCGGAAGCCGTGCTCGATGTCATGCTGCCGTATTATCTCCAGTATCAGGTTTTCCAGATGATCCTCGACGCGCGCGCCTCGGAACACAGCGCGCGCATGGTGGCGATGAAGAACGCCACCGACAACGCGAAGCAGTTCATCAAGGATCTCACGCTCGAATACAACAAGATGCGCCAGGCCAGCATCACGACGGAGCTGCTCGAAATCTCGACCGCGCAAATGGCGGTCGGCGGCCTAACAAGTAATTTATGAACAAAGGAAAGATCGTTCAGGTCATCGGTCCCGTGGTGGACGTGGAATTTCGCGACACGGCAACGAGCTGCCGCGCATCTACAATGCGCTCGAGCTCGAATACGAGGTCAACGGCAATCCGACCAAGCTGACCCTCGAAGTGCAGCAACATCTCGGTGAAAACTGGGTGCGCTCGATCGCGATGTCCTCGACCGAAGGTCTGAAGCGCGGCATGCCGGTCAACGATACCGGTGGCCCGATCACCGTTCCGGTGGGCGAGGGGACTCTCGGTCGGGTCTTTAATGTCACCGGTGATCCGGTCGATAATCGCGGTCCGGTTTCACTTACACGAAGCGTTACCCGATTCATCGCAAGGCCCCCGAGCTGACCGATCAGGACACCGGTGCCACGATTCTCGAGACCGGCATCAAGGTCATCGATCTTGATCTGTCCGTTCACCAAAGGCGGAAAAGTCGGCGCGTTCGGCGGCGCGGGCGTCGGCAAGACCGTCGTCATTCTCGAGCTGATCAACAACATCGCGAAAGGGCACGGCGGGTTCTCCGTCTTCGCCGGCGTCGGCGAGCGAACGCGCGAAGGCAACGATCTCTACACGGAGATGAGCGAGGCTGGCGTCATCGATCAAAAGGATTTGAGCAAATCGAAGGTGGCGCTGGTTTACGGCCAGATGAACGAGCCTCCGGGTGCGCGTTTGCGCGTGGCGCTTTCCGCGCTGGCGATGACAGAATATTTTCGCGATGAACGCAACCAGGACGTCTTGTTGTTCATCGACAACATCTTCCGCTTCTCGCAGGCAGGCTCGGAAGTATCCGCGTTGCTCGGACGCACTCCATCGGCCGTCGGTTATCAGCCGACACTCGCCGCTGAGATGGGCGATCTGCAGGAGCGCATCACGTCGACCAAGAAAGGATCGATCACGTCGGTCCAGGCCGTCTACGTCCCGGCGGACGATCTGACCGATCCGGCGCCGGCAAACACCTTCGCGCATTTGGATTCGACCATCGTGCTCGAACGCTCCATCGCGGAACTCGGCATCTATCCGGCGGTCGATCCGCTCGCCTCGACCTCGAAGTCGCTCGCGCCGCGACATCGTCGGCGAAGAACATTACGCCGTTGCTCGTGGTGTGCAGAGAGTCTTGCAACGCTACCGCGATCTGCAGGACATCATCGCGATTCTCGGCATGGATGAGTTGAGCCCGGAGGACAAGCTCTCGGTCTTGCGCGCACGCAAGATTCAGCGTTTCCTCAGTCAGCCCTTCGCCGTCGCCGAAGTCTTCACCGGGACCAAGGGCCAATATGTTTCGATCGCCGGAGACGATTCGCGGGTTTAAGGAAATTCTCGATGGCAAACATGATGAAGTTCCCGAATCAGAACTTCTACATGAAGGGCGGCATCGATATGATCCACGAAGTGGAGACTCGCTAATGGCCGCAACCCTTCGCCTTGAAATCGTCACCCCGGAGGCCACCGCCTATTCCGAGGACGTGGAGATGGTCACCTTGACCGGTGCGGAGGGCGAGCTGGGCGTTTATCCGAATCACGTTCCTTTGCTGACAACCTTGAAGCCGGGTGAACTGCGCGTGCTCAAAGGTGGTCGCGCAAACTTTCCTCGCCATCGGCGAAGGCTTCGTCGAGATCACGGGCGACTCCGTCTCGGTCCTGACCGACATGGCGCTCGAAGCCGCGGGCATCGACGAAGGCGCCGCCGAAGCGGCGGTCGCCCGCGCGCAAGCCGCGATGAAGGAAGATCACGGTGCCGAGGAAGTCGCCGCCATTCAGGCGACCTTGCAGAAGGCGCTCGCGCAATTGCACGTCAAACGACGCCGCCACTAGCATCCATCACTGCGCGCTCGCCGCGCCTCTCAATTTGGAAACGCCTGAAGCGCTCGGACTGATTGCGGGCAGCGGAGCTTATCCGCTGCTGGTGGCTGAAGCAGCTCGCCAAGTCGGGGGTGAAGAAGATCACCGTCGCCGCGTTCACCGGCGAGACCGATCCGCAGCTCGCCACGATGGTGGACGAGATCGAGTGGATGCGCGTCGGTCAGCTCGGGCGCATGCTCGATTGCTTCCGCAAGGCGCGCGTGCAACACGCGATCATGGCGGGACAAATCGCACCGAAGAATCTCTTCGACTTGCGGCCGGACTGGAAAGCTCTGCTTCTGCTCTCGCGGCTGAAGAAACGAAACGCCGAGACCATCTTTGGCGCGATTGCCGACGAACTTGCTCATGGCGGAGTGGAGCTCTTGCCCGCGACCACTTTCCTGGAAAAATTTCTCGCCCCGCGGGGGCTCATCGCGGGACGTGAGCCAAGTCGCCGCGAAGAAGCGGACATCGCCTTCGGATTGGAAATCGCGCAGGAAATCAGCCGGCTGGACATCGGGCAAACCGTCGTCGTCAAGAACGGAACCGTGCTCGCGGTCGAAGCATTTGAGGGAACCAACGAAGCGATCAAACGCGGCGGTGCGCTGGCCCGCAAAGGCGCCGTCATGGTCAAGGTCGCGAAGCCGAATCAGGATCTCCGCTTCGATATTCCGGTGATCGGCCTTGAGACGCTGCGCATCGCGACGCGCGGCCAACATCCGGGTGATCGCGATTGCGGCTGGCAAGACACTGCTTCTGGAGAAAGAGCAACTGATCTCCGTCGCGGTCGAGGCGAAGGTCACGATTGTCGGTCGCTAGTTGCAATCAGCGGTCAAAAATCTACAATCAGAAGCTCCGACGTGAGTCGCGAGCACCCGAAAGCGCGGTGTTCTTCTACGGGGTCTTAGCTCAGTTGGTAGAGCGCCTGAATGGCATTCAGGAGGTCAGGGGTTCGATCCCCCTAGGCTCCACTGGAACTACTCGTTAGGGCCTAACGAGTCGATGAAGTCATCTTTACTGTTTCTCAGATGATCTGCGCATTCGCAGCGAAGCGGCCGGCCTTCGGCAACGGAGTTGAAGAGCGAAATGATGTAAGCGGGCCGAACGACGTGGTGACCGAGTGCTTACTTCCGCAAGTAGCTATCAGTCTTGTTCAACCAGTCCTCACGTGGCGGATCGAAGATGTCGACATCAAGTGTGTCCTCGACAGCCGATGCCTACGCCGCCGCGATCGAGTTCTGCGAGGAACAGCTCGCGCAGAAGTACGCAAAGGCGCGGAAATCAGGCGCGTAAGCGGGCGCGCAAACTCAAACAGTGGCAACAGAAAATATTTTGGCCGTTGAATGACCAAACAGAGCCCGGAAAGAAACTGCCGCCGCTGGCTCCACGTCAAAAACTTCCATTGGCACAGGCTTGACACACTTCCACTTTTCTTGCTGAAAATGCGTTCGACGCACGCGGCAATCAAGAAAACGGGTTCTCGGGAAAATCCAAACGGCAAGGGAAAACTCAAAATGGTCAAGCGAACCACCACATCAATAAACCCATCTTCCCTCGGTAGCGCTCTTCCTCATTCTGCTTTTTGTCCTTATCCAGGTGATGCCCCGCGCGCTGGGCCAGTCCTTCGATCGCGGGAGCGATGAAGCTTTGATCATCCATGAACAGGAGGAGATCGGAGTCGATCGTTCGACGCCGCCGGCTACAAGCAGCAGAAGAACTTCGGGAGTCAAAATTCCGGCGGCACTTTCGGATAGCATTCGCCAGTCTGAGGCGGCGAAACACGCACAACTTCCTTCCGCTCCGCCCATCCAGGGTGCGCTCGGGGTCGTAAACTGCGACACGGAACCGGGCATCGTTATCCACGACGACGGGACGATTGAGAACGGCTACAGCGGCAACCCGGTAGCCGGCATCACCCAGGTGAGATTCGTCGATAAATTCACGCCGACGGCCTATCCGGCCTCGTTCAGCTCGGTCTGTGTGGCGCTCTCCACCCAGTCTGGGGGTCCGCCAACGTGGCCCGTCAACATTGTGATTTATGGCGATGACGGGCCGGGGGGAAGTCCAGGCCGCGAACTGGGAACCATGGCGGTCACCGCCCAGAATACAGTCTTCCCGAATCCGACGCCGGTGTGGAACAGCTACGACATTTCGTGGATGAACCTCGTCATCAATTCCGGCAGCGTGTACATCGGCGTGCGCTGGATGACGACGTCGCCCAACGTGTTCATGGCGGCGGATGAGATCGACGGACCGTCCTGTTGGTTTTGCCGGCGGTTACTGGTGGAACAACGTTGATAATGCGTGGGCGCCGATTCAGGCGGCCTTCACAAACTATCGATCGCTCTTTGTGCGCGCGGTTGAAACCCATCCAGGTCTGTCCGTGTCCGGCACCGATCCCGCTGTTAGCAGCGTCGTTTTCGCACAACGAACCACCTTCACCGTCAATGTGAACCAGCCAGTGGACGCCACCACGCTCCAGGCCTCCGATTTCACCGTCAACGGGACCCCCGCGATTACCGTTATCTACACACCCGGCGCCACCACGGTCACCTTCAACTACACGACGTCCCCGATGACAACGCAGGGCGTGCAGACCATGCATATCGCCGAAGGCGCGTTCCTCAGCGCCTCTGGGGGAAACCCGGTCCATGAATTCACCGGCGCCTTCCGTTACGACGCGCTGTTGCTAGGCGTGACCAACACCGTCCCATCGATTGGCGGCATGTTCTCCCCGCCCGCGCCGGGCACGTATCAATATGACGTGAACTGGAATGAGGCCGTCGACCCGAACTCGGTCCAGACAGGCGATCTGCAGCTGATCGGCATCCTAGGAGCCAGGGTGACCAACGTCCAGGTGATCAACGCCAACATGACCACCCGGTTCACGCTGAATATTCCCTTTGGCGGTGTCTTGAGGGCGAGCATCGCCGCCGGCGCGATCACCGATCAATTTGGAAATCCCGGTGCAGCCTTCTCCGGGAGTTACACAGTGCAGGGTGCGGCCGCGCAATTTCAGGTCGGGGCGATCTACACGAAGATTCCCGGTCATCCGACCGCGCTCGTCCCCGGCGCCAGGGATCCCGGCGGCAACCCCACGAACACAGAGTTTCGTCAGTTTAATCAGCTCAACGTCAGCCGAACGGGCAAGTGGGCGATTCGCGGGTTCACGCAGCAGATCAGCCCCGACATCAAAGACTTCATCCTCACGGGCGCTGGGACGACAGGGTCCGTTATCATCCAACGCGGATTTCCCTTCCCCGGCGCGGTCGGCGGTGAGCTGTTCGACTTCACCGTGGGTGGGGTCGGTTACAATGATAATGACGACTTTGTGTTCCGCCTCCGCGCCATGGGCGGAGCCGCCGCCAACGCGCAGAAGGTGATGAAGTCGATCGGCGGCGTGATCTCCGTCGCCTTCCAGCAGGGCGATCCCTACAGCGGGCTGGAAGGTCCGCCCGGGGTGCCGCAGAGCGGCTTCGTCGGCAACTCGATCAACTCCACGCATCTGCTCAACAACGGCATCATTGGCACGCACGACCAGACCGTCACCGGCATGACCTCCACGCTGTGGCGTCCGGTGCTCGCCTATAACCTGCGGAAGTTCATGCAGCGCAATATCGATTTCGTGACCGGCCTCGGCGGCGTCGGCACGGAGCGCATCGGCGGGCTCACCGGCCTCAACGGCGATCAGTTCTTCGCCACGCCAGACTACGTTCCCTTTGGTACGGGCGGTTCCGGTTCGTGGATCGCTCGGGGCCAGATTGACCGGCCCGAAAATCAAAACGTCGTCATCGTGAATGGCGAGGTCGTCCTCCGCCAGGGCCAGCCGATGCCCGGCAACCCCAGCGTGATCACCGATGCGTTCAACAATGTCGCGATCCTCTCGAACGGTGACTGGTATGTCCGCGGCACCCAGCTCGGCGCTGGTGCCCTTGCGGTGCGCAACGGTGTCGTCATCGCAAAGGCCGGGGACGAGATCGGCAATTCCGGCGAGCACTGGGTCGGGGCGAACTTCTCCGCCTTTACCGGCAACAACAACGGCGACTGGGTCATCGCCGGCCAGACTGACAATCCCGATCCGGCACGGCAGTATGTGATCGCGGTCAACGGCGTGATCGTGGCGCGCCAGTTCGATCCGATTCCCCTCAGTGTCCCGGCCGTCATCGGTCGCGCAAACCCCGCGACCAACCCGTGGTCCCCCGACAACGTCTATCTCACTGACGGCCTGGTTCTGTACTTCCTCGCCAGCATTCAAGATGGTCAAGGCAACGAATACGCCGGCAACCCCCCGTTCTCGACACCGCTCGCGTTTCTGCGCAGCCGCCTGCCCGCCGGCCAATCACCCACAGCGACAAGCGCCGCCTCGCGCAAGAATCACGGCGCATCGGGCAACTTCGACATCCCCCTGCCGCTCACCGGCAATCTCGGAATCGAATGCCGCACCGGGCCCAATTTCCAAATCATTGTTCGCTTCGCAGACAACGTCACGGTCGGAAGCGCATCCATGACTTCCGGGACTGGCACGGTGGGCAGTGTCGCCGGGAACGGCACACCGGCGATTACGGTCGATCTGAATGGGGTCACCAATGCGCAGCGAATCACCGTTACCCTGCACAACGTAAATGATGGGGTGAATACCGGAGACGTTCCGATTTCCATGGGCGCGTTGGGAGGCGATGCGAACGGCGACGGTTTCGTCAACTCCGGCGACGCACAGCAAACGCGCAACCGCTCCGGTCAGACAACGGATGCCACCAACTTCCGCTCTGATGTGAATGCGGATGGCTTCGTCAACAGCGGTGACACCGTCATTGTCCGCGCGCGCTCCGGTACTGCGTTGCCGTAAAGGGTAACGGCCGCGGCTCCAGTCCCTTTTTGACAGTTCGTTGGAAGAGTCCATGGCGGCGGGGGACTCGGGCGTGATGGAGCGAGAAGCACCTCCACTTCTGTGCGTGGCATTGCGTATCGTGCGCGTGATGCCGCGATGACTTCCTCGCGAGTCGCCGTTTCAACTCAAGATACCTCCTCCGGTTCCACAGCCGAACGCTGATCATCGGGACGGAATGGTGAAGTTGTTGCCGAGTCGGCTCGAGCATTGAGGCGACGACATGGCTGATGGCTCGAACGATCTCCGCACGCCGATTGAACTCATTAGCACCGGCAGCAACACGCATTACGACCGCGTACAACGGTCGTGCGATCTTGATCTTCGCCCCGGCGAGCAACTCAGGTCGATTGGAGAAGAACGGCTTCCTGTCATCATCGCCGACCGCGCGCAGCGTGCTCCTCGCCCAAGGCCACTGCACTGGTTGAAACAAGACTTGGAAGACTGCGAGCTCGTCGTCTCGCAATTCAGAAAGGGCGCCAGGTCTGGAGGAGTCGTTTGAGCGTCTCGTCTGTTTCGACACGTAGCAAACTGAATGCGAATGGAATCGGCCGATGCGATGACCTCGAAGGCGAGAGGCTCCTCGCATAAACTCGACAATTGCGAAACTCAGGTCGTTTCTTGCGTAGGCTAACCCTTGAGCACGTTCTGAGACATCAAGTGCATCTCAAAGTCGGTGATGTTCTGGATTGTGGTCGATGCGATGGCGCCCAGTGCCTCGCGAGTGAAAAAGCCCTGATGGCCGGTAATGATGACATTGGGAAATGTCAGCAGGCGCGAGAAAACGTCATCGCTAATGATGAGACTGGAGCGGTCTTCAAAGAAGATTTGCTCTTCTTCTTCGTAAACGTCGAGACCGAGGTAGCCGACTTTACCGCTCTTCAGGGCTTCGATCACAGCGACGGTGTCGAGGAGCGCGCCGCGGCTGGTGTTGATCAGCATGACGCCGCCTTTCATCTGGGCGAGCGCGGCTGCGTCGATGAGATGCCGGTTCTCGGCCGTGAGTGGGCAATGCAACGTGATGATGTCGGCGGCGGAGAACAATTCGTTAGGCATGACGTAGCGAACGCCGAGCGCGCGACATTCGTCGGACGGAAAAGGATCGAAGGCGAGCAGTTCGCAGCCGAACCCGCGCAGAATTTCGGCCACTACGGTGCCGATTTTTCCCGTGCCGATGATGCCGATCGTGCGCCTGCGCAGGTCGAACCCGAGCAATCCTTCGAGCGCGAAGTTTCCTTCGCGCACTCGGTTATAGGAGCGGTGAAGTTTGCGATCCAAGGCGAGGATCAGAGCGATCGTGTGCTCGGCTACGGCATATGGCGAGTAGGCGGGGACGCGCACGATCGTCACGCCGTGCCGTTGCGCGGCAGCCAGGTCGACGTTGTTGTAACCAGCGCAGCGCAGGGCGAGCAGCTTCGTGCCGGATTGCGCAAGCGTGGCGATCACGTTGGCATCCAACTGATCGTTTACGAAAATACAGACGGCTTCGAACCCCGCCGCGAGCGCGGCAGTTTCGGCGTTCAGGCGTGGCTCGAGGAAACGCAACTCGTGTCGACCCGCGTTCGCTCTTTCCAGGAATTCGCGGTCATACGGTTTTGTGCTGAAGACGGCGACCTTCATTCCAGGACAAGTTCGGCCTCCCATTCGCCTTCGTCGGGCTCGAAGTTGAGGTCGAAGCCTGCTTTTTTGCTGACGTGCAGCATGGCGGTGTTGTCCGGAAGAATGTGACCTTTCACGCAGCGGATTTTTTCCTTCCTGGCAGCGCCGATCATAAGACGAAGGAGCGTGCTGCCGATTCCGCGGCCGTGCCATGCGTCCGCGATGACAATTGCAAATTCAGCCTCATCAAAGCTGTGCGCCTTAATGAGACGGCCAACACCGAGGATCTCGTGTGTGCCATCTTCGGCCGCCCTGTCAACGACCAACGCGATCTCGCGATCGTAATCGCTGAAGCAGGCGCGTATCAGGTGTTCATGGCCGGTGCGCTGGCTGAGACTGAGGAAACCGAAATAGCGAAAGCGGACACTCTGTTCCGAGAGCCCTTCGTGGAACCGCACCATGAGAGGCTCATCTTCAGGCCGAATTGGACGCACGGTGACTGCGGTTCCATCGCGCAGGGCCACGGCCGTGACATACTGGGTCGGATAAGGACGGATCGCGAGGCGCGGGAGTTTCTCAGGCGGAACGTTCACGGGGTGCAAAACCACACGCGCGTCGAGCGCGATCAAGCCTTCCGGTGCGGCAAGGAGGGGATTGATGTCGATCTCTTTAATGCGCGGCTGTTCCGCAACGAGTTGACTGAAGCGGACAATGAGATTCTCGAGCGCGCTCAGATCAATCGCCTTGCGCGCGCGCACGCCTTGCAACGCGCGATAGATTCTGGTGCGTTCCATCAGGCGCCGCGCGAGGGTGCGATTGAGTGGCGGCAAGGCGAGCGCGCGATCTTTCATCACTTCGACGAGCTGACCGCCAGCGCCGAAGAGCAGCACCGGTCCGAGCTGCGGGTCGATGCTACTGCCCAGAATCAACTCGTAACCTTCTCGCGCAATCATCGGCTGCACGACGACACCACAAAAGTCTTCGGGGCGGATGCCACGGCGAATGGCATGGAAGGCAGCGCGCACTGCGGCTCTCCCAGAGAGGTTCAACCTCACTCCGCCGACATCCGTCTTGTGGGTGATGGTGTCGGAGTAAAGTTTCAGCACGACGGATCCGCCGAATTGCGCCGCCTTCTCGACCGCCTCTTCGGCAGTCGTAGCAATGTTTGTCGGCGTGACGGGAATCCCGTAGGCGGCAAGCAGCTGTTTTGACTCAGGTTCAGTCAGAAGCGTCCGGCCGTTCCCGCTCACGCATTCAATCAGCCGCGTCGCCGCTTCGTGGGCGCCTCCGTCCGCACCGCTAACAAGAGCGGGCGTTTCGTAAAGTGCGCGGAGGGCGTGCGTATAGCGCCAGAGATAACAAAACGCACGCGCGGCTGTATCTGGGTAGGGAAAGACGGGGATGCCGGCGTGCTCAAGAATCGAGGTTGCTTCGCGCACGCATTCCCCGCCCATGAAGCTGGCGAGGATGGGTTTGCCAGGGAGCCTGGCGAAGCGCGCCAGCCTGGTCGCGACGCGCGTCGGTTCCGTGACCGCTTGCGGCGTCAGGACAACGAGCAAACCGTCATTGTTCTCATCGCGCGAGACGATCTCGACCGCGCGCTCGTAGCGATCCGCGTCCGCGTCTCCGATCAGATCAACCGGATTGGCATGACTCCAATGCCGTGGCAGCTCTGTGTCGAGTGTGGCGATTGTATCAGGCGAAAGCGGTGCAATTTCGCCGCCGTTCGCGATCAGCATATCGGTTGCGAGGACACCGGCTCCGCCGCCGTTCGTCACGATGGCAAGACGCGGACCGGCCGCACGAGGTTGCCTGCCCAGCAACTCCGCCATGTAGAACAGCTCTGCGATTGTATCGACGCGCAAGATACCGGCGCGACGGAAAGCCGCATCGATGACTTCATCGCTGCCGGTCAACGCGCCGGTGTGCGATGCCGCCGCCTTCGCCGCGGCCTCCGTGCGTCCGACTTTAATGACGATGATTGGTTTCGTTAGGGCGACTTCGCGCGCCGCGGAAAGGAACGAGCGCGCATCACCGATCGACTCCATGTAAAGTAGAATGCTGCGCGTGTGCGGATCATCGCCGAGTTGATAAATCAGATCACCCCAGTTCGCATCGAGCATTGATCCGACGGAGACAAAGGCGCTAAAGCCGAGCTGCTGGCCGAGGCTCCAATCGAGAATCGCGGTGCAAAGTGCGCCGCTCTGACTAATGAAGCCAATGTTGCCGGGCAACGCGAGCGGACGCGCGAAGGTCGCATTCAACCCGATGTGCGGCAGCATCAGGCCGACGCAATTGGGACCAATGATGCGCGTCGCGCCGCGGTTCGCGTTGATCTCTTCTTCCAGGTCGCGTCCGCGCTCACCGATTTCCTTGAAACCGGCAGAGATGATGACGGCGCCCTTCACGCCAGCTTCCGCGCAATCGCGCACGATTGCTGGAACACTGGCTGCGGGCGTCGCGATGATCGCCAGATCAACCTCTTCGGGCACTTCACGAATGCTCCTGCGTGCCGGGACGTCCATGACGGCTTGTCGACGCGGAGTGATCGGATAAAAGCGGCCGGAGAATTTGCGGAGGTTTTCCATCAATGCACGTCCGACGCTGCCTGGTCTGTCCGTCGCCCCGATGAGCGCGACAGATTTCGGCGCAAACATCGCGTCGAGCGGCGGACGATCTCGCGGGAGCAGTCGAGCTGAACGGCTCTTCCGCTCTGTCCGTTGTTTAGGAGCCATGCTGCTCATCATTGCATGCAGCGTGCCCCAGATCACGTCGCCTGACTCTGCATCCGTTGCGAAGAGCCGGTCGTTTCTTGACTTCGCCTCCGGGCGAAAAACTTTCTCGTTTCCTCTACCCAGAGGACGAGGCTGGCGACCGCTCCGATGAGGAAGATGTGGGCGAGCGGGATCGGCACGGTGTGAAAGATGCGATTCAGCGGCTCGGTGTAGATGACCGGCGAAGTGAAGAAGGTCTGCCGACCGGAGGAGCCGCTGTGATGCTAGCCTAATTCTTGCGCATTGGATTCGGCAAGCCTACGGCGCCTAAGCAGCGCCAAGTCGGGACGCCGCTCAGGGCGAGCTCTGCGCATCCGGCGCGGAGAGCGAACGAAACCGTGGCGAGAAGATCATCGAGATGTTCGCCTCGAACCCCGGACTGCTATACTCGAAGACAACGTTAAACCGCGGCATGTGCAGAGTGCGGGTCACGTCGCGGCCGTTAAGCAGCGCGTAAAACTGCTCGCTCTCATGCCTCTGGAAGAAGGGCGCCTCGAAGAATTCGCGCAGCAGTTGCATGCCGTAGTCGTCAACGACGTTGAAGGCGACAAGGACGTCGGATGCGCGGCGCGTCACAGTAATGGTGTAGAACTCGTCTGGCGAACCGTCGCCGCGGAAGATCACTTGATTAGCGAAGCGCTGTTGCGCGCGATAGCCGAGCGCGTCCTCGAAATAACGCACCACGTCGTCGTAGGTGAAGGGCAGAAACTGTGGCGCCACTTCACTGGTTGGGGCGTTCATGGTAAAGGGTAGGGAAACCGCGGGAGTGATTTTCTCGCGCACGTTCCAGCCGAGGAAGACCAGCACGGTGGCGGTGACTGAGATAAACGCGAGCCGCGTGAGACGAAACTGAGGGATTGTTGCTTTCATGTTTGGTGCTCCTTCTGAGCCCAGCTTCTGTCAGGACTCACACTTCCGCTGATCGCGGATTGCGAATTCATAGCCGTTTCTTGTCGCGACGAAGTCAGTTCGCGCCGAGCAGGTCGGTAACCGCGAGACGACGCGCTTGTTCGCGCAAATAAGCGCGACCTCTGCGCGCGTTTGTCATTGTCGCGGCAGGATCGGATTGGCCGGCCAGTTCGAGAATGAGCGTGCCGCGAAAGCGCACTGCGATCAGCTCGCGCATCAATTTTTCCCAGTCGATCGCGCCGTCGCCGGGCGGCAGATGCTCATCGCCGTTTCCGCGATTGTCGTGCACATGCAGCATCTTGCACCGCGTGGTCGTCAGGCGAGCGAACCCTGATGAGACTCGCGAAACTTGTTCGTCTTGCGGCGCTCCGGAAAGGGCTGCCGGACAATCTTGCGCGCACGCCGGGTGGCGAACGCCTCGAGAATCGTTTTGCGGGGCGGATTCACCAGACGCGGCTTTCCTCTCTGCTTGACGTCCGCCTTCCGTTTCGTTAGGCCAGCGGCGCGCAGCCCCGGATGTGAGGGCACGACCAAAACCGGGCACGGCGCGTGCCGCACGACAACCTCGGCGGTGCTCCCAATCAGCACGTGGGTCAAGCCCGTTCGTCCATGAGTGGCGGTGATGATCAAATCGGCATTCTCCGCGGACGCCACCTGACATATCCCCTGCACCGGGTTGCCAGCGATCACCTGGGTTTGGAAGGCGATTTCTCCGAATTTAACCCCACGCACAAACTCACTCATTCCCTTTTCGGCATCCCGCATGGACGCCTCTTCGGACGCAGAAGAATCGCTGAGCGCATAGCCAGCAGCCCCGAGCAAGGGCCGGAGATCCACCAGGTGCAGAACAAGGATGCGGGCAGAGAATTTCTTCGCGAACTCGATCGCATAGTTCAATCCGGCCCGCGAACACTCGGAGAAATCGACCGGCACAAGGATCGTGTCGATCGACATCGCTGAGCCCGAAGTCGGCTTCTTGCGTGCCGCTTTCGTTGGTTTCTTCTCGCGCAAGACGAACACCGGGCAGGGGGAATGTTGGACGAGACGTTCGGCCGTGCTGCCGAGAAGCGCGCGCTTCAGGCCGGTGCGTCCATGCGTGGGAGTGACAATCAGATCCGCAGGAATCTGCCGGGCGATCCAACAAATATCATCGAAAGGAGCGCCGCCGATTTCGGCCCGGCAGGTGCCAGTTAATCGCTCTTTCCTGGCCAGAGTTTTCAACTCTTGTTCCGCAGCTTTCCGCCATTCCTCAGTGTCCATCGCGGGCGAAATGTAGACCGGCATGGCCGGACTGGAGAAAACCGCCGGGTAGGAATACTCCTGAATGTGCGCGAGGTGAATACTCGCTCCGAAACGTTGCGCCAAACGCTTCGCCATCGGAATCGCCTCCATCGACAACTCGGAGAAGTCGATCGGCACAAGAATGTTTTCGATCTTCAGGCGTTTCGCCCCGTTACCAGATGTTGATGAAGTTCTTCATATCGTTAGGCTCGTTGGTGGTTGGGAAATCCTCTGTAGGCTCAGTCTATGAAAGTGAGCCCAAGGCGCTGCCCCGTAATTGCGAAAGGCGAGTCGTTTCTTGTGCGGTCCTCGGAATCACGGTTGCTCGCGAACCGCAAGAAAGGACTTAACTTTGACAAGAGTTGCAGAGCCTTGATCCGAATTCCCGTGATTATTCAAGAAGATGACAGATGAACAACAAAACATGGAACAGCGCTTGCGCGCGCATCCCTTTCTCCAGGGGATGACCCCGCATCACCTCGAGATCCTAGGCAAATCCGCCGCGCCGATACAATTCGAAGCGGGTCACGTTATCTTTCGCGCGGGCGAACCCGCCAGCGGCTTCTTTCTCATCGAGAACGGAACGGTGGTCATTGAAACGAGGAAGGACAATCGGCCGGCCGTCGTGATCGACACGGTCTCCGCGGGTGAGCCGCTCGGTTGGTCGTGGCTCTTCCCGCCCTATCGGTGGGAATTCGATGCCCGCGCGATCGAGCCCACGACGACGATTTGTTTTTCCGGCATCCTTCTGCGGCAACATCGTGACGAGGATCTGACGCTCAGTCATGAACTCTTCAAGCGCATGAGCCAGGTGATGGTGCGGCGCCTGCAAGCCGCGCGGCGCAAGCTGGCCGATGACAAAGCAACGTGAAGCTCGCTCCCCTCAGCCATGCAATCTCCCACTAGCGAAATCTCCGGAGCGGACGCGAAGACCATTCGTCGTCGAAGCTTGATCGCCCAGGTAATCTTCTTGTCATCCGTTACGCTGGCCACGTCGGCGCGGCGGACCTCGCGGAATGCGCCAACGAAGTTCCGCCGCGCCCTCGCGAAACTGGAACGTGGGTTTCGGCTCCTGGTCGATCTGACAGAATTTGGAGTCCATGGACCTGGCCTGCACACCTCACCTCGAAAAGATCATGCAGTGCTGCAATGAGAAGGGCGTAGCTCTCGTCGTGCGTGCGATTCCCCATCCGCAGCGAGACATTGGATTGCAAATCATGTCCCATTTCCACTATGGCGCAGATGTTCGCATCGTGACCTGCGCCAGCGCGGAGGAGGCTCTGAAGGCTCTCTCAAGGTGAAGATATGAAATGGAGTGCGAGGGACCGTGGCGTGAATCGGTAGAAGCTCGAGATCGTTTTTCCGCGGCATGAAAGATCACGTCTTCACCCTCGGGATCGAGGAGGAGTTTCAGATCATTGATCCGGAGACGCGCGATCTGCGTTCGCACATTCAGCAGATCCTCGACGATGGCGAGGTAATCCTGCACGAGCACTTGAAGCCCGAGATGCACCAGTCCGTCGTTGAACTGGGCACCGAAGTTTGCCACGACACCTGCCGGGCTCGAGAACAAGTTGTTCTCCTCCGGACTCAACTTGCCGCGCTCGCGGCACGTGCCGGATTAAACATCGCTTCCGCGGGCACACACCCGTTCTCGCATTGGCACGATCAACTGATCACCGCCCACCCACGCTACGCCACGATCGTGGAAGACATGCAGCAAATTGCGCGGGCCAATCTCATCTTCGGATTGCATGTCCACGTGGGAATTCCCGATCGCCAGGAGGGTATCGACCTCATGAACCAGGCGCGGTATTTCCTGCCCCATCTCTACGCTCTTTCGGTGAACTCGCCTTTTTGGTTGGGCGAAAACACCGGTTTGAAAGCCTACCGGCAAATGATCTTCGAACGCTTCCCGCGCACCGGCATTCCCGACGCTTTCGAGAGCCTCTCAGAGTATGACGATTACCTGGCGTTGCTCGTGGCGACTGGTTGCATCGACAACGCGAAAAAGATTTGGTGGGACATCCGCCTGCATCCGTTCTTCAACACCATCGAGTTCCGCATCTGCGATGCCCAAACGAGAGTGGACGACACCCTGGCGCTCGCCGCGATGATGCAGGCCGTGATCGTCAAGCTCCGAAAATTCCTGCACCAAAACACGACCTTCCGGATGTATCCGCGGCGGCTGCTGGACGAGAACCGCTGGCGCGCCTCGCGTTACGGGATCGACGGAAAGTTGATCGATTTTGGCAAGAAGCGGGAAGTGGAGACGCGCAGTTTGATTCACGAGATCCTCGAATTCATCGCGCCGGAGGTGGATGAACTCGGCAGTCACCGCGAGATCGCGCACATCGAAAACATTCTCATGAAAGGCACGGGTGCGGACCGGCAACTGGCGGTTTGGGAGCGAACGCGGCAATCTCAAGGCCGTGGTCGATCACATCGTGCACGAGACCTACGAAGGGCTGCCGATAGAGGCTGTGCGTTGCGCAAGATCCGCCGCATAGACGCGGCCCGACAAACGCTGCGTCGTGCGCTCCGATCGTAATCTACCCACCGTGCGCGATATCCCCTAACGGGCGCAACCTGAATGCAGGCGCCCGTTCTTCAGCCGCGAACGGCCGCATTTGCTTCGCTCGCTGCCGCGATGAAGGTAACGGACATGCTTCGTCGCTTTGTGTGGCTCTGCACTCTTGCCGCGCTCCCCGCCGTTGGGCTGCCATTCAGTGAAAGTCAGGCCCAGGAGCGGTCGACTCCGTCGATCGATCCGCAGGACCACCGTTTGGAAATTCGCGCCACGTTGCTGAAACAAACGCCGATTGGCTCGAGCACGGCCCAGGTGCAGAAATTCATCGCCACGAAGCTGCTGCCGCAGGGCGCGCCGCCGCCCGTCGTGGAACCGCATGGCGCAACCGGCGAAGCCGCGGCGAAGTCAGCCAGGAAAGGCGTCAAATCGATTCGCGTCCGACTCGGAGGCTACATCGATAATCCAGCTACGATTTTCCTGACCGCGCCGTTACTCACTGAAAAGGAAGTGATCGCCGAGTGGGCGTTCGATGGACAAGACAAGCTGATCGAGGTTTTCGTCGATAAGACGAGCGCTACCTACTGACTTTCGGGTCGGGACGATCTGCGCTCGCTTGGTGCAGGCTCTTGCGGCTGCTGGCCTGGCTCTGCGAGGCGGTCGCGAGAGCCAACATCAGATCAGCCTTCGACAAGCTGCCGACGAGACGCCTTTCGCGCTCATCATTGACCACCGGCAATCGCTCGCCACTGTGTCGCGCAAAAACGCCGAAAGCTTCGCTTAGCGGTGTATCGACAGAGATCGTCGGGAACTTCTCCTGCATGAGATCGGCCGCGATCACGACGTTCGCGAGGACTGGGTCCTGCAACGAGTTCTTGATGTCGTGCAGCGAGATCGCACCGAGAAAACGCTGCGCATCGTTCGCCACGTAGAGGTAATTGAAACGATTGGCAAGAAACTTTTGTCCAATGACCGCGAAGCCGTCGTTAGGCCGCACGGCCACGGGATCGCGTTTCATGAGATCACCGACATTGACGTCCACGAGACGCGCGGAAAAGCGCCCGCCGCCTTTGCGTTTAACTGACTCGCTGTAAATGGAACGCGGTTCGATCCGCGCCGACGGTGTAATAGGCCAGCACGCAGGCGAGCATGAGCGGCAGGATGATTTGATAATCGAGGGTCAACTCGAAGATCATCATGATGGCCATGACGGGCGCGTGCGTGGTGCCGGCGAGAAAAGCACCCATGCCCACGAGCGCGCAGGCGCTTGGGTTCAAATCTGATGACGGAAAGAGCGCGTGGAAGAACGCGCCGAACAAGTAGCCCAGGCTCGCGCCGACAAAGAGAGTGGGCGTGAAGACGCCGCCGACCGCGCCGGAGCCAAAGGTGGCCGCGGTTGCGACCACTTTGAAGAGGAGAATGACGACCAGCGTTTGCCAAAGCCATCGTCCATGGAGAATCTCGTTAACCGCGCTGTAGCCGTTGCCGCAAACCTCCGGATGCAGAATCGCGAGCGCACCGACGACCAGACCGCCGAGCGTCATGCGCGCATAAACCGGCAGCGCGATTCGTCGAAACAGATCTTCGCTCCGGTCGAGCAGGCGCAGAAAAAACGGCGCTATCATTCCCGCGCTTAACCCCAGCAGCAGGTAGGGCGCGATTTCCCAACTCGCGTTCAATTTGAATGCCGGGATGTCGTACAGCGGAGCCCCGCCGACGAACGCACGCACCGTCAGCGTGGCGATGACGGAGGCGAAGACGAGCGGGCCGAAAATGTCCATCGCGAGCGAACCGAGCACGATCTCCGCAACGAAAAGCGATCCGGCGATCGGTGCGTTGTAAGCCGAGGCGATGCCAGCAGCCGCGCCGCATCCAACGAGCAAACGCAGGCGCAGCGTCGACCATTTCTGAATTCGTCCGATGACCGAAGCGAGCAGCGACGAGAGCTGGACGAGCGGACCTTCGCGCCCGATCGAGCCGCCCGACGCGATCGTGAACATCGCGGACGCGGTTTTGATCAAACTTAGCCGAACGGGAATACGGCCGTTCCCGAGGACGATCGCTTCCATATAATCGGTCGTCGCGACCGAGCGGTGAAAGCGCTGGCCAAAAGAAATGCAGAAGCCGGCGATCAAACCGCCAAGCGCAGGCGTGAGCAGTCGCTGCCACATGGGCAAATGCGAAAACGTCTCCACCATCCGCAGCGTGGCGTCGCCGGTCAGCGCCATATGCGCGAGCGCCGCCAGCCATCGAAACGCGATCGAGGAAAGCGCGCCCGCGAACCCAATCACTCCCGCCCAGACGAGCGTGACCTGAAATTCGTCCGGGTGAATAACGTCGGTGAACCAAACCCAGAGCTTGAGCAGGCGCAGGCGGATCGGCCGCAGTCCGGTGCTGGGTTCGGTGGTCGCGATAGCCTGCACCTGATCACGGGAGCGGCTTCGCATTCCGCCGTCAAATCTGAGCGTGCGCAGGCGCCGTCATCTCGCGAGCGAGCATGAAGGTTGATCTTCCGCAAGCGTCGCGTGTAGCGCTGCCCGGCCTGATCGCCTACTTCATCGACAACTTCAGCCCGTTCATTTTTCAGATCGGGCCAAACATCGGACTGCGCTGGTACGGCACCTCGTACGTGCTCGCGTTCGTCTGCGGATTTTTCCTGCTGCGCTGGCTGGCGCAACATGGGTACTGCGCTCTGCCGGTGGCACAGGTGAGCGATTTCATCATGTGGGCCGCACTCTTTGGCGTCGTGCTCGGAGGACGCCTGGGCTACGTCCTGTTCTATCGCTTTCACCAGACGATCGGCGATCCGCTCTCGCTGCTGCGCGTCTGGCAGGGCGGAATGTCGAGCCACGGCGGCATCATCGGGCTGGTCGCTTTTCACGGTGTATTACGCGTGGCGACATCGCCTCTCGTGGTTCAGCCTGGCGGATAATCTCGGGGTCGTGGCGCCGGTCGGGCTCTTTCTCGGACGCTGCGCCAACTTCATCAACGGCGAACTCTATGGGCGTCCGACGACGGTGCCCTGGGCGATGCAATTCCCGACCGAAATGGTGAACGAGCCGGACATCGGCAACCGCGCCCTGGCCGCGGCGCAAGGCGTCGATCCAGCGATCACCAGCGTCGAACAGTTGATCGAACAAGCGCGACATCAGCCGGCGCTGCAGGATGTCTTGCACGCCACCCTGACGCCGCGGCATCCATCGCAACTCTACGAAGCGCTGCTCGAAGGCGTCTTTCTCTTCGCGTGTCTTTGGTTCCTGCGCGTGAAAACGAGGCAACCGCGTGGCGTTCTCGCCGGAGCGTTCTTCCTGATCTACGCGATCGTGCGCATCTTCGTGGAGAATTTCCGCGAACCGGACGCACCGCTCACCGGGCCGCTCACTCGCGGTCAGGCTTTGTCCACTTTCATGATCGTCATCGGCGTGTTCCTGATCGTGCGCGGGTATAAGACGAAGGAATTCGAAGCCGCGCAGCGCTAGCTCTGGCCTGCACACGAGCGCTTCCCGGCGGTGGCGCCTTCCGGTGGCCTAGTTGCTGAACGAGAGCGACGCAAAGAAGCGCGGCCGCGAAAATCAGGAGGGCGTAGAGAACGTCGAAATGCTGGCCGATCCAATCGCTTTGACCGCTGGCGATCTTCAACGCGGTCTCGAGATCGCCTGCGGTGTAGTCGGTGCCGTAGATCCACTTCGTGACGCGCAGTTTCGAGTCGAGGAAGACGAGCAGGTTGGGATGCATGAATTCCGTCCCGGCTTTTGCCGATTGAAAGCCGATCGATTCCAGGAGCGCGTCGATGTTCGATTGGTCGGCCGCGCCGACGAACCAACTGAGCGGCACGCTTCGCGCCGACGATACGCCGCCAGACTCGCCGGTGTGTCCGTCGGATCGATGGAAAACAAGAGAACGCGAAATTGCGTCGGGTCGGCGGTGGAAGCGCCCAGCGTTTTTTTTAACTGCGCGACCGTGAGCAAACACGCAGAGGGGCAGCGCGTGTACATCGGCAGCACGACAACCGGATAGCCGGCAAACTCTGAAAGATTTCGGATGCGACCAGACTCATCGGTCCAACTGATCTGTGCTGCGGCGCGCCCGCGCTGTGGCGCCACCTCTTCGACCGTGCCTGCGTGGAGCGCGCCCGCGGCAACGCAAGCGACCCCGAAGATTGCAGCGAGACGCTTCGGAGAATTCAAGGCGACGTTTGCGCAGCCACCCTGCCGCCACACCACCATCCGCCACCGCCATCATCGTGTAGAGCACGTCCAGACCGGCCGAAAATCCACCCCGCGGATTCCACGCCGGCTTCTTCAACGTGCCATACCATTCGCCCGCCCGAAGAACCCACCCAGCGACGCAGCCGCGAAGCAGAGCAACACCCATCCGCCAGCGCGAGCAGGCGGTGACTCCGTGTTTTGTTGATCGTCATAATGATGTTCAACCACATTCTCTGCGCTCGCACCAGGCCGCGCAGCATCCCGGCGAACACGAGTTGGTGCAACGGCCACACGCCATACCAATACGCCAGCCCCCACAGTCCGAGCGGATCGAACGTCGCCGTCTGCCGCAGCCGCGCCCCGTTTCCATTCGGTTGTATCTCGAATTCCAGCCACGCCCGGCCCGGCAGTTTCATCTCCGCCGCCAGTCGCAGCCGCTGGTCCGGCTGGATGGATTCGACGCGCCAGCAATCCAGCGTGTCGCCAGTTCGCAACCGCTCTGGGTCGCGACGACCACGGCGCATTCCTACGCCGCCGATGAGCAGATCCAGCCAGCCGCGCAACGTCCAAAGCCAGTTTGCATAATGCCAGCCCACCGCGCCGCCAATCCGTTCGACGGCGGCAAACACTTTGGCCGGCGACGCCGCGACATGCGTCGAGCGTGAATCCACCAAGCGATTGCCAAATCGTGTGCCTCCCCATTGCCGGGGTGCGCTCGCGTCGGCGGACAACGCGTCCGACCACCGCGTTTGCGCAAAGCTGGAGTCTTCGTTGCGCAGCGCCCGCGCAATCGCCTCGCCCACGCCGACCGGCCTGATGGGGAACAGGCGTTGCGCGGAATCATCGCGCACGATGGTCGGATGGCGGAGGCTGTCTACCAACTTGCGGCCCACGCGGGCATAAAGCGGCGTCACCAGGCCAGCCACAAACTCGACAGTCGCGGAGTCAACAGTGGCACGGGAATCATCCACCGCCGCAGCTTGCGCTGCCGGGCGTATTCGCGCATCAGTTCGCCATAGGAAACCTGGTCCGGCCCGCCAATCTCGACGATGACGCTGGCATCCAGCTTGAGGGAAAGCGCCGCCCGGAGATAAGCCAGCACGTCGCCGATGGCGATGGGTTGCGCCGTCACCCGCACCCAGCGGGGAGTCACCATCACGGGCAGCCGCTCCACCAATGCTCGGATCATTTCAAACGACAAGCTGCCCGAGCCGATGATGATGACGCGCTGGAACTCGATCACCGCACGCCATGCGCTCGCAATCGCTCTCCCACCTCGTGCCGGCTACGCAAGTGCGCCGACAAATCCGCTCATCCTCGCCCAATCCGCCGAGATAAATGATGCGCTGCACGTCGCGCGCGCGCGGCGGCGGCGAAATTCTCCGCCGCCAAACGGTCCTGCGTTCAAAATCGCCGTCGCGCCCATCGAATGCACCAGATAAATGCGGCCGCAACACCCTGCATGCGGCGACACGACGCTTCGGAAAATTCAAGGCGACGGTCCGAGATTCATTGGCGACGGGGCTGTCGGGTGAGTACGGCCGCGCGCCGGGAAAATTACTCCGCAACGTCTGCGCGATCGGCGGCGCGTAGGCGATGATGAGCAAGAGCACAGCGGCCACCACCCAGGGGGTGAACCTTTGCACGGCCGGAACATGCTCGTCGTGATACGGCTCGGATTCGATCAGTTCGAACGCCGCTCCTTTGGTCGCCCTGCTGAAAAGCGTGGCGAAGAAGACGATGAAAAACATCAGCGCGGCGAGCGTCATGATGATTCCGCCGGTGCTGCCGAGAATTCTCGCGACCTGCCAGTCGGCGCGATAGAGATCGGACTGCGGATTGGTGTAGGTCAATCCCATGTTGGTGCGACGCGGTTCGCCGCCGGCGCCACCGATGAAGAGGCCGGTGGAGAAGATCATGATCCCGAGCGTCCAGATGTAGGGCATCCAGACATTCAAACCTTGGAATTTGATCTCTTTGCCGGTGAGTTTTGCGACCAGAAACAGACTCATGCCGATGTAGGAGAGGAAGACCGGGCCGGCGACGGTTTGATGGAAATGCGCCGGCAGCCAGGAGGTGTTGTGCACGACATTGTTCGAGATTGTAGGAGGCGTTGATGATGCCGGTGACTCCGCCGAAGATGAAGATGACGAGGCCGCAGAAGAAATACGGGAATAACCAGCGGTCCCTGTCGAGATAGGGAAGTTTCTTCCACCAACCCATCAAGCCGCGGCCGCCCTTCGCCCGCGCGCCGTGCTCCATCGAAGCGGCCATGGTGAACGCGGTCGCGAAACTCGGCACCGCCACCAGCATGGTGAAGAAGGCGTGCACGAACTTCCACGTGCTGCTGATTCCCGGCTCGGTGAATTGATGATGAATGCCGACCGGCGCGGAGAAGAGCACCAGCCACATGAAGGTGAGCCGGCCGGCAAAATCGGAGAACAATTTTCCGCCCGCGAGCTTCGGCAGCATCGTGTAATACATGACGTAGGTCGGGAGCAGCCAGAAGTAGACGAGCGGGTGCCCGAAGAACCAGAAGAGCAACCGCGCCAGCGGGACATTGACGGTCGCGGTCCAGCCTAACGACCATGGGATGAGCAGAAAGATGATTTCGATCGCGACGGGAATGGTCGCGATCAGCCAGACGATGAAGGTGGCGAAAATGCCGACGACGCCGAGCGGGACTTTTTCGCCGGGATGTTCGCGCGTCCAGGCGAAATAGGCCGGCATCCAGTTGAAGAATGCGATCCACGAGCCGACCACGACGAGCACGAGGCCAATGTAGAAAGCCGGATGCGCGCGCAGCGGCGGATAAAAAGTGTAGAGCACGCTCGCTTTGCCGGAGAGAATGGCCGCGGCCGCGAGGAGCGTGCCGATCACCATGAGCGCGAACGACAGCCAGGCGACCTTCATGTTGAGCGGGCGTCCGAGATAAAAGCGAACGACTGCGTAACCGAAGGCGACGGCAAAGAAGGTGGTGAAGACGATCGCGTTGACGACGCCGTGGAGGGTCAGTCCCTGGAAGTATTCGAGCCCGAAAACCTGCCGGCTGTGAATGATGCCGGCGCGATAAAGCGTCTGCATCAAGCCGTGGTAAATCCCGAGGATCGAGCAGGACCATCGGGAAGATCAGCTCGATCAGGATCATGCGCTTGAGCGACGGCTCGATCTCGATCCGGCGTTGGTCGTTAGGCCATTCCATTGCGTCTTATTTCAGCGTCTTCAGATACTCCATGATCTGATTGAGCTCTTCATCGGTCAGCTCGGGCACCTGCATCACGTCGTCGAAATCGGCGACGATCTTTGCGCTCGGCTTGAGGATTGATTCGCGGACGTAAGCGTCATCCGCGGTCACGGTCGATCCGTCTGTCAGCTTCACTGTGCGGCCATAGATTCCTTTCAAGGTCGGGCCGATGCTCTCGGTCGCCATCAATCGAATGGCAGGTCATGCAGTCCTTCGCTTCGAGGAGTCGCTACTCTGGGATCGATCGCCGCCTGCGGCGGGAGCGCTGCCTGGTTGAGCGCGAAATGTTCCTCATCCACCACCCGCAGACTTGTCGTCATGCGGTCGTGACCAGTGCCGCAATATTCGTGGCAGAGCAGTTGATGCACGCCGGGTTTGTCGAAGTGGACGCGCGCATAATTCACCACGCCGGGCACGACCATCAGATTGAGATTGGTGCCTAACAAAATCAGCCCGTGGGTCACGTCCGGCGTGCTCACGTAAATATCGACTGTCGATCCGGCGGGCACCATGACGTCTTCCGGCTCGAACTTCCACATGCGGGCGACGTAATGCAGTTCGTAATGCGTCGGCGAATGCGCGATCAGTTCGCCTTTCTGGAAAGGTTTGATGTCAGCGAGGCAGGTGGGCAGCCCGACGTGAAAGAGATTAACCGCGAGCGCGGCCAAACCGAACAGCGTCAGCACGAACGCCGTCGCAGATGAATGATAATTCGCCGTTCGAGTACCGGAACGCCGTTCATCGCTCAGCTCCGCGCGATCATGAGCGCGTAGATCACGAGCCAGAGCAGCGGCGTAGAACACGCAGCAGAAGCACGAAGAAAAAAATCGCGCCGCTCGGGAAAGAATTTCTGCTTCTGCTTCGTCAGGCTCCTTCATTCGTCGTGCTTTCTCGAGTTGCCGGAGTTTCAGGTAAATCGTCAGCATCAGCAGTCCGATCACCGCGATGCTCGCGGCCAGACCGATCTGCCGGAACTTGTATTCCTCCCGCGCTTTCTCCACCAAGAGCGTCCGCTTTCTGAACGGCTTCTTCTCCCGGAGCCGCCGACCTGCTGAAAGGTATTTCGGCTGAACGAATGCACGTTCGAGCGCGATTTCTTCAGGCTGTCCTCGAGCTCGTTCAGCTGATTCTTGATCGGCTCAACATCGAGACCTTTGGCGGCCAGCTTCTCCGAGACGGCCGTGAACTTGTTCCGCGCCTCGTCCATTTGCGTGATCGTCTTGTGAAAATACTCGGCCGTCGCTTCGCATTCCGGATTGTCTTTGGAGAACTGGCGATGGCAATCCGTGCACAAGGCGCCCGGCCCGGCGGCCAGCATCTTGTCGTGCGTCTTTTCGATGGCGTGATTGCCATGGCACTTGCTGCATTCGGGCCAGCCATGCTTGTCGAAGGCCTGCTTGTGTTTGCTGCCGTCGAAGAGGCTCGCATTGGTCGAATGGCAAAGGCTGCAACTGCGGCTCACGCTCGCGACGCCGGGCGGGATCGGGCCGTGATTGCCGTGGCAATCGTTGCACGCGGGCGCGCCGAGATCGCCGCGCTGAAGAAGGGCGCGGCCATGCACGCTGGTCGCGAAACTCGGCCAGTTGCGTGGTCGGCAAGGGCGAACCGTCCGCGCGCTTGAATCCCGGCCATCGTCTCGGAATTGGCGTGGCAGGCGCCGCAAGTCTCGGGGACGCGCTGCGCATAGACTTTTGACTGCGGGTCTTTCGCCGGCCGAATCCCGTGGACGCCGTGGCAACTCACGCACGAAGGAGCACGGTCGTCATGCTGGTCTAACAACTGGTGGCCATGCGGGCTCTCTTTGAATTTCGCGAGCTGATCGGTCGGCAGCGCGGGATTGAAGTCGTGCATCTTCGCCGGATCGGAATGGCAGCGCGCGCAGAATTGCACGACCCAGGCGCGATTCTTCTGCGCGATCTTTCTCCGGCCATTCCTTCACGTGATCGTGCCCGAGATCGGCGGTGGGATCGCCGCCGTGACAACCGGCGCAGGAGATGCCGCGCCGAAAATGAACATCCTCGACGATCTCCTTCAGATTCATGTGCGACGGCGGCGCGTCTGGATTCGGGCGTCAGCGTGAAGAGGGTGTCGGCCGAGTGATTGGCGGAATCGCTGTGGCAAAGGATGCAATTGTTCTCCAGGACCAGCTCCATTTTCTGCGGACGCAATTGCAAGCGCGAGCAGCGCAGCGAGATGCTCCGGCCGCGTGATCGTCTCCTTTTCCACCGCCTTGATTGAGCAGCTCTCGGAGGTTATCGTTCAGACCGTCGTAGTAGGCCTGTTGCTCCGGAGTGAAGATCGGCTTGCCGCTTTCGTCTTTCGCCGAAAGCATCTCGGCCAGTTTCGGATTCGGTGCGGTGGCGTTTTGCTCCGCGTGACAATGCAGGGTAGAAAACCACAATGCCGGTGAGGACAATCGGCAGCGTTCTCATCCCGGTAGTTCTCCGATTCGCGCGCGCGAACCCATCACATAGGTCGCGACGATCGCGATCGTCGCCAAGGCTCCCGCGATCAGGCCGGCGAGCAGATAAGAGAGACCGAACAAGCCATGCAGCGCCACCTGCAAGCAGCGCGGCGCCGCGTGAGCCAGAACCAGCGATGCTGGTAACGCACGAACGCGAACAAGAATCACCACCGCGCCCGCAGCCAGAGTCCACCACGCGCAGACGTGCGCGATTTTTTGCAGCGCGGCCAGATCGTCGACTGCTCCACCGCTGCCGATATCCCAGCCCATCAGCGTCAGGTAGGTGAGGAAAAGGATCGCGCGCCCAGCCGAAATCGCTGAATTCCGGTGAGGGCTCATTCCGATACGCGCGCCGGTCGAGCCACGGGATGATGGCCCAGATGCCGAACAAGATGCCGATCAGGAACAGACAGACTTGCGGGCCCTCCAGACCGAAAAGGTGCGGCGGGAATTCCTTCAGCAGTTGATACTCCCAGAGGAAATACCATTCCGGTTTGATCCCGGGATACGCGGGCGCGAATGGGTCCGCTTTCTCGCCCAGTTCCCAATCCATTCCGGGAATGCCCGGCCCATAGGGAAGGAAGACCGCGAGGCTGAGCAGCGCCATCAGGCAGCCGAGCCACAACAACAGATCGCGCAGGGCAAAACTGGGAAAGAACTTCATCCCGCGCGGCGCGGCCTTGGCCTCGATCGGCGGCGCCATTCCCTGGCGTTGAATCAAGAGCAGGTGCAAGTCCGATGATGCCGACGAACGCCAATGGCAGGATGACGACGTGCCCGGCGAAGAAGCGGTAGAGCGTGTTGATCGTGACATCCTGTCCGCCGCGCAAGACCTGCAAGAGCCAGTCGCCTATCAAGGGCACGGATGCGACGATGTTCGTCCCGACCGTGGTCGCGAAATAAGCGAGCTTGTTCCACGGCAGCAGATAGCCGGAGAACCCGAAGCCGAGCGTGAGGAGAAACAGGAAGTAGCCGGACACCCACGTCACTTCGCGCGGCGGCCGGTAGGCTTTCAGCATCATCGTGCTGAACATGTGGAGGAGCAGCGAGATGATCATGAGATGCGCGCTCCAACTGTGCATCGAGCGAATCAGCCAGCCGAACGGCACCTTGGTCGTCAGGAAACGGATGCTCTCGTAGGCGGTCGCTTCCCCGGGCTGGTAGTACATCAGCAGGAGCACGCCGGTGATGACCTGGACGATGAAGAAAAACATCGTCACCCCGCCGAGATAGTACCAGCCCATCCAATGCGTCCCGAGCGGCACCTCCTTGTGACGCAGGAATTCGAAAAGCGGCGTGATCTGATAACGCCGATCCAGCCACCCCATCACGCCACGCTTCTCGGCGTGGTTGCTCATGCCTTTTGTTCCGAGATGACGATGGCGCCGTCCGGCTGACGTTGCGCGGCGTACTTCGCCAGCGGCTGAGGCGGCGGCCCGGAGAGCACGCGGCCAGTGAGATCGAAGCGGCCGTCATGGCAGGGACACCAGATGACTGATTGCCCTGGCTGAAACGTGACCGTGCAACCTTCATGGGTGCACTTCGCGCTGAAGGCGAAGAGTTGATCCTCCGATTGGAAAACGATCACGCGTTGCCCGCTCACCGGGACGATGACAAATTGGTTTTGCTCCAACTTCGCCGCCTCATCGCGCGTCAAATGCGTGGGCCCGGTGGCGCCGGTTTGCGGCAGCGGTTTGAGATAACGAATGATCGGGTAAGCGACCGTGACCATCCAGCCGAGCGCGGCTGGCGCCCAAAAGAAGATCGAGAAAAGCGCGCCGCGACGTTTTCGAAGGGGAGATGGCGGCAGTCTCTTGGTCCATTGCAACGCTCGAATCGCGGCGAGCTTATTCGGCGGCCGGCAACCTCTGACAAGTCGCTGTAACCCGCTGACTGCGCGTTTTTACCGATGAAATTACTTCTGCGGTCCCGCCGGTGTGGCAATCGGTGCAGGAAAAATCGGAGTACTCGGCGTCGATATGCATGAACTCGTGCCCCTTCGGATTGATGTTGTTCATCGATTCGGGATCGCCTTGCGCGAGGATCAGATGGCAGGAACGGCAATCGCTCGCCTTGATCGATTTCTTGCCATCGGCCGCGAGGTGTTTGCCGTCGTGGCAACGGAAGCAGCCATTCCAATCTTTGTGTCCGACGAAATCTGGGATGCGCCCGCCAATCGACTTTCACTTCCGGGAAAAAGTTCGCGCGATAGATCGCTTGCGCTTCGTTGATGATCCGGGATCGGCCTGGGCAGGATCGGGGTAAGCTTCGCGCAATTCCGCCGCGATCCCCTGCTCGGCTTCGGCTCTGGTCTCGTATGGCTTCGTCAGCGCGGTCACGAGCTTTGATTTCAGCCAGGGCGTGTTCGGATCGAGCCGCCCGGTGGAGAGCGCGATGTCCACGGCCTCGTTAGGCGTCTTCACTTTGTGCGCGGGCCGGCTGTGGCAATCCATGCAATCCATCCGGTGGATCTGATGCTTCGCCGGATCGTCGGTGAACTCGGCGGTCCGATACTCGGTCGTCACGCCCCTGCGGATCGGTCATGCGCACCCACGGGATCGTCGAGATTCTGCTCGTCCGTCGCGATGTACTCGATCTTGTTGTTGATGTTCATGTGCCAGTGAATGCCGCCCGGCGGGCCATTCGCCGGATCACCGCCGCCCACATTCATCAACAAACGCACCGCGAACGGCGTGTTCTTTTCGTCGGAGAGATAATGCTGGAAAGTGCGCTCGACGTTGCCGACGTAGCGCTGCGGCCAATGGCATTGCTCGCAGATCATCTGCGGCGGGCGCTGATTGGCGCCGCCGATGGTGATGGGGCGCGGGAAATCATCTCGCACCGTGTGATAAAGCTGCTTCACGCCGTTCAGCTTCGTCTTGAAATAAGCCGTCGCGCCCGGACCGACGTGGCAAGCGACGCACTCCACCTTGGCGTGCGCGGTCTGCTGCGCGGCGACGAACTGCGGCTCCATCGGCACGTGGCAAGCCTGTCCGCAGAACTCCACCGACTCCGTCATTTGATAGGTCTGGTAACTGCCGAGCGCGGTGATGAAGAGGAAGACCACGCTGGCGACGCCGAACGCGCCGAGCAACCTCCGGCCCCGCTTGCTCGACAGGTCAACCCGAAGGACGAGCGGCGCGGCCACGCTGATTGCGCGGCGCTGCGCCCACCAGCGAACAAGGACGCCTAGTGCCGTCAGTAAAAGACCGACGAAAAAAAACGCCGGTGCGACAACGTAGGCGAGAATGCCGACGTATGGATTGCGATGCCCCGCGAAAAGGTCGATGCCGAGCAGGAAAAGAAACGCGAAAACCGCGCTGACGCTGAGCAAGAGGCCAGCCCAGCTGAGCCAGTTACGGAGC
Organism: uncultured Verrucomicrobiae bacterium; assembly: GCA_963784865.1. Classification (GTDB taxonomy): domain Bacteria; phylum Verrucomicrobiota; class Verrucomicrobiia; order Chthoniobacterales; family UBA10450; genus JACCTI01. The sequence continues at coordinate 170,704 of CAWATC010000009.1, read as the reverse complement.
AGGCGCCCGAAGGAGCGGGGCTGCGCGGCAGGATCGTCCATTCGTTAGTGTCTCACTCGGTGAGGACGGTCCGCGTTTAACAGAATCCGACTGACGAATGCAAGCGAAGTCGCATCGCGCAGTTCAATGAACGTTGCAGCGTGCACAGACCCGGTGAACTAACCCGGCGGCGTGCACGCTGCGAAAAAATCTACTTCTTCAGCGAGCGCACGTAAGCGACCAGCGCCTTCACGTCGGCATCGGAGAGCTTGCCCTTGAAGCCCTTCATCTTGTCCTTGCCGTCACTTGATGATCGCGGTGGCTTCGGCATCACTGAAACCCTGGTCCTTGGTGTAATCCTTCACCCCCAGTTTTTTCCCCATGGTCGTGTTCCCGCTGCCGTCTTTGCCGTGGCACGAAGCGCAATGCTGGCTCCAAAGCGCGGCGCCATCAGCCGCGAAGGCCGCGCCCGCGGACGCAAGAATGAAGGCAAGGAATAAGGATGTCGTTCGTTTCATCAGTCAGGCCCTTTCGTTGGTGATCAGAGGTTCGAGTGAAATAAATTCTGCCGCGCTATTTCTTCAGGGTGCGAACATAAGCCACGAGCGCTTTGATCTCGTCGTCGCTTAGTTTGCCCCCGAAAGCTTTCATCGTCGTCTTCCCGTTCTCTTTCACGCCGTCCTTGATCGAGGTCGTCGCCTTCGCGTCAGTGAACCCGGCTTGCACCTTCGCATCGGTCAGGTCCTTGGCATTTAGGGTCTTTCCCATTTTGGTATCGGCGTTGCCGGTCTTCCCGTGGCATTGCGCACAGTTGGCGTCCCAGTTTGCTTTTGCATCCGCGCCCAGGACCGAGAGCGAGGAAGCGAGGATGAGACTAAAGGCGGTCAGGAGCATGTTTTTCATCGGGATTTTCTTTCGTTAACGCGAGCAGCACACTATCGACATCACTACTGCAAGGCAACGACTTCTGTCGCAATCGGCTAACCTGACTCCGCATTTTTCACGACAAACTGCATGCGACTGGCTTCCATTGCGAGATGCGGCAACTTAGCAGGGTGCACGACATCGCCACCAAGAGTCGTCGACTGGGCCGCCATCCGTGAGGATTTCCCGATTCTGCGTCAGGACGTTCACGGGAAGCCGCTGATTTACCTCGATAATGCGGCGACGACGCAGAAACCGCGCTTCGTAATCGAGGCGCTCGCGCGCTAGATCCAAGCCATCGACCGAAGGCGCTCTCGCATAACGGCAGGCGGCGCCGCGGGTCCGCGAGAGAATTTCGCCGTAGCGCAAGAACTGCACAGCAAAAAGCAAGCACCGTGGATCGCGTCCGCATCTGTCCGGCTAGGATTTGGCCAATCAGACATGGAAGCCAACTCAAACAAACCCAGCTCCCGGCCTAACGAATGATCAAAACAACGGTGCCGGCCCCGATTTCAAACACGAGCGCCGGGCGGTGCGGGGTAGCTTTGCGAAAACGAACCACAAAACGCTCGACGCCAACGAAGCGGTCGCGCGCATCGCTTACGCGCTCAACGAAGTCATCGCGATTTACCCGATCACGCCGGCATCGCCGATGGGCGAATGGTCGGATGCGTGGTCGGCCAGCCGGGTGAAAAATCTGTGGGGCACGGTGCCGGCGGTGATCGAGATGCAGAGCGAAGGCGGCGCGGCCGGAGCGATCCACGGCGCGCTGCAAACCGGCGCGCTCAGCACGCACCTTCACCGCGTCGCAGGGACTGCTGCTGATGATCCCGAACATGTACAAGATCGCCGGCGAACTGACGCCGACGGTCTTTCACATCGCGGCGCGCTCGCTGGCCGCGCAGGCGCTCTCGATCTTTGGCGATCACAGCGATGTGATGGCGGCGCGCGCGACCGGTTGGGCGATGCTTTGCTCGGCTTCGGTGCAGGAAGCGCAGGACTTGGCGCTGATCGCGCATGCCGCGACGCTCGAAGCGCGCATTCCGTTTCTGCATTTCTTCGACGGCTTCCGCACCTCGCACGAAATCTCGAAGATCGACATCGTGAGCGATGACGTCCTGCGCGCGATGATCGACGAAGAGCATGTCATCGAGCATCGCGCGCGCGCGCTTTCGCCGGATCATCCGGTGATTCGCGGCACGGCGCAAAATCCCGATGTCTATTTCCAGGCGCGCGAGACGGTGAATCCGTTTTACGCCGCCTGTCCGGAGATCGTGCAGCGGATGATGGATCGCTTCGCGGAGCTGACCGGGCGGCAATACCACCTGTTCGAATATCACGGCGCGCCGGACGCCGAGCGCGTCATCGTGCTGATGGGCTCCGGCTGCGAAGCGGCGCACGAGACGGTCGATTTCCTGAACGCGCGCGGCGAAAAAGTGGGCGTGCTGAAGGTGCGGCTGTATCGGCCGTTCGATGCGCGGCGTTTCGTCGAAGCGCTGCCGGCAAGTGCGCGCCATCGCGGTGCTCGATCGCACCAAGGAGCCCGGCTGCGGCGGTGAGCCGCTCTATCTCGATTGCGTGAACGCGCTTTACGAGCAGGGCCGGAGCGATCTGCGCGTGGTCGGCGGCCGCTACGGATTGTCGTCGAAAGAATTCACGCCCGCGATGGTCAAGGCCGTCTTCGATAACCTCGCGCAGCGCGTCACCGAAGAATCATTTCACGGTCGGCATCGATGACGATGTTTCGCACACCAGTCTCGATTTCGATCTCAGTTTCTCGATCGAACCGGATGACGTGGTCCGCGCGCTGTTCTTACGGGCTCGGCTCCGACGGAACGGTGGGCGCGAACAAAGAGTCGATCAAAATCATCGGCGAGAACACCGACAACTTCGCGCAGGGCTATTTCGTTTACGATTCGAAGAAATCCGGCGCGATCACCATCTCGCATCTGCGCTTCGGGCCGCGGCCGATTCGCTCCACCTACCTGATCAGCCGCGCGAATTTTGTCGCCTGTCATCAGCCGTTCCTCCTCGAAACGCAGGATGTGCTGAAAGACCTCGCGCCCGGCGGGACGTTCCTGCTCAACTCAGTCTACGGAACGGATTGCGTCTGGGAGCATCTGCCGGAAAACGCGCAGCGCGGCTCATCGAGACAGCGCGCGAAGTTCTTCGTCATCGACGCGAACAAGGTCGCGCGCGACTCCGGCATGGGCGGCCGCATCAACACCGTGATGCAGACCTGCTTCTTCGCCATCTCCGGCGTGCTGCCGCCAGAGCAGGCGATCGAGGCGATCAAGAATTCGATTCGCAAGACCTACGGGAAGAAAGGCGAAGAGATCGTGGAGATGAATCTGCACGCGGTCGACGAAACGCTGGCGCATTTGTACGAAGTGGAAGTGCCGGACGCGGTCGACGCCGCGGTCGAGCCGAGCCGCAACGGCCACCTGAAAGGCGCGCCCGAGTTCGTGCGCAATGTGCTCGGCGAGATCATGCGCGGGCCGCGGCGATCGCCTGCCGGTGAGCGCGTTGCCGAACGACGGCACTTATCCCGACCGGCACGACGCAGTTGGAGAAGCGCAATCTCGCGACGGAAGTCCCGGTGTGGGATCCGGAGGTCTGCATCCAATGCGGCAAATGCGTGCTGGTCTGTCCGCACGCCGTGATTCGCAGCAAAGTGTACGAAGCGCCGTTGCTCGACGGCGCGCCGGCGACGTTCAAATCGCATGACGCCCGCCTGCCGGAGTGGAAAGGCTTGCGCTACACCCTGCAGGTCGCGGTGGAAGATTGCACCGGCTGCGGCATCTGCGTCGATGTTTGCCCGGCGCGGAACAAATCGGAAGCGCGCTTGAAAGCGATCAACATGCAGCCGCAGCTGCCGCTGCGCGAAAGCGAGCGCGCGAACTGGGATTTCTTCCTCTCGATTCCCGAGCTCGATCGCCGCCTAACGAATGACACCGTGCGCGGAATGCAGGTGCAACAGCCGCTCTTCGAATTCTCCGGCGCGTGCGCCGGTTGCGGCGAGACGCCTTACATCAAACTGCTCACCCAGCTCTTCGGCGACCGGCTGATCATCGCGAACGCCACCGGCTGCTCCTCGATCTACGGCGGCAATCTGCCGACCACGCCGTACACGAAGAACGCCGAGGGCCGCGGTCCGGCCTGGGCGAATTCGCTGTTTGAAGACAACGCCGAGTTCGGTCTCGGCTTCCGCGTTTCGATCGACAAGCAGCAACAGTTTGCCGGCGAACTGCTCCATCGGCTTTCGCCCGCAGGTCGGACGAATGCTCGCCACGGAAATCCTCAACGCGCGCCAGCGCGACGAAGCCGACATCTTCGAGCAACGCGAGCGGGTCGCCGAGTTGAAGCGCAAACTCGAGTCGCTGCGCGACCCGTACGCGAAGCGCCTGCTCGCGCTCGCCGACACGCTCGTGCGCAAGAGCGTCTGGATCGTCGGCGGCGACGGCTGGGGTTACGACATCGGCTACGGCGGGCTCGATCACGTGCTCGCGAGCGGACGCAACGTGAAGGTGCTCTTGCTCGACACGGAAGTTTATTCGAACACCGGCGGGCAATGTTCGAAATCAACGCCGCGCGGAGCGGTCGCGAAATTCGCCTCCGGCGGCAAACGCGCGCCGAAGAAAGATCTCGGCCTGATGGCGATGACCTACGGCACGATCTATGTCGCCTCGGTCGCGATGGGCGCGAAGGACGAGCACACCTTGAAAGCCTTCCTCGAAGCCGAAGCCTACGACGGGCCGGCGCTGATCATCGCCTACAGCCATTGCATCGCGCACGGCATCAACATGACGACCGCGATGCAAAACCAGAAGGCGGCGGTGAATTCCGCGCAGTGGCTCCTCTATCGCTACAATCCCGAGCGCGTGCGGCTCGGAGAAAGTCCGCTCCAACTCGACTCGCCCGCGCCGCGCACCCAGGTCGCGGATTTCTTCAAGCTCGAGAATCGCTTCAAGATGCTCGACCAAACCGACCCGCACGCCGCGAAAGAGTTGCTCGACCGCGCCCAGGGCGACGCGAATGCGCGCCGCACGTTCTACGAATTTCTCGCTGCCCAAAATCACAACCCCGGACCTCAGCCATGAACCTAACGACCACTTATCTCGGATTCAAATTGCGGACTCCGCTCGTCCCTTCGGCCTCGCCGCTTTCGGAAAAGATCGACAACATCAAACGCATGGAAGACGCCGGCGCTCCGGCGATCGTCTTCCATTCGCTCTTTGAAGAGCAGGTTCGGCGCGATCGCCACGATCTGCAGTACTACCTGGATCAGGGAAGAGAGAGTAACGCCGAAGCGCTGTCCTATTTTCCCGATCACGCGGAGTTCAAGGTCGGCCCGGAAGCCTACCTGGAGCACATCGCGGAAGCGAAAGCGGCCGTCGGCATTCCCATCATCGGCAGCCTCAACGGGACGACCTTTGGCGGCTGGATGAAATACGCGCAGCAGATCGAGCAAGCCGGCGCGGATGCGCTCGAGCTGAACATCTACTCGATTCCGGGTGATCCCGAGCAGAGCGCGGAGGAGATCGAAGCGAGTTATCTCACGATCCTCGCGTCGGTCAAAGCGCAGGTGAAAATTCCGGTCGCGGTCAAGCTCAGCCCGTACTTCACCAACTTCGCGCAGTTCGCGCGCCGCGCCGATCGCCACGGCGCCGACGCGCTCGTGCTCTTCAATCGTTTTTACCAGCCGGACATCGAACTGGAGACGCTGGAGATCTCGCCCAACGTCCTCCTGAGCACACCGATGGCGATGCGTTTGCCGATGCGTTGGATCGCGATGCTTTACGGCCGCATCGGTGCGAATCTCGCCGCCACCAGTGGCATTCATCGCGCCACCGACGCGCTCAAGATGCTCATGGCCGGCGCCGACGTGACCATGCTCTGCTCCGTCCTGCTCCGGCGCGGCATCGAACACATTACCGTGATCGAACGCGCGATGAGCGAGTGGATGGAAGACCACGAATACGAATCAGTCGAGCAACTCAAAGGCAGCATGAGCCAGCAGAATTGTCCCGACCCGAGCCGCCTTCGAACGCGCGCAATACTGCGGGCGCTCGCGACTCGCCCTCAACGGCAGCATGAGCCAGCAGAATTGTCCCGAGCCAGCCGCGTTCGAACGCGCGCAATACATGCGGGCACTCGCGACCTATCCCGCGCGGGACGGCTAAGCGTCGCCGCAAAAAACGCCCATCTTTTGCCAATGGGCGCGTAGAGCGTTTTCGCGAGCACGCGTACGGATATTTCAATGCTATGGCGCAATATCCGAATCGCGCGGTCACGCGGTAACGGCTCTCGACAGGATCTCATCCACCCTGGCGATCTCGTTTCTCACTCGCGCAGGCGCCTGCTCCAAACCGCGGAGACACACTTATGAACACGACCCTGGAAGCACCCTCGACAACCGTCGCGCGCCCTCCCGCGACAGACCAAACCGCTCCGCCGATTGTTTTCCGATCGCACCTACCGCATTGGCAGCGAGAACGCGTTTCGCATCGGTCCGCAAATCGCGGAGCTCGAACGCCAGGGTCACAAAGTCATCAAGTGCAATCTCGGCGAACCGGATTTTCCGCTGGCGAAACACATCGCCGATGAAATCAAACGCCAGATCGATCTCGACCTGACGCATTACTGCGATCCGCAGGGCATTCTGCCGTTGCGCGAAGCGATCGCGCGTGTCGTCTCGCGCACGCGCAAGATCGAGGTCACGCCGGATCGCGTGGTCGTTTTTCCCGGCGGCAAACCGCCCATCGGCCTGACGCAGCAGACCTACTGCAATCCGGGCGACGAAGTGATTTATCCGAGCCCGGGATTTCCGATTTACGAATCGTTCACCGGATACATCGGCGCGAAACCGGTGCCGCTGCATTTGCGCGAGGAAGCAGACTTCAGCTTTGGCGGGAAAGAACTCGCGCCGCTCATTACCGACCGCACGCGCGTCATCATCCTGAATTTTCCGTCGAATCCGACGGGCGGAGTGGCGACGCGCGAGCAACTGGAAGAGATCGCCGACGTCATCCACGCGAAAGCACCGGAAGAAGCGCGCATCTATTCGGACGAAATCTACGAGGACATTCTCTTCGACGGAAATCAGCATCACTCCATCGCCTCGATCCCGGCGATGGCGGAACGCACGATCATCGCGGGCGGCGTGTCGAAATCCTTCGCCTGGACCGGCGGACGGGTCGGCTGGGCGGTCTTTCCGACGAGCGAAGAAGCGGCGGTCTTCAAGAACCTGAACATTAATTATTTCTCGTGCATCCCCGCCTATAATCAGATGGGAGCGGCGGTGGCGCTGGAGTCGCCGCAAAGCGCGATCGAGATCGCGCGGATGGTCGACGCGTTCCGCGAGCGCCGCGATGTGATGGTGGCGGGGCTGAATGCCATTCCGGGCATTCGCTGCCGCAAGCCCGGCGGCGCATTCTATCTCTTCCCGAACATCAGCGGGATGTGCGAGACGCTCGGCGCGATCGAAGCGCACGCGCAAATGCCCGCGGATCGATCGCGCGCGCAGCAGTCCGGCGACGCTCGTGCAGATGTTCCTGCTCTGGCGCCACCAGGTCGCGACGATGGACCGCCGCTCGTTCGGCAGCATCGGCGCCGAAGGTCAGCATTATCTCCGGCTCTCAATCGCGACCGCGCTCGACGATTTGAAGCTCGGTCTCGAGCGGATTCGCAGCGCCGCGACTGACGCCAGATGGTTTTCAGCAGTTCATCCAGGAAGCCCAACACCTATGTTAACCGAACTCCTCCCCCGCCAAACCACGCCGGCCACGCCGGAAAAAACGACAATGTCATTCGGCCCGCGCCGCGGCCTCTTCATCAACGCGGCTGTCCGGATGGCGGAAGAAGGCGAGCCGCTCGACGCCGACACGGTCGATTACTTCGACACGTTTGATCTGATTTATCGAACGCTCTGCGCGTGCATGTACAACTACGCGCCGCTGTCCGGACATCCGGGCGGCTCGATCTCGTCCGGCCGTTTCGTCGCGCGGCTGCTGTTTGATGTCATGGATTATGATCTGTCGCGCCCGCAGCGAAGAGATGCCGACATCATTTCCTATGCGGCGGGGCACAAGGCGCTGGGCCTTTATGCCATGTGGGCTTTGCGCAACGAAATCGCGCGCATCGCTGCTCCCGAGCTGTTGCCGTCGGACGAGAAATTCCAGTTCCGGCTGGAAGATTTGCTCGGCTTCCGCCGCAACCCGTCCGCCGCCACGCCGCTCTTCAAACAATTCCACGCCAAAGCTCTCGATGGTCATCCGACGCCGGCGACGCCATTCGTTAGGCTCGCGACCGGTGCGTCCGGCGTCGGACTGCCGGGATCGCTCGGCCTGGCCTGGGCGGCCGCGGATGTTTACGGCGAAAACGCACCGCGCGTGCACATCATTGAAGGCGAAGGCGGATTGACGCCCGGCCGCGTGGCCGAAGCGCTCGCCGCCGCCGGCACCGCCTCGCTCGATAACGTCATCCTGCATATCGATTGGAACCAGGCGTCGATTGATTCGAATCGCGTCTGTCGCGAGGGCGAAACGCCGGGCGAATATGTGCAATGGACGCCGGCTGAGCTGGCTTATCTGCACGACTGGAATGTGATCTATGTGCCGGACGGATTCGACTGGCAGCAGATCACCTTCGCGCAGCGTCTCGCGCTCGATCTGCACAACGGCCAGCCGACCGCGATTGTTTATCGCACGATCAAAGGCTGGCGTTACGGCATGGAAGGCCGCGCTTCGCATGGCGCGGGACACGGTCTTTGCTCGCAGGCGTTTTTCACCGCGGTCGAGCCCTTGTTGCCGAAAGACGAGACGCGCATTCCGCATTGCGACGGCGCGCAACGCTGCAGCTGCGGAACGAACACGACCATTCTCGAGGAGTGTTATTGGGAAACACTCGGCATCATCCGCAAGGCGCTCGAAACGCGGCCCACGACGATGGAAGCGCTCGCGGGGCAATTGCGCGCGGCGCAAAACCGCCTGGAGACGTTGAAGCGCGAGCGACGCAGCGACGCCCCGCGCGTCGAGATCGCGTACGAAACCGCCGGGCAGAGCAACGGCCATGCGCCGACGGAGCTCGCGCTGAAGCTGGGAACGAAAACAACGCTGCGCGATGAACTCGGCCGCGTGCTCAACTATTACAATCGCGCGACCAACGGCGCCTTTGTCATTGCCGCGGCGGACTTGTTAGGCTCGACCAGCATTAACAAAGTCGGCGAAACATTTCCGGCCGGATTCTACAACCGGCAAACGAATCCCCGGTCGCGGCAGCTCGCCATCGGCGGGATCTGCGAGGACGCCATGATGTCGATGTTGGCCGGCATCTCGGCGTTCGGCTCGCACATCGGCGCCGGTTCGAGCTACGGCGCGTTCAGCGCGCCGCTCGGACACATCGCCGCGCGGCTGCACGCGATCGGGAACCAGGCGCGCGTCACGAGTGAGGGGGGCGCCTACCGCCCATTCTTCCTCGTCTGCGCGCATGCCGGTTTGAAAACCGGCGAGGACGGTCCGACGCACGCCGACCCGCAGTCGCTCCAGTTGCTCCAGGATAATTTTCCGCTCGGGACAATGATCACGTTGACGCCGTGGGATCCGCAGGAGGTCTGGTTCCTCGTTTCCGCGGCGCTCGCGAAACGTCCCGCGATCATCGCGCCGTTTGTCACCCGCCCGGCGGAACTGGTGCTCGATCGCGCGGCGCTCGGTCTCCCGTCGGCCGCCTGCGCGGCGCAAGGCGTCTATCGTTTACGTTCGGCGAACGGCCACGGGAAGGGCACGATTGTTCTGCAAGGGACCGGCGTGACCAACGCGTTCGTCACCGAGACATTGCCGTTGCTCAACAATGCCGGAATTGGTCTCAACGTTTACGTGATCACGTCATCGGAATTGTTCGACATGCTCCCGCCGGCCGAGCGCGAACGAATCTTCCCCGAGGCGCATCAACAAGCCGCGATGGGCATCACCGATTTCACGATGGCAACGATGACGCGCTGGGTGCGTTCCGATCGCGGTCGCGCGCATTCGTTGCATCCATTCCGCCACAATCATTTCCTCGGCAGCGGCTCGGGCGCGATGGTGATGAGTGAGGCGGGACTCGACGGCAAGAGCCAGTTCGAAGCGATCTGCGAATACGTTGACGCCAGCCGCGACTAACCGCCGGGCCGCGCCAACGATCGCCACGGAATGCCGGCGAGCATCACCAGCAACGAGATCGTGAAGGCGATGGCGGCGCCGCGGTATTTCATCAGATCGGTGCGGCCTTTGCGTGAGAAAGCTCCTCCGACGTGCGCGCAAACGACGGCCAGCAGCATGGGCGCAATGTGGGCGAGGAACGCACCGCGCAACTCGGCGCTGGCGCCAAAATAGAGCAGCAGGCCGACGAGCAATTCGATATCCATCGCGATGACGAAAAGGACGCTGAACCGTCGAAGATTCGCGCTCGGCGGTTTGGTGCCGCTCCAACCGGAGAAGGCGACGAAAATTGCCGCGATCGCCGCGACCAGAACAACCCAACGGAACAAGCCATGAAAGCCGAGCAGATGAGGATAGAGATTTTGCAGCATCTGCGAAGTGTCTCGCGTCGCTGCCATCAAGTCGAGCTTCTCGTCTCGGCCATCGGCTTCTTCGCGCGGCTGTGTTAGTTTGTGCCGCCGAAAAAACTCCGACGACCATGAATGATCCCATCGCGCTGTTTCAAACCTGGCTGCAGGAAGCGGTCGATTCCGGGTTGAAAGATCCGACGGCCATGACGGTCGCCACCGTCGATCCCGATGGCCATCCGGACGCGCGCATGCTTCTGCTCAAAGGCTGCGACGAGCGCGGGTTCACGTTCTTCACGAACATGGAAAGCCCGAAGGCCCGGGCATTGCTGAATAATCCGCGCACGGCCCTATGCTTCTACTGGGCGAAACTCGACCGCCAGGTGCGCGTGCGCGGCCAGGCGACCGTGGTGAGCGACGAGGAAGCCGATGCCTATTTCGCGACGCGTGCGCGTTTAAGCCAGATCAGCGCGTGGGCTTCGAGACAATCGCGAACGATGCAAGGCTATTTCGAGCTGGAAGCGGAAGTCGCCAAGGCGGCGCTTCGATTCGGAGTCGGCCAGGTGCCGCGCCCGCCCTACTGGTCTGGCTTCCGCCTCGTGCCAGAGCGAATTGAATTTTGGACAGGAAAACCTTTCCGCCGCCACCAGCGCATCCTCTACACGCGCACGCCTAACGACTGGCAGATGCAGTGGCTGTATCCGTAGCGCGCGTCAGAGAACCGCGGCTTCGCACGCGAGCAAAATCCGCCTCGCATTTGCCAAGCAATGGTGAGCGTCGAGCGGCGGGCGCACCATTTTGCATGAGGAGGTAGTTGATATGAATGACCGATCGCTGGTGTGTCAGAAGAAAGAAATCCTGAATGCGGAAAATAAATGCGCAGCTTTCCTGAGCATTGTCCTTCCCGGACTCGGCCAAATTTACAAAGGCCATGTCGTCGACGGATTGCTCTGGATGTTCCTGGGAATGCCGATCGTGGTGTTCATGGGGATTCTGCTTGGCCTCGCCACTGCTGGCGTTGGCCTGCTCTTCCCGTTGATGTGTTGGGCAGGGCTGGCGGTTGACGCCTACTACGAGAAAGACCTGCGGATTCATCATTGGTTTCCGCCTCGTGATTGCCAGGCCACGTAGCTGCTGACGACTTTAAGTCGATGATCGCGAGCCTCGCGTTAACGCGGGGCAGAGCTTTCCGTTCGCCAGTTCCGACTGGTGGCCGAGCGGATTCCGCGACGACAAGAATTTGTGAATGCCGGCCGCGGCCTTGCGACTGTCGCGCACGGCGCGCACGACCAGGTCGGGACCGCGCACGAGATCGCCGCCCGCAAAGATGCCGGGCACGCTTGTCATCTGGTTGGCGTCGACAACCACGCCGCCCCATGCGTTGACCTCGATCTGATCGGAATTGCCGGCGGCAAAGATCGGCACCGGATCGAAGCCGAAGGCGACCAGGACCACATCGACTGGCACGTCGAATTCGGAGCCCGCAATCTCCCGCGGCTTGCGGCGGCCTTTCGCGTCCGGTTCGCCTAACTCCATCCGCAAGCAACGCGCGGCCGCCACGGAACCGTTCTCGTTGCCTAACAATCCGATCGGGTTGGTGAGAAACATGAAGCGCGCGCCTTCTTCCACCGCATTCAGATATTCGCGCCGGCTGCCGGGCATGTTCTCGAGGTCGCGGCGGTAAATGCAAACCGCCTCGCGCGCTCCGGAGCGAATCGCCGTGCGCAAAGAATCCATCGCGGTGTCGCCGCCACCCAGCACCGCGACGCGCTTTCCCCTGACATCGATCAGCGGCTCTTCGGGCGCGTCGTCGAGGTTCTTTTGAATCAGGAAAGGCAACGCATCGAAGACGCCGCGCAGATCGGCGCCGGGAATTCCGAGCGCCTTTGGTTTCTGCGCCCCGATCGCGAGGTAAACCGCGTCGAATTGATCGCGCAGAGCCGACAACGAAATGTCGCGCCCGACTTTGACCCGCAGCGGAAAGTAACGCCGCGCTTGCGCGAGCAGATCCAGTCGCCGCTCGACGATCGACTTCTCGAGCTTGAACGACGGAATGCCATTGACCAAAAGCCCGCCGGGGCGGCTTTGCGCTTCGAAGACGGTGACGGCGTAGCCACGCTGCGCCAGTTCATCGGCGCAGGCGAGGCCGCCCGGGCCGCTGCCCACCACCGCGACCTTGAATCCGTTAGGCTCGACCGGCGACGGCATCCACGCCGCCATGCGCAAACGCGTATTCGTTGAGAAACTTTTCCAGCGGACCGATCGCGACCGGCTCAGAGCGCACGTTCAGGATGCAGGCGCCTTCACACAAACGTTCCTGCGGACAAACCCGACCGCAGATCTCCGGCATGTTGCTCGTCGAGCGAGAGACTTCCGCCGCTTCGAGAAAACGGCCGTCCGCGACGAGGGCAAGCCAGACGGGAATGCGGTTACCGAGCGGACAGGTCTGCGCGCACGGCGGGTCGGGGCAGTTGATGCAACGGCTGGCCTGCTCGCGCGCGGTGGCTTCATCAAACAAGCCGTAGATCTCGTCGAAATCGCAGATGCGTTCCGCGGCTTCGCGCTTCGGAGGCGTCTCGCGGGGGATGTTTCGCCAGTTGTGTTTCGCCGGCCAACCCGTTTTTGGTGAGTCCATGTTCGGGTTAATTCTTAACACGGCGCTGTTTCGCGACGCGGACGTTGTTCGCAGCGTTGACCGGCTTCCAGCCCCGCACTCGCGCCACTTCGAGTCCGATCGTCGCCAACTGGGGACTTATGTCATCGCGCGGAATTTTGATTTCGATGACGGTCAACTTGCCGGAGTCCTCGGCACGACGGATGGCGTCGTCCAGTTCGCCTTTGGTGGTGACGACGGCGGATTCACCGCCACCAACCAATTCGCAGACTTTGTGATAGTTCCATTGCGTGATGATGTTGAACTTGCCGGAGTGGATTTTTCGCATCGTGCCGTAGCCGTCGTTGTTCAGGATGAAAATGATGGGATTGAGTCCGAGCCGGACGGCGGTGGAAATTTCCGTCCCGGTCATTTGAAAAGCGCCGTCGCCGACTATGACGTAGGGCCGGAGCGCGGGCCTGGCCGTGGCGATGCCGATGCTCGCGGGCACCGCGAAGCCCATCGACATGTAATAGGCCGGCGCGATGAACTGCGCCTGGCGTGCACTGCGAATCCCGACCGCGCCGAACATCGCGTCGCCGACATCGGCGACCACGCAGCAGCTTTCGTCGAGATGCAGGGAAAGAATGCGGAAGAAGTCGACGGCCGTGAGCGGATCGGAGCGTTCGCGCTTTCTTCAAGGGCGCGGGAACGGCATGCGGGTTGGGATGTTTGAAGCGCTTCTGGCTTGATTGTGGCCGTCGCGAGTGAATCGAGAAAATCGCGGAACTGCACGGATTCATAGCGGTGATACTGAACGTTCACGCGCTCGGTCGTAGCCAGGACGGTCCGCTTCCGATCGAGCTTCGCGGTGTAGAATCCCATGCTCATGTCGGTGATGAACGTGCCGAGCATCAGCACGAGATCGGCCGATTCGACGTACTTGCGCACGTGCTCGTCGCTGCTCATCGCGCCGCCGTACACGCCGAGGTAGAGCGGATGATTTTCGGGGATGGCGCTCTTGCTCAGGAGATCGGTGGCGATCGGGATGTTCATCCGCTCGGCCATCCGGATCACGAGGTGAGCCATCCGATAACGCGCCAGCTCAACGCCCGCGAGAATGACCGGCTTCTTCGCCGCGCGAACGAGCGACGAGCGTTTCATCCATCGCCGCCGCGAGGGTGTGCGGATCTGATTCTTCCGGCATCACATGCGTGGAGAGCGCGGTGGGAATCTTGCGGTCCACCATGTCGTGCGGCACTTCGATGTAAACCGGCCGCTTATGCCGCAGGCAGGCTTCCACGCATCGAACAATTTCGGAAGCGGCGCGCTGTTCATCGAGCAGCACGGCGGTCGCGACCGTGACCTCATCGTAGACGCGGCGCTGCGTCTCGAACGTCTTCACCTTGTGATGCAGCAGCGGATCTTTCTCGCGATCCTTTCGACCGGGCGCGCCGCTGACCACCACCACCGGCGATTTCTCCGCGTAGGCGCCGGCGATTGCGTTCAGCACATTCAATCCGCCGACGCAGTAGGTGACGCAGACGAGCCCGAGGCCGTTGACGCGGGAGTACGCATCCGCCGCGAAGCCCGCGCCCGGCTCGTGCGTCATCGTGATCGCCTGGATCGGCGAACTCTCGAGCGCGGCGAATGTCGGGAGCGCGAAATCGCCCGGGATTCCGAAAGCGTGGCGCACGCCGCAGCGGTGCAGGTAGTGGAAGAGGAATTCGCCCGAGCGGCATGACCGCCGGGAATGAATCGAGCGGCGCGGAGTGCGAATCCTCGCGCCGCTCCAGCGGCAGGTAACCACGAGGCCTGCCGGCGCTGGCCCGATGGTTCAGGCTCGCTCTCGAGGTTCCCCTGACCGCCCGCGTGGACTGTTTCACGCTCCCAAGTTAACGGACCGATGCGCGCGCTGCTTTGCGCGGATTGTCAAAGAGCAGGCGATTCTTGCGCACCGACTGCCCAACTGTTTCTCACAAATCTTCCGCCACAGCGAGTTCGCGGGGAAGCCGGATAGAATGCCGCCCACATTCGAGACGCGCGAGCCGTGCCGCTTACAAGCGCCCGAGCAACCACAAGATCAGAATGATGATGAGAATCGTTCCGAGGAGGCCGTGCGAGCGATAGCCGAATCCATAACCACCTGTCGGAAAAGCTCCGACTAACAACAGAATGATAATGATCAGGAGAATTAAGCCCATAGATTGAGCATAATTTTTGCCGCCCCCTTAGCAAGTCCCGAGGCGGGAGAAGCAAGCGATCAGTCTGCCATGAGAGAGTGGTGCCGTGGTGCGGGCTGAGCCGGGCGAACAACAAGCTGCGGAAACGCGATTCCTCGGTGTGCATGCTGTTGTCGGTGTGATCGGGCGGCGTGTGGCAGGTGACGCCTTGGACCTCGCCAAAGAAGAGCGTCTGTCCGCGCAACTCGGCTTCGCTCGTGCTGGCGATGACGCCCTCGTAATCGCGAACTTCCAGGGCAAGCTTTGCCTGGGAAAGCTGCATTGCCGGTTTGGAACCAGGCAGAGAGAGGGCAGACCTCTATCAAAGAGTCGCCCCAAACAAAGCCCCTACCCCGGCAGTCAGCGCCATCGCCAGTGCTCCCCAAAAGGTCACGCGCGCGACGGACCTCCACACGGGTGAACCCCCGGCGCGGGCCGCCAGGGAACCCAGCAGCGCGAGAAAGAATAATGAACTGCCCGAAACCGTCCAGACGAGCGCGGATACTGGCACCAGCAGGACGAGCAGGAGTGGCATGGCGGCACCAACCGCGAAAGTGCCGGCCGAAGCCAATGCGGCCTGAACTGGTCGCGCGCTCAGTGTGTCGGAGATGCCCAACTCGTCACGGGCGTGGGCGCCCAGTGCGTCCTTCGCCATCAATTGGGTGGCGACCTGGTTGGCGAGTCTGGCGTCGAGTCCCCGCGCGACATAGATGGCGGCCAGCTCGGCGTGTTCGTGTTCGCCGTCAGTGGCCAGCTCCTCGCGTTCCCGATCCAGGTCGGCGCGTTCCGTATCGGATTGGGAACTGACGGAAACGTACTCGCCTGCGGCCATCGACATCGCGCCCGCCACCAAACCGGCAATGCCCGCGACCAGAATGCTGCCGCGGCTGGAGTCGGCTGCGGCCACGCCCACGATCAAACTGGCGGTGGAAACGATTCCGTCGTTGGCGCCGAGGACGGCGGCGCGGAGCCATCCAATGCGGTGTGTTCGGTGCTTTTCAGGGTGTCTCATAATGGTGTTAGGTGTTTCGCTCATTGCGGAGTTGCTTGTGCATGGCAAACCGGCGCCGGTATGCGCCAGGGCTTCTCCGCATCGTACTGCGCCGCATCGAGCTGGCAAGAACCGTGGCGACCTGCCGACACTCGTGCGGGCGGTCCAGACTCGCATGGACGGTACCCCTGACCGCGTGCTCCGGCTGATCACGCCCAACGCGGACCTGCGACGCGCTGGTTTGCGCGGTTTTCAGCGCTTGAGAATCGCCGCCGATTCGGCACGAATCTGCCCGCCGCAATTAGGTGCGAGTTCGCGCCGGTTATTTCGATCGGCCGGTGCTCTAGCCGCCTGACTGGGGCGTGCCGCGGCCGTGAACGCCGACGCGGGCGAGATATTCTTCCACGCGAAGCAGATTGTTTTCCGCCCGTTGCACGATTTTCAGCGAGCGTGTCCATCGACGAGACTTCCTCGAGCTGCTCGGCGAGGAACCACTGCAGGAAATTGATCGTGATGTAGTCGTTCTCCGAGCGGGCGAGCTCGACGAGCGCGTTGATTTGGTGCGTGACCTGGATTTCCTGATCGAGCGACAGCTTGATCGCTTCTTCCGCGCTGTGAAACTGCGACTGCGGCGCATCAATTGCCGGAATGACGACGCGCCCGCCAACGTCGACGACATAATTGATGAAGCGCAAGGCGTGCTCGTCCTCTTCGTCCGCCTGTTTGAAGAAATGCTGCGACAATTGCGGCAGCGCGTCGGCGGCGAAATAGGCCGCGATGGCGACGTACTGGAGCGAGGCGCCAAATTCGTTTCCGATCTGCTCGTTGATCGCGGCGACTACTTTGTCATTGGTTAGCATGGGTTTTCCTCCGAGGTGGTTATTCTTGGTTGAGTCACACTATAGCCTCACTCCCGACAGGGCGCGCCTGTTTCCGCGGCCTCGCCTTTGAAGCGGCGGCGAAACTGCGCCAGCGCTCGAGCGGCATGCTGGCGATCGCCATCAAGGCGAGCTGGCTGACCATGAAGCCGGCCAGCCAGGGAAAAGCTTTCTGCATGAAGCCGTAGGAGTGCAGGCCGACGCCGAGCATGTTCACGCCGAACCAGGAGAAGCTGGTGATGACGTTGCCGAAGAGCACCATGACCATGAGACCGCGCTGCCGAATGAAACCGCCCCAGCGCGCGTGCAAAATGAGCGCGCACCAAAGCACGATGAGGAGCGCGCCGTTCTCCTTCGGATCCCAACCCCAGAAGCGGCCCCATGATTGATCCGCCCAGATGCCGCCGAGGACGGTGCCGACGAAGCTGAAGAGCGTGGCGAAACAGACGACGCCGTAAGTCATGCGCGCGAGGGAGTCGGCTGTTTTCGAATTGAGCGTGCGGGTGAAGACGCCGCGGACGACGTAGATGATCGCGAGCGAGCCGGCGAGGAACATGGCGGAGTAGCCGGTGGTGATCGCCACCACGTGCGTCGCCAGCCAGATGTTGGTGTCGAGCACGGCTTGCAACATCTCGAGGGTGTCGCCGCTGCCGGCGAGATGATGCGCGATGATCAAGGTGATGAATCCAACCGCGCCCGCGCAGGCGGCGCCAATTCCGTCGCGGAAGATTCGCTCGAGGATCAGGGCCACGACCACGGTTCCCCAGCCGATGAAGATCGCGGAGGAGTAGAGATTGGTGACCGGCGGCCGCTCCTGCAGGTACATCCGGGAGAGCATGCCGAAGGTGTGAATGGCGAGCGCGAGGAGGAGAAGATAGAAAGCGGAGCGGCGGAGGGTTTCGTTCCACGCCAGCCATGAGCCGCAGGCGAGCAGAAACGCGAGCACGTAAAGCGTCATGCTTTGCGCGAAAGGCTGGAGACGATTGAAGACGAACTCGAAGGCGCTGCGGCTGGTCGCATTTGGCTGACCTTGGGCGATCGCATCCCGCAGCGCCGCGACGTGCTGATTGAACTGCGAGGCGTCACCCGCGCGCCAGGCATCGCCGATCTGCGCGTAAAGCCTAACGACTGGATGAATCGCGCCGGCGCCGACTGCCTGCAGCAAGCTCTCTCCCACCGAATGCCACGAGGCGCTCTCATCCGCGGGCGGCACCGCGAGGATGTATCCCATCCCGGCGATGCTTTCGTAGCGACTAATCGCCTCCGCGACCGCGTCGAGCTTTTCTTTGTCGAAGGCCGCGCCCGCCTGGCGCTCGCGCGCGGCGTGGCCGGCAACCGGGAGGGCGGCGGCAAAGGTATCGAGTTCCCGGGTGAAATTCTGCGCGCCCCCGGGCTGCAAGCTGTTCTGCAAGCGCTGATAGAGAACCAGCCCATTGCGCAGATTCATGATCGCACTTTGATACGCGGTCCGTTCCGCCGCCTGGAGCTTCTCGGATTGCTCCGCCTGATCGTCGATTTGTTTCAGGAACGGTGAGAGTTCGGTGTAGCTGAAATATTTTCGCTCGCCCTGTTCCCAACCGAACAAGCCGAGCACCTCCGGATTTTGAATGACAAACGCCTGCTGCTCGTCGGCTGCCGGGGCATTGAAAAGGACGTCCATCAGCCATTGCATCGCGGTCGCGCGGCTGCCGTCGGCGAGCCGCAATTCCTGTTTGCCGTGAATGATGAGCAGGGAGTTGCGCGCGACCGTGTCGAGGGGTTTTACGCGCCCGCCGACCAGGACCGGAATCTTGCCGAAGGTCGCGAGGTCAGCCGCGCCCGGCGCTGTTCTTTTTGGCAACCACCCGACGGCAATAAAGCCGGCCGCAAGAACAACGACGAGTAAAGGGATCCAGCGTTTCATGCGACAGCCGCACGGCGGCGGCGGGAAAATCCGACAAGATGATAACCGAACTGCGTCAGCAAACCAGCGGCAACGATGATGCAAGCGATGTAAGGCGCGACGAAGCTCGGGTTGCGCACCACTTGCAGGATCGAGGCGGAGTCGCCCTTCTGAAATCCCGCCTGGTAATAGGTTTCGCCGCGGTAACGCAGCGGATTATTCATGTAGATGAGGACATCGCGATTCACCGCGCGTTCCGGATCGATCAGGGTGATCCGGCTGGCGAAATTCTTCGGGATCTCGGTGCCGGGATAACGCTCGTGGGTGAACTTCTGCAGGGTGACGCTGTAGGGTTTGTAGTAACGCGCCGGCCGCAGCTCCAGCCGCCAGGTGCGGCCCGCGCAGGAAAATGTCTGCGGCGCTCCGAGCGCATCCGAGACCAGCCAGGTGCCTAACGACTTCGCGCCCTTTTCCGCGGGCACAATTTCCACCGCCGCGCTCATGACATCGCGCTGATCGATGCCGGTCGCGCGCGGAATGCCCTCGACCGCGATCTGCGCACCGGGTCCTTGATTCGCGAGCGGCGTCAGTTTCACGCCCGGCTCGTTCAACATCCGCAGCCGCGAGTTTTGAAAGAAATGCCGCACGACGACGCGGAACGGAAGACTCGGATGCTCGATCGCCCCGCCTTTGCGCAGCAATGCTTCAGGAATCGCGGTCACCTGATCGAGTTCCGCGTCGCTGGTGTCGATCACCGCGAGTTCCATCAGCCGCGGGTGCTCAGAATAATTTTTCGTCTCCCCCTGCGCGATCCGCATGTGGCTCTCGACCGCGAAGAGATCGGTCAGGAGACCGCCGGCGAGCATGACGATCAAGCCAGCGTGGATGAGATGAATGCCGAGCTGGCGCCAGCCCCAGCGGAAGCGGCGCGCGTGCGCGGCGATGAGATTGATGAGCAAGACGCCGCCGATGAGATGTCCGCCAGGAAAGACCGGGAATTTGAAGCCGTGCGCGTCGGGCGGCCACCAGACGAAGAGCCCCTGGAAATAGCGTTCCTGAACGATGTTAATCCCGTGATGCACCTGCGCGAGGGTGCCAGCAAGAACCAGCACCATGGCTGCGGCCAGGCAGACAATCGTCAGCTTGAGCGAGGTGATGAAATCAATCGCCTTGCGCATGACTTCTCACCGAGGTGACCCAGTTCAAAAAGTTCTCCTTCTCCGCGCCCACCAGTTCAGAGTTGCCGCGCATTTTGAAAAAGGACGTTCCGCCTTCCCCCGCGGCCATGGCGGCAACGATGCGGCCATCCTTGGCCGGGTCCGCCTGCTCGGGCTTGCCCTGGAGATCGACCACGGCAACGTGGCCGAGATCGCCCGGGAGGTGCTGAACTACCTTCGGCAATTGTTCTTCCGTGATCGGTGGCTGACCGAGCTGGCCTAACCAGCGATTCACATTGTCGAGCACGTTGCCGGAGGTGGCCCCGAGGGTGACCAATGAGATGTCGGCGCTGGCGCCGTTCTCGCCGTGGACAATGTAACTGGCCTGGCGCATCTGCGATGGCGGCTGCGCTTCCCAATTCGCTGGGACCGTTCCCTGGGGCACGGGACGCGCCGGCATCGCGATTGCTCATGGGCATGCCCGGCGGCATGGCGGGGGCCTCCGCTCTCGCCGGGGCTGTCGAGTCGAGTGGCGCCTTGCTCACGCGGTAAACAGTGATCTTCTCCGCGCGGCGATCGCAGCCGGCAGCGAAAACCGCCAGGAGGCTCGCCAAGGCGATAATCCGGATGCTCCGCCCGACCTTCATGCCACAAGCTACCGGCAATCTTCCGATTTTAGAATCGGAATTGCAGGCCGGAGTAAAACGCGTGCGCTCTGTAGTTATTATTTCCGCCGGAGGTCTGGTTGGCGTAGTCGAAGAAGGTGTACTTGAAGAGCAAGTGCATGCTCTTGGTCAGTTGCCGGGTGGCGGTGGCCGAGACGGTGCTCTCCGAATCCGTCGTGCCGTACGGCAGGGCCACCTGCCGGTTCTTGAAATAATTACCGGCGCGATAATACGAATAGTCCAACCGGAGATCGGTCTTGTCGTCCAGCACATATCCGGCGGCCGCAGTGACCGTCCAATAATTGTTACTAAAGGCCTCAAACGTCGGACTCGTATAGGCAGCGTTCGCGGTGACTCCGTTGAGGACAACGCCATCTATTGGCGTGCTGGTTTGGTTGATGACGTAAGAATACTGGCCCTGGAAGTAGAGCCGCGGGAGGGGGTTCCAAGTGACCGTTTCGGAAATGATCTGACTAAGAATGAACGCGGTGTGCTCGGAGGCGTAGTAGCTATTGGGCGCTGGCGTAGGCGGATTCGGAATCGTGCCCGTCTGTGTCGGCGATACGGCCCACGCCCCCTGGATGAGCGTGCTCACATAATCGTAGCGACTGACGAAGGAAAGAGTACCGAGTTTCGCCGGGATCCTGGGGCGCCAGGTCACGCGGATATTGAAGTCATCGGTCGTCCAATCCTGGCCGATCAATCTCTGGTTCCTTTCCGAACCCGGAACGGGCGGCACCGCCAATTCTGAAAGGAAGGTGTTATCGTAGGATACGCTTTTGTGATAGTACTGGCTCGACAGGCTGAGCCCGCTGATCGGGTACCAATTCGCGCCCACCGTGTACTTCTGGGCGAACAGAGAGGTATCCTTGTTGAGCGCGCCCTCGTTAACGCCTCCGACGATCTCGTTTTCGTAGACGCTGCCGTCTTCCTGTTCCCATTCGCCCTCGGCGTAAAACAGCCAGTTGGCCAACCCCGTATAACGCAACTCCAGTCGCTCCGCGAAGTTGTTAAAGTCAGCCGAACTATTGGCCAGGCGCAGGGTCGGAGGAACGGCTCTGCTAAAGCCGCCCCTTGGATTTGTATCCGTAAACGGCGCTACATTCGCGGTCGTGTTCGTGTCCAGGAATACAGAATCGCTCTCCAGGTCTTGGTGGGTGAAACGGAACCCCGCCAGAACAATCAGGTTTCCCCCCCGCCGGGACGGTTCAACGCTCGGCGATGACTTGGAATCCTTGGCGTCAGGGGCCGAAACAGGGGCGCTTTTGGCGGCAGGTCCACCCGGCATCCACATAAAATTGAGATTCACCACCTGGTCAGTCGCCTGCGACGTCCCGCCCAGATTGAGCTGGCCGTGATCGTTTGATTGGAGGGTGAGGATCGGATCGGTGTATGTCGAGTCGTAGTCCGCTCCGATGATACGCGACCCAGTAAGATCGCTGCTCAGGGAGGTGTAGGAGTAGGCGGCCGTAGCCCAGAACGCATCGCTGAAATGCGTTTCGACCGTGCCGTGTCCACTGAACAGATCGGACGAAGTCGACTCCTTCTGGGTGATAAAACGGTTCGCTGCGGGAGTCCCCCCCGGGCCGGTAATGGCCACATTCGGTGCCACCCCGGAGAGAATCGCAAACTGACCCGCCCCGCGCCAGAGGTTAAGGCTGTTGTCAGTCTCGGCATGTTCGTAGCGCATGCCCAAACCGATCTCGGTGTTGCCGAAAGCCTTCGTCGCCTCCAACGAGAAAATGTCGCGCGTCTCATTGATATCGCGGAAGGCCGGCGCGATTTTGCGCGTGGGATTGCGCTGGGCGTTGGACGCCGGCGGCGTGGGCGACGGCAATGGCAGGCCCGTCAACGTGGTGTCGCCCCAGATGGTGGAATCTTTCTGGCCGTCGCGAAACTCGTGAGAGTAGCGCACCGTGATCTCGGGCCAATTCGGCACGCGCAGACCGAGTTCGACAAAGGCGTCGCCCCGGTCGATATGCATTTCGGGAATGGGCGGGGGGAGGAAGGCGTTGGGCGGGAAGAATCCGCCATTGCCGTCATACCAGGTGCGGAACTCGGTGTAGCCGCCTTTGATATAACCGATCTTCGGCAGGGATAACTCCGCGATTACCTCGTAATCTCCGGTGTCGAAGAGGGCATGACCGTCCACGCTGAACAGTCCGTCCTTGCCGACGGCCGTCTCAAAATGCAGATCGGAAATCCCGCCATACCAGCCGCCCTGCATCCAGTGTTGTTGCTCAAACTGCGCTTTGTCGCCGTGGATGATAATGCCGCCAAGTCCGAGCTCGATCCAGTTCTTGTACTCCTCTGGTTCCGCGGTCGTTACCGGGGGCGTTTTCCCGTCGGCCGTTTCGCCAGCATGGAGAGGAGAGTATGCGCAGAAGGCGGCGCAGATCGTGAGAGCAAGAATGCGTGTGACCTGGCGCGCCCGAGCCCGACAGCGAATGACACTCATACGATTAGTACCTGAGATGACCATTAACCTGAGAACCGTGAACAGCTTCGTGACAACCGGCCGACCAGCAGGTTCCCTGCGGCAGCCGGTTGGTGTGATCGGAATCCCCGATGAAAATTCGGTTGTTGGTTGTTTGCTGCTGGAAGTGGCACTTCAAGCAAAGCTGGGCATCGCGCTGGGTTAACAGTCTTTGATTGACTGATCCATGGGGCGAGTGGCAGCTGACGCAGCCTTCGCGCAGGGCGTCGTGTTCGAAAACAAAAGGTCCTTCTTGGGGGAGATGACACTGGAAACAGGTCTCGTTCTGGCCGAGCAGCGCGATGCCGCCACCTTTTACCTTTTGCGGAAGAGCGGTGCCGCCCCCTTTGATGGCCGAGCCCTTGTGCGGATTATGGCAATCGGAGCAACTGATCTTGCCTTCCAAAACCGGATGGTGATGCGGCAACTGGAACTGGGCCCGCACTTCCAGGTGACATTGGAAACAGGTCTCCGGCGATTTTTGCGGATTAATGATCGTGTGCGCCCCGCCGCCGCTCTTCACGTGCAAGCTGCCCGGGCCATGGCACGATTCGCAGCCCATGTCCTTCGCGTTGTCGCCCTGCGCTTTCAAGCGCGCGTGCGTCGCCGTGCGGAAATCGCGCGTGATCGCTTCGTGGCAGGTCGAGCACTCCTCCGAGCCGACAAACTCCGCGCCCGGGATGCTCGGCGGTGCCAGGATCGTGTTGGTGGTACTGCAGGAAAGCAGGATCAGTGTCACGGCCGCCCCGCCGCTCGAAAGCCACAGCCAGCTTGTGCGATTGCAAACAAGTCGCCGCGCTAATCTTAGAGCCAACACTGCGGGGAGTGTGGAGAAGCAGCGAGATGGCGACTACGCATTTTTAAGGAAAAACTTTGCGCTCAAAATGGGTCCGCGCCGTTCTCATGCAAAGACCCGTTAGACCGGAGCGCTGCGCGCATCTCGCTAGGCGAACACCCCAGCAGTTTTTTGAAACTGCGGTTGAACTGCGAAAGGGATTGGAATCCGACCGCAAAGGCGACTTCGCTGATTCGCACGCGGGGATCGCGCAGCAGCTCCCGCGCTTTCTCCACCCGCCGCCGCGTGATGTAGGCGACGAAGTTTTCCCCCGTGACGCGCTTGAATTTCTCGCTCAGATAATTCGGACTGATCTTGACCGCCTGCGCCACTTTCTTGAGCGAAAGCCTGTCGTCCGCCCGCTCGTGGATAAAATTGCGCGCCTTCCAAATCTCCGCCGGTTCGGCGCGTCCGCCGTTGCATGAAGTCGTTCGACTATCGAGACGTGCGATCTTTTCCATGCTTCTTCTTTACTAGAACTCGCCGAAACGGCTGGGCGCCTCTTGCTTTTTAATGCGCATGATTTGCGCAATGCAAGACGGAACGGAGAGAATGAGTTCGCGCTCTTGTCGGCCTCCAGACAGTGGGGCATGATCCCGCGATGCGACGCATCTTGCTTCTCTTCCTCCTCGCGATCCACGCTGTTCACTCCGTAGGCCGCGCGGCGGACGAACCCGGATGGCACAACGGCGGGAGCGCGCCGATCTCATCATTCTCGGATGCCGAGACAACAGCGAGGAAGTAACGGAACTGTAACCTTTGACCGCTGTTGTTTCCCGCCGAATCATTCACATTCGTTAGGCCAACTGTGATCAGAACCCGACTCCGAGCCGCTGGCACAGCCGCCTCTACACTTATGGAAGCGCGGTGCCGGAGCGCGTCGTTTGTTTATCAGCGCTTTCTTAGACCAAAAGTCCAAGGTGACGCAGGGAAGAGCCGCAACTCAGCCTTTGTTCGTCACCAGGACAAAATCCCGATCGCCCTCCCGGACGAGCAGAAGCGGACAGGTGGCATAACGCACGACCCGCTCCAGAGTGTGGTTCTCGCTCAATTTCTCCGCGGGCATCTCATGGCGTCCGAGAATGATGAGATCAGCGCGCTCATCATCTGTGCCGTGAGTGATCTCGTAAAAAGGCGTCCCCGCGCGCACGAGTAACGTGCAGCGTTTCGACGGAACGCCTTCGCGCTTGCAAAAATCGGCCAGCTTTCTCTTCGCCAAATTGACGGCGTCGTCCGCCGCCGCCGGCGCCACCACATGCAGCACCAGGAGCCGGGACCGACTCTGGTCAGCGAGAGCCAACGCATACCTCAAGGCGTTCCTGGCTGCTTCCGAAAAATCGACTGGGACCAGAATGTTCTGCGATCTTCGGGCAGCCTTCTTCTTTTGGCTCGGCGTTTTCATGCAGGACTTAATGTAGGCCAAGCGATCGATAATGTCCCGCCAATTGCAATTCGGGTGGCACTTCTTGCCGGAGGTAAAACCTGATTATTCGTACATTAGCATTTGCCGCTTAATTGGTTCAGAGTGAGCGGATGCTTCGTCCTGCTGATCCGACCTTAATAGTCAGCCCGCGGGGCCAGAAGAGAAAGGCGGCTCAGACGGCGCCAGATGTCCGTCAGGAAGAACGCGCCTAACAAGTCACTGACTACCTTAAGAGAGCAGGCGCATTTTTTCGACGTCTCGCAGGACGCGATTTTCCTGTGGCGATATCCTGGCCGGATTGAATCCTGGAATAAAGGCGCCATCGACCTTTACGGGTACGAGCGCGAGCAAGCGATCGGCCGTGTCCTGCGCGATCTTCTGCGGACAAAGTTCCCGGTTCCTTGGGAAGAGATTGAAAACGAGCTGAGAAAGCTGGGCACCTGGCGAGGCGAATTAGTGCATTATGCGCGCGACGGCAGGGAGATTCTCGTTTCCACCCGTCTGCAGCTCGTCTCGCAAGACTCTGGTTCGATGCAGCTGCTGGAAAGCACCCGCGATATCAGCGAGACAAAACGCGACGCGGAACAACTCCAACGCCGGGTTCGGGACCAGGCAGTGGTGGCCCGATTCAGCCTCGATGCCCTGCAAGCCGGCAGCATCCAAACAGTCTGCGATGACGCCGCGCACATCCTCCGGGAAAACATGGGCGTGGATTTCAGCGCCGTCTTCGAACGCTCTCCGGATGGAAAGTCGATGCGGCTTCGCTCGGGAACCGGCTGGCGCCCAGGAAAGGTCGGCACGACCCAGATCGAAGTGAACGAGGGAACGCCGACCGGCCGAGCGCTCCAGTTAAACCAACCGATCATCATCGGTGACGTGCGTCGCGACCAGCAGCTGCATCTGCCGCAATTCATGAGCGACCACGGCATCTCGAGTAGCATGGCGGTGGTGATTCCAGGTCGCGGGGGAGCGTTCGGCGTGCTCGGGGTGGATACAAAATCCCCGCGTGTCTTTGACGCCGGTGATGTTCACTTTCTGGAATCGATCGGCACTGTCCTTGCCACCGCGATTTCGCGACTGCAATTCGAGCATGAATTGCGCGATACCGCGGCGCGCTTGCGCGGCATCGTCGAGACCGCGGTCGATGGAATCATCACGATTGATGAACGGGGGATTGTGGAAGCGATGAATCCCGCGGCCGAACGAATTTTTGGATACTCCGCCGATGAAGTGATCGGGCGCAACGTCTCGATGTTAATGCCGGAACCGCATCGTTCAGAGCACGACGGCCACCTCGAACGTTACCGCCGGACGGGAGAACGGCGACATCATCGGGATCGGACGGGAGGTCAGAGGTTGCCGCAAAGACGGCACGGAATTCCCCATGGATTTGGCCGTAAGCGACACCAAGATCGATAACCGTCGAATTTTTACCGGGCTTATCCGCGACATCACTGAACGCAAACGCCTGGAGCAGGAAATTATCGAGATCAGCGATCACGAGCAACGCCGGATCGGGAGTGATTTGCACGACGACCTTTGCCAACGGCTGGCGGGAATTCGATTCTCCTGTGATGCGCTCAAGAGTTCGTTGAGCAAATCCTCGGTCGAAAGCATTTCGGAACGCGTGGATAAGATTGCCCTCGGCCTGGGCGAAGCAATTGACCGCACCCGTTCGCTGGTGCGTGGCCTTTCTCCGGTTGCGCTCGAATCCAACGGATTAATGTCGGCATTGCAGGAGTTGATCGACGAGGTGCGACAGAAGGGCGGCATCAAGTGCACCTTCGAAAGCGGAGGCAGGATTGCGGTGAACGATGCGATGGCGGCAACGCATCTTTACCGCATCACCCAGGAGGCGATCAACAACGCACTCAAACACGGACATCCCTCGCACTTGCTTGTCTCATTAAAGAAGCGAGGTGAGAAAACGGTCCTGAGAATTCAAGACAACGGCGCAGGTTTTTCGGTCGATAGGCAACAACACTCTCGAGGCATGGGTTTGCGCACAATCGCCTATCGCGCGGGAATGATCGGTGCCGATCTCCAGGTGAAATCGAAGCCGGGTCACGGCACACGAATCGTCTGTACATTTGCCTCGAACCCATGAAGAAAAAAGTGCGTGAAACCGAGAAGAAGCCGCGCAAGAACCGCGTCTTGATTATCGACGACCACGCGATGGTGCGGGAAGGAGTCGCGGAGATCATCGAACACGCCGAGGACCTCTGTGTCTGCGGCGCAGCCTCGACGGCCGATGAAGGGCTGGAGGTGCTGAACAAGTTGAAGCCCGATCTCGTCTTGGTGGACATCACTCTGCCAGGAAAGAACGGCATCGAGTTCATCAAAGACGCCCGCGCCTTGCACCCGGAATTACGGATTCTCGTCATGTCCATGCACGATGAGTCCTTGTACGCCGATCGCGTCCTGCGCGCTGGCGGGCGCGGTTACATTCGCAAGCAAGAAGGCGGCGCCAAACTGATCGACGCGATGCGCCGCGTCCTGCGCGGTGAAATTGCGGTCAGTGAAAAGATCACCGGCCGTCTGCTGGAAACATTCTCGGGCCGGAAAACAATGGACTCGCCCTTGGAGGGCCTAAGCGATCGGGAGTTGGAAGTGTTTCAGTTGATCGGCCAGGGCAAGACGATGAAACAGATTGCCGATGAACTGCATTTGAGCCCCAAGACCATCGAAGTGCATCGCTCGCACATTCGGGAGAAACTGCACGTCACCAGCGCTGCGGAATTAGTCTCGTATGCTGCGCGGTGGAGCGAGAGTCAGGGCGCGACTTAGAGTTCGAGGATCGGCTTCGGGAGGTTCCCTCTGCCCCGCAGCGTCTCTCGCCATTCGACTGAACTCGGAGAGACGCTGCTCATGCACTCTATTGCATGCCATTATTTACCGCCCCAACTGTAATCCGGCGTCAACAAGACGGCACGATAGGTGCCGTTCTGTCGATCGAGGGCGTAGGCAACGATCTGGCCCTTGTCGTTAATCGCTGCGGCGGACAGGAGCCAATACTGCTCGGCCGCTGCTCCGATTAGCGAATTCAGGTTTCTCATCCCTGCCTGTTTCGACGGGCTGTCCACGTACGCGTTGCCCACGTCATAGACAAAGGCTGCTTGCTTGATCGGCATCCCGTCGCCCGCTGGGAGGTAGGTGTAACCCACCACCTGGTCGGTACTGTTTACCCCCAAGGCCGCACTGTAATCGGCATCCCGCGTCCCGACGCCGAGCGATCCCAGATCAATCATCTTCCCGTCTCTATAAAAGAAGGCGTGGATGCGATTGTCCGTGAAACTCATCTCGGAGTAGCCGACGACGTGGTTATACGCGTTCATGGCCAGGCCGTAACTCGAGACACCGCCCAGCGTCTGAAGGTCGAGCATCGGCGTTTCGTATCTTTCCCCCGTCGGCGGAATTTGATAGAGGAAGGCGTGCGTTGCACCGATGAGTCCGTCAGCTGTTTGAGAGGTGCCGGTCATGTAGCCAGCATCATTGATCGCGTTGGCCTGCGCGAAGGCGCCGCCCAGCGTGCCGATATCCACCATGCCGGTTAAGGCACTCCAGACAAAGGCCCGACTGTCGACCGCATCGCACTTCGAACCGGAGAATCCGACCACCTGCTCGAAGGCGTTGATGCCGTTAGCGCGACTGTAGAGTCCGGGTTTCAGAGAAGGTCCGCCTCCCAGAGCCCCCAGATCCGTGATCACACCACCCTTGAAGAGGGCTGCATGACTGACGGGTCCAAATGGCCCCTCAAAGGGGACATCTCCGACCACTAAACCGGAGGCACTGATACCGAATCCGCGGCTGCCAATACCGCCAAGATCCTGCATCTTGCCGTCACGATAGAGAAAGGCGCACTTTCCCTTTTCTCCGCTCATTGTGCCGGTCACGTGTCCGAGAATGTTGAGCGCGGCAGGCTCGCTAATGTCCATGCCGTCGGCGATTCCCAGGTCAGTAACGCTGTACTTTTGGGCGGATGCGTTGGAGACTCCGAACGCGAGACCCGCGATCAGAGTCATGGTACCAAAGATGGTACTGAAACGATACTTGGTTTTCATATAATTGGGTTCTTTCATTTTGGTTGTTGGTTTGGTTGTTGGTTTGATTGCAACTTCTACCAGCGAGCTTGCTTTTATCTGCGCTGTGTTCGTTTGCATGACTCACGTTCTGCGTGCGCAGAATGCCGGACAATTAGGACGATCCATAAATCGCAATCGTGGACAGCCCTTAGCGCGAATAGGGAAAAACCCGTATAGGGCGCGGGAAATATCCCACCATCAGAAGGCGGAAAGCGATCGGCCGCGACATCGATTTGCTCGCAAGCCTAGCAAACGCTTACCGCTTGGCTTCTGAGACGCACGTGACGCTGCAAAGGCCGCGGCGACGCACCGCCCGTGCTTGCCTACCTGGAAGTCAACACCGGTGCCGTAATCAGGTCAGTTCTTGAAAATCAGTGCGTGGCGTTACGAATCGTAAGATCGATGACAACGCAGTTGAATTCGCTCGAGGGGAGCTGCGAATTTTCGTGGCCGACCCGATCACAATGTTGAAGGCAAAACTTGACAATCTAGAGGAGTTTTCCGCGTCGACGAAATCGAGACAGAACTGCGCCTTGCGCCGGAAGTCCTGAATCGCATGGGACCAAGGTCCAATAGCCGCGGCGATGCGGGATGTCGCAGGATGCAACAATGAGCAACCTTATCGTCATTGGATTTAACAACGAGGCCGACGCATTCGAGCTGCGCGCGGCCCTCGCGAAATTGCAGTCACAGTATTTGATCGAAATGGAGGACGCGGTCGTCGTGACGCGCGACGCGAAGGGCAAGGTGCAACTCCACCAAGCGATGAACCTTACGGCGGCCGGTGCGGCGAGCGGTGGGTTTTGGGGGATGTTGATCGGAATGCTGTTCCTGAATCCGCTGGCCGGCTTTGCCATCGGAGCGAGCACCGGCGCGCTGTCGGGCAGGTTCTCGGACATCGGAATCAACGATCAAGTTTATGAAAGACCTCGGCACCACGTTCACGGCGGGCAGTTCCGCGCTGTTCGTGCTCGTGCGCAAATCCACGCCGGACAAGGTACTCGAAGCGCTCAAGCCCTTCGCGGGCAAAGGCCGCGTCCTGCAAACTTCGCTGACCAAGGACAAGGAAGAGGAGCTGCGCGCCTTCGTGGAGGGTAAATAGCGCGCGCGGGCTCGGGGCCGCAGATTACCTGCTCAAACCTCTCGATGAGTCCGTCCTGATCGAGGCAATACAGCGCTGCGCTCGGGACCTTGCCTAGTACCATGTCCATCCAATCGAGCTAATGAAGGCTTTCAACATCTGGAGACTCGAAAAAGCCTCGCTTGGACGGGGGATCTTCGGACGAGCGGACGGATGCACAGCCGGTAAGAAACAGCAGCGAAAACACAAAGAATAAAATGATCGTCCTCACAAAACAGAGAGTGAGATCAGAGGAAAATAGGTGTGCGGCAACGTCGCAATTTATGGGCGATGAAACGCAAGAAACGCGGAGACCCGTGAACGCGCCACAGCCAAGCTTGACCGTGTGGAATCGATCGCATTAAGACGTTTCTCTCAAACGCTCCAACTCATTAATCTGATATTGGACCAAAGTCGTACAGCGCTCTGCACCGGAACCTGTCATAACTTAATCCGGGCAGAATTCGAAGCAAGACTTCCGAGCCGCGAGAAACGCGACCTCACAAACAATTAACCATTAAATTATTCGACCAAAATCATGGCCACCTCATCATCAAAAACGAACAAGACCCAGTCCAAATATCGCGTCGGAATGTTCAGCGCGGGCGAAGCCCGTTGTGATCGCTGGCAGGAAATGGCGCATGCCGCCCAGTCT
Organism: uncultured Verrucomicrobiae bacterium; assembly: GCA_963784865.1. Taxonomy (GTDB): domain Bacteria; phylum Verrucomicrobiota; class Verrucomicrobiia; order Chthoniobacterales; family UBA10450; genus JACCTI01. The sequence continues at coordinate 139,278 of CAWATC010000009.1, read as the reverse complement.
CTCGTGGCCCGGTCCGCGGCCGGTTCATCCACCAAGGAAGCAGTCGCGCAAGTGGAGGACTTGTTCCAGCATCTCAGCATTCTCGAGGCGTTCCACGCCTATCCCGGGGAATCTTTGATGGCCGCATTGAAGGACGCGCTCGGTCGGGACGATTACTCCGGCTTTTCGAAGCTCAGCACCCGCATCGCCAGGGCGATCATCACCGGCTCCTACCGTCGCTCCGCAAATGCGTGGAAGCTGGGCGAGGAAGGAGAACAAGAGGGCAATGAGCGCCTGATGAAGGACTACTTCGACACGGGCGATCTGACCAAGCCCTACTTCGAAGTCCTGATCGTGAGCGACGACCCAACCCCGGAGCAGGTGCGCCAGGCGCGCAACGAACTTCGGCAGCTTCGCCGTCCGGAAGACCCCTTCGTCTATGAGGCGGTAACGGTGCCGAGCTTTGAAGACGGCATCCTCGGCGTGGTGCTCAACGCGGATGTGCAGGCGGTGGTCATCAAGGATAACTTCCGTTTCCGCACCCAGTTTGAGGCACCCAATCTGCGGACCTACCTGGAGCAGCATCTGTCGGTGGAGCTTGGTTCTTTGGAGCCAAAAGACTACGGCGTGGCTCTCGCGCAGGCTATCGGGAAGACCCGCCCCGAACTGGACGTTTATCTGGTCCTGGACCGGGCGGTGGAAAAGATGGCAAGCCATCTCGACTCGAAAAACATCCGGCGCATTTTCTACGGGATCGAAGATCTCATGGAGATCCACCTCGCGATGATGGAGGGCGTCAACCAGCGCTACGACACGCCATATTTCAACAACCTGAAAAACTACGCGCGCCGCCCGGTCGGCACTTTCCACGCGCTGCCGGTTGCCCGGGGCAAGTCGGTTTTCAACTCGCACTGGATTCGCGATTTCGGTCACTTCTACGGCGCCAACATTTTCCTGGCTGAATCCTCCGCTACCACGGGCGGGTTGGATTCGCTGCTCGAGCCGACCGGCAACATCAAGGTGGCGCAGGAGAAAGCGGCCCGCGCGTTCGGTTGCCGGCAGCTCTTCTTCGGCACGAACGGCACCTCCACTTCCAACAAGATCGCCGTCCAGACCATCGTGCGCCCGGGCGACATCGTGCTCGTGGACCGCAACTGCCACAAGTCCCACCACTATGGGCTCGTCCTCGGCGGCGGGCAGCCGCTCTACGTCGAAGCCTACCCGCTGACCGAATATTCCATGTACGGCGCGGTGCCGCTCAGAACGATCAAGAAAACGCTGCTCGACCTGAAGGCTGAAGGCAAGCTCGACCGGGTGCGGATGCTGCTGCTCACCAACTGCACCTTCGACGGCCACGTCTACAACGTGCAGCGTTTCATGGAGGAGGTGCTGGCGATCAAGCCGGACATCGTTTTCCTCTGGGACGAGGCCTGGTACGCCTACAGCCGCTTCACTCCCTTCCACCGGATGCGCTCCGCCATGGGCGCCTGTGAGGCCCTGCGCGAGAAGTATGCCTCCGAAGCCTACCGCGCCGAATACGCCGAGTTCAAAAAGAAACACGGCAAGATCGATCCGAAAAATCCCAGGCTGCTCGACACCCACCTGCTGCCCGACCCGGACGCGGTCAAGATGCGGGTCTATGCGACAACTTCGACGCACAAGTCGCTCTCCTGCTTCCGCCAGGGTTCCTACATCATGGTGAACGACGATTGCTGGGAAAGCACCGAGCCCACCTTCAAGGAAGCCTTCTTCGCCCACACCAGCACGTCGCCGAACCTGCAGCTCATCGCTTCGCTCGACATCGCCCGCCGCCAGGCGGAGCTCGAGGGCTACGAGCTGGTCGGCCGCGCCATCGAGCTGTCCCTGATCCTGCGCCGCGAGGTGAACCAGGATCCGCTCATCTCGAAATACTTCAGCATCGCCACCAATGCCCAGATGGTGCCCGCCCAGTATCGCGCCAGCGGATTCGATGACTTCCATTCGCAGAACGCGACTTGGAAGACCGTCTACGACGCGTGGGCAAACGACGAGTTCACCCTCGATCCCACCCGTATCACTCTCCTCTGCGGTTCCGCCGGCTTCGACGGCACCTCCTTCAAGGGGATGCTCGCGAGCAAGTTCGACATCCAGCTCAACAAGACCTCGCGCAACAGCGTCCTGCTCCAGACCAACATCAACAACACCCGCAGTGACATCGCCTACCTGATCAAGGTGCTCGCCGATATCTCCCGCGATCTCGACCGCAAGCTGGCGAGGGACTACGACGAGAAGGCCGGCTTCGATGCCCGGGTCAAGAGCCTCATCACCGACGTGCCGGATCTGCCGAACTTCAGCCGCTTCCACGACGCCTTCCGCGAGAATCCGAAGAGCAAAACCAACGAAGGCGACATGCGGACGCCTTTCTACCTTGCCTATGACGCGGAAAACTGCACCCACGTGAAGCTACACTCGAAGGAGATCGACGACCTCGTGAAGACGCGGCCAGGCTGTCTCCGCGAAGTTCGTCATTCCTTATCCCCCGGGGTTCCCGATCATGGTGCCCGGCCAGGTCATTACCAAGGACACGATCGACTTCATGCGGAAGCTCGACGTCAAGGAAATCCACGGCTATCACGCCGCCTCGGGCTTGGAGCTGATCAAGCCAGAGAAACTTGGCGGAGCCAAAAAGAAAACAAGGAAGTAGACTAATTCACTGCTTGACGCTTTCTAACGAAATTCACAACCCTCAAATCCGACCACCCGACCCAACCGACAGAAAACGGAGCAAACTATGATTGATTGGTTCTTCGCAACGCTTAAACAATACCCGGAGATCGCGATTTTTCTCGCGCTCGCCCTCGGTTACTACTTCGGCAAGTTCACCTACAAGGGGATCGGCCTCGGGGCGGTGACCGCCACCCTCATCGCCGCCGTCGTGATCGGGCAGATCGGGATCACGGTCAACCAGCCGCTCAAGGCGTTTTCGTTCCTCATGTTCCTGTTCGCCGTCGGCTACGGCGTCGGGCCGCAGTTCGTGCGCGGGATTGCCAGCAGCGGCCTGCCGCAGGCGATCTTCTCGGTGGTGCAGTGCGTATTCAGCCTGGCCGCCTGCGTGCTGGTCGCAAAGTTTGCCGGCTACGACCTCGGCTACGCGGCCGGACTCTACTCGGGCTCGCAGACGATCTCTGCCGCGATGGGGCTTTCGACCGACGCCATCAACCAGTTGGGCCTGCCCGCCGATCAAGCCAAGGCCCTGCTCGACTCGATGCCGATCGCTTACGCCGTGACCTACATGTTCGGCACCATGGGCTCGGCGATCGTGATCGCCGTCATCGGTCCGAAGTTGCTGGGCATCGATCTCGTCGCCGCCTGCAAGGACTACGAGGAGAAGCATGGGGGCGGCAAGAAGGAGTTGGGCGGTCCGGGCACGGGCTGGACACGCTGGGCGTTGCGCGCCTACAAAGTGCAGCCGGGTGGCAAGGCCGTTGGTCTGCGCGTCGCCGAGGCTGAGTCCTTGGTGCCCAACGCGCGCCTCTTCATCCTGCGCATTCGGCGCGGAGGCGAGATCATGGATGCGACCGCGGACACCGTCCTGAAGGAAGGCGACGTGGGGGCGGTCGCAGGCGAGCGCGAAGTGCTGGTGAATGTGCTCGGCGCGGCGACACAAGAAGTCGAGGACCGCGAACTGCTCGCCGTGCCGGTGGAGGGCGTCGATGTCCTGGTGACGAACAAGGAGGTCGACGGCAAGACGCTCGCCGAGCTGGCGACGCGCCCGGCGGCGCGCGGCGTGTTCCTGCGCAAGATCACGCGCGGCGCTACCGCCACCGATATCCCCGTTCTGCCGGGCACCGAGATCAATCGTGGCGACTTGCTCACCCTCGTCGGCCGCACCTCGGACACAACGGCGGCCACCAAGATGCTGGGTGTCGCCGACCGTCCGACCGATGTCACCGATATGGCGTTCGTTGGCCTGTTTATCGTGGTCGGCGCCCTGATCGGCTCGCTGGTCTTCAAGGTGGCTGGCGCGCCGCTCACCCTGTCGACCGCCGGCGGAGCGCTGGTCTTCGGGATCATCGGCGGATGGCTGCGCTCGGTGCGCCCGAAGTTTGGCCGCATTCCGACGCCCACCGTCTGGTTCATGAACTCGGTCGGCCTCAACATCTTCATCGCCATCGTCGGCATCTCCGCCGGTCCGGGCTTCGTCAACGGTCTGAAAACGCAGGGCGTCGGTCTCTTCCTGTGGGGCGCGGCCGCGACCACGATCCCGCTGATTCTCGGCATGTTCGTCGCCAAGTACGTGTTCCGCTTCCACGACGCGCTCAACCTCGGAATCATTTCCGGGTCGCGCACGACGACGGCATCGCTCGGTCTGGTCTGCGACCAGGCCAAGAGCCAGATCCCGGCGCTCGGCTACACCGTCACCTATGCCGTCGGCAACACCCTGCTCACCATCTGGGGCATGATCATCATCCTGCTGCTGTCGTGAGAACGCATTTTCCAAACATGATCTCAACCGCAAAGAAAACTATGACAACAAAAAGAAAACCCTCTTCGGCTGCGAAGGCTAACGGACAGCGTACCAGTCGCGCATTATCAGATAACGCGAGACTGAAAGAGTTCGACAAACTCGGTCCGTTCGAGATCAAGGATTTCGTCCAAAAAGTGGCATCGAAATCGGCGCTGGAATCCTCCCTGTCGTACCTGAACGCCGGTCGTGGCAACCCAAACTGGGTCGCCACGGAGCCGCGCGAAGCGTTCTTCCTCCTCGGGCAGTTCGCAGTTACTGAGAGCAAGCGCGTGCTCGACCTGCCACCCGGCGTGGGCGGGATGCCTAAGGCAGAGGGAATAGCCGGTCGTCTTGAAGCCTGGCTCGCGAAACACGAGGACATGCCAGGTGCGTCTGTCCTGCAGGCGATGGTGCCGTGGGCGGTGAAGAAGTTCAGCTTCGACGCCGATAAGTTCGTGCATGAGTTGGTGGATTCCATCATCGGCGATCACTACCCGGTGCCAGACCGCATGCTGGTGCATAACGAACAGATCGTGCACGAGTACCTGGAGTGGGCCATGTGCGGAGACCCGCGGCCGAAAGGCAAGTTCAAGATCTACGCGGTCGAGGGCGGCACCGCCGCCATGTGTTACATTTTCAAGTCGCTAAAAGCCAACCGGATTCTCAACCCCGGCGACACGATCGCGCTCGGCGTGCCGATCTTCACGCCCTACCTGGAGATGGCGCATCTGGAGGACTACGACCTCCACTACGTCGAGATACATGCGAAGCAGGAGGATAAGTTTCAGTATCCGGATTCAGAGATCAAGAAACTCCTCGACCCGAAGATCAAGGCGTTCTTCATCGTCAATCCTGGCAATCCGTTCGCGGTCGCGCTTTCTCCAGACACGATTAAGAGAATCGGCGCCGTGCTCAAGAAACGGCCGGATCTGATCCTGCTGACCGACGACGTTTATGGCACGTTCGTCCCGGGCTTCCGTTCGCTGATGGGAGAGTTCCCGGAGAACACGATCGGCGTCTACTCCTACAGCAAGTACTTCGGCTGCACCGGGTGGCGGCTCGGAACCATCGCGGTCTACGAGAACAACATCTTCGACAAGATGATCGCCGCGCATCCCGAGCCGATCAAGAAACTGCTGGATAAGCGCTACGGCGGGCTCACCCTCAAGCCGCGCGAGTTCGCGTTCATCGACCGCATCGTTGCCGACAGCCGCGACATCGCGCTCAATCACACGGCCGGTCTGTCGCTTCCGCAGCAGGTCATGATGACGCTGTTCTCGCTCTACGAGCTGATGGACGAAAAGAAGGTCTATCAGAAAGCCTGCATCGGCATCTGCAAGCAGCGGGTCCAGGCAACGATCGAAGGACTGGACATCGAAATCGGTCCGAATGAGTACTTCGACTACTACTACGGCCTGATCGATTTCGAGTTCTTTGCCCGCAAGTACCTGGGCGAGGACGTCGTCAAGTGGATGAAGGCGAACGTGCACCCGCTCGACATCGTGTTCCGGCTGGCCGAGGACCACGGCATCGTCCTGCTCAACGGCGGCGGCTTTGCCGCTCCCGATTGGTCGGTGCGCATATCCTTCGCAAACCTGGAGAATCACGTCTACGACGACATCGGCCGGGCGGTGCGCGCCATCGCGCGCGGATACAGGCAGGCTTATGAGGCAGCTACCGGCAAGAGTGCCCCGCCAGCCCCGACGAGAGCGAAACGCTAGCCCAGTTACTTCGCGATGCTGTCGTCGCAAATAAAAAGGAAAGAAGCGCGAAAAAATATTGCCCCTGACGGGGAGAAAGCCAACGATAGCAGGCTCCGGTAAAGATCAACCCGGTAGACCATTATGAGTATACGAACTGTTCGTGACTGCGCATTTGCCACCGTAGCATTGCTCGCCCTCTTGAGCGGCGTGGAGACCGTCCTCGGCCAGCAGGAGGTGCAGTTGGGGGCCTGGCAGGATATCCCGTCTGATATCTCGTTAGGTACCGTGACGCAAGTCGCTCCCACTGACAGTGCGCTAACATCTACCGAGCAAGGCGCGACGCCCCTCGATCAGTCATTTGATTTGCGCCAATGGCGCCTGGAAAAGCGCCGTAAGGCCCTCGAGGACACGACGTTCGAAATCAACTTCCGCACCTTCTACTTCGATCGCAGCGACTTCGATAGCGCAGAGAAACAGGCCTGGGCCATCGGCGGATGGGTGGGATTGAAGACTGGTTACTTTCTCGACCATATTGCGTTCGGGATAGACCGGCTACACTTCACAGCCTCTGTATGCCCCTGCGGACAGGAGTGGAAGCCTCCTCCTCCTTCCTAACCAGGACGGATATATCGTCCTTGGTGAATTCTACGCGAACATTCGGATCGTCAAAGACGTGGGCATTACTGTCGGAGCAAAGGGCTACGACACGCCCTTTATCAACCGCAACGACACCCGCATGACGCCCAATACGTTTGAGGCGATCGTTTTGCAGGGCAAGGTCGAGCTTGGCAAGAGCAGCAGCGACGCCGCCACGACCGCAGATGGCACGGGCCTGAGCAAAGATGGAAAAGAGGTCGCAGCCCCGACGCCCACCCCGGCCCCGGAGGTCGCGTCTATCAAGTACGGACTCGGGTATTTCTACCAAATCAAAGAGCGAAATGACAGCGTATTTGTCTCGATGGCAGAAGACGCGGGCGTTGATGTTGATCGAGGCGTTTACACAGCCGGAGCCATCTACGAGAAAGGAAAATCCTCCATCGGTGCGATCGACTATTACTGCCACGATATCATCAATATCGCATATGCCGAAGCCAAGCTGGAACTCCCGATTAGCGCTGACTGGCAGCCGAAGCTCGCCGCCCAGTTCGTGGATCAACGAAGTGTCGGGGACAACCTCCTTCAGGGTGACAGTTTTTCGGGGCAACAATTCGGCATCAAAGCGGAGCTGCCTGTGAAGAAGGCACTCTTTACCGTGGCATACACCCAAACCACCAACGGCGTCACCATGCGGAACCCGTGGAGCGGTTACCCCGGTTATACCAGCGTGCAGGTTCAGGACTTCGACCGGGCCGGCGAGGGTGCGTTTCTTGTCCGGGCTGGTTATGATTTTCCCTGGGTCGACGGACTGAGCGGCTATGCGCTGGCGGTGTTTGGTACGAGCCCGGATCTAGCTGGGCAGTATCGGCAGAACGAGTACGATTTCAATCTCCAGTGGGGCCCCAAAAAAGGCGTTCTGGAGGGTTTCTCGCTGCGTCTACGGTACGCCGTTGTCCACCAGTTTGGAGGCGACGTCGAACAACCTCACCGACTTCCGCGCCATTTGTAACTACGTGATCAAGTTCTAACCCAAAGGGCCCCCGTCGGCTGCCTCACATGAACCGTTGCCGACATAAGTATGTAACTGTAACTGCGCCGCTACCGCCACGGAGGAATGTCGATAGTTTCGACGAGTTCCGTAATCGATAACCGCAACAAATGGAAGCACCATGAACTATCTAGCCAACGCCCTTAGGGAGCATCAGGAACTCGCGGTCTTCATAACCCTGGCCATCGGCTTCCTCATCGGCCGCCTCAAGATCGGATCGTTCAGCCTCGGGACGGCCGTGGGCACGCTGCTCGCGGGAGTCGCCGTCGGGCAACTGGGCATCCAGGTGCCCGCCACGGTCAAGTATATCTTCTTTGATCTCTTCCTCTTCACCACCGGCTACAAGGTGGGACCACAGTTCTTTCGCGCGCTCAAGAAGGACGCAGGACCGCAAGTGGCCCTTACGCTTGTGCTCTGCGTCACCTGCCTGCTTGCCGCGTACACCGCAGCGAAACTCCTCGGCTACGACCTGGGCACAGCGTCCGGTATGCTGGCCGGTGCATTCACGGAATCGACGGTCATCGGAACTGCCAGCGACGCCATCAATCGCCTCGGCACCATATCGGCCGCGGACAAAACGAGCCTGATCAACAACATCCCGGTGGCCTACGCCGTCACTTACCTGGTCGGCACGGCGTTTATCGTCTGGTTCCTTCCGAACGTGGGTCCGAAGCTGATGGGCGTCGATCTGAAGGAGGAGGCCCGGAAACTCCGTGCCACGATCTCAGGCTCGGACCCTGACGAGCCGGGGACCATGTCCGCCTACCAGACCCTGGCGGTTCGCGCCTACCAGGTCACCAACCCGGACTTGCTTAATCGGAGTGTATCCGAACTGGAGAAGCGTCCCCGAGCAACTCGTCTCTTCATCTCCCGGATCCGCAGGGATGGCAAGATCCTCGAGGCCGAGCCAAATATGGTCATTCGCGAGGGTGACGTCATCGCGGTCCTGACGCGCTCCGAACTGTTGATGACCCGCGGGACGGAGATCGGCCCCGAGGTGAGTGACAAGGAGTTTCTCGATTTTCCGATCGACCTCCTCGACGTGGTGATCACCAACAAGGCTTTCGTCGGCAAAAGCATGACAGATCTGGCCGGCATGGATTTCGCCCGTGGTGTGTTTTTGAAGAAGTTGACCAGGGGCGGTCAGCCGATGCCGTTTTCGCCCGCAAACCGACTGGAACGGAGCGACGTACTGACTCTCGTTGGAGCTTCGAGCGACGTCGAGCGGGCGGCCAAGAACCTCGGCTACGCCGACCGCCAGACGGTGATGACGGACATGATCTTCGTCGGTCTCGGCATTTTCCTCGGCGGCCTGGTGGGACTGCTTACCATAGTGGTCGCTGGTCTTCCGCTCACCCTTACGGCCAGTGGGGGCGCGCTCATCATGGGTCTGGTGTTCGGCTGGCTGCGCGGAGTTCACCCGACCTTTGGTCGGATTCCAGAGTCTGCCATGTGGATTTTCGACACCGTCGGTTTGACGGTCTTCATGGCCTGCGTCGGACTTGCTGCAGGGCCGAGCTTCTTTTCGGGGCTCCAGAAGTCAGGGATCAGCCTGGTCTTCGTCGGCCTTATCATCGCGATTCTTCCGCACATCGTGGCGATCTTATTCGGTCGCTTTGTCTTGAAGATGAACCCAGTCATCGTCCTGGGTGCTTGTTCCGGCGCGGGAACGATCACCGCCGCGCTTCGCGCTATCCAGGAGAAGGCGGAGAGCGATCTCCCGGCCCTCGGCTACACCGTCCCTTATGCGATTGGCAATATCGTGCTTACGGCCTGGGGTCCCGTTTTGGTCGCCATGATGTCGTAGGTCGTTCTCGGCCGGCAACTGGTGGTGACAGTCGATCACATCCCGCTAATTTTCAAAATAGACCCCACAGTGTCCGCAGATCCGTTGATCCTCCGAACTTTGGCACTTCCGCCTTCCATCGATTTGGGGGCGACCGTTCTTTTCAGCATCACCGGTGCGATCGTGGCCATCCGGCGGCACTACGATATCATCGGAGTGTTTGTGCTGGCGCTCGCTTCCGGTCTTGGTGGCGGTTTGCTGCGCGATGGTCTCTTCATCCAGAACGGGCCGCCGGCCGCGATGCGCAATGGCTCGTACATGATTGCGGTAGTCGCTGGTTGCCTGGTGGCAATCTTGTTGTTCAAACATTCGGAACACCTGCCCAAGCGGTTGACCAAGCCATTCCTGATTATTGATGCCCTTGGCACCGGGGCCTACGGAGTGGTGGGGGCGAGCAAATCCTTTGAGGCAGGTCTGGCCATTCCCGCCTGCATTTTTGTGGGCGTGGTGAATGCAGTCGGCAGCGGCCTGATTCGCGATGTTCTCGTGCGCGAAGAGCCGCTCATGTTCAAGCCCGGGCAGTTCTACATCATTGCTTCGCTCCTCGGCGTGTCCGGATTCATGCTGCTCGCCCTTTTCTTCCGGTTTCCTCTCGTGCCGTCTGCCATCTCAGCGATTGCAATCACGTTCGTCTTCCGTCTCCTGGCGATCTTCTTCGACTGGAAAACCAGATCGGTCCTCCCTCCACCGGGCCCCTAAGTCTCCTCCATCTGATAAACCAAGACTCAACCCTCCGCCCGAAACCCATGCCAGCAAGCTCGACTAAAGCCGCAAAGACAAAGAGGACCAAGAGAGTGCGTGATCTGGCACACTGGTCACCCTAGATTCGTCGTTGAGGCTTCCCTTCCGTATTGGATCTCGAATAGAGTTCGCCGAACTCACACGATCACCTAAACCATGAAAACACCACGACCGCCCATTCTCACCGCCCGCCGACGGAGCCGCGTCGGAGCGATGCTCCCGCTCACCCTGCTCGGTGCAGCACTGCTTCCTCAATCCGCGCACGCCTCAATGTTCCAGGGCGAGACGCTCGATTCCATCGCCAACGGCATCTCGTGGGTCGTGCTCGTCATCGCGCCGATTATCGGCATCGCTGTTTTCTGGCTGCTGCATGTCATGCCGGAAAAGATTGCCGAAAAGAAAAAGCATCCACAGACCCACGCGATTCATTGCCTCTGTCTGCTCTCGCTTTTCTTTGGTGGGCTGCTCTGGCCAATTGCATGGCTCTGGGCATACACCAAGCCGGTCCTGCACAAGATGGCTTACGGCACCGATGTGGATGAATCGCTCGGTCACCTCGACAGAAGAAGTGAAGGATGAGCAGAACGAAATCGAAAAACTCCGCGCTCGCGTGGCGGAGTTGGAAACGAGACTCACCTCGAAAGGAGCCAAGGTGTAATGGAACTCATCCTTCTTATCATCTACTCGGTCATCGTCTGGCTGATTTTTTTCAAGTTCAAGTGGCTGCCTTGGAACATCACCAGCCAGGTCATCGTCGTCACCATTCCGGTCGTCGCGCTGACGATCATCATCCTGTTCATGAACATCGTCGCGCCGTCGGCGGGCGAAGTGCGGGCGCAGAATTACGTCATCCCGATTGTGCCGCGGGTGACTGGGCAGGTGACCGAGGTGCCGATCGAGCCGAACCGGCCGATCAAGAAGGGCGATGTGCTCTTCAAGGTCGACCCGGTTCCATTCGAGGCGGCAGCGAAAGCCGCCGAGGCCACGTTGAAAGCAGGGGAGGAGCAACGCAATAACGCCGCGGCCAAGAAGGCCGCACTGACCCCGCGGATCGACTTGGCGAAGCTCCGCGTCGAGCAATTCACGCAACTCGCCGCGACCGGGGCCGGGAAGCGGGCCGACCTCGAGCAGGCGCAAAGCGATCTCGGAAATCTGGAAAGCGAATTCCTCGCCGCCGACGCCACGGAATCGCAGGCCAGAGCGCAGATTGCCAAGGCCGAAGCCGACCTCTTAAGTGCGAAATACGACCTCGACGGCGCGACGCATCTCGCGCCGGCCAACGGCCGGGTGACGAATCTCGCGCTGCGTCCCGGCGTGCGCGCCACGCAGTTTGCCACCATGCCGGTGATGAGCTTCATCGAGGAGGATGATCCCTGGGTGCTGGCCTTTTTCCACCAGAACGAACTGCGCTATGTGGAGCCGGGCAATGAGGCGGAAATATTTATGGAGATGTATCCGGGTCGCATCATCAAATGCAAGGTGGACTCCATCCTTTGGGCGACGGCGCAAGGCCAGATGCCGATCAGCGGCAACCTGGCAATCACCCTTCCGACCGCCGCGCCGGAATCGCGCATCGCGGTTCGCCTGCTCCTGGACGGCAAAGACAAGGACGTTTTCCTGGCCGCCGGTGCACGCGGCCATGGCGCGATCTTCACCGAGCACGTAAAGATTCCTGCACATCATTCGCAAGGTTTTCGTTCGCGTCTCAGCCAAGATCGATTGGTTTGTCTTCAAGCTTCACTAAGCGCTGCGCATGAAAATTCGACCTCTTCTCGGCACCGCTGCGTGCCTCACGCTCGCCGGTTGCGCGCTCAAGCATCCGCCCACCGGCGCCGACATCCTGACCGAGCGCGGCGCGCGCGCAAATCCCCGGCCAATGGAGCTGGCGGCCATCGCTCCGGCGCGGTCGTGCCCAATTGGATTCGCACCTTCGGCGACCCGGAACTCACCGCGCTCGTCGAGGATGCCGTCGATGAGGAATCCCGACCTGAAAGCCGCTGCCGCACGGGTGGAAGCGTCGCGCTACGCGGTGCGCGTAGCGGCCGCGTCGCTCTATCCGCGCATCGCCGGAAAAATCCTCGGCAACCGACAGGGAATGGAGTTGGGTGGCGACCTCGGTAGCGGGGTCACTCCGCCGGGCTTTGGCGGCATACCGGGAATCGACGACGGCGGCGGCAGCTCCCAGGACACCAGCCTGGAATCATCGACGCGGCGCTGGGTCTATGGCCTCGGAATCGGCGCGGCGTGGGAAGCTGATGTGTGGGGCCGCATTCGCTCGAAGAAGGCTGCCGCGCAGGCCGAAAGCGACTGCGCTCGCGGCGACTACGAATTTGCCCGGCAGTCGCTCGCCGCCGCCGTGGCGCGCGCGTATTTCACCACCATCGAGGCCTGCGCAACAGGCTGCCAACGCACAGGAAACACTCGAGCTACTACCAGCGAGGCTTCACGAAGCTCACCGACGTGCGCAAGGAGCAGGGACACGCGAGCGATTTCGATCTCGCGCAGATCAAGTCGCGCACCGCTGCCGCGCAGGACGCGCTCTACGTCGCGCAGGCCGCGCGCGCGCAGACCATTCGCGCGATCGAAGTTGTCACCAGTCACTACCCTGCCGGCCGCTTCGCCACGCGCGACGTTCCTTCCCCGGTCAACCGCGAGCCGTGCCCGCCGGTCTGCCCTCGCAACTCCTCGAACGCCGGCCCGATCTGATCGCCGCCGAACGTCGTTTCGCCGCCGCCTTTCATCGCGTGACGAAGCCCGCGCCGCGCGACTGCCGCGTTTTGCGATCAGCGGCATCGGCGGATTAGGAACGGCTCAACTAGATGGCGTCGGTACGCTCAATGCCTTCACCTGGAGCCTCGCCGCTGGAATTACGCAGCCGATTTTCTTCGGTGGTGAACTCAAGGCCGCCCAGGACATCCGCACCGCCGAGCAAAAAGCCGCCGCCGCGAGCTACATCGGCACCGCGCTGCGCGCCTTCGAGGACGTGGAAAACGCGCTTGCTGGCGATTACTACCTGCGCAAACGCGAAGGCGCGCTCGGCGAGATGGTCTCGAGTAGCGCCGACAGCCGTGAAGCTCGGCCGGCGAGCAACTCGAACAGGGCCAGATCGACATGTTTACCATCCTGCGCCTCGCCGGTGAAAACCTCGCCGCGAAAATTCGAGCTGACCCAAAGTCCGCGCCTCCCGCCTGCGCGAACGCGTGAACCTGCACCTCGCCCTCGGCGGCGATTTCAAGGGCACTGAAGTGTATTCAAAATAGCGGCGGATGAGCCCTGAGTGATGAAAATGGCTCAGCCGTTCGATCTCATCGTCATCGGTGGAGGACCGGCCGGGATTTCCGGCGCGACCACGGCTGGAGTTTTTGGCAAGCGAGTCGCGCTCGTCGAAAAACTTCGCGAAGTCGGCGGCGCGGGCATCAACACCGGCACGATTCCGAGCAAGACTTTGCGCGAAACCGCGCTGGCCCTTTCCGGGATGCGTTCGCGCAAGCTTTTCGGCGTGGATCTTTCCCTCCGGCGCGAGGCGACCGTGGCGGATTTCATGCACCACGAAAAGAACGTCGCACTTCATGAGCGGCGGCGCCGGGAAGCGCAAATGCGAGCCTACAACGTCGAGACGTTTCATGGCGCGGCCAGTTTTGTCGATCCCCACACCGTGCGTGTCGCGCCGGATACGTTCCTGCGCGGTGACAATATCCTCATCGCCACTGGGTCGTCGCCGATGCGTCCGGCGGAGTTTCCTTTCGATCATCCGCGCGTGCATGATTCCGACGAGATTCTCGAGATCGGCGTGGTGCCGAAAACTCTGGCCGTCGTCGGTGCGGGCGTGATTGGGGCTGAGTACGCCTGCACTTTCGCCGCGCTCGGCGTTGAGGTGTACCTCATCGATGGACGCGATTCGCTCCTCGGTTTTCTCGATCGCGAAATTTCCGAAAACATCGAACGCGCCATGATCTCCGCCGGCGTGCGTTTCGTCTGGAACGAAAAAGTCACGCGCTGCGACGCGCCGCCGATCGGCGACGTCACCCTCACGCTCACCTCCGGTGCCACGCTTGCGGTCACCGACGTGCTCGTCGCGGCTGGCCGCCAAAGCAACACTGCCGATCTCGATCTCGCTGCTGCCGGCCTCACGCCCGGCAAACGCGGGCTCGTCCCGGTGGACGCGTATTGCCGCGCCGCGGTGCCGCATATTTTTGCCGCCGGCGATGTCATTGGCCCCCCGGCCCTCGCCGCTACCGGTATGGAACAGGCCCGCATGGCGATCTGTGCCGCCTTCGAATTCAGCTACAAGGACCTGGCCGCGCCGATCCTGCCCACCGGCATCTACACCATCCCGGAAGCGAGCATGGCCGGCGAAACCGAAGAGTCGTTAGGTGCGAAGGACGTCGCTTACGTCGTCGGTCGTGCGCGTTACCGTGATAACGCGCGCGGGCAGATCATCGGGGATGAGAACGGCCTGTTGAAACTGATCTTCGCGCGCGACGACCTGCGTTTGCTTGGCGTCCACGTCGTTGGTGAGCAAGCCACCGAGCTCGTCCACATCGGTCTTGTCGCGATGATGTCCGGCTCCGGTGCCGAGCTCTTCAATCGCACCTGCTTCAACTACCCGACGCTGGGCGATCTCTATAAGTACGCCACCTATGAAGCGATCTTGAAACGCGACGGACGTGTCGCGATGGGGACGAGACCGGAGCGCGCCCGGACGTTCCACCCGCAGTCTCATGAGGTTGCAGGATGAATTATGATTAAACAAAAACTCCTCAAACGGTTCATCGTCGCTCCTGGCTCCAAAGTTGACCTGAAGAAATTCACTACCGACTGGGCCGGCACGGAAGAGGCGAAGGGGCTTGGCAAGGACAAGATCAAGCAACGTTCGCTAAAGATCCTGGAGAAAAACCGGGAGCAGCTGGCTCAGGTCCAGGAACTCGTTTACGCGAATAACACCCGGTCCGTGTTGCTGATTTTTCAAGCGATGGACGCCGCCGGCAAAGACGGCACCATCCGTCACGTCATGTCCGGGGTAAATCCGCAGGGCTGCCAGGTGTTCAGCTTCAAGAAACCTTCGGCGGAGGAACTCGACCACAACTTTCTCTGGCGCTACATGAAGGCCCTCCCGGAACGCGGGCGAATCGGCATCTTCAACCGCAGCTATTATGAAGATGTCCTGGTGGTGAAGGTCCATCCACAGTGGCTGGACCTGCAACGGCCGAAAGGAAAATCGGACAAGGATTTCTGGCGCGAGCGTTACGAGGATATCAATAGTTTCGAGCGGCACCTGGTGCGGAATGGAACGCTCATCCTCAAGTTCTTCCTGCATCTCTCCAAGGGCGAACAGAAGAGGAGGTTCCTTGAGCGGCTGACCAACTCCGAAAAGTACTGGAAGGTTTCACCATCCGACATGGCTGAGCGGAAGTTTTGGCGCGAATATCAGCAGGCATTTGAGAGCGCGCTGTCGGCTACGAGCACCAAGTGGGCGCCATGGTACGTCATTCCCGCCGACCGCAAATATGTCACGCGGGCCGTTGTTGCCGACATCGTCGTTAGCGCGATCAACGCTCTCGATCTGAAATATCCGGAGGTGTCGCCGGAAGCGATGAAGGCGTTGGTGGCCGCGCGCAAGGAACTCGAAGGCGATCGAGAAAAGCCGGAGGCAGCCAAGAGAAAGCGCCGCCGCGAAACAAAGTCGAATATCGCCCCGGGCCTCATGGATGCCGCTCAACCGTCCGCATTGCCTCAGTGATCAGCCCGCCACGGCCGGCCATGCGGCGCTGACAGATGAAAGACCAGGATGAGTAGCGTTGTCCCAACCGCGTCCGCGTCCGTCCGCTGGCTGCCTGCGATCGGTTGGTTGCGGACCTACGACAAGAGCTGGCTGCGCGGCGACGTCGTCGCCGGCATCACGCTGGCAGCGTATCTGCTTCCTGCCGGGCTGGGCGATGCATCGCTGGCCAATCTGCCGCCTCAAGCAGGTCTGTATGCGTGCCTGTTTGGCGGGCTGGTCTTCTGGCTGTTTTGTAGCTCACGGCACACGGCCATCACGGTCACGTCGGCTATTTCACTGCTCGTCGGCGCGTCGTTAGGCGAAATCGCGGGTGGCGACACGACGCGGTTCAGCGCGATGGCGGCGGGCACTGCCGTGCTCGTGGCGGCCATCGCCTTCATCGCCTGGTTCGCCAAGGCGGGCTCGATCGTCAACTTCATCTCCGAGAGCGTGATGGTCGGATTCAAGTGTGGCGTAGCGCTGTTCCTCGCCAGCACTCAGTTGCCCAAACTGTTTGGCATCCACGGCGCCCACGGAAACTTCTGGGTGAACACCGGCAACTTCCTGAAACACCTCGGCGATACCAATCTCGCATCGCTGACGATTGGGGGCGCCGCGCTGGTGTTGCTCGTGCTCGGGAAGATTCTGCTCAAGAACAAACCCGTGGCGCTATTCGTGGTGGTGGGTGGCATTCTGGCTTCCGGTTGGCTCGGCCTCGACGCGCGCGGCGTGAAGCTGCTCGGTGAAGTCCCACAAGGGCTGCCGGCCTTCGGACTTCCCGCGATTCACTGGGCGGATTGGGATGAACTGCTGCCGCTGGCGTTCGCCTGTTTTCTACTTGGCGCGGTGGAAACCGCAGCGATCGGTCGTACTTTTGCGGCAAAGCACGGCGGGCGGCTGGATGCCAACCAGGAGTTCCTCGCGCTGGCTGCGTCCAACCTTGCTGCCGGATTGGGTCGCGGGTTTCCCGTAAGTGGCGGCATGTCGCAATCGCTCGTCAATGAAGGCGGGGGTGCGCGTACGCCGCTATCAGGCGCCTTGGCGTCGGGAATTATTCTGGTGGTGGTGCTCTTCTTCTCGCATCTGCTGGCCGCGTTGCCTCAGCCGGTGCTGGCTGCCGTCGTGCTGGTAGCTGTGGCTGGCCTGTTCAGTGTCTCCGCGCTCAAACATCTCTGGCGCGGCGATCGTCTGGAATTTGTCGTGGCGATTGTGGCCATCGTCGGTGTCCTAGGGCAGGGTTTGCTGCGCGGCGTGATGATTGCTGCGATCGTTTCGCTGGTGCTGCTGATCCGGCGCGCTTCGCGGCCGCACGTCGCTTTTCTCGGACGCATCCCCGGGACGCGCCGGTTCTCCGATCGCGAGCGCCATTCGGACAATGAGCTGATTCCCGGCGTAATGATCTTCCGGCCTGAGTCGGGCCTCACCTATTTCAACATGGATCACGTACGCGACACCATTTTGGATCGAGTGCGCGCGGAAACCCCGGCGCCTACGCTGGTCGTGCTGGACCTTTCCGCGACCCCGCTGTTGGACATGCACAGCGCGCAGATGCTTGGGAGTCTTGCGGATGAACTTACCGGGGCTGGCATCCGTGTGCAGGCCGTGGAGGCGCGCTCCTCGGTCCGCGAGCGGTTGCGCGGCGAGGGGGTGGACGACAATCTTGGCGGAGTTGATCGGTTCACCACCGTCGCGGATGTGGTCGACAATTTTCAGAAAACCGGATGAAGATGTAACCATGCTCTCGAAACTTCTCATCGCGTGGTGTCTCATGGCTCTGTGCGTGGCGATCCATGCCACCGGAGTGATATCGGCTTTGCGCTGGGTGCGCTCTCATACCGATACCGATTCAGTGCAGCCATTCTGGTCGTGGACGTGGTTGTTCATTCGCATCGCGGGATGGATTATTCTATTTCACCTGATCGAAATCACCGTCTGGGCTTTTTTCTACTCCTGGACGGGAGCCATGGCTGATCTTCAATCGGCCTTGTATTTCAGTTGCGTGACCTACACCACGACCGGGTACGGAGATCTTGTCTTGCCTGAAAAATGGCGGCTGGTGGGCGGCGTGGAGGCCTTGACCGGAATTCTGATGTGCGGCTGGTCCACCGGATTCTTTTTCGCAGTGGTCGGCCTGATGATGGCAGAACGCCGGATGATGGAAGAACCAGAACTCAAGTGAATCCATTACTCAGGGAAATCCGTCACAATCCACTTCTCTGGTTGCTGATCTTCGTGCCGGTAGTGTTCGTTGCCGCGAAGCTCAAACACGAATCGCACACGCTGCTCTTCGTGTTATCAATCCTGGCCATTGTGCCGTTGGCCGCCCTGCTGAGTCACGCCACTGAATCCGTGGCGGCCAAAACCGGCGATGCCGTTGGCGGCCTGCTCAACGCCACCCTGGGTAACCTGACCGAACTGATCATCGCGCTCGCTGCGTTGCAGGCCGGACAATACATGCTGGTGAAGGCATCTATCGCCGGCGCGATTGTCACCAACTCGCTGTTCATGTTGGGCGCGTCGTTTCTCCTCGGCGGGCTCAAACATCACGTGCAGGAATTCAACCGGGTCAGCGCCCGCATGCAAGCCGGCCTGCTCTTCCTCGCCACGATGGCGCTGTTGATTCCTTCGGCAGTCGCCAAAGACGACTTCGCCGCAGGAGCGGCGTTCACCCAGAAGCTGAGCGTGGCTCTGGCGCTGCTGCTCATCGTTGCCTACGGACTGGGCATGCTCTTCTCGCTGAAGACGCACCGCGAGCTGTTTGCCAGCGCAGAACACGGCGAGGCCGGCGAAACGCCCTGGCCCATCGGTCTGGCTCTGGCCACCCTCGCCGGCGTCACGGTGTTGGTAGCGCTGGTCAGCGAGGTGTTCGTCGAGTCGGTGCAGAAGGCGGCCGAGGCGTTCGGGATGACCCAGGCGTTCGTCGGTTTCATCGTCGTGGCACTGGTCGGCGGCGCGGCCGAAATGGCCTCGGCGTTTTCCGGTGCACGCAAGAACCGCCTCGACCTGAGCGTGGGCATCGCGCTGGGGAGCGCGTCACAGATTGCGCTCTTTGTCGCGCCGGTGCTGGTGCTCGTGAGCTATTTCATCGGGCCGACGCCGATGGATCTGCACTTCTGGCCGGGCGCGGTGGTGATGATTCTTATCGCCACTCTCACCGCCTCCTTCGTCACGAACGGCGGTCGATCGACCTGGTTCGTCGGGGTACTCGTGTTAATGGTCTACGTGATCTTCGCGATGACGCTGTACCTGTTGCCGCCCCGAGCTCAGTGAAGGAGCGATCCATCGAAACATAGTTAGTACATCCAACTTACCAAGACCATGTCTGACGAAGCCATTAAGTCCTCCAGGCGCGTGTTGGACCCGATTGATCGTGTTTCCGAAGTTCTCTTCGGTCTGATCATGGTCCTTACTTTTACCGGATCGCTCAGTGTCGCCGAAGCCGGACGCGATGATGTGCGCGCGATGCTCATTGGTGCGCTGGGCTGCAATCTGGCCTGGGGAATCATTGACGGAATCTTGTATCTGATGGGTTGTCTGGCGGAAAAGGGGCGGGGGTTGCTCACCTTTCGCGCCGTGCGCAAAGCGACCGATCCAAAGGAAGCGCAGCGTCTCATCGCGGATGCATTGCCATCGGTGGTCGCCTCCGTTCTGCAACCGGCGGAACTCGAAGCAATGCACCAGCGTTTGAAGGAACTGCCCGAGCCGCCCGAGCGCGCGCGTTTGCGCCAGGACGATTGGCTGGGTGCCGTCGGCGTTTTTCTCCTCGTGTTCCTGTCCACCTTTCCGGTGGTGATTCCGTTTATTTTCATGCGCAGCGCCGGGCCGGCGCTGCGCGTCTCCAACGTCGTCGCCATCGTGATGTTGTTCCTGACCGGCTACGCCTTCGGACGCCTGACCGAACGTCACCCGTGGCTCGTAGGTATCTCGATGGTTGTTCTGGGGTTGATTCTCGTGGGCCTGACCATGGCGCTGGGCGGATGAAAGAAATGCGATTCCTTGCCTTGATCGCGTTGCCGCTGTTTTTGCCGGCGACAACGCGATGGCCGGACCGACGACGAGCGCGATTGCCGAGGTCACCGAAGCAGCGGACGAGAAAGCCTGGTCCTTCTCGGTCTCCGCCGCCACCTACATTCTGCCTGACGACCAGGAATATGTGCAGCCGACCTTCACGGCCGACCGCGGCTGGCTCCACCTCGAAGCTCGCTACAACTACGAGAATCTCGAAACGGGTTCGGCATGGGTCGGCTACAATTTCAGCGGCGGCAAGAAACTGGAGTGGGAGTTCACGCCGATGCTGGGCGGCGTGTTTGGCAATACGACTGGCATCGCTCCGGGTTACAAGGGTTCGCTGAGCTGGTGGAAACTGGAACTCTACAGCGAGGGCGAATATGTCTTCGACACGGGCAATTCGGAGGGGAGCTTCTTTTACAGCTGGTCCGAGCTGAGCGTCTCTCCCGTGGATTGGTTTCGATTTGGTCTGGTGGGCCAGCGAACACGGGCCTACCAGACCGACGTCGATATTCAGCGCGGACTACTCGTGGGTTTCTCCTATAAGGACAAAGTGAACTTCACCACCTACGTCTTCAATCTGGACCGGGATAAGCAGACGTTTGTTTTTTCTGTGGGCTTGAATTTTTGAGTTATCCCGCGGCAGTGAATCAAGGGCAACGGACCCCTCCCGGCCCGGTTCGTCAGATGACAGGCGCACTACTGCATCCGCGCAAAGAGCAGGAAGGTGTAGAGGCCAAATGCAGCGCAGACGAATACCACGAGCGTTTTATGATACCGCTCGTGGCGCGTCAGTGCGCCGGTGAGCAGGCTGAGACCGAAGATCGCATGGAAGGTGAGATTCGTCGGGTGAGGCCACTTGCCATCCAGGACCAGGTCTTTGCACACGCTCGCTACGATGAGGGCGACTCCGAGGGCGAAGAACCAGCGGCGATGCGCGTAGAAACTCTCTCGTAGATCGACCGCGGCCTCACCAAAATCTGGGAAAACCAATCCCGCCACCATGTAAACAAGAATCGTTTGCACCAGGACCGCCGCGAATTGCGGAAAGGTCCAATCGTGGCGGGTTCGCATCCCAAACATCGACCACCAGTTCTGGAAACAAAGAAGCAGGACGAGAAGAGCCCACCCCATTAGCGGCCAGTAAAATTTAATGCGCGCACGCGACCACAATAACCCACGAAAGCCTTGCAGGATTTGCGTCACGGCCAAACCCAGAATGACCGAAAGGAGAATCGAAAGATAGCTGAACTCGTCCATGTCGATCTGCGCCAGACTGCAAAACTTCCGTGACCGACGCCAACCTAATCTGCGTCGAACCCCCTTAACTCCGACTTATTACACGCCCTCTCGATTGGTTAGACCTTCGGTGCGCATCGCAACGGAAGCTTCCATCGCCACGGCAGATGAACACCGCCAAACATCCTCACTCGATCTCTCCGCCCACGGCCTCACCGTCACCGAAGTCCATCACAATCTCTCGCCGAGCGCGCTCTACGAGCACGCGATTCGTTTCGAGAAAGACGCGAGCATCGCGGAGAACGGCGCGCTCGTCGCCTACTCCGGCGCGAAGACCGGGCGCTCGCCGAAGGACAAGCGCGTCGTCGAGCATCCCGACTCGAAGAACGACATCTGGTGGGGGCCGGTGAACATCCCGTGCGACGAGCACACCTTCCAAATCAACCGCCAGCGCGCGCTCGATTACCTCAACACGCGCGAGCGGCTCTACTGCTTCGACGGCTTCGCGGGCTGGGATCCGAAGTATCGCATCAAGGTGCGCGTCATCTGCTCGCGGCCGTATCACGCGCTCTTCATGCACACGATGCTCATCCGCCCGACGAAGGAGGAACTCGCGAGCTTCGGCGAGCCGGACTTCGTCATCTATCAACGCCGGCGCATTCCCCGCGAACCGCTGACCGACCGGCATGGGCTCGACGACGAGCATCGATCTCAGCCTCGAGGACAAGGAACTCATCATCCTCGGCACCGAATACGCCGGCGAGATGAAGAAAGGCGTCTTCACGGTCGTGAACTATTTCGCGCCGAAGCGCGGCGTGCTCTCGATGCACTGCTCGGCCACCGCGGACAAAAAGACCGGCGCGTCGTCGCTGCTCTTCGGCCTCTGCGGCACGGGCAAGACGACGCTCTCCGCCGATCCGAAGCGCCATCTCATCGGCGACGACGAGCACTGCTGGAGCGACGACGGCATCTTCAACATCGAAGGCGGCTGCTACGCGAAGGCGATCAACCTCACGTCCGAGAGCGAGCCGGATATTTTCCAGGCGCTGCGCTTCGGCGCGGTGCTGGAAAACGTGGTGCTCGATGAAGACCACGGCGTCGATTACACCGACACGAGCATCACGCAGAACACGCGCGGCGCGTATCCGATCGAGTTCATCCACAACGCGAAAATCCCCTGCATGGCCGGCCATCCGACCGATGTGATCTTCCTCACCTGCGATGCGTTCGGCGTGCTGCCGCCGGTCAGCGCGCTCTCGCCGGCGCACGCGATGTATCACTTCATCAGCGGCTACACCGCGAAAGTCGCCGGCACCGAGATGGGCGTCACCGAGCCGCAGACCACGTTCTCGCCGTGCTTCGGCGGGCCGTTCCTCGTCTGGCATCCGAGCAAATACGCCGAGTTGCTCGCGGAGAAGATGAAGAAGCACAACGCGCGCGTCTGGCTCGTGAACACCGGCTGGGGCGGCGGCGGCCCCGGCGTCGGCAAACGCATCAGCCTCAAAAACACGCGCGCCATCATCGACGCGATCCACGACGGCTCGCTCGCGAAAGCGAAGACGCAGAACGGACCCGGTCTTCGGCTTCGACGTCGTCGCCGAGTGCCCGAACGTGCCGTCGGAAATCCTCATCCCGCGCAACGCCTGGGCCGACAAAGCCGCCTACGACGCCACCGCGAAAAAGCTCGCCGGCCTCTTCAACAAGAACTTCGAGACCTACGCCGCCGGCGCCAGCGCCGAGGTGAAAGCCGCGGCGCCGAAGGCGTGACGCTTGCTTCGTCGTTGCCTGCGGGAGAGGTTGCGGCGAGCGCACATTCTCCACAGCCATGAAACAGACCAGCGATCCCGGTAGCACCACGTTGGCGGCGGCAGTGGGGCCGCGCGTCGCGGAGCATCCGGGCCAGTCGGGTCTGCACGCGTTCGCGGACGGGCGCGATGCGCTGGCGGCGCGGCTCGTCCTCGCGGATGCGGCGGAGCGCAGTCTCGACGTGCAGTATTTCATCTGGAACAAGGACATGGTGGGCAGGGTTCTGCTCGAGCGCTTGTTCCGCGCGGCCGACCGCGGGGTGAAGGTGCGCATGTTGCTCGACGATTTCGGCACGGCTCCTTCCGACGCCGTGCTGCTCGCCATCGACAGTCATCCCAACATCGAGGTGCGGATGTTCAATCCCATCGCGATCCGGTCGCTCCGCATGCTCGGCATCGTCGCCGAATTCCGCCGCACCAATCGGCGGATGCACAACAAGTCATTCATTGCGGACGGGCAGGTCGCGATCGTCGGAGGCCGCAATATCGGAAACGAATATTTCGGGGCGAGTGACGCGTACAATCACGCCGACCTCGACCTGGCGGTCATCGGGCCGGTGGTCGGCGAAGTTTCCGACGCCTTCGAGCTTTACTGGACCCATCGGACCGCGGTGCCGATCTCCAGGCTTTCGCCACAGACGACGACGTCCGAAGAGTTCGCGGTGAAGCGTGCAGGACTCATCGAGCATTACACCACCGCGGTGCAGTCCGAGTATGCGGATACCGTGCGCGACAG
Organism: uncultured Verrucomicrobiae bacterium; assembly: GCA_963784865.1. Classification (GTDB taxonomy): domain Bacteria; phylum Verrucomicrobiota; class Verrucomicrobiia; order Chthoniobacterales; family UBA10450; genus JACCTI01. The sequence goes on along the minus strand of CAWATC010000009.1, from coordinate 115,329 downwards.
CGAGTTCGCCCGGCAATTCCAGGATAGCGCGTTGACCTGGTTCTGGAGCCGGGCCACGATCGTAAACGATCATCCCGAAAAGGTGCTCACCTGTTCCACGAAGGACGAGACGCACCTCGCGCCCAAGCTGCGCGAACTCGTCGGCACGACGGCGAGCGAGCTGTTCCTCGTGTCGCCTTACTTCGTTGCCGGGAAGAACGGCGTGTCCTTGCTGGCCGGTGCGCGCCAGCGCGGAGCGCGTGTGGTCGTGATCACCAATTCGCTGGCATCCACGAACCGCCTGTCGGTTCATTCGGGTTACCGGCGTTACCGCAGAGCATTGCTCGAAGCAGGTGTCGAACTTTACGAAATCAAGCCGACCGCGAGCAGCCGGCGCCAGCGGTCGGGCGGTGGCTGGTTCAGGTCAATGGGCTCCGGTGGGTCGATGGGCCCTGAGTCGAGCGGGTCGAGCCTGCACGCCAAGGCGTTCGCCTTCGACCGCGGGATCGGTTTCGTCGGCTCCTACAATCTCGATCCCCGCTCGAGCCGGCTGAACACCGAGATGGGCGTGGTCTTCGAATGCCCGCCCCTGGCCAAGCGACTCCCCGAGGAAAGCGAGAGCGATCTCGCCCACACCGCGTATCGCGTGGAACTCGATGGACGCCGCCTCGTGTGGGTGACGCACGAGGGCGACACGGAAGTGCGTTACACGTCCGAGCCCGAGGCCAGCCTGCAGAAGCGCATCAAGGTGCGGGTGCTGAGCTGGCTGCCGATCGAGTGGATGCTTTGATGCAGCAAGTAACGGGATGCCCTGGCTCTGGCAGGGCCGCTACTCAAGCTGAACGCCGCATTGCTGGCAGTGGCGGGCGCGCGAGTCGTGATCTTCCCAGCCGAAGTCCCTGCAGGGGCGGCGCGCGCGCGGGGCTTGCAGTTCGCGCCCGAGTTCGGTCATCATGATGCCGGTGGGCCCAGCGATGATGGCGAAGCCCGTGAGCATGATTACCGAGCCCATCCGCATGAGACGCAGAATGCGCAAACGGTTCCAATCCTAAATCTCAAGAAGTGGAACACGCGAATAATCATCAACACATTCATAAAGTTACCTTTGCGGGACTTTTAATTGCACTCGGCATCGTTTTTGGCGACATCGGAACTTCGCCGCTTTATGTCTTTTCGGCGATTGTCGGAAGTCGGGAAATTGAACCGATGCTGGTGTTAGGCGGACTTTCAGCGGTTTTTTGGACCCTTACTTTGCAGACTACTCTAAAATACGTTTTGTTTGTGCTAAGTGCCGACAACAATGGTGAAGGCGGGGTTTTCTCCCTCTATACCTTGGTGCGGCAACATGCAGGCAAATGGATTTTATTGCCGGCAATGCTGGGCGGAAGTTTTATCCTTGCCGAAGGAATTATTACGCCGCCGATTTCGGTTTCCGCTGCGGTGGAAGGTCTGCGGATTTACTCGGCTGATTTGCCGACAATTCCAATTGTCATTGCGATTTTGGTGATGATTTTTGTTGCCCAGCAATTCGGAACACAAAAAATTGGCAAATTATTCGGCCCGGTAATGATGATCTGGTTCACGTTCATTGCCGTGATGGGTCTAATGTCTTTTGTGCAGGATTTAACGGTCCTGAAAGCCTTACATCCTTACTATGCCTATCAACTCCTTACCGAATATCCTCAGGGTTTTTGGCTGCTCGGGGCGGTTTTTCTCTGCACAACCGGAGCCGAGGCTTTGTATTCCGATCTGGGACACGCCGGACGCTCCAATATCAGAATAAGTTGGGGTTACGTCAAAATCTGTTTGTTATTGAATTACGCCGGGCAAACCGCCTGGCTTATCAGTAAACAGGGAACTCAACTGGAAGGCACCACACCTTTTTACGGAATTGTCCCGCCGGCTATTCTGCCCGCTGCGATTGGGATTGCAACGCTGGCGGCGATCATTGCCTCACAAGCCTTAATTTCTGGCAGTTTTACGCTGATTGGCGAGGCCATCCGGCTTTCTTTCTGGTCGCGGCAGCACATCGTTTATCCGACAAACTTCAAAGGGCAACTCTATGTTCCGCAAGTCAACTGGCTGTTGATGTCTGGCTGTATTTTCATCGTTTTATATTTCAAAGAATCAAAATATATGGAAGCCGCTTATGGGCTTTCCGTTTGTTTAACGATGATGATGACGACCTCGCTGTTGTTTATTTTTCTAAAGTCACAGCTGTTTCATCCCATTGCGGTGTATGGATTAACTGGTTTGTTTACGGCGGTTGAGACAGCATTTTTGATAGCAAATCTGGAAAAATTCCTGCATGGCGGCTACGTTACATTCCTGGGAGGATTTTCCCTCTTTGGGATAATGTGGATTTGGCATAATGGCAGAACGCTTCGCAAAAAATTGACGGTGTGGGAAAAGACCGATGAGTTTTACGCAACTCTGAAAAAATTAAGCAACGACCAAACAATTCCGCAGTATTCTACGCATTTGGTGTACCTAACGGCATCTAATTCTTATAAGACACTTGAGCGTGACATAGTTAAATCTATTTTGGAAAAGACCCCGAAGCGTTCCGATGTTTATTGGTTTGTGCACGTAGAAACGGACGATCATCCGTTCACGACCAAATATCACATTGAAACTATCGCCAAAGAAGACGTTTATTTTATTACCTTTACACTCGGATTCCGCATCGAGCCGCGAATCAGTTATTTCTTTGAAATGGTATTGGAAGACCTGGTAAAAAACAACGAAGTCGAGATGACAAGCCGGCATCCGGCGTTAAAACAATACAATATTCGCGGCGATATTCGCTTTGTTTTGTTCAGTTCATTTTTGAGTTATGAAAATGCCTTGCCCGCGAAAGAAAATTTCATCATGCGTACCTACTACATTTTGCGGTGTTGGTTCGGTATCCGCGACGATGTTGCTTACGGGTTAGACGCGGACAGCGTTGTGATTGAAAATGTTCCTGTGGTTGTGGCGAGACATGAAGAGGTTGAATTGATTCGCGAAAGCTAGCCGATTCTGAACGATGTCATTGCAAGGGGTGGGAACCCGGAATCATGTGGTCATGTTGCCCGGCGGCGGGCACGCATCCTTCATGAGCTGGCTGTCGATCGAGTGGCTGCTCAGAGGTGAAAACGATCCCTCGGGACTGACGCTACGCGTCTTCAATGAACGCGTCCACTTTTCCCGCCCGCACGGCCTTTGTGAGCGTCTTGTGGTCGCGTTCGCTTTGATCCGCATAGGCGATTGAGAAGTCAGCGATGGCCTTGTCGAACCTGTCGCTCTTGCCCATGTAGCCGCTGATCATGGCCGGGTGGCCACAGCGGGCGTGGGATCGGGCAAGGATCCAGCCACACACTTTGGCATAATGACGCATGACTCGTGGCGCGAACAACTCGACGAGCGGCTTGATCTTCATGTCCCTGAGCTGGCGGACGTAGAAGTGCCGGCCGCGATGCCCCTTCGTCCAGCCGAGGAACAGGTCGCTGGCCGATTGCATGAGTTTGCAACCGATCACGACCCGCTGGCCGTGGTTGGCGTAGGCGCTCTTGCCCGCGTAGGGTTCCAGGACCGAGGGACGCGCCTGCTTGACCTGGAGAAACAGGGGGTCATTCTCGCTCGCCATCGTGAGCATCACGGCGCAGACGGTTCCGACGCTGCCGACTCCCACCACCTTCACGGCGATGTCCCTGAACTTGTAACGGTCCAGGAGCAGGCGGCGATGTTCCGGCAACGATTCCCGATAGGCGGCAAAAGCCTTCTGAACGGATGCGTAGAACTCTTCGCGCCCCTGGTCACGCGGATGATAGATCAGCGGCGGATTGTCCTTAATGACAGGGCCGGCACCGAGCGGTGGTCACGAGTTGAGGGAAATCGTGCTCGACCACACAGCGCTGGCGAGCCTTTTCGAGTCGTCTCTGTCCACGTTGCCGGGTTTCCTTGTCCGGGAACGAAGCAATGAGTTGGTCCAGGTCGATGCTCGAATACCAGATGTCCAGGACACGCATTTGGCTGAAATCGGCCATGCTCTTGCGGTATGAACGCACGCAGGCGAACGCCGCACCGCGCGCGTCGTCTTCGCTGTGGCCGTTGTTGCGGCCGGCCAGCACGAAGCTGGCGGCCAGGCGCTTCACGTCCCACTCCCAAGGAGCGGGCAGGGTTTCGTCAAGGTCGTTGATGTCAACAATCACCCGCCGTTCCGGAGTGGCGAATCCGCCGAAGTTGCAAAGGTGGCAGTCGCCGCAGGCCTGGACGCGCAGACCGCTCACCGGCGTCGTGGCCAGATCCGCGGCCATGTTGAGCGCCGTCCCACGATAAAAAGTGAAGGGCGACTGCATCATGCGCCCGTAACGAATCGGGATCAATTCCGGAATGCGGCCCTTGTTGGATTCTTCCAGGAGGTGCAGCGGATCGGGCCGATCGCGCGCCGGCCGCCAGATGGCATGCGACTCAAGGGGGCACTTTTCACGCAGCCTCTTTCCCGTCGCATAGAGTTCAGCATGCGAAGAAAACGCCTCGAACGCTGTGCCGCTCCTGGCAATGGATCGGCGGTTTTTCACGGCTGGTTCTCCGTTGACTTGCCTGCCAGCATGCCTCCACCGCGCGAGCCGCTGCTTCGCGCCGCCAAACGCTCCATGCTCAGCGAGTCGGCCCACAGGACACGTGAATTGTAAAACACGGCGTCATGCCGCCTTGGAGCGCGCTGCAGCACATGGTTGAACGAGTTCGCTAGCTTCGCGAAAGACGAGTGGTGCATGGTGAAAGTCGTGGCTGGTGGGAGCGGGCGTATGCGTAGCCGGCGAGGCCGAACTAAGTCATGACCCATTGTTTTGCAGCTTCCAGTTCCCCCGCAGAAAAATGCCTGATCTCGGCCGAAACAAAGTGTGCCGCCAGGTGCTCTGCGACATTTCCCATAGCCGAATCGGTTACGAGGCCGATCTTCTTGATGTGCTTGTGATGATCTCGCACGAAACGGAAATGTGCCGCCATCGCTCCAAGACTTTCCCATCCGGGAAACGCCGGGGCTTCGATGATGAGGCCCGCGAGATTCCCGGTTTCTTCAATGTATGGGTCGACGGTTTTCGCGAGTTGGACAAAGTCGCCTTGCTCCAGAGCGGATTTTGGTCGCACATAGAGAATCGAGTGGGCTGTGTCGAGGTTGTGTTCGATCATACATTATCCTTCCGTCTTCGTTCCGCTTAACGCAAAAACTGTGTATCCACTGTAAGACCGCTGCAATGGAGAAACACTCCGACTTACCGGTTATGCGGGATCACACGCCCAAGAGTAGGGATGGGTCGACCGCAAACGGAGAGCGCGCGGTTTCTCACGTGAAGCCTATGGGACGAAACTCTTATTGCATCGCACTCGGGTCGCTGCTTTCATGCACGCAGCGTCTCTTTACCACCATGAAATTATTTAGCGTCATCGCCCTCTCCGTCGCCCTGCTCATCAACACGCAGGCGATGCCACAACCCTCCTTCCACACCAAAGGCACACCGACGGGCAAACCAACCGGACCGCTGAAGCCGGGCGAATATTGGTGGAACCCGCAGCTCTCGCCGAGCGGTCCGGTCGTGGTGCTGGTGAGTGTCCCGGAGCAAACCATGCACGTTTATCGCAACGGCATCCTCATCGGTCGCACAACCGTGAGCACCGGCTCGAAAGGCCACTCCACGCCGGGCGGCGTCTTCAGCATTCTCGGCAAAAGTCGGGAGTATTATTCGAAAAAGTACGACAACGCGCCGATGCCCAACATGCAGCGGCTGACCGACACCGGCATCTGCATGCACTCAGGGAATCTGCCCGGCTACCCCGCCAGCCACGGCTGCATCCGGATGCCGTATGATTTCTCGCAGTTGCTCTTCAGCGTGACCGCTAGCGGGGGCACGGTCGTGGTGGGCGATGGCAAGGTCCCGGTGCCGCACCTCGCGTCGAATCCCGGCCTCTTGCTTGCGCCCAGAGACGTCACATCCGCGATGGTGCGCCCACTCGCGCAAAACGAGTACGACTGGAACCCGGAGCGCAGTACGGGCGGGCCGGTCACGATGGTGGTCAGCGCCGCCGACAAAGCGATTTACGTCTATCGGAATGGCAAGCCCATTGGCCGCGCTCCGGTCGAGATCAGCGGGCGCGGATCGCTTGGCAATCATGTTTTCTCGCTGCTCGAAGGCACGACCGGCCGGGAAGCTCACTGGCCCCGGGCCGCGAGGCGCGCCGGTGGATGGGCGTGACGAGCAGCGGCCGCGGCGTCGATGCCGAGAAGATCGCGTCGCGCCTGCGGGTCAATCCGGAGTTTGCGAGCAAGGTTTACGAGACGCTCGCGCCGGGCACGACAGTCATCATCACGGATCAGCCGGTCGTGCGGAGCCGCGGCAACACCGCAGTCCTGGAGGGTTAAGGGCCTGCCGTCGGGCAGATCCCGGTTCGCGCTGAGAACAGGCAGAGCGAAGGAATCCCTTCCTCCGGCAACGGTGTGCGTCAAGATCCGCAGGCCACCGCCGAGGTCTTGCGCATTCTTAGCGGCCCATGCAAGCAACGAGTCGCAGTAGGACTAGTTGCGATACCGGCGTGCACCGCGCGATTGGCTCCGACAGCCGACGACCTGGCTCTTTGAACTGCATTCGACGCAGCCCGTCGCCCACGCCGTTGATGTGCTCGCCCTGGTCTGCGTGCTTGGTATGGCATTCGGCAGCGTGAAGGTCGGGGCATCGACCTAGGCACGGCCGGCGTGTTCTTTCTGCCGGCATCATTGCCGCACGTTTTCGGTGGTGATTCCGTTCATATTCATCCGCAGCGCCGGGCCAGCCCTGCGTGACAATTCCAAAACGTGCTTCTCACGCCCGTCCCAGCGTGTTACTAAGGCACATCACAGCCTTCTCGTGAACCGGAACGATCACGCTTGGGCGGGCCGGTCTCTGTGTATGGGGGACGCCGCCAGCGAGCGCTGCGACGGGGGTAGCGGCAAAGCCGGCATCCCGGTACGGTTACAGTTGTGTGACATCTGGAAAGTGCGACGCGCGCCGTTTTTTCTGATCGTCGCGATAGCTGCGGCAGTCGCATTCCTCGACACGAGCAACTCGGCGGCGGCAAATGAGCCGAAGCGGGTTCTGCTGGTCCATTCCTTCGGCACTGCTTCGCCGCCCTTCTCGGTCGAGTCCACGGCCTTCGAGACCGAGCTCGTGGGCAAGATGGGTGACCGCGTCGATCTCGACGAAGTCTCGCTGGACATGGCGCGTTATCCCGACCGCGAAATGCAGGAGGCGATTGTTGATTACCTGCAAAAACGCCGGGCTAAATGGCAGCCCGACCTCGTCGTGCCGATCGGAGCACCCGCATCCATCTTCGTGGCGACCTATCGCGACCGTCTTTTTTCGGAAACTCCCATCCTTTACGCCTCAGCCGATCGGCGGTTACTGCCGCCGGGTGCGTTGGAGAAGAACGCGGCCTACGTCGGGCAGGTGTATGAAATTCCCGACATGCTTGAAGACATGCTGCAAATTGCGCCTGCGACAAAAAACATTGCCGTCGTAGTCGGTGCGACGACGCTCGAGCATGTTTGGCAGGAGGTCTTCCAAAAAGCAACCGAGCCACTCGCAGGCCGGATTAACTTCACCTACTTCAGCGATCTCTCCTTCAAGCAAATGCAGGAGCGAGTCTCTACGTTGCCGCCAGACTCCTACATTTTCTTTCTCCTGCTGCTTCGTGATGCCGGAGGTGTGACCCTCAACGGCGATAAGGCGCTGCAACAGCTCCATGCCGTGGCGAACGCTCCAATTAATTCCGTTTTCGAGCATCAACTGGGCATCGGGATTGTGGGTGGGCGCCTTTATCAGGCCGAGCGCGTCGGGAAGGACGCTGCGCAGATCGCGATTCGCATTCTGCGCGGCGAGCCGGCATCCAGTTTTCCTCCAACCATGATCGACCGTCTGCCTCCGCAGTACGACTGGCGCGAACTACAGCGCTGGAACATTAGTGAAAAACGCCTTCCAACCGGAAGCACCATCTTGTTCCGCGAGTCCGACGTTCTGGGAACAACATCGCGCACTCATTGTAGGTGTCGCTAGCGTCTGTGTGTTGCAGGGGCTGCTGATCTCGGGCTTGCTGTTCAATATGGTTAGGCGGCGACGAGCTGAATCGTCCTTAGGTGAGAGCGAGAAGCGGTTTCAAACAACTGCTGATGCTGCACCAGTCCTAATGTGGATGACGGGCGAGGATAAGCTTTGCACCTACGTCAACAAAGCCTGGCTCGAGTTTACCGGGCGGGGCATTAAGCAGGAACTTGGTCATGGCTGGAGTGAAGGCCTCCATCCGGACGACCGAGAAAATGCCGTGCAGATTTATGGAAGAGCGTTCGACGCACGCGAGTCTTTCTCCATGCAATATCGCCTTAGGCGAAATGACGGAGAATACCGCTGGATCACCGTTCAAGGCATCCCGCGCTATGGGCCGCGCGCGAATTTCCGCGGCTACGTCGGTGCCTGCGTGGATATCACTGACTTATTGAAGAAGGAAGCAGCGCTGCGTCAATTCGAAGAACGCGTCGCGTTGGCGGCAGAAGCCGCGCAGCACGGTGTGTGGGAATTGGACACGATTACTAACGAGTTGTGGATCTCGGACAAGGCACGCGCTCTACTTCAACTAGATGTGGATGCGCCGACCTATGAAGACTTTCAAGCGTGTGTGCATCCCGACGATCGCGCCGCGCGCGATGCCGCGATCAAGAAGGCTATCGCTACCAAAGGCGATTACGAATTCGAGTACCGTGTTCTGCTGCGCGACGGAACCATCCGATGGATCGGTGGACGCGCTCGTTGCCTTGCCGACAAAAACGGTGAGCTAACGCGGTTGCTAGGTGTTTCGGTCGATGTCACCAAACGCAAGCAGGCGGAGGAGGAGGCACACCGGCAACGGGAGCAAATTAACCTGCTTAGCCGGGTTAGCCTGCTCGGTGAGATGACTGCCTCACTCGCCCATGAACTAAATCAGCCGCTCTCGGCGATCATCAGCAATGCAAATGCTGGGAGGCGTTTCATCGAAACGGGAAAGGGCAACCGCGACACAGTTCACGAAATCCTAACCGACGTGGTGTCGGACGCACATCGCGCCCACGACATCATCCACAACGTGCGCAATACAATTAAGAAAGGCGATTTTGTCCGACGCCGAATTGATCTGAATGAGCTGGTCACGAATGTAGCACACATCGTCAGGCCGGACGCGGTGAGCAGTTCTTGCGAGGTAGAAACATCGCTGACAAAGGACCTGCCACCGATCGAAGGAGACCCGGTCCAGATTCAGCAGGTCCTGGTTAATCTTGTCAGTAATGCCTTTGATGCCATGCGGCAGACACCACCAGACCGACGCAAGGTAGAGATTAGCACGGCTGGAAATGGCGAGGGCGAAGTGCGCCTGAGCGTTCGCGATCACGGCATAGGCATTCGCGCTGAAGTGCACGAACACTTATTCGACCAGTTCTTTACCACCAAGGAGCAGGGACTGGGAATGGGATTGGCCATTGTGCGCTCCATCGTAGAAGCTCATGGCGGAAAAATCGACGCGGAGAACGTTGCCGATGGCGGAGCCCGCTTCCATTTTACCTTACCGGTGACGAAGTCGATGGGTTAATCCTTGGCCGATTACTTATTCCAGCAATAACGAACCGTTGTGTCTGACAATTCAAAACCATTGCCGACTTCCGAGATTATTCCTGGGCGCGCTCATCTGCGGCAATATCCCGCTCACAATCTGGTGGCCTGGCAACCACAAGGTGTCCTCGATGATGATCTGCTGGACGAGATTGGTGAATGGCTCTGTGCTATCGAAAAAGCGTCGGCGCCGTCCAAGAGGTTCGTTGATTTCAGTCAGTTAACGAGGGTGGCGGTTCGCACGAAGCATGTTTTTGATTTTGCGCGAAAGCGGACCGAGCAGGTTGCCGGCGGTGCGCCGGTAAAGTCCGCTTTGTTTAGCGAAGATTGGATCGGTTTCGGCATCGCCCTCCTCTACGAAAATCTGATGAAGGAAACGCCGCTCGATGCGCGCGCATTTCGCGACCGCGCAACGGCAGCCATCTGGCTCGATGTGCCGGCGGAGATTTTGAAACCCGAAGAATAACCCGGAGCCTCCCCATCAGGCGTCATTTCGATCGCTCATGGCGTGCACGCCTCGTCATATGATTCGCTGGACAACGGTGTCTTTCAACAGGCTCGGTTCCTCCATTTGGGTTCGTATTTACGGCATCCGGAATCGTAATTGCCACTTGGTTTGGAGGTATCCTGGTTTACTTTTCCTACGCTGCCTCGGCGGCGGACAATCGTGTCGTTGCTTGAGCCTACCGTGGAGTGCAAAAAGGTGGCTCTCACTTTATTGCGCGGTTAGGGTATATCGCCGGGGAAAATCCCGTTGGGTAATAGCCATGGGTACCTGAAACGAACACGATGCCAATTCTCGAGAAGACAGCTCGCTTTGCCGCCATTGCGCTTGCCGTGCTGTTCATCGGCCTGAGCCTGTTCGGCATCTTTGGCGCGTGGTTCGTTGATCGCAAGGCCACCGACGTCGCGCTGAAGGGGTTTGGCCTCATCGAGATCGGCGTCGGGGTGGTCGATGCCGGAGTGGGGCGGGTGAACGACCTCATCGCGACGAGCCGGACGGAAGTGCGGCAGGCCTCCGAGACCATCACCGCCGTCGGCGCGACAGGCGCAGGCGAACAGCCCCGTGCTCAACGCGCTGAACGAGCGCCTGGAGACGAGTCTGGCGCCACGCATCGCGCAGATGCAGCAGGTGCTGGCTCCTGTGCGGGATGCGGTGGGGAACGTCGCGCAACGCGGTGAGCCTGCTGAACTCGTTGCCGATGATGGCCGACCGTGCTCCGCGGCTGGCGGCGCTGGACGAGACCTTTAACCGGCTCGAAGAGCTGTCCGCGGACGCGACGCAACTGCGCAGCACGCTGCGGGCACTGGTGGCGGCGCAGAAGAGCGACGTCACCGCCGAGACCATCGCCACGCTCAATGGGCTTACGCAGCGCATCGACACCCGGCTGGGCGAGGTGCAGACAAACGTTCAGGCGGTGCGTGCGGACGTGGCGGCGTTGCAGGTCCGGCTGGACAAGCGCAAGTCGCGGCTGCTGTTCGTATTCAATCTGCTGGCGCTGCTATCGACGCTGATGCTGGCCTGGATCCTCTACACCCAGGTCGTCGTCATCCAGCACCACTGGGCTCGCGTGCGGCCGCCGCGGCCGAACCGGCGCGGCGACGACGGGTTAGCGCCTACCGCCGATTAAGCGCATAAGAGGACTCAATGCCGTCAGCTAAGCGCAAGCGCATCTTGTCAGCTGCTCTTGTTCTTCCGATTTGAGGAACCTTAATCTTGTGAGTCCTCCGTCACATCATCCTCAGTTACTTTCCAAGTTTTATCGGGGTTGTACCGATCCATGCTCTGAAACGCCTTCAGCGTATCGGGCCCAAGATCCTTTTGGTACACGGCTCCGTCGGGGCCAACGATGAAGGTCTGCACTCCCGTAACCCGATGCTGCGCAGGCGCAGCCGCCAGAGCGAAGCCAGCGATCATCGCGCCGTCGACGACAAAATCCATCTGCCCCATGCGCGCGGCCGGGCCCTGCCCCTTTAAGACCTTGAAATAGTAGCCGTGAAAGGGCTCGGCCTTTTCGCTGTAGCCTCGCTCGATTGCGCGCGCGATACCTTCCCCGACTGGACCACCCCACGTCCCATCGGCGTTCTGCCAGGCGAGGCCGTCATGTTTTCCCTTCGTGCTGATAATGCGCTGCGCGAATTGATTAACTTTGGCGTCATCGTGCTTCTTCTGCGCGTATTCGTGCTGCGCCTCCACGTATCCCCGACAAATGGCAATCGCATCCAGTTCGTTCGCGCCGATGCGACGGTTGAGGATTTCCTGGCGGCCTGCTTCGGTGTCGAATGACCACTTGCCTTTGTTTTTGACGATCGGAATCGGCACCGGGAGCTGATCGTTGCCAATTGTCACGATGGCGCGATTCGCATCCTTGGGGTCGGTTCCCACCTCCGTTTTTTCCTTCGCTTTGGCGACGAAGGCCGTGGCTCGGTTCTTGTCAGCGACGGCATCTTCCGAGCTGATGACATCGTCGCTCCCTGGTCCCAGGATTTCCTTCAACGCAGCGACATCGTATGATTCCGCGGCTTGAATCGAGAGCATCTGCCGCCTCCTTCGGCGTGCTAAATTCCTTTCCCTTGGACTGCGATGCGGCCGCTGTCCTTTTCTTGGTCTTCGGGCGCCGCTTGCAGCACGCCGCCGACGGTGATCGCAAGTACGATCAGGAAAATTTTCGCCAGAGTTGAACGATGAGATTGTGATTTCATTTGGCTTCTCCTCTTTTCGTTTAGCGCCTGCGTCCGCCGCCGCCGCCGCCCCCTCCTTTTTTCCCGCCACCGCCACCGCCCCCTTTGTGGCCGCCACCGCCGCCGCCCTTTCCGCCGCCACCCATGCTTTGGCCTCCTCTGCTGCTGCTCGCCTTAGCGTGACTTCGCGCTTCCGCCGCTTATGGCGCCGCCGCCTTTTGAGCCACAGCCTCCACCCTTACTTCCCACGTTCTTGCTGCCAATCTGATTGGCGCCACCGCCTGGTTTGCCGGCACCACCCGCGCCACCGGGTTTTCCAGCTCCACCTGCACCGCCTGGCTTGCCGGCACCACCTGCACCACCGGGTTTTCCAGCACTACCGGGGCCACCTGCACCACCGGGACCACCAGGTTTCCAACTCCACCGGCACCGCCGGGACCGCCAGGACCACCGGGTTTGCCAACACCACCTGCGCCGCCAGGACCACCAGGCTTTCCGACGCCACCCGGGCCACCGACGCCACCTGGACCGCCCGGCCCGCCAGCACCCTTGGCTTTTCCGCCAAATTTGTCGGCAGTTCCTCGATCCCCATATGGTGCGTTACCGCGATGCTCTGCGTTATGCTGCCACTGACCTTGGCCGGCCTTGATGTTGTTCTGCTTATTGTAGTGATTTACGTAGTTATTGTTGTTGTTGATGTTGATGTTGCCGTTGTCCCAACCGCAACCCCAACCCCAGTTATTGCCCCACGCCGCGCCTAGCGCCAAAGCCCCACCAAACGCGAGCGCCCCACCGGCTACGTAGCCGGGATACGTATAATTCGGATATGGATAAGCGGGCTCCCCATAAACGACCGCGGGATCATAGGAAGGAACATAGACCGTGCTGGGATTGGCTTGCTCGACGACGATCACCTGCTCGCCGCCGACAGTTTTCGTTTCTACTTTCTGTTGCTCGCTCGTCTTCAAGGCTCCTTTGCTTTCCGCCTTTGCGCGCATGCGCTGTACGGCATCCATCACGTCGTTTTGCTGAGCGAGAAACGCGTTCCCCATGTCCGATGTCCATTGGATATTCCCAGCCATGCGCCCGGCCACTTCGGGGAAAGCCGCCATTGCCTGCACGCTCGGATCCCAGGGCTGCTTGGCCACCGCGTCGGCCAGCGCCTTGTCCTTTAGATTCTTGTTCTTATCCAGCCACTGCTGCAGTTGCATGATCTCGATCGGATAAGTGGAAGCCGCCAGCGTCTGCGCCAGAAGTGGATCGGGATAAAGCGCGATCGGCGCGACTAACGAATCCAATTGCTCGGGAGGAATTGTTGTGGGCGCGTCCTCCGTCGTCGTCATTTCCTGCGATTGGGCTGGGGGTGCCTCCTGCGCTTTGACCAGAGGAGAGTTCCATGGGAGCGATGCCACGCACACGATGGCGATCACGCCACAGAGTGCTGGTCTGGGAAATCCGGATCGAGAGCCTCGTAAGTTCATAAGTTCCTGCCTTTCTTATTTGCGCATCGCATTCTTCTATCCAACATCACCTGCATTTGTCGCACATGTGCGTTGCCGCGGAAATAGGACTTTAGTCCTACCTTCTCGGAACCGGGGACTCGATCAGCTCTGGCGTACTTCCGCCTAAGCTGGCTTTCTGATTTCTGAACGATTGTAATGGAATGTTCACCTGTCTTCGAAACGACGCCGACCATCCGTTCCAAATGACGCTGGCGCCGACCCAGTCAACAGCCCGGGACTTCGATGATTGGTTTCGCTCGACGGGAATGATAAGACAGTTTCGGCTACCAAAGTGACAAGCCGTCATGGTTCCGATGCGATGAAGTACCTTCTGCCGAGCACCGTCCTGCTGCTGATGATCTCCATCGGGATGAGCTTGAATTGGACTCAATTCCTGGCCAGCTGGCGACATCTCACGCTGGCGACCTGGGGGAAGGTGCTGGTAGCGACATTCATTATTCCGCCGACCCTCGCGCTCGCGCTCGGGAATTTGCTGCCACTAGATCGAGGAGCGCTGATTGGTCTGTTCCTCGTCGCGGTTGCACCCGGTGCGCCACTCATGACTCGCAGTGTAGCAAAACGTGGTTTCGACATGTCGTTGGCTGCGAGCTATCAGGTTTGGGGGGCGTTGCTCACGCCTATCATGATTCCGCTGCTAGTCGGCGCGGCGGGGTGGCTTTACGGACGCAATATCTGGGTGTCACCCGTCAAGGTGCTGTCGGTCATCGCGAAACAGCAGTTTGTCCCACTGATCATCGGCATGGCATTGATGCATTTCGCGCCAGCGTTTTCGACAAAAATTCGACGCCCACTCAACGTCATCGGGAACGGCCTACTGCTGGTGACTTTGATCGTCCTCCTCGTCAAATTGGGGCCGGCGCTAGGAGAGGTCAGCCCTTGGGTAGCCATCGCCGCGTTGCTACTCGCAGCTGGCTGCATTGCGGCCAGTTTTGCCCTGCTGACTGGTGGAACAGTGATGACCGAGACACTCGTAGTCTGCAATGTGAATCGACACGTTGGCCTCGCTCTGATCCTTTCCGGCACGTACTTTACCAACCAGAAAGCGCTTCCGGCCATTGCTGCCTATGCCCTTGCTGCACAATTGATGATGTGGCTCTATGCGAAGCTGCGAGTCACGGCGGAAACCGAGCGTCCAGCGACACAAATGCAATGAAGAGCGGCAAAGGTTTGTAAGACCAGAGTCCGATAGACCTGTGGGCGACGGCGGGGCAGGATCAAGCGCCTAGCCACAAATCATAGGAACAAGGTTTGATTGGGAAAATTCGCGGTTAAACACGATGCTATCTTGACTGGTTCACCGATGGAGAAACCTTCTGACCCTCAAGTCACCGCAGGTAAGGAGCCGCCGAGAAAGCGATGGGTCGAGCCTGTCACCGCCGTGCTGATGGCGTTGGCGACGGTCGGCACGGCGTGGTGTTCCTACAAGTCGGCAGCCTGGACCCGCCGGAGCAATCGGCTGATGAATGAATACAACTCTCTGGAGCGGCGCGCCGGAGTCCTGACTCTGCAAGGGATGCAGTCGGTCACAATTCACTCCGCGATGTTCATGCAAATGCTCGCGGCTCGGGAGGCAGGGAATGAGAAACTGGCGAATTTCTATGTCGAACGTTTCCCGCCCGATGTTCGCAAAGCCTACGATGCCTGGCTGGCGCAGAAGCCTTTTGAAAATCCGAAGGCCGACCCGCATCCCTTCGTGCCGAATCTCTACGAGGCGCGCGGCACGCGCGAGGCTGCCGAATTGAGCGCGAAAGCGGCGGACAACCTCCTGGAAGCTCGCCGTGCCGGCAATACGTCGGGACAATACCTCGCGAACACCGTCCTCTTTGCGACGATGCTCTTTTTTGCCAACGCCGTGAACAAGTTCGAGCAGAAACGCGTGCGGGTGGTCGCGTTTGCCTTTGCGGTGGCGGTTTTCGCGTTTGCCGTGGTGCGAACGGCCTTGCTGCCAAAATGACGACATTGAGCAGGACCAATAGCTGATATGAATTCGTCCAACCTCCGGACCGGTTTCGCCGCAGAAGAAGTGAGACAAGCCTTTCGCGACAGCCCGCGTTGCAGGCCGGGCCGGCTCGGAGCTGTTGCCACCAAGCACGCCTTGGCCGAAATCGCGCGCGTAACCGCGGCTAACCTCGCCGCGTTTCCAGCGGCCGGCCCTTTCTCCTGGATCTGGTTCTGACGTAGGCAACTCCAACCACCACCCGAGGCGCATTCAGATTCGACTGCTCTGAGGCGTTCCTGATAGGAAAAAGGATTGTGCGCCATTTCACCACCGCCGCATCCGCTCTCGCGGTGGTCTTACTCTGCTCGGCGGTTCGCGCGCAGGACCTCGAACCGCGGGCTTACAGCAACTCGCCGACCGGACTCAATTTCCTCATCGCCGGTTACGCTTACGCCAATGGCAGCGTCCTCACCGATCCGTCGTTGCCGCTCGACAACGTGACTAACGATTCGCATCTCGGGGTCTTCGCCTTTGCCACGACGCTCAATGTAATGGGCAAGTCGGCAAAGTTCGACGTGATTGTGCCCGCCGGCTCGCTCTACGCGAAGGGACTCGCCTTTGGCCTGCCGCGCGAACGGTTCGTCACCGGCCTGGCCGATCCGGCGTTCCGATTCTCGATCAACTTCATCGGCGCGCCTGCGCTGACGGCGGCGGAGTTTAAGAACTACCGGCAGAATTTCATCCTCGGCGCGAGTCTGCGTATTATCGCGCCGCTCGGCCAGTACGACGCGGACAAGCTCGTGAACATTGGCAGCAATCGGTGGTCCTTCAAACCCGAGATCGGCTTCTCGAAAGCGCTCGGTCCCTGGACGCTCGAACTCACCCCCGGCGTCACTTTCTACACCGACAACGGCGACTTCTTCGGCGGTAAGACGCGCGAGGTGGCGCCGCTCTACGCTACGCAGGCGGGCCTCAGCTATACTTTCAAGCCTGGTTGCTGGCTGGCGCTCAGTGCCGGTTATTACGCAGGCGCACGCACAACTGTCGATGGTGTGAAAAGCGACGTTCGGCAGGAAGGCGCGCGCTTTGGCACCACCTTCGCGGTCCCCGTGACGCGCCATCATTCCGTGAAGTTCTACGGCATCACTGGTTATAACGCGCATCGCGACCACGACTTCAAGGTCTTCGGCATCGCGTGGCAATACCGCTGGGGAGGCGGTTATTGAACCAAAACGCGTGCTACTCTCCGACCAAGCCGCTAGGGACGCCTGCTTTTTCGCAAAAAATGGTGAGGCGAAGAATCCGCGAACGCTTATGAATTTGTCGACACGCAACGGTGGGCAAGTCACTTTCCAAAACACGAAAACGAATATGAAAAGGACGCACGGACATCGAGCCGGTGGAAGGAACACTCGAATTTTAACAGGCAGGGCGCTGATCGCAGCGACGCTGGTGCTGACTGCATCCGGCTGCAAGAAGGCCGCGCCGCCGGCAGTCCCGCCGCCCGTGGTTCAAGTCATGGAGGTGGCGAAGAAGAAGGTCGCGCGCTCGACCACGTTCATCGGCAAGCTCGACTCGCCGCAGAACGTGGAGATGCGGGCGCGGGTGGAGGCGTTTGTGGACAAGGTGCTGTTCCAGGAAGGCACCGAGGTGAAGGCGGGCGATCCGCTGTTTGAACTCAACAAACAGCCCTACGAGGAGAAGCTCGCGGCCGCGAAAGGGATGCGTGGCGGAAGCCAAGGCCGCGCTGAACAAGAGCAAAGACGACGTCGGTCGGCTGAAACCGCTCGTCGAGAAGAACGCCATGCCCAAAAAGGATCTCGACGCTGCCGAAAGCGCGGTGGAGGTGCACCAGGCCGAACTGGATTCCGCCGAAGCGCGGGTGAAATCGGCGGAGCTGGACCTTGGTTATTGCGACGTGAAGGCGCCGATCGCGGGACGCATCGGCGCGAAGGAAGTCTCGATCGGCAGCCTCGTCGGCAAAGGTGAGCCGACGCTGCTGGCCACCATGTCGCAGATCGATCCGATCTGGTTCTACTGCTACGTCAGCGAGGTGGACTTTCTGAATGCCGATCGGCTCGCGCGCGAGGCCGGTCGGAAAATGGGCGAACTGCCCGTGACGCTGATCCTGACCGATGGCACGGAGCATCCCGCGCCAGGCAAGTGGGTCTTCATCGACCGCGTGGTGGATGCGACCACGGCGACCATCCGGGCACGCGCGGAATTTCCCAATCCTACCGGGGTCCTTCGTCCGGGAATGTTCGCCCGGGTCCGCATCAGTTTGCCGACCGAGGAGGGAAACATCCTCGTGCCCGAGCGCGCGCTGACGGAACTGCAGGGCAAAAACTTCGTGTGGGTCGTGAGTGCGGACAACAAGGCTTCGCAGCGCGCGGTCGAGGTGGCGCCGAATCGGATCGGCTCCGAAGCGGTCATTCTGAAAGGGCTCGAGCCCGGCGAGCGCGTCGTCGTCGAAGGTGTGCAGAAGTTGCGCGAAGGCGCGCCGGTGCAGCCGAAGACGGCGGATGAGGTCGCCAAGACTGTCGCCGCGCTCGCACCCCCGGCAGAAGCCGCTCACGCCGAGCAGGCCGAAACGAAACCCGCCAAGCACTAATCGCCATGGCTGATTTCTTCATTCGCCGGCCCATCGTCGCGATGGTCATCGCCATCCTGACGGTCATCGTCGGCGCTCATTTCCCTCATGCGGCTGCCGATCGCGGAGTATCCGCCGGTCAGCCCGACGATGATCCAGGCGACCACGACCTATCGCGGCGCTGCGGCCGAGGCGGTCATGGAATCCGTGGCCACGCCCATCGAGTCGAAGGTCAACGGCGTGGACAAGCTGCTCTACATGCAGTCTTACAACGCCAACGACGGCAAGATGACGCTGAACATGTATTTCGACGTCGGCACCGACGTGGACATCATGCAGGTCAACGCGCAGAACCGCGTCGGCCAGGCGGAAGCGCATGTTGCCCGAGGCGGTGAAAAAGGAAGGCGTGATCGTCAACCGCTCCAGCCCGGACATCCTGATGGTCATCGGCCTCAACTCGCCGAAGGGCAGCTACGACGCGACCTTCCTCGGCAACTACTGCGACATCAATCTCGTGGACGCGATCAAGCGCGTGAAGGGCGTCGGCGACGTGAAGAATTTCACCGCGCAGGATTACTCGATGCGCCTCTGGCTGCAGCCCGACCGGCTCACCGTGCTCGGCATCACGCCGGAGGACATCGCCAACGCGATCAAGGAGCAGAACGCGCAGTCGCCCGCGGGACGCATCGGCGCCGAGCCTGCGCCGTCGGGCCAGGAGATGCAGTTCAACGTCCGCGCGGCCGGGCTGATGAAGGACCCGAAGGAGTTCGAGGAAATCATCATCCGCTCCAATCCCGACGGCTCGCAGGTGAAGGTGAAGGACGTGGCCCGCGTGGAACTCGGCGCGCAGACCTACGACCTCCGCGCGCGCCTGAACAAGACGCCCGCCGGCGCCATCGGCATCTATCTCGCGCCCGGCGCCAACGCCATCGATACGGCGAAGAACGTGAAGAAGATTCTGGAGGAAGCGAAGACGCGCTTCCCGCCGGACATGGCCTACGACATCACGCTCGATTCCACGCTGCCGATCGAGGCCTCGATGCACGAGATCGTGAAGACGCTCGAGGAAGCGGTGATCCTCGTGCTGATCGTCGTGTTCATCTTCCTGCAAAGCTGGCGCGCGACGATCATCCCGATGTGCACCGTGCCGGTCTCGCTGCTCGGCGCGTTCATCCTCTTCCCCGCGCTCGGCTTCAGCGTGAACGTGCTCACGATGTTCGGCCTCGTGCTCGCCATCGGCATCGTGGTCGATGACGCCATCGTCGTGGTCGAAGCCGTGATGCATCACCTCGAGCACGGCAAGGAACCCGTGGAGGCGACGCGGCTCGCGATGAAGGAAGTGTCCGGGCCGGTCGTGGCCATCGGCCTCGTGCTCTGCGCCGTGTTCGTGCCCGTCGCGTTCATGGGCGGCGTGACCGGCCAGCTCTACAGCCAGTTCGCGCTCACCATCGCCGTGGCGGTGATCTTCTCGGTGATCAACGCGCTCACGCTCAGCCCCGCGCTCTCCGCGTTGCTGCTCAAAAAGCCGACGCCGGGCAAGGGCCCGCTCGCGGCCTTCTTCAGGCTGTTCAACCGCTTCTTCGACTGGCTGAGCAACAGCTACGGCAGGGTCGTCGCCGGTCTCGTGCGCAAGGCCACGTTCTCCATGCTGCTGCTCGTCGTCGTGCTGGTGGCGATCTGGGGACTCGGCAAGCGCGTGCCCGGCGGATTCATTCCCGATGAAGACAAAGGCTACCTCTTCGTCGCCGTGCAGCTTCCCGAAGGCGCGTCGCTGCAGCGCTCCGATGAAATCCTCAAGCAGGTCGAGGACATCGTGGTCAACACCAAGGGCGTCCGCTCGGGCCTCGGCCTCGTCGGCTTCAACATCCTCAACTCGCTGAACTTCCCGAACTCCGCGATGATGTTCGTGGGTCTGGAACCGTGGGAGGAACGCGCGACTCCCGAGCTGCACGCCAAGGCCATCGCGCAGGAGTGGACGAAAAAGTTCGCCGCCATTCCCGGCGCGCGCGCGTTCGCGTTCGGCCCGCCGCCGCTGCCCGGCTACGGCAACGTCTCCGGCTTCACCATGCAGCTCCAGGACCGCTCCGGCGGCTCGATCGAGCAACTCGCCGGCTACGTGAAGCAGCTCCAGGAAGCAGTCGCCAAGCGCCCCGAGATCGCCAGCGTCAACACGTCGTTCAATCCGTCCACGCCGCAGGTGAAGGTCGAGCTCGACCGCGAAAAAGCGCGCACGCTCGGCGTGCCGGTGGACAGCATCTTCCAGACGCTGCAGGCCTACCTGAGCGGACTCTACGTGAACGACTTCGTCCGCTTCGGCAAAGTCTATAAAGTCTTCCTCCAGGCCGAGCCGAACTTCACCAACCAGCCCGAGGAGATCGGCCAATTCTACGTGCGCAACAACGACGGCAAGATGGTGCCGCTGAGCACGCTGGTGAAGATCAGCAAGATGTCCGGCCCGAACTTCGTCAGCCGCTTCAACCTCTACAACGCCGCCGAAATCATCGGCGCGTCCGCGCCCGGCTACAGCTCCAGCCAGGCGATCAAGGCCATCGAGGAAGTGATGAAGACCATGCCGAGCGAAGTCGGCTACGAATGGTCCGGCCTCACGCTGCAGGAAAAGAAATCCGAGGGCCAGGCGCCGATCGTCTTCGGCGCGGCGGTGCTCTTCGTCTTCCTGCTGCTCGCCGCGCAATACGAAAGCTGGGGCCTGCCCTTCGCCGTGCTGCTCGCGACGCCGACCGTCATCCTCGGCCTGATGGTCGGCATGGCCGTGCGCCACTTCGACCTGAACGTCTATGCGCAGATCGGCCTCGTCATGCTCATCGGCCTCGCGGCCAAGAACGCCATCCTCATCATCGAGTTCGCCAAGATGAAACGCGACGAAGGCGTGCCCATCATCGACGCCGCCGTGGAAGGCTCGCGCCTGCGCCTGCGTCCGATCCTGATGACCTCCTTCGCCTTCATCCTCGGCTGCGTGCCGCTGATGCTGGCCACCGGTTCCGGCGCCGCCTCGCGCAGCACCATGGGCACCGGCGTCGTCTTCGGCATGACCATCGCCACGGCGATCGGCCTCTTCCTCATCCCGGTCTGCTATGTCTTCGTGATGCAGATCATCGAGCGCGGCGCGAAGAAAGTCTCCGCGCGTGGTGTCCTTAGCCGCAGCCCCGGTCTCAGCAGCCGAAACAGGAGCGCATTAATCAATCCCGCGAAAGGCCCAACACTCCGATCCTCGAATCTCGGCGTGGCGGGATTTCGCGCCGAGAGCAACCCGCCGAAAGCGATTCGCCGAGCCAGTGATTCCACCTTCAGTGCTTGTTCTTCCGCGTCTCGGCCAGATGCCCCCGTAGCCAATCGCCGGTGGCCTCCGTGCGGCCATCCGCGAATTTCACCAGATAGGGTTTGCCGGAGAGATAGCTCTTGCTGGCAATTCCGGTGATGAAGTCATCGGTGGTCTTCACGCGGCTACCGGCCTTGGCGAGTTTGTCGCGCAGATGATCCGCTCCCTCGGCCGAGGAATACTCCGAACCATTCCGCATGAAGCGAACGTCCGCCGTCCGGACGAAAGCAATCAACTCGTCGATTTCCGCCTTCGTTTGGGCATCAAGCCCGAATGCGATCGCAGCAGTGAGCAGCAGCATGAGAATGGAAGCGAAAAGCTGACGCATGAAATCGGTTTTTGCTGGAAGCTCAGAGCATCCACTCGATCGGCAGCCAGCTGATCACCTGGGCCTTGATGCGCTTCCAGAGACCGGTCTCGGGCTCGGAGTTGTAGCTCACTTGCTTGTCACCCTCGCGCGTCACCCATATGAGGCGGTTGTCCGCGAGTTCGACGCGATACGCGTTGCGGCCGAGATCGCGCTCGGTTGTTTCCGGCAGACGCCTCGCCAGCGCCGGACAGTCGAAGAGCACACCCATTTCCGTGTTCAGTTTGCTCGATCGCGGATCGAGATTGTATGAGCCGATGAAACCAATCCGGCGGTCGAAGGTAAAGGTCTTCGCATGCAAACCGCCAATGCTCGATCCGGCCGGTTCGCGAAAGCGCCGCTTGAGCTGGGCGCCGGCCGTCGGCTTGATCTCATAGAGTTCGACGCCGGCTTCGATCAGCGCCTTGCGATAGAGCTGATACTTGGAGTGGACCGGCACCCCGTCGGTGGAAGCCAGCGAATTGGTAATCACGACGACCCGCGCGCCGCGCTGGCGCACACCAGCCAGGAGCGCGACGCCCTGCTTCCCCGGCACGAAGTAAGGCGAGACGAGGAACAGCTCGCGCTGCGTTTTATCGACGACCTCACGAAGCTGCGGCGCGAGATGCGTCTCCGTCTTGTTGGCGGAAGTGGCGACCTTGTCTGGATGGTCTTCCACGATCGTGGCTTTTCCCCAGTAGTAAGATACGTTTCGATTCCTGAGTTGCCGGGCAAATTCACTGTCGCGCAGGCTCTGCGCGTAGGCAGAATCAGCCGCGGTTTCGTGGTACGCGATGAGTGCCGCCCGCTGCGCGGCGAACTGCTCGGGCGTCGTGTTTTGTCGCGCCAGCGCGGTCATCGGAATTGCCGACTGGTTATTCCAATAAAGGTCGAATTCGTCGGACACCTCGTGCACCACCGGCCCGATGAGCACCACATCGAGATCGGCATAATTCATCACCGCGTTCGCCTCGAAATATTCATCGCCGATGTTACGGCCGCCGACGATGGCGACCTGCCCGTCGGCGGTGAACGACTTGTTATGCATCCGCTTATTGATGCGCCCGAAGTCGGCGACCATACCGAGCAAACGAGGCGAACGCAGAGCCACGGGATTGAACATCCGCACCTCGATGTTCGGATGACTGTCGATGGCGAGGAGCTCGCGATCGCCGGGCATCGTGCCCAGATCGTCGAGCAGCAAGCGCACGCGCACGCCCCGGTCGGCCGCGCGGAACAGATGTTCAAGCAGGACTTTGCCCGCCATGTCCTTGTTCCAGATGAAATACTGCACATCGAGACTGCGTTGCGCCGCATCCGCCAGGGCCACCCGCGCGGCCAGGGCCTCGCGGCCGTCCAAAAGTGTGTGGAGGCCGGACTGCCCCGGATGCGCTGCAGCGCGCGGACGCACCGCCACCGCCAGCGCCGTACCCCCGTTGCTTTTCATGGCCGTGGAGGGCGGGCGCTCGCCGCCCTTGGGAAGGCCGCCGCACGCCCCGAGTGAAAGCACCAACAATATGCGACGCATTGAATCGAGCGTTGGTGACTAGGAAGCATACATGGTTGGTGGGTTGAGTATGTGTGGAGGCCTACGGACTGCTTGCGGTTTTGCCCGACGTCGTCTCGCCGCGGAAGCGCGGGTTAAGCCAGCCGAGCAAGACAGCCATCCGGTTAGGGCGAATCCGGAAGTGAGGGAGGCTGTATGCACGTAAGAATCAATTTATTTGAAAAGCCACGTCGCGAACAGCCAATCTTTGCGTGTAGTCATTCGCGTGGGCGGACCGTAATGGCAAAGGGTTCCGCCTCGCCACGCGCCGGCGCGACGTGCGTTGGAGTTGCGTGTTCGACACCGCCGCATCCCGCTTGCCCCCGGATCGTTTAGCAGGTAAGAGCTTCGTCCCGATAGCGGGCCGAGTGCCGCTTTTCGAACCGTAACAAACAACCGCCGCTCGGCACCGCAAATACCGCCTCGATGAAAACAAGCCCACTTCTCATGCTTATTTTGGTTGCTTTGGCATCCACTGTTTCCGCCAAAGCTCCGGCCAAAGTCAACAAGGGCGTGATCCACGCGCGCACGTTCAATTTCGCCCAGCCGAGTTCCAAGCCAACTCCCGGTTTCGTGGACAATAGCGCGGCGGTTCACGAATTGATTCAGAAGGCAATCACAAGGAACCTCGCCGCGCGCGGAGTTACCCGTGTGAACGCCGGCGGCGATATCACCGTTCCGTATCTCGTCATCGTGGGTGACAATGTTTCCACCACTGCGATTCGCACTTATTTCGGCTATGGCGACGACCTCGGCGATCTGCACGACCGGGCGCAAAAGGCCTATACCAGCACGAGAAATCCCAACCACTTCAACGCAGGCACTCTGCTCATCGATATCGTTGACGGAAGGAATTTCAAACTGATGAAGCGCGGCTACGCCACCCGGCCCAGCCTGCGCAACTTGTCCGCCAGCGCCAAGTCCGCCCGTTATCCAGGAAGCAGTGGACGAAATCCTGCGGGACGTGAAGATCGAGCCCTGAAGATCCTCGACGCCGCTGACACGATCCATTTCGGTAAACCGGGCGTGACAAGCTGAAACATCGCAGACGTGCCTCGATCTGGCGCATGAGATGGCTCTTCGAACTGCAAGAAAACTCAGCCCATCGCGCAGACCGTCGGCGTGCTTGCGTTCGTGTGCGTGGTGGGCATGGCGCTCGAAAGTCTGAGGCTCCGCGGTCCCTGAAACGGCCAGTTCGTGCAGCGCCCAGACGATGTTATCGCCAAGGGCGGTAAACGCGTGCACCGAAGTCGGCTACTTGAAACGCGAGCCGCCGGGCGCCACCTTACCGCTAAGCAAAAACCGCCAACTCAATATCATGCCATTCGAGACCATAAACATTGAAGAAATCACGGAAGCCCGGCGCAAAGCCATCGCGGCCTCCATCCGCACCATCAGCGTTGAGGAGTTGAAGACGCTCGGCGAGCGGCTCTTCCCGTTTGTCGATGATCCATGGCGGGAGAAGTTCTTCGGCTTCATCACGGAGAATTCTGGCGCCACGTTTCATCACGCGATAACGCATGACGGCGTGCAGATCATCTATTGCCACGCAAAGGAGAAAGGAATGTGGTTCATGCCGGGAACTGGCATGGGCCCGATGCAACCAAAGGGGTTGGCGACTTTGAAGCGGATCGTCGAAGGGCGCTAGGCCGCTTGGTCCCATCGCTGACTCCAAAGCCGCTTTTGATAATGGTCTGGGCACCCGCAGTGGGCAACCCGTAGAGAATAGGGAGCGGAGTGCCGGTGAGCGCCGCGGCGCGCTTTAAGGCAGGAACGCCCCGGACTGCCCGCGCACGATCACACTATCGCCGCTATTGACGAAGCCATCGGCATTCACATCAGAGCGGAAGTTTGTGGCATCGGTCGTCTGACCGGAACGGTTGCGTGTTTGCGTGGTGTCGCCCGCGTTGACCGAGTCCATCGCCGTTGGTGTCGCCGACGAGCACGCCCATGGGCACGACAAGGTCGCCGGTGCTCGTGCCGTCGCTTACGTCCGGAGATGTGACCATGATTCTCTGGGCGTTGGTTACTCCGGTGAGGTTGAGGGTGACGGTTGTCGTGCCGCCACCGCTGTGCTGCTGACCGATCCCGCGCCTGCAACGAGCGCGGCGTTGGTGAAGGTGACCGCGCTGGGGAAGCTCAAGACAACCTGGTAATCATTGCTCGCGCCGCCGCCGCGGCATTCGATCCCGGAGTTGCCCGCTGAGCGGCAGAGGAATGTCGAAGGGCGCGCCGCTGTGGAGCTTTCGGGAAACGACCTGCGTCGGTGTTGGCGGTAGGGTGATGAAGGCATCGCGCACCGATTCGGCGATGCTCTCGGAGGCGTTGTTGGCGCCGGTGCGATAGGAACCGCGGGCGCGGATATAGACGTGCTGACTCAGCGGCAGACTCAAGCCGCTCAGGGTCCAACTGCTCCCAGCCGCGGTGCCGTTGCCCAGCGGAGTGTAGTTCAGATTGTCGGTGGAAGACTCGAAGGTCACGCGGGTGAATTGCGCGCTCGCTCCGCCGCGCGTCCAGATAATCGTCGAAGAGGTCACGGTCAGGTTTTGTTGCGCGGGAGTGTCGTTGGTCAGGCGGGCGAAGAGATTGCGCGGCTGCCCGCCGATATTGGTAAAGGTGCCGCCCGCCAGGATCTTTCCGTCGGTCGACAGCGCGAGGGAGCGCACGACATCGTTGGCGTTGGCGTCGAAGGCATCGGCTGCACCGGTTAGGCCATCGAGCCGCGCGATGTAGTTGCGGTTCTGTCCGCCGATGCTGGTGAAATTGCCGCCGGCGACAATCTTCCCATCGGCCTGCAGCGCGATCGAAGTGACCGCGCGCGCTCGCGTTGGGATCGAACGAATCGGCTGCGCCGGTGATCGCATCCAAGCGCGCGAGGTGGCCTCTCGCCTGTCCACCGATGTTCAAGAACTCACCGCCCACCATGATCTTGCCATCTGATTGCACCGCGATCGCTGAAACAACCTCGTCCGCGCCCGGGTCGAAGGCATCAGCCAGGCCGCTCATCCCATCGAGCCGGGCGAGGTAGTGGCGCTTCGCTCCGCCGATCTGGTGAACGCTCCACTCGTTAGGATTTTCCCGTCCGCCTGCACCGCGATCGAATGTGACCGACGCCATTCGCGCTGGGATCGAACGCATCCGCCAGTCCGCGTCACCGGATCGAGCCGGGCCAGGTGGTTGCGCGGTTGTCCGCCGATGCTGGTGAAGGCGCCGCCTACCAAAATCTTCCCGTCCGGCTGTGTGGCGATCGGAGGTGACACTGTCGTTCGCATTCGGGTTGAACGAATCGGCCGCTCCGGTCGCGGCATCGAGCCGCGCAATCCGGCTACGCGCCGCTCCGCCGATGCTGGTGAAATTGCCGCTCGCAACGATCTTGCCATCGGGCTGCACGGCAAACGAGAGCACGTCGCTGTTCGCGTTCGGATTGAAAGTTGATGTCGAGCGTGCCGTCCGTGTTTAGGCGCGCGATGTTATTGCGCGAGACGCCCAGAACATTCTTGAAGCTGCCGCCGATGAGCATCTTGCCGTCGGGCTGCATGGCGGTGGCGATAATGTTATTGCCGATGGCGTTGAGATTGAGTGTCTGGTCGACCCGGCCATCGGCTTCCAAGCGGGCGATGTAAGTGCGGCGTCACCGGCGGTCCCCCGTTCGGCGAGAGCGCCAGAAAATCGCCCGCCACCAGCACCTTGCCGTCGGCTTGCACAGCGATGGCCCGGCCATAGGCCTGTTGAAGGACTTGGCTCGGGTTGGGGTCGAACGCATCCGCCAGTCCGGTGATCGGATCGAGCCGGACAAATAGCCTGCGGGTCTGTCCGCCGATGAGAACAAAAGGACTAGTCGCAAGGATCTTGCCGTCGGGCTGCAATGCGATTTTGGAAACGATACTGATGCTCGGATTGAAGGAATCAGCGGCTCCGGTCAGGGGATCGAGCCGGGCGATGCTGTTTCTGGTCTGTCCGCCAATGTTCGAGAACTCACCGCCCACCAGAATCTTGCCATCGGGCTGCACCGCGAGCGCTCCCACTGTGGCGCTTGGGTCGCGAGGTTCGGGTTGAACGCGCTATCGAGCGTGCCATCGGCGTTCAACCGAACCAGGCTCTTGCGCGCCTGTCCGCCGACACTGGTAAAATAGCCACCGATCAGGATCTTTCCATCGGGCTGTACCGCTATGGCGTCGATTCTCGGAAATGATCTCCAACGCCGATGTTCGGATCGAAGGAATCGGCCGACCCGTGATCGGATCGAGCCGGGCGATGTAATGGCGCGCCCGCCCTCCGATGCCCAGAAAATCGCCGCCCACTAGAATTTTGCCGTCCGGCTGCACGCTTAATGGCGATGGGGATTGATCGTCGGGGTTGGGATTAAACGAATCAGCCGCCCCGGTTACCGGATCAAGCCGGGCCATGAACCGCGGTTCTGCCCGCCAATACGGTCCAAAAACGCCGCCAACCAGAATCTTGCCATCCGCCTGGATGCGATGGCGATACACGATCACTGCGATTGCGTTCGGGTCAAAGGAGGTATCCAAAGTCCCGTCCGCATTCAGTCGGGCGATACGGTTACGCGTCGCTCCTAAAACCGCGTCAAACTCGCCACCGATAAGGATCTTTCCGTCCGGCTGCACCATGATGGCGCGCACCACGCAACCCGCCATGCGATCGCAACCCGTCGAGCGCGGATTGCGCGCGCACCGCAGTCCCGCCGCTTGCCCATAGCAGGACGGCAGCGGAAAAAAGTACCAGCGTGGCTTTCCTCTTAGCCATTGCTCCCGCAATGTTGATATCCCCCTAGCGGCAAAAGGTTCTCGAGATTCGCCACGAGGCTGAGCCCTTTCCCAAAGCGAGCTTGTTTCATCGGCGAAGCCTCTTTCGAAGAGTGGTTTCTTTCACCAGGTGCTCCGGGCCAGTGGCGCCGTGAGAGAATCATTCAGCCTTTAGGTGCAGGACCGCGTCTCCGGCAAACGGCTGGTAGAACGTAGTCGTTCCCCCACCCACGGTGTCTGTAGGATGAAGTGAACGGGGCCGGTGGGAGTGGTTTGAAACGGGAACCGCATTTGTCGCAGGCACCAGCTTGTTGAGATCGCTCCGCGATGTTTTGGATTGACCTCCCGTTAGTCAAGCCAAATCAAATGATACACGCGCGCGCGCGTACTTACAGCGGGACGCTGCGAGAATCAGTTTACTCGTGCTCGCCTCTGGAAAGCGGACTGAGCGCGCGGAGAGAAAAGGTCCGCGCGGGTCGGGTAACCTATGGTTGTGTGGCCTCAATCTCGGAAGACCAACTAATTTGTCAAAAAGGTCTCGGAGGAGGTTCGCCCCAAGAGAATTCAGGCCTTCTGGAACCGATTTCTAGTCCATTTGAGCCGAGCATGACAAAAGGGGAACGGACCCCCTTACAATCCATCAGCTGGTGAAATGCAGCAGCGCTTCATAGACGCCGGCGCCGCAGGCGCTCTCCGCGACGTAGCCGCCGGCTTCCCGGACAGCAGCCTTCACTTCGGGGATTGCGTTCGATGGGCAGGCCGGATACTGCGCGTAACGTCCGTCCAGCATCGAGATATCGTTAAAGTGATCGCCCGCGGCGAAAGTCTGCTCGCGCGGGATTTCGATGAGTCGAGATAATTCCGCGAGCGCCGCGCCCTTGTGATAATCCGCATGGCAAAAACGCAGGTAAACGGTGTTGCGTTGATAATGGAATTTCGGATGCGGTGCGCGGACTTCATCGATGAAGGAGATGATCCTTTCCATTTCCATTTCGTCCTGCGCAATCAACCCCTCCGGTCCATGGCGTTCGTATAGCACACGCGCGCGGGTTTCCCGATTCACGAAATCGATCACCTCCGCAAAAACCGAGGAAGCCGAGGCGAAGAGCTCGGCATGATCGCTCGCCACGCGCGAGTTCCAATCGCCGTAGGCTTCCCACTTTTTTCCATTTCCCCCGGGACGAAAGACATCACGTTCACTCGTTAGGACGAAATCGGGGTGAACGGGAAACTCGAAATCGGTCAGGCCGGACTCGAGTAACTGGACCGAGCGCCCGGTGTTGATGGCCCAGATCACGCCATCATCTTGCAGCGCTCGAATCATTTCCAGGCAGCGGGGATCGAGCACCGGATCGCTGGAGTGCGCGACGAGCGTGCCATCAAAATCGGTGCTGAGGAGACGAATGGTGGCGGACATCCGCTGGCAATTTAGGGGCTGATCTGATCAGTGCCAATAACGGGGTCGGAAGATCCCCCTTTCCCGCCGCCACGACGGGCCGAAGACTTGCTCTTCCAATTTGGGCTCCGCCGACCCGTGGCGCGCCCGAAGAATCCCTTGAACGTCCCCAAACACCCATTACTATCCGCGTCCCGATGAACTTCGCACTCTTTCGTGCACTTGCCTTGGGGGGCTTGACGCTGGCGCTCTGGACGAGCTGCGAGGATTTGGATCAGAGTTCCGCCGCCGCGCAAAGGGCGCGGGCCAGCGCCGCGAGGACTGCGACGCCGCATCCGATCCGGTTACTGGGCAGGCGACGGGATGGAGGGTGCGCCGAAGATCGTGGTGCACCTGGCCGAGCAGCGCGCGTTTTTCTATAAAGGCAAGACTCTCGTCGGTCAGTCGAGCATCTCAACCGGACGGAAGGGTTTTGAAACGCCTCCGGGCAAATATCGCGTGATCCAGAAGGATGAGGATCACGTTTCCAACCTTTACGGCAGTTACGTGGATAAAGACGGTGCGGTCGTGGCAGGGTAACGTGGAGGTGGGAAAAGACCCGAAGCCGCAAGGGCACGGAATTTCGCGGCGCACCGATGCCTTACTTCCTGCGCTTCACGGGTGGCTACGGAATGCACGCGGGCTTCGTCCCGCGTTATCGCGCCTCGCATGGTTGCATCCGGATGCCGCGGGAGATGGCCAGGCATTTCTTCGACGCGGCGGAGGAGGATACGCCCGTCATCGTGAAGGAATGACTACCCGGCGGCCAGGCGAGCGCGCGCTTGCCAAGCAAGTGGACATGCAGATGCGGCACGCTTTCGCCGGCGTCCGGCCCGCTGTTGATCACCACGCGATAGCCGAGGTCAGCAGATCCAATTTCTCCGCCACGATGCGCGCGGTCAGAAGCAATTTTCCGAGCAGGGCTTGATCCGCGTCGTTCGTCTCGGCCAGTCGTGGGATGACGCGCTTCGGTACAATCAGGACATGCACCGGCGCTTGCGGATTGACGTCGTGAAACGCCAGCACGTCGTCATCTTCGCAGACGATCCGCGCGGGAATTTCGCGCGCGGACGATCTTCTCGAAGATGGTCACGTGGCCTAACGAATGGAGCAGCGCAATTGCGAGCGCGCCCTCGGCGGCCAGCTTTTCGCGGACGAAGCAGATCACTTCCTCGCGCAAGCTGTCGCATGCGCGCGTCCAGGTCTTCGCCCCGCGCAGATGTTTGACGCACGCCTGCAGATCCGCACAAGCTGCAGGCTGTCCGTGCCGGTGCTCATGAGCGCGCTGATCCGTTTCTCCAGCCCGTCGAAAAACGCCAGCTCGTAGCCAGCGCCGGCCGCCTCCGCGATCTCGAGCAGCGAAAACGGCAATCGGCGGAGGCGTAGGGGAGAAATACGGGACGATCTCCTTGTAGCCGATCACCTTCAAAACGTAGCGCACGGTCTGCGAGAGCTGGCTGAACGGCACGACCGACTCGTCGTTTCGCAGCCGCAAATAAAACGCGATGCTCTCCGTGACGTGATCGGTCAGCCACCAACGCGGATAACCGGCCTGATCCGCCGCGCGCGTGATCGCCGCGTGCAGCCAATGCTGATTGAACTCAAAGAGCTGCCCGGAATCGGAGCGGAGGTAGGGAAATTCTTCTTTAAACGCGACCATTGGTCGGCGGGTCTCCGGCGGGAACAAGTTCCCGGCTGGAGCGGTTCGGTTTGATCCGGCGGCCGAGCGCCTGGATTTCATCGACAAATTGATCGACATCCTCGAAGCGATGGTGGACCGAGGCGTAACGCAGATACGCGACCTCATCGATCTCGCGCAATTTTTCCAGCACCTTTCGCCCGATCGCGGCCGAGGTAACTTCGCGTCCGCTCGGTTTCGAGTTCGTGCACGATTTCGTCCACCGCCTGTTCGAGCGTCACGAGGCTGATGGAGCGTTTCTCGCAGGCTTTCGCCAGACTGTTCACGAGTTTGCGGCGATCGAACGGCTCGTGGGTGCGGTCGCGCTTGATCACGCGCAGATCCGAGCGCTCGATTTCTTCGTAGGTGGTGAAGCGATAGGCGCACTGCAAGACAAACGCGGCGCCGTCGGATGCTGGAACTATCACGAGACTGGCGCGAATCGATGACTTTGTCGTCACGAAATCCGCACTTGGGACAACGCATAGTGTCGGCGGAGTAAGTAACACACTATATCGTTGTGGCGTCAACGCATTGTGCCGCGCGATTCGGATTTTTTTGGACGCGATCAACGCGCAGCAAACACTCGTGTTGCGGCAAGAATATTTGCAGCGCGCCCGCGACGCGGACCTGTCAGCGACGCTCAGCGCGGCGGGAACTCGAACTCGGCTTTGTCTTTCTTTGGCGAAAGCATGAGATAGGCGGCGAATTTGTTGCCGCGCTTGGAAACGAAATCTTCGATCAACGGCGATCTTCCCTCGGCGAGCAATTCCTTCACTTCGTCCGGCGTGATTTCGTGTTCGCAGAGTTTCTTCGTCAGCTTGAAGACCTGGCGGTTGTCCTGATCCGGCTTGCGCACGTAGTAGGCGTCGTCCATTTCCACCAGCTCGCCGTCGTGCACCTTGCTTTCGCCGATGACTTTCGCCTTCGAGAGATCGGCTTTCGCGCCGCGCTTTGCGCTCGACCGGCTTGCCGTCCTTGCCGGTCTTCGGCGCGCGCGGCGGAAATTCCCAGCGAATCTTGGCGTCGTTGCGCGACGAGGAAGGCATCGAACGGCCGGCCTTTCTTCGAGGTGAAACCCTTGATCAGATCGGTCTTTCCCTTTTCGACCAGCTGCACCGCCTGCTCGCGCGGGATCTCCTTCTTGCACATCAGCCGGCGGACGCGGAAGGCCTGTTTCCATTCGCCGTTCTCGCGTTCGCGCAGGACGTAGTTCGAGCCGACCTCGCACAGTTCCGCGCCCGTCGCCGGATCGGTCCAGAACGGTTCGACCGAGCCGAGATCGACCTTGTCGCCAAAATCGTATTCGGCTTTCCACTTCCCGGTCTTCTCGTCTTTCGCGAGTTTGAGCGTGGCGGCGAAACTGGCGCGGGTCTTGGCGGAAATGAATCCGTCGAGCGGACCGACGACGCCTTTCTCGACCAGCTCGCGGATCTCGCTCTCCTCCATTTTGCGGCCGCCGATGACCTTGTAGATCATGAACTCGCCGTCCTGCGATTTGTAGCCGCGCAACGTCTCGCGCAGCGGCTTGCCGTCGGTCGGCGAAATGATATCGGTCTCGCGCGCGATCGAATCGTCTTCCTCGAATCCTTTCACGCGCTCGACGATGCCTTTCGTCTCCTCGACGATCTCCGCCATGAATTTTTCGCGCGGAAATTTTCCGTGCTCCATCAGGCGCAATTGATGTTCCCATTCGCCCGTCATCGCCGGGCTCGTGATGTCGGTTGCTTTCACCGCGGTCGAGAAATTGAATGCAGCTGCTCGGCCTTCGCGCGTCGGCACGAGCTCACGCTGCTGGCGATCCATGTATTTTTGGTAAATCAACCCGTCGATCGTATCCGCGCGCGTCGCCGGCGTGCCGAGTCCGCGCTCCTTCATCGCTTCCGCCAGCTCTTCGTCGTCGACCAGTTTGCCCGCCGTTTCCATCGCGGAAAGGAGCGTCGCTTCCGTGTAGCGCGGCGGCGGCTTGGTCGCCTCGGCGTGCAACGTCGGCTTCGAGCGTCTTCGCCTGGCTGTTGTCCTCAGCGCTTAAGGCCGGCAGCGCTTTGCCTCGGCGGAGTCGTCGTCGACCGTGCTCTTGCCGTAAACTTCCAGCCAGCCGGCGCGAGGTCAGGACTTTGCCTTCCGTCTTGAACTTGTGCGCTGGCGACCTGGCTGAGGCGCGTCGTGACGTCGAATTCCGCCGCCGGGATAAAATGCCGCCACGAAACGCCGCGCGATCATGTCGAAAATTTTCGCTTCCGCCTCATCGAGATTCTTCGCTTCGGAGGTGGTCGGAATGATCGCGAAGTGATCGCTGATTTGCGCGTTGTTGAAGATGCGCTTGTTGGGCCGGACGTAGCCTTTCGTCGAGCGCCTTCTGCGCGTGCGTTTGCAGCGAGCCGCCGAGATTGCCCAGCGTTTGCCTGACGATCGGCAAGATAATCCTCCGGCAACGCGCGCGAATCGGTGCGCGGATAGGTCAGCATCTTGTGTCTCTCGTAGAGTGCCTGCGCGATCTGCAGAGTGCGCTTGGCGGAGAAACCGAAGCGGCCGTTCGCCTCGCGCTGCAGCGTGGTCAGATCGTAAAGACGCGGCGCGATCTGCGAGCTGGCTTTCTTTTCCTCGGAGACGCTCGCGACCGGCTGGCCCTGGCACGCGGCGACGCACCGCCTCCGCCGCGGCCTGATCCCAAATGCGATCGATCCGATCGTGCTCGTCGTCGTTCCTTCTTGAAATCGGGCCGCTGATAGATGCCTTCGTATTTGCCCTTCGCGATCTCGAATTTCGCCGTCACGCGCCAGTAGCCGCGCGGTTTGAAATTGCGGATCTCCAACTCGCGCGCGTAGACGATCGCGAGCGTCGGCGTTTGCACGCGGCCGACGGAAGCGACGTTGCCGGCGCGCGAACCGAACATGCGTTTCGTAATCGCGCGGGTGCCGTTGATCCCGATGAGCCAGTCGCTTTCGCTGCGGGAGCGCGCGGCATCGGCCAGACCGGCTTCATTTCCGCGCCGTCGCGCAGTGTTCTGAAAGCCATCGCGAATCGCCTGCGGCGTCATCGACTGCAGCCAGAGGCGCTTGACCGGGTGCTTGTTCTTCGCGAGCTGGCAGAGGTAGGTGAAAATCAGCTCGCCTTCGCGCCCGGCGTCGCAGGCGTTGATGACTTGCGTCGATGTCTTTGCGCGCGATCAGCTTCTTCAGGACGTTGAAGCGATCCTTCGAACTGCTCGCTCGGCTTGAGCTCGAATTTCTCCGGGATAATCGGAAGCGTCTCGAGCCGCCAGAAGCCGTATTTCTTTTTGTCGATGTCCTCCGGCATCTGGAGCTCCACGACATGGCCGACGGCCGAGGAGATCACGTATTGGTCGTTTTCGTAGTGATCGCCCTTCTTGGGAATCTTGCCGAAGCACGCGCGCAATGTCGGCGGCGACGCTGGGCTTCTCGGCGATGATGAGGGATTTGGACATGAAGGGATGCGAAGTAGACCTCGCACCGGAGGTTTGCAAGTGCTCAGGAGCAAATCGCGAGCGAGGCTGCCGCGCTTTTCATCGAAATGTTTTCGGGCCCGACTACGAGTTCGCTTGGCTCAGGCAGGAGGGTAGAAGAGACGCCCGCTTGGCAAATCGGATTACGGGCGTGATCACCACCCGCACGTCGTCGCCGAATTGCTTCGAGACGATCCAGAACGCTCGTTCACGGCGCCGGCCTCGAGCGGAACCGTTCGGATGATGCCGTGCGACAGATCCAGCTTCCCCGTGCGCGCCAAATCCAGGAGCAACGGAATCTCGCTCGCCAGATGATCCGACACGCCAATGATCTCCGCCTCCTTGTTCAAGAGCTCGGCGTAAGGCGCGACCTCAAACGTTTCTCCGCGTGAGGCCGACCAAGCGCGGCGCGGCCGAGAATGGCCAGTGATTGCACGGCCTGACGCATGGTCAGCGGCAAGCCGATCAATTCCAGCGCGACATCCACGCCGCGTCCGCCGGTGAGTTCTCGGATTTGCTCGACGGGATCGCCGGCCGAGGCGTTCACCGGAATTGCGCCGAAACGTTCCGCGAGCTCGAGCTTGCGCGGATTGATGTCCACCGCGAACACCTCCGCGGCGCCAGAAATTCTGGCCAGTTGCAGCGCGGAAATGCCGAGTCCACCGACGCCGAAGATCGCGACCGTTTCGCCGGGGCGCAGCCGAGCTTTGTTCAAGGCGTGGAGCGAAGTGGCCGACGAACACATCAAGATCGCGCCTTGCTCGAACGGAATTTCGTCAGGCAAGCGGAAGACGCTGCGCTCCGGGCACGACGATGAATTCCGCGTAACCGCCGTCGCGATGTTTTCCGATCATCTGGCCCGTCGGGCAAAACTGTTCCGTGCCGCTCTGCGCAAAAGGCGCAATGGCCACAGGTCACGAGGTAATGCACGCAGACGCGATCGCCGGCTGCGAAACTCTCGAACCTCCGCCCCGACTTTCTTCCACCACACCGGCAACCTCATGACCGAGCGTGAGCGGCAGGGATTTGACCTGCGAAACTCCCGCGCGGTAATGCGCATCGGAATGACAAATCCCCGCGGCCGTCACTCGAATCAGGACATCGCGCGCGCCGACCTGCGGGACTGCAATCTCCTGCTCCTCGAGCGGCGAACCGGACTTGAGCAGGCGAATGGCTTTCATGCGAGTCGGCTCTGTCTCGAGGCGAAATCGGCTGGACCGTTGCGAAGTCGCCTACGCACCCAATTTCACGAAATATTTTCCGGGCAATTGTTTGACGAGCCGCTTCAGCTCGAGGCGCAGGAGGGTCGAAGAGACCGTCCCGCTGGGCAACTCGGATTTCGTCGCGATGTCGTCGATCGACGTTTCGGTCGCCTCGATCGCATCATAGACGCTCCGCTCCTCGTCGGTCAGCGGCGGCAACGGCGCGCACGGCCGCCTCGGGCGACGGTTTTGTCTCCGGCAAGAGAATCTGCAGATCATCGAGAATATCGCTCGCATCCATGACCAGCTTCGCGCCCTGCTGGATGAGGCGATTCGATCCGTGCGCGCTCGGGGCATTGATGTGACCGGGCACGGCGTAGACGGAGCGGCCCTGCTCGAGCGCCTGCGAGGCGGTGATGAGCGCGCCGCTGTTCAGGCCGGCTTCGACCACGAGAATGCCATGGCTCCAGCCGCTGATGATGCGGTTGCGCATCGGAAATGTTTGGCGATCCGGTTCGATCTCCATCGAGAACTCAGAAACGATCGCGCCGTTCCCGCTGCGAATTTTCTCCGCGAGCGCGGCGTTTTCCGGCGGATAAAGTTTCGACAAACCGGAACCGATCACCGCGATCGTGCGACCTTTGGCCGCGAGCGCGCCCTGATGCGCGGCGGTATCGATCCCGCGCGCGAGTCCGCTGATCACGGTGAGACCGGCGTAGGCGAGCTGATAGGAGAGTTTCTTCGCCGACTCGGTTCCGTAATGGGTCGTGCGGCGCGAACCGATGACGCCGATGGCGTGCTGATCGCGCTCGGTCAATTCGCCCCAGACGTAGAGAACGATCGGCGGCGCATGAATCTCGCGCAGCTGGCGCGGATAGAGCGGCGACTCGGCGGTGATCACCTTCGCGCCGAAATCGCGAATGCGTTGCCAGCTCCGCCGGCAAGATCGACGATGCTCTCCCAATTAACGATCTGATCGGCGACTTCGTTGCCAATTCCTTCGACCGCGCGCAAGGTCGCTGCCGCGCGCGCGAGAATTTGCTCCGGCGTTTCGAAAACCTCGCAGCAGCTTGCGCAGCCGCACCGGCCCCATCGTCGGCGAGCATGTTCAGCGCGATGCAGGCTTCGGTGGCGTTCATGATGGAGCAACTGCAAGCGTCAAGGACCTCCGGAAGCGGCGCGGACTCAAGCGTCCGATCAGAAACCTAGAATGGAATCTCGTCGTCGTCCGGCTCGGCGGGCGCGGCTTTCGGCGGAGGCGCAGCTCGCTTCGGACGGCTGCTGGAGCGCGCTCGCCGCCCTTCTTCATCGCTCCGCCACCGCCGCCGCCGGGGCGGCTGCCAAGCATTTGCATCATTTCACCGATCACTTTGAGTTTGCTTCGCTTCTGGCCGGATTGCTTGTCGTCCCAGGTGTCGAGTTGCAAACGGCCCTCGATAAAGACCGGGCGCCCTTTCTTTAGATACTCGCCCGCGACTTCCGCCGTCCGGCCCCAGAAGGTCACGTCGACAAAAGTGACTTCTTCGCGTTTCTCGCCGTTTTCGGCGGTGTAGGTGCGATTGACCGCGATACCGAGATCGGCGACGGCGCTGCCCTTCGGCGTGTAGCGGACCTCGGGGTCGCGCGTGAGATTTCCGAGCAGAAGGACTTTATTGAAACTGGCCATGCGCCGTTGTAGCGGAATTACTTGCGCCTCGGCCACCTTTTTCGCGGGCTGCTCGTCTTTCGGACGCAGACGCTGGTAATGCTGGCGATAAACTTCCGGATCGAGCTTGAACTTCGAACGCAGCTTCGTGATCAGCTGCGGATCGGCGTGAAAAACAAAATTCACGTAAAAGCCGGCGTCGAGTTCGCCCGCGACGTAGGAAAACTGGCGCTTGTCCATCTTTTGGACCTGCTCGATCTCGGCGCCTTCCTTTTGAAATTCGGATTCGAGACGATCGACGATGTCCTTGACGGTGTCTTCCTTGCCCTGCGCGTTCAGCACGAGCAACGCTTCGTAACGATTCTTCATGATTCTGTGGAATTTTGTTGAAAGTGTTCATCGCGGAAAGCACGCCTTTGTCAATCGCGCATTTCACCGCCTCGGCCGCGCGCGCGATTGTTTTTTCCACCACCGGCTGCTCTTCCTCAAAGAAGCGGCCGAGGACATAATCGACCGCGCCCTGCGTCGGGGCGGCGCCGATTCCGATGCGCAAGCGCGGGATCTCTTCCGTCCCAAACTGAACGATGATCGATTCGAGGCCGTTGTGGCCACCCGGTGCCGCCTTCGCATGCGAATGCGCAAGCGCCCGAGCGGAAGCGCGAGGTCGTCGAGCACGACGAGAATTTCGGCCGGCTGCGATCTTGTAAAAATTGCGCGACGCCAGCGAGCGGCTCGCCGCTGCGATTCATGTAAGTTAGTGGGCTTGACCAGAATCCCTGTTCGCCCTTCGCCCAAAGCGCGCCCCATTTTGCCGAATGTTCCCAGGGAAGCCCGCACTCCGCGGCGAGGCGATCGACGCACCATGAAGCCGATGTTGTGGCGCGTGCGCTGCGTACTCGCGCCCGGGATTGCCGAGTCCGCAACCAAACGAATCTGGCGCGCTGCCTGTCCAAGTCCGTTCAGGCGCAAAGCAGCGACGGAACGTCACTTCTTCTGCTCTTTTTCCTTCGGAGCGGCCTTGCGATGCCGGCGCAGCCGCAGCTTCGGCCTCTTCCTTCTTCTCCGTGATGACTTCGGCGCAGCGGCGGCTTCCGCCTCGGCGGCAACCGGCTCTTCTTCCACCGTCGGAGCCAGAACTGAGAAGGCCGTCAGATCGGGCGGAACTCGTGGTGGTCACGCCTGCCGGCAAAGGAATCTCGCGCACGTGAATCGAGTCGCCAATATTGAGCGCGGAAACATCCACCGTGATGACATCCGGCAAGATCCCGCGGCAAACATTCGATCGCGAGCGAGCGCAGGCTCTGCTCGAGCAGACCGCCAAAGTTCTTGACGCCATTCGCGATGCCGATCGGTTCGAGCGGAACTTCCGCCTCGATCATTTCGTCCATCGAGACGGCGTGAAAATCGACGTGCAGAATGTGCGCCACCGACCGGCGCATGCTGCACTTCCTGCACGAGCGCGAGGCGAGCTTCTTCACCGGCGATCTCGAGCTCGACCAGAATATTTTCGCCGGCGGCGTGACTGAGCATCGCACTGATATCGCGCCTCGAAACCTGCAACGGTTCCGGCTTGTTCTTGCCCCGTAAATGACCGCCGGCACTGCGCCCTGTGCCTTGATTTTGCGCACCGCCGAACGCCCGAGTGCCGTTCGCCGTTCCGCCGTGAGTTTAACTTGTTTAGCCATGTTCGAATCCTAGTTGGTGCCGTTGTCGATCTTGAACAGCGACGAAACCGATTCGTCATTGTGAATTCGCTTCATGCCTTCACCGAGAAGCTCGGAGACGCAAAGCACCGTGGTCTTAAATCCTTCCACGGGGCGCACAGGCGTGCTGTTGGTCGTAATTAATTCCTCGATTTGGGAGTTTTGCAACCGCGGAATCGCCACATCGACCAGGACGGCGTGGGAGACACCCGGCGTAAATCTCGAGCGCGCCGTGCTTCTTCAAGATCGACGCCGCGGAGGTGAGCGTGCCGGCCGTCTCGGTCAAATCATCGACCAGGAGAACATCGCAGCCCTCCACTTCGCCGATGACATACAGCGCTTCCGTCTCGGTCGCGCTCTTCCGCTGCTTGGCCACGATGGCGAGGTTCGCCCCGAGCGCCTGCGAATAGGCGGACGCCATTTTCAACCCGCCGACGTCCGGTGAAACGACGACGGTCTTCCGCGTCAGACCTGTCCGCAGATACTTGATCAAGACCGGCATGCGAATAGAGGTGATCCACCGGAATATCGAAAAATCCCTGCACCTGCTGCGCGTGCAGATCCATCGTCAGCACGCGGCTCACGCCGGCCGCGATGCAGGAGATTCGCCACCAGCTTGGCCGTGATCGGCACACGCGGCTGATCCTTGCGGTCCTGCCGCGCGTAGCCGAAGAACGGAATCACCGCCGTGATGCGATCGGCGCTCGCGCGCCGCGCCGCATCCACCATGATGAGCAACTCCATCAGGTGCTGGTTCGTCGGCGGACACGTCGGTTGAATAATGAAAACATCGCGACCGCGAATGTTCTCCTCGATTTTGACGTAGGTTTCGCCATCGGGAAACGAGCTGATCGTCGCCGCCCAAGCGGACTCCCGATGGCGTCGCAAATCCTCTGCGCCAGCTCGCGATTGGCGGAGCCGCTGAAGATTTTCATCTCGGGTTGGAGTGCGAACATGAAGTTTCAAGGCGGGCGCTAACTTTGTCGCACGGCAGCGACGTTAGCAAACAACGATTGTGACCGTGATCGGACGCGGCCAATCGGGGCAACCGCGTGCCTAACGAGAGTCCGACAATTTCGCGGCAACCGCACCGACAACCTGTCTGAAGGTGTCGATGTCGTATGGCTTCTGGATGAAGTCGATGAAACCCGCCTCATCCTGGAATCCCTTGATCGCTTCGCGTTGATAGCCGCTGGTCAGCACCGCTCTAATGTCGGGTCGGATGCTTCGCAGCCGGGCGAGCGTTTCGACGCCGGTGATCCCCGGCAACACGAGGTCCAGAATAACGAAGGAGATCTCCGCGCTGTTTTCCTGAAAGCGTTCGACAGCCAGTTCACCTGTCGGAACGGCGATCACTTTTAGGCCCATGTCCTGGAGAAGTTCCTCCATCAGCATCCTGATTCCACCTTCGTCTTCCGCTACAAGCACGGTGCCAGCAAGTCTCCCGGTCGCGTGAGGGGAGGGCGGCTGCATTCCCGATCCGGCCGGTGGGATAGAAGCGTGCGCTGACGTTCCAGCCGGGAAAAGCACGCGCACGGTCGTTCCGCCGTCCGGCGGGCTTTCGACGAAGAGCGCACCCTGATGGCCCCGAACAATGCCCAGGACGGCGGCCATGCCGAGCCCGCGACCGGCGAACTTCGTGGAGAAGAACGGCTCGAACATGCGTTGCCGCACATCGTCGGTCATGCCAATGCCCGTATCCGTGATCTCAAGGGCGACGTAGTTTCCTGGCTCCACCGGTTGGTCGGTTCGGTTCGTCTCCAGCGAACGTGCGTCGAAATATCCAGCGTCGATAGATACGCGGACGGTGCCGCCCGATTCCGGCAGGGCTTCGACGGCGTTGACCAGGAGGCTCTTCAGTACCTGCGTCACCTGCGCCGGATCCGCCTGGATGATTGGCAGATCGTCGATCGTCTCGAACTCGATGCTGACGTTCTGCGCGAACGACGACTGCATCGTCCGCAGCAGATCCTTCGTCAGCTCCACGATCTCAACCGGTTTCGTGATGAATTGTCCCCGGCCGGAGTAGTCGAGCATCAATTGGGTGAGGTCGGCGGCTCGTTTTCCGGCCTCCGCCATCGCGCCCAAGCTGTCGCGAAGAGTCGATAAACTGGTCTCCGGCATCGAGGCGAGCTCCAGATTCCCGAGAATGATCTGGAGGAGGTTGTTGAAATCATGAGCGATGCCTCCGGCAAGAACGCCCAGGCTTTCCAGTTTTTGGGCGCGCAAGAGACTGCGTTCGAGTTCAAGCCTGCGATTCTCCGCCGTCTTTCGGTCCGTGATGTCGTTGGCGACGACGAGAATGCCGCGGGTGCCGTCCGGGAGATCCACGGCGCGTTCGCGGATTTCGTAGTGTCGCAGCGTGCCGTCCTTCTGGCGGTTGACGACCTCGTGATCGAGCAGTTCACCGTTCCCCAGGCGGGCGAGATTCCGCTCGATGTCCCCGGGCGCGTCGTTGCTGAAGTGGCTGACGTGGATGCCGATCAACTCGTCACGGGCGAATCCCATCCACCGGCAGAACGCAGGATTTACGTCGCGAACCCTGCCGTCGAGATCGACGAGGATGACGCTGGTCGGCAACAGATCGAAGAGCGCCCGGTAAAGCGACTCTTGCCCCGTCGCATTCGCAGCAGAAACGGGTGCTTCATTTGGGTTGGGGTATCCCGTATGAGCGAGCTCCATTGCTTTCGATCGACTGCGCCCTTGCGCTAAATCCACCGGTTTCGATTGTAAGCGACCAAGAGCCGGAAAGTCTACCGCCAAACGGAGAGGCAGAAGGGTAACCACCGCCCAAGGATTGACGAAAAAATGCTCTATTTAGTGGCGATCTCTCATCTAGCCTCGTTAGGCCACCTCGCCGCCACCTCAAAATGACGCCGGGACAACTCTCATTCCTCGCCGCCGCCATCTTCGTCGTCGCCTTTTTGTATTCGTGCGTTGGTCACGCCCGAGCCTCCGGCTACATCGCCGTCATGTCCCTGTTCAGTCTCGCGCCGGCGGTCATCAAACCAACCGCACTCACCTTAACATTCTTGTGGCCTGCATCGGCGCCTGGAAGTTTTAGCGCGCGGGGTATTTTTCGTGGAGCTCGTTCTGGCCGTTCGCTGCACTGGCCATTCCGATGGCCTTGTTGGCGGCTATATCAACCTGCCGACCCACCTCTTTCGAGTGCTTGTTGGCATGGTCTTGCTTTTTTCGGCCGGGCGTTTGCTCTTGCGGCCGCCCGACGATTCGCTGCCGGAGGAGCCTTCCCGACCTGTGGCCCTCTCCCTCGGCGCTGGACTGGGATTGTTATCAGGTCTCACCGGGACCGGCGGCGGCATTTTCCTTACCCCGTTACTGCTGTTCAAGCGCTGGGCACGCGTCAAGAACGCCGCGGCAGTATCAGCCCTATTTGTTCTGGTCAACTCTGCCTCGGGGCTGCTTGGCAACCTAAGCAGCACGAAGCGTTTTCCGTCTTTTTGCGTTCATCCTGGTCATTGCCGCTGTCGCTGGCGGCGCGGGTGGTTCCTATCTCGGTAGTCGGCGCTTCGATCACACCACCATCAAACGCCTCCTTGCCCTCGTCTTCGTGATTGCAGGCACCAAGCTCGTCTTCAGCCAATGAAATCGCATGGTTCTCGTTTCACCTTGGAGAGTGTGACGGAGGTCGTGGATCGCGGCCCTTCGCGATGACAACGCCACCATTTTCCAACGTTGAACAGCAACGCCTGCCTTTGCCCGCGCGGTCCGATCCTCGCCTCGCGCCTCTCGCCCCCGGACGGGCCGACAAGCAGCCCCGATTCCAGATTGAAGGAGCGGCTGACTCTTCCTGCCCGAGAGAATTTGAACATTGCGTTGGCAAGCGAATTACCCTACAAGAGATTATTACTCAGTTGTGGCATGAAGATTTCGTTGACGATGAGACGCAATTATGACAATTATGGCAAACGTGAAGAGTAATTAGTCCGCTTGGCGGATGAACACCCTGCACGAACGTGACAACCCATAAACTACACGAATGAAAATTCATCGATTCCTGCCTAAATCAGTCCTTTTTGCATGCATCGGCGCGTTAGTGTGTTCGTCAGCCAGCGCCGCGTTGGTGACGTGGGAACTCAATCCTGCGAACCAGAACGGGAACGTCGGAAGCAGCAGCCATGTGTTCACGGTCTCAGGATATTCGATCACTGCCCGGGGTTATGACCATGCCACAAGCGGCGCGGATCCTTCCCGCGGGTTGTACTATAAGTTCGAAGGTCCCGTGGGCGGTGCGGGCGAACATGGGCTCGGTTTGGTCGGCACGCTTGACAATGAATTGCAGGTGAACTCCAACGGGACCGTGGCGAACTACATCCAGCTCGATCTTCGTGCGATTCTTGCGCAGGGATTCACCGGAGGACAGATCGAGGTAGGCAGCATTCAGGTCGGCGAATCCTTTCGCCTCTACGGTTCGAACGCTCAGGGAACCCTTGGCACGCAACTTCCAGGTACCTGGGGCAGCGCCTTCGACGAGCAGTTTGTGTCCATTCCGAACTTCGGCAGCTTTCAGTTCATTTCCGTGGCCTCGAACTGCGGCGACATCCTTCCCGTGGCCTTCCGGGCTACCATCACTCCAGTGCCCGAAATGAGCGCGCTCTTTCCGATCGTTGGCCTGCTCGTAGCCGTAGCCTCAACGCAGATTCTTCGCCGCCGTCGGGCGGCTCAGATGCAG
This sequence comes from uncultured Verrucomicrobiae bacterium, assembly GCA_963784865.1. Classification (GTDB taxonomy): domain Bacteria; phylum Verrucomicrobiota; class Verrucomicrobiia; order Chthoniobacterales; family UBA10450; genus JACCTI01. The sequence continues at coordinate 71,152 of CAWATC010000009.1, read as the reverse complement.
TCAGTCCGCTACTAAGTGCAAGTTGGTTGGTTGTTTGGTTAGAGGCGGCCGTCCTGCAAAGGGCGGCCGTTTACTTTTCGTTGAGCGCAGGATTTACCGATGCACCGAATGGGCCGCTCGGGAATCCCCGAGCAGCTATTCCAAAGCGCTTTCCGCTTTTGCGACCAGCGCTTTCTCTTCGGGGAGAAGATTTGCTTCCGAACTGCGGTGGAGAAACTCGCGGGCTTTTTCCTTCTGTCCCGCGGCAGAAAGGACGAGCCCGTAATAGGTGGCAACCGAAGGATCGCGCAGCTGGTCTGCCGTCAATCCGTCCATTATTTTTAGCGCCCCTTTGGTATCACCTTTCGAGAGCAGCGCGAAGGCATAGGTCGAGTTGTAAACCGCATTTGATGGATCTCTCGCGATCAAATCCGCGGCCAGTTTCCGCGCGTGCTCCACATCGGCGCCCAGCAAGAGGGAAATCTGCGCGAGATTGTTCTGAATATTGGCATCATTTGGCGAAATCTCCGCGAAGCGGGTTAGCGTCCGATACAGTCCCGAGGTGTCGGGTATCTTCGCATAGTGCTCATACAAGCTCTGCAGCGCACTCAGTCGCGTCTCGGGATTCTTGGTCAAAGCCCAGAGCAGTTCGACCGCTTCATTCTGCCATCCCCAATCCGCGATCGTTTGCCCGAGAGTCGCGAGGGCTTGCGGATTGGACGCGGCTTCCTGTTGTGCGGCAGCCAACTCTTGCTCCGACGCCAATGTTCTTTCCTCGCCGCGGAACGCTCGCGCAAGATAGGCGCGCCGCAGAAAATCGTTTGCAGGCCAACTTCCGTTCTTCGTTAACCGCTCAAGCTGCGTCCAGTTTTTCGCTTGGGCATGTGCTTCAGCGATCGCCAAAGGCACCGGCCATTTGGTCTGGGCTTCTGCGGAAAAGGAGTTCGCGAAGGCGATGGCTTCCGCGCTCATCTGGTTCCGGATCATCCAGGAAAGTAGACTCGCCAGATCGGACGGTTCAGCCCGCGTTTCCGCCTTCAACTTGGACAGATATTCATCGTACGCCGGGTCATGCAACTGCCTGAGAATCTCCAGGTAGATGATCCGATCGCTAAATGGAGCATCGGGATAGCCTTGGAGGTCGCTCGCCAGGGAACGCAATCTTTCCGGGTCGCCGCGATGGGCGGCACCATCGACGATCAGGGTGCGTGTTGCCGCGGACCGCTCCTTCGGATCACTCCGCAACCCCTCGAGAGCGGCCAACGCTTTCTCGCGTTTCGCGGGCGCGTTTGATCCCAGTTGGACAAGTGCGAGCTGAAAGCGATAGGCGGTTTCTTCCGGGGCCAACTCGGCCGCTCTCGCCCAATGGCCTTCCGCCGCGGTCGCATCCTTTTTCATCTCAGCGAGTCGACCCGACGCCGCGTGAAACTCCGGCTTTTGCTTCGCGGAATCGCCGAGGGCGTTGAGAGTTTGTTCCGCGGTGCCGAGATCGTTAAACCACAGCCCGCAACGCACCAGGGCCAGAGCATCGTCGAGCGAAGCGGGATTTAACTCCAGAACCTTGCGTCGCCAATCAAGCGCGGTGCGATCCCCGGTCTTCTCGGCGATCTGCGCAATCACCCGCGTCGCTCCCAGATTCTTGGGATTGAGCTGTAGCGCGCGCCTGGCATTCAAGCTCGCAGTCTTCAAGTCGCCGCCGCTCATGAACGCTGCGGCACGGCGAACCAGATGGTCTTCCTGCCAGTTCCGGTAGAGACGATGGCCGCCCCAGCCGAGGACAAGGAGCAAGATGATGCCGCCCGCGATCCACGCTCCTAATTTTAGGTAAGCGGTCTCGATTTTCGATGCGGCAGATTCCTTCAATGGGGAACAGGAAATTGGCTCTTAGATTCGTGAGGACAAGCAAATGCTGCGCCGCTCGTCTCCGGCTTGCAATTTGCTAAGTTCCCTCGTCGGGTGAGTCGCTCCTCCCGTTTGCAATGACCACTCTCGCGCAAAGTCCCACGTCACCTCCTGCGCAATGGCCTCGCATTGGTCCAGTTGTTCTCCTCCTCGCGCTTGGCGCCATTTGGATGGAACTCAGCCTGCGATTGTACAACGAGTGGACGGCCAATCCCCAATACGCCTACGGATGGTCGGTCCCATTTCTCGCCGGCTATCTTTTCTGGCGGCGCTGGAAACATCGTCCCGAACCCCGGAGCCCGCGTTTCGTTAGCTCTGCGCTTTGGCTGCTCGGAGCGGCCGCTCTGGTTCTCCTGCCGTTGCGGATCATCGCTACCGCAAATCCTGATTGGCGACTCCTCGCCTGGGGGACTGCGCTCACCGTTACGCTCATCAGTTTTTGCGCCTTGTATATCGCTGGCGGCGTTGCCTGGGCAAAATACTTTGCCTATCCCATTCTTTTCTTTCTGGTCAGTGTGCCCTGGCCTGCGCAGTTGGAGCAGATGGTGGTGCAGCAACTCATGCGCACCGTCGCCAGCATCGACGTCGAGCTCTTGAACTTGTTTGGCGTGACCGCGCTGCAACGAGGAAATGTGATCGAACTTACGAGCGGTCTGCTCGGCGTGGAAGATGCCTGCTCGGGCATCCGCTCGCTGCAATCAACCTTCATGCTCTCGCTCTTTTTTGGTGAATTTTATTCTCTCACCAAGTGGCGGCGTGTAACTCTCGTTCTCGCGGGCGTCGGACTGGCCTTCATCTTCAATCTCGGGCGCACGTTCCTTCTGGGATGGATCGTCGCGCATCACGGTATCGCCGCGATTTCACGCTGGCACGATCCCGCCGGTTTCGGCGTTCTCACCGCGTGCTTCTGTGCGTTGTGGTTGATTAGCCTTTGGATGTCGCCGCCCGTTTCGGTTGCTGCTCCCCGTTCCGATCCCGGCCCGCCAATGGTCCCGGTGCGCGTATTGATCGCCCTGATTCTTTGGCTTGGCCTCCTCGAAGTGGGCAATGAAGCATGGTTCCGGGCGCGCGGAGGGCGTGAGGCCGCGGCTCGTCCATGGTCCGTCACGTGGCCATCCTCGGCCGAGGGATTTCGTGAGGTGGCGATTCCGGAGGAAGCCAGCAATCTGCTGCGCTATGACGAAGGCCGGAGCGTCTCCTGGGAAGATGACGCCGGGAAACGCTGGAACCTGTTTTTCTTCAAGTGGCTGCCCGGCCGCACCGCGGCGCTCTTTGTGAAGGTGCATCGGCCGGAAGTCTGCCTGCCCGCCAGTGGAATGGTGGCGGTTGGCGCACCGAAATCCGAGCTGCTCAGGATCGGCGATTTAGTTTTGCCCACGAGAGCCTATCGCTTCGATGACAACGGCGTGCCGCTTCATGTCTATTATAGTTACTGGGACGGCACGTCCTTTCGCAGTACCGAAGATATGATCCAGGAAGACTGGACCTTTTACGGGCGTTTACGCCGAGTCTGGCGGGGTCAACGCGAGCGTGGTGCGCAAACTTTGGAAGTCGCCGTCTGGGGCTACGAGGACGACGCGTCTGCCTACGAACAGCTAAAGCGGCAACTCTCGCTGCTTCTGCGCGCGTAGGTTTTCCCGAAGTGGTCCGTCTTGGCGCTACGGCAAGGACGTTCCCGCGCGCGACCTCGCGATGAAGGAATAGCCGCCGTTAATGACGCCATCCTCAGTGACGTCGGAGCGAAAATTTGTCGCATCCGTCGGCTGACCGGCGCGGTTTTTCGTTTGCGTCGAGTCGCCCGAGTTGACCCTGCCATCCCCGTTCGTGTCGCCGACGAGCACGCCCATGCCCACTCCCACGTCGCCACTGTTGCTCCCGTCACTCACACCTGACGGCCGCGCCCGCCCTTCCTTCAGGTCGCAACCCGAGAGGTTTCAAGCCGAAGTCGGGAGACTCCAAGTCGAAGTCGAGAGGCCAAGGTCGAAGCTGAGGGACTTGGTGTCGAAGTTGGGAGGCTCGAAGTCGAAGTTGGGAGGCTCCAAGTCGGAGTTGAATGACTGCAAGTCGAAACAAAACGGCTCTAACTGGAAGTTAAACGGTTCTAAGTGGAAGTGGGAAGAACTATGGCGCTGGCAAGTCTTATTCTCATTTTTCTTTGCCAGCCGTTGTCGCCCCCGACGGCGGGATCGTTGGCCGCGGCGCCTTACCAGCGCATGGTGGAAAGAAGGTCGGCTAGCATCGTGCTCGCCCCTGATCCAAGGAAAATCGTGATTGTCGTCGGGTTTCTTTACGGAGCTTTCAAATTCGCGACCCGCTTCGGAATGGGCCGGGAAGTTTTTCCATAATAGATATACTATTCCACGGCAAGAAGTTATCGACAATAAAGGGAGCTCCTTGTGCGCCTTGGCATCAGCTTTGCTAAGATCCTGCTAGGTTGATGTATGTCGAGGGAAATTATTCCCGCGTAGTTGCAACAATCCAACCTCTGTCGTCATGAAGTCATCACTCAAGTTCGCCTTGGCACTTCTCGCGTTTAGCCTCACCGCGGGCGTCGCGAGCGCAATTCCCTACCAGATCCCTGGGGCTAACATAGATATTCCCAAGAACGGCACCGGCCCTGACGGAGGCAACGGCAACAGTGCCGCGGACAACTTCTTTCGTCTTCAAGTCCAGGTCGCCTCATACAACCTCGCGAATCCTTCGAGCATGGTGCCGACGCCTCTCTCGACCGGCTCGTTCGACATATCGTCCAACCTCAACGTCTTGATCACGGGCTGGGACTTCATCGTTCTCCATTATGGTTCCGGTCCGGGAGGCACATCCGGAGGCGGAATTGCCATCTTCTATCTCAACGGGATGACCGGCACCTTCAGTTTTCCTTCCATTGGCACCGGAACAAATGGAAATGGCGGGTGGTCCAGTGGCACGCTCTTTCACGGCACGCCGTCTACGCCGCAGGGAGTGCCGGACGGTGGCACGACGTTGGTGCTGCTGGGCGCTGCGCTCGCCTTAATCGAGTTGCTCCGCCGCAGACTCTTCAAACGCTCTCTCATCGCGTAGCTTAGCCACAAGAATAACCGGACGCTTCCTTTCCTGACTCTGCGTTTCGCAACTTCCCCCCCCCGCGGCCTCGAGGTAACTCCCGAGGCCGCTTTGTATTAGCGCCGATGATCAGGCCGTGGTTTTGGTGGCTTGATAATACCTTCAAGGCTGATTAACTAGTCGAACGCATTCGACCCGTTGCCGTGCCCGAGCCATCGATCTGGGGTCCGCGGCGCACTCTCGGTCGGAGTTTCCTCGCTGGGGTCAGCAACCGGCGGGCTTGCGTCGGTTAATTCGACCCGCGATGTGAGCAGGCTCAGACGTCGAGCTTCGGAGCATTGCTGGCGGAAAGGTGCGGGCGTCGGGGTCCTTTACAAAGTGTCCTTAAATCTGCGTCGAGCGGGGGAATAGGCTCAGAAGTTTTTTGAGGATATACGTTAGTCCCTGAGAGGGCTTTATGGAAAACCCTGCCCCGTCACCTCCCGTCTGGGTATGCCCTTTGCTTACAGGGTAAGCCCGCTCGCAATCCCTCGGAGGAACCAAACTGCTACATGAAATCTAAGCTTCGTATTCTGGCCCTCATTGCTGCGGTCTTGGTGGCGCTTGGTTCATCCGCTGTCGCTCAGGCTGGCAGCAAGGGAGATGATTCTTTCGGTGGTCTTCCACCAACGATTCCCCCAGTGCAGGTGACTGTTCCCGAGGGAGGCGCGACGATCATGCTTTTTGGTGTGGCGCTCACCGCGGTCGAGTTACTCCGCCGCGCACTCCTGCGACGTTCCCCCCGTCGCGCAGCCCGCGAGCTAGATGGATTCCCCCTAGAGCAAGTGCGGTGTGTCTCAAAGCCCAGCCGGTAAGTAGATTCAGATAATCCGCCTGCGGTTTTGGGACCCGCCGCACCCTTCGCGCGGCCTCGGACCACCTCCCCCGAGGCCGCGCACCATTTTGCCCAAGGTTATTTCCTTGGATTTATGATAAGTGTCGAAAAACAATAATTGTTATCGACAATCATGGGGAATACGTGGTAGAAACGCCACTATTCGGCATGCTTACCGCTACACCACCCGTTGGCTGGTAAAGCTCAGCCTTCCATTTTGCCAATGACCAATCACCCACACGCCGCTCGCATCCACCGGCGCATCGATGCGCTCCTGATCGGCCTCACCATCTTGATCCTCGTGCTGATCCTCCTCAACTCGGCGCACGCCGGGAGCAGCGCCTGGGATGGTGAGAGTGCCAATGCTCGACCTTCCTTTTTGCCAGCAAGTGTGAACACCAACGGACCTGCCGGACCCTTTCTTCTCCGTCAAACTTCGTAACCTTGCTGCGTTCAATGTCCCTCTTCCCGCCTTTCGGAACTCGCAAGCTCACTGCTTGTGCGGCCCTCCTTTTCGCCGCGTCGAGCAGCGTGGCACTGGCAATTGGTCCGTCCGATCGCTACGTCGAGGAGGATTCCTGGTGGGCTGAGAGAGCGGCTGTTTTCTTTCCCAGATATCACTTCACCCTACAGGCAACCAGATTGCGCTCGGTCAGCCGAGACAGCGTGGCGGGATCGCGCGCCCGACGCAGTCACGACGGTGATTTCTGGACGGATACGACCAACAACTATACCGGCTCGGCAACCGGAAGCCTGCTGACCCCCGGCAACTGGAGTTTGGGACATGTCCCCACCGTTAGCGAGGATGCGGTCTTCACGGCTACAACGGGATCAGGACCTCTCACTGCCGGCTCTCCTAACCACGGTAGGCTCGTTCAATGTCACGGCTGGTAGCGGAACTTTTTCGATTCAGCAATGATACCGCGACGTGCGACGATAGCACCCTTAACGCTAGGCGGACCTGGCGAACACGGAGGGAACGGAGATCCGGCCCGGTCGCCGCGGCAATCTCCTCACTGTTGCCGCACCGGCAGCACCTTTAACATTATAGGAGCTAACACCGGGAGGAGGCGGCACCGGTCGTCTTGAATGTCGTGCTTGGGCAGAGCGGAAATATGCAATGCCGCTGGCACGATGATCATCAGCGGCCGCTGATTTCTGACTCCGGCGGTAACGGTTTCGGTATCACCAAGACAGGCGCGGCCACACTGACGCTTTCCGGTGCGAACACCTACACAGGCCTGACCGACGTGCAGGCTGGGACGCTGGCGCTCGGGGCCAGCAACGTCTTTTCGAACGCTTCCACCATCAAAGTTTCGGGCGGCACGCTCTCACTCGTGGCCAACAGTGACACCGTAGCGGGGGTGCAGTTGACCGGCGGCAGCATCACGAGCACGACCGGCGTCCTGACCAGTACCGACAGCGTTCGACCTGCAGGCGGGGAGCGTGAGTGCGATTCTCGGCGGCAGTGTCGGCCTTAACAAAACCACGGCGGGAACTGTCACCCTCTCGGGCGCAAACACCTACACGGGGGCCACGGCGATCAGCGCGGGCGTGCTCAATATCCAGAACGCCAGCGCGCTTGGAACAATAGCCGGTGCGACGACGGTGAGCAGCGGAGCGGCCTTGCAGATTCAAGGTGTCATCACCACGCTCGCCGAAGGGTTGACCTTGAACGGCACCGGCATCTCCAATGACGGGGCCTTGCGCAACATCAGCGGCAACAACACCTACGCCGGGGCCATCACCCTGGGCGAGCGACACTCGGATCAATTCCGATTCGGGCACGCTGACGCTCAACGTTGCCGCGGGCAACGCCATCAGCGGAGCGTTCAATCTGACGATCGGCGGCGCAGGTAACGTCACGGTCAGCGACCCGATTGCCACCATCACATCCCTGACCAAGGACGGCGCGGGCACACTGACGCTTTCCGGCGCGAACACCTACACAGGCCTGACCGACGTGCAGGCTGGGACGCTGGCGCTCGGGGCCAGCAACGTCTTTGCGAACGCTTCCACCTCAAAGTTTCGGGCGGCATTCTCTCGCTCGTGGCCAACAGCGACACCGTAGCGGGGGTGCAGTTGACCGGCGGCAGCATCACGAGCACGACCGGCGTCCTGACCAGTACCACAGCGTTCGACCTGCAGGCGGGGAGCGTGAGTGCGATTCTCGGCGGCAGTGTCGGTGTTAACAAGACCACGGCGGGAACGGTCACCCTCTCGGGCGCGAACACCTACACCGGCCTGACCGACGTGCAGGCTGGCACGCTGGCGCTCGGGGCCAACAACGTCTTTGCGAACGCTTCAACAATCAAAGTTTCGGGCGGCACTCTCTCGCTCGGAGGCTTCGATGACACCGTGGCGGGGGTGCAGTTGACCAGCGGCAGCATCACCGGCACGACGGCGGCGTCCTGACCAGCACCACGGCGTTCGACCTTCAAGCCGGTAGCGTGAGCGCGATTCTCGGCGGCGGTGTCGGTGTCAATAAGACCACGGCGGGAACTGTCACGCTCACGGGCACGAACACCTACACGGGTGCGACAATCATCGACGGGGGCACACTCACCTTGAGTGGCGCAAATGGCGCCATCGCCTCGTCTTCCGGGATCACGATCGGCGGTGGAGCGACCCTGCAACTGGATAACACGTCCAACATTAACACGAACCGCATTGGCACCGTGACGGTGACCATGAACGGCGGGACGTTCGATTTTGCTCATCCCACTACCAGTGGCGCTGACTACACTGAAACCGTCGGGCAACTTTCCCTGAGTTCAGGTGCTTCCACCATTAGCACTGACGTGTCGAACACTGGCGCCAGCAGCTCATCCATTCTCACATTCGCTTCATTGGCCCGGACAGCGGGTGCGACCGTGAACTTCGGCGGCGGCACTGGCAATCCCAGCGCTGCGAATGACGACAACAACGTCCGATTCACGGCGCCAGGCAGCCGGCCTCATCGGTGCTTGGGCGACGGTCGGTGGCACCAGTTTTGCCACCTACAATACCGCCGGTTCGACTGACTCCGTGGAGGCCCTTGCCACCTACGACCAGACTGTCACCCGCCTCAGCTCCGGCACCAAAAGTCATCGCCAATACCGCTACGAATAATGTCCAGATCATCGATGGCACGGGCACGGCGGCCAACATCACCCTGGCCGCAGCCACCACCACGATCAACACGCTGACGAATAGTGCCACCGGCACCACCTCCCCGGCGGGCGGCGTCACCATTGATCCCGCCGGTCAGACGCTGCGGGTGGGCGGCATCCTCAACGCCTCTGGCTCGAGCGCCCTGACCATCGGCAACGGCACCAACAACGGCACCCTGACCACCAACACCGCGGGGGGCGAACTGGTCCTCCACAATTACTCCTCCAACGCCGTGACCGTCAATTCGGTCATCGCCAACAACACGTCTGCCTCGGCTCCTTCCCCTGGGCGCCCGCCCACGAAGGCGGACGCCACGCGATAGGCGAGCAACGCCCCGACGACGAGGAGCGAGCCGACATACGCCGCCAGCGCCCATGCCGTCCCGCTGTCCGTCCCGGCCATCAGTCCGTGCACACGGTCATCGCCAGGTAGGCGATGAAGGAGACGTAGTGGAGCCGCCGCCAGTTGGCCTGCCCCATCCGCCGCCGCAGATAGATACTCGCGACGAGCACGATGGTCAGGGCCAGGGCGAGCTGGCCGAACGCCACCCACACCGGACGGTACGGGCCGACGAAGGGCACGAGGACCTGGGCCGGCGCGAACGGCACGCTGCGGTCGAGCGCGCAGGACGCGCCGCATGGACGAGCGCGAGGCGAGACCGACCGAGGCGAGGTCCTGGTGCAGCGTGAACGAGACGGTCCGGTGGGCGACGCATCAAGGACGCTCGTCGAGCAGCAGCCCGTAGATGACCGAAGCGGCAAGCGCGAGGTACGCCAGCCAGGCGATGATGCGGATCGACGTACCACGGCAGCCGGTGGTACTCGTCCCGCAACCAGGTGGTCGCGGCATCGACGCGTCCGTGCCCGGTGACCCAACCACGAACGCGACGACGCCAGGAACAGGCACCAGCGCAGCAGCCGGGTGCGAGGGTCGAGCCCGATCCTCATGCCACGAGCCAGTCGAGGTCGACGGTGACGCGAGGAGTCCCCGTCGTCGAGCAGCAGCACGAGGCCCATGCCCCGCCCCGCTCGAGGAGCGCCAGGGCGGCGTCAGAGCCGGCGATGACTGCGGCCTTCGCGAGCGCCCTCGGCCGTCCGTCGCATCCACGGCCACCACCGTCGCCTGCCGCACGTCGGTCACCGCCGGTCGGCGCGTCCGGGGGTCGAGCAGGTGGTGCCTGACGCCGTCCGCACCCTGCCCCAGCGATGGACGCTCGTCCCGGACGTGGCGACGCCCAGGATCCGTGCGGCCCGACGAACGCCGACTCCGAGTCGCCGGGCCGAGCTCGGCTCGCCGCCGACCGCGGGGTCAGCCACCGCGACCTCCCAGTCCGTCCCAGGGGCGACGTGGAGCGCGATGTCCCCGTCGGCGTCGACCATCGCCGACGGCAGGTCGGTCAGCAACGCCCGCGCGCGGTCGGCGATCCACCCCTTGGCCACGCCGTCGAGGTCGAAGCGCACGCCCGCGCACCGCTCGACGCACCGGGTCCGCCCACGTTCATCGCACAGCGACCAGGTTCGCGGCGGATGCGGCTGCCCGGTCGCACCGGCGCCCGTGCGCTCGGCGTCGAGACGCTCGTCGAGCAGCGTGACGTCGACGAGGCCCTCTGTCCGCTCAGTGAGCCGCACCGCACGCTCGAGGACTGCCGCCAGCGTCGGACCGACGGGCACCGGGTCGGCACTCCTGGACCGGTTGAGCACGCACAGCTCGGAACGCGGGTCGAAGCGCGTGAGGCGGTCGGACCACGCGCGGACGCGCGACGCGACCAGAAACAGCAGGCGATCGGCCTCCTCCGGCCCCATCGACCCGTCGATGCGGAGCGTTAGGAGGCCGCCCATGACGTGATCGGACCGCGACCGCTCGACGCGAGCCATCAGCGCCCGCCCGACTGGCGCGTTCGGATCGTGGGCCGGCGCACGGCCACCGATGCCGGCGCTGGCGCCGCGACGTGCCGCACGATGATCCGGGGAGCCGGAGCATCCTCCTGGATGACGCGGGCGCCCGCAGGCGCCCGCTGTCCGGGGCGCAGCCTCACGTAGCGGACCCGGCGCTCGACCTTCACGTGGGTGGCCCGGGCCGTCGTCGCTGCGACCGTGTCGTCGGTGGTCGCGACGTCCGCGGCTGGGTACCGAACGAGACCGGCGCCCATCACGCTGAGCGCAGCGAACGCACCCGCTCCGACGACCAGTCGCGACGGGCGTGGGTCCGGCCGAGCCTTCGGGCCCGTCGACCCGGATGACGCACTGACGCGACCAGCCATCAGTCGCGCTCGCCCGATTTGTGCTCGCGTCCCTCACGCTCGCGATCTTCGTGCTCCCGTCCCTCATGCTCGCGCTCCGTGCGCGCCACGCTCCTCGTGGAGCGCTGCGGCTGGGCGCTGACGTAGCCGGTGCTTCGACGTGGTCGGTCGGTGACCGTCCGCACGATCGTGCGCGGCTTCGGACGCGGGCTTGACGTAGACCACGTCAGGCTCGGGCGCCTTCCGCGTGGTCACCGCGCCAGTGACCGGATCGTCCGCCACAGGACGAGCGCTTCGGCCGGTGCCGGGAACGGTGCGAAGCCGGCAGCGGCGAGGCCGACGGCCAGAGTCAGGCTCGCGGCGAGGCCCGCGAGCGCGAGGATGATCTTCCGTGCCATCGTCATGACTCCCATGCAGACCACGGACCGGTCGGGTCCTGTGTCGCTCCCGAGTCTCGACGTCGAACCTTCGGGACCCATGTGGCCGGCATGAGACTTCTCAAAGACAGGCCATCCGGCCGTTGCCACGCCGGCGCTGACGTCCCAGGATCGGGCCATGCGCGTGCTGGTCGTCGAGGACGAGCCGAAGATGGCGGCTGCCATCCGACGCGTGCTCCTCAGCGAGCGCTACGCGGTGGACGTGGCGTCGGACGGTGTGGGAGCGCTCGCGCTCGCGGGGTCGGGCACGATATGACCTCGTCATCCTCTGACCGGATGCTGCCGGACCTCGATGGCACCGAGGTCGTGAGGCTGCTGCGAGGGCGCGGCCTCCGCGTCGCCGGTCCTGATGCTGACCGCGCTCGGCACGCTCGACCAGCGTGTCACGCGGCCTCGATGCCGGGGCCGACGACTACCTGACGAAGCCGTTCGCCTTCACCGAGCTGCTGGCCCGGCTCCGCGCGCTCGCGCGCCGTGGCCCGACCTCGGTCTGACGAGGCTCTGGGCGTCGGCGATATCCAGCTCGACCCGCTGCGCCTCCAAGTGGTCGTCGGCGAGCGGGCGGAGGACTCTATCGGCTCGCGAATACGCGCTCCTGGCGTACCTGGTCCGCGAGGCCGGCACCGTCCTGACGAGGCGGCAGATCCTCGATGCGGTGTGGGGCGCGGACCCCGACGTCTACTCGAATGTCGTCGACCTCTACGTCCACTACCTGCGGCGCAAGCTCGGATCGCTCGGGCGCCGCGGCGCGCTCCAGACGGTCCGGGGCGTCGGCTACGTCCTGCGACCGGTCGACGATCGGTGACGACCTCGCGGCGGCCGGCGAACCCCACCCAGACGCTCCTCCGATCGACGGGCAGGCGGCTAGCCGCGTTCACGATGATCATGGTCGCCGCGCTCGTCATTGCCGTCGGCCTGACCACCGCGCTCGTCGCGCAGCGCCTCATGCACGAAGGCATCGACCGGGCCCTTGACGTCGCGGTCGCCGACCCGCTGACGATGCATGCGCTCGTCGAGGGCGAGACGCAGGAGCTCGCGGCGCGATTCGGGATCGGCGACACCTTCGTGCTACTCGCCGACGCGACCGGGGCCGCGCTCAGCAGCTCGAACGGCGCGGTCCCCCCGGGGCTGCCTGACCGGTCGGCGATCGAGGCCGCCACGAACGGGATCGACCGGCGGGAGGGGACGTACGGCGGAGAGGAGGTCCGCCTGCTCACGCTGCCACTGGCGACGGGATCGGGCGAGGGGGAGGGCGAGGACGACAGTGCGACTGGCCGAAGCGCAGCGCCGCTCTATCTGCAGGCCGGCGTCATCCTCACCGCACACATGGAGCAGGAGCGCCAGCTGCTCATCGCGATCACGATCGTCGGGACGTTGGGGACGCTCGGGGCAGCGGTCGTCACCGGGCTCATCACGCGACGGGCGCTCGTGCCCATCCGCCAGGCGTTCGACACGGAGCGGCGGTTCGTCGCCGTGGCCTCCCACGAGCTCCGCACCCCGGTCGCCGTCATCCGTGCATCTGCGGAAGATCCTCGACCGCGAAGGTCTCGTGGACGAGGAGGGCCGGCCGTTCGTCTTGGACATCATCGGCGAGACCGAGCGGATGGGGCGCCTCGTCGGGGACATGCTGGAGCTCGCATCCACGGACGCAGGCTCGGTCACGCTCGACCTGCGCCAGGTCCCCCTCGGACCGTGGTTCGCCCAGGTCGGGCGCCGAGCCGGCGTCGTGGCCGAGTCCTCGGGCGTGGGCCTGGCGCTGACGTACGAGCCGCCCGCGGACGAGACCGTCGTCGTCGCGGACGCCGACCGCATCGATCAATGCGTGCTCATCCTGGTCGACAACGCTGTCAAGCACTCACCGACCGGCGGGAGCGTGACGGTCGGGCTCTCGCTCGACCGTGCGCGTCGAGCGGCCGTGCTTGCCGTCACGGATCAGGGGCCCGGCGTCCCGACGTCGGAGCGCGAGCGCATCTTCGAGCCGTTCGCCCGAGCATCCGAGTCATCGCGCCGTGGCGATGGCGCAGGGCTCGGCCTGGCGATCGCGCGGCAGCTCGCCCGGCGTCACGGCGGCGATGTGACCGTCGACGCGTCTTCGACCCGCGGGACGACGTTCCGCCTGACCCTGCCACTGGCCGGCCCGGTCGGCCTGCCATCCGTCGCACGGGGGTCAGCCAGCGGCTGAAGGCTCCCGGGAGCCGAGGAGCTCCCGCTCGAGCGCGCGCATCGCGGCCTCCTCGGCCGGCGCGTCATGATCCAGCCGCAGAGATGCAGGGTCCCGTGGACGAGGAGCAGGCGCAGCTCGTCCTCCGCCGACCAGCGCACATCGCCCGTCTGGCCGCCATGCCCCTGGGCCTGCGCGACGGCTCGCTGGACCGAGAGGACGATGTCACCGAGGTGGACCGGCTCGCCTGGCGGCAGGGCGAAGGCGACGTCAGCCGCGGTCGACGATGCGACACCGCATCCTGACCGGCATGAGCCGGGAATGCGGCGGGAGGCACGAGCGGGAACGAGAGGACGTCAGTCGGCCCGTCCTTGCCCATGTGCATCGCGTTGAGCCCGGCGAGCTCCGCGTCGTCGGAGAGGATGACCGCGACGGTGGCGTCGACCGGGGCGCCGGCGGCCGTGGCGGCGGCGACGACGATGGCTTCGATCTCGCGCTTCGGGACGAAGTCGGCGACCCCGCGGCGGCGCGTGACGTCTACCCGGATCATCGGCGCCGCGGGCCGGCGTGGTCAGCCGCTCGGGCGGCCGGCGGAAGCGTCGCGATTCGAGCTCCACGATCTTGTTCGTCGGATAGGCGATGCGCCGGTGGTACATCGCGAGCAGCTGACGGATGAACGACTCCCGGATGCGGTCGAGGTCGCGCAGCGTGATGTCGCACTCGTCGAACTGGCCGTCGACGCCGCTCGCTCATGATCCGCTGACCATCGTCCGGATCGCAGGCTCGTCGTGGCTCGAGGCGAGCGCACCGAGGCCTCGACGCTGTCGGCCAGCATGAGGATGGCCGCCTCGCGCGTCTGCGGCTTTGGGCCCGCGTGCCGGAAGCGGCGCTGGTCGACCCGGTCGCCGGCCTCCCTGCGCCGGCGAGGCTCGTCAGCCCGGCCCGATCTCCTCGGCCGCCTGCTCGCGCCTTCGCGTAGAAGTAGCCCATGAGCGCGGTGCCATGGTGCTGCGGATCGAAGCCGATGAGCGCCTTCGGCCGCTTGTACCCGTAGGCGAGGTCGATGCCACGAGCGACGTGCCCGGCGTCGAGGGCGGAGGAGCTCCTCGGGCGTTAGCCGCGTCGTGAACGTTCTCCCCGCCAGGTTCTCGATGAAGGCCGCGGGGTCGGGGAGCTTGCCGACGTCGTGGTAATAGGCCGCTACCCGGCGACCAGCGGGTCGGCCCCGACCGCCTCCGCCGCCTGCTCGCCGAGGTTGCCGACCATCAGCGAATGGTGGTACGGACCGGCGTCTCGAGCAGCAGCGTCGGAGCAGCGGCGCGCGGGTTGGCGAGCTCCAGCAGTTGGAAGGAGGTCGTGGTGCCGAAGACGTTCCCGAGACCGCGAAGTCCCCGCGGCGCCACCGCGCTGGCGATGCCGGCCGCGACCGACGCCCCGAGGAGCTGCGCGAGGCCCGCGACGTCCTGGCCGACGGAGGACCCGCGAACGCGACGACGACCGCGCTGTCCACGACCGCGATCGCGACCGCAGCCTGCCCGAACTGGGCGAAGCGCTCACCCCGACCGACGACGATGATGCCGCCCAGCGCGCCCATGAACGTATAGACCATCAGCTCCATCGAGCCGGAGATGACGCCCGCGATGACACCCCCAGGCGATCCTTCGCCTTCGCGGTACGTGTGTCGATCCGGATGGTACGGCTTCCGCATTTTGCGCCTGCGGAGGGCCCGGAGTCAACTGTCTTTCGTGTTGGAAGTTACAGATGACCCAGGAGGGTGTGGGCCGAAGCCGAGGTGACGGTGACCGGGACGAGATCACCGGGACTCACGTCGCGCGACCAGGGGAAAACGACCCCCTGATTCCCGTCGGCGCGCCCGAACCCGTCCTCGCTGGACCGGCGGCTCGGTCCCTCGACCAGAACTTGCAGGGTGCGGCCGATCCAGGCCTCGTTCCGGCGCCGCGCGGCGGCCTTCTGCAGCGCGTTCAGCTGCACGACGCGGACCGACTTCACGTCCGCAGGAACGTCATCCGGGTATTTTCGCGCGGCGATCGTCTCGCGGCGCTCCGAGTACTTGAATAGGAAGGCGGAGTCGAATTGGACCACTTCCATGAGAGCGATGGTTTCGGCGAATTCCGCCTCGGTCTCGCCCGGGAAACCCGCGATGACGTCGGTCGAAAGACTCACGCCGGGAATGGTGGCGCGAATCTCGTCCACCAACTCCAAATACTCAGCCCGCGTGTAGGTGCGGCGCATCCGTTCGAGTACGGAGTCGCTGCCGGACTGCACCGGCAAGTGGATGTGCTTGCAGAGCCTGGGGTTTCGCGCCATGGCCTGCAGCAACCGGCGCGGGAAGTCCTTGGGATGCGGCGAGGTGAACCGCACCCGCTCGATCCCTTGCACCGCCGCGACCGCGTCCACAGAGGTCGGCGAAATCGGCGCCGTCGGAAATGTACGAGTTCACGTTCTGACCCAGGAGCGTGACCTGTTTGTATCCGAGGCCAGCGAGTTGGCGGGTCTCCTCGACCACGCTCGCGACCGTTCGGCTGCGCTCCCGGCCGCGGGTGTAGGGCACGACACAGAAGGAGCAGAAGTTGTCGCAGCCGCGCATGCAGGCGATCCACGCATTCACTCCCGGGACGCGCTCCGGGTACGACGTCGCTGTAGGTCTCGAACTCCGACAGGTCGATCTCCATGCCGGGCGTACCCTTTTCCTGCACCTCGCGAATGAGAGCGGGAAGCCGTCTTGTAGGCGTCGGGTCCGGCGATCAAGTCGACCCCCGACCTCGGACGCAGCAAGTCGTCCTTCAGGTTCTGGGCCATACAACCCAGCACACCCACCACGAGATCCGGGTCGCTGCACGCGCAGCGGCGCGAGGGTGCCGATGCGGCCATAGATCTTGTCGTAGGCGTGTTCGCGGATGGCGCAGGTGTTGAGCAGGACGACGTCCGCATCCTCGGGCTGCTCGGCGAAGCTGAAATGCTCCCGGCGCAAGATCGTGCGCACCAGTTCCGAGTCGTACTCGTTCATCTGGCAGCCGTAGGTTTCGAGATAGACGCGCATCGGCATCACGTCCCGGCGGACTCGAAGATCGCGGCCGGAGTGCCTGCGGTTTCGGAGAAAAGACCCTCGCGCCGATAGCGGAAGCAGGTACCGGGTACGTCGTAGAGGGCACGCATGATTTCCTGCGGGCGGGCCCCACCCTGCGAGGTCACGCGCAGCCAGAGCCGGACTTCTTTTCGGTCGAATCGGTACTCGACGCTGCGCACGTACTGCCGCACGTCCAGTTCTTTGGTGCGGCCCTTCGACGTGCGCGACACGATGACGGTTTCGCGTCCCAGGAAGTTCTCGATGCGCTGCTGCTGCCAAACCGGATTGTGGAAGGTCGCAGCGCTGAGGTCGGCGAACTCCCCTGGGGTGAGAGCGAGGCGCGCCTCGTTCCACCAGGCGCTGTATTCCCCCAGCTGGATGGACGCGGCCAGCGACGGATCGGTCGCACGCACCTCGCGCACCGACCGCACCTGCATCGCAGCCGGCAGCACGGCACCGAGGCGCGCCGCCGCGGTCGCGACGTCGATCGCGGCGGTGCATTCGAAATCGAGCAATTCGGCCTCGGCTTCGATCCCGACCGCGAGCGCCGGCCCGAACGAGGCCACCGGGGCGGGATGGAATCCTTGGCTGTAGCGCAGCGGGAATCCGGCCCGCCGCAGGCCGCGCTGCAGCGCGCGCGTCAAATCGAGGTGCGAGAGCCAGCGCAGGTCGCCGTGCTTGGCGAACTCGACCCGATAGGTGAACTCGTTCGGTCGCAACCGGTGTGGTGTCGCCGGCGACGAGCATTTCAGGACCGAGATCGCGGCCCTCGTTGTTGTCGCTCGCCGTGCAGGATCCCACTCGCCGCTTCGAAGGCGTTGGTCGCGCGGCCATCGCCCGGAGGTGGGTGCGGCGGCGAACCGAATCGGCGCCGAGGTCGTCTTGGGAGCCAGCGTTTCGCCGCGAAATGCCGCGGCGATCTCCGGCCCCGGTCCCGCCAGGCTGTCGCGCTGCGCGATGCGCTCTTGCTTGATCGCTTCCAGGTCGCACTCGAGGCCGCACGCGTAGCACACCAGGTTCGCCGACTCGAGCGGCTTCACCGGCTTCGACGGATCGCGCGGAATGAACGGCTTCTCGCAGGCGGGCGAGAACTTGCCCTTCATGCCGCGGTGCAGATCCTCGATGATGAATTGTTTGGTGACGCGCGAATCGATGTGATCCCACGGCAGCGGCGCATGCAGCGGAATGCGGCGCAGGAACATGTCGGGCTCGAGGCCGGCCGTCTGCATGCATTCGAGCCAGCGGCCGTAGTCGAAGTGATCGCTCCAGGCGTCGAAGCGCGCGCCGCGCCGCCAGGCGTCTTCGATGACGCGTCCCAACCGGCGGTCGCCGCGCGACAGCACGCACTCGACGACGCCTTCTTCCACGTCGTGATACTTGAACTTCACGGCGCGATGCGGCCGGATTTCTTCCAGGATCATGCTTCTGACGGCGGCGCAACTCGTCCGGTGCCACCATCGGCTCCCACTGGAAAGTCGAGTGCGGCTTGGGCACCAGCGACGACATGCTCACCGTCACCTGGGCGCCATGGCGTCCCACTTGGCGCGCCAGCTTCTGCACGCCGATGCCGGTGGTCGCGATGCCCAGCACGTCTTCGTCGGTTTCGGTCGGCAGGCCGATCATGAAGTACATCTTGAGCTGCGACCAACCCTGTTCCCAGGCGATGCGCGCCGCCATCGTCGATGTCGGCCTCGGTGACGCCCTTGTTGATGAGGTCGCGCATGCGCTGGGTGCCGGCTTCGGGGGCGATCGTGAAGCCGGTGCGGCGCACGCGCGCCAATTGCTCCGCGATCGAGCGCGTCAGCCCGTAGACGCGCATCGACGACACACCCATGGCGGTGCGATCCTTGCACGAACTGGTCCATGAGAGTCTTGACCAGCGACGACACGCACGAATAGTCGGCGGTCGAGAGCGAGGTCAGCGACACCTCGTCGTAGCCGGTGTCGCGCAGACCTTGCGACGCGGCGCGAATGATGTCGGCCGGTGAGCGCTCGCGCACCGGGCGATAGATGATGCCGGCTTGGCAGAAGCGGCAGCCCTCGGTGCAACCGCGCGCGATTTCGATCGAGACGCGGTCGTGCACGATCTCGCCGTAGGGCACGATCGAATCGCTGGGATACGGAAAGCGCGCCAGGTCGTCGAGCACGATGCGCTTGACCGGAAACGGCACGTCGAATCCGTCCCGCGGGCCTTTCACGATCGCAAAGCCGGTCTCCGCGTCCACTTCGGTGCGATACAGCGATGGAACGTAGAAGCCCTCCTTGCGCGCCAGTGCAGCCAGCATCTCGATGCGGCTGCGCGCCGTCGCGGCGCAGCTCGCCCCAACGGCGGATCAGGCGCGTGAAGGCTTCCTCGCCGTCGCCGACCACGAAGACATCGATGAAGTCGGCCATGCGGTTCGGGCGAGAAAGCACAAGGCCCGCCGGCCGCAACCAGCGGATGCTCGACGGTGCGATCCTCGGAGCGCAGCGGGATGCCGCCCAAGTCCAGCATCGTGAGGACGTTGGTGTACTCCATCTCGAACTGCAGCGAGAAGCCGACGACATCGAGTGCGTGCAGCGGCGTGTGCGTTTCGAGCGTCGCGAGCGGCAAGCCGAATTTCCGCAGCGCCGCCTCCATGTCGACCGCCGGGCAGAAGACGCGCTCCAGCGCCAGATCGGGTTCGCGGTTCAACGCGTCGTAGAGAATGCGCAGCCCCAAGTGCGACATGCCGATTTCGTAGCTGTCGGGAAAGGCGAAGGCGGCACGCAACAGTCCCGGAGCCGGTGGCTTGACCACTTGGTTCCATTCCTGACCGATGTAGCGCACCGGCTTTTCGACCAGTCCAAAGAGTTCGGTATTCAAGCTGACTCCGGTGGGTGGATCGGACGGCCGATCCTACCTGGACGATTCACGACCGGCAAGCGGTGCCGTCGAGAAGCCGCATTTCGTTCCGAAACCAGGTCGCGAGACGCGGCACGCCCAGTCGCCACACCATTCCGAGTGGCGCTCGACCCCGCACCCGCGCCCGGCCGTCGTGCTCGCCCATCTGATGGTGCATGCGGCAGAGGCAGGCGAGGTTCTCGGGATCCGACGGCCCACCGCGCGAGCGATACCGGACGTGATGGGCCTCGAGGTTTCGACGCGATGTACAGCCCGGAGCCTCGCAGCGATATCCGGCGCGCTCGTACGTTGCATCGCCGGCTCGTCGCGGCGAAATGTCCCAAGTGCAGGCGTATTCTTCCAGCAACGCCAATAGGCCGACCCAAGGCGCGACCCCAGCGCACCGGCGGCGCAGCGCGCTCGCGATGCGGAGCGAAGGCCGGACGCGGGCTGCGGTCTGCACCGGCATCGCGTCCAGATCCGCGGCCTGGCATGCGAGCGCGAAGCGGCGTTCCTCGATCGCCGCGCCGAAATCGCGCCCCAGCTCGAGCGGCAAGTACACTTGCAGGAAAACATCGGGACGAGAAGTCCGCGTGGTGATCGCATCGAGCACGCGACAACCGGCGCCGATGACTTCGGCCAGTCCGCGGCCGGGAATGCGGCGCTGGGACTGTTGCCAGATCTCGTCGCTCGGAGGCGGCGCGCACTGCGCCTCGAGGAGCCGTTGGCGCGACGCGATCGTCACGTCATCCTGCAGTCGCTTGAACGTCGCATTTCTAGCGCGAGCCAGCCATTCCCGCTGCGTGGCGATCGCCGCGTGCGGGCCCAATGCGCGCTGGATCGCGTCCGCGGCTTCGATGCCGATGGAACCTTCGAGGTAAGCACGTTGGACTTCGTGCAGGCCGCGCAAGCGGCGAACGATCGAAGCACGGCGCCAGGCCGTGGTTCGCGACAGTCCCAGGTAGGACTCGGCGTAGGCCGCGACACCGTCGCAATGGAAGCTGCGCCACGCACGATGGTCGTCGAGTTCGGACAACAGGGCGCCGATGTGGGTTTCGATCTCGTCCTCGAGCTGGAGGAGTTCGCGGATCGCGCCTTCGAGCTGTGCCAGGCGTGGGAGCCCCGCGACCGCGTCGAGCGATGTATCGTTCGTCCAGCGCTCGGCGCGTGCGAGGCAATCGAGAGCGGCCCGCAACGCCGGGCTCGAATACAGCGGCCTCTCGTCGCTGCCGGCAATTCTCGGGTTTCGAAAGCTCGGCGGCGAAACTGCGATCGCTCCACTGTGGACCGGCTCGTTTTCGAGCGCACCGGGCGCGGACTCGGCGATGAGGGCCTCGAGGAACTCCGCGACGCTCGCGTTCCTTCCCACCACCGCACGATGAAGATCCAATGTCGCTTCGAAGGCGACGCGGACGGGCGCGGGCATGCGGAGCGTGCACGCCACCGCGTCCGACTCGTCGGGCGTTCCGCTGGCTCGCGATACCTCCGCTCGTAGCGCACGCACCGTGAGCCGGCGCGCGCGGGCGATCCAATGGTCGAGCGTGTCGGCAGTTGCGACCCGGCCGATGAGGAGTGCCGCCACGGATCCGATCGGCGGTTCGCCGTCCTCTCCCGTGACTGCCTGCTCGAGGCGTGGAAAACATCGGAACACGTCTCCCAGCGAAGCCCGGTCGTGCAGCCACCGGCCGGTTCGGCCCCAGCGCTCGCGCGCGAAGTCGGTGGCGCGGGCGTATCCGAAGACGAACCAGGCCTGTGAAGCCACGATCTCGCGCGCCGCACGCGCACTTGCCGGCAACAATCGGCTGCGCGCCCCAGCCAAGCGGCGCAGGATGGCGTCGAGCGCGAGCAACTGGCATCCCACGACCGACTGCACGTGCCGGCGCGGAAGCGCGCGAACACGCCAACCGGCCGCCGGTGCCTGCGGCACGGGTGCGATCATGTCGGTCCTCGGCTTGGGAGGCGGGACGCTCGAAGGGTACCGAATGCCACCCGAAATGTCAAGTGATGCGGTGAATTTTTTTTCACCGCCCGTGCTCGCTGGGTCACGGGGTGGTCCCCCGCGTGGCGACTTCCGACCGCCACACACCGCACGGTTGCGTCGTCCGCCGCGGCGGTCGTACCGTCGCGCCGCACGTGCGCCGTCTCACGGGGAGTCCATGAATCGCAAGCTAGGCGACTTCTTCAGTCTGCCGCACGTCATCGGCTCGCGCACCAAGGCATTGCTGGCGGCGTACTTCCTGCTCGGGCTGGTGCTGGTGTTCGTGGGGGCGATCGTCTTCGCCGGACGCACCGCCCAACGCATGGATCGGCAAGCGGCGGCCTTGACGCGCATCTTCTCGCAGTTCGTCAGTGAAACGGCGTTCTCCGCCGACCATCCGGGGGCGCAGGAAATCATCCGCACGGTGCTGCGCGAAGCCTCCTTCCCGATCATCATCGCCGACGTGAATGGCGTGCCGATCATCTGGGATGGCGTCGGTGTGCCGCCGCCCGCCGGCGACAGCTCCGGGCGAATTAGGGGCGCCGAATCTGGATGCCGAGGCGCGCGCGCGTCGCGACCGGCTGACGCAGCTCATGCGGGAGTTCGATGCGCGCAATCCGCCGCATGCGATCCTGGTGGATGGCGTCGCGCAGGCATACGTGCACTACGGCGCTTCGAGCTTGTCGCGCCGACTGCGTTGGATGCCGCTCGTCTTGGTGCTGGCGCTCGCCATCTTCCTCGCGGTGGGCTTGTTCGGCTTCCGCTACATGAAGTTGGGCGAGCAGCGCTCCATCTGGGTCGGGATGGCGCGCGAGACGGCGCATCAATTGGGGACGCCGCTCACGTCCTTGCTGGGTTGGGTGCAGCTCCTCGAAGCGCAGGAAGACAGCGATCTGCCGCCCGACGAAGCGCGAGCGCGCCGCGCGCGCACCGTCGCCGAGATGCAGCGCGATCTCGAGCGCCTGTCGAAGGTGAGCGCGCGCTTCAGCAAGATCGGATCGCAACCCGATCTCGCGCCGCTCGATGTCGGAGCCGTCCTGCGCGACACGATCGAATACATGGAGAAGCGCATCCCGCATCTCGGTGGATCGGTGCGCATCACGCAGGAGTTGGAAGCCGTGCCGCCGGTGCGCGCCAACCGCGAACTGCTCGAGTGGGCGCTCGAAAACCTGATGAAGAATGCGCTCGATGCGCTGGAGAGCGGCGGCGAAATCCGCGTCCACGCGCGTCACGTGCCCGCCGAGTCGGCGCTCGAAGTTCGGGTCGCCGACACCGGCAAGGGCATCCCGCCGGCGATGCGTGGTCGTGTGTGGGAGCCCGGATTCACGACCAAACGGCGCGGCTGGGGATTGGGCCTCGCGCTCGTGCGCCGCATCGTCGAGGAATATCACGGCGGCCGCATTTGGATCGAAGACAACCCCGACCGTCGCGGCATCTGCTTCGCGATCCGCCTGCCCATCGCCGCCTAGGTGCGTCGATTTCGAACTGCGATCGCGCTGCCGATCGAAACCAGGAATGCCGCGAGCAACGAGAGTCCCCACCATCCGCTCGCGGGCACCGGTTCACCCGTCACGCCGCATGCACCCTGCATGGGCACGGCCGCGACTCCGGCGCAGTCGAAGCACAGGGGCGTCTCGAGGAACTCTGTCTGACCCTGGAGAACCCGAATCGTCACCGCGCCGCGACCTTGCCCGCCGCACGAGACGGGGACCGAGACGTTGTCCATGGGACCGACCAGGGTGCCCACGAAGGCGGGAGCTTCCACCGGTCCCAAGTCCTCGGCATGGACGTCGTACATCGCGCCCGTCGGTGCATTCGTGAGCTGACATTCGATGGTCTGCGACATCGGGCTGTAATTGCAGGTCACGTTCGTTGCTCCAGGCAGAACTTCATACGTCGAAACGAATGTGTTGTTCGACAAGTCCGGGTCGGCGTCCAAGGGATGCGTGGGGCGCACGAAGGCCGTCACCGAGAAGAATCCCGACTGGGACGGGATGTAGGAATGATTTGCGAGTGTCAGGGTCACGGGCGCAGAAAACGGTGCGTCGTAGATCACCGTCTCGAACAACAGCACTTGTCCGGCCGGGTCCGCGAGCGTGATCGTGGCACCGACCAGGGGGCCTGGCCAGCCATTCCCGCTGATCCAGGCGACCGTGAAAGAAACGCAAGTCTGCTGGCCGGCGATTGCGGGAGACGCCGTGCATTCCATCCCGTCGTAGTGGTTCACCGAAACGCCCGTGACCGCGATGTTGGCTGCAGCCCACGCCGGACGGACCGAAAAAGGTGCGAGGGCCACGAACAAGATCCAAGCGAAGCCTCGAGTGCGCTGGCACGACGCGAAGGCCATGACTCCTCCTTGGGAGACATATGATTGCGCAGGCCCGTCTCGCGAGAGTCCCGTCGCTCCACTCGGTCACTGCGAGGCTGGAAATGCAACGAAGTGTACGCCGCTTTGCGGGGGGGGCAAGCTCTAAGCGATTGGAGCCCTGCATCGCCGCCAGCTCGTTGAAGGGGCCTGGTCCTGTTAAGATCGCCCCCAGCCAAGCCCGGCCGATGGAATGGATCTGGAGGACGCATGACCGAAGTACGCAACATCCTGTGGGTGGACGACGAGATCGAGATGCTGACCCCGCATCTGCTTTTTCTGCGAGAGAAGGGGTTCACAGTCACCCCGGTCGCGAACGGCGAGGACGCCGTGAGCCTGGTGCGCGACCGCAGCTTCGATCTGGTGCTGCTCGACGAGATGATGCCGGGGAAGGACGGCCTGCAAACCCTGCAGGAGATCCGCCACTTCAACCCCAACATCCCGATCGTCATGGTCACCAAGAACGAGGAAGAGCAGATCATGGATCAGGCGATCGGCCGGCGCGCCGACGACTATCTCTTGAAGCCTGCGATCGTTTCAGCAAGATCGGGTCGCAGCCGGACCTGGTGTCGCTCGATGTCGGTGCCGTCCTGCGCGATACGATCGAATACATGGAAAAGCGCATCCCGCATCTGGGTGGATCGGTGCGCATCACGCAGGACTTGGAAGTCGTGCCGCTGGTGCGCGCCAACCGCGAACTGCTCGAGTGGGCGCTCGAAAACCTGATGAAGAACGCGCTCGATGCACTCGAAAGCGACGGCGAAATCCGCGTGCAGGCGCGCCACGTGCCCGCCGACGCTGCGCTCGAAGTCCGCGTCGCCGACACCGGCAAAGGCATTCCGCTGGCGATGCGCAACCGCGTGTGGGAGCCCGGCTTCACGACCAAGCGGCGCGGCTGGGGATTGGGCCTCGCGCTCGTCCGCCGCATCGTCGAGGAATACCACGGCGGCCGCATCTGGATCGAAGACAACCCCGACCGCCGCGGCGTCTGCTTCGCGATTCGTTTGCCTGTAGCTGCCTAGAACCGTAGACCCTCTCTTCACCGACCTCCGGGCTCGAAGCGGCTGGCTCTCGATGCGGCGACTCCGTATTGGCACGGGAAAAAAGCGCCGAGGAAACTTGCGGGGGGGGGGGTGCCGCCGGAGTAAGCTCGCAATGGAAATCGCAGCCAAGACGAATACATCCGCCACCCGAGGCATCCGCCGGATGGAGCGACCGACGCGACGCCTCAGCTCGGAGAGGTAGGTCGTCCATGAAGACACTTCTCTTCTCGTGCACCTTTCCCGGGCTCTCCTGGTCCTCGCCTTCGTGTCGATCGAGCCCGCTCGTGCCGGAATTCGTACCAAGTTCATCATGTTAAACAATGAATCTTCCAAAGTCCACCACTCTCTACCCTTCCATACGCCCATCGCAGTTCCATTTGAACTACAACACCCTCACCTCGCTGATCATCATTCCCCACCGTGTTCTTATCAATCCGAAGCACCCGCACTTCCACCCAACAATTCGTCCACGCACTCGCTCGACATCGATCAATATCAGATCTCCTTATCCTTTATTCCGTCCTCAATGTGTGAACGATCAACTCCTTCACCTACCGTACCCACCGCACTAAGCCATTCGTTCGTCCCTCCCACTCTGTCATTCTTCCATTCATCTCTTCTCTTCGACGAATGACCGAAGTACGCAACATCCTGTGGGTGGACGACGAGATCGAGATGCTGACCCCGCACCTGCTTTTCCTGCGGGAGAAGGGGTTCACCGTCACCCCGGTCGCGAACGGCGAGGACGCCGTGAGCCTGGTGCGCGACCGCAGCTTCGACCTGGTGCTGCTGGACGAGATGATGCCGGGGAAGGACGGCCTGCAGACGCTGCAGGAGATCCGCCACTTCAACCCCAACATCCCGATCGTCATGGTGACCAAGAACGAAGAAGAGCAGATCATGGACCAGGCGATCGGCCGTCGCG
This sequence comes from uncultured Verrucomicrobiae bacterium, assembly GCA_963784865.1. Taxonomy (GTDB): domain Bacteria; phylum Verrucomicrobiota; class Verrucomicrobiia; order Chthoniobacterales; family UBA10450; genus JACCTI01. Next base: position 45,103 of record CAWATC010000009.1, on the reverse strand, counting down.
CCGACGACTACCTGCTCAAGCCTGCGACCCCGAACCAGATCCTGCTCGCGATGCGCCGCATCCTGGATCGCCACAAGATCACCGAGACGCAGGTGGCGCGCGACTACGTGCAGCAGTACGCGGCGCTCGATGCCTCGACGTTGGGCGGACTCGACCACGCCGGCTGGGTGGACACCTATCTGCGCATGATCGCCTGGGACACCCAGCTCGACCAGTATCGCAACACCGGCCTCAACCAGACGCACGAGGACCAGAAGCGCACCGCCAACTACGAATTCTGCCGCTTCGTGGTGAAGAACTATCAAGGACTGGGTGCAGAAGCGCACCGGCCCGGATCTCTCGCCGGACGTCTTCCGCAAGCACGTCTATCCGGCGTTGCAGCGCGGCAAGCAGGTGGCCTACATCGTCGTCGACTGCATGCGCCTCGACCAGTGGATGATGATGGAGCCGATGCTCGATCCCTGGTTCCGCGTCGATCGCAAGCACTACTACAGCATGCTGCCGACCGCGACGCCGTACGCGCGCAACGCGCTCTTCGCCGGGCTCTTCCCGCTCGAGATCCACAAGCGCTATCCCCAGTTGTGGGAAGCCGACGACGGCGGCGAGCACAGCCTGAACCGCCACGAGCGCGAACTGCTCGAATTGCAGTTGAAGCGCTTGGGCGCCGCGCCCGACGTCAAGATGCGCTATGCGAAAATCTTCCACCCGGAAGAAGCGGCCGAGATGACCCGCCAAGTCGAGCGGCAGAGTGACGTGCGGCTGTTCGCGCTTGGTCTACAACTTCATCGACATGCTGGCGCACGGCCGCAGCCAATCGGCGATCCTGCAGGAGATGGCGCCGGACGACGCCGCCTTCCGGACGCTGGCGAAGTCGTGGTTCGCGCACAGCGCGCTCTTCGATCTCCTGAAGAGCATGGCGGCGCGCGGCATCGAAGTGTTCGTCACCACCGACCATGGCGCGGTGCTCGGCAAGCGTCCCACGGTCGCGACCGGCAACCGCGACACCTCCACCAACGTGCGCTACAAGTACGGCGAGAACTTGGGCTACGACGAAAAGGGCGCCTTCAAGATGAGCGAGCCCGAGGCCTACATGCTGCCCAAGCTGCGGACGACGCAGAACTACATCATCGCCAAGGAGAACTTCTACTTCGTGTACCCGACCAAGCAGCGCCAGTACGAGAAGCACTTCTACGGCAGCTTCCAGCACGGCGGCATCTCGCTCGAAGAAATGATCCTGCCGGTGGCGCACCTGGTGCCGCGGCGCTGAGGCGGGGCCCGATGGGGAAGCCCACGAAGTCGTCGACAAGGACCTCTTTGCCTCGTGAACGAGTGAAGAGCAGTTGGTTGGCTTCTACTAGGATTTCCGGGGGGGGGGGGGACACTCCTCGCACTTTCCATCGGCGTGATCTTGGCGCTAGTCGCGGCAGAGATTGTGGCTCGTTTCTATGTGAAGCGGAAATTCACTGCCGAGGAGATTGCAGTTCTTACGATGAACACGCCGTTTCGCGGTCGCTACATGAAGGACGACAAGCTGCCCTATGTTCTTCGCCCACTCTACGATGCGCACAACTCCTTGGGATGGAAGGGCAAAGAATTCTCCATCGCCCGACAGCCCGGTCGCAAGCGTGTGATCTGTGTCGGCACCTCGACGACGTACGGAGGAACGCATCCTTATCCAGAATGGTTGGAGAAGTTCTTGGTTCGAGCAGGACTGCAGGTGGAAGTTTTCAACGCCGGTGTGCCCGGATGGACATCGAGAGAGTTGCTGATCGATTTTCGCGAGCGGGTGCTTCCTCTCAAGCCCGACCTCATCGTGCTTTATGAAGGCCGGAACGATTTGATTCCTCAGGCCTACAATCGATTCCGGCCGGACTATTCGCATTTCCGGGACCCGGACGGAGACTTCACTCGCTCGCATTATTGGTTCAAGACTCTGTTCAAAGTTTCGCGGCTCTCGCTCATGGTGGTCCTTGCAAAGCCCAAACTCTTCGCTGGGACCTCCTGGGTGCCGGAGTACTGGAGCGATTCCGAAGCGGCGACGCGCGCCTGGGCGAGCGCTTGGGCCGGCGACTGCGCGGCGGCGAAGTGGTGCTGCTGGCGGGGACTCTGGGCGCGGGCAAGACGCAGTTCGCGCAAGGCGTGGCGGCGGCATTCGGCGTGCAGGCGCCGATCGTCTCGCCGACCTTCACGCTGGCGGTGCGCTACGACGGGCGCCTGCCGCTCGTGCACTACGACCTGTATCGGCGTGCAGCGACCGCGACGAACTGCGCGAGATCGGCTTCCTGGAATCCGACGATCCCGCGACAGTGGCCCTGGTCGAGTGGGGCGATCGCGTCACCGCGCCCGCACGGTGCCATGCACGGTCTCGCCTCACGTGGAAGCGCGGCGACCGCGCCGCATCAGATCGAGGGCCTCGATCTCGACGATCCAGGGATCGCGCCGCAGATCTGTCTCGCACTGCACGTCACCGAAGCGCGGGGTTCGGTCGCCGTCGAGCCCGACGACGGGGTCGTCGCTGGCCACCGAGTTCGCTGGCCCAAGGCGACAAGGCGCCGGTCCTGCTGCAGGAGATCGGCGGCTGCTCGCGCGCGCCGAGACCACGCTCGCAGAGCCTCGACGCGATCGCCGTGACGACCGGGCCGGGCAGTTTCACCGGCATCCGCATCGGGCTCGCGACCGCGCAGGGGCTGGCGTGGCGCGCGGTGCGGCAGGCTGTTCGCCTGCGACAGTTTGCGGCCGTGGCCGCCGCCCGCGAGCTGGCAGAGCCGGTCGCGGTGCGTCTTCGACGCGCGGCGCGGCGAGGTCTACGCGGCGTTGTACGATCGTGCCGGAGCGACGGCCCTCGCAGGTCCGGATGGCGCCGCGGTGCGTGCGCACCGGCGGTCGGCAGCCGCCGCGATCGCGCGGACGGCGGCGCGGGCGAAGCGTTTTCGATGGCGGGAAGCGGCGCCGCGCTCGTCGGCCCGGCGCTGCTCGCCGCCGGTGTCGAGCGACTCCGGCGCCGCGCGCACCGGTCCGGTCGCCGCGGCGCTCGCTCGACCTGGTTCGCCGGGGAGCCGTCGCATCGCTCGCCGGCCGCGGACCTCGAACCGGTCTACCTGCGGTTGTCGGATGCTGAGGTCCACGCGCGCCGCATAGAACCTGATCCCGCGCCCGACCCTGCGCTCGCATGACGCCGCTCGATCTCGACGCGGTGCTCGAGATCGAGCGCGGGTTCACGGCGCCCTGGTCGCGCGAAATGTTCCTGCAGGAACTGCGGCAAGACGAGGCACCGCGGCGAGCTTCGTCGCCGAGGCGAGGCCGTGCTGCGTCGGCTACGTCCTGTGGTGGTACGTGGCCGACGAAGTGCACATCGTCAATCTGGCGGTGCACGCGGGATTGCCGCCGGCGCGGCATCGCGCGGCGACTCTTGGACGAGGTGTTCCGGCGCGCGCGCGCGCGCGGCATGACGATCGCGACCCTCGAAGTGCGCTTCCACAACACGCCGCGCGATCCGACTGTACGAAGTCGCTCGACTTCCGGCAGGTCGCGATCCGCAAGTCCTACTACGCCGACAACGGCGAGGACGCGCTGGTCATGCTGAAGTGCTCGAAATCCGGGCTGCGTCCGCTCCGAGCTGGTCGGATTCTCCAGCCCCGCGGACTCCAGACGCGGCCCGCGGCGAGGCGTCATCTAACTAATTGAACATGAATACAGTTGCATTGAAAATCGGGCTTCGCAGCCGGCTGGTCGCCTGGCGCGCCGCCGAAAAGGCTTGTGGGCCCGGGGCCGAGCCTATAATCGGCCCGCGCGCCCCCCGAGGGGCCCAACGGGAAGGAAGCGCGACGACATGTCCTGGCTTCACCGCCCCGAAAGGGAGTGAAGGCCCAGCCCGCGGCGGAGAAGAGGGAACTCCCCGAGGGTCTGTGGACCAAGTGTCCGACCTGCTCCGACATCATCTATCGCATCGAGCTCGAGAAGAACCTCTGGGTCTGCGGCCGCTGCAACTACCACTTCTCGATCAGCGCCCGGCAGTACGTCGAGCTCCTGGTGGATCCGGACTCCTTCGAAGAGCTGTGGCGCGGGATCACGTCGCTCGATCCGCTCGAGTTCAGGGACGCCAAGGAGAAGTACCGCCTCAAGCTCAAGAAGACGATGCTGCGCACCAACCTGTCCGAAGCGGTGCTGACCGGCGGCGCGCAGCTGCACGACCGCGAGATCATGCTGTGCGTCTTCGACTTCGCCTTCCTGGGCGGCAGCATGGGATCGGCGGTCGGCGAGAAGATCGCCCGCGCCGGCCTGCGAGGCGCTCGACGCAAGCGATCCCGCTGGTCATCCTGTCGCGTTCGGGCGGCGCGCGCATGCACGAGTCCATCTTGTCGCTCATGCAGATGGCGAAGACGTCGGCCGTGCTGGCCAAGCTGCACGAGGCGCGGGTGCCGTTCGTCTCGATCCTCAGCAATCCGACCACCGGCGGCGTGTCGGCGAGTTTCGCCATGCTGGGCGACGTCGATCATCGCCGAACCCAAGGCGCAGATCGGCTTCGCCGGCCCGCGCGTCATCCGCGAGACGATCAATCAGGAATTGCCCGAGGGCTTCCAAACCGCCGAGTTCGTCCAAGAGTGCGGCTTCGTGGATCTGATCGTCGGTCGCGCCAGGAGCTGCGCGACATGCTGAACCGCGTGCTGGCGTTCCTGTGCCCGATGCCGCAGGAGCGCAGGCTGGCCGCGGCCGGACGGCAAGCCGGCGGCCGCGCCGAAGCCCGCGACGGCCCGCGGACCCGCGTCGGCGCCGATTGCGCGCCGCGGCACTCGCATCCCGGCGCTCGACCGGCATCGTCCCGCGGGAGATCGGCCTGCATGGAACGGCCTAGTCCGGCACAGCCCCTCGAGCCTGAAATTCGCGCGCTCTACGCCCTGCGGCGCGGCGAGACGCGGCTGGGTCTGGCCTCGACGCGGCGTCTGCTGCGCCTGCTCGGCCATCCCGAACGCGGCACGCCCATCGCTGCACGTGGCCGGCACCAACGGCAAAGGCTCCACGACGGCGCTTCGCCGCCGCCATGCTGCAGGCGGGCGGTCTGCGCGTCGGGCGCTTCACCTCGCCGCACGTGCTGCGCGTCGAGGAACGCATCTGCGTCGACGGCGAGCCGATCGCATGCCGACGACTTGCGCGCGGCGCGTGCGCGACCTGCTGGCCGTTCGTCGAGCGCTGCCGGGGCGTCGTTCTTCGAAGCCATGACGGCGCTCGCGGCGCTGCACTTCCGCGATCAGACGGTCGACGTCGCCGTCTACGAAGTCGGTCTCGGCGGCCGGCTGGACAGCACCAACGCGCCTGCCGAGCGTCGGCGTCGATCTACCAGCATCGGGCACGATCACGAGGCGATCCTGGGGCGCGGGCTGCGCGCCGTCGTGCCGGGAGAAGCTCGGCATCGTGCAAGCGCGGCGTGCCGTTCTTCGGCGGCTTCACGCGACCGGACTTGGTGCGCTTGGCGCGCGAACACTGCGCCGCGCGCCGCGCGCCGTTCACGATGCTGCCGCGAATCCGTCGGCGCGGTGCTCGACCCTGACGCGACGCGGCATGGAATTCGAGCTGCACGCGCCGCACCCGATGCGGCTGCGCAGCGGACTCCTGGGCGCGCATCAGGTGCGCAACGTGGCGCTCGCGGTGGCCGGCGTGGGCGACGCTCGCGGCGCGCGGCGTGTTGCGGCGCCGGCCCGATCCGGTCGCGGGCGCGGCGCGCGCCTTCCTGCCGGGACGTTTCCAGATCGTGCCGCGGACCCGAACGAGCCCGCCGATCGTGCTCGACGTCGGCCACAATCCCGAAGCGCTGCACGCGACCCTCGACGCCTGGGAGCGCGGTGTTCTCCGGCCGTGCGGCCGGTCGTGGTCTTGGGATTGATGCGCGACAAACGCTTGGGCGACGCGGCGCCGCGTTTGGCGCAGCGCGCCCGCAGGCTGATCTTGACCGCGCCGCAGGTCGAACGGGCCTGGGACCCGGCCGCGGCGCGGGCCCAGTTCCCGAGCCGGCGCGGTCGCGGCGCGCGTCGCAGGTCGCGACCGCGCGTCGCTGCTGCGATCGAGCGCGCCCTGGCGCGGGCCGGCGAGGCTCCGGTGCTCGTCCTCGGCAGCCACTATCTTCTCGCGGAAGCGATTCCGATCCTGGCCGCGGCGCGCGGCGTGGAACCGGACGCGCTGCTTCGCACCGGTCAGCGCCGAACCGGTGTCGGCCTGACAGGGAGATCGCATGGCCGCGGACGGCGTGCACGCGCTCGGGATCGACATCGGCGGCACCAACGTCAAGCTGGCGGTGGTGGCTGCGCGATGGCAGCGCCGTCGGCGCGCGATCCATTCCCGACCGAGGCGGCGCGCGGTCCCGAAGCCGCGGACGCGCGCATCGTCGCCGCGGCGCGCGATGCTGCTGGCGGAATACGGTCCGGCGCACGCACTCGGCGTCGCGAGCGCCGGGATCGTCGACCACGACCGCAGGACTCGTGCTCGACGCACCCAACTTGCGCACCTGGGAGCGCGTGCCGTTCGCGGCGCATCTCGGCGCGGCACTCGACCTGCCGGTGCATCTCGAGAACGACGTCAACGCGATGGCGTACGCCGAATGGTCCTGCGGCGCGGGACGTGGCGCGCGGCATCTTCTCTGTCTGACGCTCGGCACCGGCGTCGGCGGCGGCCTGGTGTTGGATGGCAAGCTCTACCGCGGCGCGGGCGGTGCAGCCGGCGAAGCAGGCCACACGCCGGTCGAACGCAGTGGCCCGCGCTGTCCGTGCGGCAGCACCGGTTGCCTCGAACGCTACGTGGGCGCGGCGGGAATCGTCGAACACGCGCGGGCGCCGGTTGGCGGCAGATACACGCCCGAGCCGCTTGCGCGATGTCCCGATGGGATCTCTGACGCCGCAGGCGATCGGTGATGCCGCCGACCGGCGGGGATGTCGCTGGCGCAGGAAATCCTCGCCGACATCGGCGCGTGGCTCGGCGTCGGCCTCGCGGGCTTCGTGAACCTGCTGAATCCGGAGCGCATCGTGGTCGGCGGCGGGATCGCGGCGGCCGGCGATTGGATCCTGGGACCGGCGCGCCGCGTGCTTCGCGAACGCGCCATGAGCCTGCCGGGAGCGGGCGTCGAAGTGGTGCGCGCCGCGTTGGGAAACGACGCCTCGCTGGTCGGCGCGGCCTTGCTGGCGCTGGGATCGCGTACGCGACGCATGAGTGGATCCGTCTCCCTCGACATGGGTGGCCGCGTGGCACGGACGTTCGCGAACGCGCTCCGATCGATGGGATGGGCCTTGCTCGTGCTGGCGCTGCCGGCCGGAGCGCAACCCATTCCGGACACTCCCGCCGGACCTCTTCTGGCCCCTTCCGACAGCGTCGCGGCTCTTCCCGACACCACGACACGCACCTGGCACATCGAAGCCGGCACCCTGCGCGCCGAGCGGCGCGAGGGCGAAATGGTGGCCGACTACGGCGGCGGCGTGCGCCTGGGGAGCGAGGGCACGACCATCGAGTCGCGGCGGGCGCGTTCCTATCGCCAGCGCGAGCACATCTTCTTCTACGAGGACGTCGTGGTGCACGACAGCACGGTGACGATGAACGGCGACGAGGGCGAATTCTCGCGTCCCGCCGATTGCGCGGAGTTGCGCGGCCGCGTCCGCATCGTCGACACGCGCGGCACGATCACCGCCCGGCGGGCCCGCTACGGGCGCAGCAGCGCCGGATGCGCCTGTGGGGCGACGTCGACTTCGAGGACGAGAAGACGCGCGTCCAGGCCGACAGCGTGCTGTACCACGAGGACACCGGCTTCGGCGAGGCGTTCGGGCAGTCGTCCTCACCGATCTCGAAACCGGCTCGGAAGCGCGCGGCGCGCACGCGATCTACGACCGCAAGACCGGCGTGGCGCGGCTCGATCCACAGCCGGACCTGGTGCTGCGCGCCGCCGGCGACCGGACACCGATGTCGCAGCCGACGACGTGCGCATGAATCGCGATCAGACCGTGGTGCGTGCCCATGGTCAACGTGCGAATCGAGCGCGCCGGCACGACCGCGATCGCCGACTCGGCGCGGCTCTTCCGTACGGACGACCGACTCGAGCTGCGGGGACATCCGATCGTGCTGCGCGGCGACACGCGCCTGCAGGGTGAATCGATCGACGTGTACTACCATGGCGGCAACGTCGAGCGCGTCTTGGTGCGCGGCGCCGCCCGAGTGGTGCAATCGCGCGCCGACACGACCTGGATTCCGGATCCGAACGTGGTCGAAGGCGATTCGGCGACACTTTACTTCGAGGCGGGCGAATTGAAGCGCGCCGTGGTCGTCGGCGGCGCGCGCAGCACCTACGTGCCGGCGGAGACGCAGCCGAACCGCATCTCGCTCAACGAGGCGCAGGCGGATTCCATCGTCATCCTGTTCGCCGACGACGACATCGAGGAAGTCGTCTTCACCGGCAACGCGTCCGGCACCTACCGCTACTTCGAAGGCAACCTCGACTCGCTGGCGACGGCGCCGGCGCATTTCGACTGCACCTTCGGCGTCGTGCGCGGCGACACGACCGCGTTCGACTTCCGGAGCCGAGCCACGGAAGTGAAGTACTGCGCCGAGCGCATTCTGTACGTGGCGAAGCAGAACGACCTGCATCTGCAGGAAGCCGCCGAGGTCGAGTACCAGGACAACACGCTGCGCGCCGGGCTCATCCACTACGACGCCGACACCGATCTGCTCGACGCGACCGAACGCCCGGTGCTCGTCGACGCGGGCGATCGCATCTACGGCGACCGCATGGGCTACGACATGGAGACCCGCGACGCCGACCATCGAGGGTGGGTCGACGCAGTACGACCAGGGTTTCTACACCGGCAACGTGCTGCGGCAGCGCCGGGAAGGCGACCTGGAGGTGCAGCACGGCAGCTACACGACCTGCGACCTGGCGTCACCGCACTACCGCTTCGAGTGCGACCAGATGAAGATCTATCTGCAGAACAAGGTGATCGGGCGCCCGGTGCGGATGTATCTCGGGCACGTGCCGATCGGGTGGCTGCCGTTCATCGTCAACTCGGTCAATACCGATCGGCATTCGGGATTCCTGCAGCCGGACATCGAGTTCGGCGTCACGGGCCAGAGCCGCTTCATCCGCGGCCTGGACTACTACTGGGCGGCGAGCGACTACTACGACTTCCTCTTCTCGAGCGAATACCAGGAGCGCCCGCGACCGGATCAAAGCAGCGCCAGTGCGATCCAGGCGACCTCCGAAACGCGCAGCGTGCGCTTCGGGGTGACGGCGCGCTACAAGGTGCGGTACAAGTTCGACGGCAATCTGTCCTACAACGTGCTGCGCAGCTGGGATCCTGCCAGCCGGGCCTACACCTTGGCAGGAGCACATTCGCAGACGATCGGCGAGCGCAGCCGGCTCTCCGCCACGCTGAACTACTCGAGTACCTCGCGGGCATATCAGGACGTGTACCAGAATCTCAACTACGACGAGGCGCGCTCGCGCCAGATCAACTCCGGTCTGACCTTTTCGCGGCCGAGCAATTTCGTCAACGTGAACCTGAACTTGCGGCGCACGCAGCAGCTTTCGACCGACGAACGCTACACCGGCCCGCTGGTCACCCGCACCATGCCGAATCTGTCGCTCGGGTTTCGGCAGATTCACCTGGTGCCGATCAGCGCCAACCCGCGCGACGACAGCGGGCTGCGCACGTTTCTGCGTGGCTTGACACTGGCTCCCAACTTGAGCTTCTCGCGCAACACGGCGGACGTGCGCGTGGCGGTCGATCCGACGACGATCCCCCCGGGGGGCGTGCCGCTGGCGGATTCCTTTGCCGTCAAGGAGACCCAACGCGTCGAAGCCGCGACCGGCGCCACTCTGACGCGGCAGACGCCGCTCTGGATCTTCAATGTGACGCCGTCGGTGTCGTATTCACATCGCTACATCGACGACAGCGCACTGTCGAACGAGCAACACAATATTCGCCGTTTCGACACCAGTCTGGGCGCCGCGACGACCTTCTATGGACTCTTGTATCCGCGCCGTTTCGGCCTGAGCGCGATTCGGCATCAGCTCGAGCCGCGCGCCACCATCATCTACACGCCCGAGATCGGCGGCCAGCAGCACCGCAGCACGCGCATGTCGCTGTCGTTGCGCAATCAAATCGACGTCAAGATCCTGCGGGGGGAGAAGAGCGACGCCGGGACGGCGTCTTCGAGTGGACGCTCGGGACCAACTACGACCCGACGATTCAAGGGCGCGAGGGCGAGCCGGATCGCAAGTTCGGCCTGATCTCGAGCGGCATCACGCTGAATCGCAGCGGACCGCTGCAGTTGCGCATCGATCAAACCTACGACCCGTACACCGGCCGCATCCTCGAAACGCGCATCCCGTTCGCGGCGCGCTTCACCGGGGGCTTCGACTACGGCGAGGCAGGCGAAGAACGCAGTGCGCAGCGCAATCGCATCATCGAGGAAGAAGGCACCGCAGCCGCCGACAGCGCCCGGGCCGATTCGGTCGCGGCAGCCGCCGACCCGGTGCCGCGCAACGAGGCCACCGATGACGCTGTCTGATCTGCAACGCGTCGGCGTCGGCCGGGGCGGATCGCTGCGCTGGGACCTCGGTCTCAGCTATTCGCTGGTGCGCGATCTGGAAGGCACGCGCAGCGGCCGCGTCGGCATCGCCGCCAAGGTGCAGCCGACCCGAGCCTGGGAAGTGGCCTACCGCTCGAGCTACGACACCGCCCGGCGCGAATTCGGCGCTCCCGAGTTTCGCCTGACACGCGACTTGCACTGTTGGAAGGCGAGCTTCGCGCGCGTCCTCACCGGCGGCGAATGGCGCTACTACTTCCGCATCTGGGTGGATCGGCATACCGAGGATCTGTTCTTGGAATCGGGAGAGCGCAGTTTTGGCTATAACTGAGAACGGCAACCGACCACGGCCGGTGTTGTACTGCGACCATTGGGCCTCGGTGCTCGGGCTGCAAGGAGTGGTGCGTTCGGCGCTGGTCGAAGGCGGCTGGATCGACCTGGCGATCTTCCGCGCCGCGATCGACCGGCCGGAGATGCGCTTGCCCGGATGGCGCTACTACATCCTGGCGCTGCTCGCGGGCCCGGTGCTGATTCCGTATCGCATCGCGCAGCGCCTGGCTTCCAAGCTCGCGGCGCCGCTCTCCGGTGAAGTCGAAATCGAGCGCTTGCTCGATCCGCATCGCTTGGAAATCGTCTCGCGCGCCGACGGGCGCGTCGATGTCCATGCGCGCGGCGCCTGCGTCGCGAGCGGTCTCGCCGACCCGCAGCGTCCCGACATGGTGTTCAGTCTGGTGTACCCCACCTACAAGATCCTGACGGCGGCGCTGTTCGCCATCCTGCTGGCGTTGGGGACGCAGTTCATCCTGGGCCACACCAGCTTGGACCCGCAGCTCGATTCCTTGCTCCGATTCGGCTCCTATCCGCTGCTGGTGGCGTTGCTCTTCCTCCTCTTTCGCGATGCGATCACCGCCTTCACGGCGCCCATCCCGGTGTACGTCGTCGTGTGGGGATTGAAACTGAGCGGGCACGCGGTACGGCCGGAAACCTTCGTGAGCATCTTCGTCTGCTTGGCGATCGCGTACTTCGTCGTCGACGGGTTCCTGGTGCCGCGCGGCTTGCCGCCATCCCTGTCGCTGTACGACGCCGACCCAGAGAGTCCGTTGCATCCCTACGAACCGGATCAAGCGCCGTACTGGCTCGAGGGCCGGCATTATTGGGTCTGGCGTTTCATGTACGTGACTGCGGCGGAACTCAACAAAGTGTGGGAGCGCGACTGGGAGCGCGTCGAGATGTGGGTGCGTGCCGACGGCCCGCACGCCGGCGAAGTCGAGTGGCTGGTGTGCGACTTCCACTATCGGGAATTGTGGTTGCCGTTCTCGGCGCTGGTGGCGCCGAGTCGCGTCGGCCGCCAAGCGCGGCGGCTGGCCGCGCTGCGGAGCGATCCGGCGCGGCGCGCCGCTTGGATGTTCGAAGTCGACATGAACATCGTCTTCCACTCGCCCGAGATCCGCGGCTTGTTCCTGCTGCCGCTCGAACGCGGCTGGCGGCGGGCGCGAGTGCGGCAGTTGATGGCTTCTTTGCGCTCGCGCACCCGGCGCGACGATCCGAATCACTACCGCGATCGCCTGCGCGCCATGATCCTGGCGCACGCGGTGGTGGAAGATATTCCGGAACACTTCCGCGGCTACGCCATCCGGCAGTTGTTATCGTTGCCGTGGAGATATTGGCGCTACGCGCGCGGCGCGAACACCGCCCAGCGACCCTTCTTGTACTCGGGGACGCGCGGCCCCGCACGGCCGCGCGCCACCGAACCCGAGCTGCAATTCAAAGCCGAGCCGCCGCCGGCTTGAAGCGCTATTTGATCAACGTCAGCCGTTGCACCAGCACCTGGCCCGCGGCTTCGAAACGCGCGTGGTAGATGCCGCTCGCGACCCGGCGGCCGGCCTCGTCGCGGCCGTCCCAGCCGAGACGGTGGAAGCCGGCTTCGAGCCGCTGGGCTTGCAACAAGGTCCGTACCCGGCGGCCGCGCGCATCGAACACGACCAGCGTCGCCGGGCTCGCGTGGGCCAGACCGAAGCGCAGTGTGGTCGATGGATTGAACGGATTCGGCGCCGCCGGATCCAGGAAGGTGCGAGCCGGGAACCGCGCGCACGACGTCGATCTCGGTCCAGCCGTGCAACGTCACCTCGCCGCGCCCGTCCACTTCACCGACGCGATAGACGTGACGTCCCGGTGGGACGTCGCGATCGCGGAACGTGTGTGCGCCGCTCGCGGGCTCGAGATCGGCGCTGACGATCGCGAACGCGTCCCCGTCGTCGGCGCGGTAGACCCGCAGCGACGCGACATCGCGTGGATCGGCCGCGACCCAGCGCACGACGACGTCCGGCCCTTCCTGCACCGCCGCCAGATCCTGGATCGCGATCGGCGTCGAGTAGTCGTAGGTGACCGGGATCGTGACCGCGGGCACCAGCGGATCGTTGGTTTCGAGCAACAGCTTGCCGGCGTAGTTCCCCGCCGTCACCGTGCCCGGGAACGCGATCGTGAGCGCACCCGGTGAACCGACCGGAGAAGCGACGTGCAGCGGACTCGGTTGCATCCATTGCGCCGCGGCGCGCGGATCGGGCGCGAAGTCGCGCGGCACTTGCAGGTTGGGATCGAGCGCGAGGAGACTGAGATGCACCCGTCCCGCCCCGAGCAAGTGCGAGAAGAAACCGACCTCGAAATAGTCGGCGTTGTCGGGGAACACCTGCACCACCGGGATGTCGACGATCTGCTGCCCGCTGGTGACGATCGCGGCCGGCACGCCGATTTGGGTCATCGCGAAGACGCCCATCAAGATGTAGTAGTCGGCGCCGCTGCCGTCGCCGGTACTCCGATCGGCGTCGGCATCGATCCCGAGCAACACGTTGAAATCGGACAGGATGTTGCCCCAGGTGCGATGGCCGGTCACCTTGAAGTACAGGAGACCGGCTTCCTCGCGCGCCTGCAGTTGGAAGAAGTCGGTGTCGTGCCGTCGTCGCCGTCGGTGAACAGCAGTTGATAGCCGCCGCCGGATGGCGTCGGGGTTGAACGGTACGCCGGCGTCTTCTGCTGGGGCTTCGATGCGAGACCGGTGCGCAAACCCTCCAGCATGTCTTCCAACGTCCACCGCGACGCCGCGGGCATCGGTGCCGCCTTGCTCGCACCGGTGACTTGGTACGCGATCCGGACCGCGTCGAGGTTGGTGTCGCCGGGGTCGCCCACCCAGACGTTGACGCCCAGCACACCGGTCCCGGTGTTGGTGAACGTGATGGTCGTATCCGCGGCTCCAGCCGCCGGTACGACGACGTCGAGGGAGGTGACATCGGCGGCGTAACCCGCGACGAACGGTTGTGCGGCGACGATGTTCGAGAGCCGACTCTCGCCGACGTCGTAAGCTGCCGTCACCGCGTAGTAATAGAACTCGCCGTTCACCAGCCCGTTGTCGGTGAACGAATTCCCCGGCACCGGTGACGGGGTGACGCGGACGGCATCCGAAAAATCGGACTGCGAGGCGCGATACACCTGGAATCCCAACAGCGGACTTCCGGCCTTGGCGGCCTTCGCGACCGGGAGACCGGCCGGCGTACGCCAGCGCAGCAGCGCCTCCGAATCGCGACCGCTCTCGGCTTGCAGATCGAGCGGCACCGAACGCACTTGCGATTCGACGATCTCGATGTCGTCCAGGAACCAGCCGCGCCGCACGATTCCCGAGTCGGATGCGAAGCGCCAGCGCAGGCGAATCGATTGCCCGAGCCACTGTGTCAGGTCGAATTCCGCCGGCAACCAACCGTTGCTCTTGCCGCTGTAGCCGGGGCTGTTGAGTGTCGCCAGGCCCGGGAACGGGTAATCGCCGCTCGGCACGATCGGCTGCCAGACCACACCGCCGTCGTTGCTGACTTCGACGACACCGCCGTCGAAGTTGTCCTCGGCATCGTAGGCGTGTCGGAACACCAGCCCGGCACGTGACCAGGTACTGAGGTCGATGTCGGCGGTTTCCAACAGCGAAACTTGGTCGTCGGAATAGGTGCCGAGGAGTCCGTTGCTCCACACCTTCGTGCCCGAGTAGGCGGTGAAGGTCCTGCCGGCTCGCCCCACAGCCAATCGCCGTCGCCGATCAAACCGCCGTCCGTGGCTTCGAAATCGCTCGCCGTTCCCTGCACGACGCGGAAGGCATGCACTCCTGCAATCGGGTCCGATGCCGTATTGGGAACCGCCGCCGAGTCGGTGGCGCTCAGCGCATAGAAGATGGAGTCGCCGAGCTCGCGCCGCCCACCGGCAACGCGGCGTACCGTTCGGCGCACCGAGGGACGACATCGGAGCCGTCTGGTCGAGCGTGTGCGCGTTGCGTGACCAGTGCACCACGACCGCGTCGAGGCCGCGATCGAGGTTGTCGGTGACCTGGGCGCGGACCGGCCAGGAAGGTGCCGCGAGCGGCCGATCGCCGAGCGGCTGGTGCACGACGACCGGCGGCGTCGTGTCGGTGCCGACGCGGAACGGGAATGTCGTCGCCGGCGCACCGCCAGGCGCGCTGCCGGTGTGACCGGCGGTGTCGGCCGCTGTCACGTAGTACGACACTTCGCTGTCCGCCGGCTGCGGCGGGAATCGTGGCCGCGAACGACCGCGAGCCCATGCCGGTCGGCGGCGAGCGGCAACGCATTCCACGGGCCGGCCCCGACGGCGTAGTGCAGCTGCAAGCTCGGGGCTCGAGCACGAAGACGGACAAGATCGTGGTCGATGATCAGCGGCTTGTTCAGGTCCTCGGTGTCGGCGAGCGGCGCGTGCGTGATCTGGACGCTGTAGTCGCCGATCCCGTGCGCCGAGAACGCGGCGACGATGGCATCGAAGTGCGGCGTGCCGTCGTAGATGTCGGCGTTGTCGTCGTCGGTGACCAGAACGTCCAGCATGTAGTCGTCGAAGTTGTCCGCGCCGCCGTAGCGCGCGAAGTGGAACAGCCGATCGGTCATGACCTTTCCGAGCGCCTCGCGCAAGTCCCACAGCGCGCCGCCCAAGATCAGGCCGTCGCGGTGCACTTCGCCGACGATGTCCTCCGGGAAGTGCTTCGTATTGTCCAAGTTGCGGACGATCGTGCCCGGACCGCGGAAGCCGCGCCCCAGGCGAGGCTGGTTCCCGATCGTGCAGCCCAGTAGTCGGAGAACGCCTCGTGCATGGCACCCGACGGCGACAGTGGCCGGTACTGCTGATCGGTGACGCCATGGCCGTACTCGTGGAGCACGACGTCGGCGATCCGCGCCGTGTTGACGCAGCGCATGCTCTCGCCGAAGAAATTGATCCCGAAGCCGTCGTAGAAGGCGTTGCAGTCCCGGTCGAAGATGTCCACCACGATCGGCATGTTGTAGTCGACGCCGGTGAACGCCGGATCCAGTTCCTTGATGAATTGATGCGTCACGAGGGCGTGGTAGTAGGCGTCGCGCTCGCTGGCCTCGGAGTTGCTGTCGTCCCAATCGAAGTCGCGCGACGTGCCTGGGAGCCGCGTTGCGTCCGGGTCGGCGTCACGAAGCCCGTCGCCGTAGTCGTACACGCGGCCGAAGCGGCCCGAGAGCCTCGATGTGCACATCCACCGAATCGGTGGCGGTCGTGGTGATGGTGAAGTTGCCGTCCGCGCCGGTGTAGCCGAACTCGGCGCCGGCGCCGATGTTGACCCGGATGTCGCGCAGTGGCGACGAAAGCTGCGTCGATCCGACGGTATCGGGCTCGACCAGTGCGGCGACATTGCCGCTCAACTCGGCGTAGCGGTTCTCGTCGCTGCGGCCGAGCAAGGTCCCGTCGCGCGCGTCCACCAGGGCGAGCCAGGCGCCGCGCGGCGATTCGGTCCGGAAGCGGAGTTCATGTGCGAGGCGGAAAGCGGCGCCCTCGGGCAGCAGCACCAGCCGGTGCTCCACCGCGATCGGGGTCCCGAGTCCGCTCGCTGCGGTCGCGAGTGCACCGTCGCTGGTGACGCGGGCGGCGGGCGCAGCCACCGGTGCGGTGCCGAACCAATCGGCGCCCCACACGACGACTTCGCCATTGGCGCCGAGACGCAGGTCGGCACGCGCGCCGCGCACCGCAACCCCGTCCACGACCTGCTCGAACACGACGTACCACCGGTCGAGGTGCGATTCGACCTTGAGGAGGCGCAGTTGCTCGGCGCGAATCCCGGTGAGTGCTGTCGTCCCGGACAAGAACTCGCGGCATGCGGACTCGAGATTGTCTCGGGTCAAGCGCCCGGTGATCCCGAGTCGCAGTCCGGGGCCGTAAGCGCGATGCAGCGAGCCGGTGCGCACGTTCCAATTCGCGCGCCAGCCGGGATGGGTGCTGCTCCAATCCTGCCACGCCACGACCCGCTCGGTGGGCGGCGTGCTCGACGCACGCTCCAGGATCGGCGTGGTCGCCGTGGTGGAAGGATTCACCGTGTGAAGGTGTGCGTCGGGCTCGACGAACGCATGCGCCGAAGCCGATAGGAGCGCCAGCACGGCGAGCGGAGCGAGCCCCCGATGAACGGGGCGACGGCGCGAAATCATGCGAGATGCCTCCCGGAACGCGATCGAGGATGGTGCATCGAATTCTCGACCTTGCAATCACGTCGGGGCGAAGAGCGCGAGGGGCAGTCGCAAGCGATCCGTTCGAGCCTCGGCGTGCGCGACATCATACATGGCGGGTGGAAGCGCCAGCCAGCCGGCCCCGGGATCTTGGAGACCGATTCCAGACTGTTCGAATGGCCCGCAGAAAAGGAGAGTGAACCGCAATGGGTGGCAGCCATGAACCGATCCGAGGTGATCGCCGAACTGGTGCGGGTCGGGGTGCCCACGGAGGGCGCGCGGCTCGCGGTCGAAACGCTGTTCGGGACCTCAGGCGACCCGGGCTTGATCGCCGGTGTCCTGCGACGCGGGGACCGGGTGCATCTGGCGGGCTTCGGGACCTTCGAAGCCCGAGCCCGCAAGGAACGTTCGGGACACAACCCCCACACGGGGGAACGGATCGTCATTCCCGCGGTCGTGGCCCCCGTCTTCCGTGCCGGCACCACGTTGAAGTCGGCGGTCCGATGAGGACGCCGCAACGCACCATCCCTCCGGGGTGTCGGAAGAGGTCGGAAACAGGTACGCCTGGGCGGGCTGTCTTGTCCGGTCCGCTCGGGGTGACGTATTCTGAGCGGGCTTTGGTCCGCCCCGATGAACCCCCGTGAAAGGATCCTCCGTGTTGCAGAAGCGCCTGCTCGCGGCCGTGTTGCTGGTCAGCGTGCTGTTCGCCTGCGGCCAGCCGAAGGTGGTCGCGCCCAAGCGGGCTCCCGAGACCGAGATCGTCCTTCTCTATCAAAGCGATGTGAAGGCCGAAATCGAAGAGTGTGGGTGAAAGTCCGGACGCTTAGGCGGCGTTGCTCGGCGAGCAACGATCATCAACAACTACCGGAGCCAGCACCCGAACGTCCTCGCGGTCGACGGGGGAGGCTGGGCCTTGGGCAGCACCGAGTCCCAGAAGACCCAGAGCCTGTTCATCGCCGACATGATGGGTCGCATGGGGACGCGGTCGTGAATGTCGCACCCGCCGACCTGGCGTATGGGGTGGACGTCCTGCGACAGACGGCGCTCACCAACCAGCTTCACCCTGGTCGCTTCGAACCTGAAGCGGAAGTCCTCCGGCAAGTCGGTGTTCGATCCGTTCGTGATCCGTGACGTCCAGGGAGTCAAGGTCGGGTTCCTGGGTGTCATGAACGAGAACGAGGCGTTGGCGTCGCTGACCAGTGACGCCGACAGCTTGATCACCACCGATCCGAACGCCGCGGTGCTCGAGTTGTTGCCGGCACTCCGCCCCAAGGTGGACGTCGTGGTGCTCTTCGCGCACGTCTCGCAACGGCGCACCCAACAGATGTGCGACGAGATCAAGGGGATCGATGTCGCGATCTCGGGCGGCGACGGCTTCGTGAACCACAAGCCCACCGAGGTCGGCACCGACTCGACCGGCAAATCGTTGATTCTCGAAGCCGGCCAGCAGGGCAAGTACGTCGGCGCACTCACCTTCGTCGTCAGTGAGACCGGCAAGATCCTGCGCTACGATCACCAAATGCACGCGCTCGACAAGAACGTGAAGAACGATTCACTGGTGGCGCTCCAAGTCGAGGAGTTCAAAGTGCGCCTGCGCGAGGTGCGCAAGCGCGAAGCGGTCGAACAAGCGATGGGGAGCGCGGCGCAGACGACGCCGACGCCGCAGCGTGAGAAGTTCCTCGGCGCGCAGATCTGTGCCCGCTGCCACGCCGCGGCGTTCGATTCCTGGAAGGAATCGCCGCACGCGAAGTCCATCGCATCGCTCGAGCACAAGCAGATGGAAACCTCGGCCGACTGTTTGAAGTGCCACGTGACCGGCTTCAATCAGCCGAACGGCTATCCGAACGTGCAAGCGGAGTTGGGAAGCGTGTCGTGCGAATCCTGTCACGGCCAGGGAACGCTGCACGGGGCGAAGGACTTCCTCGCCCACCCGGCGCCGCAAACCTGCACCGTCTGCCACGATGCCAAGAACAGCCCGAAGTTCGACTACGCGACGTATTGGGCGCGCATGGCGCACAAGTGAGTCGCGCGACGGTGCGGAGCGGCATCGCGGGGAGCGGCATCCGCCGCTCCCCGTGCTTTTTGCTCGCGCTGGCGTTTCTCGCTCTCCCCGAAGTGGCCGGGGCGCAGCTCGACGTCCTGCTTCGAACCGTCCCGCCGGCACCGCCCGCGGGCGGGTGCTTGCGGTGCCTATCGATTCATGGCGGAGGAAGCCGCCGGCGATCGCACCATCGAGTTCTCCGCCTGCATCGAACGCGTCACCGCGCAGTCGGTCCGACTGCGACTCTGGTCCGGTGACAGCCTGAGCGCGGTGATCGAAGCCGATCCGGCCCTCTTCGAGGGGCGCGGCGGTGCATTGCTGGATCACATTCGATCGGTCGAGGAAGTCGTCCACGGCCAGAAGCGCAAGCTGGCCCGAAGTGACTGGGAGGGCATGCCGGGTCTCGAACGAATGCGCCTCTGGCCGCCGGGCGGGATTCGAGTCTCGGGAAGCGCGACTTCGAGATCGGCCGCCGCAAGGTGCAGGCGACCGGACAACGCCGGCAGGAGAGCGAAAGCAAAACCCGATCGCTCTCCGGCGTCGAGATGGTGCAGACGGCGGCGCGCGTGGTCGAGACCTGGACCGCCCCCGAAGCGCCTCTCTTGGGACTCGTGCGCGGCGTCGCAGAGATCGAGAGCGATCGCCGTCTCGCCCGTCCGGTCCCGGGTGTTCCGGAGTCGGGGCGCCGCCGAACGGTCTACCGATTGGAATGGATCGGGGCCGCCGAATAGGGATCGGCGAGTCGCCGGCACGCCGCGGAGTCCGCCGTCGCCACTTCGAACCGCGACGAGATGCATCGCTCTCGAATTGACAACAATGGGTTAATCCAAGTACAATAAAGGTCTTAGAAGGTCACGAGCCGCACCCCGCTCGGGCAGCACCGTTAGAGATGGTGGCATGGAACCAGAGGTCAGGGCCGCTCAGCTCGACCAGGCGTATCGTTTCATCAGCGAGAACCAAGCCCCACTCCGTCTTCGCTGATCGGGATCCGAATCCTCGAGCTCAAGGTGCAGGGACAAACGGCAGATGCGGCGCGCCGTGCGCCGGGTCCTGGCGAACGACAGCCGCTTCCAAGAAGTGCACGCCGGGCTCTGGGAGACGATCGGCTGGGACTACGCCGAACTGCCCCTGTACGAGACCCCCTTCCGCGTCCTGGACCTCGAAGTCACCGGCAGCGACCCCGATCACAACGCCATCATCGACATGGCGGTGTTCGAAGTGGTGGGCGACGTCATCCGCCCGCTGCTCTCGACGCTGGTGGATCCCGAGATGCCGATTCCGCCCAGCATCGTGCGCCTGACCGGCATCGACGATCGCATGGTGCGCGGCCAGCCGCGATTCGAGAACCCTGCTGCCGGAGCTGGAGCGCATCCTGGCGGGTGGGGTGTTCGTGGCGCACAACGCGTCGTTCGACTACCGCTTCCTGAAGACCGCACATGGAACGCCCGACCGGGCGACGCTTCACCGCGCCGCACGTCTGCACCGTGAAACTGAGCCAGCGGCTCATCGAGCCGAAGCACGGCAGCCGCAAGCTGCACCACCTCGCCGGTGACCTCGGCATTCCGCTCGAGCACCGGCATCGCGCCCACGACGACGCCTACGCCACGGCGCGCATCCTGCAGGAGCTCCTGCGACTCCTGCACGAGCGCGGCATCATGACCGTCGGCGACATGAAGATCTACGAGAGCGGCGGGCCGGCACCGCAGGCCGACGCCGTCTGAGACGGGTCAGCGCGCCACAGCGGTGGGTTGGCGGCGCGTGCGTCCCTTGCGGCGCTTCGATTTCAAGCGATCCCGTTCCGCCATCCAACGGTCGAACTCCTCCAGGTTGCCGAAGAAGTGCCGGTCGCCGGGGCCGAGCGCGAACTCGCATTCCGTCGGCTGCAAGTCGCGGCAGATCTGCGGCCTGGTTTCGTAGATGCCACACAGGTTGTCGGGCTGCAGGTTGCGGCAGCGGCTCATGAACTGGACGAACCAGTTCCCGGTCGAGTCCTCGACGTAGACGCGCACGCCGGGGTGCATGAGGTACCAGCGCAGCTGGTCGTAGTCGCGTGCCTTCGTCGGCGGGTCGATCTCGGTCGAAACGTAGTTGCAACAGATCGCGGTGCAGCGGCCGCAGTTGTCGTGGATCGGAATCGCGGGCGGCGCGATGGACAGGCTCGGCAGGCGGATCACGGCGTCATCCTCTCAGCTCGATCCATGGCGGATGTCGAAACGCTCGAAACGCGGCACCGGATCGAGCCGCAGCGGGGTGACCTCATCGACGCGCGATCCGGGCGGACCTTGCGCCAGGCGTGCTTGCAGTGCGGCGAGCTGCACTGCGTCGCCGGTGGCCACGACCTCGACGCTGCCGTCCCGCAGGTTGCGGGCGAAGCCGCGCACACCGAGTTGCTCCGCGATCCGAAGTGCGAAGACGCGGTAACCGACGCCTTGGACACGCCCGCGGACGATCGCGCGCACGCCGAGTTCCGCCATGCGAACCCTCCGCGGCGGATCATGCACTGCATGCAGCGCATGGTCAACCGCGCCTGCGGTTGACGTCGCGCACGGAGGCGGCTTAGGCTGCGCTCATGAGACCCATTCCGACCGACTGGGAAGTCAAGAACAACATCCTGGAGACGATCGGCAACACGCCGCTCGTGCGCCTGAACCGCGTCACCGCCGGAATCGAAGCCACCGTCCTCGCCAAGCTCGAGTCTTTCAATCCGGGCGGCAGCGTCAAGGATCGCATCGGCTTGCAGATGATCGAGGACTTCGAAGCGCCGCGGCATGCTGAAGCCGGGCGGCATGGTCGTCGAGTGCACCTCGGGCAACACCGGCGTCGGCCTCGCGCATGGCCTGCGCGGTGCAAGGGCTACCGCTCGACCTTCACGATGCCGGACAAGATGAGCCAGGAGAAGATCCGCCTGCTCAAGGCCTACGGCGCCCGCGTCATCGTCACCCCGACGGCGGTGGCGCCCGAATCGCCCGAGAGCTACTACAGCGTCGCCCGCCAGATCGTCGCAGGAGACCCCGAACTCGGTGCACACCAACCAGTACGACAACCAGGTGAATCCCGCTGTCGCACTACAAGACCACCGGGCCCGAGATCTGGCGCCAGACGCGCGGTCGCGTCGACTATCTTCGTGGCGGCATGGGCACCTGCGGCACCATCAGCGGCACCGGGCGGTACCTGAAGGAGCAGAACCCGAACGTGCGCAGTCGTCGGCGCCGATCCCGAGGGCTCGATGCTCAAGCGAGTACGATCGAGACGTGGCACGCTGCGGCGAAGCGCACACCTACAAGATCGAGGGCATCGGCGAGGACTTCATCCCCGAGGCGCTGCACAAGCAGTACGTCGACGAAGTCGTCACGCGTGAACGATCGCGCACGCCTACACCATGGCGCGGCGCCTGGCGCGCGAAGAAGGCCATCCTGGTCGGCGGCTCGTGCGGCGCCGCCGTGGTGGCGGCGCTCGAGCGTGGCGCGCCGCGCGCCGGCCGACGCCGTCATCGTCGTGCTGCTGCCCGACACCGGCGAGCGCTACCTGAGCAAGGTGCACTCCGACGAGTGGATGAAGGAAAACCGCCTGCTCGAAGGCTTCGATCCCACCGTCGGCGAGGTGCTGCAACGCCGCCCGTCCGGCCTGCCGCGCCTGGTGTCGGTCGACGCACAGAGCCTGGTGCGCGAGGCCATCGCGCCTGATCCGGCAGTACGACGTGTCGCAACTGCCGGTGCTGCGCGACGGCGCGCAGCGTCGGGCGTGGTGAACGAAGCCAAGATCCTGCGCGCCGCGCTCGAGGACGCCGCGGTGCTGTCGCAAGCCGGTCGACCGACGGTCATGGACGCGCCGTTGCCCGAGATCTCGGCGCGGGAGACCGCCGAGCGGCCCAGCAGTTCCTGGCGCAACGCGACGGCGGCGCGCTGCTGGTGCGCGACGGCGATAAGCTCATCGGCATCCTGACGCGCCTGGATCTGATCGATCTCATCCTATAATAGGCGCGCCGGTCCGGCCGGCGCCGCAAATCCGGCCGACGAGGAGCAGTCATGGGTTTCAGCACCGACGCCATCCACGCCGGGCAAACGCCCGATCCTTCCACCGGCGCCGATCATGCCGCCCATCTACCAGACCTCCACCTACGTGCAGGACGGGCTCGGGCGTCACAAGGGCTACGAGTACGCGCGGACGCAGAATCCCGACCCGGCACGCGCTCGAGCGCAACCTGGCGGCGCTGGAGGGCGGCAAGCACGCCTTCGCCTTCGCGTCCGGGCTGGCCGCGATCGGCACGCGTGATGGAGACTCCTGTCCGCGGGCGACCACGTCATCGTGACCGACAACGTCTACGGCGGCACGTTCCGGCTGGCCGACAAGGTGTGGAAGCGCTTCGGCCTCGAGTTCGATTTCGTCGACACCTCCAAGCTGGACGTGGTCGAGAAGGCGCATCCGGCCGAACACCCGGCTGCTGCTGCTGGAGACTCCCACGAACCCCGTGCTGACGCTGTGCGACATCGACGCGCTCTGCCGCCTGGCGCACGGCCGCGGCATCCGCGTCGCGGTCGACAACACGTTCATGAGTCCCGTACTTCCAGCGGCCGCTGCGCGCTGGGCGCCGACCTCGTCGCTGCACAGCACCACCAAGTACTTGAACGGCCACAGCGACATGGTGGGCGGAGTGGTCGTCGTGAACGATTCGCGACCTGGCCGAGCGGCTGGCGTTCCTGCAGAACGCGGCCGGCGCGGTGCCGGGCCCGATGGACTGCTGGCTCGTGCTGCGCGGCATCAAGACGCTGGCGCTGCGCATGCAGGCGCACGACCAGAACGCGCGTGAGCTGGCGGCCATCCTGGCCGGCACACCCACGCGTGCAGAAGATCTACTACCCCGGGCTGCCGTCCCATCCGCAGCACGAACTGGCCTGCCGGCAGGCGACCGGCTTCGGCGGCATCGTCTCGCATCGATCTGGGCGCGCATCGACGCGGCGCGCACGTTCATGGAGGCGCTTGCGGATCTTCGCGCTGGCGGAGAGCCTGGGCGGCGTCGAGAGCCTGGTGTGCCATCCGGCGACGATGACCCATGCGTCGGTGCCGGCCGAAGATCGTACGACGTCTCGGGATCACCGACGGGCTCGTGCGCCTGTCGGTCGGGATCGAGGACGTCGAGGACTTGAGCGACGACGTGGACTCGGCGCTCGCCGCCATCGCGTCCCGGTGTGTCGCGTTTGACCACACTCGGGCATCGATTCCGAGCGCTCGCGGCTTGACCCGGCTCGCGTTCCTGCGCTAACGTGCGCTCGTCGTGACGCGTGAATATCGTTGCGTGCGTCTCGCTCGAGGGGAAGTGTTCACATCCGTATTCGTGTGTGTGGTGTGGATCCGGGGGTTCAGTTTCCGCCGAATGGGAGGAAAAATGAAGAGGATGGGGAGATACGCTGGTGCTGAGCAGCGACGAGAACTACGTCAAGTTCTCCAAGCTGCTCGCCAAGGCCGTAGTCCGAGGGACGCGTCGACGGCAAGTTCCGCTGTCCCGACCTGCGGGATGCGTTTCAGGATCGATGCCGAGTGCGCGAACTGCTGCGCGCAAGTCGCCCGCAGCGCCTGATCGCCTGAGCGTCGCGCGGGTCTCGTATGCAGGGCGGAGACATGATCTCGTCGAAGGCGAGAACCATCCGGCAATACTGTTCGGTCTGCAAGGCCACCCTGGACATGGCGGTGGTCGACACCGTCCAGGACCACGAGGTGACCTGGCTCAAATGTCCGCGCTGCAACGGCATCCTGCCGCACATGATGTCCCGGGACGAAGCGCAGGAGAACGAAACGCCGCCGGCGCCGGCGGCGGCGGTGGCACGTCGCCGTGGTCGAGCGCCGGCGGCTTCTCGTCGAAACCGAGCGCGCCGCCGCCCGCGACTACGACGCGACCCAGGTCTACGAGGTCGGGCGACGTGGTCTATCACCGCTCGATGAACCAGTACGGCCGCGTGGTCGAGAAGACGACGCTGCCGGGACGGCGTGCGGCCATCCGCGTGCAGTTCGAAGGCGGCGACACGATGACGCTGCGCGAGGCGGGCGCGTAAACGACCTTCGTCGGAGAACCGCGGTGGCGATTGGGTTCGCCACCGCGTTCTGCTTCGCCGCCGCCGGTGCTTCGGCGCGCGGCCTGTTCCTCGAAACGGCTCCCTGGCAGGGCGTTGCGATCGCCGACACGGTGCTCGGCTTCTCGGCCGGCATGGTGGTCACGACCGGCGACACATCCGCCGTTCTCTTCCCGGTCGGCTTCTCGCCCATTCGACGCGGCCCGCTACGGATCGCTCTGGCTTGGAGTGCGCAGAGCGTGCGCAACGCCGAGCAGCGTGTATTCGGATTCGGGGATCCGAAACTATTCGTCGCGGCTGCGACTTGCCGGTGCGACTCGGCGGTCCGTTCGCGTTTCTATGCCGAAGGTGCCGTCCGCATCCCGACCGCGAGTGCGAAGTTGTTTCCCTATGCGAACGGCGGCCAGGAACTCGAGTTGGCGGCGAGTTTCGACAGCCGGCGCGGATGGCTGGTTGCGCGGTGGTGGCGGTCGCATTTGGACCGAGCCGGAGCTGGCAGCGGCATCGGTCAGAGTCCGACGTGCCGCACGCCATCCACGGGTGGGCGCGGGATCGCGCCACGGCGTGGGCGACTGCGCGACGCTCTGGCGCGCCGATGCGCTGTGGTTCGACAACGGCGGACGTCGCGCGGTCTCTTCGAAGGGATCATCGCGTACACCGGCACCAACGGATTGCGCCTCGAGGCGCGCGGTGGTGCCGAAGTCGGTGCCGGCGCGACGTGCGCGTGCTGGATGCGCTCTTCGGCGTGCGGTTCGTGATGGCGCTGCGTTGACGCGACCGCCGGTGGACCGGCCGTCGAGGTGCTCCGGGACATTTCCAGGCACGTGGCATACCCTTGCGCGAAAGCCGCCCGTTCGCACGAAGGAGCGACGAACGATGCGTGCTCATGGAGAGGCCAAGACGGTTCTCGTCGTGGACGACGACGATCTGTCGCGCCACGTCGCGGTGCGGCGATTGATTCGCTGGGGCCATGAACCGATCCTGTGTCGCACCGCCCAAGAGGCCTTGGCGCTGCTGCGCGAAGCTCGCTACGCGGCGCTGCTCTCCGACCTGCACATGCCGGGAACGGATGGCTTGGCGTTGGCGCGGGCGGCTTGCACGTTGCAGTCGGATCTACCGATTTTCCTCATGACCGCCGAACCGACACCGGCGCAATGGTCGTTGGCCGCGGCGGCGGGGGCGCGCGATCTCCTTCCGAAGCAAGCGGGCGGCGGCGAGGGCTTGCGACGCGCCCTCGCATTCGGCGTTCGCACCGGTTGCGTCGCGCTCGGACGCCGAGCCCGATCTAGAGCTGGCGCACTCGTTGCGCACGCCGCTCACGGCGCTCAAGGGTGCCCTCGATCTTCTCTGCAGCGGCCAAATCGGCGATCTGCCGGAAGCCCAGCGACGGGTCGCGGGCATCGCGCAGCGCAACGCCGACCGCGATCGATCGCCCTGATCGAAGAGCTCCTGGAAACGTCGGCCAGAGCCTGAGCGGTCGCGCGCTTTCCTGCCGCTACTTCCTTCCGCACGTCGGGTCTGGAGCATTGCACTCGTGCAACAGTGTCGCGCGCGGATGAATCCGCGCATGCCGCGCGTGCCCGATCCGGTCTGGATGTGCGCGCGATCGTTCGCGCAGGTGCGCACCGCACGGGTTTCCGACGCAAACTCGGAATTGACTGGAATCGCTCGCGATGGATAATGGCACCCGGATTGCCTGGGCATCTGGACGGATGCCGAAGCCGGACGTGTTTCGGCCGTCAGGCACCGCGACGATCCGGCTCGGCGGCCTGAATCCGTGTGGGTCTCGATGGTGTGGAGGAGGAGGAGGACGTGATGTTCGACGACGAGAAGCTGGCAGCACATCAGGACATTCTGGACGACCACAACTCGACCAGGGTTGGGCCGTGCACGGACCGCGGTGCAGCCAAGACCGAAGCCGACGCCGCTGCCGAGAAGACCGGGCCGGCGCCCGGCGTGCTCCAGGTCGACAGCGCCGAGCCGCACGTCCTCGTGGACGGCATCGCATCCGCGGTGGGCCAGGTCGTGGGCGAGGTCGGCGCCGAGGCGTGGTGTCTCGACCTAAACGGACGCCCGCTGCAGGCGCAAGCAACGGACTCCACCAATCCGCGCGTGCGCCAGGCGCTCGAGCGCATGGCGGCGTGCCGCGAGCAGTACGAGCTCTGACGCCGGAGCAGCTCGCGGAAGAGAACCTCGACATCAATCGCCGTCTGGCGCAGAAGTACCGCACCGAGTGCGCCCTGCCGGCTTCGCGGCGGCACGGTGTCCAAGAGCTACTACTACGACTCGAAGACGATCGAGCGGCTCGACCTGGACATGCGTCAGGTGTTGCTCGAGACCAACGTGCCGCGTTCGACGGTCATCGAGATCTGCCGCCTGCGGGATCCCGAGGATCAGCGTGCGATCGTGTTCGACATCCTCGACAAGAATCTGAGCTGCCGCGAGACGCGCCAGATCGTGCAACTGGTCGTCAAGACTGCGGTCGCGCTCGGGCTCCGACCTGCAGGAGCATCTGACGCCCGAAGCTGGCGAATCTGCTGCGCCAGCATGCGCCGTTCTTCGTGCGGTTGCAGTAGCAGCGCGTCGCAGAATCGCCACGACGCGGGCCGGGCGCGAGTCCGGCCCGCGGTCGTTTCGGCCGGTGCTGGGCACGCGCTTGCGCGACTACGCGCCCGCCGGCGCGAACGTTTGGCGTTCGCTGCGCCTCCGGCGCGCTCGCTCGCTCGGCGTTCGGGCTGCTCGCACCTCCATGTGCTCGCGACGCCCTCTCGACGTCGCCCGGGGGACCGCATCCGAGCGCTTGGCGTCGCATCCGGAACCGGACTGTGATACAAGCGAGAACGCGGCGCGGCTGGTCACATCCAGTGACTGGCGCGAGGCCGGCTTCAATCGATCGAGGAGGAAGGTCCTGGAAGCGAAGACTGCCCCCGCCGCCGGAATGCTGATGGACAAGCTCGTGTCGCTGTGCAAGCGGCGCGGCTTCATTTTTCAGTCGAGCGAAGTCTACGGCGGCTTGAATAGTTGCTACGACTACGGCCCGATGGGGGTCGAACTCAAGAACAACATCAAGAACTGCTGGTGGCGGGCGATGACCTACCACCACGACAACATCGAAGGCGTCGATGCCTCGATCCTGATGCACCCGCGCGTTTGGGAGGCGTCGGGTCACGTCGCCGGGTTCACCGATCCGCTGGTGGATTGCAAGGCGTGCAAGGCGCGGTTCCGTGCCGATCACCTCGCCGTATCGCAGTGCCCTCGCAAGCCGAGCAAGGCACCGGGGGAACACAGCGAGTGCAAGCTCACCGAGCCGCGCATGTTCAACCTGATGTTCAAGACCTTCATGGGGCCGGTGGAGGATCAGGCGGCAGTGGTGTTCCTGCGGCCCGGAGACGGCGCAGGGGATTTTCGTCAACTTCCTGAACGTGGCGAATTCGTCGCGCCAGAAGCTGCCGTTCGGGATCGCGCAGATCGGAAAAGCGTTCCGCAACGAGATGACACCGGGCAACTTCATCTTCCGCACCCGCGAATTCGAACAGATGGAGATGCAGTTCTTCGTGCGCCCGGGCGAGGACGGGGAGTGGTTCGAGAAATGGCGCGCCGAACGCCTCGCGTGGCATCACGTCGATCGGCATTCGGCCCGAGAAGCTGCGCTGGCACGAGCACGAGCAACTGGCGCACTACGCGCGCGCAGCTTACGACATCGAGTACGAATTCCCGTTCGGTTGGCAGGAGATCGAAGGCATCCACAACCGCAGCGATTTCGACTTGAGCCGGCATCAGGAGTATTCCGGCAAGCGCCTGACGTACTTCGATGAGGCACGCAAGGAACACTATCGTGCCGTATGTCATCGAGACGTCGGTCGGGATGCGATCGGGTGCTCTTGACGACGCTGGTGGATGCGTATCACGAAGAGCAGGCGGGGGAAGAAATGCGTGTCGTGTTGCGCCTGTCGCCCAAGATCGCGCCGATCAAGGCGGCGATCCTGCCGCTGGTGAAGAAGGACGGCTTGCCCGAGATCGCGGCAGCGATCACCAAGGACCTGATGCGCGATCATCGGGTCTTCTACGACGATGTCGCTTCGGTCGGGAAGCGCTATCGCCGGCAGGACGAAATCGGCACGCCGTACTGCATCACGGTGGATTCGCAGACGCTCGTCGATCAGACGGTGACGGTGCGCGAGCGCGACACGATGGCGCAGGAGCGCATCGCGTCGTCGGCGCTGCGCGAATACCTGGCCGACCGCGTTCGCTTCGACTGATGCGCTGGCGGCGGGTGCCGGGCGGGGTCGCATCGTGTGCTCGAGCGCGGCGACGAGGTGCTGGAGTCGCTGCGCCGCGTCGCGGCGGAAGCCGGCGTGCGGTCGGGCTTCATCGCCGGCTTGGGCGCGGTGGATCGGGTGCAGCTCGCCTTCTACGATCTCGAACGCAAGGCCTACGACCGCATCGATCTCGAGGGCGATCACGAGATCGGCAGCTTGACCGGCAATCTCACGTTGCTCGATGGCGCGCCGTTCGTGCACCTGCACGCGGTGGTCGCGGGGCGCGACTTCGCCGCCCGCACCGGTCACTTGATGCGGGCGTATTGCTCCGCCACGGTGGAGCTCTTCGTGCACGACTTCGGCGCCGAGCCGATTCATCGTGGGCCGGATGCCTCGGTCGGCCTCAATCTCTGGAAGCTCTGAAGCCTACAGCTTCAATTGCTTGGTGCGCTTCTCGATCGTGATGCGCATCGTGAAGGCGTCGATCGGGCGCTCGCCTTTGCGGCGGGCGGCGGCGATCTTGTCGGCGACCTCGATGCCGCTGGCCACCCCACCGAAAACCGTGTACTTGCCGTCCCACTCCGGATGGTCTTTCAAATCGATGAAGAACTGACAGCCGCTGTCGCGCTTGCCCATGGCGGCCGCGGCGACGGCGCCGCGGGCGTGCGGCTTGTCGTTGGGCTTGGGCTCGAGGTCGTAGCCGGGGCCGCCGGTGCCGTCGTTGCTGGGGTCGGCGTCGCGTGACAAAGGGTCACCGCCTTGCACGAAGCTCTCGGGCCCGGTGCGGTGGAAGAGCGTGCCATCGTAGAAGCCGCTCTGGGCCAGCTTCATGAAGTTCGCCACATGTGCCGGCGCATAGCGGTGGTGCAACCGCACCACGATGGTTCCGAGCGAATCGTTGCCCTGGGTCACCTCGATGTGGGCCATGATTTCGTCGTTGGGGCCCAGGTCGGCGATGGTGAGGGGTTTGGAGGGCGTCGCATCCGAGGCGAATGCGGCTGCCGCGAGGACGAGCATCGCTGCGAGACCGGCGAGTGCGTCGCGCATGACCTTCCTCCTTCATTCGCGGGTGGAAGTCGTAGGTCAGAGGTTGCTACACTACGATATCCGCCCCCAACACGACATGGCTTGGGTTGGAATCCCCAACGTGTTCGTGATCACCTCCTTGGTGACGCCCGACTGCGATCCAACGTCTCGCTGCGGGATGCGAAGGGGCGTACGTGGTTCGCGATCCAACCTCTGGGCGGCGACAAATCGTGGTCCCTGGCATCGTCGTGGGCGGGATGCTCGCCGCGTGGGCGTGGGATGCGCGGCCGATCCAGCCGGTCCTGCCGGCGGAGACTCCCTGGCAACGCATCACCTGGGCCGAGCGGCCGTCTTGCGCGCGACCGAATGTCACGGAAGCCCAGCCGGCGGAGATGGCGGCGTGCTTGCCGCAGATTGCTCCGGATTCACTCGCAGCGGCCGCGGGTCGCGATGCTGCAGTCGAATTGGCGCCTACAGTGGAACCTCCGTCCGCGGCATCCGCGAGCCCGCCGGCCGCTGCCGCACCGGCGGGCGTGACAGCGCCCCGCCTCGCGTCCGGCGACCGGGTCACCCGCGTCGTGCAGGTTCGCGGGACGCGTCCCAAGCCGACACCGCCGCCCGTACCGGGGCGCTACGCCTTGGGACCGGCGAACGTCGCGCAGCAGATCGCCAACTTCGAGGACGTCGTGCGCAGCGTGCAGGCCTTGCCTGGCGTCGGCAGCGCGAGCGACTTGCACGGCGAATTCTTCGTGCGCGGTTCGGGCGCCAACGCCAACAGCATTTGGCTCGACGGCATCGAGATCGCCTTCCCGTATCACATTCTCGGGTTCAACAGCATTTTCAATCCCGGGATGCTGGCGGGCGGCGAATTCTGGTCGGGCGGTGCACCGGTGCGTTTCGGCAACGCGACGGGCGGCGTGCTGTCGTTGCGGAGTCGGGGCGCGACACCCGAACCGCCGGCCGCCGTGGTCGGTTTGAGCGCACTTTCCGGCCAGGCGCACGGCGCGTGGGGAGGCGCGACGTGGGGTGGAGCTGCGAGCGTGCGGCGTTCGTATCACGACAAGCTTTTGACCTTGCTCGGGACACCCGCGGGTCGCGAGATTCCGACGTTTCACGATCTCTTCCTGCGCGGGCGGTTGCAGGTGTCATCGCGGCATCGTTTCACTGCCGGGCTGCTGCATGCCGGGGATGGACTCATGCTGCCGCGGCCGGAGGTGCGTGCGGGCGACTTCGATTTCCTGGTGCTGGACGAATCGGAGCGCGATCGCGCCGCGAGCGAACTCGAACGTTTCGCCGCGTTGAACGACCGGCTGACGCTCGAGAATAGGATTACTGCCGCGACGTTGGGTTGGAGCGCGGTGACCGGCGCGCGGAGCTATCTCGAGACCACGCTGGGATACGTGCCGTCGCGCTTCGAATTCGGTCTGCGCGGCGACAACCAGGAGAGTGTGTCGATCCGGGCGACGTCGCTGACACTGCGGCAGGATCTCGCGTGGCAACCGGGGCGGCATCGTGTCGGCGCGGGATGGCTGGCGTCGCGCGACGTCGCCGACCGGCGCGTGTCGGCGTGGTCGGGGATCCTGCATCTGCGCGAGTCGAATTCGGCGATCAACTTGGCCGACATCGACGAGCGTGTCGAGCTGACCGCGGTGCGCCGCCGGACGGTCCTCGCGGCGTATGCGGACGACGAGATCGGCTTGCGAGGCGATCGCCTGCGCCTCGGTGCCGGCCTGCGCGCCGAGCACGACGGCTGGGCGCAGCAAACACTGCTTTCGCCGCGCCTTTCGGCCACCATGTGCGAAGGCGCGCGCACCTGGCGCGCCACGGCCGGTGTCTCCCACGCGATGCACGATCGCGCCATGGACGTGCAGCCGACGGCGGATGGGACGCCGCTGCGCGCCGAGCGCGCCCTCGAGGCGACGTTCGGGTGTGGGACTGCGTTCGCCCCGGGCCTCGATGTCGGCGCCACGTTGTATGCGAAACGGCTCGAGGACTTGGTCTATGAAGCGACGCCCGCCATCTACGCGAGCGGCGCCGAAGGCCGGAGCTACGGACTCGAGGTGCTGGCGCAGTTCGCGCCGCGCCGCGCACCGGTGCGCGCCTCGCTTTCCTACACATGCTCGGAGACACGGCAGCGCGATCCGAAGGCTTGGCGGCGGCAGCCGAATTATCATGCCACGACGCTCGAGGAGTTCTGGGGACCGGTGGAAGAAGCGCCGTACTGGTATCACCCGTTCCAGGACGAGCGGCATCGACTCGGGATCGAAGCCCACGTGGATGTCCGCCGCTGGAATCTGGGACTGCGCTATCAGCTCGGGTCGGGGCGACCCTACACGCCGGTGCAGTTCGTTGCGACCGATCCGCTGGGCACCAAGTACGGCGTCGTGGGGAATCTCGGCAGCGCTCGGTATCCCATGACGCAGCGCCTGGATGTGCGGGCTCAGCGCACTTGGAAGCGCGGTCGCATCGGCTGGAACCTGTACGCCGACGTGCTGAACGTCACCGGTGCCGACAATGTGTACTCCTACCGCTACAACCCGTCGTACACACTGCGTTACGCCGTCAAGATGCTGCCGACGCTACCGACCCTCGGTGTCGAGGCGCGGTTCTAGTTTCCGCGACGCGCCTTCACCCCGCGACGCGTCGCTCCCTTCACCAAGCCCACGGCGCATCAACTTCGCGAACAATCGGCGCGCCCCGCGGGCCGAAGGGGCGTGCGCGCGCTGTGGGGAGGGCGTGTGCGTGCTCCGACGGCCGGCGTGTGAGGAATGCGGCGAGATGGTCGCGAGGCGGCGCCGCCAGTGGGAGTATGCTCAGGCAGGTCGAGTGGGTCTGGAGCGCGTTGGATCCAGCCTGAAACGCCGCCACCCTGGAACGATTCTTCCAACTCCACACGAGACCGCGTGGGGCGCGGAGTCACCTGGAACGAGGAGCCCGTATGCGAAGTCGCCTGGCCTTGCTGATCGCCGTGGTCTTCGCGACCCAGGCTGGGGCGGCCGATCTGCTCGATATCACGCAGTTCATGAACACCTATGTCGCGACCCGCAGTGATGGCGCGGCGCATCGCAGCGGCACCGGCGGCGTCGTCTATACCATGCAACCGACCGGCGGCAGCACGCCCCTGCGTGGCATTGCGTACCTTTCCGGCTTCTTCGTCGCTGTTGGCGACAATGGACGCGTCGTTCGCAGCTCGAACGGCGGCCTGAATTGGTCCGATGAAGATTCAGGAGACCTCCGCCAACCTGAATCGGGTGATCGCGCACACTTCGCAGTACCTCATCGCCGTCGGCGACGGCGGTACGACGCTGCGTCGCGTGGGGACGTCAGCCGTGTGGGACACGACGCTTTCCCCGGGGAACACCACCATCCGCGACGTGGCGTCGAACGGCAGCATCCTGGTGGCGGTGGGCGATGACGGCACGATCCTACGCTCGACCGATCAAGGCTTGTCCTGGAGCCGGCAGACGCTCCCGGGTGCGCCGGATCTGCGCGGTGTCGCAACCCGAGCGAGCGCATCCATCTTCGCGGCCGTGGGACTCGGTGGCCGCATCGTCCGCAGTACCAATTTGGGCGTCGATTGGGAAGACGTCACCAGCCCGACGGGGCAGGACCTTCTCGATGTGGCGCAGGATTCCAACAACTTCGTGGCGGTCGGCGCCACGGGAACGATCCTGCGCAGCAGCACCAACAACGCCGCGAGCGGCACCTGGGCGGTCGTAGATGCGGGGATCACGACCGCGCTGCGTGGTGTGTGGTACGACGGCACACGCTTCTATGCCGTCGGCGACGCCGAAGTCGTCGTGCGCAGCTTCGACGGTACGGCGTGGATCCAGACTGCGGTGCAGCCTTCCGCCTGGACCGATGTGAAGCGCCTCTTCCGGCCGTCGCGTTGACCTGGCAACACGATGGGGACCATCGCGCCGCGACCCAGGCTGGCCGGCGCATCGCTCCACCCCGTAGAATCGCCGCATGACATCGAGCCGCGTGTTGCTCGCCGGAGCGGGCACCGCCGGGCGCATGGCGCTCGACGAACTCCGCCGCCATCCCGAGTCCGGTCTCGAGCCGGTCGGATTCCTGGACGACGACGCGAGCTTGCAGGGGACGCAAGTGGCAGGCCTGCCGGTGCTCGGCGGGCTCGACGCGCTGGTCGAAGTCGTCCGAGCGAACGCGGTGCGCGAAGTCCTGATCGCCATTCCCTCGGCGCGCGGCGAAGTGATCCGGCGACTCGTGGCGGCGTGTGCGCGCGCGCGCGTCGGCTCGCGCATCGTTCCCGGGCTGATCGAGATCATCCGTGGCGACGTGCACTTCGAGCAGATCCGCCCGTGCGTCCGGAGGATTTGCTCGGGCGCGAAGTCGTCGAGATCGTCGACGAGCCGGTGCGCGACATGCTCGCGGGCAAACGCGTGCTGGTGACCGGCGCCGGCGGTTCCATCGGCCAGGAACTCTGCCGGCAGATCGCGCGCTTCGCGCCGGCGTCGCTGGTGCTCCTGGGGCGCGGCGAGAACTCGGTTTTCGAAATCGAGAACGAGCTGCGCGACCTGCATCCCGAAGT
Organism: uncultured Verrucomicrobiae bacterium; assembly: GCA_963784865.1. Lineage (GTDB taxonomy): Bacteria > Verrucomicrobiota > Verrucomicrobiia > Chthoniobacterales > UBA10450 > JACCTI01. Next base: position 10,106 of record CAWATC010000009.1, on the reverse strand, counting down.
TGGCGCTCGAGCGCGTCATCGCCGACATCCGCGACGCCGAGTCGATCATGCGGATCGCGGCGCGCACCCGCCCGCAAGTCGTCTTTCACGCCGCGGCGCACAAGCACGTGCCCTACATGGAGCGGTCGCCGGTCGAGGCGGTGCTCAACAACGTGTTGGGTACGCTGCAGGTCGTGCGCCTGGCGCAAGCCGCCGGCAGCGAGCGGCTGGTGTTCATCTCGACCGACAAGGCGGTGCGGCCGCGCAGCGTCATGGGCGCGACCAAGCGCCTGGCCGAACACCTGCTGCAGACGCTGCACGCGGCGGGATCGCCGTTGCGGCTGATGGACGGTGCGCTTCGGCAACGTGCTCGGCAGCCGCGGCAGCGTCGTGCCGCTCTTCCAGGCGCAGTTGCGCCGCGGCGTGCCGCTCAAGGTGACGCACCCGGACGCGACGCGCTACTTCATGACCATCCGCGAAGCGTGCCTGCTGGTGCTGCAGGCCTCGGCGCTGGGCGCCGGCGGCGAAGTCTTCACGCTGCGCATGGGCGAGGCGGTGCGGATTCTGGAATTGGCGCGCAATGTCATCGCGCTCTCGGGCTTGGATCCGGACACCGTCCCGATCGTCTTCACCGGCCTGCGCCCCGGCGAGAAGCTGCACGAGGAACTGGTGGCCGAGAGCGATGCCGCGCTCCCGTCGCCGCATCCGCAGATCCTGGTCGCGCGACTCGGCACCCTGCCGGTCCCCAACGTGCTCGAGCGCGGTGCACGAGCTGGTGGTGCTGGCGCGGTGCGGTGACGAGGACGCGTCCGCGCCGGCCTCGCGGCCCTGCTTCCTGACTACCGGACCTCGGCCGATCGAATCCGCGTCTCGGAATCCTGACGCCGCCTGATTCCTCGCAACGCACATTGATCGCGCGCCGCACGTCCCCGACACGTCGTCACGCGCGGGATGCTTCGTGCCTGACGCGCCATCACCCGACTGCGGCGATCGCGAAGCAGCAGCCGCACCGGGCGCGCCATCGGGCGGCCGGCGGCGCGGACCGCGGACGCCAGCCGCTCCTCCTGCGCCGCAAGTCCTTGCTGCCCCGCCGTTATCGCCAGCAGCCCCGGGCATGCGTGTTGCGTGGCGTGGTCTCCGAACGGATCGCGAGACCGGTGCGCGACGCACTCGCACGCGCCGGTGATTCCGCAAGATGCCGGAGCGCGCGAGCGCAACCGGGACCTGGAGGTCGGGACGTGTCGAACTCGCAGGAGAATCGCAACACCTGGACCGCGTCGCCGATTGCATCGCCGACGCTTGCCTGACTTCGAGTCCCTGCTGCCGCGCTGCGCGAGATCTGGGACTCGGGGAACTGACGAACGGAAGCACGGTCGCCGAATTCGAGGCTCTCGTCGCGAGCGACGCTCCGGGCCGCCGGTCGTCGCCGTGAACAGCTGCACGTCGGGCCTCATGCTGGCGCTGCGCGCCCTCGACGTCCAGGGCGAGGTCCTGCTGCCCAGCTTCACGTTCACCGCGTCGGCGCACGCGGTCGTGTGGGCCGGCTGCACGCCGGTGTTCGTCGACTGCGACGCCGACACGCAGAACGTCAACATCGAGGACGTGCAGCGCAAGATCACGTCGCGCACCGGCGCCATCCTGGCCGTGTACGTGAGCGGCAACCCGCCGGCGCTCGGCGCCTCGAAGCCGTCGGCGCGCAAGCACGGCCTGAGCCTGATCCTGGACGCGGCGCACGCCCTGGGCTCGACGTACCAGGGCCGCCCGGCCGGCACCTTCGGCGACGCCGAAGTCTTCAGCCTGTCGCCGACCAAGACGATCACCACCTGCGAAGGCGGCATCGTCAGCCTGCGCGACCCCGAAGTGGCGCGCCGGGTGAAGATCGGCCGCAACTACGCCAACCCGGGCAACTACGACTGCCAGTTCGTCGGCCTGAACGCGCGCATGAGCGAGATCCACGCGCTCGTCGGCGTCGAGTCCTTCAAGATGCTGGACGCGAACGTCTGAGCGCCAGCAACTCGGTGCGGCTGTACCAGCAGGCGCTGGGACGCGTGCGCGGCGTCCACTTCCAGGAGGTGCTGTCGGGCAACACCAGCTCGCAGAAGGATCTCAGCCTGCGCATCGTGGCCGCGCGAGTTCGGCGCACGCGCGACGAGGTGCGCGCGGAGCTGACGCGCGCTGGCATCGAGACGCGCACCTACTTCGCGCCGCCGGTGCACCTGCAGACGGCCTACAAGCCGTGGCGCAGCGCCTACGTCGGCAAGCTGCCGGTGACCGAGCAGGTCGCCGCCGAAGTCCTGAACCTGCCGCTCTTCGTCGGCCTGCACCGGCGAGGAACGTGCGACGTGGTGCGTCGGCGTGGTGGCGGCCTGCGCGCGCCAAGACCGGTCACGGTCCGGAGCGCCCGATCGGCGGTCTCGGCCGCCAGGCGTCGCGACAGGAGCGAGCGCGCGGAAGGCGTGTCGGGAGAACACTTGGCAGTGACTGGCCCGTCGAGTCGCGGTCGATGGCGATGCTGCTCGCCGGACAGCTTCATCGGCGCGGTGTTCGCTGCATTCGATGGCCACATTCCCGGAAGCGCTAGCGCGCGTGGCTTGCCGGTCGCGGTTGCATCGTGGTCGCGGTCACGCTGGGCGGGCTCGTCGTGGGCGCGCGTGTATCGCAAGATCATCCGAGTTCGTCGAGCCTGCGCGACTTCGTCGGGGTCCTGCGAGGACATCTTCGTCGCGTTTCTGGTCTGCTCGGTCGCGAACGTGCTCGGCACCGCCCGCGATCGCGTGCGCCTGGCTGGTCCGTTCGTGCGCTACTTCGTGCTCGCGTGCGATCGACGATGTCGTGGCGTTGTTCACGCTCCGCCTGTGGCGCGAAACGCCGCTCGGACAGTGCGCGGCCGGACGCTTGCGCCCGGCGCGGCGACGTGCTGGTGTACGGCGCCGGGCGCGCCGGGAGCGCGGTGGCGCGCGAGATCGTCGAGTCGCCCGAACTGGGGTACGAGCTGCGCGGCTTCGTCGACGACGACGCGGCGAAGTGGGGCAAGGAAATCCATGGCGTCCCGGTGCTCGGCGGCCGTCACGACGTGGCGCGCCTGGTCGGGCCCGGCCTGCGCGAGATCGTCCTCGCAATCCCGTCGCTCGATGCCGCCGAACGCCGCGAAATCCTGTCGCATTGCCGGCGCGCCGGCGCCCACGTGCGCATCGTGCCCGGGCTCGCCGACCTGCTGCGCACGGCAGCTTACGTGCACCAGATCCGCGACGTGCGGGTGGAGGACCTGCTGCCGCGCGAGTCCGTGGAACTCGACGAGACCGAAGTGCGCGAGCAGCTGACCGGCGAGACCGTGCTGGTGACCGGCGCCGCGTGGTTCGATCGGCTCGGAACTCTGCCATCAGATCCTGCGGCACGAGCCGCGGCAGCTCCTCCTGGTGGAGCAGTCGGAGAGCCGGCTCTACTTCCTGGAGATGGAGCTGCAGCGCCGGCAGACGGCGATCCACCCAGCTCGTGCCGGTGGTGGCGGACATCTGCGATCGCGAACGCATGGAATCCGTGCTACGCGCCTACCGTCCGTCGCACATCTTCCACGCGGCGGCCTACAAACACGTGCCGATGATGCAGCGCAATCCGCACGAGGCGATCCGCAACAACGTCTTCGGAACCCACACCGTGGCGCAGCTGGCGCGGCAGTACCGAGTCGGGCGCTTCGTGCTGGTGTCCACCGACAAGGCGGTCGAGCCGAGCAGCGTCATGGGCGCCTCCAAGCGCGTCGCCGAGCTGCTCGTGCGCGAGCTGCAGCACGACAGTCAAACACGCTTCATGCGCCGTGCGTTTCGGCAACGTGCTCGACTCGGACGGCAGCGTGGTGCCGCTGCTTCAAGCAAGCAGATCGCGGCGGCGGCCCGATCACGATCACGCATCCCGACATGGAACGCTTCTTCATGACGATTCCGGAAGCGTCGCGCCTCATCCTGCAGGCGACCGACGATGGGCGGCGGCGGCGAAGTCTTCGTGCTCGAGATGGGCAAGCCGGTCAAGATCCTCGACCTGGCGCGCTCGCTCGTGGAGCTGTCGGGGCTGCGCTTCCTGGAGGACATCCAGGTGACCTTCACCGGCATGCGGCCGGGCGAGAAGCTGACCGAGAAGCTGTTCTTCGATCACGAGAAGAGCGTCGCGACGCGCAGCCGGCAGATCCACGTGGCGCAGCTCGAGAACGGCCGCCGCCTGGACATCGACGCGATTCTGCGCAGCCTGACCCTGCTTGACGCGCACCGCCGCCGACGAGCGGGATCTGGCATCCGCTTCATGGCGCATGGTCGCCTCGAGCCGGCGGCACCCCGGCCCCCAGCCGGCCGGGCATCGCGTACCCGGGACCCATCGTCCCCATGCCGCAGGTCGTGTCGAAGACGACGGTACCGATCCCCGGGGCTGGGCGCATCCCCCGAGTCGACGGGACCCTGGATACGGCCGCCTGGTCGACCCAGGGTGGATCTCTCGCAGAACGCCGTCGATGAACCCCTGCACCCTCCTCGGTCCGTGGGCCCAACACCAGGCATGGCACCATGACGCCGCATGCCGTCCCGACGCCTAGGACGACCCCCGACCGCCTGGCTGCCGTGGTCGAGTGCTCGATCGTGATCCCGCTGTACAACGAAGCCGAGAGCGTCCCGCAGCTGTACGCCGCGTTGCGCGCCGCGTTGAACGCTATGGGGCGCAGTTACGAGATCATGCTGATGGATGACGGCAGCACCGACGGCACGCTCGACGCGGTCGCAGCGATCGCCGCTGCGGATCCGCGTGTCGCGCACTCCGTCTTCGCCGCAACTTCGGTCAGACGGCGGCGATGGTGGCGGGATTCGACCACGCTCGCGGCGACGTCGTGATGCCGATGGACGGCGACCTGCAGAACGACCCCGCCGACATTCCACTGTTGCTGGAGAACATCGAAGCGGGGTACGACGTCGTGAGTGGTTGGCGCAAGAACCGCCAGGACCGGGCGTTCTGCGCAAGTTCCCGTCACGCATCGCCAATTGGCTGATCGGCCGCGTCACCGGCGTGCATCTGCACGACTACGGTTGCTCGCTCAAGGCGTACCGGACGGAGATGGTGCGTGGCACGCGGCTGTACGGCGAGATGCACCGCGTCATCCCGGCGCTCGCGAACCTCATGGGCGCGATCGGCGAGGTGCCGCTGCGGCACCACCCGCGGCGGTTCGGCAAGAGCAAGTACGGAATGAAGCGCACCTTGAAGGTGGTGCTCGATCCGTCGACGGTGAAGTTCCTGAGCGACTACTCGACCAAGCTGATCTACCTCTTCGGCGGCATCGGGACGGTGTGTGCGGCTCGGCGGTGTCGGCGGTAGCCGAGACGTTTGGGAGAAGGTCGCCCTCGGCACCGACGTGCACAACAACCCGTTCATCCTCATCGCGACGTTCGTGTTCACGCTCGGCGTCACATTCATGTTCATGGGACTGCTGGCGGAGATCATCATCCGCACCTACCACGAATCGCAGTCGAAGCCGATCTACTGGATGGGCGAGACGCGCAATCTCGCGAGTGCGACGAGCGGCGACCCAAGGCGCCGCCAGGTGGCCTCGATGTGTGGAATCGCAGGCATCGAGAGCCTCGACCGACCCGTGGATCCCGAGATCCTCACCCGCATGACGATGCACTCGTCCATCGCGGACCGGATGACGACGGCCATTACGTTTCGTCGCACAAGACGCAGAATTCTCCCGCCGGCGGCGTTGCGCCTCGGTCATCGCCGCTTGTCGATCATCGACCTCGCCGGCGGCCATCAGCCGATGTCGAACGAAGACGGCACCGTCTGGCTCGCCTTCAACGGCGAGATCTACAACTACCGTGAGCTCCGCGGCGAACTCGTGGACGCGGGCCACACGTTCCGCTCGCGGTCGACACCGAGGTCATCGTGCACGGCTACGAGCAGTGGGGGACGCGGACTCCTCCGCGGCTGCGCGGGATGTTCGCCTTCGCGCTGCGCGATCGCGAGGGGCGCACGGTGCTCGCGCGCGACCGGCTGGGCATCAAGCCGCTGTACTTCGCCCATCGCCCGGAGCTCGGCCTCCTGCTCTTCGCCTCGGAGGTGCACGCGATCCTGTCGAGCAACCTTGTCTCCCAGGCGCCGGACATGGACGCCGTCGCGGCGTTCCTGCTGTTCGGATCGGTGCCCGCGCCGATGACGGTGAACGAAGGGATCCGATCGCTGCTGCCGGGGCACTACGCGGTGTTGCACCGGCAGCGGTTCACCACGACGCGTTACTGGGATATCGGCGAGATCGGCGGCGACTCCCAGGAACGCCGCGTTCCGCGATCTCGTGCAGGACGCGGTGGCGCGGCACATGGTGAGCGACGTGCCGCTCGGCGTGTTTCTGTCCGGTGGCATCGACTCGAGTCGGTGGTGGTCGCTGATGGCGGAGCGGGTGGTACCGCCCAATCCACACCTTCTCGATCGGGTTCGAGGATCCGTCGTTCGACGAATCGAGCTGGGCGCGCATCGGTGGCGCACTTCTACGGGACCGAGCACCACGAAGAGGTGCTCGCGCCGCACACCCTGCTGGACATCCTGCCGCAGGTGGCGCATTCCTCGACGAACCGTTCGCGGATGCGTCGATCATCCCGACCTACGTGATCGCGATTCACCCGCCGCATGTCACCGTGGCGCTGGGCGGTGACGGTGGCGACGAACTGCTCCGCCGGGTACCCGACATTCGCGGCGTGACCGCGTCGCGCGCTACTACCGGGTGCCGCGCCTGTCCACGACCATGTCGTGGTGCCGCTCGCCGGCCGCATGCCGGTTTCGACCGACAATTTCAGTTCGATTTCAAGGTGAAGCGCTTCCTGCGTGGCGCGCCGTACGCGCCGAGATGCGCAATCAGTGTGGCTCGGGGCGTTCGGTCCGGCCGAGCAGATGGCGATCTGCGGCGCGACCACGATGATCGACGATCCGTATGCCGACCTCGCCCCCGCCGAGCGCGACTGCACCGCCGCATCCGTTGGAGCACCTGATCTACCTCTACTGCCGCTCGATTTGCCCGACGACATCCTGACGAAGGTGGACCGCGCCAGCATGGCGAGTTCGCTGGAGGTGCGGGCGCCGTTCCTCGATCACACGCTGGTCGAGTGGATGGCGACGATGCCCCCGTCCGCAGTTACACGGCGTCAACGACAAGTACATGTTGAAGCGCGCCATGGCGGACCGCCTGCCGCCCGGGATCGCCGCCGGGACAAGAAGGGCTTCGGCATCCGAGTGGCGAAATGGTTCCACGGCGAACGGCGCCGTAGCTGCACGACACGCTGTCGGAGGCGCGGATGCGCGAGCAGGGCATGTTCCGGCCGGAAGGTGCACGCTGATGGCCGACCACGATCCGCGGCGCGCACTACACCGCAAGCAGCTCTGGACGCTGTTCATGTTCCAACTGTGGCATGACCCGTACGCGCAAGCGCAGCAGCCGGGCGCCACCCGCTCGACGCCCATAGGAACACCAGGACACGTCGTTGACCGAGACTATTTCAGGCGTCTCGAAGCCGGTGCTCTGCATCAGGGCTTCGACCTCGTCCCGGCGCCAGTAGTGGGCGATGCGCGGGATCATCTGGTCGAACACGATGTGATGAACGTGGCGGTAGGGGAAACGACGCAAGAGCCGGAAATACTCGATGCGGCCGAGACCCAGGCGCAGGCCGATGAAGAGCACCGACGCGGGCAGGTGCGCCAGGCTGCGAACCATCGGTAGCGGCAGGCGGCTGAAAAGGAGCCGCCGCACCGGATCGAGCACCCGAACGTAGAACTCCATGTTTCCGAGCCGTAGACCCAGATGAGCACCTTCCCACCGGGTCGTGCCGCGTCGCGCACCTCGGTGAAGCGCCAACTCGGGATGCTCCAAGTGATGGATCATGCCGAGGCTGAACACGAGGTCGAATTCGTCGCGCGCAGCGAGTTCATAGGCGCTTCGAACCGGACTTCGACCGGCGGGAATGCGGCCAAAGTTTTCCCGCGCCGCCTGCAGGAGCCGCGATCGACATCCACCGCCGCGCCGCCCGCCGCCCCGAGAGTCATCGCCCAATAACTGTTCCGGCGAGCACCGCAGCCGACGTCGAGGAACCGCTCGCCGGTCCAATCGAGAGCCGGATCGAGCAATGCCGTCCAACGCCGAAACTGTCCGAATTGCTCCTCGGTCAGATCGCGGAACCGGGTCCACGAATATCCGAATCGATCCGGGATCCGGACTCGATGCGTACTTCACTCTGGGAGGACACGGGAACGACCGTTCATCGTCGGCGTCAGGCGCGGCCCTGCACCGACTCCTTCGGGTCGCTGTATCGATGTGCGAGCGTTCGCGCCAAGGCATCCTGGACCGCGCGAGGCAGCCGGCGGACGATCCCACAGTGCAGCTGATAGATCCGACGGCGACATCCGCACTGGACGCCTTGAGCTGAAACTTGGACCGGCGTATTCCGGCAGACGTGTCATTGCGGCAGATCGCACGTAGAGGAGGGCGTCGTACTCCGGTACCAATGGCTCACGGTCGTGCTCGCCGGCGAGCAGCGGGCGAATGTACCAACCCGACGAAGCCTCGCTCGCGGAACAGGGATCGCCAGAGTCAGGGCCCGCCGTCCACATGATGTTCGCCGCCCTGGCCGGGCGGCGCGGCGGAGAAAGAGAACGGCGTCCCCATGAACCGTGAGGCCGTCGAGAAGGCGCAGCGCTGTACGATAAAGATGCTCTCCTACCTCGAGACTCTCGACCAAGTCGAAGCACCGTCCAAGTTCGAGTCGCTGCCCGAGGTCGTGCGATCTGAACTGATCGGCGGCAATTTCCAGCCTTTGGATGTCGACCCAAGGGCCATCGATCCGAAAGACGTCCTCGCGACCCACCGCGCGCCAAGCCCTGAAGCCACGCGCCGTAGCCGCACCCAACATCGAGGACGCTCGATACTCCAACAATGTGTGCAGGATGTGGCTGATGCGATGTGCCGCCCGCTGCGACGTGTTCGCCGCGTACTGGTGAAAGAGGGCGTTGTAGCGTTTTCGTCATGAACCACATCCGAAGTCTTGCCGCAGGGTGTCCGCCAGTGCGGCGCCATCTCCAAGTGCATGAATCGATTCGGGATGTCCATCGCGGGGCACCTGCCACCGGGCGGCGTATTCCGCTTGGTCGGCGATGATCGAACAGTCGCGGCCCGACAATCGACCAAGAGAAAGTCGGGGATGTCCGGCGAACTGGTCGCCGCCGAGGCCAAGCCGGGCGCGGGACGCTCGCCGAAGAAGGCGGGGAAGAACAGCACCACGAACCGCGCACCGTGGGCCGCGCTCACCGCGCGCACGCGCCAGCAGGAAGCGATAAAAGGGTGCTTCGGGAAGCGGGTCCGGCACGCCACGCAAGCGCCATCAACCGCGGCTGCATGCGGTGTCCGAGTTCCTCGATTGCGATCGGTAGCAAGGTCGCGACCCGCGACGGCGTGAGCGGTGTGTCGGCGCCCGCCAGCCGCGGCATAATAGAGCGCTTCGATGCGGTGGCCCTGCTGCAGCGTGCGGCGATTGCTGAATGCAGGGGCTCAATCCGGACCTGATCACCGCTCGCGATCGCATACGAGCTTGCCAAAGGGTTCCATCGACGCGCGGGCTCGCCGCACGCTCGAGATGGAAGTTGCCGCAGCCGTAGACCACGACGGCAGGCGCAGGCGGCGATTTGATCCTCGAGCAACAGCAGGCTGGTGACGCCGGAGAGCTGCAGACGCCAAATTCGAGCCGGTCGTCGAACATCTCGCCGCGAGCGACGTAGGTGGGCTCTGGTGGCGACCCCATGTCCGAAAGTGCAGGAGCAGCCGATGGCGACGATTCCGCCCGCGCGCTGCATCTCGAACGCCGCGATCGGGATGCGCAACCCGTAGGCGCTCGGGTGCGACTGGGATGCGGCGCGCCGGATCCTCGATTCCATGATGCAAGATCGCCGTGCCGGACTGATCGGCCGCATCGTAACCCGATCGCGTCATCGTGCGTATGGACATCTCCCAACCAGAAGAACGTGCGTGCCGCGAAGGTGCGATGGTGCACGACGACGCGCCAGGCGACGAAAACTACTGCTGCGATCAGAACCGCGCCTAGATAAGCCAAAGCCATCAACCA